>JAHDMJ010000001.1 GCA_018436095.1 Clostridia bacterium | reverse complement strand
TGGACGAAAAAGACAAGTCAGAAGTCCTGGCGGCTATGGCGAAGGGGTCCCACCTGTTCCCATCTCGAACACAGCAGTTAAGCCCTTCAGCGCAGATAATACTTGGTCTTAAGATCCGGGAAGGTATGTCGCTGCCAGGAAGAACCGGTCCAACCGGTAGAAAAACGTTCAACTTATGTTGGACGTTTTTTTGTTTTAGGCGGTTCCGTATACTTGGGATAAATTAGAAAGTCCAACTTGACAAAAGTTCCCGGGAACCTTTAATATGCCAATAGAAGAAGGTGAGAAATTATGGCGACGGATAGAGATACTTACACGGATATACACTCTGAATTGGAGCTGCTGCAGGCTGAGGTTCAGAAGCTGAAAAAGGAAAATGAGAGCCTGCGTCTTTGGCAGGAGGAGCTTCGGGCGGCTTTGGATGCGACTTTAGAGGGCGTAGAGGTGGTAGACAGCTCCGGAAAAGTGATTTATGTTAATCGAAGCTTCGAGACAATACTGGAAGAGAAAGCTGAAGAGCGTATAGGTAAGAATATCTATGAAGTATCGCCTAACGGAGCCTTAGTGGAAGCTTTGCGGGACCGGCGGCCGGTCTTTGGTAAAATCCACACCACTCTAAACGGCAAAAAAGTGGTATCAGCCAATAGTTCGCCGATTTTAGTAAACGGCAAAGCCCTGGGCGCAGTCTCTGTATTTTCCGATATTTCAGATATCGAGCGAATGAGCCGGCTGCTGGAAAAACGCAATAAGCAAGTGAAGAAATTACAGGAGCAGGTGCAGGAGTTTGCTTCTTCTCAGTATGGACTGGAGAACCTGATCGGAGAAAGCCAAGCTTTGCGCCAATGTATCGCTATGGCGTATAAAATGGCCAATTCCAATGCTACAGTACTGCTTAGCGGGGAAAGCGGTACCGGCAAGGAGCTTTTTGCTCACGGCATCCACCAGGCCGGCAACCGGGCCAAAAAACCATTCATCAAAATCAATTGCGCCGCTATTCCCGACCATTTGCTGGAAAGCGAATTCTTTGGCTATGAGGCCGGGGCATTTACCGGCGCCGCAAAAGCAAAAATGGGCAAATTCGAGCTGGCTGATACCGGAACTTTGTTTTTAGATGAGATTGGGGAGATGAACCTTCTGCTGCAGGCTAAACTGCTCAGGGTATTGCAGGATAAAGAAGTGGAGAGGCTTGGCGGTCTGCGGCCCCGGAAGGTAGACGTGAGAATCATTGCCGCTACCAATAAAGACCTAAAAGCTGAGGTAGCCAAGGGGTGTTTTCGGCAGGATTTATATTACCGTCTTAATGTGGTAAATATTAATGTGCCGCCTTTGCGTCAGCGGAGGGAAGATATTCCTCCCATTGCCGCTTTTATCATTAAGAAGTTTAATGAAGAGTATAGCAGCAATTTCATTTTGACCGAGGGGCTAATCAGGCATCTGATGACACTGGATTGGCCCGGCAATGTACGGGAACTGGAAAATTATTTAGGTAAGCTGGTGCTTTTTTCTCAAGACGGCCGGGAATATATGGATGATTACTGCCGGCAGGATGAAGGCAGAGGAGGATTCGTAGCCAGGGCCCCGGAAAGCAGCGGTTGTTCTATGGAGGATTACGAGAAGAAATTGATCCTTTCCGCCTTGGAAATGCATGGCTATGATACCAAGGGTAAGCAGCGGGCTGCCAAAGAATTAAAAATTTCCCTGTCCACTCTATACAACAAGCTGCGGCTGTATAAGCAGCAAGGAAAACTCTAGGATCTTTTGAGGGATTGCAAATTCTACATTTTGCAATAAGAGATTTTTCTGGAACCTGCAATTTATGTTGAATGCCGAAAAAATTCCGGCGAAAATAAAGGCGTTTTTAAAACTTGATCAAAAATCCGGTTGGCATGAGATTTGCACCTTTCTGATGGCAGATAGAAAAGAAAGGAGAAAATAGCATGAGCAATTGGATTTATTTTTTAGGTTTTATCGCGGTTACCGCCCTGGTTGGCATGAAGGCCAGCAAAAAAATCGTTACCTCCGACGATTACATTTCTGCCGGAGGCAGCCTGGGGCCGATAGCCATATCCTGTACCTTGATCGCCACCTGGCTGGGTACCGGATCCCTCATCGGCTTTGTCGGCACCGGCTATAGCTATGGCGTCACGGTCATCGCCTTCACTGCCGGCTCTGCCCTGTCGGCTCTGGTCATCTGCCTGGTTTTTTCCAGGTGGACCAAGAAAATGAATATCGCAACCATACCCCAGTGGCTGGACTACATTTATGGCGACAATAAGTACATCAAAGGTTTCTCCAGCCTGTGCTACATCTTTATGTACTGCTCCTGGACCCTGGGCTGCGCCACCGGCTGCGGTATAATGTGTCACAATCTGCTGGGCATTCCCCTTTGGCTGGGCTCGGTCATTTGCAGCGCTATTTTTATTATCTTCACCGTTACCGGCGGTCTTTATGCCGTGGCCTGGATGGACGTTTTCCAGCAAGTGCTCATGACCGTCGGCATGCTTTTCTTAGTGAGCTTTGTGGGTACGAAAACCGGCTGGTTCAGCGGCGTTACCTCCGCCAGCTTGGGTTCGGAATATTTCTCCTTCAGCCTGCCCAATCGCGCCTATGTAATCAGCATCACTTTGACTTATTTCTGCGGCCATCTTTTTGGTCAGACCTACTATCAGCGCATCGCTGCTTCCCGGGATCTGAAAACTGCCCGCATCGGCTTACTCTGCGGCGGCGTGGCCGTACTTTTAGTCGGCATCTACTGCTTTTTCGTGGGCATGAGCGTCCGGGCCGCCGGCGCTTCCCTTACCGCCACCGATGATACTGTATTTTGGGCTATCAATTCCTGGCTGCCCGGCTGGATGACGCCGGTTTATCTGATCGCCATTTTAGCCGCCGCTTTTTCCACAGCGGACTCTGCTCTGAACTCCGCTTCCTCTAACGTAGCCCGGGATATTTATAAAAATATTTTCAAACCCGAGGCTAGGGATGGGGAAGTCGTCAAAGCAGCAAAGATAGCTACTGTTGTGCTGGGCTTGATCTGCCTGGCTCTTTCCCTGCGGCCTGTCACCATGCTGGTAAATATTTTCAAGGGTGCCCAGGTCTGCATCGTAGGCGGTATTTTCTGGCCTATTATCCTGGGTATGTACTGGAAGAAAGCTACTGTTCAAGCGGCCGTCATCACCATTCCGGTGGGGGCCCTCACCGGTATCGCTTTTGAGTTCATCCCGTCTCTAAAGGTCTATTTCAGCGGCGGCGCGATTCCGGCCTGTATTGTAGGATGCCTGTGCATGATCATCGTCAGCCTGGCAACTAAGAGTACCTGCGGCGGCGCTTATTACCGAAATGATGCGGCAGCGGAAAAAGCCTAAGGCGAGCAGAAAAGAGACGGAGGATCAAAATGAAAATCAAAAGAATCTCAACAATAATTGTAGATATGCCACTAATCAGGCCCCATGTAATGTCTTTGATGACGGTAGAAGTAGTAAACTATCTCTTTGTAAGGGTCGAAGCGGAAAACGGAGCCGCAGGCTGGGGGGAAACCTCTTTCCTTGGGGGGCCTACCTGGTCTGAGGAAAGCGCGGAATCTGCCCAGGCTGTAGTTAATACCTATATGGGGCCTTTTTTGATCGGCAAAGAGGCGGAGGAAATCGAAGGGCTTCGCCATCTGATGGGAAGCCTGGTTCGGGGCAATCATTTTGCCCAGGCGGCTGTGGAGCTGGCCTTGTGGGATCTTTTAGGCAAGCTGAGAGGCCTGCCGGTTTACGACTTACTGGGCGGCAAGGTTCGGGATAAGGTGCCCTTAAGCTGGTCCCTGGCCTCCGGTACCTTGGAGGCGGAGCTGAAGGAGGCGGAAGAGCGGGCGGCCCAAGGCGGGTTTATTTTCAAATTCAAGACTGGTCTGATGAAACCGGAAGAGGATGCGGCCCGGATCAAAAATATCCGCCAGGCCTTCCCCAAAGCTTGGCTTAGAGCCGACGCCAATCAGGGCTGGGACCGTTTCACTGCCATCCGGGCCATCCGGCTTTTTGAAGAATACAATATGGATTTTGTAGAACAGCCGGTACCTAAATCCGATATAGACAGCTTAGTCGCTATTGCCGGAAGCACCAGCATTCCTCTTCTGGCTGACGAGAGCCTGGAATCTCTCCAGGCAGCTACGCAGCTAGTGAAGCGGGACGCAGTGGGCATGTTCGGTATCAAGCTCAGTAAGGCTGGCGGTCTTTTAGGCGCCAAACGCCTGGCTGCCATCGCCGAAGGCGCTGCCTTTCCTTGCTATGTGGGCAGCATGATGGAATCACCTCTTTGCAATGCGGCTCATCTGCACTTTGCCTGCTCTACGCCGGCGGTGACTATGGGCTGCGAGCTCTTTGGACCTATGCTTTTGGCGGATAGCCTCACCGAGGAACAATCCATCTTCAAGGATGGCCATATCTGTCTGAATGAGCCTAAGCCAGGCTTTGGCGTCACTATGCGGGAGGATAAAATCCGCCGGTATCAAAGAGCGCCCTTCCATCACATTGGCTAATATCGGTTGAAATTGCAAAAGATAATAAAAGGAGGTATGATTAGCTTTACAGAAAACTCTCTGTAAAGCTTTCTTAATGGAATAACAGAGCAAAGGAAAGAGGAAGACCATGGGCGAATTATGGATTGCCGGCCTGGGTCCGGCGGGTTTGGAAAAAATGACGCTGGAAACCTGGCAGCTGATTAAGGATGCGGATAAGGTGATTTTACGGACGGAGATTCATCCTGCCGCTGCCGGCTTAAAAGAAAAGGGACAGGCTTTTATTAGCTGTGACCATTTTTACGATAAAGGCGG
The DNA here is from genome assembly GCA_018436095.1 of Clostridia bacterium. Taxonomy (GTDB): domain Bacteria; phylum Bacillota; class Peptococcia; order DRI-13; family UBA5745; genus WRMS01. The sequence continues at coordinate 291,385 of JAHDMJ010000001.1, read as the reverse complement.
CAGCTTCCAAGAGATCTATGAGAATATTGCCGGTTTCGTTTGGACGGAGGCGGCAAAAGACCAAAAGGTCTGCTATTGCGTGCCGGGCCATCCTCTGGTGGCGGAGGAGACGGTAAGGCTGCTTCTAAAGAAAGCTTCCCTGGCCGATGGCACTGATGGCGCCGGCCAGGTGAGCATCAGGCTGCTGCCGGCTCTTAGCTTCCTGGACGCCGTATTTCTGCTTCTGGGCGTTGATCCCATCGAGGAAGGCCTAACCCTTCTGGATGCGGCCTTATTGATGCAGGAGGCGAGTCAAGGGCTCTCAGAAGCCTGCCCGAAACTAAAAGGGAAGGGCTATCCTTCTTTGCCGCCGGGGCCTTGCCTCTTTACCCAAGTCTATAACCGGTTCGTCGCCGGAGAGTTGAAATTGTTTTTGCTGGAGACGGCGCCGCCGGAAGCGGAAGTATTGATCCTTTATCATGCCGGTGTGGCCGGTGAGGAGAAGTTAATTCTTTGCCCCTTAGCGGAATTGGATCACTTTAAAGATTTTGATCATCTGACTTCCGTTTATCTGCCGGCTACAGCCAGTGACGGCGGGACCAATAGGGAGACGGTCAGGAGCCAGGCTCTGGACAGTCCGGACAAGCCTGGCTGCGATTATCCCCTGGATGAGCTGGTGGAGGTTTTTGAGCGCCTTCTGGGGCCCGGAGGCTGCCCCTGGGACCAAAAGCAGACCCATGAAAGCTTAAAGCCATATTTAATGGAAGAGGCCGGCGAGGTGCTGGAGGCTATTGACGAGAAGGATATGGATCACTTGAAGGAAGAATTGGGCGACGTGCTCATGCAGATCGTATTCCATAGCGCCCTGGCCCGACGGCGGGGAGACTTTACTATTAACGATGTGATTGAGGGCATTACGGAAAAAATGATTCGCCGCCATCCCCATGTTTTCGGAACGGCAAAAGCCGATAATCCGGAAGAAGTGGCAGACCTTTGGCAGCAAATCAAGGCGGAAGAAAAGCGCAAAAAAAGAGCGGAAGAAAACAAGCAATTGGGAAAAAATAACTGAAAAACAGATAAAAATTCTTGCTCATATACCCCGATAGAGGCCAAATAGCTGGGAAAAACATAAAAAATCCTTAAAAATCAATATTCTAGCGGTATATTAAGCAGGATTTTGGCCAAGCATATCGAACATAAGTACAGGAAATCCGAAATTTGAACGGGAGGGATTAATTTGAATAAAGCAGAGCTTGTATCTAAAGTAGCAGAGAAAGCCGGCTTGTCCAAAAAAGACGCAGAGAAAGCAGTAGCTGCAGTGTTCGATAGCATTCAGGATACGTTGAAAGCTGGGGACAAGGTTCAGTTGGTAGGCTTCGGCACTTTTGAGACTCGTGAGAGAGGCGCCCGCACCGGCCGCAATCCTCGCAGTGGTGCCACTATTGAGATTCCCGCTTCTAAAGTGCCTGCTTTTAAGGCCGGTAAAGCGCTGAAGGATGCTATTGTCTAAACAGCACTTTTTAGGACTACGGATTGATTAAATGGCTTTGGGTGCATCCCAAAGCCATTTTCCGTAGGCGCCGCCCGGCAGAAGGGCAGGCTCATAGGGAAGAAAGGAAACATCATATGCGACTGGATAAATATCTTAAGGTGTCCCGCCTGATCAAACGCCGCACGGTGGCTAAAGAGATGGTGGATGCCGGCCGGGTAAAGATCAACGGCAAGGTGGCCAAGCCCGGCAGCGAGGTAAAGATAGGCGATTTGCTGGAAATCGGTTTTGGCCAGCGCCAGGTAAGGGCGGAGATTCTTGAAATTAAAGAAACCGTCCGGGCCGAAGAAGCGGCAAATTTGTATAAGCTGATAGAAGGTCAGCCAATCGATTAAGGAAATAAATGAAACCCTGGGTTTTGGACATACTATGGCCAAAGGCAGGTGTTTTTTTTATGAACAATCATAGCGCCGAAATAAAAAAAGATCGGCAAAACAAGTTGTATAGCTTTATCCAATCAAAACGGATGGGCCCTTTTGTTTGGACCGTTGCTCTGTTGGTGCTGCTGGCTGTTTTAATCGTTAGCCTTACGGCTTGCGGAATGGCCCGCCCCTTGGAGAATGAGCCGGGGGAGTCCGGTAAGAATGGCAAGGCTGGGCAGGCACAAGCCGGCGGGGTTGCCGGCAGCAAGTGGCAGGAAGAACCCAACATCACCCTCTATATGCACGAAACTGAGGAAACGAAGGAAATGCCTTTGGAAGAATACCTGCAGGGCGTGGTGGCGGCAGAGATGGATCCGACGTGGCCTGCGGCAGCTCTGGAAGCTCAGGCTATATTGGCCAGGACATTTACTCTGGAGCGTATTGAATCCCTGGGAGGAGTACCGAAGCGAGGGACTGATGCATCTACGGATGTGGAGGAGTTCCAAGCCTATGACGCCGGCCGGATCAACGACAGCGTTAAGATGGCCGTAGAAAATACCCGGGGCAAGGTAGCCACTTGGCAGGGCAGACTGATCAAAGCCTGGTTCTTTGCCGACGGCGGCGGTAAAACCGCTGCTTCAGCTTTGGAGGGTTTGGCCTATGATAAAGAGGAAACGCCCTATATCCATTCCGTAGAAGATCCCGGAGCCGCCATTACGGAAGAGAGCAATAAGCAGTGGTCCGTTGCCATTCCTGTGGCGGATGCCAGGGAACGTTTAAAGAGCTTTACCGGCAATGATCCAGGAGAGATTAGCTCGGCTAAGATCCTGGAAAAAGGCGAAAGCGGCCGGGCCACAAAGGTGCAAATCGGCAGCCTGACCACCGGCGGGCCGGCTATGCGGCTGGCTCTTGGCAGCACAGAGGTCAAGTCGGCTCTCTTGAGTAAGCTGGCTGTGGAAGGCGGCAAATTAGTCGTTGCCGGCAAAGGCTACGGTCACGGCGTAGGCATGAGTCAATGGGGCGCCAGGGCTATGGCGGAAGAGGGAAAATCCGGCCAGGAGATTGTCAGCTATTTCTTTAAAGACGTAAAAATTGAACAGCTTTATGAATAAGACTGACGGCGAAAAGCCCAGTCGGAAGAACTGCCCTCTTGGTCAAGAAGACCGGGAGGAGCGGTTCTTTTGTTTATCATTATAGTCATAGGAAGCCCCGGTCCCCCATAAACTGTAAGCAAAAGGGGGTTAGTAATATGGATAAGCAATATGTATCCACTATAACCGGACGGGAAAAAATCGTTCTTGCCGGCGTAAAAGAAATTAACGAATTCGATGACCAGCAAATTATTGCGGAAAGCAATCTGGGCATGGTGGAGCTGCGGGGCAAACAGCTAAAAATTACCCAGTTGGACCAGGAAGCGGAAGAACTGACGGTGGAGGGGAAAATATCCAGTCTTACTTACAGTGAGAAAAAAACCGGTGAGCGCAGCAAAAGTTTATTAAAGAAGCTGATCGGATAAAGCTGTGTTTCCCATCTATTTGCAGCTTGCCTATGTTTTTATGACCGTGGCCTTGGGAATTGGGACGGGCCTGCTTTACGACATTTATGCCCTGTTGTTTCATTGGCGCAAACCAAAAGGTTTTTTTCGCTGGCTTTGGGATATTTCCTTCTGGATTTTTATTTTTATTCTGATATACTATTTTTTGATGCGTATTCTCGGCGGCGATTTCCGTCTCTGGGTTCTCTTAGCGCTTGGGGCCGGCCAGTTGATTTATCACAAAGTATGGCGGACCAATAAAAAAATCTTATCCTGGCGCCGTAAACTGGCAGGATTACTAAAGAAATCGGCGAATAAGGATAAATTACAGTAATCACCTAACTTTCGGGGGAAGTCATGGCAGAGACATTGATCAAAAAAGCAGAAAAGGAAGAATCTGTGGAAAAGCGGATCTCCCTCACTGTGGTTCCGCCGTCACCAGGCGGCCAGGATATTCGGGTGGAAGTCAAGCGCAACCTTTCAGCCACAAAGCGAAAAAGGCACAAACGATTTGCCGCTTTTTTCTTTGTGGTAATGTTTCTTATGCTCTTTCCCATGCTTAGGGATGGCATGTCTTATATGAGAATGAGCCGGGAACTGCAGGTTTTGCAGCAGCGCAACCAAGAGCTGGCAGGTCTTAAGCAGCAATTAGAAAATGAAATGGAGCTGCTCAATACGCCGGAGATGGTAGAGAAGCTGGCCCGGGAAGACCTGGGTATGGTTAAGCCCGGCGAAAGCAAGGTCTATCAGACTATCCCCACCAATGACATCCCCCAAAGGGAGGAGTTAAAACAAGGTGAGGAGCGTTTACTTCATTAATGATTTTCTGATATAAATATTATGAGGAGATTAAAGGAGTCAGGAGGAAGTTTTTGTTCATGACAATTGAAGTTGGAACCATCGTTGAAGGGGTAGTATCCGGTATTACGAATTTCGGTGCCTTTATTAGCTTGCCCGGTAATGTTACCGGTCTGGTACACATTTCTGAGGTGGCCGACGCCTATGTTAAGGATGTCAAAGATTATCTCAAAGAGCAGGATAAGGTCATGGTGAAGATAATCAATGTGGATCCCAAAGGCAAAATCGGTCTTTCCATCAAGCAAGCTAAGCCTCCTGCACCAGAGGCTCCGGCAGCGCCCAGGCCCGTATTTAAGAAAGACAGACCGCCTATGCGCAGCGCTGGCTTTGCCCCTCCTCGCACTCCTGCACCGGAGACCTTTGAGGATAAGCTTTCCAAGTTTATTAAAGAAAGCGAGCAAAAACAACTGGAGTTCCGCCGCAGTACCGATGCCAAGCGGGGCGGCAGAGGCGCCGGCAGAGGTTGATTACCCGGGCTTCGGCAGCCAAGGCTATTGTGTCTTACTTAGGCAGCCGTTAAACAGAAAAACCAGGCTTTGGATGATGGCGCAGAGGCGCGCCGGATCCTGAGCCTTTTCTTTTTGGTGAATGATGAAAGGAGACGGGCAAATGGGAATCTATCAAGGAGCCATGGATATCGGCACCAACTCTTGCCGGTTGATTATTGTGGAAAAGAAAGAAGAGGGTGATTTTACCCATTTGCGGCAGGTGAGAATCACCAGAATCGGGGAAGGGCTGGGCCAGGGCCATCTCCGCCTGAGCCGGGGGGCCATGGACAGAACCTTGGCAGCCTTGGCCGAGTATAAAGAGATACTGGCCGGCTATCCTGTAGAGAAAGTTTGGCTTATGGGCACCCAGGCCTTGCGGGAAGCGGACAACAGCCAGGCCTTTGCCGCTGAGGTTAAAGAGCGGACAGGCTTTGACCTGCAGATCATCAGCGGAGAAAGGGAGGCCTATCTCAGCTACCTGGGAGCCGCCACGGGCCTAAGCGATCCGGCGCTGGCCCAGCCCCTGGTGCTGGATATCGGCGCCGGCAGCACGGAGCTGATGTGGCTGGAAGAGGATGGAGCAGCAAAGGCGGGGGACACGGGGGCTGCCGGAATTGCCGGAACTAATGTGGCTGCCAGAGCTGCCGGGGCTAAGGCTGAGGCTGCAGGGGTTGGAGGCAGGGGGGATGATGCTGACAGGAATACAGGCGCAATTAAGGGCCGAATTAGGGCGGTTAGCGCTCCTATCGGCAGCTTGCGGCTTCTGGAAAAGCCTTTGGACAGGCAAGGCATTCTGGAGGCGTTGAGAACAGGCTGGCAGGGCATAGCGGTGCCGGAACGGGCAATGGGGGGTAATGCGGCCGCTATTGGTGGCACAGGGCCTTTGGTAGGCGTCGGCGGGACAGCCACTACCTTGGGGGCGATTCATCTCAACATGAAGGAGTATGATCCGGAAGCCTTGCTGGGCCTGGAAATGAGCCGCAGCCAGGTGGAGGCGGTGCTGGCTTTGCTGGAAAGCTTGCCTTCGGCTGAGCGGCTGGCCTTGCCGGGCATGATGCCGGGGCGGGAGGATGTACTGCCCTGGGGGCTGCGGATACTGCTGGCAGCCATGACCTACTGCCGCCGTGACAGCGTGGCGATTTGCGACCGGGATTTGCTGTACGGCATTTTGCAATGAACTGGATTACCACCCATTCCGGAAAAACCTGTCGGTTTCTTGAATTAAATTCCACCCCCAGAGCAGCTAGGGGTGGAATCCATGGGGGCACAAACCTTAAATCCGGCTTGGATTAGGGAGCTCTTCACCCTAATTGGGCGGTCAGCTCGCACCAAACATCATTGCCTTATCGTTTTCAAGTTTCTTTCCCCCAATCTGTTTTGCGGAAATGAAAACAGATTCGTATTAACCTCTGATTCTTTGCAGTATCTTTACCAATTCCTCAGTTTTAAGGACCTTGCCATAGGAAATCACCTTTCCATCCACCACAAGGGCGGGGGTGGATATTACACCATAGGTTGCTATTTCAGAAAAATCGGTCACATGGTCGATGGTGGTGTTCATACCGAGCTGCTCAAGAGCTGCTTTTGTCGCATCCTTAAGCTGGTTACACTTGGCGCATCCCGACCCGAGTATCTTGACAGACGCACCTTCAGTTTTTGCGGCCTCCCCTTTCTCTATGCTTGCAATATTATAGTTGTCGCCACAATGGTATGCGGTTTTTTCTTTCTTTTTCTTGCCAAACAAAACCATAATCAGAATCTCCTTTTAATATTTTTAGAAATCAAGATAGAATATATAGAAGCCGATGAGCAATACAAGCGATCCGGTCATAATTTTGTGAAAGCTTGAAGCACATTAAATAAATAGCCCACGATGATAATGCCCACAGTGCAGATTCCAATAAACAGCGCCAACAGCTTGGGCTTGACAGCTTTACGAAGCATAATGATGGACGGCAGGGACAAGGTGGTAACCGCCATCATAAACGATAGGATGCTTCCAAGTTGCGCTCCTTTATAAAGCAGTGCCTCCGCAATGGGGATAGTGCCAAAGATATCGGCATACATGGGAACGCCGATAATCGTTGCCAGCACAACGCCGAAGGGGTTATTGCTGCCAAGTATCGTTGCCACCCATTCTTCGGGTATCCAGTTGTGAATGAGCGCCCCGATACCAACACCAACGAGGATATAGGGGAATACTTTTTTGAAGGTGGCCAGCACCTGTTCTCTAGCGAAGGCCAGTCTATCTTTCTTTGTTAGATCAGGAGATTCGATGTCTACGCTGGCCGCTGTTAGGATAAAGCTCTCAACATATTGCTCCATGCGCATTTTCTCTATAACCGTTCCGCTGACAACAGCGATGACCAAGCCCAACAAAACGTAGATAATAGCGATCTTCGCCCCGAAAATACTCATTAGTAACAGCAGGGAGCCAAGGTCAACCATTGGAGAAGAAATGAGGAATGAGAAAGTCACGCCCAAAGGCAGTCCTGCGCTGGTGAATCCGATAAACAGCGGGATGGATGAGCAGGAACAGAATGGCGTTACTGTGCCCAGCAATGCCGCAATACAATTCGCACCAATACCGTGGAAATGCCCGAGTATCCTCCTGCTTCGCTCTGGGGGGAAATAGCTCTGAATGTAGCTGATAAGGAAGATGAGGAAGCACAGCAGTACTGTAATTTTCACGACATCATAAATGAAAAATTGTATGCTTCCTGTCCATCGGTTCGTTGTGTCAAGCCCCAGCGCCGACAAGCCGGAGCCTATCAGATCATTGAGCCATCTCATACCGAGGATTTGGTTCTGGAAAAAAAACCAAATGGATTTAATTATTTGCATTGTGATATTACCTCTCTTTATATATGAAATATAATATAATAATTATATCGAGAAAAGTTGATGTGATGTACCAACAAAAAGCCATCCTCCTTGCATAGATGGCTTTATGTCTTACAGTAAAAGCTTTCCTCTGCCGCCGCATTTGGCGTGGTGATTGCCTTCAAAAGCGTCAGAGCCTCATCGCTGCCTTTTTCACTTATTTTATAGTGCGTCCATTTGCCCTCTGGCCTGCTATCCACGATGCCCGATTCGCAAAGAATTTTCATGTGATAGGACAGCGAGGACTGAGGCATATCAAGCTGTTCTATTAGCACGCAGGCGCACTTCTCACCACTTCGGAGCAGTTCGAGGATACGCAGACGCTTTTCATCACAAAAAGCTTTGAAGACTTTGGCATGCTCTTCGTATGCGGTTAGCATAATTCCACCTCAAATCAAAAATAATTGATATGATGCTATTATATAACCTAAAGCCAAAAAAGGTCAATATGATGCTCAGTAATATTTTGACAATCACGGTGTCTTCACCTCAAATCAAGATTCTCTCGCAGTGGATATATTCATTCCAACCATTGGTCGGCATGGTGACCGCCCTGCCAATACCAATGAGGATGGTCTAATTGCCACAGCCCGCTGTCTCGATAGTATTGCTTCTCTCGTTCAAGGAGTTCGTCGTTGTCACGGTAGGATACTTGGCGGACAATCTCCATTTCCCCATTTACAAGCGCCTTTTCTGCCAATCCGTCCCAACCGGTCTCTAATTCATTTGTAACCACATATTCGCCGTCTATAAATTTGTAAATCATGCCGCCCCAATATGCTGCGCCTGAGCCTCCGGCTGAGTAGATACACTTTTTCTCCGCATCAATTGCGGGATTACAAATTTCAGCAAAAGACTTTGACGGCACAAACAATGATGTTTGTTTGTCCCAAAGCCAGCAGTTATACCACGTATTGCTGTGCGCCCCTCCGAAGGTGTTCAGGATGATCACGTCCTTATATTCGTCGAAATTTACATCTACAACGTGAAGCCCCATTGTGTCCATCATTTCATTATAGACATGGTAACCGACTACCTGGCCATCCAAAATCTCCGAAAAATCCGCCGCTAGAAGGGACTTTCCGCTTTCGTCATACACATTCAGCCCCAGAACAAAGCCGTAGGCCCATTCATCCGACCCCTGTACCGTTCCTGTGGCCGCGAAACGATATTCAGGCATATCGTCATGCAAACGGGCTTGAATTTCGTATGTATGCAGTCCCGGCATAGGGTCGGGCGTGTCTGCCGGCTCTATGGCTGCGGGAGCTGGGGTTGATTCGCTATGGCTTTCCCCAACGCCTGAGGCACCGGGCATACTTTTCATGCCCGCCGCCGGAGTAGCGGTGCAGCCGCCTATACCCCAAAAGAATATAAACAAAGCCAAAATATAGATGCATTTTTTCATGGATCATCACCCCGCATTATATAAATAATCCCTTCACATTTTTCTTCTGATTTTTTCGAGTTCAGTATCAAATTCAGATAGGTCAGGGGAATTCAAGACCAGAGTTAAGTCAATTGTTGCCGCGGGCATATTCTCATCTGTTATCAGATATTTATCTAAATGCAGGCGCATTTCAATCATTCCGGCCTTATATTTCTTGACGTATTCATTGATATCCGTTACTGGTGAGACCCACAATTTAGAGACAGAATTTATGAGTCCGGCCCATTCTTCATTTACAGAGAGATTTTTAAACTCCATTCCCCACCTCAATAAACTTTCATAGGCTGAACCGAATCTCTCTCCAACATAGATAAGCTTTTCCTCATCGCCGGCCTCCCCCGGTGCACCAAGAGCATCAGGAATCGCTTTTTTAAATAGCACATTGAAATTTCCTATTAATTGTAACATTTTTTCTGTTTTGGAGGAAATGAAGTCAAGAATATCATTGGGCTCCGATAACTTGCATATGTTGCCAAAAGAAAAGCCATATATCAGGTCACTCTTGATTTCTTCAAGCTCATTTATCTTTTGCTCCAAAATTTCTCCTAACAAAAGGTATTCCCAGCCAGAAGGCTTTTCCATGATAATTTTTAGCACTTTACCGGTTTGCTTTTGAAGCCTTGGTGAAAGCGAGTTAACATGCAGTGCGCTGCGTACTTTCAACGCGTCATTAAATAAATAGCCGAGCTGCCTGCGCAATGCTTTTATTATGTCTTGTACGTTTTCAAATCCATACATCCAAACACTTTCTTTTCCGCGCAAATCTGAAATAAACTCAAATAGTTGGGGATTATCTACCACATTGCTGAAATCCCCGGATTTATTCTTTTCCCAAATTGGCAGTATGGCAAGGATGCTTTTATCAACAAAAATATATATGGGGATGCCTTTAGCTTTTGCATTTATGTATTCTAAATTGGTTATTGATTTCCCGCTATCTCCAATACTGCCATAGCGGCCACCTATTATTAAACAGAAAATATCCGCTCTTTCTCTAACCACACGAATGCAGTTTTCTACTGTAGAAATTTCTGGCTCAAGCGGAAATGAATCAAATTCGGATAGTATAGCTTCGTATCCTAATTGCTCATTTATAAAATTATGCAAGTCAACCCGTATCTGCTTTAAGTCGTAACAAGTTGAGCTAATAAATACTGTCGGCAGCCTGCCGTATTGATCTTTCTGCATCATAAATCATCACCCCATTCGTTTTCGTATAAGGATATTACAAGTTCATTGTTAATGATTATCGAATAATTATCTTAATTATAGCTTGTTCCAATACAAAAAGAAACAGACAGGCTTTCATAAGAAGGCTGTCTGTTTCTTTGCATTCACCATTCATCCCTCGCTTCTCAGCGGCTACTTTACATCCATATAAGCCAGAATCTTCAGCAGCTCCTGCTCGGTAAGGGCCCCTTCATGGACGGTAAAGATGATCTCCTCCGTCTCCAAAGATTGAAAGCTGCTCATGAGGATGCCCAGATCGCCGGGCAGGGTAATGGGCTTGCCTTCGGCCGTATAAAAGAACTGGCTGGGCATAACCTGAACGGGGAAACCTTCTTTCGCCTCGGGAGCGGCCGCCAGATCCACGGAGCGGATCAGAATTTTATCGCCGTAGAGCTTATTGATTCTTTCAAGGTTAGTTAAAGTCGCCTTAGCTTCCTGGCTGTCGTCGCCAAAGTTGAGAATCACAGGCAAGCCTTGGGACAGCAGCTCTTCCAGATTCACCTCGGTGATGAGCAGAGTATCGGTCTCCCCGGCCTCAGACGGGGTTGAGCCGCCTTGGGAACTGCCGCAGCCGGCGGCAAATAGAGCGATACCGCAAAGGAGCAGCAGAGAAGCAATGATTTTGGTCAAAGGTCTGGTACGTGTCACGGAAAACATCCTCGCATTTCTATAGTTATCGTATTTATGGCCTAATTCTATCATAAAAATCAGCCGCTGTAATATGAAAATCCTGTGAACCCCCAGGGCTGTTCATGAAAAGGGCGGCCCTCGCTGCGGCGGGGCCAAAGCGGCAGGCCGGCAGGAAACAAATTAGCGGTGCGGTCTTACAGCCCATGTCGCTGGAACAGTGCTGGTGGCCGGGGGCTGACTGGCGTTGACTGCCGTTGACTGCCGCCGACCACCGTTGACTGCCGCCGACCACCGTTGACTGCCGCCGAATCGGCCCTTCTGTGTTCAAAAAACGAGGTAATGCAGCAATATTGGGGCTATATATGCAGGCTTCTGAGTGGATATGCGTATATGCAGAATGGTTATACCAAGTCTTGTATAAACCGTCCTTCATTTAATGCACTACCTCGTTTTTTGTGCAGTTAGCCACTGCTTTCGAGCGCCGGGGCAGCGCCGGGGCAGCACCCGGGCAGCGCCACGAGTCCTGCTCTTTACGGCAAAGGCCGTCATAATTACTACCCCTCAAGCATAGGCTGTAACGAGGTGAGGGTATGGTTGAGGGAAGTCGGGGTTTGGAGCCTTCCGAAGGGATTCGGAGGGCTTTTTTACCGGAGCGGGGCAGGTGGTTGGCCTGGGGACACAACTGGCGGTCCTCAGGAGGCGATCTGGTATTGCTGGCTGTGCCGGGTCAGGAGATTGTGGGGCAGGAGCTGTTGCGCTGGTGGCAGGAAAGCATTGAGCAGGGCTGCGATATGCTGCCGGCGCCGGTTAAGGAACCGGTCTTTCAAAACGGCGTCTGCTGGATGGCCTTTTCTGCGCCGCCCAAAGGCAAAAGCGTAGCCGCCGGCCGCCTGACGAAAAAGCAAAGGCTGTGTTTGGCAGCGGAACTGGGCCGCCTCCACCGCCGGGCTGCCGGCTGGCCGGCTTATTTGCCCGAGGGGGCGGTGGAATACTGGTGCCGGACGCTGCAGGAGCGGTTAGGGGAGCTGCTGCTTTACCGGGGTATTGTCCGCCGCCGGGGCTGCCGCACAGATATCGAAGGACTGTTCATGGAAAACTTTGAGCAGTGCTATCAGCGGGGGCAGGAAGCTGTAAACCATTTTCTCTATATTGACCGGCAGCAGTTGGAGGAGGCCGGCAAAGGCTGGGCTTTTTGGGGGCTTTCCGGCAAGGAAATTCTCTGGCAGGAGGATAAACCATATTTTTATGGCATCTGGCCTTACTGCGGTTTGGAGATGATGGACCTTAGCTTGCTGCTGAAGACGCTCTTTGCCCTAAAAGGGGAAAGAGGAGGGGAGCTGCCGGGGCTGATCCAGGCCTATTGCCGGGAACGGGGACCGCTGACGGCGGCGGATGAAAGCTCTTTGCAGGCCCAGTGGCTATTTCCTGAAGGCTATTGGCATTATGCCAGGCAGTACTTTTTGCGGCAGGAGCTGCCTGACCAGACCACGATGAAGCAGGAATATCATCATTGGGAAGCCAGTCTGTTAAAAGAAAAGCGGTTGTTGGCGCTCTTCGACCGGCAGTGGAAGAAGGGATGATCATGATAATGGCAGAGACTGTTCATCTTAAAACGGCGGGAAATTATCAGGATATGGTCTGGCGCCGCAGTATGAGCTGCGATGAAACCTGGATTTTGCTGCGGGAAAATGTGGTGCTGCCCAGGGACCATATCAAAGAAGAAATTGAGTTAACCGCCGTTATGTCGCCGGGCTGCTGGCAGGAAAATGAGGGCTTTTGCCATGGCAGCTTGCAAGTACAGATATTCTGGCAGGAGGAAAATCGTAAAACGCCATTACAGGGTGATGAGGATGGGGAGGAAAGCTGGCTGCGGCGAAGCTTCTTTTTGGAGCCTCATGACGGAGGGAGGCCGGCTTTGGCCAGAACCTCTTCGCTTTTTGGCATCAGCCGGTTTCAGGGGTACTTATGGCAGGGGGGAAGGGAAACAGAGAAAAACCATTGGCAGGGCGTAACGGAAGTCACAATGGAGTGGCAGGCCAGTTGCCGGCCGGGTATGGAGCCGGAGCACAGCGAACTGGTTTGTCTCCATGGCGTAAGAACCGGACTGCGGACGGTGCTTTTGGAGGCGCTGATCCGGGTGCCGGTGCAGATGGACGCAGGCAAGGAGTCTCTGGGCAGTTATTGGCAGGGTCAGGAAGAAATCATGCTGGAGCTGGAAGACGATGCGGTTAATGAGGTTTTAGGCATCGGCTTCATCGATCACCCCATGGAAACAGGCTATGACCGTGATGTTCATTGCCTGCAGCTACGCTGGATTTCGCGGCTGACCTTGTTTTATCTTAGGGCGCCCAGCGGCGGCGGCCGTATCGGCATGGCCTCTTTTTATTGCGATAGAGGGACGTCTTTATCGGAGATCCGCCAGCTTTCTTTGGATCAGGCCGTAAAGCTGACCTTTTTACCGGCCCGCCGGGATATTGAGGTGAGGGTGCTGCGGCCCGACCGGCTATTATGTCGTTATGGTATGTATGTACAATTTTTAGCGGAGGAACTGTCGGAATAGACGGAGAAATGAAGGAATATTTTAAAGAACCGGGACATAAAACGGCAAAAATTTCCAGTTAAAAAAGGTATAATTAGCATGAACGTATTTATGGGCTCGCAAAGCCCATATTCTATTCCACAGAAAAAAGAGGAATGCTCATGCTGAAAAACCTGACATTACCGGGAAAAGATGCAGACCTGCGGCAACGCTGGCAAAAGGTCGCCAGTCTTTGGCCCTGGGCTCTGTCTTTCGTATGCGGGCTGCTTTTTTCCCGGGGCGTATTACTGAAAGAGCTTTATCCTTTTGGAACCGGTTTTGCCGCCGGTGTCTGCCTGGCCTGGCCTGTTTGGAGCTTGGGGGCAGCCATTGGCGCTGCGGCGGGTTTTTTTACATTTATGGATTGGCAGCAAGCGGCGGTCTATAGTTTGCCTCCTTTGTGCGCTTACCTGTTTCTCTGCCGGATGGGGGGGTACCAGGACAAGCCCTTTTTGGCTGCGGCCTTTGCCGCCGCCTTCCATTGCCTGATCCGGGGGGCAGTGCTATTAATGGGACAAGCCACCATCTATCAAACGGTGGCTCTGCTATTGGAAAGCATCTTCATCTTTGTGCTGGCCGTAGCCCTATGGTACAGCGCCCAAGGCTTCAGCCAATGGCGCAACCACCGCCAGCTCGGTTACGAAAGCCGCTGCGGTTCCGTACTGCTGATTCTGGGCCTGCTTCTGGGCGTGGAGGGCATGAGCTTTTGCGGTCTCGGCATTCAGAGCATGCTCTGCCGTTATATCCTGATGTGGGCTGCTTATTTGGGCGGCCCCGGCGCCGGCGCTGCCGCCGGTGTGGCCATGGGGCTTTTGCCGGTATTTCAGGGGGACTTGCCCTTGGGGTCCGTCACTTTCTACGCGGCGGCAGGCCTGCTTAGCGGCTGCTTCCGCCTCTTCCGCCGGGTTGGCGTGGTTGTAGGATTCTTCCTGGGAAATATGATGCTGGCCTTCTACTTTTCCGAGCCGGCGGTATTGCTGCAAAGCCTGATGGAAACCTCAATGGCCGCCGCCTTCTTTCTTCTGTTGCCCATTGGTCCCCTGCTGCAAAGGGAGGAGGAGAAAATCTCCCTGACCTTCGACAGTGATGGTGCGGAAATGGTCAATCAGGAAAGGCTGGCCAGCCTGGGCGAGGCCTTTATGGAAATTCAGGAGCTGATGGAAGATACGGAAGAGGAGAAAGGACCGGAGCCCGAGGGGGATCAGCTGGTTGAAAGCGTCTGCAAGCGGGTCTGCGAAGGCTGCAATGTCTGGCCCGTTTGCTGGCGGGAAAATAAGATGAAGACAGGCACCACTATTTTGAATTGCGGCCGCCGTTATCATAAGCAGGGCATGGTCAGCGAAAAGGACCTGGAGCCTGAATTGCTGCGGCGCTGTCCCAGGAGCCGGGAATTGGCGGGGACTATCGGCTGTGAAGTGGAGCGGTTCATGATGATGAGCTATTATGAACGGCGGCTTTCCGGCAGCCGCAATATGGTGGCCCAGCAGTTGTCGGGATTGGGGCAGCTCCTCCATGAGATGGCCGAGGAAGTGGGCGAGGATAGCCAGATTTGCCAGGAAAGCCGGGAAGTCCTGGAAGAGGAACTGAAAGCCCACAGCCTGCCGGTACAAAGAGTCATCATTGACAACCGCCAGGATCGCAGCCAGATTAAAATTGTGCAGGAGCCCTGCAAAGACCGGCAGCGCTGCCGGGAGCAGTTATTGCCTTTGGCCGACAAGAGCCTGGGCCTGCCTCATGAGATTAAAGAGTTAAGCTGCCCCGTTTTGGGAGGCAACACCTGTATTTGTGCCATTGCGCCCAAGGCGGTGCTGGATGTGGAGGTGGGCAAGGCCCAGTGCCCCAAAAAAGGCCAGACCGTATCCGGTGATGCCGCCGTCAGTCTGCAGTTGCCGGGCCGGGAGTTGGCCCTGGTAGTCAGTGACGGTATGGGCAGCGGTCCCAAAGCCCATAATGAAAGCGATTTAGCCCTGCGGCTGCTGGAGCGGTTTCTGCGCACCGGCTTGTCGGCTAAAATGGCGGTGAAGACCGTCAATACAGCTATGGTTTTACGCAATAACCAGGATAGCTTTGCCACCTTAGACCTGGTAATCATTAACCAGGTCAGCGGCCGGGCGGAATTCATCAAAGCCGGCGGTGCTCCTTCCCTGATCTGGACGAAGGGGGATTTCCAAGTGATTACCGCCGGTGTGCCGCCGGCAGGGATATTGGATCAACTGGAACCCCAAAGCTTCGTCAAAGTGCTCTATCCCCAGGATGTGGTGGTGACCATGAGCGACGGCGCCTGGGAGGCTTTGGAGGGCTTGGAGGGCCGGGGCAACTGGCTGGAGGAATTGATGCGCCAGCTAGCCATGGAGGAGCCGGCCAAAATTGCCGAGTACCTGCTTTATCTGGCCAAAAACGGCAAGGAAGAAGGGGGACAGGACGATATGTGCGTGCAGGTTGCCCGGGTGGGTAAAAGGAATATCGCATAGGGAGGCTCCCAAGAAACCTGATCGCAGGGATGTTCCGCAAGAATATTACGCAGGAATATTGTGTAGGAATATTGCATAGAACATTGCGGAGGAATACCACTTGGGAATATTGCTTGGATAAAAAAGGAGCTCGCCGTTCAAACCGGCAGGCTCCTTTAATCTGTTGGGTATTGCGTATGATTGTGTATCATTGTGCAATGGCGAAGCGTTCATAGGCCGCCTGGTGATAAGGCGTGGCCACACCGGTTTGCTTGCCAAGCTCAACCATTCGGCCGATAATATGATCAAGCTCGGTGTCCTTAGCTGCTTTACCGCCGCTGAGGTCCCGGTATAGGGAGGTCATGGTATCCGGCGGCACCCTGGCAAACTGCTCCACACAGTAGCCGGGCAGGTCTTCGGGCAAGGTGACCCCTTTGGCGGCAGCTACCGCTGTCATTGCACCGGCAATCGCCCGCAGTACCGCTTCATGGTTGGGATCCTCCTTGACTTTGCCGGCTGGCCCGTCATAGTAGCAATACAAGGCGCTGCTGCTGCCCATTAAGACGTATTTGATCCAGCTATCGGCCAGAATATTGGCCGACAGGGTGGTTGGGATACCGGCACTATTGAGGACAGCGGCGATTTCTTCAAGACGAGGGGGTTTGCTGCCGTCTTTCATACCAAAGATAATACTGCAGGACCCCGCATCTTGTACGATATGGCCGGGCTTCTCCAGATGGCTGAACACCCGGATGGTACCGTCGGCGATAAGACAGGGAAGCAGCAGGGGCTCCATTATCTCCGAGACGATAACTCCGTTGAGCAAGGGAATAACTACGGTACCGGGCCCTATCATGGGTCTTATGGCAGTACAGGCTTCTTTAAGGTTGTAGCCTTTGCAGGAAAGGAGAATAACGTCCATAATTCCCAGTTCTGCTGCATTATCTGAGGCCAGCTTGGGCCGGGCCAGAAAATCGCCCAGGGAGAGGGATTCCACTCTTAATCCCTGTTGCCGGATAGCCTTGAGGTTTTCGCCCCGGACATAAAAATAGGTTTCCTTATGGCTTCTTGCCAAAGCGCCGCCGACCATACCGCCAACGCCGCCGATGCCAAATACTGCAATTTTCATAAATATTTGTGCCTCCAGCCTTGTGATGCCTCCATTTTACCATTGGGGTAGTTGATCTGCAAGGGCAGCGGGCCGGGCAGCGGCCGGATAGCAGCCGAAGATGGCTGAGATGGCTGAGATGGCTGAGGCACTGCCAAGATTTTTGGCTGGTTGAGCAAAATTTGCGGTTGTGGTTAATTGGCCTGAGCCGGTTGTGCAAAATTTGCGGTTGTGATCAGTGCATTTGAAGAGAACCGAAAATATTTTTGCCGCCCCGGTCTAAAGTAGTGCGGAACCAAAAATATTACGGTTATCCGCTGAGAGAGTCCAAGCAGCTTACGTACAACCGCAAATTTTGCTCACTCCGTCCCCGCCAAGTGCATACAACCGTAATTTCTGCACAGGTTAGGGGGTTAGTGCCGCCCCGCCTACGCAATAAAGGAACAAATGAAAACCATATGGAAAAATATTGAAATTCACAGCGGTAATTCTGACCTTTCCCCTTGACAAATTATTGAGAAAGTCTATAATATCCTTAAAATAATTTATCTAAAAATTTTTAGATAAATTATTGCAACTATCCAGGATATCAAATAAACGATAAAGGAATAGAGCTATGTTTGAAAAAGTGCGTGATGTGATAGTGGAAACCCTGAAATGTGAGATTTCGGATATAACACCTGAAGCCCGTCTGACCGAGGATTTGGATATTGACAGCCTTGATGCGGTGGAGATGGCTATGGCCCTTGAAGAAGCCCTTCAGGTAACGATCCCCGACGATGTGCTGGCCGACCTGAAGACCATAGGAGACTTGGTCACTTACCTGGAAAATAATGCCTGAGCCGGAGATCGTATCATTGTTCGCCTTGCCGGCCCAATTGCAGAAAAGCGGCCTCGGCCGCTTTTTATGATGAAAGGAGGTTTTTGCTGATGAACCAGCAGGAACTGCAAGCACTGATGAAGAGCTTTGAAGCAACGACCCTTACCCGATTGGAATATGAAGAAAACGGCCTTCGCCTGGTGCTGGAAAGGGCAGCCCTTCCTATAACGGCAGCTGCGATTGGCTCTGTTACAGCTACTGCCGGTGCTGCAGCAACGGCACTGCCGGCCTCCCCTGCCACGGTCCCCGGAACTGCCATAGCTGGCGCTGTTGCCGCAGCGGCCGCAGACCCTGCCGCCCCCACGGCCAACTCAGCCCCGGCAGGCGGCAACTATATCAAGGCCCCTGTGGTGGGCACCTTTTATATCGCTCCCTCGCCGGAATCCGCACCTTTCGTCACCGTAGGCAGCTCCGTGAAAAAGGGCGATACTGTATGCATACTTGAGGCCATGAAGATGATTAATGAGGTACAGGCCCCCTGTGATTGCGTGATCGAAGAGGTTTCGCTGGCCGACGGCGCTCTGGCCGGCTTTGATGACGGCCTGTTTCGCATACGGGAGCTATAAGTTATGTTCAGAAGAATCCTGATTGCCAACCGGGGCGAGATTGCGGTGCGCATATTGCGTACCTGCAGCGAGTTGGGTATTGAAACAGTGGCGGTTTATTCCACCGCCGATGAAAACGCCCTGCATGTACAATTGGCTGCAAAGGCTGTCTGCATCGGGCCGCCCAAAGCCGCAGATAGCTATTTGAACCAGCAAGCCATCCTCAGCGCCGCCCTGGGCAGCGGCTGCCAGGCCATTCACCCCGGCTACGGCTTTTTATCGGAGAATGCCGAATTTGCCGATCTATGTGGAAAATACGGCTTGGTTTTTATAGGTCCGGAGGGGGATATTATCCGCCGTATGGGCAATAAGGCGGCGGCCCGGGCGCTAATGCAAGAGGCCGGGGTGCCGGTGGTGCCGGGTTCTGAGGGTACGGTGGCTAATGCTGAAGAGGCTGCTGCCGTAGCGGCAGCTATCGGCTATCCTGTGCTGCTGAAAGCCAGTGCCGGCGGCGGCGGCCGGGGTATGCGCCGGGTGTTTGAGGCCGGTCAGATGGCTGCCAGCTTTGCCGCCGCCCAGGCTGAGGCAGTGAGCTGCTTCGGCAACGGCGAAATGTATGTGGAAAAGCTGATTCTGCAGCCCCGCCATATCGAATTTCAAATTCTGGCCGACAGTGCGGGCAATGTCGTTCACCTTGGAGAGCGGGATTGCTCCATTCAGCGGAAAAACCAAAAGCTGATCGAGGAATCGCCTTCTCGTGCCCTGACCCCTCAGTTGCGCCGGCAGATGGGCGAAGATGCGGTGCGGGCTGCTAAAGCTTGCAGTTACCGGGGGGCCGGCACCATCGAATTTGTATTAGATAAAGAGGGCCATTACTATTTCATTGAGATGAACACCCGGATTCAGGTGGAGCATCCCGTAACCGAAATGCTCACCGGCCTGGATTTGATTCGGGAACAGTTGCGCATTGCGGCGGGTCTGCCTCTGGCCTTCGGTCAGGAAGAGGTGGCTTTCAGAGGCCATGCCATTGAAGTGCGGATTAATGCCGAAGACCCGGCCAAGGATTTTCGGCCCACACCGGGCAAAACCGGATTTTTGCATTTCCCCGGCGGCTGCGGCGTACGGGTGGATTCAGCCCTTTATCCCGGCAGTGTGCTAAGCCCTTATTACGATTCTATGGTAGCGAAAATTATTGTACAGGGCCAGAGCCGGCTGCAGGCTATTCGCCGGATGCGCCGGGCCTTGGAGGAATTGGTTGTGGAGGGCTATCCCACCGTTGCGGAGTTGGCCCACCTGATCTTATTTCACCCGAATTTTTTAAGGGGTAACTATGATACCAGCTTTTTGGAGCAGCATCTTGATGATCTGCTCCAGGTGAGCAAGGGCGAGGAAATAAAGGAGAAGGCCGATGATTGATTTTTTTAAAGGGCGCCGCCAGAAGCTGCTGCAGCTTAAAGTTTGGCGGGAAAACGCCGTACAAAAAAAAGCCGCCCCCTCTGCCCAGGATGTTTTTGAACAATGCCCCGAATGTAATGGGGTAGCAGCCAAGGCCGATTGGGCAAAAAACCTTTCTGTCTGTCCGGAATGCGGCGCCCACCGGCCCTTGGGCGCTTATCAGCGGCTGGCCCTGCTGTTGGATCAGGGCAGCTTTCGGGAGTTGAACGAGAATCTGGTTGCCGGTGATCCTTTGGATTTTGAGGGCTATCCGGAAAAGAAAAAGAGCCTGCAAAAACGCAGCGGACTTCGGGAAGCCATCGTAACGGCCAAAGGCAAGATTGAAGGGTTTACCGCAATTGTAGCGGTGATGGACGGCCGCTTTCTGATGGGCAGCATGGGTATTGCCGTAGGCGAGAAAGTTACCCGGGCGGCGGAGACGGCAGCCAAGGAAAAGCTGCCGCTGATTATCTTCTGTGCCTCCGGCGGCGCCCGCATGCAAGAGGGCATTCTTTCGTTGATGCAGATGGCCAAAACCGCAGCAGCCATTGAAAAGTTTCAGCAGGCGGGAGGACTCTATATTGCCTGCCTGACCCATCCCACTACCGGCGGCGTTACCGCCAGCTTTGCTTCCCTGGGAGACTTCACCTTAGCCGAGCCCAATGCCCTAATCGGCTTTGCCGGCCCCCGGGTCATTGAGCAAACCATAGGCCAGGCCTTGCCGGAAGGCTTTCAGCGGGCGGAATACCTTGAGGACCACGGTTTCATTGATGCCGTAGTACCGCGAAAGGACATGAAAGCAACCCTGGGGCAGTTGCTGCGTCTGCACCGGAAAGGAGGCGCCCGCCATGGATGATATAAGGACAGTTAACCGGAACAACGAGCCAGCAGCAGATAACGGGTCTCAAGAGGATATCAATGTTAAAGCAGAAAATGGGGCCGTAATGGACAGTGCGGTTAAAGACGGTGCTGTTAAAGCAGAGATTACGGTTAAAACAGAGGGTACGCTTAAAACGGAGGGTATGGCTGAAACTGCTGTTTTACCGGCGGCGGCCCCGCCAGTGACAGACAATCCGCCAGTGGCAGGCAATGGCGATAAAACGGCCCAAGAGGCCCAAGAGGCCCAAGAGGCGGAAGAGGCGGAAGAGGCGAAAAAGGCTCTCACCCCCGCCCAACGGGTGGCTCTGGCCCGGTCAATCAGCCGTCCCGGCACCATGCAGTTTATCAAGGCGTTGTTTACGGATTTCTTTGAGCAGAAAGGGGACCGGCTGGGCGGCGAAGACCCTGCTATTTTAGGGGGAGTCGCCTTATTTCACGGTCAGCCGGTAACGGTGCTGGGCCACCGCAAAGGCAAAAGCCTGGATGAAAATGTGCATTGCCGTTTCGGCATGCCTACGGCGGAGGGCTACCGCAAAGTACAGCGACTGCTGCGGGCAGCGGAGAAGTTTCGCCGTCCCGTTATTACCTTTATCGATACGCCGGGGGCTTATCCCGGTTTGGAAGCCGAAGCCCGGGGCCAGGGTGAGGCTATTGCCCGCTGTTTGGCCCTGATGAGCACGCTGAAAACACCGCTTTTGACTGTGGTTATCGGCGAAGGCGGCTCCGGCGGCGCTTTGGCTCTGGCCATGGGCAACCGGGTACTGATGCTGGAAAACGCAGTCTATTCTATCCTTTCGCCGGAGGGTTTTGCCTCAATTCTGTGGAAGGATAAAAGCCGGGCCGGCGAGGCTTGCGACGTAATGAAGCTGACGGCAGCGGACCTTCTGAAGCTGGGAGTCGTCGACGAGATTTTGCCGGAGCCGGAGGGGGGCGCCCGGTCTGCGGGGCCCGGAGCTAAAGAGATTTTCCGGACAGTAGACAGGGCCTTGCAAAGACATCTGGCAGAGCTGCAAAAGCAATCTGATCCCGCCCGGGCCCGTTATCAGAAATTCAGAGGCATGGGCAGCGGCTTTTTGCAGGTTGCGTCAAAGGAGAACTTATGAAAGAGAACCTAAGTGAAAAACAAAATGAAAAGCGAAATGAACGAAATGAAAAATGTTTTAAGGGGCAAGGCCAGCCTATGAGCATAAACCTTGGCGGCAGAGTTTTAGAGCTGCCTATATTACAAGGGGGCATGGGTATTGGGGTTTCTCTGGGTTCCCTGGCCGGAGCGGTGGCTGCCTGCGGCGGTATGGGTACCATCAGTACCGCAATGGCCGGCTTTAGTGAGCCGGATTATGCCGAGGATCCGGAGGGGGCTAATCTGAGAGCCCTGGCCCGGGAGATCCGGCGGGCCAAGGAGATAGCAGGAGGCCGGGGCCTGGTGGCGATTAATGCTATGGTGGCTACTACGCAGTATGCCGATAGTGTAAGGACGGCCATAGCTGCCGGCGCTGACGCCGTTGTTTCCGGCGCCGGGCTGCCTTTGGATCTGCCGGCCATTGCGGCGGCGGCAAAGGCCGATATACTTCTGGCTCCTATTGTATCCAGCGGCAGGGCCGCCGCTACTATCTGCCGGCTCTGGGAAAAGCGCTACCATGTTTTGCCCGGCTTTGTGGTAGTAGAAGGCGGTGAGGCCGGGGGCCATCTTGGCTTTGCCAAAGAAGATTTATTGGCAGGCAGTGTTGCTCCCCTGGAAACCCTGGTGGCCCAGGTGGTAACCGCATTAGAACCTTTTGAGGAGCGGGCAGGAAGGCGGATTCCCGTATTTGCCGCCGGCGGTGTTTGGGATGGAGCCGATGCCGCCCGTCTTGCCGCTTGCGGTGCAGCAGGCATACAGATTGCCACTCGTTTAATTGCCACCTATGAATGTGATGCTTCCCAGGGATTAAAAGACATTTTGATCGCCGCCAAAAAAGAGGATGTTCAGTTGGTGCAAAGTCCGGTAGGCATGCCGGGCCGGGCCCTGAGAACGCCTTTGATCCGGCGGCTGGAAGCGGGAGAGCCTGCTCCTTCAGCCGGCTGTACCGGCTGCCTGATACCTTGTCCCCGGGCTAAAGCGCCTTACTGTATCTCAGACGCCTTGGTCGCCGCAGTCCGGGGTGATGTGGAAAACGGATTATTCTTTTGCGGCTCCAACGCCTGGCGGCTGGAGGGTATGCACCGCGTGGCCGATGTGTTAGAATCGATTATGGCTGAATGGAATGATGCCGCCTGTTGAGACAATGGATGTCTGCGGTTCATTTCAGAAAAAGCTGCCGAGAGGAGGAATCCGGTATTTATGCTGGATTATCAGTTCGCTACGGTGTATTCTAAATTTAAGCTGCACTTTTATCGGAAAGTCTTTGGCCATTTTCAAAGCAGAGAAGCCAGCCTGACTACGGTGGAAACCTTTTGCATGGAGATTATCCAGGCCTTGGATAAACCTACGGTAAATGAGTTTGCCGGTTTCGTGCAAATATCCTCGCCCAATGCCGCCTACAAGGTCAACAGCCTGATTCAAAAAGGCTATCTGCGGAAGACCCGCTCAAAAGATGACCGCCGGGAATACCATCTGGAGCCTACGCAAAAGTACATCGACTACTACAATATCAGTTATAGCTACCTTGCCACCGTCATGAACCGCATTAAAGAACGGTTTACCGCCGAAGAAGTGGCCCGCTTGGAAGAGATGCTGCAGATTATTTCCACAGAGCTGATGCCGGAAATCGAGCTGCCGGATAAAAGCGGCAAAGAAGCGGCGCCTTTGCTGTAAGCGTAACTCTGAGCAGTGGCAGTAAGTGCCCCGGGCACTGACCCTCTTGTGCAAAATTGCAAGTTTGTCATCTTTAAATCACTATTTAGGACACCAATTTGGCCCGGAAACAGGCTGAATTTAGCCTTAGGACCCTATTTTCAGGCCAAATCATCTATTACAAACCTGCAATTTTGCTCAAAATGCCACAACCCTGGAAACAAACTTGCAATTTTGCACATTCGGGGGTGCGGACATTTTCTTGGACTGGCTACAAACGTGCAATTCGCTCACCCGGAGATGCAGGCATAGGAATTAATTGCATCCGAAACCGCAATTTTGCACAGACAACCTCCCCCTGTTTTGCAGACAGGCTATGGATAACGGCCTTTTGCTTATCTAAATGAAATTAGGAGGGGATTGGATCTTTTTCCAGGGCTTTTTTCGGCCATGCCCTTGCAATGGCCCAAAGACCGTGCTATACTAAACATCTGTAATGTGGGTCGGCGGACCCCTTGGAAAGAGGTGAAAGAGAGTTATGAAACAAGACATTCATCCCAAGTATCACACCGCCAAAGTGACCTGTGCCTGTGGCAATACCTTCGAGACCGGTTCTACCAGCCCGGAGATTAAAGTGGAAATTTGTTCCCAATGCCACCCCTTCTATACAGGAAAGCAGAGGACAGTGTTTACTAAGGGCCGGGTAGAGAGATTTAAGAACAAATACGGCATTCAGTAATAGAGTATGCAAAGACATTGCAAAGAAAATGGCAGGGCGGCAGCGTCCTGCTTCTTTTTATTTTTCTTGATCTGTGGTAAAATATTATTTTAGAACACAAAAAATTATTAATAAAAGAGATACTGAAGCAGTTAAGGAGTTATCATGAGCGAAACTAAATTCAATTACGGCGGTCAGGCCGTCATCGAAGGCGTAATGATGCGGGGCAAAAACAGCCTGGCTATCGCCTTTCGTAAGGGCCCGGATTGCATAGGCGTGGAGGATTGGGCCATCAATCAATCCCCAAACAGACCGGCTTTTTTGCGCTGGCCTTTTATCCGGGGCACCGTCAATCTGGTGGACTCCCTGGTGATGGGTGTAAAAACCCTGGTGTTTTCCGCCAATCAGGTTTTGGAGGAGGGAGAAGAAGAGGAGACGCTGTCCAGCAAAGAAATTGCCATTACGGTGACCGTCTCTTTAAGCTTAGGCATCCTCCTGTTTTTCCTTTTGCCGGCTTTCTTGGCTCAAGGCATCAAAGCCTGGGTACCCAGCCATGGCTTGCAGAATGTGCTGGAGGGCGTAATGCGGATTGTTATTTTTCTGCTGTATATTTTCGGCATATCCCAAGTGAAGGATGTGCAGCGGGTTTTTCAATACCATGGAGCGGAGCATAAGACGATTTACGCTTATGAATCCGGTAAGCCCCTGAGCCTGGACAACGCCAGAGCTATGAGCCGCCTCCATCCCCGCTGCGGTACCAGCTTTTTGTTGCTGGTGATGGTAGTCAGTATTTTGCTGTATTCCCTGTTGCCGGCGATGACCATGGTTCAGCGGCTGCTGAGCCGGGTGGTTTTGCTGCCGGTGATTGCCGGTATTGCTTATGAATTGATACGTTTAGCCGGCAAAAGGCTGGATAACCCCATTGTGGCGGCTATTAGCTGGCCGGGCTTGCAACTGCAGCGGCTGACTACCCGGGAACCCGACGACAGCCAATTGGAAGTAGCTATTGCGGCCTTGACCAAGGTGCTGCAGGACGACGGGGTTTTGCCTGTGGAAGAGGCGCCTCAGGCTCAAGGGGCGGAGTGTGCTGCGGCGGCGATGGCGGCAGCGGCAGAGCTGACGGAAGAAGAGGCGATAACTGAGATCACCCTGGCTAAGGCGGAGGCTTTGGTCCCGGCTCCTGAGACTGCTCCTGAAACGTAGGCGGTTGCGTCTGTTGCTTTGCCGATTTATATGCCGATATTACGTTAATCAGGAAAGGAAGTTCATCAATGCTGGACAGATTAAATAAAATGGAAACCGTCTTCAATGAGTTAACGGAGAAAATAAGCGACCCCAATATTATTGCGGACCAAAGCTCCTGGCGGGAGTATACGAAAAAACACGCCGGTATGCAGGAAACTATGGACGCTTATAGCGAATATAAACAAGTCCTGCAACAAATCAAAGACAACCGGGAACTGTTGGAGGCCGGCGGCCTGGATCAGGAAATGGAAGAGCTGATCAAAGCCGATTTAGGGGAGTTGGAAGATAAGGAAGAAGAGCTGAAAAACCGTTTGCAGATTTTATTGCTGCCTAAGGATCCCAATGACGACAAAAACGTACTGCTGGAGGTACGGGGCGGCACCGGCGGTGAAGAAGCCGCTCTGTTTGCCGGGGATTTGATGCGGATGTATACCCGCTATGCCGAGAATCAGGGCTGGCGCATCGATATTATGTCCTCCAATATTACGGATATCGGCGGCGTAAAGGAAGTTGTACTGCTGATCGAAGGCCGGGGAGCCTATAGCCGGCTGAAATATGAAAGCGGCGTTCACCGGGTGCAGCGGGTGCCGGAGACGGAATCCGGCGGCCGTATTCATACCTCTGCCGCTACGGTGGCGGTGCTGCCGGAGGCTGAAGAAGTGGATCTCGATATCAAAGAGTCGGATATCCGGGTGGATATTTTCTGCTCCAGCGGACCCGGGGGCCAGTCGGTAAATACCACAAAATCCGCTATTCGCTTAACCCATATTCCCACCGGACTGGTGGTGAGCTGCCAGGATGAAAAATCCCAGATCAAAAATAAGGATAAAGCCATGAAGGTGCTGCGTTCCCGTCTGATGGAGAAGGCCATGGAAGAGCAGCAAGGCCAGCAGGCCAGTACCCGCAAAAGCATGGTCGGCTCAGGGGACCGCAGTGAGCGGATTCGTACTTACAATTTCCCTCAGGGCCGGGTGACGGACCACCGTATCGGCCTGACTTCTTATAAACTGGAATACGTTCTTCAAGGAGAGCTGGAAGAGTTTATTGAAGCGCTGACCAATGCCGACCAGGCGGAGCAGCTGAAAAGCAGCCAGGAGTAAGGAGCCGGAGGCCGCTTTTTACGTGGCCAAACAGAGAATTTGAAACGGGAGTAGGCAATTTATGCCAGAGATAGACAACGCGGAGGTTTCGGGCAGGGAAGCTTATGCCCGGGCTTGCCGACAATTGAAAAAAGCAGGGTTTTCCGAAGAAGCTGCCTGCCGGGAGGCAAAGGAGCTTCTTGCTTTTTGCTGGAAAAAAGAGGGTTTGCAGCTTCTGCTGGATTTCGATGCAGCTTTGGAGCCGGAGACGGGACAAGCTTATGAGGAGGCCGTTGAGCGGCTGGCCAATCATGAACCTATGGCTTATTTGACAGGCTGCCAGGATTTTGGCGGTTTGGATTGTCATGTTGTGCCCGGGGTGCTGATTCCCCGCCGGGATACCTTGGTCTTAGTCAATGCCGCCCTGGTCCGCTTGCCTGAGGAAGAACCTGTGCGGGTATTGGAGCTGGGCAGCGGCAGCGGCGCCGTTATCACATCCCTGGCTTTGGCCAGACCCTTGCTGCAAGGAGTGGCTGTGGATATCGACCCCTTGGCTGCGGAAACCACAAGAAAAAACCTTCGCCTGAATCAGCTTGAGCAGCGGGTTGAGGTTAGAGAAGGCTCCTGGTTTGAGCCCCTTGGTCCCCAGGAGCAATTCCGGCTGATTCTGTCTAATCCCCCTTATATATCCACAGAGGAAATGACAGAGCTGCCGGAAAACGTGAGGAAAGAGCCGGTGAAAGCTTTATGGGGCGGTAAAGACGGACTGGACTGCTACCGCGAAATATTGCCGGCAGCTTATGGGCGTCTTGAGGATAAGGGCTGGTGCCTGGTGGAAATCGGCTGGCGGCAAGGGCCGGCAGTGAAGGCCCTGTTTGCGGCGGCGGGCTTTAAGGATGTGGAGGTTTTACAGGACGAAGGCGGCCGGGATAGAGTAGTGCTGGGCTGCCGCAGAAGCCAGGCCGGCGGCTCAAATGATGCCGAGGACTTGAGTGATACTGCAGCCTCCGGTGAGGCGGGCAAGACCGGCAAGCCGGGCGGGGCTGCCTGCAAAAACAGCAAAAAAATAAAAAAGACCCAGTATTGGCGAATCAAAGACGGCAACGATCCCCGAATTAAAGAAGCCGCCCGGATTTTGCGGGAGGGGGGGCTGGTGGCCTTCCCTACGGAAACTGTTTATGGCTTGGGGGCATACGGCCTGGATGAAAAGGCGGTGGCCAGAATATACGAGGCCAAAGGACGGCCCAGCGATAATCCGCTGATTTTGCATGTTGCTTCTCTGGCAGAGGCTAAAGAGCTGACGAGAGTCTGGCCGGAAAAGGCCCAAAAGGCAGCCAATAAGCTTTGGCCCGGCCCTTTAACTATGGTGGTGCCGGCGGCGGAACATATTCCTCCTATTGTTACAGCGGGCTTGGATACGGTGGCCATACGGTTTCCGGCAGAACCCATAGCCCAGGCCTTGATTGAGGCCTGCGGCGGCCCCATAGCGGCTCCCAGCGCCAATACCAGCGGCCGGCCCAGCCCCACCAAGGCTTGTCATGTCCTGGAGGATCTGGACGGCAAAATCGAGGTAATTATCGACGGCGGTCCATGCCAGGTAGGCCTTGAGTCTACCATTTTAGACTTATCCGTGGAGCCGCCGGCAGTTTTACGGCCCGGCGACATCACTCTGTCAGCTTTGAACCGGATTTTGGGGCCTGTCCAAGGGAGTGAGGAAGAGCAGACTGGAGCCCAAGGCGCTGACCACAGCGGCGGCAGCCAGGGCGGCGGCTGCACCTGTAGCGGCGGCAGCCACAAAGGCAGCCAGAGTCACGACCAGGGTCACAGCCCCCAGGGCAGCCACAGCTCTGATAGCTCCCCCCCAAAAGCCCCGGGCATGAAATACCGCCACTATGCTCCCAAAGCTCCGGCCACCATCTTGCAGGGCAATCCCCATGCGGTGGCGGCCTTCGTGGCCCGCCTGATGCTGCAGCCCTCCAGCCTCAAAGGGCCGGAGGTCAAGCCGGAAGACAGCAGCGATGAGCCGCTGCAGCCGGAAGCCGGCGGGGAGCGGCGCAAGATCGGACTTTTGCTCAGTGAAGAAACCTGGCGGCTCCTTTTAGGCCGCGCCTTGCAGCCGGAAAAAGATGAAGAGCTTTATTACTGCCGTAAAATGGGCAGCCACAGCCGCCCCAGGGAGATGGGAGCGCTGCTTTACGATGCGTTAAGGGCCTGTGACCAAGAGGATGTGGGCCGTATATTTGTGGAAGCTTGCAGCACCAAAGGCCGGGGCGCAGCGGTGATGAACCGGCTGCTAAAGGCCGCCGGCAACCGTATTTGGCGGCTGGATAAAGAAGGGCTGCCCTTTTGAGGTTATTTCCCTAAATTCACAATGTATATTTCCGATAGCGGTTTTACTGAGCAGGGGAATATGGTAAAATAAGAAAAAATGTGCAACATGTGTAATGTACGGAGGGTGCTGCGATGAAAATATCTTTGGGCGCCGATCACGGCGGCTTTGAATTAAAAGAAGCGATTAAAACCTGGCTTCTGGAAAAAGGCTACGATGTGGAGGACAAGGGCACATATAGCATAGAATCCTGCGACTACCCCGATTATGCCAAAGCTGTGGCTTTGGATGTGGCCGCCGGCAAATCAGACAGGGGTATCCTGGTTTGCGGCACCGGTATTGGCGTCAGCATTGGGGCCAATAAGGTCAGAGGTATACGGGCGGCGCTGTGCGGGGATACTTTCTCCGCCAGGATGAGCAGGCTTCACAATAATGCCAATATATTGGCCCTGGGCCAAAGAGTGGTAGGCCCGGGCCTGGCCTTGGATATTGTGGAGATCTGGTTAAGCACCTCATTCGAAGGCGGCCGGCACAGTACCCGGGTGGACAAGCTGATGGAGATTGAACAATGTTAGTAAGCCTGATGGTTTTTATTGTGGCAATTATTGTAGTTGTCTTGTTAATCGGAGCTTTTTTATTATATCGGCGTTAAGGAGGGAGCGGTATGCTGGACAAGATCAAAGAGCAGACGGCGGCCTGCCTGGAAGCTTTATTGGCGGCTGCGGAGCTGGAAGCCGGAGATATTCTGGTTGTGGGCTGCAGCACCAGTGAGATCATGGGCAAAAAAATCGGCAGCGAACCTGTGGAAGAAGCGGGAGAAGCGGTGTTTGAGGCTGTCCGGCCGCTATTAGAGGCAAAAGGCATCTGGCTGGCGGCTCAGTGCTGCGAGCATTTGAACCGGGCTTTAGTGATAGAAAAGGAAGCCGCGTTGCGCTTTGGCCTGACGCCGGTGACCGTGGTGCCGGTGCGAAAGGCAGGCGGCAGTTGGGCTGCCTGGGCTTATCGTCATTTAAAGCAGCCGGTGGTAGTCGAAAACCTGGATAACCACAAAGCCGCTGCCGGTATCGATATTGGCGAGACCTGCATCGGCATGCATCTGCGGCCTGTGGCCGTTATGGTGCGGCCGGCAGAGCCCTGGATCGGCGAAGCCCGGGTGACTATGGTCCGGACCAGGCCCAAACTGATCGGCGGCGAGCGGGCCCAATACAAGTAAGCAGGTTTAGTGAATATTAGGCAACGCCAAGCAATACGAAAAGCGTCGATGTGATTATTAAACCAATAATCAATGATCAATATATTACAAGGGGGCAGAATACCATGGATTACGTTGCGGAGCTTCTGGCCAAGGCCGATTCTGAATTAGCGGCGGCAATGGAGCAGGAAAAGGGCAGACAAAGCGAAAAAATTGAACTGATCGCCTCGGAAAACTATGTCAGTCCGGCGGTGATGGCAGCCCAAGGCTCGGTATTGACCAACAAGTATGCGGAAGGTTATCCCGGCAAACGCTATTATGGCGGCTGTGAGTACGTGGATGTGGTTGAGAATCTGGCCATTGACCGGGCTAAAGCCTTATTTGGGGCGGAGCATGCCAATGTACAGGCCCATTCCGGCGCCCAGGCCAATATGGCCGTTTACTTTGCCCTGGTGGAGCCCGGCGATACCATTGTAGGGATGAGCCTGGCCCACGGCGGTCATTTGACCCATGGCTCACCGGTTAATATTTCCGGCAAATACTATAATTTCGTCCCCTATGGTGTGACTGAGGACAGCGAGATCATTGATTATGACGCTTTAAGAGAACTGATGCTGAAGACCCGGCCCAAGCTGATGGTGGCAGGGGCCAGCGCTTATCCCAGGACTATCGATTTTGCTAAAATGTCCGCCATTGCCAAAGAAGCCGGTTCTCTTTTCATGGTGGATATGGCCCATATTGCCGGCTTGGTGGCTGCCGGCCTCCATCCTAATCCCGTACCTTATGCCGATGTGGTGACTTCCACCACCCATAAGACTTTACGGGGACCCAGGGGCGGCCTCATTCTCTGCAAAGAAGAACTGGCCAAAGCCATTGATAAAGCTATTTTCCCCGGTATCCAGGGCGGACCTCTCATGCATGTGATTGCTGCCAAGGCTATGTCATTTAAAGAGGCTCTGGCGCCTCAGTTTACGGTCTATCAGCAGCAGATTATCAATAATGCCCAGGTGCTGGCCAAGGAGCTGACGGATAAAGGCTTCCGCCTGGTGTCCGGCGGCACCGACAATCATTTGATGCTGGTGGATTTGCGGCCGAAGAAGCTGACGGGCAAAGTAGCGGAAAAGCTGCTGGATGAAGCCGGTATCACCGTTAATAAAAACGCTATCCCCTTCGATCCCGAAAGTCCCTTTGTCACCAGCGGTATCAGAATCGGCACTCCCGCCACTACCACCAGGGGCATGAAAGAGACAGACATGGCTGTTATTGCCGAAATCATCGATTTGGTTCTCAGCAACCCCGAGGATAGCGGTATCTTAAATAAGGCCAAGGTGATGGTTGCTGATTTGACCAAGGGCTTTCCTATCTTTGCCGAACAGTGGAGGTTATAATGGAAACACGGCCCGGTTGGGATGATTATTTCATGGAGATTGCCGCTATGGTAGCCACCCGGTCCACTTGCCTGCGCCGGCAGGTAGGCTGTGTGATTGTGAAAGACCGCCGGATTTTGTCCACAGGCTACAACGGAGCTCCCAGCGGCGTAAGCCATTGTTCGGAGACCGGCTGCCGCCGGGAGAAGGAAGGTATTCCTTCCGGTCAGCGTCATGAAATGTGCCGGGGAGTTCACGCCGAGCAGAATGCCATTATTCAGGGGGCCCGTTACGGTATCATTCTCCAGGGGGCTACGGCCTATATTACCACCCAACCTTGCAGTATCTGTACGAAAATGCTGATTAATGCCGGTATCGAAGAAATCATTTTTGATGGCGATTATCCCGATGAGATGTCCCGCCTTTTATTGAAAGAAGCCGGGGTTTTCTGCCACAAGTATAAAAAGGCTCAGAGTACTCCGGGAAAAGGTGTTTGAGATGAAAGGAAAGACGATTTCTTTACCCTGCCTGGACAGGCTGAATCCTACTCTTGAATCCACGGCGCTGAAGCTGATGGAGGAAGCCGGTGAGCTGGCTCAGGTCATCGGCAAATACAGAGGCATGAGCGGCGAACCTAGCCGGCTGGAGCAGCAGCGGGTGGTGCAGTTGATTGTGGAAGAGCTGGTGGATGTGGCTCAGACCGCAGTGACCATGATGTATGTTTTGGAAAAAGAGTATGATGTGGATATAGAGCAGACCTTAAGGGATCATGTGGCTAAAATGCACCAAAAAGGCTATATGACCGGTGTGTTAAATCAGCCGGCCCGGTTGATGGCGGACACAGAAGAATAAAATAGAACGGCAGCAAAAAGAAAGCCCCCAGATATCCGCTGGGGGCTGTTTTTTATGCTAATGTTTTAAAAAAGGAGCTTACTGCTTTGTCTTGTTGCTATTTTCCTGTTGAGCCTTTTGCACCTCTAACAAGCTTTGGATCTGTTGCAGTACATATTCCTGAAATTCTTGGTTTAGTTCTTTGAAAACATCAACTAATTTCTCTAAAGTTTCACCTGGAGGGTGATCAAACATATTACCGTTTCCTGTTTTCAACCAATGTTCATTTACACCGTATTCCGAGCAAATAAGCTTAATAATACGATCGTTTGCTTTACGGTTTCCCAATTCTATTCCGGCAATATAGCCGTTAGATATCGATATCCCTTTTGCAAATTTAGCCTGGGATAAGTTTAGCTCTTGCCGTACCTGTTTTATTCTTTGATTGACCGACATATCTAATCTCCTCATATGAATGCCCCTTTAGTTTATTTACAATAGCATACCGATACTCACAATGCAAGTGAAATGATAAAAAAGAGAGTTGACTTACTCACATAGCTATGATACTATGCTTACATAGCGAGCGGGAGGAGGGCTTTACATGACAGAGGCCAAGAATCTGGAGCAGCTAAGAAATGGATTTGCCCATTTATCCGATGAGAATAAGAAGTATATACTCGCTATTGCCAAGGCATTAGCATTTGCTCAACACCTTTATTCAACTAAGATAGAGCTTTCCCCGGTGATCATTGAGAAAAAATAGGCCGATAATTTATCCTATTGTGGTTCTGCAAAATTCCGAAAATTTAGAAAGGAGGAAGCAACTAAGGCTAAGAAACAGGGGGGGCCAGAATAGGGTATCAGGAAACAGACGGAAACAGGAGTAAAAAGGGAGGATTAAGAATGGCAAAAGATCTTCGTAGTTATTTGGCGCAGATACAAGGGCGTATCCTTCAGGTAAACAAAGAGGTTGATGTCGTTAATGAAGTTGCTGAATTGGTTTCCCAGGCTCCAGGACCGATCATATTCAATAACCTGAAAGATTATCCTGGCTGGCAGCTTTGCGACTTGTTAGTCAAAACCCGGGAGTTTCAGGCCATTGCTTTGGATACCAAGCCGGACCAGGTGGTGCCTCATATTGCCGAACGAATTGCCAAAAGAGACGGTAGCTGCAGGATAGTGGAAACAGGACCGGTTAAGGAAGAGATTTTTCTAGGAGAGGAAGCCAGCTTGTTCGCAATTCCTATCCCGAAGCATTCCGATGTGGATGCGGGCCGCTATATTGGTTCCGGCATGTGCATCACAAAAGATCCGGAAACCGGCATCCGCAATGTAGCCTGCCTGCGAATTGAGGTTAAAGGAGACAGGCATACGGCTTTTATGATGGTGCCCAGGGACACTTGGCGGCATTTTAATAAATGGGAGAAGCTAAATAAGCCTATGCCTATGGCGGTAGCTATTGGTTGCCATCCGGCCTATGATATTGCTACTAATATTTCTTTATCTTACGGTGTGGATGAATTGGAATTAGCCAGCGCTCTTTTAGGAGAGTCCGTTGATTTAGTCAAATGTGAGACTATTGATATGGAGGTGCCGGCTTATTCGGAGATCGTAATAGAAGGAATGGTTCTTCCCGGGGTTCGAGAGGAAGAGGGGCCCTTCGGTGAATTTACCTGTTTTATTTCCGGGGAAGGCAAAAACCCGGTTTGGGATGTAACGGCAATTACCAAAAGAAAAGACGCCATCTTCCGGCACATGCAGGCTACAGAATTTACGGAGCATCAGGTGCTTTGCGGCCTGCCTATGGAGGCCGTGATTTATAACCGGATCAAAGATGTCAATGGCTATATTGATCTGAAGGATGTTCACGTCCCACCCTGGGCCAGCCAATGGATGGTGGTGGTGCAGATGACCGCTCATTATGAAGGGCAGGTCAGGGATGTATTAATGAATGTTTTAAGCAGCCCATATTTGCATCCGAAAATTGCCGTAGCCGTGGATACTGACGTCAATATTTATGATCCTGCCGATATGATGTGGGCAATCTCTACCCGGGTAAATCCGGCAAAAGATGTAATGATTGTTCCCGATGCCAGAATTCATCCTATGGATATTTCCTGTCCCCAGATCAGCCCACCCGGTGAAAGCACCTGGCAGAGAATTGGCGGCAAAATGATTATTGATGCTACCATGCCCTCCACTTTCCAGTCGACAGCAAGAAACCGCTTTCGCCGCTGCCGGCCCATGGGCTGGGGCAAGGTAAATTTGGAGGATTACCTGAAATAGCTTAATGGAAAGTGTTAGACCGTTTTAAGGAGGAATTCTTATGAAAAAGTACTCAGTTATACTTAGCGTACTGTTAATTGGGCTCTTGAGTTTTTCTTTAATAGGCTGCAGCAGCAACAGTGGAAGCGGTGCCGGTGGAGGCAGTGTCAGCGCTGGTAATACCAGCGGAGGCAGCAGC
Organism: Clostridia bacterium; assembly: GCA_018436095.1. Taxonomy (GTDB): domain Bacteria; phylum Bacillota; class Peptococcia; order DRI-13; family UBA5745; genus WRMS01. Next base: position 256,550 of record JAHDMJ010000001.1, on the reverse strand, counting down.
GAAGGAGCCGGCGGCAGTGGAGATGCCGGTAATACCGACGGCGCCGGCACTACTAAAGAACCCTTGCGGTTTATGGCGGCTACCGTAGGCGGAGAGTGGTACCCCATTGCGGTAGCCATCAGTGAAGGCTGGAAAGGGTTAGGGATAGAAAGTACAGTCCTTCCCGGGGGCGGCGCCAGCAATGTTTTGGGACTGTCACAAAATCAAGGCGACGTTGGATTTACTTTCTCGGTAACAGCAGTGGACGGCACCGCAGGCAATGCTCCTTTTGAGAAACCTTTAGATGGCTATCGGGCCCTGCTCTGTTTAAATGCCTCTTATGTGCAGCCGGTGGTTTATGCCAATTCCGGTATCAATTCCATTGAAGATTTGCGAGGGAAGCGGATCAATGTATATACGAAGGGTTACACCAGTGAGTTGAATGCCCGGCTGGTGCTGAAAACCTACGGTTTGACCTATGACGATATGTCTGCTGTCAACTATTTAAGCGACGATGACGCCATAGACCAATTAAAAGATGGACATTTGGACTGCACCATCAGCACCGGCGGCATTCCGGATTCCGGATTTATCGATATGGCGTCGGTCAGGTCCATCAGGGTATTGGGCATGACCCCGGATAAGCTGGCAGAAGCCACAGAATTAAATGACGGCTTATATCCCACATTCATTCCCGCCGGCACCTACGGGATTCCGGAGGATGTCAATGTTCTGGGTACCAGACTGATGTTGATCGTCCGTACAGAGATTCCGGAAGAGACAGTCTACAACCTGGTCAAAGGCGTTCACGAAAATCTCAACAGTCTCTATCATGTCAACAGCAATCTGGAGGAGGTTACTATAGAGACAATGGCGGCGGATTGCGGAATTGAGTATCATCCTGGCGCAATAAAGTATTACCAGGAGCAAGGCGTGATTTAGGCGAGAGGGGGTATTCCTTTGACTGGAGAAGCAAAGGCAGTTTTTTTGTTGGAAACCAATGCAAATAAATATTATTTCCGCTTTGTCTCCATCATTGCGGTAGCCATGAGCGCCTTTCAGTTGTATACCGGCTTTTTTGGCACTTTGGAAGCATATTATCAGAGAACGATTCATTTGATGTTTGCTTTGATATTGGTTTACTTGCTCTATGATATGAAAGGGCAACATAAAAAAAAGGTGCATTGGCTGGATTTGATTTATGTCGCATTAATTTTGGTGGTTTTTGGCTATCTCTATATCAATTATACGTATTTGGTTACGGAGAGAATGTATTATATTACGCCCCTTACCCCTGCTCAATATATATTAGGTGTTTGCTGTCTCGCCTTAGTATTGGAAGCGACAAGAAGAACCTCCGGCCCACAGTTGCCTATCGTCTGCCTGGTTTTTATTCTTTATGTATTTGCCGGTCCTTGGATCCCCGGTATTTTTCATCACCCCGGTTTTTCCTTGGGCTTGCTGCTGGATATTGAATACCTTACCACTGCGGGGCTCTTTGGCGGTACGATGGCCATTTCCTCCAGCTACCTTTTTTTGTTTATCCTGCTAGGCTCTGTACTTAGCAAGACGGGCTTTGGAGATTTTCTTAAAGATTTTTCCATGGCAATTGCCGGTTGGGCCAGAGGCGGGCCGGCAAAGGTGGCGATTTTAGCCAGCGGTTTTTTTGGTATGATTTCAGGCAGTGCTGTGGCTAATGTGGCCACTGTCGGCGGTTTTACTTTGCCGATGATGGAGAAGGTCGGTTATCGCAAGGAATTTTCTGCGGGAGCGCTGGCGGCGGCGTCTGCCGGCGGCCAGATTATGCCGCCGGTTATGGGTGTACAGGCTTTCCTGATGGCCCAGTATACCGGGATTCCTTACAATACCATTATTAAATGGGCCTTGCTGCCAGGCACGCTCTACTTCTTAAGTATGATATTTATGGCAGATGTGGAGGCTATACGCTTGGGCCTTCGAGGCATGAAAAAAAACGAGTTACCCTCACTAATAGGCGCATTGAAAAAAAGTTATTTTGCGCTGCCTATGATTGTACTCGTTGGCTTGCTGATTATGGGTTATACGCCTAATTATGCCGCCTGCGCTACTTTAGTAGCTGCCTTTGCCATCGGATTTTTGGACCGGAGCCGCCGGATGACTCTGCGGGATGTTTGGGAAGCCCTGGAAGATGGAGCAAAAGGTGCAATTCCAGTGGTGTGCTCCTGCGCCACTGCCGGCATCATTGTCGGCATAGTCTCTGTCACGGGCATCGGCGCCAGGTTCTCTGCCGCTGTAGTCTCCTGGTCCCAAGGGAATGTTGTGGTCGCCCTGGCCCTGACTATGGTTGCCGGCATCATTCTGGGTATGGGCTTGCCTACTTCAGCCGTTTATATCATTCAGGTTGCTTTAATCGTGCCTGCCCTGATTGAGCTGGGCATTCCTATGTATATCGCTCACATGTTTGTGGTATATTTTGCGGCCATATCCATGATTACGCCGCCTGTTTGCCTGGCATCGTATACGGCAGCCAATATCGCCAGGGCTAACCCCATGAAAACAGGCTGGATGGGCATGCGTTTAGGAGCCGTGGCCTATATTGTACCATTTATGTTCGTGTTCAATCCGGCGCTTTTGCTGGAAGGTCAACTAAGCCAGGTGATTCCGGCGGTGATCATGTCCTTGGTAGGCGTCTATTTTTTGGCCATTGCCTTGGGCGGAGTAGGGCGCACCAAATTAAACGGGCTTTTGCGAAGCTTATATTTTATTGCCGCTCTTTTGACGATTTGGCCTGGATGGCTTAGTGATGCAATTGGTTTGGGTCTTGCCGTACTGCTTCATTTATATCAAAAAAGAAAAATCGCTGACGGTAAATGGGAAGATCTGGTTGCCAAGCTCGATAGCCCTGTAGCGATTGTTAATGAGCAGTAAGAGCATGGCAACAAAAAAAGAGGCATTGAGAATTATTGTAGCAATTACTGGCGCCTCCGGTTCGATTTATGGTATTCGGTTGCTGGAGGAACTGGGGAAAGCCGGTATAGAAACTCACCTTATCCTTTCCGACTGGGCAAAACAAACAATAGAGATAGAGACAACGTATTCTGTTGCAGATGTTGTTGCCCTGGCAGCACAAACCCACGGGTTAAACAATATGGGGGCATCGGTGGCCAGCGGCTCTTTTCTCCATAACGGAATGATTGTTGCGCCCTGCAGCATGAAAACTTTGGCGGCTATTGCCCTTGGCCTGGAAAGCAATTTGATCATCAGGGCTGCGGGAGTGACAATGAAAGAAGAGAGAAAGCTGCTTCTTTTGCCCCGGGAGACTCCGTTGACGGCAATTCATCTGGAGAATATGCTGAAATTGTCCCGTTTAGGCGTTGCCATTATGCCGCCCATACCGGCTCTATATAATAAGCCGAAGGATCTGGAGGCAGTTTATCGCCATACGGTAGCCAGGGTGCTGGACCATTTTCAGATAGAAAACCAACTGACAACCCGTTGGAAAGGTGAACTCTGACATTCATCGACGGTAGAAAACGCATGCCGGCGACATAGCCCCTCTCAAAAGGGCTATGCAAGGATTTTCTGCATGGCTCCCCTCTCAATAAGCTATGCAAGGATTTCCCTGCATAGCTTTTTTGTGATATGGTCACGGTAATGAAGGGCGAAAAACAGTAGAATGATGAGCAAAGGTACTGCAACAGGAGAAGAAGGGAGGATTAAAATGAAATATATCATTGGTATTGCCATCGGTGCTTTAGTGGGCTATTTTGTATTCTACCGGCTGATCGGCTGCAGCGGCGGAACCTGCCCTATAACATCCAACCCCTATACGTCTATTATTTATGGCAGCGTGCTGGGAGCTCTTTTGTCGGCACAATTTTGACAGCAGGGTTACAGGCGGCTATGGCATTATCCAGCAGGAGTTTGGCTTGATGGTCATTGCCGGCGCTGAAGAACCTGTTTGTTGTAAAATATAGTTGTGTCTAAGGGGGACCTCAAATGAGATACCCCTTATTTGCTTAGTTTACTTTACGGGAAAATCAAAATAAGTGTCGGGATAGGGTTCCTTCGCCAGACTAAAATGCCACCATTCGCAGGAATAGGTAACAAAACCGCTGTCGGTCATGGCCTGCCGTAAAATCAGGCGATTATGCTCCTGCTGGTCAGTGAGACCTTCGGTGACGATATGGGAGCGGGGATCCATATAGTCGAAGATGGAGCCCATATCCAGTTCCTGATAGGTTTTGCTATCCACGATGGTAAGATCTACGGCGCTGCCCCGGGAATGGCCGGATTTTTTCGCTATATAGCCAATATTGAAGAAATCTGCTTTATCCACATTGGGGAAATGAACGGGTTTGCGCCGGACATCTTGAATATCGCTGCCCCAGCGTACAAAATCATCTACGGCCTGTTGAGGACGATAAGCGTCATAGATTTTCATGATATATCCTTGCTTGCGCAAGATATCTGCCGCTTTAATGCAGCACTCTGCCGCCTCCCGGCTCATGATCACCAAGGGCTGTTCATAGCCTGTGATCCGGCGGCCGATAAAATTATCGCTGCCCCAATATTTTGCATCAATGATGCAATCCTCAATCAGCTCATCAATATAAACGAAGCCTTGGGGCAGCCCCGCTTTGGGGACGCCCAGCGTACTAATATTCATCTCTATTTGTCCTCATTTTACGGCATGAATTTGCTCAGCCACTCCGCCATAATCAATCCTAGGGGAGTGCCAATGATATAACCCCATAAGCCGCACAAAATTCCGGGGATTACCAATGCGCCGTAGCCCTTGGCTACCGCCATAGCTGCAGCGGTGGAAGGACCGCCGATGTTGGCATTGGAGGCAACGGTGAGCTCCTCGATGTTTTGATTGAGAACTTTACCCCAAGCCAAGGTCCAGCCGATATTGATGAAAGCGATCAGGCCGCAGAAGACAAAGAGCAGGGGGGCATTGACGAGTACGTCCATCAGATCGGCAGGGCAGCCGATGACCACAAAGAAGATATAGATCAAGAATGTGCCTAATTCCTGAGCGCTTCTTAGTTTTTCAAAATATTTGGGAAAAAGAGAAGTCAACGTAACCGAGATTACCGTCAGCATGACGAATTGATTGCCAAAGATCATGGCCGGAATTTTGCTGATCGTACCGGCGTCCTCCGGCACTGCCAACAATCCCTTAAACAGACCCGCCAGCTTGGTAGAAATTGCTACGATAAAGAAGGCCGTGGCCACGGTCATCGCTACGTCCAACAGAGAGATTTCCTTTTTGCCCCAGAAGGAGGCGGTCATGGTTTTGGCATTGCTGCCGGCCCCTTTTTCCTCGATCTCTTTTTGGAAGGGATGGGGATAATGTTTTTTGAAGAAAGCGCTGCTGGGAATCCAGAGAAGAACAAAGATCACCAAAGCCATAACGAAGTTGTCGGCAATGACCTCGGAACTCAGCATAGTCTGGGAAATATTAGTGGAGCTGGCTACGGCAAACAGGTTCACACCGCCCCCGATATAGGAGCCGGTAAGAATGCCGGCCATTTTATCCAACTCGGGAATGAAGTTGCGGAAAGCAAAAAAGGCGATGATGGCGCCCAAAAGGGTGCCTACGGCACTGATGTTAAAGCAGAGAAACATTTTGCCGGTATCTTTAATGATGGATCTGATGTTTGCCCGGAATAAGAGCATAGCTACAGACAGAGGAATGCAATAATCCCAAACCGTATCGTAAACCGGCGATGCTGTAGGAATGATTTTGACGTTCACAGCGATGACTGCAAGAATAAGTCCGATCACCGGTCCGGACAACCGTTCTGCCCATTTATAGTTTTGTTCCAAATAGATTGAGGCTGCAGCGAATATGACGAGGATTGCCCAAAGGACCCAAGTATTATCCGGGGATACCAATGTTTGAATGGACATAAATCTCCCTCCTACTATTCAGTTGGTTTTTCGGCATATAATGATTACCCGTATCACCTCCCCACAGTACTGCCTTTCCTATGAACATAATTATGCGGAAACAACAGAGAAATACCAGGTACTAAACCGAGAGTTTCAAGCAGAGAAATTTGGGTGTAGTAACACCGATGGAAAACACGAAATGTATTTACAGGCAGCATAAAAACTGCCAGCAGATTCAAAACCCACTGGCAGAAAAACTTTTATTTTTTCGCCTGTCTACTTGACGGAGAGCAATTCGCTTTGCGGCAGTCTCTGCCTATGAGATTACCGAATTGCCGACCTGATTTCGCTCTGGCATTTTCATCTCTTTGAAATCCAGCTCCGGGGTTTTTATGCTTACCCTGGTGCCCGGCGGCACAGACTTGGTAATAAAAGCATTGCTGCCGATTACTGCCCCTTTGCCGATGATGGTTTCTCCGCCTAAAATCGAGGTGGAAGAATAGATGGTAACTTCATCCTCAATGGTAGGATGGCGTTTTTTGCCTCGCAGGCCCTGGCCGCCTCTGGTAGACAGAGCGCCCAGGGTCACGCCCTGATAGATTTTGACATGGTTGCCGATTTCCGTGGTTTCGCCGACAACGATGCCGGTGCCGTGGTCGATAAAGAAGTGGTGGCCGATTGTGGCCCCGGGATGGATGTCGATGCCGGTTAAGCCGTGGGCATATTCCGTCATGATGCGGGGAATCAAGGGCACGCCCAAGAGAAAGAATTCGTGGGCTATGCGGTATACGGTGATGGCATAGATGCCGGGATAAGCAAAGATAATTTCCTGCTTGCTGCGGGCTGCCGGGTCGCCGTCTAAGGCGGCATCCACATCCATATACAGGGTCTTCCTCAAGGCAGGCAGCTTGCCGATAAAGTCGCGGGTAATTTGCCGGGCCTGCTTCTCGATTTCCGCCGTGCAGCCGTTGCTTTCGGCATGGCCGTGAAGCAGGGCCAGGCAGAGCTGCTGCTGCAGCTTATCTTGCACCTCATAAAGCAGCAAGCCGATATAATAGTTTAAGCCGGCCTTTGCGGTGCTGAGTTTCCGGTAAAAGCCGGGAAAAAGTATTTCCCGCAGCATATCGATAATTTCGATCACTTCATTTTTGTCAGGCAGGTGGTTGGGGTGAATCATATGCTCATCGGCATTCTCGGCCAGTTCATTAATAACGCCGGCAACTAATTCATTAAAGTGGCCATACTTTGCATTGTCCATAAAACCCTCCTCAAAATAAAACCTCAATCAATATCCCTAGATTATGTGGTTTAAGCTCAAAAGTTTACAATAGCTGCTCAACAATAACTTTCATTATGCCGCCGCAGACCATGCCTTCATTTTCCGCGGCGTCTCCCGTCATATCAATGTCGATGATTTTATAGCCGCCATTGCGGATAACCTCGTAAGCCTGCTTAATAACTTCGCTTTCGCTGCAGCCGCCGCCGATGCTGCCCAGGGTTTTACCCTGAGGCCAAAGAACCATTTTAGCCCCGGCCTCCCTGGGGACGGAGCCCTTCGTCTCAATAACGGTCACCAGAGCTCTGGGTTCGGCGCCGGCTTTCTCCATCTCCGCAAGGACCTCTTTATCCGACTGAGCCCAATTGGCGTTGGGGGATTTCCGCTTATACCGGATTACCTCGGAAAGGATGGAAATGGCGATTTCCTCCGGCGTCACCGCCCCGATATCCAGGCCGATGGGAGAGCAAACCGCCGCTAGTTTTTCTTCGGGATAGCCTTCATCGGCCAACTGTCGCATGATGGCCTGCACCCGCCTGCGGGAACCGATCATGCCCGTATAGGCTGTGTCCAGCTTAAGCACCTGCCGCAAACAATCCATATCATGGCGGTGGCCCCGGGTAACAATGACCACAAAGGCGGATTTATCGATATGCAACAAAGGAAAACAGCGTTCAAAGCTTTCGCAAAACACATTGCTAGCTAAGGGGAAACGCTGGTGATTGGCAAAGGCGGGACGGTCGTCGGTGACAGTAACGGCAAAGCCGCATTTCGCGCCGAATTCGGCCAGAGGCAGGGCAATGTGGCCGCCGCCCAAAATGATCAGGCGGGATTCGGGAACGTAGGGCTCGGCAATGAGGATATTGCCCTCTTTATCTTCGCTATATTGGAGGCGGCCTTTTGCCCAGGCGTCCCCTGCCAATTTTCCCTGGGGGCTTTCGTCTTCTGCTATAGAAGCGAGGCCGGTTTCCTTAAAAAGAATTTTTGCCGGTGCATCGGCACAGCGGCGATTAAGCTTTGTTAAAACCAGAGAGCGGCGTCCTGCTGCCAGCTCCGCCAGGGCCTCTTGATAAATCTCATGCTGCAGGTTCATTCCTATTGCTCCTTAATCTTTCGCCGTTATAGATCTTAGCCGCTCTATAATTTGCGGCAGGGTTGCCAGAATGGTATCGATATCTTCTTCGCTATTGTCTTCGCTGAGAGAAAGCCTGAGGGCTCCATAGGCAAGCTCATAAGGCAGGCCCATGGCCAGAAGTACATGGGAGGGCCCTATTGAATCGGAGGAGCAGGCGGAGCCGGAGGCGGCACAGATGCCTTTTTGATCCAGCATCAGAATCAGAGGCTCACCTTCCACGTCCTCAAAGATGAAAGAGGCAATACCGGGCAGACGGTTAACGGGATCTCCTGTTAATCTTGCTGCCGGAATTTTTAATACTCCCTCGATTAAACGATCCCGCATAGCGGTGATTTTTTTTGTATTTGCCGGCAGATTGTCCGCAGCTGCTGCCAGGGCTGCCGCCAGCCCAAGAGCTCCGGCCACGTTTTCTGTGCCGGAACGCCTGCCCAGCTCCTGGCCGCCGCCCCGGATATGGGGAGGCAGAGGCAGGCCTTTTTTGATATAAAGGACGCCTGTGCCCTTGGGGCCCCTGAACTTGTGGCCGGAGAGGGAGAGCAAGTCCACCTGCATCTCTGTCACATCAATAGGTATATGGCCGGCAGCCTGGACGGCGTCAGTATGAAATATCAGGCCGGCCTGGCGGGCCAGACTGCCGATTGCAGCCACCGGCAGAATGGTACCGGTTTCATTGTTGGCGGTCATGACGGTAATCAGAATAGTATCCGGCCGGATTGCGGCCCGCAGCTCTGCCAGGCAGATATGGCCCTGCCGGTCTACAGGCAGGTAGGTCACTTCATAGCCTTGGCCCTCAAGATGCTTAAGGGGCTGCAGTACTGCAGGATGTTCCACGGCAGTGGATATGATATGGCGGCCTTCGCTTTTTTTCAGCCGGGCTACAGCATTGATGGCCCAGTTGTCCGATTCCGTGCCGCCGCTGGTAAAATAGATTTCTTCCGGTTTGGCTCCGATGGCCGCCGCCGCTTTTTCTCTGGCGCCTTCCAGAGCTTTCTTGGCAGCCCGGCCAAGGGAATAAGGCGCGGAAGGGTTGCCATAGGCAGCCGTTAAAAAAGGCGTCATCGCTTCAAAAGCCTGGGGGGAAAGCTGTGTTGTGGCCGCATTATCGGCATAAATGATCTTTGTCATGAGACTAATTATACTTGCTTTCGCTTAAAAAACAATATAAACGGCTAAGTAATCCTGCCGCCGCCGATAACCGTATCCCCATCATAAAACACGGCGGCTTGTCCCGGTGTGACGGCCCGCTGGGCAGCGGAGAAGCGGACGGAAATCCGGTTGCCCGGCAAAGGATAAAGGATGGCGGGGGCTTCCTGCTGGCTGTGGCGGAGCTTAACGGTAGCCTCCATGGGCTTGGTAAGCTGCTCCAGGGAGATGAGATTTATGTCTTTAACCGTCATCTCTTCACTGTATAGCTCACTTTCATCGCCAACCACCAGGGTATTGGCTAAAGCATCTTTGGCCAGGACGTATTGGGGCCGGTCGGTGTTAAGCTGCAGGCCCTTGCGCTGCCCCACTGTATAATGGATAATCCCTTTATGGCTTCCCAGCAGATTGCCGGCCCTATCGGTGATGGGGCCGGGAGAAGAGGGAATATGAAGAACCTTTTCCAAAAAGGCGCTGTAGTCACCGTCTTGCACAAAACAAATATCCTGGCTGTCCGGCTTTTGAGCATTGACCAGACCCTGGTCCTCCGCCAGCCGGCGCACCTGATTTTTTGTCAGGGAACCCAGAGGAAAAAGAGTTCGCTTTAATTGTTCCTGGGTCATGGTATAAAGAACGTAGGTTTGATCCTTTGCGGGGTCTTTGGCCTTTTTTAAAAGGCAGCGGCCGGTTTTCCGGTCAAATTCCCTATTGGCATAGTGTCCCGTTGCGATGTAATCTTTATTCAGCAGGAGAGCCCGCTCCAGCAGCTTATTGAATTTGATGTAACGGTTGCAATCGATACAGGGATTGGGTGTTTCGCCCTCGGCATAGGCCTGGGCAAAGCGGCGGATGACCTCTTGATGAAAATTAAGGCCAAAATTAAAGACAAAATGCTCAAAGCCCAGCTTATATGCCACGCTTCTGGCGTCTGCCACATCGGCAAGAGAACAGCAGGTCCGGGAGGGCTGTTTAAGACCGATATCTTCGTTAGAAAAGAGCTTCAGTGTTGCACCGCAAAGCTGGAAGCCCTGCTCCATAAGCAGCCAGGCGGCGACGGAGCTGTCTACGCCGCCGCTCATGGCTACCATAACTTTTTCTGCCATTATAGGATTCCTCCAATAAAACCCTGCTGCCAAAGCGCCGCAAAGCAAAGGCGCAGGGGCTTCCTGATTATTTTTCCCGCTGTCTTTTTACTAAATCTGCGAGAGTTATATGGTCAATAACGCCGCTAATAGCTTCTTCAAGCTGCTGCCAAATGTCCAAGGTAACGCAGCTGCTACATCGGGGACATTGATTAGGAGCGTTCTCCATACAGGCCACGGGAGCAAGATTGCCCTCAATCAGCCGCAAGATCATCCCTACCGTATACTCTTCCGGCTGCTTGGCCAGCTTGTAGCCGCCCTGGGCCCCCCGGCTGCTTTTGACGAAGCCCGCCCGGTTGAGCAGGGTAATAATCTGCTCCAAATATTTATAAGAGATTTCTTGCCGCTGGGAAATACTTCTTATGGGAACGTAGCCTGCTTCATCATTTAGGGCCAGATCCAGCATTAAACGTAGGGCATAGCGTCCCTTTGCCGATATTTTCATAGCCTCACCAATTCCTACATAATTAATATGATATGGTCATCATATAGCGAAACTCCAGCTATGTCAATGACATTATTGAACGCATATTAAGGCTATATGATTAATATGCTATTGACAGAGGCCCCTTTATGCTTTATTATTTAATTCATATAGAATAAGTAGGAAATGAGGCGTATAAATGATGGATTTCAGCACTCTTTGCATACACGGCAATGATGATAAATATGACCGCACAGGGGCGGTCAGCGTCCCGATTTTTCAGACGGCCACCTTTACCCATCCCGGTGTAGGTCAAAGTACGGGATACGATTACTCAAGGCTGCAAAACCCCACAAGGGAGCATTTGGAAAAGACCCTGGCCAATCTTGAACAGGGAATTGACGCCATGGCTTTTTCCAGCGGTATGGCAGCCCTGGCCCTGCTGATGGAGCTGTTTTCTCCCGGCGACCATATTATTGCCTCTGATGATCTTTACGGCGGTTCCCACCGGCTATTTCATCATATTTCCGAAAAAAACGGTATTGACTTTGATTTCGTCAATACCTCGGATATTTCGCAAATTGAAAAGGGGATAAAGGCTGGGACAAAGGCGGTATTTGTAGAGACTCCTACCAATCCAATGATGCAAGTTACGGATATCCGGGCAGTGTCCCGGCTGGCCAAGGAGCGGGGGCTTCTATTGATTGTGGATAATACTTTCCTGACACCCTATTATCAAAAACCTCTTGCCTTGGGCGCCGATATTGTGCTGCATAGCGGTACGAAATTCCTGGGCGGCCATAATGATACTCTGGCCGGTTTTTTGGTGGTAGGGGATAAGGATTTATCGGAGCGGCTGCGTTTTTTCTACAAAACAACGGGGGCCTGTCTCGCTCCTTTTGATAGCTGGCTGCTGATCCGGGGGATTAAAACGCTGCCTGTCCGGATGGAGCGGCAGCAGCAAAGCGCTCTGCAGCTTGCCCGCTGGCTGCTGACTCAAAAACAAGTAAAGGCCGTGCATTATGTGGGCTTGCCCTCCCATCCTGATTACCAGCTTTCGCAAAAGCAGGCCACAGGCTTTGGGGCTATGATTTCTTTTGAGGTGGACAAAGCGGAGACGGCGGAGCGGATATTATCCAGGGTGGCTTTAATCCAGTATGCCGAAAGCCTGGGCGGCGTGGAATCCCTGATTACTTATCCTATGCTGCAAACCCATGCCGATGTACCTAAGGAGGAGCGGGAGGCAAAAGGCATCAATGAAAGGCTTTTGCGGCTGGCGGTAGGACTGGAGGCTGCGGAGGACCTGATTGCCGATCTGCAGCAGGCTTTTAGCAATTGAAGGGCTGACCGGAGTTGCCGGTAGCTGCAGCCGGTTCGCAGGCCGTTAGCGGCGGATCGGGGCAAAGGGCATATTGGTTTTTGCCCCGGAGCTTTGCGCTGTACATGGCCAGATCCGCATTTTTAATCAGGGTATCACAATCGGCGCCATCCTGGGGATAGAGGGCGACTCCGGCGCTGGCGGAGATAAAGAATTTCCGGCCATTCAATAGGAAAGGACTGCGCAGGGTATCAATGATTTTTTCGGCCAGCATAGCCGCGTCTTTTTTACTGGTTATGTCATTCAGTAAAATGACAAACTCATCGCCGCCAAAACGGGCAATGGTGTCATTGCTGCGGAGGTTCCTGGCCAATAGCTGGGCTGCTTCAAAGAGCAGCCGGTCCCCTAGCTCGTGGCCCATGGTATCATTGACAAACTTGAAGGAATCAAGATCCAAAAAGACTACCACCACCATTTTGCCTAGAGCCTCCGCCCTCCGGATTGCTTTTTCCAGCCTGGATTTCAGCAAAATACGGTTGGGCAAAAGGGTAAGCTGATCGTGGTAAGCAATAAAGTTGATTTCCCTTTCGGCCTCGATCTTTGTTATGGCGTCGGTGATGATATTGGTGATGATATTCAGGTAGATAAAAGAACCGGTCTGCCATTCTTTTGAAGGCTGGTCGGCGGTAAAGATCAGGAAGCCGATGACCGCCTCTTGTTTTTTTATAGGTAAAGCCAGGAAGGCTCCAATACCCCGGCTGATTAGCTGTTCTTTGAGATCTTCCGCCCAGGGCATAAGGGCCGTATCGCCTAGATTCAGCATAGGGAAGGTCTGAAAATACTTTAACAGCAGGGCCGAAAGCTCCGGGCTGATATGTTCAAAGGCAGCCGGCTGAAGCCATGCGTCTTCGTCTTCCCTCCGCCATTCAAAGGAATGGCGGATTTGTTTTGTGCAGGGGTCAAGGAGGGACATGAAAGCCCTGTCGCTGCGGACAAAGCTGCCGCAGCGCTTGAGCATATCCCGAATCTTGTCGTTAAAGTTTAGCTCACTGGCGGAGACGAAGTCATGGGAAGTCTCTGAAACCAGCATCTGTATACGAATTTGATGAGCGTTGTCCTTTAATCTTTGGACGTAAAGCTTATTGACGTAGGAAGAGGAGAGAGCGGCCAGGCTGATCAAAAGGATGCGGACCAGGTAATCTTTGCCGCCGATTTCCAGGGTCACCGAGGGCACGGCGGCCCAGATCAGCAACTGAGCCAAAAGAGAAGAAAAAATTACAGTAATCAATAGGGTATACCGGTTAAAAAGCAAACAGACGATGAGCAATAAAAAGATAAAGGCCCAGATGGTGGCGCCGCCGGAATAAGAAAACCAAAGGGTCACCGCAGGAATAATAAAAGAGAAACTGACGGCAAGCAGCATCTCTTTTAAAGAATCATCCAGGCTTATCTTCTTGATTAAAAAGATAAAAAATGTTATGGCCAATAAAAAGCCGCTGAATAGATAAGCGGACAAAGGGAGAGGGCCTTTATCCGATAAGAGGCGGACCACCAGATGAAGAAGGCTGCCAATAGCGAAAATAAGGCCGATATACCGATAGACGTTGGTATAGGCCGATTTATTAAGGATCAGTTCATTTTGGTTGCCCGGCTCAGGCTGCATAAAACCATAATGTTTTATGGAATAACTGACTGCCGCAATAATAAACAAGATAAAAACCGGCGAAAATTGCGGAATTCTGATTCCCAGGAATATAGGTAAAACATCGGTGCAGCTTCCCAGCAGGGTAGCGGCCAGCGAAGAAAGGATCAATAATCTGACTTGCTGCTTGATGCTGGCACTGGGGGACTTTTTTGCCCATGAATAGAGGATAAGCAAGGAAAGAGAGATGAAGGAGAGGTAATAGCCATAATAAAACCAGTCCCAGCCGTCGGTTTTGGCGATATTAAGCCAGCCTAATTCGTTGCGGATCAGCCGGTCTTGATTTAAACCAATAAGAGGCAGATAAGTATAGGCAAAAACGGAGACTGCCGAGGGGAGATAAAGAAAGAGGTAAAGCCACCATTTTTTCAGCAGATGATGCTTTTGGGTTAACCGTAAAATAAAATGCAGCAAAATGCTGCATATCGTGCCCCAGCCTAAAGGCGCCAGGCGCCGCCCTAATGCAGAGATTTCCTCATTTGCTGCAACGGCGGTAATGGCCAAGCCCAAGCACCAAAAAACCATGGCGCAGGCCAGAGCCAGAAATATTCTGTTGATAGACGTCTTAATGTTGTTTTGAATAGCATAAAGTCCGCAAGCCACCGAACTACCGGCGGTAGCTGCCAGCAATATGCCGAATACCATGGGATATTCCATGAGCCGACTTCCTCTCCTGGTGGTATAATCATTCTATCGGCTATATTCTAGTCAACCATGGATTTATAAATGCCATATTTAGAACTTTAACAAGTGCTTATATTTTACCATATTGAAGCCGGAAAGTCGAGGTACTCTCTGTGGAAAAAAATCTACAAAAAAGCCTACAACGCAGCAAATTAAGATTGATTCTGGGGTCGGCTTATTACTGTCTCCGGCGCTGTCTGATTTGGCGGTCCGGCAAATATAAATTCGCCGGGCAAGCTAATGGGGAGATTCTGAAGCAGATCTGGTTTTGTCATGCTACCCCCCTTTTACGGCAGCTAAAGGATGTGGAGATGTACCTTCAGTACAATAAGATTACCAACCTGAAAATCGCTGTAAAAAAGGTTAATCAAGTCATCCTGTACCCCGGCGAAACTTTTTCTTATTAGCGGCTGATCGGCAGGCCCAGCAGAAAAAAGGGCTATCTGCCGGGCATGGTCTTAAAAAACGGCGGTTTTGAGCCGGGCACCGGCGGCGGCCTTTGCCAGCTATCCAACTTGATTTATTGGATGACTCTCCACACGCCTTTGACTGTGGTGGAACGTCACCGCCACAGCTATGATGTGTTTCCCGACGTCAACCGCCGGCAGCCTTTTGGCAGCGGCGCCACCTGCCATTACAATTACCTGGATCTGATGATCCGCAATGATACGGCCCAGCCCTTTCAATTGTTTGTCCGGGTGACGGCGGACCATCTGGAGGGCTGTTGGGCTGGGGCGGTAGAAAACAAATATAAATATGAGATATATGAAGGGGAACACCGGATAGAGCAGGAGCTTTGGGGCGGTTACAGCCGGCATAACGTATTGCGCAGAAGGATACTCGATGGGGAGGGCAGGCTGGTGGAGGATCAGTATATTACGGAAAATCACAGCCTGATGATGTACAATCCCCTGCTGGAATAGGCGGGTCCCACAGGCACTTTTTCATGTCGATGCGGCCGTTTGGCAAAAAAGCAATGCCTTCATCCTCCAGCAGCTTTTGCTGGAAGGCGGGACTGCCAAAGATGTCCCGGGGAGCCATTTCGCCCAGGCGGTTGACCACCCGGTGGCAAGGCAGGCCCGCCGGGGCCTGGCTCATAGCAAAGCCCACCATCTTGGCAGCCAGGGGGCGGCCCATGAGAGCGGCGATCTGGCCATAGGTAGCTACTTTGCCGGCAGGGATTTTATCGACTATGCCGTAGACTTGCCGGAAAAAACCGGTGTTGCCGGCAGAGCCGGGGTTTTTGGCGGCAGAGCCGGAGCTTTTGGCAGCATAGCTGGGGTTTTTGGCGGCAGAACTGGGCTTCATCATCAAAAGCCCCGGTAGCCTTCCGGCCGGAAGCTGCCCCGGCGGCGGGCTTCCTCCAGCTGGGCCAGCAGTCTTTGCCGGTCGGCGTTAAGGGTCCCGGCCAGGGTGACGTAGTTGGAGGCATGGTTGGAGCGGAGTACGGTGCCCTCGCTGTCTGCCTCCGACAGAAACAGATAGGTTTCCTCCAGGACCTCCTGGGGAGTCAACAGCGTAAAGCTGCCCTCGGCAATGGCTTCAGCCAAAGGCGTACCCTCATGGAGCATCAGCGTCAAAAGACCCACGTATTCCGGCTTGATGGCGCTGACCAATTTAGCCGAGTTGACGGCATGCTCCCGCAAACGCTTTTGGCCCCCCAGGCCGGAGATCAGGGTCAGGGAGACCTTGATACCGGCGGCTTTCAACCGGAGGCACGCTTCAATAATTTCGGCAGCGGAAGCGCCCTTTTGCACATCCAACAGCACCTGGTCGTCGCCGGATTCGGCGCCGATGTAGACCATTTCCAGACCGGCCTGCTGTAAAGACCTTAGCTCCTCCACGCTTTTGGCAAGTACGTCGGCGGGAGCGCCATAAATGGTGATACGCTCACATTCCGGGAAAATTGTTTTAGCGGCCTTAAGCACCTGCAGCAAATCGGCGGTCTTGACGATCAGAGCATCGCCGTCGGCCAGAAAGATCCGCTTTACGGGCTGGCCGCTTCTTTCCTTTATGTAATTAAAGTCCTGGAGCACCTCATCCACAGGCCGGATACGAAAGCTCTTATCTTTATACATGGAGCAAAAGGTGCAGTTGTTGCGGGCACAGCCGATGGTAAGCTGGATAATCAGGCTGTAAGCCTCGCTGGGGGGCCGGTAAACGGTTCCTTCATAGAACATGATCTGCCTCCAAAAAATTAATAAATAATCAGTCGAAACTCTTGGCTTGTATTTCCGGTGTAAAGGCTATATCATTTAGGTTAATGGAAATGCATAAAAATTGCAATGGCCTGAGGGAGGAATTATGGATATTGAAAAAAGAATCGCCGTGCTGATTGACGCCGACAATGTATCCTATAAATACATCAAGCCGATTTTGAATGAGTTGTCCAAGTATGGCATACCTACTTATAAAAGGATTTACAGCGATTGGACCAAGCCGGAAATGGGCAGCTGGAAAAGCCTGCTTTTGACGTATTCCATTACTCCGGTGCAGCAATACAGCTACACCAGCGGCAAAAACGCCACTGACTCCGCTTTAATCATTGACGCCATGGATATTCTATATACGGGCCATGTGGACAGTTTCTGCATCGTTTCCAGCGACAGCGACTTCACCAGATTAGCGGCCCGGCTGCGGGAGGCAGGCCGGCAGGTCATCGGCATGGGCGAGAAAAAGACGCCCCAGCCCTTTATCTCCGCCTGCGAGGTCTTTAAGTATTTGGAAGTGCTGGTCTCCGGCGAAGTATTGGGGGCAGATGAGGAGGAGGCCGGCAACGGCGCCGGCGCCAAAGGGAGCAAAAATCTGGCTTTGGCGGAAGCCGCTGCCCAATCCAACATCGCCAGCCGGGAGGAGATCGTCAAGGTGATCCGAAAGATCGTGGAAGACACCTCGGAAGAGGATGGCTGGGCTTTCCTGGGCATGGTAGGCAGCGTCCTCAATAAGCAGCAGCCGGACTTCGACTCCCGCAATTACGGCTACCCCAAGCTGACCCAGTTTGTCAAATCCCTGGGTGCTTTCGATATTGAGCACCGGGCCACCAATAACCCCAGCGTTAAGCATACGTATATCAGAAACAAGGATGGGGAGGCGGCTCCGGCTAAGCAGGACAAGCCGGCCAAGCCCATCGGCAAGCTGACCTTCCGGCAGAGCAAGGCCAAAGGCCGCCGCTAAGAAGAAGTAGGGAATAGCAGGTCTGGGGGACGGAAGGGCCGGAGGGATTGTGGGCGGGGCCGGAGCTGGCCAACGCGGCCCGGCGCGGATGGGCCGTCGGCGGCGCCTGGCGCTGACCTGCGCTGCTGGCGATCTTGGCACTGACCTGTGCTGTGCGGTGTTGTCCGGCGCTTCCCGGCAGTGAAATGTGCAAAATTTGCGGTTGTATGTAAGTGGCCGCAACTAGATGAGCAAAATTTACGGTTGTGTGTAGGTACATTTGACAGATCCCCAATTTTTTGCGGAAAACGGCCTTAATTTGGCATAGAACCAAAAATATTGCACTCTTTCAAAAAGAGAGCTGGGGAAATTTACCCACAAGCGAAAAATTTGCACAGGCTGTGGTGAAGACCTCCACACAAGCGAAAAATTTGCACAGGCTGTGGCGAAGACCTCCACACAGGCGAAAAATTTGCACAGGCTGTGGCGAAGACCTCCACACAACCGAAAAAATTGAACAAAATCGGGGGGCGCTGCCGGCCACTGCCCCGGGGCACTGCCCCGGCCAGATCTCCAGCCAAGCTGCAAGCCGGGGCCACGTACTAAAGTGGTGTGCTGAAGTGTCCGCGTAATAAAAGGGAGCTGTCTCATTTGAGACAGCTCCTGGTCTTTTTAGCGGTGGTGTTAAATCATCTGGCAGGCGCCGGGTTATTTGCCCGGTATTTCCCGAACTATTTTTTCGCCTCAAAGCTGAGGCAGTGGGCTTCGTAGATCTCCTGGTCCTGCCGGATGTTTTTCTGACGCTGCTCTTCCAGCATCATATCCTTTACCTTCATGAGCCGGGAAGTATTGCCCCGTTCATTTTCCTCCAGCTTCATCCGGATGTACTTGATGGTTTCCTCAAGCTGAGGAATCATCACGTATTCCAGGGCGTTGACCCGGCGGCGGGTTTTCTCGATTTCCTGGGCCAGCATCTGAGCGGTTTTTTCCGACTGAGCCAGCTCCAGCAGATCCTGGAGGGTCTGGGATAAAGCCAGGACCGCATCGTCCAGCTCCCCGGAGGTGGTGGCAAAACCGTAGGGAAAAATCTCGGCGGGATCGTCGCTTTTCATTTTGAACTGGTAGACCGGCACGTTAACGGACATGATGTTTTTGGTGCACAGCTCCAGGGAAACGCTCTGCTTGGGATACATTAAAGCTTCCTCCAGCATCTCCGGCGACATGACGGCGCTGGCAATGGTGAAACTGCGGTGGGCTTTTTGCAGGGCCTTTTCCACTTTTTTGCGGAGCTCCAGGTTGTGGCGGACGATCTCCAGGAACTGCCGCATCAGCTCATCCCGCTTATCCTTCAGCAGCTTATGGCCCCGTTTGGCCGTGGCCAGCCGCCGTTTCAACCGGGTCTGCTCCATCCGGGTGGGGTTTACATTAAGGCGTGCCATTTAAAACCCCTCCTTAATCTTTGATGGGCCAGTATTTTTCAATAATCTCCGGCTTGATACGCTTCAGCTCGTTTTTGGGCAGGATGGTCAGCAGCTCCCAGCCCAGATCCAGGGTTTCCTCGATGGAGCGGTTGGTATCGTAACCCTGGGAAACATAACGCCTCTCAAAGGCCTCGGCAAATTGAGCGTATTTTTTGTCCACGTCCGTCAGGGCCGCTTCACCTAAAATGGTCATCAGCTCTTTGGCGTCCTTACCTTTGGCGTAAGCCGCAAATAACTGGTTCATGGTACCGGCATGGTCTTCCCTGGTTTTGCCGGCGCCGATGCCCTTATCCTTGAGACGGGACAAAGAAGGCAGCACGTCGATGGGCGGCATCAGGCCTTTGCGGTAAAGCTCCCGGGAAAGGATGATCTGGCCTTCGGTGATGTAACCGGTAAGGTCGGGAATGGGATGGGTCTTGTCATCTTCCGGCATGGACAGAATGGGGATCATGGTGATGGAGCCATCGTTGTCCAAACGGCGGCCGGCTCTTTCGTACATGGTGGCCAAGTCGGTGTAGAGATAACCGGGATAGCCCCGGCGGCCCGGTACTTCTTTGCGGGCGGCGGAAACCTCCCGCAGAGCTTCGGCGTAGTTGGTAATATCGGTGATGATGACCAGCACCTGCATCTTCTTTTCGTAGGCCAGATACTCCGCAGCAGTCAAAGCCATACGGGGGGTGGCGATACGTTCGATGGCCGGATCGTTGGCCAGGTTCATGAACAATACGGTACGGTCAATAGCACCGGTACGTTTGAAGTCGGAGATGAAGAAGTCGGCTTCTTCAAAGGTAATGCCCACGGCGGCAAACACAACGGCAAATTTGGAATCCTCGGACAGCACCTTGGCCTGGCGGGCAATCTGAGCGCCCAGATTGGCGTGGGGCATACCGGAGCCGGAGAATACCGGCAGCTTCTGGCCGCGAACCAGGGTGTTTAAGCCGTCGATGGCGGAAATACCCGTCTGGATAAACTCATTGGGATAGTCCCGGGCAGCGGGGTTGGTAGGCAGGCCGTTGATGTCCATTTTCTTTTCGGCCAGAATCTCCGGACCGCCGTCAATGGGGTTGCCCATGCCGTCGAAAACCCGGCCCAGCATATCGCCGGAGACAGCCAGCTCGATGCCGTGACCCAGAAAGCGCACCTTGGAACCGGCCAGGTTGATGCCGGAGGAGCTTTCAAAAAGCTGAACCAGAGCATTGCTGCCGTTGATTTCCAGAACCCGGCAGCGGCGGGTTTCACCGCTTTGCAGCTGAATTTCTCCTAATTCGTCGTAGGTGACGTTTTCTACGTCCCGGATCAGCATCAGCGGACCGGCTACTTCCTGTATAGTACGATATTCCTTAATCACTGGGCGTCACCTCCTGCTTCGATGAGAGCATCGATCTGAGCCGTCATCTCTTCCATAATAAAGCCAAAGACTTTCTCATATTCGCTTTCGTCAACGTCTTTGGCCCGGCCGATTTTATCCCGGGCGGGAATGCTAAAGAGCTTGTTCATATCGGCGCAGGCGTCCAAAGCAACCTTGCCCTGGCGGTAATATTCCAGAATTAGACGGAGGAGAGCGAACTGCTTGCCGAAGGGCGTATAAGCATCCGTATCCACGAAAGCATTTTGCTGCAGGAAGTCTTCACGAATCATTCTGGCCGTTTCCATCGTAAGGCGGTCCTGGGGAGATAAGGCGTCGATACCTACCAGGCGCACGATTTCATTGAGTTCGCTTTCCTGCTGCAGCAGCCGCATGGTTTCGCCCCGCTGGGCCATAAAGTCCTTATGGACGTTTTCGTTAAACCAGCCGGCCAGACGGTCTTCATACAGCGAATAGCTGTTCAGCCAGTTGATGGCGGGGAAATGACGGGCATAGGCCAGGCTGGCGTCCAGGCCCCAGAAGACCTTAACGATACGCAAGGTAGCCTGGGAAACCGGCTCGGAGATATCGCCGCCGGGAGGTGAAACGGCGCCGATGGCGCTTAAAGCAGCCCGGCGGTCGTCGCTGCCCAGGCAGCGGACGTAACCGGCCCGTTCATAAAACTGGGCCAAACGGGAGGACAGGTAGGCGGGATAGCCTTCCTCACCGGGCATCTCTTCCAGTCGGCCGGACATCTCGCGCAAGGCCTCGGCCCAACGGGAAGTGGAGTCGGCGATAACGGCTACGGAATAGCCCATATCCCGGAAGTATTCGGCAATGGTGATGCCCGTATAAACGGAAGCCTCACGGGCGGCCACCGGCATATCGGAAGTATTGGCAATCAAGACAGTACGCTTCATCAGGCTCTCGCCGGTACGGGGGTCTTTCAGCTCCGGGAATTCCCGCAGTACGTCGGTCATCTCATTGCCCCGCTCGCCGCAGCCGATATAAACCACGATTTCCACGTCGGACCATTTGGCCAGCTGATGCTGAACCACGGTCTTGCCGGAGCCGAAGGGGCCGGGAACGGCAGCGGTGCCGCCTTTAGCGATGGGGAAAAGGGTGTCGATAACCCGCTGGCCCGTATTCATGGGCACGTTGGGGGGCAGCTTTTCCTTATAAGGGCGGCCTACCCGGACCGGCCATTTTTGCATCATGGTCAGAGGAGTTTCGGAGCCGTCTTCCAAAGTTAAAATACCGACGGTATCTTTGACGGTGAACTCCCCTTCTTTAATCTCCTTGATGGTGCCGGCCATTTTGGGGGGAATCATAACTTTATGGCGTATGATGCTGGTTTCCTGAACCTCGCCGATGATATCGCCGCCCACCACTTTGGTGCCGGGCTGCACTGTGGGTTCAAATTTCCACAGCTTGGTGTAGCTGATGGGAGGCACCTGGATGCCTCTGGTGATGCTGGAGCCGGCGATTGCCCGGATGGCTTCCAAAGGCCTCTGGATGCCGTCGTAAATGGTTTCGATCATGCCGGGGCCTAATTCCACGGACAGAGGAGAACCGGTGGTGGCTACCACGTCGCCGGGGCCGATACCAGCAGTTTCTTCATATACCTGAATGGAGGCCTGATCGCCCCTCATCTCCAGGATTTCACCGATCAGCTTTTGGCTGCCCACCTGAACCACGTCAAACATATTGGCGTCTTTCAGGCCTGTGGCAGTAATCAGCGGACCGGCCACCTTTAGTATTTTGCCTGTTTGCATATCGTTATCACCCACCTATTCGTTCTTTAATATATTGGAGCCCACGGCTTTTTCCACAGCCTTGTTAACATTTTCGATACCAATGCCCAAAGAGCCGGTTTTGCCGGGAATCAGGATGATGGCAGGCCGGACAGCGTTGGCGTAGCGGTCAATATCGCAGGGGATTTCTTGGGCCAACTGCTCCGTCAGATAAATCACGGCGCAATCTTCCGCAGCCAGGCGGTGAATTGCAGCCCTTGCTTCCTCAGCAGTGTCGGCAAAAACCGTCTCCAAACCTAAGGCTTTAAAACCGAGGGCACTGTCCCGGTCGCCAATAACAGCAATCTTATACATAAGTTTCCCTCAGCCTTTCCGTAATCATTTCCGGGGCCAGGCCTGCCAGCCGGCCGGTGATTACCGTCCGCACCGCCGTCAACTCCGCTTCCACCGCCGCCAGATAGCCGATGAGAGGCTCGGCGCCGAAAGCTACGTATTTTGCGCTCTTCAAATAATTCAGCAGCACGTCGTCGCAGGCCAAGTCCACAGCGGATAAAGAGGCCTCCCCCCGAAGGGCCTGGGCACCGGCTTGCGCAGCCGCAGCCAAAGGAGAAGTGTGATAAACGTTTTCGATGATATCCGGCGTTACGTCTCCTAAAAGCCGGGAGACAGCAATATCGCCGCCGGGAATCAGGGCGTAGCGCAATACCTCCAGGCCCTTGCCCATCCGCCGCAAGCGTACGGTCAGCCGCAGATTGACGCTGTCAATCATCAGGGCCACGTAGTTGCGGAGGTAACGCAGACCTAGAGAATCGGCCATTTCCAGCATGTCGGCAAACATGGCCTTATCTAGAATAAGGTCTAAAAGCTGAGGATCCTGGGTCCGGGCCAAAACATCCCTGGCTTCTTCCACGCTTTGGGCCATATTTTTGTTCATGGCGGCAAAGCTGTCTTCGGCCAGCATGGTTTTTAGCTGCCGGCAGGAAAGCCTTCCGGCGTCAATCAATAAGGCGTCGGCATTTTCACCGGTGGCCTCGCTTTTCAACAAGACTTTTAAATTATGATAATCATACTTAATCAGAAATACATCAGGCAGCCGCTTATCCGGCGCCAGGCTTCGTACCAAAGCAAAGGCTTCGCTGCGGCGGCTTGCCAAAACCTCCTCCACGGCTGCCATGGTAGGGCTGGCGATTGACCGCCAGCCAGCCTCGTCCAGCAGCTTCAGGGCATCTTCCAGGGTTTTGGCCTCGCTCATGCGCTCCAGCTTATCCCGGGAGAGCAAGTTTTTTTCCATGCTTTTGATACGTGCGCTGGCATATAAATAATCGGTATCCTGTATCTTATGTTTCGCCAAGTTACGCACTTCCTTCCGCTTTGCGCAAACAGCGTTTACGCGAATAACGCTGCCGCCACCTCAAGAGCCAGATCCTCTTTTGACAGGCGCAGGATGGTGTCCAGGGTACAGTTTACTTCCACATCGCCGGATTTCAGCAATAAACCGCCGATAAAGGGCCTTGTTTCTGAAGATAGGGTCAGGGCGGCTTTTTTGCCGGCTTTCTCCAAAAGCTGATTGGCGCCGGCCAGCACTTTCTGGCCCAGAGCTTCCCTGTCTTTTGCTGACAGGATAATCTCTTCGCTGCCGCTGGAGGCGGCCTTGGCGGCCAGCCCGGCTAAAAGAGCGGCGTATTCTTCTGCCGGCAGAGCCAGCAGTTTTTGCAACGCTTCATCAAAGGCCCGGGTCAGCATCTTTTGCTTGGTAGCTAAAAGCTGCTGCTTGGCCTCCTGATCGGCGGCAGAATCGGCCCGGCGGCGGATATCTTTTGCTTGTTCCTGGCCGGAGGCCAGGATTTTATCGCTTTCAGCCTTGGCTTGCACCGCGTATTTTTCCGCAATGGCTGCAGCTTCCGACTGGGCCTGGGCCAGAATGGATTCTATTTCCTTCCCGGCGTCCGCGGCGATTTTGCCGGCGATTTTATCGATTCCGTTCATAGAACCATCTCCCTTACGTATTGGTTGGACAGGCTGTGCTCCGGCATTAAACCGTAATGCCCAGCCACATCAGGAAGGAGATCAGCAAAGCCAGAACCGCATAGGTCTCAACCAGGGCGGGATACATCATGGCTTTACCAAGTTCTTCGGGGCGTTTGGCGATGATGCCCATGCAAGCTGCGGAAGCGCGGCCTTGAGCGATACCGGAGGTTAAGCCGGCGATGCCGATGGGCAAAGCGGCAAAGAGAAACTGAAAGCCCTGAGCAGTTGTAAGTTCTACGGGGCTGCCACCGATGAGGCCGATTTTCAGGATGATCAAAAAGGCGATAATCATACCATAGATACCCTGGGTACCGGGGAGCGCCTGTAAGAGCAGAGTCTGACCAAATTTGCCGGGATCTTCCGTCAATACGCCGGCAGCGGCTTCACCGGCAATACCTACGCCTTTGGCAGAGCCGGTTCCGGCTAAACCCATAGCCAGAGCAGCACCTAAAATCGCTAAAGAGCGTCCATCAAATAAAGCAAGAATCCATTCCATAATCATTTACCCTCCTTAATAATTTCCACATATTTTGTCTTGTTGAATAATGGAGAAAAAGGCCGTCCGCCGGGTTCGTAAAACTTGCCGAAAAACTCGATATATTGCAGGCGGCTGGTGTGAACGTAAGTGCCTAAAATATTGATAGCCACATTGAAAATATGGCCCACAATAAATACAAGGACAAATAGGAGCCAGCCTAATACCGAGGGACCTCCCAGGGTACCCATGGTATTCATAACCTGGGCAATAACGGCAGTTGCCAAGCTTAAAGCTAAAAGACGGGAATAAGATAAAATATCCGACAAGTAACCGGTGATGCCGTAAAGGCTGCCTAAGCCCCCGATAAGCTTACCGAAGAATCCCGCTTTGGCTCTGCCGGCAGTGCAGAGAACGCCTAAGGCGCCGACAGCCATCATGATTAGTCCGGCATTGAGGTCGAGCAGGCAAACAGGTACGCCGCCTAAAATCAGCAGCCAAAAGCCCACATCAAAAACGGCGTCTAAGAACTGGCCTTGTTTGATTAGCTTGTAAGCGCTGAGGCACATACCCATACCGATCTGAATAAAGCCAAAAGCCAGGGATAAAATAAACAGGGTCATCGGGTCGGCCATGGGATCAAATAAGATAGGTTTGATAATGAACTCCCGGCCAAACATCTGACCGCTGACGGCTTTGACCGCATCGCCAAAAAATCCGCCGAAGAAAGCACCCCACATGATGGTGGAAAGGCCGCAGAGAAAGCCCAGCTGCATTAGGCGTTTCATGACACTGCCTTCGGCAGGGCGGGTTTTTTTCAAAATCAGCCAGCTAATCAATGAAATCATTATGCCATATCCTATATCGCCCATCATCAGGCCAAAGAAGATGAAAAAGAAAAAGGCCATAAAAGGGTTGGCATCCAGGCCGCTGTTGTAAGTAGGCAAAGCATAAAGCTCCGTTACCATACTAAAGGGGGTAACAAATTTACTGTTGTGCAAAAGCACCGGCGGTTCTTCATCTTTATCCGGAGCATCAAACTGGTAAGCGCAGCCCTGGTTTTCCAGAATCTTTGCTACCTCGTTTTCGGAAGCCTTAGGAACCCAGCCTTCGATAAAGAGGGTTTGCTTGGTGCCGGCTAAAGTGTTGATCAATTGCTCCCGGCGGTTTTCGATAGTCAGCTTATCGATAGCCTGCTCAATGGGGGCAATTTGTCCGGCCAGGGCTTTGATCTTATCGATCAGCTCCCGGCGCTGGGCCGCTACCTCTTGAAGCTGGCAATCCAGCCGGCGGATGTTTTCTCCCGCAGTGCCCGCCAAGTCCTTGAAGCTGCTGAGGGAAAAGCCTTTGGCTTTTAAAACATCCATTACTTCGTCAAAAGAGCCGGCGTGGAGGAGCAAGAGGTAATAGTTTTGCTCCCGGTCGCTGCTGATGAGACGAAGGTCGGCAGTGCCGCCTGCGGCGGCGGCTTCCACTAATTCCCCGGGGCTAACGCCGGCTGCCGGCGAGACGCCAAAAAGAACCTTGTAGTATTTGCCGGAAGGATAGTCCAGAGGAACATCCAAGGACTGCCAGGGCAAAAGGGAGGCCCGTTTTGCTGCCAGACGGCCTTCCTCACTGTAGCCGGCGGTAATCTGCCGTCCCAACTCGTTGATCTTTTCGGCGGCAGCACAGGCTTCCTTGACGATGTTTTCGTTTTGGAATTCCTGCTCCGTAATTTGGCGGCGGCCGGTGAGGAAACCGCTTTTGACAGCGGCATACTTATCCAGAAGCTCCCGGGCAGCAGTCAAAAGGCTGAGGTAGCGGTCGGTCTCTGAATTTTCATTAAACTTCTCCAAAACTCCTGCCCATTCCTGATCCGCCAAATAGTCGGCTGAGCTGCCGATTTCCACACAGCCCAACTTAGTCAACTCTTTCAGCAAGGGACGGCGGACATTTTGGGGGGCAATCACCCGCAATTTTGACATAGTAACAATAGTCATCAGCCGCTCACTACCCTTTCCACAATAATTGCTACCGCCTGATCCAGTCTGGCTGCCGCTTCTGTTTCCAGAGTACGGCAATTAGCCTGAATGTCTTGAGTGGCTTGGGCCAGCGCTGCTTTTCCCTGGGCTTCGGCCTCCTGACAGAGGCTGAGTACCTGGGCGTCTGCTGCATCTTTAGCCTTCTGCACCTCATCCTTACCGGCAGCTTCTGCTGCTGCGACGATCCGCTTGGCTTCCGCCAAGGCCTCAAGCCGCTGCTTTTCTGCATCAGATTCAGCTACCGCAATAACCTTAATTGCTTCCAGTGACATGTTCTCACCTGCCTTGTCCATGAATTTTTTATTGATAACGAGACAATAGATACCGCCCACCGGGGCAGGTGGTGAATACCGTAAGCAGACGATGAACAGATACCGATGCCTCGTTAGAAACAGGGAAAAAGACTTCACTCATTTTTTATGCTTGTGAAAACATTTACTTACTATTATATTCTTTTCCCCCGGGGAATACAAGAGTTTTTCCTGTGTTTCTTAATAGTCTCTTAACGAGAATCAAAGTATAAGATAATCGTCAGGCTAAAACCAGGAAAAAATGGAGGGATAATTAGGCAAAAATAAATTGAAAATAATGGAAATTTAAGCGTTGACAGATGAACTGAGGTTGTATTAGACTGTTAAGCGTACTTATGTTATAATACCTCTATTATGCGTTAAAAGCACTAACTGAGGCTAGAAAAATCTATAGCGGATGTGTGTGCGGCCCTGTTTTATAAGGCTGCCTGCCAATTGTTGGCGGCGCAGAAACCGGTGAAAGAAATTAAGACTTCGTTTAAAAATAATGGTTTTCGGTGAAACTAAAGTATATTTAAAAGGATAGTTAAACTATCGTATAGGCGATATTATGGACATTTAGGAGGAACGGGATGTCTGAGGATAAAATCATAATTGAAGGCGGACATCGTTTAAAAGGAAGCATTACGGTAAGCGGTGCGAAAAACGCCGTTTTGCCAGTGATTACCGCTACATTACTAAGCTCCACGCCCTGCCGCATCATCGACGTGCCTAAGCTGGCCGATGTGGAAGTGATCAGCCAGGTTTTAGAAAGTCTGGGAGCCAAGGTCTCCTTTTTGGATAAGGATCTTTATGTTGACGCCTCGAATTTGTCCCGCTGCGAAGCCTCGGATGATATGGTGCGCAAAATGCGGGCTTCTATTTTAGTAATGGGCCCTTTGCTGGCCCGCACCGGCAAAGCCAAGGTTTCCATGCCCGGCGGCTGCGCTATCGGCACCCGGCCCATCGACCTTCATTTAAAAGGCTTTGAAGCCATGGGGGCTACCATCAGAAAAGAGCACGGCTATGTGCTGGCGGAAACCGCCGGGCTCAAAGGAGCCCGGATTTATCTGGATTTTCCCAGCGTAGGAGCTACGGAAAACCTGATGATGGCGGCAGCTTTGGCTAAAGGCACCACGATATTGGAAAATACAGCGGAAGAGCCGGAAATCGTGGATCTGGCTAATTTTCTTAATGCCATGGGGGGCCGGGTCCGGGGGGCCGGCACCAAAATTATCAAGATTGAGGGCGTGCCGGAGCTGACGGGTTGTGAGCATCAGGTGATTCCCGATAGGATCGAAGCCGGCAGCTATCTGATTGCCGCCGCCATTACCGGCGGCGATCTGATTGTGGAAAACGTGATTCCCGACCATTTAAAGCCGGTCATCGCCAAATTGGAAGAGGTGGGCTGCTTTATCTACGAGGGAGAAAGCAGTCTCCAGATCAAGACCGCGGGGCCTTTGCAGGCCGTGGATATTAAGACTTTGCCTTATCCCGGCTTTCCCACGGATATGCAGGCGCAGTTTATGGCACTGATGACCAAGGCCCAGGGGGCCAGCGTCATCACGGAAACGGTATTTGAGAATCGCTTCATGCATGCCGAAGAGCTGCGCCGTATGGGGGCGGATATCCGGATCAACGGCCGCAGCGCCGTAGTGGAGGGGCCCAGCCACCTGCAGGGAGCGGCGGTGAAGTCGACCGATCTGCGGGCCGGCATGGCTTTGGTGATTGCGGCCTTGGCGGCGGAGGGCACCACGGAGGTGGGCAATATCAGCCTGATCGACCGGGGCTACGACAACCTGGTGGAGAAATTGCAGCAGGTGGGGGCCAAGATACGGCGGTAAACGGCGATAAGCAATAGAAAGTAAGATTGAAAAGCACAGCGGGATGAAAATTTCTATAACTGAAATGCAGTTGTGCGCAAGGGCACGTGGGTTCGAATCCCACCTCTTCCGCCAAAATGAACGACGGTTGATGTTTTTGAATATTCTTTTTGGAATGTCCAGATATCAACTTTCTTTTTTGCATCGAAGTCCTTTATTTATAAAGGTTTCGCTGTTTTTTAATTCCTACACTTTGCTAGAGTGATTAATGCAAAAGTTCAAATTTAAGCACCTAAAAGCAAAAAAATACAACTTTCGAACCCCAAATTCTAATTTGTTTTTTATTTTTTCCGCTCATAAAATAAGCGTTCATAGGTGTTCGGTGTCTTATAGCCCAGCGTAGCATGTGGACGCTCTATATTATAAAACTCTATGTATCTCTTGATACGCTGCTTGAATTCACCTATTGAATGGTAGTTAGTACGATAAAGCTCCTCTTTTTTCATAGATGAGAAGAACGATTCCATGACAGCATTGTGATGGGGCCTGCCCGATGGTGAAAACGATTGTTTTATATGGAAGGTCTTTAATAACTTTTGGAAGGCATGCGACGTATATTGCAGTCCCCGATCACTATGAAAAATTAACCCATCCTCCGGCTTACGCTCTGCATACGCCAACTTGAATGTGGAAGCGATTAATTGCGTGCTGTGCTTCTGTGAAATCTTATAGGCAATGACTCTCCGGGAATACAAATCAATGATTACACAGATATATTGGAATTTATCATCAAGTTTGAAGCAGGTCACGTCACTGACCCATACCTGATTGGGAGCATGTACAGTAAAATTCATTTTTAGTGAGTCCCTTTTCTTTTCATAGTTAAAGCGAACGTAGTTCTTTTTGGCTCCCGTTCGGATGCTATATAGATTCATTTCCTGCATCAACTCGGCAACCATTTTATCGCTGACGGCCTCACCTTGGTTTGCTAAAACAGCTTTAATTTTTCTGGCCCCAAATATCTGGTTGCTCTCTTCATATATTTCCTTGATCTGTTCACTTAGCTGGGTTCGACGGATCTGATAACTGCTGTTATCTCTCTTGTTGCGAAAGATGTGGTTGTAAAATGTGCCTCTCGGAACGTCAAGAACCTCACAGAGCACATGCACGCTATATTGGCCATAAAGCAATGAAAGCTCTCGCAGCTTTTCCTTGAGAGGATACTGTACAGTTAACCTTCTGTAATACTTCTAATTTCCTCTCAAGTTTTTCCATACGCTGTTTCATTTTTACAAACTCAGCCGCACTCACTACATATTCGGCATCGGTATATGTAGTTTTATAGGGTTTCAGCCAAGTATAGAATGTACTTCTGGCAACTCCTGATTCCGTACAAATATCAGATACAGAACCGCCGTCATGATATCTTGCAACCAATTGATATTTTTCTTCCTTACTGAATTTCCTGTTCATTGAACTACCCCCTCGTATATTTTGTACTTCTGCAATTTTTGAAGCAGAAAAAAACACAGCTTGAGGTTGCAATTAGAATGAAGATGCAGACGCAATCATTCCAAGCAAAACAGCAAACTATGTCTAAAAAATTATAGTTAGGGAGTAAAATCGTCAAGTTATGGAGGAAAATGGAATAGTTTATCAAATAATACATTTATAACGAAGAAATGTTTTGTGTGTATAGGCTTTTATAGATGCTAATGCATTTCAGTTATGTCTATAATGTGAAGTTCGATGATAAGTAAAACCAATATGGAGGTCCTTATGCAAGATATCAATTGGAATATATTTAATCTTAAAAATGCTGATAAACAAACAGCTTTCCAGAATATGTGTAAACATTTATTTTGCAGGGAACTATCTATCGGTGGATATGATTTACAAGCAAATTACAATAACCCTGGGTTGGAAGCAAAACCAGTACCTCACAATGGCAAATACTATGGATTTCAATGTAAATATATAGAAACAACGACTAACTCTAAAATATTTTATAGAGAAGTAAAAAAATCTTTGGATATTGCATATCAAATCTATAAAGGCGAGTTAGATGTTATCTATATTTATTCCAATGCCAACGTTAAACCTGATGTTACGGATGCGGAGCTTTCAGATCTTACAAACAAAAGTGACCGATTTAAAATACAAAGAGATGCTAATAAAAACGGTATAACAATAAAATGGATAACCCAAGACAGTTTAGAACTTAAACTAAATGAGCCCAAATACAATGATATTTCTACTTTTTATTTTTCAGAGAGCAGAGAACTGGACTTTTTAGATAGTTCTATTTCTATTGAGGATAAAACTTTCTTAAATTCGGAGGAATTTATTTCTTTGCCGATTAGAAATTATGCTGGCTATGATGATGTAATAAGCCTTTTGCAAAAAAGATGTTGTGCCATAGTCCTCGGTGATGCCGGATCTGGTAAAACATTAATGATGAAGAAATTCTTCTCTCACTATAAAGATAAATTTTTAAAGAATTATTCAAATGCGACAAATGAAACAGCTATTTTCCCTATATTCATAAGATTGAGGGAGTGTATTAATGGTAACCTGGAAGATATTTTACGGCAGCGATTAAGAGATTATAGAATTGATAAAACAACGAATGTATTCAAGTATTTATATTTTCTTGATGGATTAGATGAAGTTTCAGTAAATTTTATTGATAGTGTCCTAAGTTATATTGAGACAGTAAAAAATAAGGAAAATACACATGGAATTGTATTTTCATCAAGAAAAAGCTCATTTAATCTGGCATTTATATATAGATGTTTTTCTAATATAGAAAGAATAGAACTGTTACCATTAACCTCAGAGCATATTGGAAACTATTTTAAAGCAAAAAATGATGAAAATAAAATCGAAAAGCTGCGAAAATTAAGAGTTGAAAATAATTTTTTGACTGGCGATCTTGATGATATTCTTTCTATTAGTCTTTTCTGGGATATTATAGAAAGAGTTGATGATGCAACAACAAAAATTGATTTGTGTGAGCAAAGTATCAATTACTTTATAAATAAGTTCAATAAATTAAATGAGATAAACCTACCTGAGCCCAAAGCGCAAAATATTAAAGAATTGTTCACTGATATTGCGTATCATATGAGAACATCGAATTTGCTTAATATCAAGCTTCCAGAATTACAATCATTAATACAGAGTAGATTTGACAGATTAACCTATGGTGACATTAACAATATTATATATTGTTTTAGTGAATTGTTTTTTGAAAAAGCGGATCACCAGGATCAAATGATATTCTCTTTCAAGCATAGAAGGTTTCATGAGTATTTTCTGTGTAAAAAAGTATTAGAAGACTTTCCTAAACGTCCCAGTATTTTAAGAGAGCTTCAGTTGCTAAATGATAAAGATTTTATTTTAAGACTGTTTCTAAAATATGGACTAAAAGAAAGCAAGGCAAATAAAAACATTTTACAAAATCTTGCTCTAAGATTCTTTGAAGCTTATTTAGGTTCAGATTATTGGGCTAGATACAAAGATAGCTATATTGGTACAAGAAGTGACTATGGGGTTGGGGGTGTGAATCCTTTTGAGCAAGATGAGTTTATCAACGCTTTAGCAAATCAGACAAAAGAGAATATCTTTATACTTCTTGATAATCTTGGCGTTGGTAAGGTTGATCTGAACAATCCCAAAATATTTTCTAAGCTGATAGTGTTATTTCATAAAAAAACCAATATCAATATATTTGACGATATTATTAAACATTTTTCTTATACGGAAGAAGAGTTGGAAAAAATAAAGTTTAATTCTACATATGATATGTTGTATTTTAAGATGTTTTTTGAGGAAGAAGATATTTGTTCCGAGGTATATGATGACTGTATTAAGAAATTAAAAATAAACCCAAACACTGATTTTATGTCAATTGCAGATGAAAGCTGTCAGCAAGCTTTATCTTTCTATAATTTTTTGATCGAGTATAATATTCCATTCTTATGTACAATAATCAACGAAATTAAGATTGAACATTTGGAACTTCTATGCTATCAGCTTCTGAGAAACGAGTATATTCATATATTCATTTCTCAAAAAACAGAAGTAAATAGTTTAAAAAATAGTATTATTGCTAGAATTGAAGACCATGCTGAAGAAAAAATTTTATTAAACACTATTGTTTTTTATAACCTAGTGACACACAAAGATTACTGTGGTGAAGAAATAAAAAAAAGATTTAATGAAGTCAATCAAAACAATTTACCAACATGGGATAGAAACATAGAAGTTAACCAGTATATAGCTATTCTACTTAAAGAAAATGAAATTATATATACTCCAAACTACAAATTTGGCATAGAAATTAAAAATATAGCTATATCAAATGATTCTCTAGGCAATATTTTGCAGAAAATTGTTTCTGTTGTGCAGCAATATAATTTTTCAACTTATAATTGGTTCAAATATAAGAATTCAAAATTAATAGGAGCTATCTTAGCGACGTTCCCTTTCGCATTAGATGACATAAAGAAAGCTTTTCATTTATTATTTAAGTATGATAGCGTCGTAAATATGCTCACTATTTTTTATAGTATTTTCAATATAAACCTCAATCGCTTTAAACAGGTTGCGAATGAAGCTATTTTAAACAATATCTACGAAAAGTCGAGCAAACAATTATCTTATTATGATGATGACTCAAATGTTGAATATATGTTTGCAGCTATGTACGCTTATTTTAATACGGATAAAAACCACCAGCTGCTTTTAAAAGGACTGAACAATTCTATCTGCCGGCCAGCCTTCAGAAAAGAGGATTTAGTTAAATATGTGTTACCAAACTGTCTTCGTTTATTTGCAATAAATAATTGGTACAGCGAAGATCAACTGGAAACATTTGCAGTGCGAATATATGATATGCTAAAGATTATGTCTGATACCACCGATAGAGGTGCTGATTTATCCTTTTTTAAGGAGGTTTTGCTTGAATTTATTCCTTCAAGCTCTCTTTTAAATGAAGAACAAATTTATAATATTAAAACGGAAAATGTGGACAAGGAAACTGAGAATAGTAAAGATCCAGAAGAAAACTTACCTAAAAACGATATAACTTTGGAAAACTTAGACGATTATTACGAGTGCAAAATTGATGGGGTGAATTATAATTCTATAGAAACTTGGAATTGTTTAATAAATTTCGAGTTAGAAAATGATAGAGATCTAAAGAAGTTATTTACCATTTTAAAAAATAATCATTATCCTGAGTCATTTTGGAGTAAAGTAAATGAGTTTTTTCCTTTAATTACCGCTGTGCTACTAGGGAACCCTAAAACCAAGCAACAGGCTATCGACTTTCTTTTATCGCAAGGTGGTAGGAGTGGCTTGGTCAATATGATTAAGGCATCCATATTCATTTCAGATATTTCCAATGGAAAGCGTTATTTTGAGGAATTACTTTTACTATGCGAGATGATTGTTTACCCAATGAACGCAAGTTCCTTTAAGGGTGAAAAGAGAGTTGATTTACTATCTGATGCAATATCGCAGGTAGAAAATAGCACAAAAGAAGATTGGTATATTAATGGAAACTACGAAAGAATATTTCGACCAAATCCAAATATAAAAATTGTCTCAAGTGATTTTGAAGAACGCAGCCCATTTCATGAAGAATGGGCAACAAAGCACCCAGATTCCCATGCTTATTTATACCAATATTCTCTGTCTTATAATTCAAGCTTATTAAAAAAATATAATTTGGTTTCTGTAGATGGCGGCAGAGCGACTTTACCCAGTCCTCGTGCTGGAACAAATATTGTGCTGAGGAAAGATTATAGGTTTGCGCTAATAATTAATGAGGGCGAGATGTTAGAGTATATCCATCGCTCTGGGTTGATAGTCGAATGACTAATACTGGAAAGAAAACTTACTATTTTTTACTAGACTTCACATTCTCCATATACCCGCTGGGCTAATAATCGGCAGTTCATGTAACTGAATGTTATAGCAATTATTGGAGGTTTGAGCTGTTGCGTGTAATGGTAATCAATGCACGGCTCAACTTACTGTAGTTTGTATTTTTATGTGCTCTAAAGGTACTGAAGATTGGAGATATGCTTATGTATGAAAGCGATAAGCCAATTACCGATAGTTCTCAAGACCGTCTAAATAGGTATGCCTTTTCAGCAGAGCTAGCAAAGACTGTTTTAAATTTTACCACAAAGGAAACATTCACCATTGGCTTATATGGTAAGTGGGGATCAGGAAAGACCTCGATACTTAATATGACGTTACAAGAAATCGCAAAAATTTCAACGTCGATGCCAGAAACCGAGAGGCCTGTTATTGTTCAGTTTAATCCTTGGAACTACTCAGATACAAATCAATTGATCCAGCAATTTTTTTCCTCACTAAGCAATGAAATGCATGTTCAAATAAAAGATTCAAATCTTTCTGTAATAGGTAATTCCATTGAAGAATATTCCGATGCTCTAGAATTTACCAGTTGGATTCCTGTTGTAGGAAAATACGCGCAATTGTTCCAACTAATTGGGAAGCTTTCGGGAAAGACACTTGTGCAAATCAGCCAAAAAAGAAAGCAAAATATCGGGCAAATAAAAAATAAAATAGTAGAAGCTTTGAGTAAGCAAGAACGAAAAATAATTATTGTTATTGATGATATTGATCGTTCAAGTAATAGTCAAATTCAGATGATTTTTCAACTGGTCAACGCGGTTGCCAGCTTCCCGAATGTTATATACCTCTTGTCTTTTGATTATGATGTGGTGACTCGAGCATTAGAAGAGGTTCAAAAATGCAATGGTGGAGAATATCTGGAGAAGATTATCCAAGTTCCCTTTGAAATTCCTTTCGCATCAAAAGAAAAACTAAATCAGACATTTTTTTCAGACCTGAATACTATATTGTCTGATTGCGCTCAGTCAGAATATAAATTTGAACAAGAACACTGGAATAATATTTTTTGGAATATAATAAATCCGTGCATCGATAGTATACGAGCTTCGAAGCGACTTTTAAATACTTTTCAAATGAAACTTGGGTTGGCCTCTATAGAACTTGATTGGACCGATTTATTGGCAATCACGGCATTGCAGGTTTTCCATGGATCAATTTACTATTGGATTATAAAGAACAGTGAGCTTGTATTGAGTGGGGTAAATCCATTCGAAGGAATAACCGGCGTAAAGCAGAAAGAAAACCAAACTAAATACCTAAAGCAATTTGAAATTATCTCTCCCGGGAAATCTGAATATATGCTCGATTGCATTACGACTCTATTTCCTCAATTTGCATGGCGCGTTGGGAGGAGCACTGAAAATAATGATCCGGATTTTCTGCGGACCAATCGCAGAATTGCCAGTAAAGAGAGATTCAACTTTTATTTTAACCTTTCGATCTCAGAAATTCCTATTTGTACAGATACTCTTAAAAGTATTCTTTACACCGCAGATCATGAAATGATAGATAAATATATCGAGCTATTTATTTTGGGAGACAAGTTCATTGACTTCCTAACAGAACTCCGCGGACAAGAAAAGAATCTTCCGCAAGACAGACTATGTATCATTATATCTGCATTAATACAAACACTTGGAAAGAGCAGAAAAGAGGGTTCGAACGGAATATCAAACCAATCAGCAGATGATCTAATTGAAAACTGTATTGGAAGATTCCTTTCAAGTATTGGAAATCCTCGCAGGCGCTTTGAGGTTTTAAAAACTGGTATATCAAATATGGATGCAAGCAATTTGCCGGGCATTGCAACTTTAATCAACAGAGAGGAATTGAACCATGGCCGTTTAGCAGGTAAATCATTAAGAGAGGATAAACAGCTTTTAATGCTGGATGATCTTTTACAGATAGAAGCTACATATGTACAGAGAATAATCGAAATAACTAAAACAGCTCCGTTGATAAGAATAAATAGCTTTTTCAAGGCTGCATATCTGTGGGAATGTTTTGATCCATCAGGATATGATAAATATATCTCATTTGAATTAAACCAATCTGACATAAACAAGTGTTACTACCTAGCTGGGTATGCATCAGAATGGAGAACGATAAGTGGACATGGTGGTATTGGATGGAGTTTTTCTCCATATAATTTTGAAAAGAAATTGTCTTTGGAAGCAGCTACTATTGCGATTGAAAACTGCAAGGGAACTGATGCATTCAATTTGTTACCGCAGCACATCAAAGAAAAACTTGCCGCATTTGTTCTATACATGTCACCGTGTGTTAAAGAAAAGGATAGTATATCTCAAGGGAAAGCCCAGAAATTGTTAGAATTATGGGGAAAAGGAGAATCAGTTGAGAGTATAGCATGGGATCAATTAGAATATTGACTTCCTAATAATGTTTATTACTAACTAATTCTACTAAGCTATGAACTGCGCATAATCCATATAACGGGATTGAATATTAATTTAGACCTAAAGTAATTGGCATCTATATTTACCTAACTTCTCAAGTAGACAAACCTACTTTTTTAACTTAGTTAAAAGTGGGTTTGTCTTTTTTTGCCCTTAAATGGCGGTTTTGTATAAGCTTTACCCTTGAAATTATAAAAAGTAAAGGCTTACCCCTTCTACAATTCAATTTATAACATGATTTAATGCGGGTTTTAGATCGCAAGGAGAATATTTCAGCTAATGAACTCACAAATAACAATGTTTAAGGAGGATATCTTCGATGAAAATTCCCTATGGTTTTGCTGTAGATAATGATGGCAAGGTTACTATTGACCAAGCACAAGCGCAAGTTATTCAGATGATTTTTAGAGAATACCTTAACGGCAATAGCCTTGGAGGATTAGCAAGAATGCTGGAGAGTCGGGGTATCCCCGCCATCAGGGAATAAGTGTTGAGGGCGAGCCGCGATTGATAAGCTGTTGTCCAGTTCAAAATATGTTCCGCTCATTATTAGCTTAGAACTGTATATTGCAGTGCAATTTGAAAAAGCGGTGCGCTCAAACCAAGAACTTAATAATGACGGAAGCACACAGCGTAAGGCCACCCGGTACAATTCCAAGAATGTACTGAGTGATCTTTTAGTTTACTCGGAGTTCGGTGTGAATTATCGCCGGATTACACGTGCCTCCGGAGAAGTAGTATGGCTGCGCCAACCGTGTGAAACGCAGAAGCTGCACGCAGTCCCCATCAATTGCAGAGAAGGATATACTTCAGTTAATATGTACAGAACTCGGTATGAATAATTTTGACCCAGAGCATGTCAGAAATGTACTGGACCAAATCCAAATTGACCATGCTGGCGCTATCTCTTTCGAGTACAAACATACCCAGCGCTTTTCCTCTCTCTAATCATCACTATTCAAACTCTCTCGAACAAAGTATAATATAAATATATTCAGGTTTTGTTTGAACGGGAGATGAGCGCGATGACTGAGGAAGAAAAGTGTGCGGAAGCGATTTGGACATATTGCATATCAAGGGAAAAAATGTTCAAGCACTTAGTCTCAAAGAATCTTATGGAGCAGGATGTTGCGGATAGGCTTTCCCAAAGGATGCTTGAGGAGATGAATACAAGTTTTGTGCCCGGATTTCGCCGCTCATCAGTCGGAGAAGTCATGATTGCAAAACATATTCAGATCGTTTCTCCAGACGACACCTACATATCGCTGACTGAAATAGCAGAAAGATGTTGATGCTCCAAGCTATGTGATTCAAAGCTGGTTGCGCAGCTATGGGACAATTGAATTCCTCCGTCTGTGGGAGAAGGAGAGCACTCCTAAATTCATAGATGAAGAATGCATGGCGCTAATCGAAAGAATGAAATCCAGCTCTTTACACTGACGCTTAAGCAGTGGATCGCCAATACAGGTGCGGTAGGGATTACATAGAAGCAAGGTAAAAATGGCGGCACTTTTGCCCACCCGGACATTGCCTGTGAATTCAGCATATGGATTAATCCGGCATACAGGCTGGACGTCGTCAAGAAGTTTCGCATGGCAATCATAGAGAAATAGTTATCTTGTGTGACCGCTATATCAAGTAGGTTGCTTGAAAAATTTTCTGAGGGAGAACATCCTTTCGTTGAAGAAATTATAACTGGTTAAAAGGAGGGATTGAGTGGAGGTCATCAACATCATAGAAGCGCTCCGGGTGAAACGGGCTGTGTTTCACTCAGAAGCGGATTTTCAGTTCGCCCTCGCGTGGGAGATACAAACGCAATGCCCCGATGCAGCCGTTCGGCTGGAGTACCCACCGCCGGATGACCCAACGAAATACATAGACATTCTCGTCCAGCTCGGAAACGACATCTACCCGATAGAGTTAAAATACAAAACAAAGCTATTCAGTGCAGTGGTCAGCGGCGAGCCGTATAACCTTAAAAATCACGGTGCACAGGACGTCGGCAAATATGATTTTGTGAAAGACATATGCCGTATTGAGGCTTTCCGTGAGCACATCATGGGCTACCGGGAAGGATACGTCATCTGGCTGACAAACGACCCGTATTACTGGAATGTGCCAAAGAATGATACTGCCGGATATTCGGCGTTCAGCGTTCATAATGGCGCCATCAAGGAAGGGGCCATGTCCTGGGGCGCAAGCATGAATGAGGGCTCTACAAAAGGTCGGGGAAATCCCCTCGTCCTCTCCGGCAGCTACCATATCGAATGGCGTGACTACAGCAGGGTAGAAACGAAGAACGGTGCATTTATGTATGCGGTGTTGACAGTATTTTCTGAAACCTAAGCACAGGAGGTATATGCAGCTTTAATGAAACGATATCTTCTTGCAGGTAATGGGATAAACATTCAACATGGGGGGTATGACTGCTGCAATGCTGCAATCATTCTCCGGACACTTAAATGTTTCAAAGATTCTAATTTCCCAAAACACATCATAACCGATGACCCCATTGAGGCGAAATGCTATATCGGTTATCTTTTCTTGGAGATTCCAAGAATCATCAAGGGCGGATACGATAGATATACAAACAGTACCACCGAGCGGGAATCGTTGAAGGAATTCAAAAACAAGTATGGGGATAAAAAATCGCTCCGTATAACACAGGTCGGTTTCGAGGATTATTACCTTATCCATGACCTGTTGTGCCATAGTATTGGGATTGTTAATC
This sequence comes from Clostridia bacterium, assembly GCA_018436095.1. Lineage (GTDB taxonomy): Bacteria > Bacillota > Peptococcia > DRI-13 > UBA5745 > WRMS01. Next base: position 216,391 of record JAHDMJ010000001.1, on the reverse strand, counting down.
CAGAGCGTTATGCTGTGCGCGAAGCCTTAAAGTGCTGTTTTCTGAATGCAATTTATGATAACGGAAAGATCAATACACTCAGCGACAAGTTTAGCCCTGAGTTTGTTTCTTGGCTCAAGGAATTTGATAGCATTTTTACGACTAATTATGATACCAACATCGAAGCTGCGGCCGGTGTTCCAGTTCTTCATCTTCATGGGGATTTTGTAACAAGAAGCGCCGTTTATAATCCTGACTCTTTTAGAAATAAGTTGTCAGATCATCCTTATAAAGATGCTGTCATTGATGAGGATTACGCCCACCTATATTCGACCGCCCTTACAACCTACAGCGGCGATTATAAGCAGTATTCAATGCAGGAAGGCGAATTGGCGAATTCTGCAGTTGAAAAAATGGCAATCGGATATAAAGATAATCCGACCATACATGACGATGTTGAAACCTGGAAGGGCAACAGAAATGTGCTTGTCGCCCGGATGAGAGAATCAATTATTCTGAAATGCGATAATCCTGATTTGAAGTTCGAAGAACCTTACCCGATTCAGCCACTACGTGATATTGATGGCGAACTCATAATACTGGGGCTGTCCCCGTATAACGACAGACATCTGTTTAAAATCATAAATGATTCTAAAGTTGAGAGATGCACTTTTTATTTCTACGATGATTCAGGACAGAACATCATTAAGGCGTTACTATCAAATATCGATGTGCAATTTGAGGATGTACGGAAATTTTGGGGGGTGAAAAGTGCAGCGAAGTCAAAAGGCAAGGCAACCAAAGGGAAGCGCATCTTTTTCAAAGATATTTCACGAGCAAGATTCCATGACTATGCAGAAAGCTATCGTGCTTTGTCCGGTAGTATAATGAGCGATGCCGATATGGTTCGCCAATTCAACACCGTACCATATCATATGAGAACACAAATATGTCACCGAATTAAAGAGATGGAAATTGAGCACGGCAGAGTAGTTGATCAGCAATTTGTCTTGAATATGGTTGATATACATATCCTGGCCGAGGAATTCTGTATTGACCCCGCCGTCGTCTGTTGCGTAGGTGTTGACCACGGGAAAAATGAGTTCATTCGGCTACGTTAACACGAAAATGAGTGAAGGAGGTGCGTGATGGCGATTGAATTATTAGATAAGAATCATCGGGATGCGATTATCGGCGCTTTCGAGAATGCAAAGCAGCGAATCAGAATCATTAGCCCCTTCGTCCAGGAATCCATGACAAGATACCTTGCAGATTCCGCGGGGAGAGGTCTTACATCCCAGTTGATCACGCGCTTTTACCATGAGAATTTCATTAAGTCTGTGAGCAGTCGCACCAACAACGTTATCGAACAACTTAATCTTGAGATTCACTGCCGTACAAGAGTTGTCGGCGCCTTTTCCTGATGGCAACTCTGCACTAATGCTCGTCTGCGCCAGATTGCGCTATGTTGCCGGTACCCAATGGGTAACCTGGGCAAAAAGACGCCTGCTTTTTCTGCCATCTATTCCTTTTCTCGCTGACTGCTCTTTGATGACAGTTCTTATTCTACCCTGCACTTATTCTGCGACTCAATTTATTTTTTTTCCTACAAGAACTTGACACCGACCGCTTGTACATATATTTTTGAAAATAAAATAAGGGCATGGTATAATTTTCATAATCGTGCTGCTGCGGAGAGGGGTGCCAATGTCGCTGGTTTCATCCTTCCACGCTTATTATATTGCCCGGCAGCTCGATGCCGTCTCCGGCACCGACAAGCTGCTCCCCGTCCTGGCTTCCTCCAGCATGGAGGTCTTTCCATACCGGATTGCGGCGGTGCTGTTTGCCCTGCGCTCACCCTACCTTAGAGGCGTTATCCTCTGTGACGAGGGCGTCCTTGGCAAAACCTTTGAGGCGTTGCTCATCGTGGTGCAAAAATAGGTTGAGGGTAAGGAGCTCGTCCTGCTCACCGTCCCCACCCACCTGATCGGCCAGTGGCAAGAGGTACTCGACGCTTACTTCACCGTGCAGAGGTGCTTTGCTGACATCACCGATATGGCTAACGCCAAGCTGCTGCTGCGGGATCGCGGTATTGAAATGAAGTTTGTGTAGGAGGAATAGAGATGGGACTGTTCGGTAAGCTATTCGGAAAAAAAGAGCATGACGTACAGAAACCTCAGACCCTGAGCCCCCCTACGCCTGCGCCGACACCGAGAGCTGCTCCTGCGCCTGCGGATCAGGTAATCCGGGTTCCGTGCAATCAATGCAACGGTCACTATAAGGTCAGGGACGGCAAATATGGCATGTTCGCTGGATGCTCCAATTATCCGACCTGCAAATCGACACTCAAGCTGCCCGACCTGGTGTTGAAGTATTTGGAGATCTATGGACTCAATATCTATCGCTGGGATAAAGAATGCTATAAATGCGGGAAGAAAACGCCGGTATACTCCTACTATCTGGATTATGATCTTGCAGAATTGGATGAGATTTTCAGCATGGGTGGCCCTACGGCTGGCCTGGGCGATTTAAGTTACATAGACGAACTGCTATCGAAACAAATACCGACAATTCAAATGCGGTACAGCCGGCCGACCAATTCAAAATATATGGCCAATACATGTGAGCATTGCGGTGCGTTACAGGGCAGAAATTATGTGGTCGACGATCCCCATGAGATTATTGGTGAACTGTGGCATGACCGCGGCATGGAAAAATATCTGTATCGGCGTCTTGAGATTGAGAATACTGCTCCGCTTGCAAAGGACATCAGACAGCTTTATTTACAGGGGGAGTAGTTTGCGCGAGGGAGATTTATGAAAAGACTTACGAGAAAGGCCAAAGACAATGAGAGCCAAAAGGTATTTATATTGCTTGTTGCAGTTGCGATCATTGTCGCAATTATTGGCACATCATCGGGGGAGGGGTGGGTTCAGGCTACGTATTCTGTCGTGCTGCTGCCTCTTATAGTCTATGTGATTCATTTATGTTTGAATTTGATGATGATTACAGAACAATGGCTTGTTGATGTCCGCATCTATCGTAATGCGAAATCTATTGACGATCATCCTGAGTTTATTTGGTATGCAAACGGCATAATTGTAACTGATAAATCACAATGCATTGAAGTTATCAATATTGGAAGCACAGATCTTTGCGCTGTGGACATTATTATAAATCCCGGTCTTTCATCAATGGTGGCCTGTCGAATTGACTATCCAATCGTCAAGGGTGGCTCTTTGTTATTGGCGGTGCCGAGCGAACTGGATATCAGCAGCATCCTGATACGCCAACTCACCGAAAAGAGAGGGCAGTGCCGCTTATTTGAAGGGGAAAAGATAGCAGATACCTTGTATATGAGCTTTCCCCAGATATCCCATGTAAAGAATATTAAGCTAAAGGAAGAAGCATATATAAACTGCAGGCGTCAGTTTTTTAAGAGTATACTGAAAACGCAAATAGAATTGCAGCAGGACGCTGCCGATGTAGAAGTGCAGAGTATTGAGCAGGTGTTCTGATTGAAACTACAATTCAAGCACCAGCCCTAACGCCATCTGACAGTTTGAGATTGATGGCATCCGCTACCTGAAGCTGGAGGGCGAGGGATATTACATGTGTACCTGACAAAGAACGGCGAGCAGAAGCTGTACTTTGTGCGGTAGTGCAAAAAAGGAGGGCATGTATTTGAATATTCTGATTGGCGAAATGCTGTATCATCCCCATCAGTTTACTAAAGAGGAGCATTTTGAAGCACAGGTTGTTGCGCTTGCCGATAGGATATTTGGCGAGCAAACCATCTATTTGGATATTAAAAAGAAGTTACGGGGGAGCGAATTTAGTATTATACCCGACGGCTTCTTGATCGATATGACAGTCCCTTCTTCTCCGGTCCTCTATCTAATTGAAAACGAAATCGTCAGTCACGATCCCTTTAAGCATATCGGCATACAGCTTTTGAAATTCTCCATTAATTTTGAGGATTCACAAACCCAAATCAGGAACCTTCTTATGAAATATATTCTGGAGAACCCAGTTTTTAAGGAACGGCTGAATCAGGGATGCCATATGTCGGATGCGCGAAATATTGACGCCTATCTCGACCGGGCTGTGTATGACGACTTCAGGGCGATTGTCATCATAGACGAAGCCCGCCCGGAGCTTTACAAGGTTCTGCAGAAAATAAACGCCAACATTTCGGTTCTGGAACTCAGAACATATAAATCCGGCGACAGCTTCGCCTATCAATATGATACTCTTTATGACAGTGACGCAGATATTCCTGAGGTGGAGGAAACTGCTGGGACGGACGACGGTCATGCCAGACGGCTTGCTCGTCGGGCAAGCTGTGATACAATTATTGTGCCGGCACAAGAGCAGGGATTCCAGGAGACGTTTATCGGTGAAAACTGTTGGTACGCCATTCGTATCGGCGCAGCGATGAAAGCAAGAATACAATATATTGCGGCGTATCAGGTTGCGCCAGAAAGTGCAGTCACTTATATCGCCGAAATAAAGGAAATTCGTCCATATGAGGATTCCGGCAAATATCTCGTTGAGTTCAAAGCACCTGCGGAGAAGCTGCAAAGAAAAATAAAGCTGCGCGAAAGCAAAAATTCACCGCAGGGGCCAGTATACGTGCGACGTGAGGATTTATTATCCGCAGAATACCTTGAAGACGCATTACAGCAAGGATAGAACGTCATTGGAAATCGAGCGGAATAATGCTGTTTGACATTATTCCGTATAACGAGGCGGTCTGCGGCATTTACCACCGCTTTGCAGTTTAATCGATCATCACTATTCAAGCGCCTCGTTGAAACGCACAGTGGGAAGAAAATTTCTACACTCGAAATTTTCTTTCATGCGTTATAAAACTCGTCCCTTTCGCATATGGATGATTATGGCGAAGGGGGGAGCCCGATGGGTATACGCAAGACATCTTTCAGGAGACCTAATGCCAGGTCTCCTTTTTTATTACGGAGTCGCACCCAATTCATCTGGGCCTGGCGGCGTTTTTGCCGGAGGGTAGCGTCTTGGTTTAACCGTTCCGCCAGTCGGTCCGGCCTTGTCTGGAGCAGAGGAGAAGCTGGAGAAGAAGGGCAGGCTGAGTGGGAAGCCGGGGGCAAGATGGACCCGGCAATGGGACGGCCCGGAGGCAAAGGAAGGCTAGGGGGGCCGGAAATGAGCCGGGGTCTGGCGGGGCAGAGCTACAAAGATAGCCGAACCTTGACCGGCGGCAGTGCCGGTGATTTGCCGCGAAGCAAGATAGCGTCACCCAACGATGCTTTGCTGCGAAGCAGGGTCTTGCCGCGGCATACTGCTTTAACACGAGATAGCAATTTGTCCCGAGAAGTCCCGTTGAGGCAGGATACTGCTTTAATGGGCAATGCAGCGTTAAAACGGGAGGGGACTTTCGGGCGGCAGGCTGACTTAGGACAAAGGGGCGCAGCCGCTCAAAACATTATTATAAGCCGGGGAACCCCTTCGGAGCAACGAGGAGCAACGGAGCAACGGGCGTTTTTGGGACAAAAGGTTGCTTCAGATCAAAGAAATGCCTTAAATCAAAGGCTTGTTTCAGATCAGAAAGTTGCTTCGGGGCAGCGAAGTACTTTGATTTCTGAACGGGAGTTGAGCCGCAGCGCTGCGTTAAGAGCTAATGCAACCAGAAGCAAGAGCCTGATGGCAAGCCGCAATAGCAGCGGGGGCGGCCGGCACCTGGCCCGTGGAGGATTAAGTGGAGGATTAAATGGAGGTTTAGGCAAAGGTAGCGGTTTAGGTAAAGGTGGTCTTGGCTTTAGGTCGGGGAAAGCCGGCGGCGGCATGCGGAGGACAAGAAGTTCCCGGCGGGCCCGAGGCGGAGGCAGGGGATTTGCCAGCCGGCCCAGGTTTGCCTTTGTCCGCTGTGTCCTGGTAGCCTTGGCCTTATGGGTATTCGTGCCCTATCTCTTTACCGGGTTGGAAACTATCGGGCTTTTGGAATCAAGATTGCCGGAATATGCGGTAGAGACTGGGGCTCCAGTGGGGGCCGGGTCTGGACAGGAAGAAGGACAAAAAGGAGGCCAAGGCCAGGCTGTGGAGAGCAAGGGAGGCTTGACCTCTTATTGGAAAGCCCTTTGGGGCCGCATGCTATCTAAAGGAGAAGAAAAGCCCAGAGGCCTGCAGAACCTGAACCAATTGCCGGCAGCCTGGCAATCCTTTAATAGCGGGGTTAAAATCAAACTCTACGAATACCAAAGCCAGCAGCTAATGGAAATGGATCTGGAAGAATACGTAGTGGGTGTTGTAGCGGGTGAAATGCCGGCTTCCTTTGGCTTGGAAGCATTAAAGGCCCAGGCTGTAGCGGCCAGGACTTATGGTGTAAGCAGAATGGTCAAAGGGGCTAGTCCAGCCTTGGCCGAAATCCAGCCTGCCGCCAATGTGACCAACGATCATAATATCAATCAGGCTTGGATAGGCGAGCAAGAGCGGCGCAAACGCTGGGGCAGCCAATTTGATGAATATGAAGGGAAAATCCGCCAGGCGGTGGGGGAAACCTTGGGGGTAATTCTCCTCTATGAAGGAGAAGTCACCGACCCCCTTTATCATGCCTCCTGCGGCGGCGAAAAAACGGAAGCGGCCGTCAACGTCTGGGGCAGAAGCGTACCTTATCTGCAGGCTGTGGAATGCAGCGGCCACCAGGATCCCCATACGGAAAAGGTAACGCTAGTCAAATTCCAGGATGCGGACCGGCTTTTGGGAACTACGTTATCGGCCATACCGGCAGGGGCTTCGCTAAGCGGCAGCAATATGTGCCAGGTAACAGGCCGCACGGACAGCGGCCGGGTGCTGTCGGCCTCTATTTTGGGGCAGGAGTTTACCGGCACTCAGTTGAGAAGCGCTTTGGGGTTGCCTTCTGCCAATTTCCAGGCCAGGCTGACTGCCGAGGGATTGGAAGTTATCAGCAAAGGCTATGGCCACGGCGTGGGCATGTGCCAGTATGGGGCCAATGATTTGGCCAATAAGGGAGTGAGTTGGCAGGATATTTTGAAGCGGTATTATGTGGGGGCTTATGTGGCGAAGATGAGCGCGAGGTAGGTTGGCAATAGGAAGGATTGGGAAGAATAGGGGATGATAGAAAAAAATACAGAATCTGTCGGAATGCCCAAGTCTATGATATATTAATAGCAATAGTTGTAGAATGCAGGGCAAGTGGTACATGTTATGATTGGCTACGAAGAACTTTACGAAAAATATCAAAGGCTGCTGGACGAAAACAAGCTGCTGAGGAACGAAATTGAGAGTTACAAAGAGCAGCTGGGATCAGTGTTGCCAAAATTTAGCGATGTGGCGCAACACAAGGATGAAGCAGACAATCTCTTCTCAGAAGAGCTTTATCCCTTTGGGCAAGTAACAAATGCCAGCCCACCACAAGATAAAATCAACTTGTTCATGTCATTATTCAGAGGCAGAGAGGACGTATTTGCATGAAAATAAGTATCCCAATTGCGGTTGCGCGATCACAATCAGGCAATGGCTTCCATGCCTGGTTCTTTTTTAATATCATGGCTAAGGGTATCATTGATATCGTTAATGAGTTGGATTATTATTGGATAATGTATTTATATAAATAAATCACGGTACTTCACAAATGATTTGGATAATAATGCTATGAAATATCGGCACAATTTGTTATGATATCCCAAATACAATATATTAGGAGAAAGCTATAGTATATGAGGTGATCTCATGGATGTTCATTCGAAAGAAATCCGTAGTTATAATATGTCAAAAGTCAAGAATAAAGGAACTAAACCAGAAGAATGTGTGCGGAAATTTCTATTTAGTAAAGGATTCCGTTACAGAAAAAATATAAAGAGTCTTCCGGGATGCCCTGATATTGTGATGGCAAAGTATAAAACCGTGATTTTTGTAAATGGCTGCTTCTGGCATGTGCATGAAGGGTGTCCAAAATTTTCTTGGCCACTCAATAATAAAGACTTCTGGAGAGAGAAACTTACTAACAATAAAAAACGTGATCTGAAAAATATAACTGAACTAAAAAGTCAAGGTTGGAGAGTTATTATTATTTGGGAGTGTGAACTGAAACCCTTTATTAAAGAAAAAAGGCTTTGTGAATTATATAATCAATTATTAAACATAGAAGAGCAGGGATGAATTTGAATGATAGCATTTGATTTTTTTTGTGGTGGAGGCGGACTTTCTAAGGGATTAGAATTAGCTGGGATTCGGGTTTTAGCCGGATTTGATATAGTTGAAGATTATCGACGTACATATGAGGAAAATCATCGTGCGCAGTTTATATGTAGCGATGTCAGAAATATAAATAAAAAAACGCTTAATGAAATTTACCCGAATCTTAGGTGGAATAAACAAAATCTACTATTGGCTGGATGTGCTCCGTGCCAACCATTTAGCAGCCAACGCAAAAGTCTGACAGTACATAATGATAGAACATTATTAGATTCATTCGGTAGGATTATTGACGAAGTTAAACCGGGATTTGTGTTATTGGAAAATGTTCCTGGATTGGAGACAAAAGGAGCTGATGTTTTTGCAAGATTCATAGAGATCTTGCAAAGAAACAGCTATTACTATCACTATGGTACAGTAAATGCAAAACATTATGGTGTCCCGCAAAATAGACGTCGATTTATCTTAATTGCTTCCAGGTACATACAGCCAGGGCTTCCTGAAAAGACACATGGTAAAAACCTCTTAGCGTTTACTAGTGTCCGGCAAGCAATTGGTAATTATCCTCATATTGTTGCCGGTGGAACCCACCCGATCCTGCCTAATCACCAAGCAGCTAAACTTTCAGCGATAAATTTAGAACGTTTGATAAATACTCCGCACTCAGGGGGGAGTAGAACGGATTGGCCTGATAGGCTAATACTAGATTGTCATCGAGGTGATTATACAGGACACACTGACGTTTATGGAAGGATGAGGTGGGATGGAGTTGCTCCAACTCTTACTGCGAAATGCTGCAGTATATCAAATGGTCGATATGGGCATCCTGAACAGGATCGTGCTATTACAATGAGGGAGGCTGCTAAGCTTCAAGGTTTTGATGATGATTACATTTTTTATGGTGCCCCGCAATCAATATGTCGCCAAGTAGGAAATGCTGTGCCTGTGCAAATGGCACACGCTTTAGGCCGTTATATTGTACAACTGCGGCGTAAAGCAATGGTCAAGAATTATTAATGTACTGCCAATAATCTAAATATGCATTTTCAAAAGAGTAGAAGGGAGTATTATTGTAATTATCGCAAACCCTTTGGAGTGCATCCAGATTATTCCCCTGGAAGACTATATTCAATTGAGAACAATCATTATTAATAATCGAGGGATAATGACAATGCTTAATAATATATTGTTTCCCTGTAAACAAACTAGTGTTTTTTACAGGAATCCAGCTATTGCATGTAGAACAATATAGATGAGTAATATCTTCATTAAATGCGTGGTAGCAATTAGATAAGGGTACTGATTGCCATTTCATACATAAGAAACAAAGGAATTTTGGTATATTACGCATCATATTATCACCTCAATGATCAGGAGGAGTCAGTATGGGTAGTTTTAAAACTAAGGCTAGGGCAATTGAATTACTTGGCAAAAAACAGATCAGAGATAGTATAACCGCATTATCGGAGATTATGAAAAATTCTTACGACGCAGATGCAGAAATACTGCGAGTTGAATTTAACACTGCCGAAAAGAATCCATATATTCTAATATATGATACAGGATGTGGTATGAATGCTTTTGATTTCGAGAATAAATGGCTTATATTAGGTACTGAGTCTAAAAAAATAAGTAAATATGAAAAAACGCCAAAAGGAAGGACCCTTATGGGTGAGAAAGGAATCGGGCGTCTTGCAGTTGCAAAACTAGGTCAACAAACGATTATAATTTCAAAAAAAGCGAATAGTAAGTGGAATATGTTATTCCTTAACTGGAATATATTTGATAATCCCTTGTTAATGATAGAAGATGTTATTATTCCGACATCATATGATTTTGATATTAATGATTTAAATAACAGGCTTACAGCTCTTATTCAATATCAGAAGCAGAATTTAATTCATTCTGCATGGCAAGATAAACAATATAGTAAATTAAGAGATATTATATCTAATCAAATAGAAGAACTTACTTTTCCAATTTCAGTTATAACAGATGTATGTAGATTTATTGAGAATTATAAATCCCAAGGGACTGTAATTTTTATATCTAGCCTTACTGAAAATTGGGATAGTTATCTGTCTCCACTAAATAGAGACACTAATACTGATACCATGGATGGCAAAAACTATGACAGGTTAGCATCTTTCATTTCTGATTTTCAAAATGTTGATAATGATTTTGTTGTTGAAGTTTTTTATAATAATACTATTAAAGAATTTAATTATGACTATAATGAGCAAGATTTTAAAAATTTCGACTTAAAAATTGAGGGATATATAGAACATGGTAAATTCTATGGGAAGCTTGATGCACGTAATGCAGATGAAAAATTGCTAAATGAATGTAATAAAGAGTTAAAAGCAGGTTTAGAAGTGACCGCAGGAATTAAAGATTGGAAAAAATCTGATTGTGGCAGATTTAACATAAAATTTTGTCATGTTGAACTTATGCGTAAAAATAGTGGTCTTACACCCGAAGAATATGATCAAATTAAAAGAAAAATGTCAGTAAGTGGTGGTGTTGCAGTATATCGAGATAATGTTCGTATCCTTCCTTATGGTGAGGTTGAAAATGATTTCTTAGGAATGGAGAAAAGGCGTACTTTATCTGCTGGCGAATATCTGTTTAGTCATAGAAATATGTTTGGTAGAATTGATATATCTTCTGAAAATAATCCGCTATTAGAGGATAAGTCAAGTCGAGAAGGATTGATTGAAAATGAGCAGTACTTTTATTTTTTAACTACATTACAAAATCTATTAATACGAATTGCAAAAGAGTATGTAACTAGTGCTACTTCTGATTCAAAAAGATTGCGTTTAAGTTATGTAAATTATAATAATGAAAAGGCTGAACAAGAAGAGCGTCGAACCAGGGCTGAAAAAGAAGAAAAAAAACAAGTGCTTCAATATATTAAGGATTTAACTATACAATATAAAAATTCTGAAAACTTATTCATTAGAGCTAAAAACAATATAATTGATAATATTACCTCCTTTATGAAGAAGTATAAAATCTATCCAGATATTAAGTATTCTGAACTAAATGAAATCTCAGTTCAAATGGCAGATGAATTACTATGCATAAGGCGACTGATTATTCAATCAAAAAATCACATGATTACTGTTAATCCAAGATATAAATCTGATATTAAAGAAGAATTATTGGAGAACATTGAAATACATAATGCTTCCATACAGGATTTTGTGACAGATACACAAGCTAAATTAGAAGCTTTCGCTCAGAAGGAACAAAACCAAATAGCAAACCTTATTAATAATCATTTAAGAGAAATAGAATTGAACCTGTCTGTATCTCCTGAAAGATATATTAAAGATCTGCTTGAAGATATAAATGGCTTCAAAAATAAGCTGTATGCCTTTTCAGAAGAACTGCATAATTATTATTCGCAAAGAGAAAAAGAGACAATACCTTCTATAGAAATTATAGCCTCAATTAAGAACGATATGAAAAATATTGCTGTTAATTCAATAGATAAATTATATAAAAAAAATACGAATGACCTTTTAAAGGATATCGCTATTCTGCAAAATAAATGTGAATATCTATTAGATAATAAACCTTCCTATTTTGCTTCTGAAGGTCGCAAGTTATATGAAGAACTTTCTAAATGTAATAAACAAGCTGAAGATCACTATATATCTGCTATAAACGCAATTGAGTATCAATTCGATCATTTGAATAAAAAAATAAAGTTGCTTATCAGTTATATGCAAAGTAATTATGGACAAGAAACTGAAGAGTTAATTGGATCGCTGAAAGAAAAGAATATTGAACTAACAAATCAAATTGAAGTATATTCAGAATTAGCTAATCTTGGTTTGTCAGCTGAAATTGTAAATCATGAGTTTAACCAATTATTTACGAATGTATTTGACGCAATAAAACAAATGAGATATGAACCTCTTAATTCAGAAGGTAAATACCTGTTGAAACAAATTGAGGTTGGATTTCGAGCAATATCAGAAAGGCAGAATCAGCTTTCGCCAATGTACAGAAGTAGAAGTTTATATAAGAAGCCCATTTTGCTTAAAAAAATGATTAATGATCTCTATAACTTTTTCGAAAGCCGGATAATTAGCAATAAAATAAGATTTATGAACAAAATACCTGAGGATGTTATTATAGAGCTCTCACTTTCAAAAATATATCCGGTCTTATCTAACATTATTTATAACTCTATTTATTGGTTAACCGATAGAGAAGAGCGAATAATTATGTTTCATTTTGTGAAAGAGAGAAATTCTTTATATATAGAGGATTCAGGGCCAGGTATACCGACAAAGTTTTTAAAGAAGATTTTTGATCCGTTTTTCTCTTTGAAATCTGATGGACGAGGATTGGGATTAACAATAGCAAAAAAAGTTGTAGAATCGCAGGGCTTTTCTATTGATGCAGTGCAATCAGATAACTTCAAGATTCTGGATGGAGCTTGTTTGCGAATAAGATTTTCTCAAATTGAAACATTGATTGAACGAGGTGAGTGATATGACAACACAGAATATAAGTGAAAGTCGAGAGAATTTAAAAGTGATTTTAAGGAAGTATTTAAATACTATTGTATACATAGATGATAAATTCGGTCTATCACTTGCTGGGGAAGCTCCTGAGAGAGATGATATTCAAATTCCTAGTCGTTCTAGACGTAGAGTGATAAAAAGCGATATAGAGAGTGCTGAAGTTGATACGAATATTGAGATAGATAGTCTGTCACTTCTCATTGAAAAAATGCAGAGAACCTACCCTCAAATTAAACTATTGCCAGTCAAATACTCAGGTGTAGAGGACAAACCTTATATAGAGGCGAGTATAAAATCTTCAAGACTGATTGTTATTGACTGGCAATTAAGTGATTTGAGAGAGCCAGGTATTTCATATACTGCGGCAGATGTATTAAGTGCAACGGAATATTCAGATCAGATGAAGCTTTTAGTTATATATACATCAGATGCAGAAGGTGCAAAAAATGATTTTATAAAAAAAGAAATTATAACAAAATTTATAGATGAGGAATATAATGGAAAAAAATTTGTATATGGATTAAAGAATCATTCAATAGTATTAATTTGTAAAAAGTCTGATTTTGATGCAGGCTCACTGCTTGAAGCTTATTTGGAGACGTTATTGAAATACTTTGGATTCTTTCCAATAGCCTTTTTTGATATGCTTTTAAAATTAGAAGAAAAGACCGGCTATTTACTCAATAAATTTTCTCACCCGTTTGATTCTATCTTATTAATGCAAATGGAGAGTTCTGGAGTTCAATATAATGATAATACCGAATTGATTAGAAACTTAGTAACAAATAATGTACATGAAGAGATCCAATGTGATTTCAGCATAGTTGAAAATCTTTATGAGCATCGAATTCATAAACTAATTGATCTTAGTCAAATTGCAGATGAAAAGCTTCAGGACAAATTAACTAAAGCAAAGATTATAATGCAAGCTAGAAGTGATAAGGAGAATAAAAAGGTATTTGAACTTTTAGGACAATTTCCTGTTGCAGATATGAAACAATGGTTGTCAGAAATAGATCCGTCTCCGTCGAATTGGAGCAATAGTTTAAATAGCTTCTGCAGTAAAATGGTTGAAAAGGCATTGTGTTTCAATCGGCAGGAAATAGAAAGTAAATGGTGGAATGATTTTGATTTAAAGGCTAAAAGAAAAGAACTGCAGAGTAAAACTCCAAGTATTAAAAAAGAAATTGAAGAAGGGATACTGAAAACAAAAAACGAAATTGTAAAAAATACATTAAAAAAAGCGGCGTCATTATTTTTAATGTTGATTAGCGATGAAACTGTAGATGTGTCAATCAGTCATTTGTTATCTGCGCTACAAATGAATCATTATCAAAATAGGAAGACTCCTTCTGAAATTGCATTATCTATAGAGCACGATGAAATCGGAAGGATTAAAGAAACATGCGTTTGCAAATTGGAAAATAAATTTTTTCAAGGAGATATATTATATAAAAAGAAGTCCGATGGGTCTTTGGAATTTTTAATTTGTATATTGCCTGCGTGCCAGTTGTTTCGCCCTCAGAAAGTTGACTATATTGTTAGCTATATTAAGGGAGAGGTACAGAATAACTATAATGATAAATTTAAAAAGGATAGCGAACACATTTCAATTATCCCCCATCCTGAGAACGAGGATCAAGTGATTTGTGTTAAATGGAAGTTTCATGAAATGATACAATTTGATCTTAAAACATCTGATAAGAACTCTTTTGCAGAATATCTGCGGCCATATCGGCTTTCTGAGAGGTATTTTCAGCAAATAACGAGTGAGTTTACAAATTTCTATTCAAAAATTGGTGTTGAGGATTTATTTATAAAACAGTCACCAGAAATAGCAGGTTTTTTCTTAGGTAGCTTTAGTAGGAAATAAGTTACTTAAAGCCAATAATAGTAGTTATTTTCGTTTTTCTTCTAAGGGATTTGGTGGTTGTTGTAGTCTATAATCACTACAATGTTGGGCTTTCCGGAGTTTCTGAAGATGCCCTATCTATCCATTGTAAAATTAATTGATTGTTGTTCAGCATGAATATTACAAAGTAGAATAGGACCAATTGCCTAAAAAATAGAACTATCCAAAAAGCAAATTAAACATATTTTTAATCATGCTAATAATATTGAACCCCGTATTTAAGATAGAGTTATCAAGTAATAAGCTAATTATTGTACCAATAAATTAAGCATAAACACCAAGTTTAATCCTCGCCTCATTTGGGTAACCTTATGGCGAGGTGATTCAAATGCGTAAGCCCAGTGAGGAAAAAATCAACAGAATATTAGGCTATTCAGCCCCGGTGCTCTTTGTCGGCGCAATGGTATGGGGATTTATGATGCATAGCTGGCTGCAGCCGGGCTTGAAAGATCCGCTGAAGGTCACGGGCCCGGAAGAGCCGGCTCCCGCCAGCGCTATGGTAGAACCCCAGGGCGGGACCCAAGAGCAAGGCCAGGACCAGGCCGGCCAACAGCCTCAAGATGCAGAAGGCGAAGAAGCGGAGCAGTCCAGCGAGAGCCCTGACGCCACAGATAAAGCCGGCAGCCCCGAAGCAGGTGCAGGCAGCAGCACAGGCAACCGGTCCAGCAATGGCAATTCCACTGCCACCAAGCCAAAAAGCAGCGGCCAATCAGCCCCTGTCATGGCGCCGCCAACGCCGACCCAGCCAACAGGGCAAAGCCAGTCGGCGGACGCAACTAACGCTGAGGACACTGAGTTTCCTCCTGTAGATTACGAAGCCATGTATGGCGGCTGGGAAGCGATGGACCGGGAGGTGGACAGCCAGACTCAGTTACGGGAAGAGCCCCGGGAAGCCACAGACCCGGCGGCGGGAAATACCCCTGGAGACACAGCCGGGCCGGAGAGAGAGCTGCAGTTAAGCCCGCCTCTGGCAGAGCCTCAGACCCAGCGCAAGTACGGCCTCAGCTATTCCCCTTTCCATCAGGACTACCGCTTCCATGGCGGTGTTGACCTGTCGGCAGAGGAAGGGGAAGAGGTTTATCTCACCGCTGCCGGCCGGGTTACGGAAATTACTTACACTGAAGATGAAAAATACCGCATTGTAGTGGAACACGCCGGCGGCTGGACTACGGTATACAGTCAATTGGACCAGATATACGTAGAGTCGGGGCAAAGCCTGGAGCAGGACCAGGCCATTGGCAAAATTGCCGCTCCGGGATTAACGGAGCCCTCAGACCCCCACTTGCATTGGGAACTATGGTATAAAGGGGAACGGATGAACCCCATGGAGTATTTGCAATAGGATCTGCAAACAAGGGGTGGGCTTTGTGTAAAGACGAACCTTCGCTATGGACGCCATGGTCTTCTCTCCAAGTGACCTTCCGACATTAACTTACAGGTTGTTTACTTATTCTCTTTTTCTGGGCGATGAGAACATTCGACGTTTTCAGCGCCCTTTTTGTTTGAGACAACATTTATTCAGAATAATTATTAAATGCTTTATAAATAATGGTATTTCTGATATAATTTTTAAAAAGCATTTCAGCTTCTATGACTGGAAGATAAGGAGGGCATATGTACAATCTACTGATTGGCGGCGCCGCAGGCCAGGGCGTGGACACTACTGCGGCAATATTGGAACGTTTGATCAAACAATCGGGTTGCGGCGTCTTTACCATGCGCGATTTGATGTCCCGTATTCGAGGCGGCCATAACTTTTCCCGTATTCGTTTTGGCGCCGGGGCCCCCCGCTGCCACAGCGAAAGTCTGGATGGCATTATCGCCCTCAACGAAGAAACCATAGCCATCCACCGGGAGAATTTGCGGCCCGGCGGATTTATCCTCTGCGACAGCGCCATCAAGACAGATGATGAATTCGCTATTAAATTGGATATGGCGGCTATAGCCCAGGAGCTGGGCAACGCCCGTGTGGCCGGCAGTGTGGCTGTCGGCGCAGCCCTAAAGCTGTTCGGCATCCCTATGAGCACCGAGGAGGCCTACAGTATTTTCCGGAAATCGGTGAAAGAGGAACACGTTGATATCAATGTCAAAGCAGCCCAGGCAGGGTATAACGCGGTGCCCCAGAAATTTGAGCATACGGCCGGAGAAGCCTCCGATCAGATGCTGGTTTCCGGCAACCAGACCCTGGCAATGGGGGCCCTGACAGCAGGGGTACAGTTTTATTCGGCATACCCCATGTCGCCCTCCACTTCTATTATGGAATACCTGGCCGCAAAATCCGGCGAAGCAGGAATCGTTGTGGAGCAAGCCGAGGATGAAATCGCGGGAATCAACATGGCTCTCGGCGCCTCCTATGCCGGGGCCCGGGCAATGACCGGCACCTCCGGCGGCGGCTTCAGCCTGAAGGTGGAGGCCCTTGGTTTTGCCGGTATGGCGGAACTCCCCCTTGTGGTGGCAAATGTGCAGCGGCCCGGTCCTTCCACCGGCTTGCCTACCCGTACCGAGCAAAGCGACTTGAAATTTGTTATTTCCGCTTCCCAGGGGGAGATACCCCGTATGGTGATCGCCCTGCGTCACCATGAGGATGCTTTTTATCAAACTGTTCGCGCTTTCAATATGGCGGAAAAATATCAAATCCCGGTGATTCTGCTCAGCGACCAGTACCTGGCTGACTCTACGGCCACCATTCCGGTGCTGGATCCCCGCAGGATCGCCCTGTACCAGCCGGAAGAGGGGCCTGCCGGAGATTACGCCCGTTATCGTTTTACGGAAAACGGCATTTCCCCCCGGAAGCTTCCCGGCATGAGCAAGGATCTGGTGGCCGCCGACAGCGACGAGCATGACGAATATGGGCATATTGCTGAGGGCAGCGAAATGCGCACCCGTATGATGAACAAGCGTATGGGGAAGATGGCACTGCTGGAAGAAGAGCTTCTGGAGCCCGAAGTGCTGGGTGATTCGGCCCCGGAGGTATTGCTGCTGGGCTGGGGTTCCATGTACGGTCCCCTGGAGGAAGCTGTAGAGCTGCTCAACCAAAAAGGCGGCAAGCGTTACGGTGCATTGGTTTTCGGCGACATCTGGCCTCTGCCCCAAAAGCTTCTCAAGAAAATGGCCCCGTCGGCCAAGCATCTCATTCATGTTGAACAGAATTATACCGGCCAGCTTGCAGCACTGATTAGCGAAGTTACCGGCATTAAAACCGATGCCGGAATATTGAGATATGACGGCAGGCAGCTCAGCGGCGAGGAGATTGCGGACCGCATTGCAAAGGAGGGATTTTGATGGGCCAGTATGAATTTAACACTTATGAAACAGCCTGGTGCCCGGGCTGCGGAAACCTGGGCATATTGAGCTCTCTCAAAAACACACTGGAAGAATTGGATCTGAACCCCCAGGACGTGCTGGTGGTAGGCGGTATCGGACAAGCCGCCAAAATGCCTCAATATATCAGGACCAACAGCTTTTGCGGTCTCCACGGCCGGGGAGAGTCGGCTGCTGTGGCCGCAAAGATTGCCAACCAAAAACTGACCGTCATCCTCCATACGGGAGACGGTGACGGCTATGGTGAAGGCGGCAACCATTTTATCCACAACCTGCGCCGCAATATCGACATTGCCCATTTCATCCATAATAATCAGGTCTATGGTCTGACCAAGGGACAGGCATCCCCCACCGCCGACGAAGGCGCCGTAACCGGCGTACAGGTAGACGGCAGCATCAATATTCCTTTCAACCCACTTCTCATGGCCATTGCCGGCGGAGCGGGCTTTGTGGCCCGCAGCTTCAGCGGCCGGCCCCAGCACCTGGAAGAGATGATGAAGCGGGCTATTTTGTTTAAAGGCTATGCCATGGTGGATATTTTGCAGCCCTGCGTCAGCTTCAACAAAGTCAACACCTTCTCCTGGTATAATAAACGGGTTTATGAATTGGATGACAGCCATGATGCAGGCAACCGCCTGCTAGCCATGGAGAGAGCTATGGAGTTTGGTGAGCGCATTCCCATCGGCGTATTGTACGAAAAGGAGCAGCCTACTTACCACGAAAAGCACCGCTCATTGAGAGAGGGGCAGATTTTGGCGATGCGGCGCAACGACCTTGCTCTCGTCGACAAGTATATGCAAGAGATGATTTAGTGAGGTTTTCCCGGGAAATAGAAAAAACGGCGCAGCCGAAAGTCTGTGCCGTTTTTAATGGATTAATCAAGGCTGGGCAGGGAGAAAAACATGAAAAATAAGTTCAGTAAAACAGAAAAAAGCTGGATTCTTTATGACTGGGCAAATTCGGTTTATGCCACAATCATCATGGCCGCCGTTTTTCCCATCTACTTCTCCAATGTGGCCAAAAGCGCCGGGGCTTCCGGCGATGTCTGGTGGGGCTATGCCACCTCGGCCGCTACCTTTTTAATTGCGGTTTCAGCGCCGCTCTTGGGGGCCATCGGGGATTTCAGGGGCATGAAGAAACGGCTTTTTACCGGGTTTTTGTTTACGGGCGCCTTGTCTACCCTGCTTCTGGCCTTTACCGACAATATGAACGTGATGCTTTTGGGCTACATGTTGTCCTATATCGGCTTTGCCGGCAGCAATCTTTTTTACGACAGCTTTCTCACCGACGTCGCCACACCGGAGCGTATGGACAGAGTTTCCGCCTATGGCTATGGCTTTGGTTACATCGGCGGCAGCACCATTCCCTTCCTCATTTCCATTGGGCTGATCACCTTCGGCGAAAGCTTTGGTATTGACGGCGTCTTGGCGGTAAAAATTTCCGTTGTGCTTACCACCCTCTGGTGGCTGGTCTTTTCGATCCCTTTTTTAAAAAACGTAAACCAGGTTCATTACGTGGAAATCCCCCCTGCCAATTTGATCCGCCATGCTTTTAAAAGCCTCTTTAAAACTTTCCGGGATATTATTTCCACAAAGCAAATGCGGGTATTTATTCTTGCTTATTTTTTTTACATCGACGGCGTAGGCACCATCATTCATATGGCCACCTCCTATGGCAGCACCCTGGGGCTGGACAGCACGAAAATGATCCTGGCCCTGCTGCTGACCCAGTTGATTGCCTTTCCCTGCTCCATTGGCTACAGCAAGCTTTCGGCAAAAATCGGTACCGTCAATATGCTCTGCGCCGGCATTGCCATTTACAGCGTCGTCTGTTTCGTAGGCTTTTTTATGGGCTTTCAGCTTGAGCCTCACCAGGCCGCCTATGAACAACGCTATGGCGAAGTCTTAAGCGAAAACCAAGGGAATCTTCCCGCCGCTGCCATGCTCCGCCTCAATCTTGAAGGCAAATCCATTTTATCCTCCGCCGGCAGAGAGGAGAAGTTCCTTGCCCTGGCCCGGGAGATTGGCCAGGATTATCAGCTAGACAAAAATCAAGATTTTGAGGCTATGCTGCAAAATACCGGAAAGTTTCTTTCCGACTCCTCCCTCTCCCAAAGCTATGACGAGGCACTCCAACTTTCCACCCTGCTGTTTTGGCTGCTTTCCGCCCTGGTGGGCACGTCTCAAGGCGGCATTCAGGCCCTGTCCCGCTCTTATTTCGGTAAGATTATTCCGCCAGAGCGCTCCAACGAATTTTTTGGATTCTTCGACATCTTCGGCAAATTTGCCGCTGTGGTAGGGCCCGGGCTGTATGCCTTCTTCGCCAGCTTGACCGGACGTTCCTCTATCGGCATTATCAGTCTTCTGCTGTTATTTATCGTTGGCGGGGCCATCTTGATAGCAAACCGCCGTCTGCTTACGGACGAGACGAAGGGACGGTGGTTGGGTGCTGAGGCTACTGAGAATGTATAAAGTTTGCGTTTTTAGGAGGGCACTGAAAAAGTCGGCCATGTCCCAGCTGTTTATCCAAAATTGCAGGTTTAAAGTGTGCTCCTTTTCAGAGCAGTACCGCTTTGCCGGATTATATACTAAATATAGTGGCGAATCGGTTGAACACTGGAGGAAAGTAGTTCTCTAACACTTTAAACTTGCATTTTTGCCTATTTTTCAGTAGCTTCGTTGGATACGGGGAGAATTCTCTTTACAAAAACAACTTTTAGTTGTAAAATTGGTTGTAACGAGGCGTTATAAAGAAAGGTGGATGAGGTCATGTTCAGCCGGAGGTTAAAAGCTTTACGGAAAGAAAGAGGCTTGACTCAAGCAGCTTTGGCTGCCCGGCTGGGGCTGTCCCAGCAGGCTGTGGGCAAGTGGGAAGCCGGCCATTCTTCGCCGGATCCGGATATGCTGGTGAGGCTGGCTCAGGTACTGGCCGTCCCGCCTCAGCACCTGCTGGATGAAGAGAGCCGTAAGCCCGGACCGGGGCCTGAGGACCGTTCGGCCAAGGACATTCTCCGCCGCCGCTGGGGCAGACCGGCTGGTGTGCAGCCTTTTTATCCTGAGGAACAGAAGCTGATCCCCATATTGGGAGCGGTGAAGGCCGGTTATGGCTTGCCGGCCCAGGAAGAGGATTGGGGCCAGGAGACGGCGGCGGTGAAGGACCCAGCCCAGTATTTTTATTTAGTGGTGCAGGGTGATTCCATGGAGCCCAGAATCCATGAAGGAGATTTGGCTTTGGTCAGGAAGCAGCCGGCTTTGGAGGATGGGGACTTGGGCGTGGTGGTTTACGGCGATGGGGATGGTACGATTAAGCGCTTCCATAGAAAAGGCGATGCCGTTGTTTTGCAGGCTTTCAACCCCGCCTATGAGACGTTGATTTTAGCCGGGGCGGATTTGGAGAAGCTATACGTTATCGGCAAGGTTGTGGAGACGAAGGCCCGCTGGTAGGCGGCGGCCGATGATATGAATTTATAAGCGGTATAGATTGAGGGTCGGTGAGTTTCCTTGGATATGATGGAGAAATTAACGATATTGACTGAAGGGGCCAAGTATGATGTGGCTTGCACTTCTTCCGGTGCTGAAAGGCCGGGGAATAAGGGTCTGGGCAGCGCTCTGGCCGCCGGCTGCTGCCATTCTTTTTCTGCCGATGGCCGCTGTATTTCTTTGCTAAAGGTCTTGATGACCAATAGCTGTATTTATGATTGCCAGTATTGCGTTAATCGCAGCAGCAATGACGTGCCCCGGGCTACCTTTACCCCGGAGGAGCTGGCTGACCTGACGGTTCAGTTTTACCGCCGCAATTATATCGAAGGGCTTTTTTTATCCAGCGGCATATTAAAAGACCCCGACTATACTACGGAGCGGATGATCCGGGCCTTAGAGATCCTCCGCCATAAATACCACTTTTACGGCTACATCCATGCCAAGACCATTCCCGGCACCTCCCGGGAGCTGATTCACCGGCTGGGGCTTTTAGCGGACCGTCTCAGTGTAAATATTGAGCTGCCCAGCGAAGCCAGCCTGCAGAAGCTGGCTCCCAATAAGACGAAGAAGGGCATATTGATTCCTATGGGCCAGATTCGGCAGGGCCTCCAGGAAAACCGTCAGGAAATCGTGGTGTATAAGAATGCCCCCCGTTTTGCTTCCGCAGGACAAGCCACTCAGATGATCGTTGGGGCTACGCCGGAGACGGATTACCGCATTCTTACCCTGGCCTCAAACTTATATCAGCGCTATGAGCTGAAACGGGTGTTTTACTCCGCTTATATACCTGTGGCAGAAAACTCTCTGCTGCCCTCCCTGGATACGAAGCCGCCCCTTTTGCGGGAGCACCGGCTTTACCAGGCAGATTTCCTTATGCGGCAGTACCAGTTTGCCGCCGATGAGATCCTTAGCGAAGAGACGCCGAATTTCAATCCTTATCTGGATCCCAAGTGCAATTGGGCTATTCATCATATGGAATTTTTCCCCGTGGATATCAATAAGGCCAGCCAAGCGGAGCTCTTGCGGGTACCGGGCATCGGCCCCACCAGTGCCCGCCGCATTGTGATTGCCCGCCGCACCGGACGGCTGGGCATGGCGGAGCTAAAGAAGATTGGAGTAGTCCTGAAACGGGCCCAATACTTTATTATTACTGCCGATTATCCCCTGGGCTTGCGCATTGGCAAAGAGACTACCGTCAGAGCTTTAATTGATCCGGGGATTTATTCCGTAGGCCGGGAGCAGCTCAGCCTCTTTGGGCAGGCAGCACCCTCCCTTACAGGTCAAGACCTGCTGGAGCCTGGTTTTGGAGGCGCAGGTGCGGAATCGGCAAGTTGGCAGATGGAAAATGGGGAGAGGGATCTGGCCGGGCCGGCTGTTCCCTATGGCTATAGCGTCAGTGCAGACAGCCCAACCAGGACGCCAATAGACGCTAAGATCAAGGCGAAGAAAAGCCAGGTCCAAGCTCTGCCCGGCGCCGGCGATGTGTGCTCTTTGGAGGAAGGGGTGGAGGAGGCGGTGCTGTGTCTGGCTCAAAACCTATGAAGTGCCCATATACAGGGGGAATCTGTCCCAAGAGCCCGGGCAGCCGCAATTGCCGGTCATGCCGGGGAGCGGCTTTTAATCAGGCAGGAGCCTCCTGCCAGGCTGGTGCTTCCTATCAGGAGGGGGCTTCGGAGCGGACTGAAGCCCAAAGCCAAAGCTTTCGGGGCAGCCAATCCTCCCGCAGGCCTCAAGTCCAGCCTAAGCCTTTGGCCTTGCCCAGCGACATCGTTTATCATTATGATGGCGGCTTAGCCGGTTTTTTCTGTTGCGTTTATGAAAGCGTTTATTTCCGGGAGCTGCCCACGGCTATCCTGCCGGCCAAAGAAGCTCAGCCCACTTTGTTTCAGGTTAAGTCTATCATCACCGACCAGGACAAGGCAGCCCGGGTCCGCAGCTCCATACCGGTTAAGATATCGAAGGACGCTTTGGCTTTGGTGGAAAACGTATTTCTTAGCTGCTTGCAGCAAAAGGAGCTGTTGATTCTGCGCTTTCTGCTGCTGGCTTACCGGGAG
Organism: Clostridia bacterium; assembly: GCA_018436095.1. Classification (GTDB taxonomy): domain Bacteria; phylum Bacillota; class Peptococcia; order DRI-13; family UBA5745; genus WRMS01. The sequence goes on along the minus strand of JAHDMJ010000001.1, from coordinate 192,912 downwards.
GGCAGCAAGGCCCTGCGGATGCTGGGCCATCCCGACGTGGCGCCCCTTTTAAAGGCGGAGAAGCATCTCATGGGAGAAGCCCACTTGCTCAAAGGCTTTGTACGTTTCTCTGATTATGAAGGGGTGCTGGCTGCCTCCATTACGCCGAAAAACTTTGTTTTACCCTATATTGCCGGCCACTTTTGCGCCCGCTTTTCCCAGGAGAATTTTCTGATTTATGACAAGACCCATAAAGCGGCGCTGATCTGCCAAAAGGGCCGCCGCCGTATCGTTCCCTTGGAAGAGCTGCCCTTTCCTGAAGCTGACGAGACGGAGACCCGCTATCGGGATTTGTGGAAAAAGTTTTATCATACCGTTGCCATTGAGGCCCGTTACAACCCCAGGTGCCGGATGACCCATATGCCGAAACGCTACTGGGAAAACATGACGGAAATGCAAGAATTATTTTAACTCCCGTTATAAAGCAGAATAGAAAAAACAGACATCCCCCGGCACCAAAGAAGGCCAATAAACGGATGTCTGTTTTTTTTGTCAGATACCTTTACTCTGCTTCTGAGCTATTGGTCAGATGAATCATCGGATTTTTCTCCGGCAGATTCCTTTTTCAATGTTTCCAGGCCAATGCGAATCAGCTCAAGAGTAGCCTGGGTTCGGGTGGGAAAACGATTTTCGTACCTGTAGTCGTCGATTTCCTTCAGCAGGCCATCACTAACGGTGATGGTATACCTTGGTTTTTCTGTTGGCATATTTATCACCTCGTTAATAATTATACCATCAGTGATGAACTGATGTAAAGATGTAAAGAAAAACCCTGCATCTACTTGACCGGTTCATCAGTGATGCGATATAATAACTTATAGTTCACCACTTCACCTATTCACCGGAATGCCGGACCGGGTTTTAAGCTTAAGGACACTAAAATTCAAAAGTAAAGGAGGTTTCTAACGGCTATGGCAAGATTTACACTTTTTGTTACCTCGGATATTGAAGAAGGGTTGAACATTCTCAAGAAAGAAAAATTTGCCCAAAAAAGTAAAACTAAGCTTATCCACTACGTATTGACTGTAGGTCTGGCAATGGTGAGGAAGCAAAAAGAGCAATCTGGCCAAAATAAGCCCGCCAACCCCGGGGAAAACGAAACGGAAAAATCGCAACAATATTGAGGAGGGTAAACATGAGGAAAGAACTTATAAAAATTCTGTCTGCATCGATGATCCTGCTTCTTTGTATTGCTCTGGCCGGCTGTGGCCAAAGTCCCGCATCGAGCCAAGGGACTGCTTCGGAAGCAACGGAAGCGGTCAATCCCGGCGGCTCTGCTACTGAACCGGAGCCGGCTCCCTCTCTTGACTATCCGAAAGGTTCCATTACGGCTATTTGCCCCTGGACTGCCGGAGGCAGCTCCGATATTACCTTCCGTTCCTATCTTAGCTATCTGTCCAAAGAAATCGGCACGGATATCAATGTATTGAATGTTACCGGCGGTGACGGTTCCATCGGCATCAATCAGGCTTTAGGTATGCCTGCCGACGGCTATACCATGGCCATGCTAAATTACGATATCCTTTCCAACGAAATAAAAGGCATTACTGAAGATTCCTACAAGGACTTCGCCATCATTAATTTATTTACCCTACAAGGCGTTAATCTGGTGGTCAATGCGGATTCCGGCTGGGAAACCTTTGAGGATTTTCGCCAGGCAGCCCTGGCTGCCAAGGCCGCCGGCAAGACGCTGCAAATCGGCGTCAACGGCTTTTGGCTTCATGCCGCCGGCATGATGGCCGATGCGGCCGGCATCAAAGATTGCGTGGTTTTCGTACCTTCCAACGGCAGCTCGGAGTTAATGACGGAGCTCTTGGGCAAACATTGTGACGCCGTGACCACCTCCTTGACCGTGGCTTTGCCTCACCTGGAAAGCGGCGCAATGAAAATTCTCGGCACTATGGCGGAAGAACGGATGCCGGAATTTCCCGATATCCCCACATTTAAAGAAATGGGTTATCCCAATGTAATTATTGCCGGGTTCCGTATTTTAGCCGTGCATAAGGATACACCTCCGGAAATCGTAGATTTTTTGCGCCAGGCCGGCAAAAAAGCCTTTGACAATCCGGAGTTCCAAAAATGGGCTGGCGACGCTAAGGCGGACCCTATTTATATGGATGCAGAAGAAACCGTAAAATATTTGGAAAATCTAGCCCCTGTGGTGAAGCAGACAATGGTTAATTTAGGCTTAATTTAAGAGAAAGGAGCATAGATAGCCCAAGATTCCTCTGATTTGGGATGTCTTACATGATAAAAATGGGCAAACGAGATATGATTTTTGGCGGCTTGCTGTTTTTGATTTGCTTACTTCTCTTAAATGAAAGCCGGAACTTTTATGTGCCTCCCGATACGGTGGCCGGCCCTGCCCTTTGGCCCAGAATTGTTTTAGGCCTGCTGGCGGTTCTTTCTCTGGTTTTAATGTACGTTGGCTATAAACACATCCCTAAAGGGCAGAAAGAAAATCAGGAAGCGGTTTCAGGGAATCAAGGCTCCCTGACAAAAAAATGGGCAAGCCTTACCCCGGGCAACAAAAGAGTACTGGCGGCTATGCTGGCTACCATGATCTTTCTCTTTCTGTTCCAGCCCTTGGGTTTTATCATCAGCATCACTGCTTACTTTCTTGTCATTACCTATATTCTGGAGCCCACAAAAAATCCAAAACAAATAGGGTTCCGCATTGTTCAGGCTCTGGCTTTAACAGCCTTCATTTATATGGTTTTCAGTAAAGGCTTGTCTGTGCGCTTGCCGGCAGGTATTATTCCTGCAACCTGGTTATTGTGAGGTGATTGTATATGGGTTTTCTTGATGGCTTAATGACGGTTTTTCAGATACACAATCTGGTGTTGCTGATCCTTGGTGTTGTTTTGGGAATAATTGTGGGCGCTATTCCCGGCTTAACGGCTACGCTGGCTATTTCTCTGCTGCTGCCCTTCACTTTTAGCCTGGAAGCCTCCACGGCTTTAATCATGCTCATCGGTATTTATGTGGGGGGCATATACGGCGGCTCGATAACCGCTATCCTGTTGAGGACGCCGGGCACCCCGGCTGCTGCCGCTACTTCCCTGGATGGCTACCCCCTTATGCAAAAAGGGCAAGGGGGCAGGGCCCTAGGCATCGCCACCAGCGCCTCCTTTATCGGCGGTCAGATCAGTTGCATTTTCTTGATTTTCCTGTCCCCACTCATCTCAAATTTTGCGATCAAATTCAGCTCTGCCGAGTATTTTGCTTTGGCAATCTTCGGATTGACCATTATCTTTTCCGTCTCCGGAAAATATTTATTGAAGGGAGTCATCGCCGGGTTAATCGGTCTGGTGATCAATACGGTAGGCTTCGACGTCATCGTGGCTTATCCTCGCTTCACCTTCGGCGTCCGCAGCCTAATGATCGGCTTTCCCCTGCTGCCTGCTATTATTGGCCTTTTTGCCTTGTCCGAACTGCTGCGCTTATTTAAAGCAGGTGTTGACGATGATGATGCCATCCATGATAATGTGGGACGAATATTGCCCCGCTGGCCTGATTTGCGCCAATTAAAATGGGTGCTTCTTAAATCCAGCCTGATCGGTACTTTTATCGGCGCTTTGCCCGGAGCCGGCGCAAATATTGCCTCTTTTGTGGCTTACAGCGAATGTAAACGCACTTCCAAAACTCCGGAGCTTTTCGGAAAAGGAATCATTGAGGGAGTGGCAGCCTCCGAATCCGCCAATAATGCCGTTACCGGCGGCGCGCTAATTCCCATGCTGACTCTGGGGGTGCCCGGCGATGCCGTTACCGCCGTTTTGCTGGGCGCTCTGACCATTCAGGGTTTGCAGCCAGGACCATTGCTCTTTCGCAACAACCCGGGAATCATCAACTCAATATTTGTCAGCACCATAGTGGGAAATATCGTTATGCTTCTTACCGGTTTATTTTTGGCCAAGGCTATTGCCAAGATTGCCATCATGAAAAAAACCACCTTAATTCCGATTATCGCTATATTTTCTATGATCGGCGCCTATGCCGCCGAGAGTTCTTTGGCCCATATGAAAATTGCGGTGATTTTTGGAATTGCCGGCTATATCCTTGAACAAATGGATTTCCCTTTGGCGCCGATTGCTTTATCCATCGTACTGGGCAGCTTGGCGGAAAACAGCTTCCGGGCAGCTTTAATCCGTTCCGGCGGCGATTGGCGCATCTTTTTCCACAGCGCTATCAGCGTCGTCTTTTTGGCCATTGCCGCCGCTTCTGTTTTCTTCGCCTTGCGCAATCAATATAAAGCTTCCAAAGAATCGCAAGGAGGTGCCAGCTTATGATTAGCATAATTCCTCTAAAATTTTCGGAAGGCACGGCCCTGGGTGTAGAAGTACAGCTTCCTCAGACTAAGCTGATGGCTATCGTGATTCCCCCGGTAGGTTATCTGATGTGCGGGGTACTGAATATTGATGCCTTGGACAGGCTGCACCCCGAGCGGCAAATCGTTGCCGCCCGTATGGAGGGGGTCAAGGTTTTAGAAGACTTGTTGAGCCTGGAAGTAAAAGAGGCTACGAAAAAGGCTGAAGCTATCGGTATCCGGACGGGTATGCCGGGCAGCCAGGCTTTGGCCGCCATGTTTGCGCATAAAAACAAGGCGGCAGATTGCGGTATTTCCATAACAGCCTAAGCGGGCCATTCACAAAAGGGCCATGCACAAGAGGCCTGTTTTATAAAGGAGCCTCCGCCCTTGCACCAATATATAAAGAAACCGGCTTTGCTGTGCTGTGATATGCTACCCTTGCGGCGTGCTATCCACAGACAGAAAAACCGGTTTTTTGTATTATCCTTTTTATAACCCTGCGGTGTGGTTGTAAAGCATTCCCAGAAATCCCCTCTTTTGGGTTCTACATACCTGCAAGGCCACATAAGATGTAAGGAAAATTGGGCAGGGTCGGGGGGATGACAGAATGCAGGATTATATAAGGAAACGGGTATTGGACGTCTGTAATTATATGTTGGATACAGAGGCCACCGTACGTCAGACTGCGCAGATCTTCAGTGTATCAAAATCAACGATCCACAAAGACCTTACGGAAAGGTTACCGTCCATCAACAAGGATCTGGCGGCCAAAGCCAAAGTCGTGCTGGAGCAAAACAAGGCAGAGCGTCATTTGCGAGGCGGCGAGGCGACGAAGAAAAAGTACGCCAAAGCCAAATGCTGATTTGCTGCCGGCTGGTTAGCCCTAAAAAGGAGCCCGACAGGTCAGGCCTCGAAGGTCTCCTTTTTTCCGGCAGCGCCGTTGGACAAGGCTACCCGCTTGGGCACCACGACTTCTTCTTCATAGCAGGAGAAAGTGGCGTCAATGGTGGAGCAGTAGGGATTCTGAGTGAAGAGGCTGACCAGGGGAACGACGATGAGGCCGGCCACCATGGCCAGAGCGCCGGCATTGATGGGGCTGCCGACAAAGGGGAAGAAGAGGTTGGCCAGTGTAATGCCCACGCCGGTAATAAAGCTGGCCCAAACTGCTTTGCGGGTGACCCATTTGCCGTAAAGGCCGTAAAGGAAGGGAGCCAGGAAGGAGCCGGCCAGGGCGCCCCAGGAAATTCCCATCAACTGAGCGATGAAATCCGGCGGATTGAGGGCGAAAATCACAGACAAGGCAATGAAGAAAACAATCAGGAGCCGCATGATCAAAACCTGATTCTTTTCCGTCATGTTTTTCAGGAAGAGGCCTTTAAGAAAGTCCAGGGTCATGGTGGAGCTGGAAGTCAGCACCAGGGCGGATAAAGTGGACATGGAAGCCGAAAGCACCAGGATAATGACGATGCCGATCAGGATATCCGGCAGACCCGATAGCATGTAAGGAATGATGCTGTCGTACATTATCTTGCCTTGGCTGTTGTAAATGGCGGCATTGTCGAATAAACGGGCAAAGCCCCCCAGAAAGTAGCAGCCGCCGGCGATCACCAAGGCGAAAATAGTGGAGATAACCGTACCGGCAGCCACGGATTTTTCACTCTTAATGGTATAAAATTTGTGAACCATCTGAGGCAGGCCCCAGGTGCCCAGAGAGGTAAGAATGATGACGCCTAAAAGATTGACCGGATCAGGTCCGAAAAAGGAAGTGAAGGCTCCGGACTGGCCTAAGGTTATGGGAATATCGCTTTTTAATTGGGCCAGGGAATTAACGGCGGCAAAGAAACCGCCCTGACCGTTAAGGACGGAAGCAATGACGGCCACAATACCCGCCAGCATGATAATGCCCTGGAAAAAGTCATTGATGGCGGTGGCCATGTAGCCCCCCAGAATAACATACAGGCCCGTCAATACAGCCATGCCCAAAACACAAACCCAATAAGGCAGGTCAAAGGCCAAGGCAAAGAGCCTCGATAAGCCGTTGTAGATGGAAGCGGTGTAGGGCACCAAAAAAACGAAGATGATGGCGGAGGAGACGATCTTAAGCGCCTGGCTGTTGTAGCGTTTGCCGAAAAACTCCGGCATAGTGGCGGCTTCTAAATGGTTGGACATGATTCTGGTGCGGCGGCCCAGGACTACCCAGGCCAGCAGGCTGCCGATAAAGGCGTTGCCCAAGCCGATCCAGGTGGCGGACAAGCCGTATTTCCAGCCGAATTGACCGGCATAACCCACGAAGACCACGGCGGAAAAGTAGGATGTGCCGTAAGCGAAAGCCGTAAGCCAGGGACCTACAGAACGGCCCCCCAGGATAAAGCTGTTGACGTCGGTGGTATGTTTGCGGCAGTAGATGCCGATGGCGATAGTGACTACAAAGAAAAGGATCAATAAAAAAATTTTTGCTGCCATTAAGATTGCCTCCAATCATGTGCTTATTATTTTTTCTCGTTAAAAAAGGCAATAAAAAATCAGGCCGCCTGCGCTAGTGGCACTAAATCGCCAAGGCGCAGAAATATGCCTGTAATTGATCATAAACATAGACATATAGACCATCCTTCCGTTCTACTTTGTGCATCGTACAGCTAAATCTGCTGTCCAGGGCTGCCGCCCGGGCCCCGGCTGGGGCCAACCTCTATGGCAAAACCGTCTACATTTGCTACTGCCGGGCAATCCATGACTGCCGGCCTGCTTTACGCACTTTGCCATAGCGCTATTCAGAATAAAATAATTATACTTTCTTCAGGTCAGAAAAGCAAGGGAGAATTTAGTTGATTTGAGCCTGATTATGAGCGGCCCCGGCACCAGGTAAGACGGCGGCAGAAACTGCAGCCCCAGTGCTTCGGCATTATTGCAGCGGGACAAGCCTAGCCTGGGCTAAGCCCTAGCCCCAGTAAGACTGTTGCTCCCGGTAGGCCCTTCTCCTGTCCTCCATTTTTTGTTTTTGCAGCAGGCGTTTGCGGCGGCGCAGCCAGCGCCGGGTCCTGAAAAAGCAGGCCAAAACAAAGAGACCCATAAAGATAGCCAGAATAGTCTTAACGATCAAAGCCAGGCCTGACGGCAGCAGATTAATAAGCTCCAGCAGCTTGCTGAAAACGAGGGCCAGCAGAGAAAAGAGGCCGACAATCCAGGAAAGGGGTGGCGTTTCTCTAAAAAAGCTGCTGACTCCTGCCGCAGAAAACAGAGGGGCTTTCTCGGGAGGCGGCGGCGGTACCGGCGAGGTCAGGGCAATATCGGCAATCTCCGGATACATGAGATCAGCGTTGGCCGTAGGCAGATTGAAACTGACGTCAACAGTGGTGCTGCCATCCTCATTTTCTACCGGTTCGCCATAAAGGATGTTAACCTGTTCCGGATTCAGATCATTGTGCAACAAATAAGTATAAGAGTCTTCATATTCACTGTCTTCATAGGTTACCGGCCGGAAATGATCAAAACCGTAATTTAGCAGCGCCACGGTATCCTGGAAGGAAGCCAGGGAACTAGGGGCTTGAAAAACTACGCAGATCAAAGTGCGGCCATCCCGGCAGGCAGCTTCTACCAGTGTGTTTTGGGAGGCAGTGGTATAACCGGTTTTACCGCCTAAGATTCCTTCATAGGGCATGGCCCCTTGAGGAATCAGGCGGTTTTTATTATTAAAAATACGCCGTTCCTTTTGCAGGTTGGTAGGTTCCAAAAAGTGCTGGTAGGCGCAGCAAATGGTTACAAAACGCGGGTCTTCAATGGCTTTTTTCATAATTAGGGCCATATCGTAGGCCGTAGTGTAGTGGTCATCGCTGTTTAAACCGTTGGCATTAGAGAAATGGGTGTTTTTTGCCCCCAGTTCTTTAGCTCTTTGGTTCATTAAAACAGCAAATTCTTCTATGGAGCCGCTGACGTATTCCGCTACAGCGTTAGCTCCTTCATTGGCGGATTCCAGCATGACGGCGTAGAGAAGCTTCTCCAAAGGCAGAATTTCTCCCGGCATTAAACCGACGCTGGAAGCATCCCGGGGTACGGAGGATACGGCGGTGTTGGACACGGTCACCGGGTCGGCGGTGTCGCCTTTTTCTAAAGCCAATAAGGTGGTCATGATCTTGGTAGTGCTGGCAGGCTTGCGAATACCGTGCATATCTCTTTGCAACAAGATCTGACCGGTATCGCCATCCATTAAAACAAAGGCCTGAGATTGCACCTCGTCCATAATGGCGGCTTGGGCTTGTCCGACAGGAAAAAGCAGCAGGGTTTGACATATCAATAAAGCAATGAGCAGCCCGGAGACCGGACGCAATTGCCAAAAGCGGGTTAAGGCTGTTGGTTTTGGCATAGCTGCTGAAAAATCCTTTCATTTAATCACAGGGTCGAAGCCTCAGTTAAAAACGATTATATCATAATTAAGCGAAAGCGGGAAACAATAATTGGGAACAGACGGAAAGGTTTACAAAGAGGTCATAAATTTGTAAAAGAAAGGCAGGAGGCGAGGAATTTGGACGAGAAGGGCAGCGGCTTCAGAAAAGAAGAGCCGGACTTTCGCCGCAAATGCGAAGAGGCAGGCACCGATATGGACGCTTTGATCAATTTAATGGGCCAGCATAGAAGCGATATGGAAATTGCCGACGAGCTGGGATTAGCCCCCGGAGCGGTGGCCAATCTGAAAGGCCATTTGCAGAAGAACAGCCGCTAAAAGGCCGCCGGAAAGCCAAAAGCAGAAAAGGGAATAGGAGGTAAGCAGTCATGCTCTTGTCGAAAGGGACAGGGCTGCCTTGCCTCCTTTTCTCTTTTTTTGTGTTATAATGAGGCGTCTGCGGCATTCTCAATGCCTTTGCACTTTTTTCAGTCAGCACATACACTAGCCTCATTGAAACGCATAGAGGAAGAAAATTTTTCTACCGTCGAAAAATTTTCACTGAGGCGTTATAATGAGGCGTTATAATAAAGCCTATAGGAGGGAGCAAATTGGAGACAGTATTGATTATCTTATTAATAGCAGTAATTGTCTTGCTGGTGCTGGTGCTGTTTTCTTTCCGAAGCCTGTCGGAGCAGTTAAGATCGGCGGCCCGGGAGGAGGCCGGCCGTCAGGGCGGCCAGCAGCGCCTATTCCTGGAAACGGTTACGGCCCATTTGCAGGGCAGCCAGGAAAGCCAAAAGAATGCTATAGCCCAGTTGAGCAACGAAACTGCCAGAATATTAGAGATTTACCGCCAATCTATGCAAAGGGGCAACGAGCAGGTGGCCCTGCGGCTGCAGCAGATTCAGGAGAGCCAGGAGGTCAGGCTGGACCGTCTGGGGCAGCGGGTGGACCAGCGCCTGGAGAAAGTAACCGAGGCTATGGACGGCCGTTTGACTGCAATGCAGGCCACGGTGGATGAAAAGCTTCATAAAACCTTAGAGGAGCGGATCGGTCAGTCTTTTCAATTGGTGAGCCAGCGGCTGGAGCAGGTTTATAAAGGCTTGGGGGAGATGCAGACCTTGGCCGCCGGCGTGGGAGATCTGAAAAAAGTTCTTTCCAACGTCAAAACCCGGGGTGTGTTGGGTGAATACCAGTTGGGAGCCATTTTGGAGCAGATTTTGTCACCGGATCAATATGCCGCCAATGTGGCCACGAAAAAAGGCAGCCGGGAGGTGGTGGAATACGCTGTCCGCCTGCCGGGGGCCGGTGAGGATACGGTTTGGCTGCCCATCGACGCTAAATTCCCCGCCGATAGTTACAGCCAATTGGTGGAGGCTTACGAAAGGGGCGACGCCCAGGAAGTGGCGGCAGCGGCTCAGGCTCTGGAGCAGCGGATTCGCCGCTTTGCCAAGGATATTCGGGATAAATACGTGGAGCCGCCCTGTACTACGGATTTTGCTATCCTGTTTCTGCCCTTTGAAGGCCTTTATGCCGAAGCTGTCCGCCGGGGTATGGTAGAAAGCCTGCAGCGGGATTACCGGATTAATATAGCCGGCCCCACCACATTGGCAGCTTTGCTCAATAGCCTGCAAATGGGCTTTAAAACCTTGGCTATTCAGAAACGATCCGGCGAGGTTTGGCAAGTTTTGGGGGCGGTTAAAACCGAATTTGATAAATTCGGAATAGTCCTTGAATCCACCCAACAGCGGTTGGATCAGGCCAATAAAGAACTGGACAAGCTAATTGGCGTCAGAACCCGCCAGATTCGCCGGCGGCTGCAGGATGTGGTGGCCTTGCCCGAGGGGGAGGCCTGTGATTTGCTGGCCCGGGAGGAGTTGGGCCGGGAGGAGACGGCCTGTACAGAAGAATATGAGTAAAAGCGGTAATGGGGTTGTTTGTTCATCGTCCTGATAGGGCAACTTGTCCCTGTAATTCGCTTTAAAATATTAGCATGAGTTAATATTTTGTCGATTTGCAGGTAATTTGCATTTGCTTTTTTCCTTTAAAGTATGGTATTCTTTAAAAGAAGAGTAGTAAATAGTGGAGGGTTATTGTTGAATCAGGAAGTGGATCTGCGAAAGACAAAGCAGCGCAAAAAGCTGCTGGATATTTTTACATCGGTAAGCAAGCCGCTGACAGCGGATCAGATATTAAAACGGTGTCAAAACGAGTGCCCCAATATGGCGCTGACCACCGTATACCGCAACCTGGACCGGCTCATTGACCTGGGCCATGTGACAAAGGCCGTATACCCGGACGGTACCGCCCGCTTTTCGGCGGCGGGGGCCAATCATAAGCACATGGTAACTTGCCGCATCTGCCATGCTCAGGTGGCTATCGACAGTTGCCCGGTACAAGCCAGCGAGGACCTGATTTCTCAGCAAACCGGCTATTTAATCGAACACCATTATTTAGAGTTTTTTGGGATTTGTCCCAATTGTCTTAAGCGGGAGCTGCCTTTTCAGCACCGGCGGGTGCATTTGCCGGGAGTGGCTCAGGACAGCTCTTTTACAGAAGAGGAATTTCCTTTTGATCCGGAGGAGTTTGATCAGGATGACGAAGCATAAAGTAATCGGCAAGCAATATATCAGCGAGATGTGTTTTTGCTGCGGCCAGGATAATCCGGGAGGACTGAAGGCCCAGTTTTATGATTTGGAAGAGGGCAAAACCGTAGCGGTTTTCCAGCCCGGCGAAACATTTCAAAGCTATCCCCAAAGGCTCCACGGCGGCGTGGCTGCTTCGATTATTGATGAGGCGCTGGGCCGGGCCATTCTGCCTTTAGAGCCGGACTGCTGGGCGGTGACGGCGGAGCTGACCATTCGCTACAAGAAGCCGGTGCCCCTGGATGTGCCCCTCAAGGTAGTGGCTGAGGTGACGGAAAACAGCCGCCGGCTTTTTCGCAGCAGCGGCGAATTAATCCTGCCCGACGGCCAGGTGGCGGTTACGGCTTCCGGGACTTATATGAAGCAATCGTTAACGAAGATTGCTGAATTGAGTGATCAGGAGTTGGAGCGGATATTTATTCCTCAGGAAAAAGATCAGGATTTTCTTGAATTTTAATTTATATAAATCGTGGCAACATAACAAAAACGGGCTCAAGAAGAGTCCGTTTTTATGTGCATATAGAGCTATATGGCGCCAATTATTTAGGCGTGTCTAGGGGTTGAGGATGGCGGCTAGTTGAGTTTGACAGCGGCCTAATAGAGTTTAGTAGAGTCAGTAAGGGTTTGGTAGAGGGCTTAGAGGCCTTCTTTCAGCCGCTTTCTGGCCCGGCTGACGCTGACGGGGTGGGCGCCGATAGCCATTGCGATGCAAGTTTCCGTCACCGACAAATCATCAGGCAAGTCCATTTGCATTAAATTATGCTCAAAAGAGGCGATCTGCTCCTCCAGCGTCCGCAAAGTGGAGGTTTCCAGCTCGTCCATAACCCTGGTAAACATCCGGCTGCTGTAAAGCATCATATTGTAGCAAAGATCCACATTTTCCTTGAGCAGATCATTAAACAGACGGGTGGGGATGCAGCGCAGGGTGGTTTTGCTCAAGGTAAAACAGGTCACTTCTTTATCGTGACCGTAAAAACCGCCAAGTCCCAGAATGGAATTGCTGTCGTAAAGCCCCGTGCCTTTAAATCTGCCGTCTTCGGCGCTGCGCACCGACATCAGCAAGCCGTCGGTAACGATCCAGACATTGTGCTGAGGACCGAAATTAAAGGTGTGAAATTTCTTGCGCTTTAATTCCAGGGTCTGCGAGGGCAAAATATCTAATATTTGTTGGACAAATTTCTCATCTTTCATCGCGTACGCCTCCCTTATACGGCCTTATATTACGTAAAACTGGACGGCAAAATAGTGGAGTAAGGCGCCGGCTAATACAAAAAGATGCCATACGGAATGCATGTATTTGACGGTATCCTTGCGGTAAAAATAGACCCCAAAGGTGTAAGCCAAGCCTCCCGTGACTAAAAAGGCCAAGCCGCCGGCGGGCAGCAGCCGGATCAGGGGAACGATGGCAATGACGATGCACCAGCCCATGCCCAAATAAGCCGCCAGAGAGAATTTCTCAAAACGCTCAATGCTGATGCAGTTTAAGACTACGCCCACAATGGCCAATGCCCAGACCAGACCGAAAATAGTCCAGCCCAAAGGGCCCCGGAGCGTCACCAGAGTATAAGGGATATAGCTGCCGGCAATAAGCAGAAAAATGGAGGAGTGGTCAAAAATCCGGAAAACCCTTTTGGCCTTTTCCGGCACCAGGGCGTGATAAAGAGTGGACATCAAAAACAGCAGGATCAAGGTGGCGCCATAGATGGAAACGCTGACGATTTTCCATGGGTCTCCGGTCATGGCTGCGGTGACGATCATTACCACCGTGCCGGCAATGGCCAGAGCGGCGCCTATACCGTGGGTAATGGCGTTAGCAATTTCTTCGGCAACGGTAAAAAAAGAACCGGGCAAGATATTGTTCATAAGCGGCACTCCAATTATAATATATTTTGCGGTATTATGTGTGCTATGATAATTATATGCTGCTTTAGCTAATATTAATATTATAGACACTTTGGAAGCCAGAAGCAAGGTTGAAAAATAGCTTAATCGGAAATAGGCAAGCATGAAGAGAACCGGCAGCGAAGCCGGTAGTTATCTGGGGGCAAGGGAAAAGTGAAGAATACAGCAAAAAATAAAGTGGCAATCAAGCTGGTCAAAGGCAGCGACGGCATGTTGAACTATGACGTGCAGGTGTTGGATCAAGAGGCCAACATTCAGGATTACCTGGACGCCCTCAACGATTTTCAGGAAGAAAAGGTGGCGCCCTGCGATGGCTGCAGCAATTGCTGCTGGGAGCGGGTGCCTTTGACGGCGCCGGACGTATTGCGGTATGCCGCAGCTTTTTATGGTAATGAGCCGGAGGCGGCAAAGGCAGATGCCGGGGTCACAATGGCGAAAGGGGAAACCGCAAATAAAGCATCTGGTGATACCGCCAAGCTTGCCGACGAATATAGCGATTCGGCCGCTGCACCCGGCGATTCGAGTAGTGCACCCGGCGATTCGAGTAGTGCATTTGACGATTTGAGTGATACATTTGACGATTTCTTTGGTACGAGAGATGGCGGCTCCGGTAGCCTCTCCTTATATTTTGGCAACTTACGGCAAAAGGATACCAGGCAAAATCTGCGTTTTATCCGGGAATATGCTGAGATTCGGGGCGGCGATTTTGCCGGGGCGGCGGCGCCAGGGGCAGAGACGGCAAAAGCAGAAGCGGCTGCAAGCGTGGCAGCGAAGGCAGAAGGGGCTGCAGGCCCAGAGGCGAAGTCAGAAGCAACAAAAGTAGAAGGGGCTGCAAGTGTGGCATCAAAGGCAGAAGCGGCAAATACCTCAGCGGCGGCAGAGAGTCCCGGCGTTATCGACATTTGTCTGCGGCGGTTGGAGGCGGGAAACTGTGTTTTTCTGGATTTGGACAAGCAGCGCTGCCGGGCCCATGCTTTGAGGCCTTTGGTTTGCCAAAGCTACGTTTGCCTGCCCTCCAGCCGCCGGGCCGAAGCTTTGCGCCGCCAGATCGTCAACGAAGGCGAAAACGAATTGATTCGTATTCTTGGCGAGCAGGTGGCCAAGGATTGGCAGGACTACCGGTCCAAAGGCTTTGCAGGCAAAGAACGCTTTGCCGATGTGGTTCTCCGTGATGTGGTTAATGAAGGACTGTGGCAGCGTCTGTTGGCGGAGGAATAGTATGTTTAAACAAAATAGACTTAAACGGCTGAATCAAATATTGAATATGATAATTGGCTCCTTTTTGGGGGTGTTTATCGGGCATAGCTTATATAGATTTTGGCATTACAAAACACATCGAGGTTTATATGATTGGCAATCGGCGCCCTGGTATTCCAGCATTTTAGTTTATGGTGGAGTTACTGTTGTTGTTTTATTGGTAGCTGTTGTTATCAAGTGCATTATACGGAAGAGAATAAAATAGCAGATGAATTGCCGTCATGGCACATGCACATGCTCTGGACAATAGGCACATGCCCTGGACAATGGACACATGCTCAAAATTGCAAGTTTGTTTGCTGAAGCTTTGAAAAAGGAGCAAAATTGCAAGTTTGTCGTTGTTTGCCTAGGCTAACTGTGCAAAATTCCAGGTTTGTTATCTTTAAATCACTGCTTAGGAAACCTATTTAGCCTGAAACGGGCTGAATTTAGCCTGAGAACCCTATTTTCAGGCTAGATCATCTATTACAAACTTGCAATTTTGCTCAAAATGCCGCGATTCTGGATACAAACTTGCAATTTTGCTCAGTTAGCCAGTGCATACCGCAACAAACCTGCAATTTTGCACGGTTTGCCTGGGCTACTGCCTGAGCCACTGTCTGGGCTACTGCCTGGGTCAATGCCCGGGGCAGCGCCCGGCATATACTATTGACGCCGGGTCTTCTTAATAAAGCAAATAAAATAAAAGACTGCCCGGCTGCTGAGGCAATTGCCTCTGAGAACCGGACAGTCTTTTGTTTTGGGTACAAATACAAATGCAAGTGACAGGGTAAGGAATAAAGGGTGTAAGGAATGGGGTGAATAAAGGGAAAAGGGAGCAGCAGGGTTATGCTGCAAAATTAAACTTCGTGTAAATGGCAATGGTCGCAGTCTTCGCAGGCAAAAGCGGCTTTATCATAATCGATGCCGTTTTTCTCATAATAATCGGCGATGGCGGCCTTGATTGCCTGCTCGGCCAAGACGGAACAATGAATCTTTGCCGGCGGCAGGCCGTCCAGAGCCTCTACCACTGCCTTATTGGTCAGCTCCAAAGCTTGGTCGATAGGCTTGCCTTTGACCAGCTCCGTGGCCATAGAACTGGTGGCGATGGCGGAGGCGCAACCGAAAGTATTAAAGGTCACATCGGTGATGATGCCATCCTCTACTTTAATGTACATTTTCATGATATCGCCGCATTTGGCGTTGCCTACCTCGCCGATGCCGTCGGCATCGTCCATCTTGCCTAAATTGCGGGGATTGGCGAAATGGTCCATGACTTTTTCACTATATAACATGAGATTTCACTCCTTTTTTGATCAGGCAGTTTTTCTATCAAGCATTTTTAATCAAACGCTTCTATCAAGGGCCTTCTTTCAAGCATTTTAAATCAAACATTTTCTATCGAGAGTTTTCTATCAAACGTTCTCTATCTAAAGCTTCTTCGGTCAGGCCTTTTCTTCATTCATCAAGCGTTCCCAGACCGGGGAAATATCCCGCAGATAAGCCACGATTGGGGGCAGCTCTTTCAGAATATAATCGATGTCTTCTTCCGTAGTGTAACGGGATAAGGACAGCCGCAGGGAACCGTGAGCAATTTCGTGAGGCAGGCCGATGGCCAAAAGCACGTGGCTGGGATCCAGGCTGCCCGAAGTGCAGGCAGAGCCGGAAGAGCCGGCAATACCCTTCATATCCAGAGATAAAAGCAGGGATTCACCTTCAATGCCTTCAAAGCAAAAGCTGACGTTGTTGGGCAGCCGTTTTTCGGGGTGGCCGTTGAGACGGCTGCGGGAAATGGGCCGCAAGCCGGCAATCAGCTTGTCCCGTAAGGCTGCTACTTTGGGCATTTCTTCTGCCATGGCATCGCAAGCTTCTTGGAAGGCAGCGGCCATACCCATGATGGCTGCCAGGTTTTCGGTGCCGGGCCGTTTGCCCCGTTCCTGGCCGCCGCCGTGGATCAGATTGCCTAAAGGAATCGTCCGGCGGCAATAGAGAAGGCCTACGCCTTTGGGACCGTGGAATTTATGAGCGGACAAAGAGAGCATATCGATGGACTGCTCCACTACATTGATGGGCAGGTGGCCGGCAGCCTGGACGGCGTCGGTATGGAAGGGAACGCCCTTTTCCCGGCACAACTGGCCGATTTCCTTAATAGGCTGAACGGTACCAATCTCATTGTTGGCATACATAATGGAAACTAAAGCCGTATCGGGACGGATGGCGGCTGCCAGCTCCTCCAGGCGCACCAGACCATCCTCGTGTACATCCAGATAGGTTACTTCAAAGCCCTGCTTCTCCATTTGCTGCATGGTGTGCAGAAGGGCGTGATGTTCAAAGCTGGTGGTAATTAAATGCTTTTTACCTTTTTTCTCACCTAAACGGGAGGCATTTTGCACAGCCCAGTTGTCGGCTTCCGTACCGCCGGAGGTAAAATAAATCTCCCGGGCATCGCAGCCCAGATAGCGGGCCATGGTTTGCCGGGCCTCATTCATAGCGGAAGCGGCTTCCTGGCCAAAAGTGTGGAGGCTGGAAGGATTGCCATAGGTTTCACTGAAATAAGGGATCATAACCTCCAAAGCATGAGAACTTACCGCAGTGGTAGCGGCGTTGTCCGCATAAACTTGACGCATAATATATACACCTTCTTTCTATCCACTCTGTGGATGGTGAACGGCAAGGTTTTTACTGGCAGGGGTGTTGCCCGGCAGAAATATCTTCGCCATCCTTTAATTGCTGGCTATATCCGGCGGCAATATCCGCCAGAGTGACTTGATTGACGTAGTTGTTAACCACATCGGATAATCCCTGCCAGAAAGGCAAGGTAGGGCAAAAAGCGGCGCCGGGACAAGTATTGGGCTGATCCTGCAGACAGGCTGTAGGAGAAAGATCGCCCTCCGTCACCCGCAGAATATCGCCGATGGAATAATCCTCCGGCTGCCGAGATAAACGGTAACCTCCCTGAGGCCCCCGCAGGCTGCGAATGTAGCCTGCCCGGCATAGCTGGGCTACAATTTGCTCCAGATATTTCATGGAGACGGACTGACGTTTGGAAACGTCTTTTAATGAAGTATAGCTGCCCTCTTGCTGCATTGCCAGATCCAGCATCAGGCGAAGGGCATAACGACCTTTTGTGGATATTTTCATATTGCATCACCTATACCGATTATACCACGGTATAACTAGGAAATAAAGACCCTTTTTTCCTAGTTGGAATGTATACAATAATGCTTATCTGCCCGGAATAATATAGGCAATGTTTGGCTATTCCGTTGACAGCTTTATTGGCGGCGGATAAACTGAAAGTTATAAATGAACACAACATTCATAATTTTAGGAGGGAAAAATCAATGCCGGAATTGCCGGAAGTCGAAACATTGCGCCGCAGCCTGGCCTCCTGCCTGGAGGGACAGGTTATTGCCGGCGTACAGATTATACAGCCCAGCGTACTACTGCCGGATTCCCGGGATTATGCCCTGATTTTGCCGGGTCAGGCCATAGTGGGTTTTGGCCGCCGGGGCAAATACTTGCTTTTAGAGCTTAGTCACGGCCAGCGGTTGGTAATCCACTTGCGGATGACGGGCCGCCTTTTGTGGTATGTCAAGGGAGCGCCGCCGGCCCTGCATACCCACGTAGTCTTGGATTTTCAAAGCGGGGGACAGCTGCATTTTCAGGATGTACGGCGCTTCGGCCGTTGGTGGCTTACCGAAGGGCAGGAGTTTGGGGGCATACCCGGTTTAGCCGGGTTAGCCAGTCTGGGGCCGGAGCCTATAGATGAGGAGTTTTCCGGCCAGGTGCTGGCTCAGCGCTTGACCCGCCGCGCCAAGGCTAAAATTAAGAATGCCCTGCTGGATCAGCAGGTGGTGGCTGGTTTAGGCAATATTTACGTAGATGAAGCCTTGTTTATGGCCGGCATCCATCCTTTAAGATCTGCCGGCAGCCTGACGGACGAGGAATTGGAAGGGCTGGCCGCTGCCTGCCGTCAGGTTTTGCTGGCGGGTATCGTCAACCGGGGCACCAGCTTCCGGGATTATGTGGACGCCTTAGACCAGATGGGCAATAACCAGAAGTATCTGCAAGTATACCAGCGGGAAGGGGAGCCTTGCCGCCGTTGTGGCAGCGAGCTTCGGCGAATCAAAGTAGGGGGCCGCAGCAGTTTTTTCTGTGCCGATTGTCAAAAAGAATCCCTACCATTTTAAATCGATATACGTTATAATTAAAAGATGAATTTTTATAGGGAATTTTCTCGATTCTGCATATGAAGGGATGAAACGATAATGAAATATGAGAATGTCACGATTTTTGACCATCCCCTGATCCAGCATAAAATATCATTTTTGCGGGACAAAAATACGGGCAGCAAGGATTTCCGGCAGTTGGTGGACGAGATTGCCATGCTGATGGCTTATGAAGTCACCCGGGATCTGCCGTTAAAAGAGGTGGAGGTGGAGACGCCTATTGCCAAGGCTATGGCCAGACAGTTGGCGGGTCCCAAGATTACTTTGGTACCGGTGCTGCGGGCGGGCTTAGGCATGGTCCATGGCATAGAATCCTTGATCCCTACGGTGCGCATCGGCCATATCGGCCTGTACAGGGATCACGAGACTCTGGAGCCTGTGGAATACTATTGCAAGCTGCCGGAGGAGGTCAAGGAAGGCCTGACGATTGTGCTGGACCCCATGCTGGCCACCGGCGGTTCCGCCTCTGCGGCTATCCGTTTTCTGAAAGAAAAAGGGGCCAAGCATATCAAGCTGATGAATATTATCGGCGCTAAAACGGGAGTGGAGCGGATTCTTAAAGATCATCCCGATGTACCGATTTATTGCGGTACAGTAGACGAAGTGCTGAACAGCAATGGCTACATCAACCCCGGCCTGGGCGATGCCGGCGACCGCTTGTTTGGCACGCTGTAAGGAAAAAAAGGACAAGCAAGGGCAACCAGGACATTTAAGGGAAGTAAGGCAAGGGGAGAGAAAAATGGAAAAAAGCAAAGTATATTTTACAAACCTGCGGACAAAATTCGGCAATAACCTGCTGGTTAAGCTGCGTAATCTGGCCACTGCCGCCGGTATGAAGGATATAGATTTTGCCGGACGCTATACGGCCATCAAGCTGCATTTGGGCGAGCCGGGCAACCTGGGCTACCTGCGGCCTAATTACACCAAGGTATTGGTGGATATGATCAAGGAGCAGGGAGGCTGGGTCTTTTTGACGGACTGCAATACCCTGTACACCGGCCGCCGCAAAAACGCCGTGGATCATCTGGAGGCAGCCTTTGAAAACGGCTTCAGCCCCTTTTCTACCGGTTGCCCCATCATTATCGGCGACGGCTTAAAAGGCAACGACGACGTGGAAGTGCCGGTGAAAAACGGTGAGCTGGTGCAGAAAGCCAAAATCGGCCGGGCCCTGATGGACGCCGATATCGTTATCTCCCTTACTCATTTTAAAGGCCACGAAAGCACAGGCTTTGGCGGCACGCTGAAAAATTTGGGTATGGGCGGCGGCTCTATTCCCGGCAAAATGGATATGCACTGCGAGGGCAAGCCTAAGATCAAGACCGCAAAATGCCGGAGCTGCCGGGCTTGCATCATGGACTGCGGTCAGGACGCCATTACCATGGATCAGGACAATAAGGCCTTCATCCACCAGGATATCTGCGTAGGCTGCGGCCGCTGCATCAGCGCCTGTCCCTTCGGCGCGGTGCAGGTTCCCTGGGATGAGAGCAACAGCGTGTTAAGCAAGAAGATTGCCGAGTACGCTCAAGCGGTGGTCCAGGACCGGCCTTGCTTCCATATCAGCCTGATGGTGGATATTTCTCCCGCCTGCGATTGCATGTCCCACAATGATATGCCGATTATTCCCGACGTAGGCTTTTTTGCATCCTTTGATCCGGTGGCTCTGGATAAAGCTTGTGTGGATAAAGCCAAAGGGCAGCCGGTCATCCCCGGCAGCGCCTTGGACAGGAAGCTGGCTAAGGAGGAAACGGCCGGCGGCAAAGGGCATAAGGGAATCGGCGATCAGGACGTCTTTACGTTCTGCCATCCTGATACCGATTGGTTGAGCGGCTTGGAGCACGGCGAGAAAATTGGCCTGGGTTCCATGGATTACGAATTAATCGAGATTGATTAAGCCATAATTGACTGGTTAAAACGAGATTATTAAGGAAAAAAGCGGCAAAGGCCAGAGAAAAAAAGCTAGTGCAAATACCGCTGAAACAGTGTACAATTGATCATATAATGGGGAAGTACAGGAAGATCGGGAGGATTTAGCGTGTTTAGTTTTGGGGAAGATATTGGTATTGACCTGGGGACAGCCAGCATTCTGGTTTATGTAAAAAATAAGGGCATCGTTTTGAACGAGCCTTCGGTGGTGGCTTTGGACACCAATACCGGCCGGGTGATTTCCGTAGGCAGCGAGGCTTGGGCTATGCTGGGCCGGACCCCCGGCAATATTAGGGCTATCCGGCCCATGAAGGAAGGGGTTATCGCCGATTATGAGGTGACGGAAAAGATGCTGCGTTACTTCATTAATAAAGCCATGAGCCGTCAGTTTTTCAAACCCAGGGTCATGGTGGGCATTCCCTCCGGCGTTACCAGCGTTGAAGAGAGGGCGGTACGCCAGGCGGCTATTGCCGCCGGAGCCAAGCAGTGCTTTCTTATCGAAGAGCCCTTGGCAGCCGCTTTAGGCGCCGGCCTGGATATTGCGGCTCCTGCCGGATCCATGGTGGTGGATATCGGCGGCGGCACTACGGATATTGCGGTGCTGTCCTTGGGCGGCATCGTTATCAGCAAGTCCGTCCGGGTAGGCGGCGATAAGCTGGATGAGTCTTTAGTCCGCTATATGCGCCGTTATCACAATATGATGATCGGCGAGCGGACAGCAGAGGAAATGAAGCAGGAGATCGGCTCGGCCTGGCCGGAAGAGCGGGAAAACAAGGAAGTGGAAATCCGGGGCCGGGATCTGGTCAGCGGCCTGCCGAAAAATATTATTGTCACTTGTGACGAGGCTCATGAAGCCATGAAGGAGCAGATCGATACCATTGTGGCCGCCTCCAAGGAAGTGCTGGAGCGGACTCCCCCTGAGCTGGCGGCAGACATCATGGACAAAGGCATCGTGCTCACCGGCGGCGGTGCTTTGCTGCACGGCCTGGATATCCGGCTGATGAACGAGACCCAGCTGCCGGTGCACGTGGCGGAAAACCCGGTGCAATGCGTGGCCATGGGTACCGCCAAGGCTTTGGTCAATCTGGACCTGCTGGAATCGGCCCGGTCCTTCAAGCGTTCCCAGGGCCGGGGCTAAATCGGCAGCCGGGGCATGGGGCGGGCAGCCTGGACTGGGATGGGCGCCCTGGGCTGGCGCCTGGAAAGCTGGGCTACGGCACGTTTGAGCTGCTGAGGCTGGAGCGGTTTTGGGGCTAGGCCATCGCAAACTCATCTGAGCTTTGGCACCAAAGATTTAGAAATGGCAATGCGCAATGCTGAAGCGGCGAGCTTCACCAACTTTGTTTGCAGAACCCCGGTTGCCGGATTGAAGCGGCTGCCGGGGTTTTTTTGTGCGTAGTTTGAGTAGCGCCAATGGAAGTATGGCCGGGCTGGGGGGCACTGAAAAAAGTCGCCTCAGTCTCAGCCGGGTGTACAAAATTTGAGGTTTTTAGTAGTCGCCTCCTTTAAGATAGTGGATTCAAATTATCAGTAACACTAGATATAGGAGAAAATATTGTTCGCTAACGTAAAACTGAAGATTTGGAGTTGTTAGCCCTGGCAAATAAACATAAAACCTCAAATTTTGTACATTTCAGCTCCAGGACAGTCAGCTTGATGCGGTTACGGTAGGTTGCCCCGGGTTGGTTGTACAAATTTTGTACATGGAGAATGAACGGATTTTATTTTGCATGGAACAAATTTACCGGCTGTTTACAAAAATTTAAATTTTTTCGGCGTTATTTTTCGGCGGACTTTCTGCCCTTCCCTTTGGGAATTACCGCAAATTGTGATATAATCGGCCTGGAAGATCAAAAACACGACCAGTTAGCCAAATCCTCAAGGAGACAGATCAGGTGAAGATTAAGAAAAGAAAAAAAATAATCCTGACTTCATTGATTCTGGCCGCTGCAATGGCCTTTTCTTCGCCTCTTTGGGCGGGGGAAGTGCTAATGTCGGAGTCTGGTTTAGCCAATTGGCTGCAGCAAAAGTTCCTGGCCCGGGAGGACAAGCTATCGAAGCTGGAGAGCCGGCTGGCAGCCGTAGAGAGCGGTTTGCAGGCCTGGGAGAGCCAGAATTTGTACAAGCTTTATTTGTGGCCGGGCAATACCCAGGTGGAGTATTACAATCCCGGCGGCGTTCCCGGCAGCAAGGGCAGCCTTGATGCCCCGCCTCAGGTCCATGATGGCCGTACTTTTGTGCCGCTGCGTTTTGTAGGTGAGGTCCTGGGGGCGGAAGTGATCTGGAACGGTGATACGCGGCAGGTTACTTATGTGGCGCATAATCGCCAGATTTTATTGACCGTAGGACAAAAAGATGTGCAGGTGGCGGGTCAGAACCTGGCCATGGATGCAGCCCCTATGATTATTAATGGCCGTACTATGGTGCCGGTGCGCTTTGTGGGCCAGTGGCTGGGGGCTATTGTGAAGTGGGATGAAGGGCTGAAACGGGTGGAAATAGGCTACGTCAAAGGCGGCAATGCCGGCGGTACGGGCGTCAGCGGCTCCGGCGAAGCTTTGGGTTGATTTCAGCAGTCCGACTATACAAATATGATGCAATTTTATGATACAAAATTATAGGAATTGGCACAGTTTGTGACAGAATGCGGCAGGAAGCAAATAATGGCATGCAATAAAACGGAGGAGCTGCCGATGAACGGACAACGAGAGATTCAAGGGCAAGACGCGTTAGAAGAAATATATAATGAAAGAAAAGCTGCAGTCAAGGCGGCGGCTAAGCCTGCAGATACTTGGTTAGATGCCCAAGATATAGAGGAGGCAAGGGAGGAGGAGAAGCCCCAGCATCCTTTTTTTGAGCTTCCCCCTTTGGAAAGAGTGCAGAAAAAAACCAAAAGAGAAAAAGTTAATGAAGGGCCGGAATTATGGAAAATTCTGCTGGCCGTCTTAATTTGCATGTTGTTTGCTATGGGTTCTTATATGGTAGGCAAGGTCTATGGCGCTACCTTGATTCCTGAGGAACCGGTTTTTGTCAATCCGGGTGAAAATGATGATCAATCAGCTTTGCCGGCAGAACCACAAGGACCCCGGATCCTGACTATGCTGATGATGGGGACGGACCAGCGGGAGAAAAACGAGCTGGCCCGGGCCGACGTGATTATTCTGGTGACCATGAATCTGGACACCAAGGCCATCAATATGATTTCCATTCCCCGGGATACCAGGGCTTTGGTTGCCGACACCCAGAAGACTACGAAAATCAACCATGCTCACTCTACCGGCGGACCGGAGCGGATGGTCAAGACGGTGGAGAACCTGTTGGGGATCAATGTTCATTATTATGTAGAAACGAATTTTCAAGGCTTTGCCAAATGCATCGATATTTTAGGCGGCATCAATTATAATGTGGAACGGCGGATGGTTTTGCTGGATGAAGGCATTAACCTCCAGGCCGGCCAGCAGAAGCTGACGGGAGACAAGGCTTTGCAGTATGTGCGCTGGAGAGGGGACGCTACGGCGGATATCGGCCGGGTAGCCCGGCAGCAAAAATTCCTGCAAGCGGTGCTGCAGCAGTCCATGAACGTGGCCACGGTGCCGAAACTGCCCAGTCTGGTGGCTGCTCTGCGGGAAAACGTGGAGACGGATATGACCACAGCCCAAATGATATCCTTGGCTACCCAGTTTATCGACATCAAAAGTTTGAGCATAGAGGCTACAACCCTGCCGGGAGAACCGAAGTATATCGGCGGCGGCTCATACTGGGTGATGGATGAAGAAGCGGCTAAGGCTTTAATTACGAATATCTTTAATCCGCCGGCTGCCGGCACTGAGGAAGCGGAGGGCGCCACAGAACCGGCGGATGAGGATACTCTGCGGGAGCAGAAGGAAAGCGACGGCTCCTGGGATACTCCGGTTCAGGAATAGGGACGGCGCCGAGGCGTCAGGTCCAGGAAATCAGGCATAAGATAAAAGATGAATAGCGGCGGCGGTCAAGGGCAAATGATCGCTGCGTAAAAACCGGCTTTGGGAAGAAACTCCCAAAGCCGGTGGCGTTAATGGAATTAATAGTGTTAGCGGCATTAATAGCATTAGCGGCATTAATAGCATTAATAGCATTAGTGGCGTTAGTGGAGTCAGGGGTAGGGGTGTCAGATGAGTTCTTGGCTGTAGAGACCGTCTAAATCCGCTTTTTTGACCCGGTTTTTGATTTCCCGGCAATCTGTGCTGTAAAGGCCCCGGTCTTGCATGCGCCGGAAATAGTCGGCTCCCGCAAAGGTGTAGCGGGTCATCATACCTTCTTCCGTGGACAGGCAGTCATTGGCGAAGGCAATCAGATCGCCGGTGGCCAGGCTGGTGGGCAATTCCAGGGGCTCCAGGCCTTTCAGACGGCGGCAGCTATTGTGGCCGGCCAGGGAACCGGTGGTGATGGCCTCGGTATGGCCGATAAAGAGGCCGGATTTTTCGCCGGCGCAGAAGAGGTTTTCAATATCCTCCACTTGCATGGCGTTGTCTCTGGGAGCAATGGAGAGGTAGCGGATGGAATTGCCCTTGCTGCCGGCATAGGGATCCACGTATCTGGCGTTTTCCAGTCCTTTGATGGCCCGCAATTTATCCAAGGGGAAAAAGGGCGTCATTAGCTTGGCATGGCCCGTATCCAATAAAATAATATTTTCGGCGTATTCGTTTAAGGCATACTGCTGGCAAACCTTGATATCCAGTTTGGATTTATTGACGTTTTCCTGGCCCACAGGAATAACAGCTACACCTTGCTCATCCAGCAAATCTCTGATTTCCTGGGACAGAGAGCCCTTTTCCAGCTTGCAAGAGCCGCTGAAAGCGCCGAAACTGCCATCCCTTCTTCTGCCCATAATATCGGTTTTGCCGGCTTTTTGGCTGATGCTTACCCGGGGACCAAAGGCGGGACAGCGCAGGATGCACATGCAACAGCCGTTGCCATAAGCCAGGCAGTTGCCCATAGGCCCGCTGGAGCCTGTGCTCTCCAAAAACATATCCCCTTCGACGGCGCTGCCGTCGGCCAGCACCACGGCTTGCAGAGCTTTACCGTCCATGGTCACGTCAACGGCCCGGGAGAGCAGCCTGACCTCCACCCCCATTTCCGTCAGAAAACGGCGGATATGGGCCTCGATTTTCGTCACATCATAGAGGCTGGCATGTTTGTGGCCGGGAAAATCGATATTGACATGACGGGAAAGTTTGTCGGTAATAGCAAAAAGCTCCGACGCCCCCAGAGCGATATTTTCTTCGGCGGCAGTAAACCGCCCGTTATTGCGCATAATACCGCCCACATTGCCCAGACCCAGCAGCATGTCGGTCCTTTCCAGAAGTGTAACCTCAGCCCCTGCTTTCCTTGCCGCAACTGCGGCGGCACAGCCCGCCCAGCCGCCTCCGATGATTACCAATCTATACATGATCAATTGCCTCCTTTATCTTACTCCCAAACCACCTTGCGCCGCAGCAGGTCCTTGCCGGCAAGCTGGCATTTGCACATTTTAATGGTTTCTCCCTTTTCACCGGCCACGCTGCAGGCCCCGCAGACCCCTTCGCCGCAGCAAATATTGAAGTTGTTGGCCGTTACAATATCCGCTGCGGGACAGAGCTCCTTGACCATTTCCCCTATGGCCGACAAGAAATAATCAGAGGTGAAAAGGCAGACGGCACTGTGGCGGCTTGTGGAGATTTCCTGCCGCAGCAGCTCCAGGTCTTGGCTTTCCATAAGGTCAACCAATGTGGTTTCCGCCTCTTGATTCAGGGAATAGTCAGCCAGCAGCTGCCGGTCTACCTGGGCCGGGTCGGCAAGGAGCCGGATTTGGCGCCTGGACTTAAGATACTGAGCCATTTTGATGGCGGGGGACAGGCCGATGCCTTTGGCAACGATCAGGAAGCTTTGGCTCTGGGGGGCTTTAAGGGAGGCCAGACCTAATAAGCCGTTTTTGTAAGGTCCCTTAATGTACAGATGCTCTGTTTCCTCGGCTAACTGCTTTGTTTTAAAAGAGATGGCCTTGATAAGCACATGAACGTGGCCTTTTTCCAGATCGGCAAACATGACGGAGATCGGGGCATTATAATACTCGCTTAACTCCCGGCTGCGGATCATCAGGTAGCTTCCCGGCATAAAGCACTTTGCGGCCAGGCCTTTGCCCACATCGAGAATAAAGCGGATCGTATCGTCGCCATAAGATTTTTTCTCAACAATGGGAACCAACATTTCCTCCCTGGAGGATTTTATTTTTTGGCCGTTTTGCATGAACTCGTTATAAATGCAGACGCCTGGCCAGTCGCAATCCCCGCAGTCTTTACCGGCCAACCGGCTGCAGGTCAGGCAATTGCCGCTGACGGCCAGAGAACAGGGACAGTTTTCTGTACCGGCGTCAATGCATTGGAACAATGGAGGGTGGTTTTGTATCATGACTATGCCCCTTTCAAATAGAGCTATTAGTGTACTGTCCGGCGGAGAATTCGGTTTGCTGGCCAATACACCGGTGAAGGGTTTTGCAATTTTCTTTACACAGGTTAAGATATTTTTAGGGCTTGTAATTGGTGACAGTTTTTTATGGCAGTTTCTGTCGAGGGCAAAGGAGGCCGGTTGGCTGCTGTCGTTGGGGGAGGGAAGATGCGAAAAAAGGCGGAAAAGGGAAGGGGGAAAATGAAGAAAAGAAGGAAGGAGTAAAAAGGGAGGGAAAAGGAGGAAGGAGGAAGGCAAAGAGGGGAGGGGCGCGCAAAAAGAAGAAAGGAGGGACGAGAGAAAGAGGATGAGAATAGAGGAGAAGAGCGAAAGAGGAAAAGGGGAAAAGGGGAAAAAGCGGAGTGAGGAAGGCAGAAAGAGGAGCGGCGGATTGTAGAAAGAGGAAAAGGAATGGCTGGCTTAACGGATTGGCGGAAAAGAGAGGAGCGGAGGAAAGCAAAAGGTGGTGACATCATGCGGCGTTGGCAGGATAGTGGCGGTGCTACGGCCGCGGCGATGTGTGCAAAATTTGCGGTTGTATGAAAATCGACGGAGTCGGATGAGCAAAAATTGCGGTTGTGCGTGAAATGCAAGCTGCATATCCGCACACAAACGAAAAAACTGAACAGATTTGACCTGAAATTGCCTAAACTTGACCCCGGCAGCGGCTGCAATTCACTCACAAACGAAAAAACTGCACAAGCACCGGAGAGAATCTTTGCACAAACGAAAAAACTGCACAATCGCCGGTCGGTAGCTGTCCCGCCCCCCTTCTGTTTTTTGAGGTGCTCCTAAACTAAATGACATTAGAGAGAGGTGACCGGGGGGGGGACGGTGAAAAGAGGAGCGGGGGAAGGTGGATAGAAAAAAGAGAAAAAGATGAAAAGAGGATCGCTAGCTTAGCGGATAGGCGGAAAAGAAAGAGCCTCCTTTACGGGATGCGTAAAAGAGGCTCTAACGACGATGCGCAAAACTTGAACTATGACGTCTCTATCCCACCGTGTTTCCGTGGCGGCGAAATTATTTGGGATCGTCAAAGTAAGAGACGTAGCGGATGTTGTGTTTGCCTAAAGGGAAGAGATCGTGGTAAAGATCCACAAAATAATCGTCGGTCATGCTGGCAATATAATCGGCGATGATCTGGTTGGGCTCTTCGTTAAGATAGTCGTTGGCGGGATCGCTGGTATCCAGATAGTAACGGCGGTTGTTGTTGACGAAATAAATATGATGACGGAATACCCAGGAATCCCGGCGGTCCTTGATCAGATCATCGAGAAGCCGATAGTAAATAGCCTGAAACATAGGCTGGATATTCTCCTGATAAACCGCCGCTACCTTTTCATTTTTATAGATGAAGTCATAGTTTTCCTGCTTGGCGATTTTCATTTCCCTGGCCATTTCCTCGTCCATCTCCAAATAGTCTTTGCCGTAGCTGTTTTCGATGAGATTAACGGTGACGTTGTTGATAATCTCGGCGTTTTCCAAGCCAATGTGCTCGGCGCTGAAGGGCTCATCGCCCTGGAGCAGACGGGCACGGCGGGCGTCCTGCCGGTCCTTGCCCAAATAGGCTACCATATCGCAGATGCGAACAACACAGCCCTCCAAGGTATTGGGAATCAAGGAGGGAATGATAGCTTCATTGCGGTCGCATTCCTCAATCTTGGCATCGAAGGCTGCAAAGGAGAGAGGGGAGCGGTGGTCAGGCTTATAGCCCTGTTGGACGAATTCACCGTTGTGGCAAAGGATGCCGTCTAAGGTCTGCAAGGTAAGATTGCGGCAAAACAGCTTATCCAGCACCCGGACGCTGTGGACATTGTGATTAAAGAAACGGCCGGTCTCCTGGTAAAGCAACTGGCTCAAAAAGTCTTCGCCGGCATGACCAAAGGGAGTATGGCCCAGATCGTGGCCTAAAGCGATTGCCTCGATAAGATCCTGATTAAGACCCAGAGCATTGCCGACATTGCGGGCAATGCGGGAAACCAATTGGACGTGGAGGGCCCGCCGGGTAATATCGTCATTGCGGTAGAAAGAAAAGACCTGAGTTTTGTCCGTATATCGGTTATAATAAGGAGAATGGAGGACCTTTTCCACGTCCCGGACGAAAGCCGGGCGCCAAAGGGTGGGCTCATCCCGCTGGGGATTGCGGCGGAGGGCCCGGGCGTCATCGCAACGCCAGGGGTTAACCCAGCCCTGGCGGCGGTCCTCATTAATTCGCTCTTGCAGGGCAGGGGAAAGGGCAGCATAATTGAGCATATAAACTTTCGATCCTTTCCAAGTGTATTATCCTATGGGAATCCTAGCGGGATAATGCGCTAAGTGTATTGCCCTGTTAAAACGCTAATGGGATAATACACATATTGATAGATGGCTATATGATTATCTTACCAAGGAGCTGGTAAAAATGCAATCGAAGGTAACGGAGAAGCATGGGTTCGGGGAGAAAGAGACAGTGCAGGAAGTAACTCAAGCTTGCGAGGGGACGGGAATAATACAGGGAGCACTGTCAGGAGTGAATGAGCAGGCTGTGGGGGCTGCTAAAGAGGTCTCTGAGGGGGCTGATGAGGTGGCGGCTACGGAGATAACTGGAGAGATAGCTAGTGAAGAGGGGGGCGAAGTAGAAGCTTTTGATAAGGACGCGGCCCGCCAAGAGATTAACGCAGAGGACACCGTCAAAAAGGTAACGGCGAATACTATTGAGAGCTTGGTGATGGAATATATCCCTAAAGTGGATATTTTAGGCTTTCCTATAGCTAATGTAGATATGGAGGAGACCGTAGCTGCTGTAGCGATGGCGATTGAGAGCGGAAAACCAGGAGAAGCCGGTGTTGTTGCCAGGCCGGAATCTGGGACGGGAGCCGGGGCCGGGCCGGCGATAGGCCGTCATAGTATGCGGATTGTCACGGCTAATGCGGAGATACTGTATCATGCCTACGCAGATTCTAAGCTGGGAGAACTACTCCATAGCGCCGATCTGATTGTACCTGACGGTATCGGCGTGGTAAAGGCGGCTAGCCGCTTAGGCCGGCCGGTGAAGGACCGGGTAGCCGGCGTGGACTTGCTTTGGCAGTTGGCTGCTTGGGCGGCAGATAAAGGCCGCAGCATCTATCTGCTGGGGGCAGCCCGGGAATCGGTGGCGGGAGCAGCGGTGGCCTTGCAGGTTAAATATCCGGCGCTAAAGATCGCTGGCATGCACGACGGTTATTTTGATAAGGCTGAGAAAGAGCGCATTCTCCAGGAAATCGAAGAAAAGCGGCCGGACTTTTTGTTTATCGCCATGGGATTTCCGGCTCAGGATCGGTTTTTTGTAGAGAATAGAGGGCGGCTGCCGGTAGGGATCATGATGGGAGTAGGCGGGGCTTTCGACGCCCTCAGCGGCCGGGTGCAGCGGGCTCCCGGCTGGATACAGAAGATGAATTTAGAGTGGGCTTACCGTTTTGCCCAAAATCCGAAACGGCTGGGCCGGATTTGGGCTTTGCCCCGGTTTATGATGGCGGTGAGGAGGCAAAAGGGGCGGGAGAAGGGGTAATATAAATACCAAAAAGGAGGAGCGATTGCTCCTCCTTTTTAATGGGTTCAAACTATGTAACTGTATTGCTCCGATTACAGAGCACAAACGATGGAGTTAGTAGCCTGATCATAGGTTACGGTGTAGTTGAAGGCTTCGAGTACGGCCCGGAAGGGCAGGTATACGCGGCCATTCTTGTTCTGAGCGGGAGCATCGATCTCGATCTCAGAGGTTACGCCGTTCTTGGTCACAGCAATTTTGGAAGCGCCAACGGTTACTTTAACAGTGATACCGTCTTTGCTCAAGGAAGCAGTCTGAGAAGCCTGATCCCATTCAACGGTAGCGCCGATGGAGGTACCCATGTCGCGTACGCCCAGGAAGGTGCGGCCATTTTCGATGAAGGAAGGAGACTCAGCAGCATGAACCTGGTTGCCGGATACGAAGGAGGGAGCGCCGATAATGAAGATCAGCTGTCCGCCGCCAGCAGAAGCTTTACCGAAGGAAACAGTAGCTGCACCGGTGTAGGTACGTCCGCCGAATTTATCAGTAGAATTAGGAACATCGCCCTCTTTCTCAACGATAATCACCTGCAGAGTTACATCACCTTCAACATTACTGCTTACCTTAACAGAGGCTAGACCCTTTTTGAAGTCAGCAGTATCAACAGAGCTAGCAGATGCAATAGCACCCTCAGGTTTAGCAATAACAGAGGCATTTGCACTCTCAGCGTCTACGCCAGAAGCAGCCAATTTGCCATCTACGTCTACCAGTTCAATCTTAACAGTAACTTCGCCGCCTACAGAACCAACACTCTGAGGAGTCAGTTTCAAGTAGGAAGCGGCCTTCTCAATAGTGATATCCTGAGTAGCCACAAGATTTTTCTCAGTGTCAACTAAGGTCATCTTAACGACACCACTCTTATCCTCTTTCAGTTTGAACTGGCCAGTCCTGTCGTCCATTTTGCCATCCATGAAAGAGGCATCGCTGATGCTAAGCTTGAGATTGGAGTTGCTAGTCATGTCAAGACCTTTGCTGGTCTCATAACCTTCGGCATCCTGGTATTTTACATCAGGCTGAGGCATAACAGTGCCAGCAGAGTAGCTCTTAGAACCATAGCTTAAAATCATTTTTGTAATATCACCCTGGTCTTTTACGTTGAATTTGTAGGATACGCCAACGCCATTAACCAGATAGACTCTTACTTCATAGTCGCCATCTCTATTTAACTTGTCATGAGGAACCAAGAACTCCATATTGCCGGAGGAATGGACTCTGAATTCAATATCGCCATCTTTTAAGTTGGAGCTGGAAGGCTTAGTAACAATGGTAGCCTTCATGTCAACATCGTCCTTCATGTAGTCAGTAGCATCTTCTCTTGAATTAGCCGACCAGCCAGTTACGCTTGTGTCAAGATTCAAAAGCTTAATGAAATCCATTCTTGTACCGGCAGCATCATAGGAGCTGAAACGGAAAGCTTTAAAGCCATCACTCTCGCGAGCAACCTTTTGGTTGTCATCGCTCTCAGGCTTAACACTTACGATACCGGTAGATCTAAAAGTGAGCTTAATTTTGTCAGTTCTAGTCCTGGGATCGCCATTTGCATCTGTACTCTTCTGCTCAGCAAGGCCGCTGACTCTGGCAAGTACTTCAATGGTGCCGGCTTTGGAGGAATAAACCTTAACCTCAGCTTTACCAGAAGCATTGGTAGTAGCCCTGGTAGCGGCCAGAGAAGCGCCGGTACCGCTGGTGATGGAGAAGGTTACATCTTTACCGCTTACAGGAACGCCGCCATCGGTAGTGACATTAGCGACCACAGTATAAGCGTCCACATTGTTAGCAGGCTTCTGTTTGGTGACATTCTCTAAATCAGCTGCGCTGAAATCCTTCACAGACAAGATGATTTCGCCTGCTTTTGCAGCAGCAAATTCGATAGGATGTTTCCCGTCAATGATTCTGGAAAGATTGTCTCCAGACCCAGATGCCCACTCCTTGCTCAGAGCATGGCTATCAGCAGCTGTAGCAGTTAAGCCAAAAACGATCTGGGTAGTACCGGAGGCTGTAGATACAACCTTTAAGTTTAATACTTTGGTTGTGGAGCCAGTAGTAACAGGGATAGCCATTGTGTCAATATTAATGACATAACTATCAGTACTAGCTACCTTATCAGTGATTTTGATCCACTTATCACCTTTTTCATAGAAGAAGGTTGTGGCATCAGGGCGGCTAGCAGCAACGTAAATTGTTCCGCCATCCTTAGCGTTAACTAAGGTGACTTCCATTTCATTACCGTCGCTATCTCCGTCTATAGTACCGGAAACAGCGCTGTTGCCATCCTCTGTTACTTCAACAGCAGAGTTGTAAACATCAACATCTCCAACAGCACCAAAAGCTGCAAAAGGCACAATGCTGATCAGAAAAGCAGCCAAAACGACTAAGGCTAAAACTTTCTTAGTTTTCAAGAAAAATCCCTCCTTAAATTTGGGGTGCGGGTCTATCCCGCAAGGATATCCATTTCATGGCGAAGGCCGCCTTTCACGCTAACCGGGAGGCTGCCGGCTTCCGTAGTTTCACCAGTTAAACTAGTTAAACTTCGGAAGTATGGCTTCTGCCCGGGGTCAATGGTGAGGAAGAACCGTCGCAATCTTTGGAATCCCATATTATTCTGACTGAGACCCTCAGCCGGGGGTAGTTCCTGCCGGCAAGATAACCGGTCCGGCAAAACGGCCCGGAACTCAATTAGCCGCTTTGCTTTCTTACTAACGAGTGGCAATATCACTCCTTTCAGAAAGTATTCAATGTGTTTAAACTTAAAAAAGCTGAAAACATAGTTGGAAAAATCAGGGGCTTTTGGCCGACCTTATGGTTATTATAGCATAAGTTGATTTCTGGTCAATAAGGCCAGGCCCCGAAACGGTGAACAAAGTGTAAACCTTTTGTTGCTGGAAAACAAATTCTTGCAAATTCTCATTGAAGTTATAGAAAATCTCTATATTTTATAAGGGATTTCAGCCATTTCTATTCTCATGAAACCGGCAATCACATGTCAGTCCCTCCATCCAGGGAGGCTTTTACCGTGGAATAATAGATGCGCAGAAACTTGTTGGCAGAGGCCATCATATACACGCGATAGGGCTTGCCTTCGGAGCGTTTCCTGCTCATAAATTGGTAAACAGGCTCATCAAGAGGTGCTCTTTGCAGAAGAACACTCATCACTAAAAAGAGCGTCCGGCGAAGGGATGGAGAGCCTCGCTTTGTAATTCTGCGGCTGTGGGCATTTATGGTACCGGATTGATAAGGAGGCGCATCAATACCAGCAAAAGCCACCAGAGCTTTTTTAGAATGAAACCGCCGGACATCGCCAATTTCAGCCATAAGCTGGGGCCCCAGAGCCGGCCCCACGCCGAACATTTTCATTACGATATCGTATTCCGGCAAAGAAACCGCAAGGCTTTGCATCTCTTGCTGAAGAGTTGCCAGGGCAATAGAGCTTGTCCGCAATTGGGAAATGGCTTGTTGAACCAGAATATTTGCCGTTTCTCTTTGGGGCATCAACCCAATATGATTGCAGGCAGCAGTATAAATATCCAGAGCCTTGCCTGCGCTGAAATTATAGCCATTATCCTTGCACCACCGCCGGTAGCGTTCGGAAAAAGCCTCCTGGGAGAGGTTGCAAACGCATTCACAATGCCAGAATTCGGCTGCAAAGTCAATCCATTTCTCACTGCCGTCGGCCCGGCGCGAGCTATGAAAGAGGCGATTCACCTCCGGAAAAGTCTGGTCAAGGAGAGAAATCAGGTTATTCTTCAGCATAGCCCGCATTTTGGAATACTGCTCATACTGGCGGTAGCAGCTTTTTAGCATCAAACGGATATCTTCTTCGGGGATATATTTAGGCAAATTAGGCCAATGGTCAAGGGCGTAATTTGCTAGCTTTAGAGCATCCTTCTTGTCTGTTTTAGCCCGGCGCAGGCTATTGTTGCCATAGTTGTGTACCAGCGTCGCGTTGACTACTGAAATATAAATGCCGGCGTCATGAAGCACCCGGGCAATAACCGCATGATAATTGCCGGTGTATTCCATGACTGCCCGGGTCTCACCGCCTAGATCCAGAAGTTTTTTAGCCAGCTTTTTTAGTTCGCCATCGTTGTGCTGCACCTCAAAAGGCGAGATGATTTCCCCCCGGAAAGGATCCATAACAGCTATCATACTTTTTCCTTTGGAAACATCAATCCCCACTGCGTTCATTTCTATTCCCCCAATACCATAAATCGCAACCGGGAATCACTTTTTCTCATTGACGATTCAAAATATCGGGCGGCCTGCTGGGATTGGCATTCCGCCGCGCTATCGCTCCCAGAGACGACTGCAATAAAGAGAGACTGACAGCCTTTCAAACGGACACAGGGGCCCAAGGATTGATGCGTCAGTTTATTACTCTCTTTATTGCAGCGCAGCCCGAGATGGAATAAGGCCAACTGGCTCTCGAGCTTTTGCACCAAATGTTGTTGAAAGTCTTTCAAGTCGGACATAGTAGCCCAAGGAGTGATACGTCAGCCAGTTGCCTCCCTTATTGTAGCCTAGCCGCAAGCTTAAAGGAAGCCGTTTGGATGACGTTTTGATAAAATGGCCGGGGTTAGCACACACCGCCCCTTTTAACCTCGTCGAATTCCGCCTGCAGCTCCTTTGACGGCGGCTCCGTTACAAAGGAAACGATCACGATCAATGCGCAGGAAAAGAGAAAGGCGGGAAGCAGCTCGTAAATGTTCCAGCCACCGCCCAGCGGGCGGATAACCAGCTTCCAGAAAAACACCATGCAACCGCCGCCCAGCATGCCTGCCATCGCCCCGGCGCGGTTAATGCGCTTCCAAAACAGCGAAAACAACATCAGAGGGCCGAAGGTCGCACCAAAGCCAGCCCAGGCAAAAGACACGATTGTAAAAATAACGCTCTTTTCATCCAGGGCAATCAAAATAGCGACAAGGGTAATTACCAGCAGCGTGATACGGGAAACCCGCATTACCTCTTTATCGCTGGCATCCTTTTTTAATAAACCTTGATAGATATTTTTGGCTAAAGAAGAGGCTGCAATCAGTAAATAGGAATCCGAGGAGCTGATCGTCGCAGCCAGAATACCGGACATGATAAGACCGGCCAGAAGGGGCGGTAAAAGACGGGTTGAAAGCAGGATAAACACATTTTCAGCCTCTGCCGCAGTGCTCAACGCCACAGGGTACAACGCCCTGCCGACGATTCCGATAAACACGGCCACACTCAAGGAGATAACAACCCAAACAATAGCAATACGTCTGGAACTTGTCAGCTCGCTCTCCTTACGGATGGCCATAAAACGCAGCAGCACCTGAGGCATACCGAAGTAACCCAAGCCCCAGGCCAGAGTGGAAATGATAGAAATAAAGCCATAACTCCCGGCCCCGCCAAACACAGGGGCATTGTTTGCCACCATCTGAACACCGTTTCCATCCAGAGAGGGGCTGGCAATATTGAAGAACTCAAAAAAGCCGGGAATGCTCTTTGCATTGGCTACAACGGCGCTTATGCCGCCGGCGGCGGCGGTTCCGGCCAAAACAACCATTACCAGCGCTATTATCATAACGATGGATTGCATGAAATCCGAGGCGCTTTCGGCCAAAAAACCACCGATAATGGTGTATACCAGCACAAACACTGCACCGAGAATCATCATGATAACGTATGGAGCGCCAAATAGTGTGGAAAACAGCTTGCCGCAGGTCACGAGACAACTGGAAGCATATACAGTGAAAAATATCAAGATAAAGACAGCTGAAATCGTCATCAGCACCTTTTTTTCTTCCCGGAATCGGTTGGAAAAAAACTCGGGAAGAGTGATTGCATTTCCGGCCTTCTCACTGTAGCGGCGGAGCCTTTTGGAAACAATCAACCAGTTGATGTACGTCCCCAAGGCCAATCCAATGGCCGTCCACGCCGCATCCGCCAGACCAAGCCAATAAGCTACGCCCGGCAACCCCATCAACAGCCAGCCCGACATATCCGAGGCCTCTGCACTCATCGCTGTCACCCAGGGCCCCAAACTGCGCCCCCCAAGAAAATAGTTTTCCGAACTTTGGTTTGCCCGTCTGGCGAAGAAAATACCAATCCCAACAACGATAGCCATATATGCGGCCATTGCAAGCAAAACCTGAATTGAACCTGCGTCCATCAACATCCTCCTCATTTATGCTTTATTACGGCACATCTGCACTGCGCCGCATTTTATTATAGGTGATAGACGCAAAAAGCACAAATATAAGTTGAAATAGTTCTATTTTAGACACCCTTTGCCTACTGCCACAAGAGGCTTTTTTATTTGCGCAGAGACAATTCACTTATTAAAAGGAGTGATATTGCCACTCGTTAGTAAGAAAGCAGAGCGGCTAATTGGGTTCCGGGCCGTTTTGCCGGACCGGTTATCTTGCCGGCAGGAACTACCCCCGGCTGAGGGTCTCAGTCAGAATAATATGGGATTCCAAAGATTGCGACGGTTCTTCCTCACCATTGACCCCGGGCAGAAGCCCGGTTAGCGTGAAAGGCGGCCTTCGCCATGAAATGGATATCCTTGCGGGATAGACCCGCACCCCAAATTTAAGGAGGGATTTTTCTTGAAAACTAAGAAAGTTTTAGCCTTAGTTGTACTGGCTGCTTTTCTGATCAGCATCGTGCCCTTTGCGGCTTTTGCTGTCGATGCTTACAACTCTTCTATTGATGCTCCTACAGGTACCGTTCCCGCAGTAGGAACCCCTGCTACTGATAGCGACGGCGCAGAGTTTGACGTTGTTATCGTTGGTGACGGCCCTATTTATGTCGCTTCCAGCCGGCCCGCTGCTACCAGCTATTATTACAAGTTGGACAGCAAATGGTATGAAATTCCTTTCTACACACAAACTGGGGCAGAGGGCACTGAAGTTACCGTGTTACAAAGAGTTGTCGAGATCGATGCTGCTAAAACCACCCGTTTAGGCGATGCGAGCTCTACCGCTCGGGCCTTAGAGCTGAAAGTCGTTTCCACTGCAGCTGGCAGGACCAATATTGCTTTTGGCTTAACGCCTACAGCTGCCAGAGATTATGCATTAAGCAGAGACTATCAAGGACCTAGCAGTGACGACATTTCTAAAATCATTGGCGGCAATCTTTACCCTGTTGAGTTCGACGCTCCCGCTGCTACCAAAGTTACTTTGAGCGTTGATGGAATTCCTCCTGCTCAAATGCTGTTGGCTGTAAATCAAAAGCCTGCTAACAACGTAGACACCTATACTCTGGTTGCTTATGTAACCACAGACAATAATGTCCCTGTTGCCGGCAAAGATGTTCAGTTCAATATCATCAGCGGCACTGGTGCCTCTTTAACTGCTTCCAAAGCTACTACCAGCGCTTCTGGTAAAGCAGAAGTTAAAATTTACTCTCAGAGAGACGGCAAAATTGAAGTTCGTGCCAAAATCGGTAACAAAACTGGTGAAAGCTCCGATGTTGACGTTATTTTCAAAACCCCTGGTATTGTCAGCATTAAAGCTGAAAGCGACAATAACCAGAAAGTTGCCCGCAACAACGGCACCAAAACTTTCAAATTCAGCGCTTACGATGCCAACGGCAATCGTGTTAAATTTGCTGATAAGGCTCTTGTCACCAAGACTGTTGTAACCAAGCCCTCCGGTTCTAATTTCACCAAAGACAACGGTTTTGTAATTGATGACACCAATGCCGACGGCTATGGCAGAATCAATATCGACACCACAAAGCTTGGCAAAGACGGTGAATATGAAGTTAAGATTCACCTGGCCAACGGTTCCTCTGTTTCCTACAAGTTCAGCTCCAAAGAGCAGGGCGATGTTACCGAGATGAAGCTGAAATACGGCTCCAGCAGCTACGCTGCCGATTCTAAGGTTCCTATGCCCAAAATCGAGTACCTGGATGCTGAAGGCTACTCTGTAGAGAAAGATTACAAAGATGTAAATAGTGCAGTAAAACTGAGCCTCAGCGATGCTTCTTTCATGACCTCTGATGGCATGTCTGAATTAGACGGCTCTTTCACTCTGAAAGAAGATAAGACCGGCGTTTTGACCATGACGGCTGTGGATACCGTCGAAAACCTGGTAGCTACTCAGGTTCTGACCATTCAGAAAGCTGCTTCCTACCTGAAACTGACTCCTCAGAGCGTTGGTGCTGTAGGCGGCGAAGTCACCGTTAAGATTGAATTAGTGGACGTTGATGGCCAGCAGGTTGCTACCGGCAACGACGCTTTCGGTACTCCCAGCGCCACCATCATTGCCAAACCTCAGGATTCCATCGTTTCCGCTTCCTCCGTGGATGCCTCTGATTTTGCTAAAGGCAAAGCCGAAGTTAAAGTCAGCTCCAATGTGGAAGGCGATGTAAGTCTCCAGGTTATCATTATTGAAGATGCAGGCACTGCCGGCACAGCAAAATCTGGCAAAGTCTACACCGGCGCTTGCACTGTTTCCTTCGGTAAAGCTTCTGAAGGCGCTGGCCAGCTGATCTTCATCATCGGCAGCCCCTCCTTTGTATCCGGCAACAAGGTATATGCTTCTGAGTCTCCTTCTTTCATCGACAGTGGCCGCACCTTCCTGGGCGTACGCGACATGGGTACCGCCATTGGTGCTACCGTTGAATGGGATCAGGCTTCTCAGACTGCTTCCTTGAGCAAAGATGGTATTACTGTTAAAGTAACCGTTGGCGCTTCCAAAATTGCTGTGACGAAGAACGGCGTAACCTCTGAGATCGAGATTGATGCTCCTGCTCAGAACAAGAATGGTCGCGTATACCTGCCCTTCCGGGCCGTACTCGAAGCCTTCAACTACACCGTTGCTTACGATCAGGCTACCAACTCCATCGTCTGCACTCTGTAATTCGCAGCGAGACAGTTACATAGTTTAAACCACCAAAAAGGAGGAGCCGAGGCTCCTCCTTTTTAACATATGAACATCTTAATTTTCTGTTAAACCGGCCTTAAAAATAGATGAAACTTATCTTCTGTACATTGACATAAAGCCTGAAGTAATTTAAACTATAAACAAAACCGACCGGCTGGTCGGTAATTAAGCAGAGGCAGGTTTAATGAGTATGCAAAAGAAAAATAAAAAGAGGTATTTAAAATTAGGCTCTATGGCATTATGTTTAGCCATGGTTTTTGGTCAATCCTCCAGCCTGCTGGCATCTTCCGAAGAGGCTTATGCTTATAAGGATGTTCTAGAGCAGAAGGAAGCCGAAGAAGTTCAAAAGAAGCTGTTTACGCTAAAAGAAGTGCAGGATATGGCCCGTTCCCGAGGCATTGAAACTTTAAGCGCCAAATCTGATTTAGCCATTGCTGAAGCCAGCAAAGAAGCAGCGGATATGGCGGTTTACGATGCTAGGTATAATGCAAGCCTGCCAGGACCATCCAATGTAGTGCAGGAAGCTTTAGCTGGAGCTATGGGCGGTCAGGAGGAAGCTATTTTAGGATTGGATGATGCCAAGGCTAAAGCGGAATCTCAGATGGAAGTAGCGGTCTATACTGGAGAAGACTTATATTTTACCTACCTGCAATTACAGGATGCCATTGTTCTTTTGGAAAAAAGTATAGCTTTAAGTCAGGAGCAGTTGAAGGTTGAGAAATTAAAAATTGATTTGGGACTAAGCACTCCTATAGAAGTGCAAAAAAAGGAAGTGGCACTTGCGGAGCTAAAAGATAAACTGGAGGGTTTGAAGAATAATCTTGAACTTACCGGACGTAGTTTGATGCGGCAAATTGGCCAGGAGCTTGATCTGGAGTTTCGTTTGGACCGGGAATTCTCTACCGAAGGCATGAGGGAAGAGTATGACCCCGATCAACTGGCGGACTTAGCGGTCAAGAATAATTTAGAACTATCTGTGAATGCCAGGAACATTGATAAGATGTTGGATAACCTGGAAAATGTCTTGGCACCTTCTGCAAGAAGCCAGATGGGCAGCCGAATTGACGCCGCGATTCTGGGCAAAAATAATGCCGAACAGTCGATTAAGCTTTTGGCCCGCTCCACTGCCTCTGGTTTAGCGCTAAGCCGCCAGGAAATGGCCTTATTAGAGAAGAAAATTGATGAAAAGGCGGCGGATTATGAAACCATGAAGCTGCAAACCTCCTTGGGCTTGGCTCCCAAATTAGGTTTGCAAGGTGCCGAGCTTGAACTGGATACGGCTAAGAAT
Organism: Clostridia bacterium; assembly: GCA_018436095.1. Lineage (GTDB taxonomy): Bacteria > Bacillota > Peptococcia > DRI-13 > UBA5745 > WRMS01. Next base: position 152,075 of record JAHDMJ010000001.1, on the reverse strand, counting down.
GATTTGCTCAAAGCTCAACAAAGCTATTATCTAAGCCTGCGAAGGGCCTCCCTCCTTGTTAAAGGTGTGGCGATTAGTTCAGCAGCCGGTGCGCAGAAATAGATGTAGTCACTCTAAAAAGCAAAAAGGTGCCGGCTAGGATAGAAATCCTAGAACCGGCACCTTGCCTATTTCACCATTACAAGATTAATATCCTATCACACAAGGCAAGCGAAGATCTGCACTACTCCATGCACCAGTTACTAAATCCGTTCCACGAAGGCTAGTAACAGAATAAGCTTTAAAACTGCCGCCTGACGGCCCGGTAAAGTGTTGCCCACCGCAAAATGTGATTTGGTATGCCTCTAATTTAAGATAGTATTGAGTATACCCTTTACTAAAGCCCTGAGCTGACAGCCATAAAAAAGACCCATCAATAGGATACACTTGCCTATCGAACCACAAAGTATCTGGTCCCGGAGTCCAGCGAATGCTTAGTTCTTCATTGTTTGGTGTATATTCATAAGCATTCAGTGGCGCATTAAACCTGATATAGCTGATATTCCCGATTTTTTGATAATAAACGGTGACAGGAATATTATTATTCCCTAAACCGTACAACATTCCGGTAATGCTGCCGCTTACGACATCAGAACTCAAAATGGCAGAAGCATCAACTTGATTAACATTGTTTTCACTCATTTTACTTTTTACCCTTTCTAAAAATGTAACGACATGATATTCGACCGAAGTACTATATAAGAGAAAAAATACGACATGCATTAATCCTCTTATGGTACCAGTCTATGAAGCTGTCGCGGTTTTGTGACATTTATTTGTATTTTAATCCATAGTGCTATTTATTGATGAGAGAAATATCGATAGAAAAACCGCCGGCTAGGGTTTGTTTATCCCAAAGCCGGCGGCTTCTTTTATGTGTTGTTATAATACGGTTCTACTGTTTTACTGACTATCTCAATTTCCTATAAACAGGTTATTTCCTGCCTGCTTTGATCATAGTTTACCTGGTAGTCAAAGGCCTCCAGTACGGCCCGGAAAGGTAAATATATGCGATCTTCCTTGTTCAGAGCAGGGGCGTCGGTAAGTACCTCATAATGAATACCGGCCTTGCTGAGAGAGAGGATTTCGGCCCCTACAGCAATCTGGAGGGTAATGTCTTCTTTCTTTAAGGTAGCTGTCTGGCTATCTTGATCCCAGATGATCTCGGCGCCAAGAGCATCACCCATGTCTCTGACGCTGAGGAAAACCCGATCCTTCTCTAGGAAAGCGGGGGCGATAGCAGAAAGCAGCTCACCATCTACCGTGTAAAAAGGACTGTCCACAGTGAAGACCAGCTTAGGAGAAGGCGCTATGAAGTTGAGGGTGAGGAAAGCCTTAGCTGCCGAGGAACTGCTATCCCGGATCTCCAAGGTATAGCTGCCGGCTTTGGTAGCGCTTATGCTGACCTGAGCCTTACCGTCGCTATCCGTTGTAGCTGTTGCCGCTGATAGGGAAGCCCCTTCGCCGCCGGTAATGCTGAAATAAATATCCTTGCCGCTGAGCTTGGCGCCGCTGCCGCTGTCGGTGGCATAGGCTACTACTGTATAAGCAGCCGCGCCGTTAGCCGGCAGGTTTTTGGCAGCACCGTCGATGGCTAACTGGAGTTTGGTTTTACTATCCTCCTCGGCAGATGGGCGGCCAATGGTGGTCTGTTGAATAATATGGCTTAGATCGCAGCCGTCGGGAAAAGAAGTTTGGCGGACAAAGGCTTTTGTGCAGTCAGCGTGGAGTCCTAAGGCGAATTCCGGATTGCCCGCAACAGTAGATACAGCCTTTACGGTAAAATGCAGGGTTCGAGTTAAGGTACCGTCAGTGCCTGCCTTACTGTCTGCAACCACTTGATTTAAGGGGATTTCGCCATCGCTGCCCACCGAGAGCCAGGCCCCGCCGGCATCCTGAAAAAAGAAGCTGTCTATGCTGCGGCTGGAGGCCACATAAATACTGCCACTTAGAGCTGAATCATTTTCCGAAACCAGCAGCACCTCAAATTCTATGCCGTCACTGTCGGGAGTGACGGTAGCTACTGCAGAGGTAGAAGCCTTGGTAAGCATAAAGTTTGATGTGTAGGTGCTGGGGGCAGCTGCCACTAATGAGGCAGGCGCCATGGCCAGAATGGACAGAAGCAAACCTGAGGCCAGGGCATAAGGTAAAATTCTGGTTTGAGATAAAGTTTTTTTCATCATCTTCTCCTTTCCACCGGCCTGGTACATTAATAATATTTTAAGCTGATATGGCTCTGAGAGGGGCCGGTAATGGGTTAATGCTATTTTAATATAAAGTTGGACGGGAGAACAGGGGATTAAAGGAATGATAACAAATTGTTCATGGCCTGTTTACTGTCGGTTGCTGCAATATATTAATAAAGATCGGCATTCCGATAATTTTAGTCTTTTGCAGAATAACCACTCCAGTGTAATCGCTGCCCCGGCCCCGATGTTTGACCACCGTATTTCGTTGTTTAATATGCTATATATAATGATATTGAGAATCTAAATTTGCAGCGAGATTATTGGCAATCAACAGACACAGCAGCTTTAGGTTTAAGTTTAAGCGCCACCAGGACATTAACTAGCTGGGGGAACGATTTAGAAGCTATTGAGCGACATCTACAGAAACGCTTATGGAGGACTTTGGGAATGAAGCACATCCTAAAGGTGTTAAGTTTAAGCAGGTCAGAAGGAACTAATGTATAGAATTTAATACATTTTTATTATCTTATTGAGGTTATCTAAAAGTCCTCTAAATCCAATAAAATCAATACTCTCATAGTTACTAGAGACATATCTTGAAAAAATCTCTTTACCATAATATTTGTTAGTATCATAGTCACTTTTACGCGAAAAACTTTTTCCATCTATCCTATACTCTAACGTTTCTTTTTTAAACAAATCTTCAATCTCGCACTCATTTTTTCCGTTAATCAATGGGTGTGTCATAAGATACAAATTCCCAATTAATTTAGCGAAAAGCTCCTTTTTAAAAATATTTTTGCATATAGGCTTTACCTTATTGAAAAATTTGCTTAAAGGCTTACCGTTACATTCCAATTCATTATCGAAAATAAAAATTACTGGGTTTTTAGGATGGCAAGTAAAGTGATTTATTTCATTAAAATACCTTAAATAATTAGGATATATCGGATTGTTCTCTGAAGAAAAATAAGAGTAAAGATTTTGCATCCCATCAGCCCCATCTGAGCTAATACCAAAGAAATAAGATAGTCGTTTAGATTTCCTTAAAAAAGATATTTTAAAATCAAAATCGCCACTGTCTTCTCTTGTAATCAAATCAGGATAATATTCATAAAGATTTTTTAAGGCTGCTTTTAAATAAACTATAGATATTAGGCAATAGGCTGAACCGTAAGATTGAACCTATTATTCTGTGTTTAAGTCAAACTAAGTGCTGAGGAACTACAGAAGTAGAATGTGATATCTTATTTTTCTCTTCTGTATGAATGCGTTGCGCTAATACTCCAATTTTGTTTGCAATCCACATGTAGGCTGTAGTTCCTTCTGAATAATCAGCTTCAGCATACATGTTAATCCGTCCATCCTCCCGCATTTGCTCGACTTGTTTTAGTGCTCTTTCATTGCCTTTAGGGTATATGGCAAAAGTTGATCCGCCATTTTTATTAATAAGAGAAAAAGCAGGAATATCACTGGGACCATCTGCAATATAAATCATGTTATGGAAATGAACTCGCCGAAGCTCCTCGGACATTTTTGAATTCACATTCACTTCGGGCCTTTGGGGTATCCCCTTATTAATTTCGAAAAGAGCCCTTGTCTTTGATGTATTATCAATTGTATACCCAATTTCACTTATGATAGGGCTACCATCCTTGTCCAGAGCCTCGATTAGCTCACATCCCCACACCCCATCAACATAAGGCATAATAGAACTTCCACGAATTATTTGAGTCATCCCCGTACTAACTATATAATGTTCGACTTTTATACCAAACTCAGAATAACTTGGTTCCTTTTCTATAAGCTCTTTTGTTTTCTTGAAAATCTCTGGAATACCATCATAGAATTTGAGCGAAGCGCCTAAATCTTTTAACAGCGCATTGTTTAGGCCGGGAAACTTACCATTGCGGACACAATTAATAAAATGATTTAGATAAATTGTATCAGGGTTTACTTTCACACCCTGTTCTGTTTTATATTTTTCAGGCAATGAGTTTACTTCAGCCCAAAACTCATGTGGGTCAACATTGAACTTTTTAAATATTGGGTCTTGCATATAACCATCGACAAGTGTTTTATCAAAATCCCAAACAACTGCGATAATATTGGCCATAAGATATCCACCTCGCATTTAATATTAATTCAATTATAACAACTACCAAGGATAAACCCAAGATGCATCTTGGGTTTATCCTTGGTAGTTGTATTGGCAGCGCAGATTTTATTGCATTCTTTCCCTATCGCCCCATCCAGGCCAATAACACCTTGGGATGCTCCCGGATGAAATAGTTGGCGCTGAGAAAGCCGTCGGAGGGTGTAATCACACACATTTTGGCGATGTCCAAGCTCTCCCGCTTGGCGTAGAGCCTGCCCCGGTGCAGCTGGTATTCGTGGCCGGCCAGACCCACGGAGGTTTGCTGACTGCCGCCCTGAAGCTCTTCTACAACAGCCTTGGCCTCCCGGATAACCTGCTTAGTATCTGTCGAACCATCGGCCAAATATAGCCTTTCCCCGCTGATGCCTTCAGCTTCCAGGTAATTGACCATATAGTAAGCGGTGCTTTGGGAAGCCCCCTCGTAAATGCCGCCGGTAAGAATGGCCTTGGCCTCCGGGTATTGTTTAAGATAGCCGGCCACCGGCTCCAATAGATGATTGAGGATACGCCGGTCACTGTCGGCGGATAATTCGGCGCCCAAAACGATAATGTCCTGACCGGACATTAAGGGGTTGCGCTTCGTCTCCGACAAAAGAGAAGTGGTAGTCATGGCCAGGCTGGCAAAATAAAGGATCAGCAACACCCATAGCCCGTGAAAGACCAGCTTCCCGGGATGGCTGTTGGCTTTATCCTGAGCCCACAGGCCCAGGCAGCCCAGTATGATAAAGATAACCCCTACAATCGGCAGGTAGGCCAGAAGAAAGCGAATATCCTGCTTTAAGGGAGTAGAGAGGCGGTAGAGGAGAGGAAGCAATAACAAAGGTATGCCCAATATAAAGTAACCGTATTTTTTAAATAAGCGAAAAACATTTTCTTTGGTCGTAAGCCTTTGATCCCAAGTCGTCATGTCAGTGTCCTAGCCATCCCCTCTATAAAATTAATAGACTATCCTAATTTTCCCCTCCTGACCCCACCATAATACGGTGGCGCCAAATTCTGTGGTAATGTATCGCAGGGGAACCAGCATCCGGCCATTGATTACATATGGAGCCTGGTCACTGCCGCTGATGGTTTTGCCTTCGGTAATGTAAATGGTTTTGCTGCCGTAGGAGATGGTGGCGGAACGGATGGACTCATGCCAGTTGACGCTGGCCCCCATTTTCTCAAAGACGGAGCGCAAAGGAACCATGGTGGCCCCCCGATAGATCAAAGGCGCAGGATTAACTGTGCTGGATTGGCCGTCGGAATGAATAATCTGCATGGAATTGATAGTCAAATCCACCCATTGTACGGGGGTGCCTCTGGTACCCAAACCAAAACGGCCGGTGCCATTGAGAAGATAAGAAAAGCTGCTGTTGGCAGGGTTATACACGCCGCCCAGGAGATCCAGGGAGCTGCCGTTGTCTTTGAAAGCGGTGAGCCGCTTGAGATCCCAATCCGTAAAGCCCAGATTATTTAAATAAAGTACGGCGGAGACGGGAGAACCCAGTTCCATATCTTGCAGATTGCTGCCGGGAACCCGCAACTGTACAGAGAAATTATAATCCTTGTAGGGCAGAATGGCAATCTGTTTATCACTGAAACGGCTGGGGCCATAGCCCACCGGCCGGGAATCGTAAGGATTCAGGGTCATCTGTATGGTGGCGTCGGCGCTGACATTGGCCTGATTCGCAATGGCCCTGAGGTTTTTTGGCTCAATGGTCAGGTTGCCGAAATCATGGGAAAGAATCAGCTTTTGATTTTGGCCGGCCAATTGGGCCAGAAGACCGGGACTGAAGGTAGCTTTGCCGTCGGTAAAGCGGGTCATATCTACCACGGCGTTGCTGCTGCGGCCGCTGAGAGCTGTTTGCAGGGCGGCATCTCCATTATTGGCAGCGGTAGCTCCCGGCCGGTTTTCCGCCGACTGCCAAACCGTAATGGGGACAGAAGCTTTATAGAAAGAGAGGCTCATTTTCTCATATTGAGTAATTTGGTAATCGGATAAAGACAGGCTTACCACGAAATTATCCCGGCCGGCTTTTTGGGCAATAACCATAAAACGATGATCTTCCCGCTGCAATTGTACGGGGCTGTCTTTGCCTAACTCCACCTGGGCGGTGATTAATTTTGGCGGCACCTGATTGTTGGGATTGGTCGAGGTAGTGAGATTGACGAAGGGAATGGCTTTTTGGTCACCGGGGGAAAGGCTGATGGCATCGATATCCTTGATCACCAGAGAGGCCGGCCGGATGGCGCTGGCTTCATAAATAAAGTTGCCGGCATAGGAGACACTGGAATCTTTCGGCATACCGGATATCTTAGCCGTCAGGAAATTGTTGTCCAGAGAGATGGAGCTGACGTTTTCCGGAAAGCTGGCATTCAGGGGAGAGGTCAACCGGTTATTGCGCAGGTCTAAAGTCCGCAGCCGGGAGGGCCAGGAAATTTGGCTAAGCTCCGTTATGCTATTATGGGCCAGAGACAGATAACGGATGTTATCCGGAAATTCGGTACCTCTTAAAGAAGAGAGCTTGTTGTATTCCACAGTGAGGCGGGTAAGCTCTGTAAAGTATTGGATGCCTTTAAGGCTGGTAATAGATTTGCTGTTGAGATCCAGGGTGGCTTGAGCGAAAAAAGGATCGTTGGGCTGCAAAGGGAAGTTGGGGCTTAGACCGGTAACGCTTTTGACGGCGGCAAGGAGGCTGGGGGCAATATCGCTTTCCGATACGGGAGTGGCCCAGGCGGCCTGGGGCATAACAAAGAGAAGCAAGGTTATAAGCAGCAGTGCCGGCAAAAGACGGCAGAGCTTCCTTGCAGATAGCATGGGCGATAGAGAAGAATGATACTTAAGGCAGCCTTCTGCCATAATGATACCTCCGATTTTGTGTGATGAAAGCTGAAACCGATTAAGGCTATTTTAATACAAAGACAGGCAGGAAAACAGTAGGATAAATGAATGATAACAAATTGTTCATACTGTGTTTACAGAGAAATAGACAAAGGACGAAAAAAATGAGATAATCTTTAAAATATGCAAATAATATTTGTAAAATCACGTTGAAATTGAGTAAAAATATCCATATAAGGAATTTTGGAGGGCAATATGGCCGAGGGTAAAAAACAAAGAACAAAAGCAGGGGCGACAATGTCGTCTAGCCGGGATTCCCATTTTTTTGAGGAGGTCATGGCTTTTTTATTACTGTTTGCTATATTTTTCAGTTTATTATGGCAGGGTTTACTTTTCGAAGTGCAAAAAACCCCGGCTATTTTACTTTTCTCCCTGTTATTCTGCGTTGTGATCATTAAAACAAGAATTACAGGCGGTTTTGCGTTGAAGCAGCCCTTTGCCCTTTATGTTTTTTTGCTGCTGACAGCCGCCTCTCTCTTTTCCTTATTTAAGGCGGTGTATGCCCACAATGCTATTTTGGCCCTGAGCCGCAATTGCTCCCTACTCTTATTGGTGATGGCCGCTAAAATGCTTAATGAGAAAATTCCCTTTGCTCAGTGGGTGCTTAAAGCCTTTGTAATTGCCGGTGGTATTGTTGCTTTATTGGGCTTGGACGGAGTTTGGGGCGGCCACATAGTGGAAGCTATTAATACCATGCTTAATGGCGGGCCTATTCCCGAAGGAGGCCAAGGCTTTCTGTTTCAAATGGTCTTTGCAGACCGGCTTTCCTCCTTATTCCAGTATCCCAACACCACTGCCGCCTTCTTGTTGGCTGCCTGGTTTGCCGCAGCCCATCAATATGTATATATGGAGGAAAAGGGTAAGGGTCTTAAATGGCATAAGCTGAAGCTTTTTGCTTTGCCGGGTTTGGCCAATCTGATTTTTTTGGCTTTTGTTTTGACCATGAGTAGGGGAATGTACTTAATAAGTGTGCCTGTTATGCTGGCCTATTACCTTCTTCTGCCGAAGGAGGGCCGTAGGAATCCTTTGCTGCCCTTGCTTTTCTGTTTCATTCCTGGAATTTTATTAGGATTCTTCAGCTTGCCGGGCAATGCCTTACGCGATGCGCAGCCGCTGATGGGCTGGGTGGCAATGGCAGTATTGTTTGGGGCGGCGGGAGGACTAAGCTTCGGCCTAAGTAATTATGAGCATAAAAATGAGAAACTTGAGAAGAAGGCGGCCGCGAAGGTCTCCCGGCGCCAAATCAAAACAATAGTTGTTGTGGTTGCAGGATTAGTTTTAGCTGCAATATTTGGCTTGCTCTTTGCTTGGCAAAGTTCCACGCCGTTTGCTTTAGACGGCAGCCAGCGATTGGTGCGCCAATTCAAAGCAGATGAGGCCGGGGATTATCAACTACAGATTAGCTTTGACCAGCCTCTAAATGAGGCGCAGGATCTATCCCTTTTGCTGCAGGGGCAGAATAGAAGGGAAATGCTGCAAGGCCAACAAAATGTGTTGGCTCAAAAGAAGATTGGTGAGTATCTGGGTGAAAGTGAAATTAGCCTGCCTTTCACAATGGAGGAGGCAGAAGCTTATTTGCGTCTGCAAATAGATGGGCCTGCCACCGGTGCAGACAATAAGATATTGGCGATCAATCTGATGACTCCCCAAGGGGAGACTGCTAAGATCAAGCTAAGCAGGTATCTTTTATCGGAAGATTTCGTACAGCGGCTGGAGAATATTCTTAATCCCAAGAGCATGTATGACCGTTTTGGCTTTTATCTTGACGCTTTCCACGTTTTTATTGATTATCCCCTTACCGGTGTAGGCGGCGATAGCTGGAGCCGTATTTATCATGGTTACCAGAAATTCTTTTATATTGCCAATGACATTCATTCTTTCGCGGTACAGTTGGCTGTAGAATATGGTGTTTTTGGCGTATTGGTTTTTGCCGGTATGGTTATAGGTTTTATTTCGGCTTTTATTCACTGTATCAGAGAACGACGGGAGAGAGATATTGTATTTTTGGTAATGGCGGGGAGCCTGTTTCTCCATAGCCTGATTGACGTAGATTTTGCGTTCTATAGTGAGTATCTGATTTTTGTTTTACTTTTTACCTTAATGAATATTCCTCTTTTCGAGGGTCGGATTTTTGATGGCCAAAAGCTGACCAACTCCAAACTGAAATACTTGGGGGACGGTTTTGTTGTCATCGTAATGATTATTGCCTGCCTGTTGCCCTTTCGCTTTAACCGGGCCATCGCCCAAGTCACGGCTTCTGCCTACAGCATGGGGGCTGGCGATCTGGAAAGTGCCATTGTATTGTCGAAAAGGGCGGTAAAAAATGATCCTTTCCGGCCGGAATATAAAGCTCTTGCCGCTATAAGACTGGGTATGGCGGGGCAAACCGCAGAGCAGGGGATAGCGGAGAGGGAAGCCTTAGCTGAGTCTGCGGAACAGCAGGGCCAATTCAGTGCCGATACTTTAGTAATGTTAGTGGAGTATTATTATAATACAGACCAATTTGAAAAAGCCTATGCCGCCAATGGCAGGCTGGTGGAGATTGAGCCTTTCCGACAGGAGTATTGGCTGGCCAGAGGACAATTAATCCAGGGAATTTTTGAAAAATTGGCTGACGCTGCAGGGGCTGCCGGGATGGACCAGCGTAAAACCTGGCTGGAAAAAGGCATTGCTATTCCTCAGGAAATGCAAGAGATGTTTGCCGAAAAATGGGCGGAGCTGCAGCCATCAGATGAGTTGCTGAAGCTGATTGAGGGCTGGCAGGAAGAATTGGCGGCCCTGTCATGAGAGACGTCGGTGCTGGCGGGCTAAGAGTGCTCCTGACCGGTGAGCAAGGCTATATCGTCACTTGTCTGGAGAAGTGGCTGGAGATGCGAAAAGAGATTGCAGGGGAAAGCATCGGGAGCATTGCCGAAATCAAAAAAATCAGCCTCCGGGGGGAGGCGTGGCGGGAGATGGATTTCTCCGGCTACGATTGCATTGTTCATTTGGCGGGGCTGGCTCATGGCCGGGAGAAAGAAGAAGGGACGGATTTCGCCGCTATTAATACGGAGCTAACCTGGGCCCTGGCGGAAAAAGCCAAAAAAGAAGGTGTCGGCCATTTCGTTTTTATCAGCACTATGGCAGTCTTTGGAGTAAAGGATAGCCTGGAGCGGAGCCTTGGACAGCCGGCAATCATCAATGAAAATACGCCGTTGGCACCTTTTACGGCCTATGGCAAGAGCAAGCTAGCGGCGGAGCAGATTCTAACCGCCGTAGCTGATGAGGACTTTACCTTGGCATTGATCAGGCCTCCTATGGTTTACGGACCCGGCTGCCCCGGCAATTATCAGAGCTTGCGCAAGCTGATTCTGAAAGTCAAGGTATTTCCACGGTATGATAATGCGAGAAGCATGATTTTTATCGACAACCTCTGCGAACTGATCCGGCTGGTGATTTTCAACGGATCGGCAGGAGTCTTTACACCTCAAAACAGGAATTATGTGAAGACCTGGCAGATGGCGGAGGCCATTGCCAGGAATAATGGCGTCAATATTTGGTGTAGTGCCTTATTTAATCCTATGATCAAAGTTCTTGGTGGGATCGCGGGCAGTCTTCCCGGCAGAATTCCTGCCAAAATATACGGCAGCTTGGCCAAGGCTTTTGGCAGCCTTGTTTATGATCAAAATTTGCCGGACCCCTTCGATTATCAATATTGTGTTTGTGATTTTCAGGAGTCCATGAGAAAAACGGAAGGCTATTAACCGCTTACTCCACAGCCGGATTTTCCCGGCAGAAGGCGTTTATCTCCTGTAGAAACCTTTCCCCATAACGCTTGAGTTTGGACTCCCCTACGCCGGAAATCATTAGGAATTCGGCGGAGTTTTTAGGCAGCCTTATGCACATGTGGGTAAGGCTGCTGTCGGTGAAAACCACGAAGGCCGGCAGGCCCTGACTGGAGGCTATCTGCAGGCGTAAGGCTTTTAAGCGCTGAAAAAGCTCCTCTCTGCCTTTAGGTACCACGTTTTTACCTCGGCCTGAAGCCGCCTCAACCTCTACAGCAGGGGTTATTTTTTCTTTGGCCAGCTTCATTTGCAGGGTGACGGTGCCTTTCAGCACTTCTCTGGCTTTAGGGTTAAGGCTCAAAACGGAGTATTCATTGCTTTTATCAAGGTAACCTTGCTGTAATAGAAAGTCAATAATCGCATGCAGTGTATGAGCGCTTTTTTGACTGATGCCATAAGTTGATAAGCTGTCCAGGCCCAGCTCGTATATACGCTTGTTTTTGCTGCCCCGGAGTACGTCAATGACCAGGGTAGCGCCAAAGCGCTCGCCCATTCGCAGCACGCAGGACATGATCTTTTGAGCGTCTTCCGTAATATCTGCCGTCTCAAACTTAGTGTCACAATTGCCGCAATAGCCGCAGTAACCGGCAGGGTTTTCGCCGAAATAGCGCAGAATATAGGCACGGAGGCAGTCGTTGGTGGTAGCGTAAAAGGTCATTTCCCGCAAACGCTGATAATCCCGTTCCTTAAGCAACTGCTCCATATTCTCATCGGCATAAGAGGTGTCCCGGGCATTTTCGATTAGCCATTGATTAGTGCGGACATCCTGGCCGCTGTACAGCAAAAGGCAGGCAGCTTGACTGCCGTCCCGGCCGGCCCGTCCCGCTTCCTGGTAGTAGCTTTCCATATCCTTGGGCATGTTGTAATGGATCACGAAAGCCACGTTTGATTTGTCGATACCCATACCAAAGGCGTTGGTAGCTACCATAAGGGGAAGCTTGTCAAAGAGGAAGTCATCCTGATTGCGGCGCCGTTCCTCGTCAGGGAGGCCGGCATGATAACGGGTGGCGGGAAAGCCCAGCCTGCAAAGAGCTTCGCAAACCTCCTCCACGGTTTTGCGGGTAGCGCAATAGATTACACCGCTTTGGTTTTGGTGAGCTTTGAGAAAGACGAGCAAGGCCTGCATTTTATTTTTAGGAGCCTGTACTTCAAAATAAAGATTTTGCCGATCGAAGCCTGTCACTAAAACTCTGGGATTTTGCAGAGAAAGCAGGGGAATGATGTCTTCTTTAACCTGCTGGGTGGCAGTGGCTGTAAAGGCTGAAAGGACGGGCCTGGCTTTCAACAGGCCAATAAATTGAGAAATTTGCCCATAGCTGGGGCGGAAGTCATGGCCCCATTGGGAAATACAATGGGCTTCGTCCACCGTCAGCATAGCAATTTTCGTACTTCGGGCGAAGACCAGAAAATCCGGGGCCATGAGACGCTCGGGGGCAACGTAAATTAGCTTATATTTGCCGCTTTTGGCGTTTTGAAGGATGATTTCAATCTGACGGGAGGTCAGAGTTGAGTTGATATAGGCTGCGGGAATGCCCGATTGGGTAAGAGCGCCTACCTGATCCTTCATCAAAGAGATCAAGGGGGAGACCACAAGGGTAAGTCCTTCCTGCAAAACGGCAGGCAGTTGAAAACAAACGGATTTGCCGGCGCCGGTGGGCATAATACCCAGCACATCCCGGCTAGCCAGAATATCGAGAATCAGCTCTTGCTGGCCATTGCGAAAGCTGTCGTAGCCAAAATGCTTTTTTAATGCTTTATGAATTATCATGGTATCCTTCAATTGTCATTATCATCCTTTTGCTTATCTATTAAACCTTCGAAACTTTTGGCATTCAAAGGCGTTACCGCTTTCTTTCCTGTCTGTCTTTCATATTGCAAACGTGCAGCCTTTGCTACTGAGCCTCCCCGCCGGGCAACACTCTTGTGCCCTGCCATGGTTCCGGGTGCGTCCTGGCGGGTAATATCCGTTGTGGTGACTTCCGCCAGCATATTCAAAACAAGCTCAACATTGGTCATGTTGTCCCGCAGGTTCTCTTTTTTAATGTTTTTAAATTCCTTGTATTGCTTAGTTGTCTTGCCAGACCATGACCTTGTTATCTCATCGGTCAGAATAGCAAAATCACGTTTGTCGGTGACACCGCATTTTTCCCATTCATCGGTTAACTCCTTGCGGACTTCAATGGTTTTCAATCTTTGATTGATCCAATTCCGAGAGTAACCTTTTTTGAGGTAGGTTTCTAAGGCGCGGTCAATGGTAAGCTCAGGGTCGGCGGTTTCGTCAATTCGCTGGCTGCCTACACGAGCCAGCCACAGCTTAAAGGGTTCAGCTTTTTTACTTGGAATTGTCTGAATCAGCCGCAAAAGCTGTTCGGTATCGGCAACGTCGGTCAGGCGCATTTTTCCGTCAGCCGCCTTCATTTTCAAACGCTCACAATTTGTGACTGTTTCATTTCCTTCGGCTTTCAATCGTCCTTTTAGTACGGTCCAATAATGACGGGGATTTTCGCTGTCTGTCAGGACGGCAATCACGTCGATAATAGAAAAATACCATTTTTCTTTTTCCCCATCCCAATGGGTACGGATAGTCTTTTCCTCGAAGAGTTTAATGGATTTATCCTTGTCCATGCGTAAATCCTTTCCGCACTGCCGGTGCATTAAATTCTCTAACTAAATTATACCATGTTTACTGTGCAATGAAAATGACTGCTGAGGGCTGGAAGAAGACGGCGTTTTATGTTAAAATGAGAAGATTAAAAATCTAATATATTACCTAGAAGGATAGCAATGAAAAGCAAACAGATAGGATTTATCATAGGTGATATCGTATTAAGCATAGCTTCTATATATTTTGCGGTATGGCTGCGGTTTGACGGGCGAATCAGGGTAGAGTACCAGGATTTGCTGAATTTGTATTATCTGATAGCTGCTTGTTCTATTGTGCCGGCAGGCTTTCTTTTTGGTACTTATCAATCGGTACTGAAATACATTGGCTTTGTGGACGCCTTCCGGCAGATCGGAGCGGTGTCGGCCTCGGCAGCAGTATTTTTTGTTATCAAATATACGGGCTTATTGCAGGTTTCCGGTTCCATTACTGTAATTTATTTTGGTATCGCCCTAATGCTGACTACGGGTATTCGTCTGATTCCACGATTCCGTTATTTTCTTTTTATGCGAAATAATGACGGGGCCAAGCGCACGCTGATTGTCGGCGCCGGTACCACTGGAGCCATGGTAATTAAACGCCTGGAGGAAAATGGTGAAGAGGGTCTTTATCCGGTAGTGGCAGTTGATGATGATCCGGCCAAGCTGAAAATGCGGGTGGCCGGCGTATATGTGGCCGGCAGCCTAAAGGACATTCCCAAAGTGGCCCAGCAGTATAAAGTGGAGGAAGCTATATTGGCTATACCCTCCATCGATACGGAGGCCATTATTGAAATTTACCACAGCTGTACCGATTATGGTCTGAAATTCAGGATATTCCAGAGCACTGTGGATATGGAAAGCTATCTGGCCGGGGACAGGAAAGCTTTGAAACAAATATCCTTGGAGGATCTGCTGTTTCGGGATAGTGTCAGGTTGGACAAGAACCTAATCTTCCAATGCCTTAAAGGTAAGAGGATACTGGTTACCGGCGGCGCCGGATCAATCGGCAGTGAAATCTGCCGCCAGGCTTTGGCTAATGGCTGCCGGCAATTGATTATCTATGATTTTAATGAGAATGGTCTCTTCGGCATCAATGAAGAATTAAAGAAAAAGCATGAAGAGGACAGGTTCCAGGTGTGTCTTGGCTCTATCCGGGATAAAGAGCGGCTGCAGGAGGTCTTTAGCAAATACCGGCCCCAAGTGGTATTCCATGCTGCTGCCCATAAGCATGTGCCGATGATGGAGGGTAACCCTTTTGAAGCCGTAAAAAATAATATTATCGGTACGGAAAATGTATTGCAGAGCTGTAGAGAGCATCAGGTGGAGCGCTGTATCCTGATTTCTACGGACAAGGCTGTCAATCCTTCCAGCATTATGGGCGCTACGAAGCGGGCGGCGGAGCTGCTGGTGCAAGGCTTAAACAGCCCCCAATGCCGGATGGCGGCTGTGCGTTTTGGCAATGTATTGGGCTCCAAAGGCAGCGTAGTACCGATATTTAAAAAACAAATTGAAGAAGGCGGGCCCATAACGGTGACCCACCAGGATATGGAGCGCTATTTTATTACTATACCTGAGGCTGTTTCTCTGATCATGGTGGCGGCGACCCTGGCGGAGGGCGGCGAAATCTTTGCCTTGGACATGGGTAAACCCGTGAAAATCGATATGCTGGCCAGAGAACTGATTCGGTTGTCAGGTCTTGAGCCGGATAAGGATATTAAGATTGAATACGTGGGCATTAGGCCCGGGGAGAAAATGGCCGAGGAAATCTATTGGGATGAAGAGAAAGTTATTAAGACGGTGCAGGAGAAGCTTTTCGTAATGAGAAGCCAGGCCATTGATTATGAGGCTTTTGCGGTCAGCCTGGATAACGTGAAAGAGCTGGCCCTTAGGGGACAAGGGGAAGAGCACTTGAAGGAAGCTCTGATGGCAGCCATCGGCTGCTGAGGCTTGGGAGCGAGAGTGGAACGGGAGCTAAGCCTGGATTGCGAGGATGAACTGCGATAGGTATTGCAAAAGAATAAAGGTGAGAAGCGGATTATGTATAGGTACGTTAAACGCTTAATCGATATATTGCTTGCCAGTATGGGCCTGATCCTTCTGAGCCCGGTTTTACTGTTGCTTTGGATGGCGGTGCGGCTGACTTCACCGGGACCGGCGATATTTAAGCAGAAACGGATTGGCAAGGATAAAACAATATTTCAGATGGCGAAATTCCGCAGTATGCGAATTGATACACCTTCGGAAATCCCCACCCATTTGCTGCAGGATCCTTACGCGTATATTACGCCTATCGGGCGCTTTTTGCGGAAGTCCAGCCTGGATGAGCTGCCACAATTGTGGAATATATTCAAAGGGGATATGAGTATTGTGGGCCCCCGGCCTGCTTTGTGGAACCAGGACGATTTGGTTGCGGAGCGGGACCGCTGGGGGGCTAACGCCATCCGGCCGGGATTGACGGGCCTTGCCCAGATACGGGGCCGGGATGAGCTACCTATTCCTGAGAAGGCGGCCTATGACGGGGAGTATTACAGGAAGATGGGGGTTTGGTTTGATTGCCAAATATTATGGCAAACGATAAAGGTGGTGCTATTTGGCAGCGGTGTCAGGGAAGGAAGAAGGAAATAGGTGTGGAATTGTTTGGGACAATGGTCTTTACAAACGCCTTAAAGTGCCGTAGATAGCGTACCAGATAAAGTAGTAAAAAGCCCGGAAAAGATTATACTTCATGAACTTACGGTAAATGAGCCAGCAATTATAGGCGGAACGCAGTTTGTTGGCGGAGCGGCTGCTTTGCAAAATACGGTATTGAACCAGAGGTTGGTGAAGAGCGGTAATTTGAAAACCGGCTTGAGCTGCTTCCAGCCAGAAAGCGTAATCCTCATGAGAGAATTCAGGCCGCATTTGTATTTGCTCAATGACTTGCCGGTGAAAGAGGGCTGTGGAGCAGCCGATAAAGTTTTGTTTGCGTAGCCGATCAAAGGAAGTCTTTTTGGGCGGAACAAAGCACTTGCCTGTAGGCTGGCTTTTCTCATCGATTAAAGCATAGGCAGTGCAGCAGATATCTGCCCCGGTAGCTTCCAACTGAATAATTTGTTGCTGAAGTTTGTCCGGAAGCCAAAAATCATCGCCATCCAGCAGAGCAATGTAAGGACCGGAGGCTTTTTGAAAGCCGTAATTCCGGGTGAGGGCTACGCCCATATTGTGAGGGTTTTGCAGCGGAATGATTCGAGAGTCGGCTTTGGCAATAGCGCAAATTTGTTCATAAGTGGAGTCTGTGGAGCAGTCGTCAATGACGAGAACCTCAATGTTTTGGTAGGTTTGGTCCAGAGCCGACTGAATAGCTTCTGCGATTAAGTTTTCGCAGTTGTATGCGGGGATGATAACGGAGCATAAATGGTTTTGCTGCATAAAAAAGCCCTCCTCACTCTAGGCATTAATTTATCATGGAAGAGGGGGGAAGGCAATGGTGGTACCCGAGTGTTTTTGAATCTATTGGAGAGGTTGACAACATAGAGATATAAGTCTAGTATTTAATTATATTTTAAAGATGCTATAGGGAGATCATAATGATCGAGAAATTTAAAAAATATAGGTTTGTGTTTGAAGAGCTTATTAAGAGAGACTTTAAGAAGAAATATAAACGTACGGTTTTGGGAATGGGTTGGAGTCTTGTTTCACCATTACTACAATTACTTGTAATGGGGATAGTTTTTACACAGATATTTGGACGTGATATACCTCATTTTATTATCTATATGTTTTCGGGCAATTTAATTTTTGGTTTTTTTCGTGAAGCAACAATGGGTGGAATGACATCATTAGTGCATAATTCTGCTATTATTACTAAGATTAATGTACCTAAGTATCTCTTTTTATTGGCGAAGATATCAGCCTCTCTGATAAATTTTTTGTTAACGTTGTGTATTTATTTCATTTTTGTTGCTATTGATGGGATAATATTTAGCCCACGCTTTTTTCTACTGATTTATCCAGTTATTTGCTTGCTGATCTTTAATATAGGCATTGGTGCAATATTATCTGCTCTTTATGTATTTTTTAAAGATATTCAGTATTTATATGATATTTTTATTATGCTTTTATTATATGTTTCAGCTATTTTCTATAGTGTGGATATGTTTCCGGATAAATATCAGCTGTTATTTAATTTTAATCCTATTTATGTTTATATCAAATATTTTCGCCAAGTTGTAATTGAGGGGATTATGCCTTCTTTACAGCATCATGTTCTATGTCTAATTTATGCTTTATTAGCTTTGATAACGGGTGCTTGGATATATAAAAAGAACAATTATAAATTTATTTATTACATGTAGTGAGGATAGATATGATTGTAGAGTTGAGAAATGTGCGAATCCGCTATATGACTGGAAACTTTAAAGATATTGGAATCAAAGATTACGTGATCCAAAATTTAAAGAAAACTTACGTTGCTAAGGAATTTTGGGCAGTGGATGGCGTCACTCTTTCTTTGGAAAAAGGGGATCTTCTAGGTATTATAGGTAAAAATGGTGCTGGAAAGTCTACGTTACTTAAATCTTTAACAAGAATCATGAAACCAACGGAAGGTGAATTATGCGTAAAAGGAAACGTAGCAGCATTACTCGAACTTGCTTCAGGTTTTGACGAAGATCTAACTGTACGTGAAAACACATTTCTGAGAGGTGCATTGCTAGGTTATACGCGTAAATTTATGAATGAAAAATATGAGGAGATTATCAAATTTGCAGAGCTAGAGGAATTTCAAGATTATTCGTTTAGGCAATTATCGTCTGGAATGAAATCACGTTTAGCATTTTCAATTGCGTGTCTTGTAAATCCTGATATTTTGATTCTTGATGAAGTATTATCTGTAGGCGATGGTGCTTTTCGAAATAAGAGTGAGAAAAAAATGAATGAGATTATTCAGGGTGGAATTACTACTATACTAGTTTCACACTCTCTAGATCAGATTAGAAGGATGTGTAATAAAGTCCTTTGGTTAGATAAAGGTAAGCAAATAGCTTTCGGAGAAACAAAGGAAATTTGTGATCGTTACTATGAGTCTTTACAAATAAAATAGAGATTTTGCGTTATTATAATAAATTAGGATGAATACTATGTGGGAATCTTTACTTACTAAATTAAAAAAAGTAGAAATCGCAGATATAGTGCACATTTTCTTTTTTTTGGTGGCGTTACCAATTTCCCGTCTTATAAGGATTTATAGAAAAAACTTATGGTTGATTTGTGAGTATAAGGATGAAGCTCACGATAATGGTTTTTGCTTTTTTCACTATTTACGCATGCAACGGCCGGAAATAGATGCAGTGTATGCCATAGGAAAAAATTCTAAGGCCCGAAATAAGGTGGTTGCTCTGGGAGATGTGGTGAGTTTTGGAAGCTTGAAGCATTGGATATATTATTTAGCCGCTCAAGTTAATGTTAGTTCTCAAAAAGGTGGTAAGCCTAACGCCGCAGTCTGTTATATTTTAGAGGTTTATGGTCTACTTAAAAATTTTAGAGTGTTTATTCAGCATGGTATTATTCTTAATGATTTACCTTATCTTCATAAAAATAATGCGCGATTTAGCTTGATCACTTGCGGAGCAACTCCAGAATATGAGTTTGTAAAAGAGAGGTTTGGCTATTCTCTAGAAGAAATAGCTTATACCGGTATGTGCCGTTATGATAGGTTGTATAAAGTGACTAACTATGAACGGATAATATTAGTTTTTCCCACCTGGCGTAACTGGCTTAAAGATAGTGATTCCATTTTAATGTCTGATTATTTTAATGGCTGGAATGAGTTTTTAAACCATCCGAAGTTGCATCTTTTACTGGAAAAAGAAAATATCCAAATGAGATTTCTCTTGCATCGCAACATGGTACCTTTTACTTCTGATTTTTCTTCCAATTGCCCTCGAATTGATATTTGTAACATGGGTAGTAAAGATATAATGAATGAAATCCAAAATGCAGCCATGCTAATTACTGATTACTCTAGCGTTTCCGTTGATTTTGCCTATTTGAAGAGGCCATTGATTTATTATCAGTTTGATTACAAGGAGTTTCGTAATCGGCATTTAGAAGAAGGATATTTTAGTTATGCTCGAGACGGTTTTGGAAACTTGTGTACGACTCCTGACGAGGTAATAATGTCTTTGTTAGAGATTGTAGAAAATCAATTCACCGTGCCAGAAAAATATTTATTACGGTATAATAAATTTTTTGCGTTTAATGATGAAAAAAATTGTCAAAGAACATATGAAGCTATTGTGCAAAGGCTGTTAGAATGTAATAAATAAATTTATATCAAGGAGTTGAAAAGATGAAAGGCATTGTATTAGCAGGGGGGAAAGGAACCCGACTTTATCCGATGACAGAAGTTGTGAGCAAGCAGCTTTTGCCATTATATGATAAACCCATGATTTATTACCCTGTCTCTGTTTTAATGCTAGCTGGCATCAGAGAGATTTTGATTATCTCAACACCTGAGGATATTCCTAACTATCGACGTTTATTAGGAGACGGCAGTCGCCTAGGTCTTCGATTTGAGTATCAAGTACAGGAGCAGCCTCGAGGCTTGGCAGATGCTTTTATATTGGGCGAAGAGTTCATTGGAAAGGATAGCGTTTGCTTAGTTTTGGGTGATAATGTCTTCTTTGGTCAAGGCTTTTCTAATTATCTGAAATTAGCGAGTCAAAGAGAAAAAGGTGCTAGGATATTTGGTTATTTAGTCAAAAATCCTTCGTCTTTTGGCGTCGTGGAGTTTGATAAAAATGGCCAGGTACTTTCATTAGAAGAAAAACCAACTGCTCCAAAATCCAACTATGCAGTTCCGGGTCTGTACTTCTATGATAATGATGTGATTGATATTGCTAAAAAGATCAAGCCTTCCGCACGAGGAGAAATTGAAATTACTAGTGTCAATAAGGTATATCTGGACCGTGGCAACCTACATGTTATACGTATGGGAAGAGGAATGGCATGGTTAGATACTGGTTCACCAGAAGCGTTACTAAAAGCTGCAGAATTTGTGGAGACAGTGCAGTCCCGTCAAGGATACTATATTTCATGCATTGAAGAAATTGCATGGAGGAATGGATGGATTACCCAGGAACAACTTCATGCAATTGGTGAATCCTTATCCATGACAGCTTATGGTAAATACTTAATATCATTGGTAGAAGAAGGACATGAATAAAGAGTTAGAAAAGCTAAGGTCGGATTTGAGCGTCCTGGTTTTTACCTATAATCACGGCAGTTATATCAGAAAAGCTTTAGATGGGATTTTGATGCAGGAGATTTCTTTCTCCATGGAAGTGATCATTTCAGATGATGCGTCCACTGATGAGACTCGTAAGATACTATCAGAATATGTAGAAAAATATCCCGGTTTTTTCAAATTGCTTTTACCTGAGAAAAATCAAGGCATGAATATTTGTACCGAAGAAGCACGCCGTATTGCTCAAGGGCGTTATCTTGCTATTTTAGAGGGAGACGATTTTTGGACAGATCCTCGCAAGTTGCAAACACAGCTGGATTTTTTGGATAGCCATCCAGAATATAGTGGCTGTTGCCATCGTTTTCGGTTCGTGGATCGTTTTGGACAGGTGTGTGCTGGATTTACTTTTAAGCGTTTTTTTTCAGGGGATATCTATACGATTAAGGAGGCTGAGGCAGGTTTCCTTCCTTCGCAAACCTCCACGTTAATGTATCGCAATTTTTTTTATGAAAATGAACCTCTAAGGCAGGCTTATTTGCAGTGTGATAGTATTGGGGATATGAAAATTGCCTTAACTATCGTATTGTTTGGTCCTGTTTATTGTTTTCCTGAGTTTATGGGAGTTTATCGCTATGTTACTAGTGGTGGCTTCAGTTGGTCTGCTACCACTAAAGAACAAAACCTGTCTCTTACTTATGAATATTGGCGTGAGGAGCGTATACGCTATGCTAGAGAGACATTTGGTGTAATACTACATTATCGGGAAATGGCAAGGGATATTGTTTATCATGCATATGTATTAATGCTAAAAAAACCAACCAAAAATAATCGAAAAGTTTTTTGGGAGCTGTTCTCTAAGCAGCCTCAAAAAGCTTTCACAATAATATTTTTACTGCGAAAAACTATTGGGTTTCCTTTGAGAAAGATTATAAATAGGAAAGGTAGGTAAATCCATGAGATATTTGCACCTAATTCCTCCCAGTTTACGAATGATGAAGGGGAATATTGCAATGATTCAACAAAATTTAAATAAAGAAGAACATTTTTTTCTAACATATGGTGAATGCGCTCTAAGTGAAGTATCATTATTATTGATAGATCAAGTAAAAGGATGGGAGGAATTAGGCAACAATACAAATACCTGCTTACGAAATCTCAAAAAAGAGATGGAAAAGGCAGATTATATATTTTGGCATAATTTTATACCGCGCAGAGAGTTGTTACTTTTTGCCTTTTTTAATCCTGGATTGTTGAAGAAAACAATATGGGTTTCTTGGGGAATTGATTTATACAATTGGAAGCGTAACGAAAAAGGATTAAAGAACAAAGTAATCAATTATTTAAATAAGAAATGCCGTGAAAAAATGCTTGCAATTAATGTCATCTTTCCTACGGATATAGAAATTGCGCAAGAGCAGTTTGGAGGAAAATTGAAAATTTTTTTTGCTCCATATTGCTTGGGGGAAGAATCCTGGAAGGTAATGGAACACCTAAAATCACAGCAAACTGGAGAAGAATACTATTTTCCATATGAAGAATATGTAGGGAATAAAAATGCGTCTTCGGATCCAG
Organism: Clostridia bacterium; assembly: GCA_018436095.1. Taxonomy (GTDB): domain Bacteria; phylum Bacillota; class Peptococcia; order DRI-13; family UBA5745; genus WRMS01. The sequence goes on along the minus strand of JAHDMJ010000001.1, from coordinate 129,541 downwards.
TAACTAGCTTGGATGAGTCAAAAAAGAATTTGGAAACTGCTTCAATCAAAATTCAAATTGGACATAATGCCTATCAATTCAATAATCATAAGCAGATACTAGATACATTACGGCGCTTCAATGAAGAAAATATAAAGCTATTCCTTCCAATAAGTTATGGTGGAGATAATCACACTACAAAAAGATGGTATAAACGCGCCTTGAAAGATTATGGAAAAGACATATTTAATGATAAAATCGTGTTTTTAGATAAACTTATGTCGCAGAATGACTATACTGGTTTCATCTATTTCATGGATGTGCTTATTTTGAATTCTGAGAGACAGAATGGATTAGGAAACCTGCTTAAATATTTATATTTTGGAAAAAAAATCTATATGAATCCAGACAATCCGATGTATTCTTATTTCAATAAACAGGGGATTAAAATTTTTAGTACTAAGCTGTTAGAAATCCAGACTATTAAAGAAATAGCAGAGCCATTTGATTCTCCTAAAGCAGCTCAATGGATTAATGAAAATTTTTTGCCACAAAATAGTGCAAAGCGTTGGAAGAGCATAATTGAAGAGCTTAGTGTTTGATCTAAATTTTCAATGATATTTTATAGTTTAGAATTGCCATGCGAAACGATGAGAAGGGAGAATTATAGTGAAACAAAATATTTTAGGAAAAAAATTGCTTGTTTTGGGTGGAAAACCAGCTGCTTCACAGGATATTGTTCGTATGGCAAAGGCCATGGGGGTTTATGCTATTGTTACCGACAACCTGAATCAAGAGAAATCACCAGCAAAACTTTTAGCTGATGAAGTATGGGATATTAGCACAGCTGATATAGAAATATTGGCAGAAAGGGTATTAAGCCGAAAAATTGATGGAATATTTACAGGTGCTCACGAATTTAATTTAAAACGTACAAAAGAGTTATGTGACAAATGTAATTTACCTTTTTATGCAACAGATGAACAATTACGACTTAATTTTGATAAAATGTATTTTAAACAAAAATGTGAAGAAGTGGGGATTTATGTTCCAAGGAATTATTTAGTTTCATATCCCCTAGTTGAAAGCGAGCTTGCATATATACAATATCCAGTTATTGTAAAGCCGAGGGATGGTGGTGGTGGACTTGGCGTTACGATTTGCTATAATGAGTCAGAAATTCGACCAGCTATTGAATGCGCTTTAGAGAACTCGCCTAGCGGTTATATTATCGTAGAAGAGTATATTGTCGGTCAAGAAATTACAGCAGTATATACTATAAAAGATGGAGAGATTAGTCTTTCTTGCCTGCGAGATCGTTATCCTTCTAAAGAATATGAAAGAATAACATCACAATATGATTTATCTTTAATTCCTTCAAAATATATAGAAGCATTTATGAAAGATGAGCATCCAAAATTTGTTGAGCTTTTTCGGAGAACAAAAGCAACTAATGCAAGCGTATTTTTTCAGGGAATCGCAAATGAGAAGAAGATTACTTTTTTTGAATGTGGGTATCGAATTAATGCTTTGTGTGACTATCATAATATGATGAATCTCCATGGTATAAACTATCTTGAGATGATGATTCGTTATGCTGTAACTGGAAGCATGGGTGATTGTGATTTAAAACGGGAGAACCCATTTCCTTCACAGTTAAGTGCAATATTCAATATGACAGCCCATAGCGGTATAATTGGAACGCAAGAGGGGTTGGAAGAAGTTCTAAAGTTGGATAATGTAATTTCTGCTGAATACTTACGTGTGGTCGGCGATAAAATCATTGACAGTGCATCAATGGCCCAATCGGTATTCAGGGCTAATATATTTGGACAAAATAAATATGAGTTAGTAAATGTTATTAATCTAATTCAAAAACATATTGTAATCAAAGATGTTGAAGGGAAAAATATGCTTTTTTGTCCGTTTGATACAGATCGACTATTTAACGAATAATTTAAGAAAAGGCTAGCTTGTTCGAAACTAAGGATTGGCCATTAAGAAAGTATAATCAAGAAGAGGAGGCTTAATGAAACGAGGATTACTATTGACTGGTGCAGGGGGCATGTTGGGTCAGGAACTTATGAAGCAATTGTCAGAACATCAGGAATATATTATTTATGCATTAACATCCAATCCGGAATTCATAGTGAAACACTTCCCTTTTTGTAAAATAGTGGCACGGGAAGCATATGAAGAAGTCTTGTCTTCTTACCCAATTGATACAGTTTTGCACTGTGCTTTTTCTCGTTCCATGGAAGAAAAATGCTTACAAGATAGTATTAACTATACATCGGAATTGTTTTATACAGCTAAGAACCATAATGTACCACATTTGATCAATATATCCTCAAGAAGTGTATATGGACAAATATCGCAGTTGCCATGGAATGAGGATATGAGGCCAGAACCTAATTCCCCTTATGCACATGCTAAATATAAAACTGAGCAGATTGTTTCTTCTTACTCCAATTCTGATACAAATGTTACTAGCATAAGATTGGCCGGCTTGATTGGCCCGATATTTGAAGAGAGACTTCCAAATAAACTCATAAAACTAGCTCTCTCCCAGAAGAGACTTAAAATAGAAGGCGGAAAACAGTTATTCGCATATTTAGACATTCGGGATGCAGCTGCAGGAATAATTCAATTTATTGGCTCAAATTATAAAAAATGGGATGAGGTTTATAATCTAGGGCCCCAGAGAGCAATTACAATCTTAGAACTTGCACAAGAAGCTGTTAGCGTTTTAAAAGAACAGCAAAATATTTCTGTTGAATTGCAATTTACACCTTCAGACATTTCCTTATACGATGGGATGGATTGTCAGAGGTTTTATAAGTTAACAAAATGGCTGCCAAAATACTCTATTAAGGAAATGCTAGTGGAAATTTTTTTATATGAATTCTATAAAAATAATTCTTCTGGTGTATCATTATCATAAATGATAGATTTGTAATAACTGAAGTTTTTTTACGCAGTTTGACATAATAGTTTTACAGATTATTTTTCTAGAAAGGGTTTTTATGGAACGCATAAATGTAACCAGACCTTCTCTGCCACCAATTGAAGAGTATATAGAGGAAATCCAAGGCATTTGGGAGAATTGTTGGTTAACTAACAATGGCCCTAAACATCAACAATTAGTGACAGAGCTTACTACAGCACTTGGAGCTAAAGAGATTTCTCTTTTTTCTAATGGTCATCAAGCTTTGGAAGCCGTTTTTTCTTTTTTTCCTGTAGGATCAGAGGTAATCACCACGCCTTTTACTTTTGCCTCGACTACTTTGGCAATCATACGTTGTGGCTTGATACCTGTATTCTGTGATATAGAGTCAGATTTCTATACTCTTGATCCCGAATGCATTGAGAAGTTAATTACTGAAAAGACAGTGGCTATTGCACCGGTCCATGTATATGGGAATTTATGTGATTGGCGTAGAATTGCAGAAATTGCAGCAAAATACAATCTAAAAGTTATTTATGATGCAGCACATGCATTTGGTGTTGTGGATCTTGGAAATAATGCGGGTAGCTTAGGCGACCTCTCAATGTTTAGCTTCCATGCAACTAAAGTGTTCCATACTATTGAGGGAGGATGCTTAACATATAATGACCCAACGCTTTCAAAAAAATTAGCGGCATGGCGTCAGTTTGGTATGTATGATGGTGAGCAATCCGAGATTGTGGGTACTAATGCTAAGTTAACTGAGTTTGCAGCAGCAATGGGACTTTGTAACCTACGTCATTTTGCTAATCAAGTTAATTTGCGCCGAAGTGCTGTATTCAGATACCGAGAACGGCTTTTGAGTCAGCCGGGATTAATACTGTGTAATGAACAGCAGGGAGTCACTCCTAATTATGCCTATATGCCTGTACGCATAAAACCAGAACAGTTTGGCTGCGATAGAAATGCTATTGTTGATTTCCTTATGCGACAGGATATTTTTGTGCGTAAATATTTCTATCCGTTAACGTCGGATTTCCCAATCTGCCGAGGAAATTTTTCGATTCAAGAGACGCCTATTGCACGAGAAATTTCGAATCAGATTTTATGTTTGCCTCTTTATGCTGATTTAACGATGGCGGAGGTAGATAGAGTGTGTGATGCTATATTGGAAACCGCAGTGAATTAAAGAATACTTAATAGCTTTATAAAAGGTAGGATTAATCATGAGTACTATAGCAATAATGCAACCGTATTTCTTCCCATATCTCGGGTATTTCTCTCTAATACGTAATAGCGACCATTTTGTTTTTTTCGATACTCCGCAGTATATTAGAAAAGGATGGGTGAATCGGAATCGAATTCTTCATTTAAAAGAAGAGTTTAACTATATTACAGTTCCGGTAAAAAAATCACCACAAATAACTGCTATTAATGAAATCCTGATTGATCAATCTGTAAATTGGCAAGAAAAGCTTTTAGGACAATTTACACTTTATAGGCGTAAAGCACCTTATTATGATGAAGTGATAAATCTTCTTAAAAGCTGTTTTCAACTGCCTACTGAATACTTATCGGAATTCAACATTTTAAGTATGGTGAAGGTATGTGACTATTTAGGATTGAAATTATCTTATGGTATATTTTCTAAGATGAATATAGAGTTCGATAATATTCAGGAACCTGATGACTGGGCACTTGAAATTACAAAAAGATTAGGATATTCAAGATACATTAATCCCCCGGGCGGTATAGCTTTTTTTAACAGAGAAAAATATAAAAAGAACAATATAGAATTAGAGTTTCTAAAAATAAATCTAAAGCCCTATATTCAAAAGATGGGACATTTTACCGAGGGTCTGTCTATCTTGGATGTAATGATGTTTTGCTCACCTAAAGAAATAATCGGATTTTTAGATGACTATAACTTGATATAAAATTTGCTACGGCTTGCGGAGGAAAGCAATGAAAAATATTCTTGTTACCGGCGGTGCCGGCTTCATCGGCTCAAATTTTGTTAAATATATGCTTAACATTGATGATAACGTAAGTATCATTAATGTGGACCTGCTGACCTATGCGGGAAACCTGCAAAGCTTAGCCGAGGTGGCGGAGAATCCACGCTATCGATTTGTTAAAGGAGATATTCGGGACAGAGAGTTGATTGATAATTTATTCTATAAATATCATATTGATACGGTAGTGAATTTTGCGGCGGAATCCCATGTGGATCGTAGCATTACGGAGCCGGAAATATTTTTAACAACGAATATTATCGGAACACAGAATCTGCTGGATATTGCCAAACGTCATTGGAAGGTTGAGCCTGATAATAAATATAGTCGGGATTATGCTGCCGGCATAAAGTTTTTGCAGGTTTCCACCGATGAAGTATATGGTGCTTTAGGACAAACAGGGATGTTTACTGAAACTACCCCCCTTGCGCCTAATAGTCCCTACTCAGCATCTAAGGCTGGGGCAGACATGGTTGTACGGGCTTACAACGAAACCTTTGGATTGCCGGTTAATATTACCCGCTGCTCTAATAATTATGGACCTTATCAGTTTCCGGAGAAGCTGATTCCTTTGATGATTAACAATTGCCAGCAAGGTAAAAGCCTACCCGTCTATGGCGACGGTATGCAAATTAGGGACTGGCTGCATGTCAGCGACCATTGCTCGGCGATCTATAGGGTTCTCGAGAAGGGACAGACAGGAGAGGTCTATAATATTGGTGGTAATAATGAGAAGGCTAATATTGAAATTGTTAAACTGATTATCCAGGCAATGGGCAAAGACGAGAGCCTGATCAGCTACGTACAGGACCGTCCCGGTCATGATCGCCGCTATGCCATTGATAATGCTAAGATTACCAGTGAGCTTGGCTGGAGCCCCAGCTATACTTTTGAGCAGGGAATAGCGGAGACTATTGAGTGGTACTTGAAGAATGGCCAATGGATGGAGCAGGTGACCAGCGGCAGTTATTTGGAGTATTATGATAGGATGTATGCAGTGAGGAAGTAGGGATTTAACAAAAGCCTAAGTGTTTTTTGAAGGTGCTGATTCTGCTTTTTCAATATGGCTAGTTGAAACTTTAGAAGAAAATCGCTTATCCTATTTATTAATTTTATTCAACGATAATGTGAGCAGCCGAAAGTAAGTACATTATGATGGGTAAAAAAATAGAGTCCGAATTAATATTTGACCAATAGCTTATTTGATATTATCTTTTGTATATAGAATCCACAAAAATATCATCTTTAAAGGGAGGCTTCCTATGTCTTCCATAGTATTTATTGACAGTGAAATAAGCCCAGAATCCGAAAAATATTAGATCTCGGAGTTGTGAAGCCGACGGTGCACAATTCCACTTCGCCTTTCAAAAGGATTTCGCCGGCTTTGTTTATGGTGCGGATTTCATTTGTCATTGATGAAGCCCATTGCTTTCTGACTGTGGATAGGATTTCCGCATGGATTATCTGTATATCGGGGACTTTATTCCAGAGCTTCAGAAAACTAAGGGCAATAAAACGGCAATTCTGGTTTCTTGCTTTAAGGCCACAACAAAGCAAAAGGTTATCAGTGATATCCGGGATTATTTCAAGAAAAAGCTGAATCTTGATCTGGAGCTATACTCAACTACCGCCGCCAGGGAGAATCTCCATTACGTGGTTTTATACAAAGAAACCCCGGAGGAAAAATACAACATTTTGCGGGACTTGATTCAGCAGAGGGATTGCCCCACCATTGTTTATGTTTCCCGCACCAAAAAGACAGGGGGATTGACGGAGAATCTGACCAGCGACAGATTTCCCGCCCGGCCCTTCAACGGAAAAATGGCAGCCACTGATAAGATTGCCAATCAAGAGGCCTTTATCCGCAATGAGGTACAGGTTATTGTAGCTACCTCCGCTTTTGGGCGTTGACAAAAAGGACGTCAGGCTGGTGGTTCATTACGATATATCGTATTCTCTGGAAAATCACGTCTAAGAAGCCTGCAGGCTGGCCGGGAGCCTTCCCTCCAGGTGGAATGCTGCGTTCTTTTCAACGATGATGACCTTGGCAAGCACTTTATTCTGCTAAACCAGACTAAGCTCAGTCTCAGTGAGATTCAGCAGGTATGGAAAGCTTTTAAGGTTTATTGCTCTGCCCTTGAAATTGCACGGCAGGTAGGCAGGAATGACGATGTTTCGGAAATTGAAACGAGAGTTAGGACAGCTATTGCGGCTCTGGAGAATGCCGATTATTTGTAGCGGGTCAAGAATGTACCTCACGTTTATACAACGGCAATTTTGGCTAAAAATATGCAGGAGGTAGTTGCTATTTTAGAGGCGTCATCCCTGACCGCAGTATTTCCGAAGCTGGCAATGGCGAGGCCGAATCCAGGGTAGACTATCTTGCGGATATATTGGGCATTGAAAAAGCAGAAGTTTTGATTGCCGTGAAGCTGATGCGGAAAGTGGGACTCCTGGACGATTCCAAGGATATGTCCGCATATATTCGCCGTTTAGACTCAGAGAACAAGCCAGACCAAATATTGAGCGATTTTTGAAGCCGGAAAAATTCCTACTGTCCTGCCTTACAGAAGAGGGCTGCAGCTTTAATCTGAAAGAGCTAAATGAACAGAGTGGTCAATGCCGGCGTGGCCTTCTCCACCGTTAAAATATCCGAACTATCCTGAATTGGACGATAAAAGGCTATATTCAAAAAACTAGTTTCCATTCGGACAAAAAGAAGGATATTATGCTGGCGTTGGAAGTAGAAAAGCTGCAGAAAAATATGAGCGAAGAATTGATTGGGCAGATTCCTTGTTTAGGAGTTATAAGAAGTCCTTGAATTTGGTTAGGAAGGCATCTTAATAAAAAAGCTTCACAACAATTACCACGCCAATGCCGCAACTTCTTTTCTTCATAAGCTGCCTATGAATCTTGCAGCTATCTCTGCGATTTTTTCCTCATAACCACCTTTGAAGAAAAGGCAGGTCCAGCTGTCAACACCGAAATAATCGGTTCCGCCGTTTTCCATTAATGCGGCAGCCCGGCAGCCGCCATTGCAGTAAAGCCGATGTTCGCAGGCGGCGCATTCCGCCTGATTATCGAATAATTTGCTGACCGGCGCCGATATACGTTCCAAATAAAGCGAATCCCTCATCGCTTCGACAATGGTCATAGCCTCAAGGCTTGGGAACTTGTCTTGTATAGGTAAGCCCGAAAGAGGGATACAGGGCAGCAGTCTTGCATCCGCCGATATATACATCATATTTCTCGCACTCATGCATAAAGGCTCTTTAAGGCGCTTTTCTGCATTCTTGTACGACTTTTTAGCCGGGCAGCAATATTCGTAGCTGCCCTTTTTGCACATGAAGAATCCGCCAAGTTGTATACCGATAGGCGAACCCGCCTCTAAATATTTGTCGATAAGCATCAAGTAAGCGTCGTACAATTCTTCGGCGGTAAGATCGAGGTCGCGGGATTCGTTCAGCCAGTTGCCGGAACCGGATGCGGGGTTAGTTTTCCACGAGCTTACACCCAGCTCCGCCAGAAGCTGCATAGTATCGGCCATCGTCCCCACACTGTTGCGGTGAAAAGCCGATTCCACGCCCACGTCATAGCCCCGTGAATGCAGCAGTTTTATGGCGTTCACGGCAATCTGCTCCGCACCGTCTATGCCCCGCAGCCAGTCGTGCCAGCCCACGCCGTCAAAGCTTAGTGAAAAAGACGGCTTGATCTTGCGTTTTTCAAGCCCTTCCAGCAGGCTTTCATTTACCAGCATACCGTTGGTATAGATTTGGTTAATAACAATATCGTTGGCTCTAAGAGCATCGATAATTTCCCAAAGGTCGTTGCGCACAAGGGGTTCGCCGCCGGTCAGGTTGATCCTGGCGATACCTGCGTCGGCCAGCTGCTTTACTATATCAAGGGCGGCGGCAGCGGATATTTCGCCGTACTTAGCCTGGGGCGCCGACAAAAAGCAATGGCGGCAGCGCATGTTGCATTTCCCTGTAATCGACCAGTGGGCGATGGCGATGAATTGGCAGGGGAAAAGCCTGTACTTTTGCCGCTGGCTAAGCTCTGCACCTTTTTCGCATGGCGTAATTACTCCGTTATTCGCCGCACGCTCGATGACTTTTTTGTGGGCAGACGAAAGTAATATGCTTTCGCAGTCGAAGCCGCCGTCACAGAATGACAGTGCCTGAAACTGTGTTTCATTCAAAAATTCGGTCATGCCGGAAGGAAAATGGCGGAGCGCATAAGGCGCTCCGTCCCATCCCCGCAGCCCAAAGTTTTCATGCAATTTATAATACACGAAAGGAATCCTCCGTTTTTATTTAATCTTTGCCAGAACCGCCTACAAAACAAAAGCAGACGTTTTTTTGCGCATTGGCGCTTGAGCCGACGCCCCCCGGATTACAGGTGCAATCAGCCGTGCGTTCGCCGTAACCAACTATTGCGCAGATGCAGTTAAGAAGCCCGCTAGTGCCGCCGCCGCCCACAGGGCAGATACATGAGGCTCCGCCTGCCACCGCTTCAAGCTCTTCGTCGCTCAGCTCCTTGCTTTGCGCTTTGTTATACTCGGTAAACTCCGCCGCCGTAAAGGCAAAGCCTTCGGATTTTGCGAAAGCGGCAATGCCCTCAGCAACAGCGTCTTCCTCCGTCTGCGGGTTATTGTATTGCTCATTCAGAGCCTGGGCCCTGCTTTTCATTGCCTCGTCCTTGGATAAGGCAGCATAGAAATTCTTGATGTTTTCGTTCATAAATTTCTCCTTATTCCTTATTATTAATAATCAATTGGGCCGGCAATCAGCTTGCGTCAATCGGTACCGCCGCCGCCTATAGGGCAGACGCAGACTGTTTTTTTGGCTTTGTTATCCCCAACCCCGCCAACAACGCAAGCGCACATAAGGCCATTACCGCCGCTGCCCACAAACACACAGGCGCAAGTAGCTCCGCCTGCCACCCCTTCAAGCTCGTCGTCGCTGAGTTCCTTATTTTGCGCTTTGTTGTACTCAGTAAGTTCCGCCGCTGTAAACGAATAGCCCTCTTTCGCTGCAAATGCAACAATTGCAGCAAAGGCTTCCTCTTCTTCGCCAGGTTTGTTGTTGTTCAATGCTTTCGCCCGCTCCTGCATGGCCTCGTTCTTGGCCAGTGCTTCGTAGAATTTCCTGATATTTTCCATGGCTTGTTCCCTCCTTATCATAAAGTTTTTATTTGCAATCCCGCCGGAAGCCGGTGTTTGCCCATTCCATGCTACCCTACCCCTCCAGCCTCTGCCGTTCCACCAATTGCGCAAATTTGCCGTTTTGAGCCATCAGCTCCTCATAGGTGCCCTCCTCGGCGATACTGCCCTTCTCCAGCATGATGATCCTGTGGCAGCGGCGTATGGTGGACAGCCGGTGGGCAATAACAATACGGGTGCACTTGAGCTTGTCCAGCGACTGGGACACATGCTTCTGGGTAATGTTGTCTAAGGCGCTTGTGGCCTCATCGAGCATGAGAACCTTGGGCTTTGGCGCAATGGCCCGGGCAATCAGTAATCGCTGGCGTTGGCCTCCCGATATACCGCCGCCGCCCTCGGATATCATGGTGTGCATCCCCATAGGCATGGTGCGGATGTCGTCAGCTATGCCCGCTATTTCTGCCGCTTCCCAGGCCTGCTCCTGGGTCAGCCACGGTGCAGATACGGTGATGTTTTGAAAAATACTGCCGGACATCAGTTTGCCGTTTTGGATAACGCAGCCGATATTTTTGCGCAGGGATTTCAAATCAATGGATTTCATATCCTGATTGTCGTAATAAACCGCACCCTTTTCCGGTGTTTCAAAGCCCAGCAGCAACCGCAGCAACGTGGATTTTCCACAGCCCGATGGACCTACGATAGCCACATATTGACCCTTTTTGATTTTCAGCGATAAATCGTTTAGCACCAGAGGCATATCTTCCGCATAACGGAAAGACAGGTTGTTGATTTCAATGGAGCCGGTAAGGCGGGTGAAGACTTTTTTACCTGCGGCAACCTCCGGCTCGCTGGTCATCAGCGGTTTTGCCATGTCGAGGATGGGTTTGATGCCGGATACCGTGACGGCAATGCCGGTCAGCGACATGATCATGCCGGAGACCATGCCGTAGGACACGTTAAAGGCCATGTAATCGGACACCGAAACATGCGACGTTCCGGCGATGGCGAACAGGATCACCGTCCCCGCCATCGAAACTGCACTGGCTATAACGGGGCCGATACGGACCAGCCAGGGCGGGGAATAGGTCAGCGCCGCGTTTGGCGTATACAGCTTCGCCCATTTAGTGAAGGCCCTGCGTTCCGCACCGGCCAGCTTTATCTTCTGCATACCCGTAAACAGGGAGTAAACCAGTCCGGATAGCTTGCCCTCGCCCTCCATTATTTTCTTTTGGGTTTTCATGGATACCAGGGTGTATGCCAACGTCACTGCGATATTCACGGTAATAATAACCAGGGCCGGAATGGCCAGGGTTGGGGTGAGCAAGGCTATTTGACCTATGTAGATGAGAGAAAACAATGAGGTCAGCCCCGTCCCCAGAATCACCTGGAGCAATATGCCGCATAGCGAGTTCAGGCGTTCAAGCCTTTGGGCCACCTCACCGGAACTATAATCCTTAAAAAAAGAGGCCGGCAGCGACAAGAGCCGCCCCATCGTTGCGCTCTGGGTCGCTATTTCTATTTTGGTGTTGATTTTCGCCATAATCAGTGATTTGGTCATATTGATCAGCGTGGTTGAAACGGTGGCGCCTACAAGCAAAGTCGATATGGAAATAAGCTGAAGAAGCTTGCCCGATGCAACAACATTGCCAAAAAGCTGTTTGTAGGCATAAGGCGTCAGTATCCCCAGCAGGGTTACCGCCAAGGTCACGGCGGCAGCCATCACATAATCGGCGGCAGTCAGCGAGCGGGCCATAAAATAAAGCAAATCTGCGATGTTCAGTTTTTTGGCGGGCAAAGGGTTATAAAAGCAGTATGCGTTTGCGCCGATTCGTGAAGCGTTCCCCTGGGTCACCTTGACTTGTCTGCCCTGTTCATCATCGAAAAATGTATAGCCCGACATTTTACCAGGCAGCAGCGCAACCACCCGGCCGTCTTTTGTCTGGCCCAGCAGCGGACCATAACCGTCCTTATACCATGATCCGGTCAGTTCAACAGGGCGGCGCTGGATACCCAAAGGATGCAGGAAAAATTCAAGCTGGTCGTCAATGTCCTTGATATTTGCCGGCAGCTCGGCGCAGGCGACATGGAAATATTTAAGGATTTCCTCAATGGCGTTTTTGGCAGTTTCCCTGTCGGATACAAAGCCTGCCGCCGGCTTCCTGGAGCCCATGACTGCGTGAGCCAGTCCCACAACAGATTCCTCAAATGCGTCCAAGTCGTTTTCTATCCTTGCGGCAATTTGGTCGCTATATAATCCCATCGGCTCACCCCTTATTCCGTTGTGACCAGGCGGGTGTAATAGCCGCCTTTGCCTGCAAGTTCGTCATGGCTGCCTCGTTCCACGACTTTACCCTTGTCCAGCACGATGATCTCGTCACAGTCCCGGATAGTGGATAGGCGGTGGGCAATAATCACACAGGTGATGCCCCGCTGCCTAATGGCGTTCATAACGTCAAACTCCGTCTTGGCGTCCAGCGCACTTGTGGCCTCATCCATGATGAGGATGGAGGGGTCGGCTGCCAGGGAGCGGGCGATCTCAATGCGCTGACGCTGTCCGCCGGAAAAATTCTTGCCGCCCTCCGCCAGCTTGTGCTTATATCCCTCGGGACGCTGTAGTATATCTTGATGCAGCCCTGCATCTCTACAGGCCAGGATAGCTTCAAAATCCTCAATCGATTCGTCCCACAGCTTGATGTTAGCCGATACGGTATCCTCAAAGATCACAATGTCCTGGTCAACGACGGCTAAGGAACTTGTGAACGTATTCCGGTCGATATCCTTATAGGGCTTTCCGTCAAAGAGGATCTCCCCGGACCAGGGTTTATACAGTCCTGAAATCAGCTTTGCCAGCGTGGATTTGCCGCAGCCGCTTGACCCGACGAGGGCCACGCTTTGCCCGGCTTTCAGTGTCATGTTGAAATCTTCGATCAGAGGTGGTTCCAGCTGGCTATAGCCGAAGGTAATATCTTTCATTTCAATATTGCCGTACAGTTTGTCGAAGTCATCCAGATTACCGGGCATCTCCGGAAGTATCACATCAGGCGCATAGTTCATCACGTCCTCAATGCGCTCCATTAAAATGCCCATTTGCTGCAAGCTTTGCGAAGCCTCGATCAGCGATTGGGCCGGTGCGGCAAAGGAGGCTAAATAGCTTTGAAAGGCCAGCAGCATACCTGCGGTAAAACTTCCCTGCATAATCAAATACACACCCGTGGCCAATATAGCGATGGACGTGAGGGAAGAGATCAGTCCGGGTATTGCGCCTAAGTAAAGGTTTGCTTTGTTAAAGGCTATCTTCGCTGTGTTCACCGCAGCCTGGGTGCCCGACCACTGCTCAAAAAAGCCATTTTCCGCACCGGCGGACTTGATGGTTTCGATCATCTCTATGTCGCAGACGGTCAGACCGGACAACTTGCCCATATGGCGCATCTGCCCCCGCATGATGTTGATCCGCTTTTTGGCGATAATCTGGGCCATGAGCAGATTCACCAGGATGGCAAACAGGCCCAGTGCGGTCAGGATAAGACTGTATCTGAGCATGATGATAAAATAGAGAAAGATCAAAATAAAATTCAAAAACAAAGGGGCCAGCTGAGACATCAGTGTTTCGGCGATTCCCTCGTTGGACGACTGCCGCCCCGCAATGTCGCCTGCCAGGCGCTGTGAGAAAAAATTCATTGGCAGCCGCAGAACATGCCATAGGAAAGAGACGTTGGCAACGATTGCCAGCTTACCCCGAATTTTCAAAAGATAGAGCGTGTTCAAAAAAGACACGACGATGGAGGCTGCCGCCAGCGCCGCCATAGCGAAAATAACCGGTGCCAGCCACTCCGGGTTTTGGCCGGTGAGAATCCTGTCCATAAACATGCGGGACAGCGCAGGCGTAATGATGCCGATGGCTGCGGTGAGTAAACCGGTCAGTACCACAAAGAGAAATGGTACAAGGGTTCCCTTTAAGCGGGCTTTGGCAAATTGGATAACGCTCTTGGGCTTACCCTCGGGCTTGAAAGCATCGGTTTTCTCAAAATGCAGATAAACACCGGTATAGGATTTGTCAAAAACCTCTATCGGCACATCTACTTCACCGGTTGCGGGATCGTTGATGTAGGCGTATTTGTCCGAAAAGCCTTTCAGCACCACAAAATGATTAAAATTCCAGTGGATAATACAGGGGAATATTGCGTTTTTGATGCCATCGACTTCACTGCGATAGCCCTTTGCGATAAGGCCGTAACTCCTTGCCGCTATTAAAATATTTTTTGCTTTTGAACCGTCCCGTGATATGCCGCAGTCTTCCCGCACCCGTTCCAGCGGCAGCCATTTGCCGTGGTAGGCGAGTATCATGGCCAGGCAGGCTGCACCGCACTCCAGCATCTCCATCTGCATGACGACGGGTACTTTTACCCGTTTTTTAGCCATGAGCCAACCTCCTTGCCTTATGCCAACAGAAAATCAATCGGCCTCAGTCCTTCGGGGGTAATCTCCGCAGTGCAACCCCAAAAGATAGCCGCCGCCAGCAATACGGCGATAGCCCCCAGTATCAGCCACAAGCTTGGCCTCGATACCTTAATATAGTCGTTCAGGCCCTCCGGTGAGGAGATTCTGTCGAGACTGGTTTTCCTGAAAATATTCTGCTTTTCTTCCATGGAAATGCTCCTAATAGTTTTTTACGACAGTTAAAATGTTCTGCCCGTTTTGACGGATATAATGCTGCTGATCGGTTAGCTTTTTCGCAAGCATAATACCAAGGCCGCCAATCTGGCGCTGCGAGATAGGCACATTTACATCGGGTTCGCCCAGCAGTAAAGGATTATAGGGTTTGCCGCTGTCGCAAAACTCCATCATTACCTGCCGCTGTTCCGTATCGTTGATAATACTCAAGCTGAAATTGCCTTGCCGTCCATCGTAGGCGTAATTGAACACATTCAATGATAATTCTTCCACGATCATCGCCAGATTATAGGCTATCTTCGGGTTGCCGATGAGTGCGGTGTGTTCTTCAATGAAAGCCATGACCGCAGCCATATTTTCAATGGCAACGGTGACCTCCAGCCTGTGTTTTTCCATAACCTCTCACTCCGTTTCCCGAATCTCAATGAAGTCAATCAATCCGCACATATCCAGCACATCCTTGATATCGTCGTTTACATCCTCCATATAGATTGTCATACCGGGAGCTATTTTTTGCTGCGCATAAATAATGGCGCGGATGCCTGCGCTTGAGATGTAGGTCAGTTCCTTGCAGGCAAAGACAATGGTCCCGATATCTTTACCCTTGAGGGCGGCCAGAGCCTCCATCAGCAAGGGCGCCAGGGAAAAATCCAGCTTGCCCGTAAGGGTTACGCAGGTTTCCTTGCCTTCTTTAATTGAAAATCCCATAATGGTTCCGTCCCTTTCATTTCTTAGCCTTTAATTGATTAATATCGCCAGCATGGTAACATCATCGAATTGCGGCGTTCCCTGCGCAAATGAATCAATATCTGCTTTTATTTTCGGCAGTAACTCCGACGGCGTTAAATCGAGGGAAGAGTTTAGCGTATCTCGCAGGCGCTTTTCGCCGTAAAGCTCGCTGGCGGGGTTATTGGCCTCGGTCACACCGTCTGTGTAAAGATACAGCATATCGTTTTTTTCAAGCTGCGTTTCAATCTGTGTGTAGGAAAGGCCGTCCATGCCTCCTAAAACAAAGCCTTTTTTTGTTTTCAAATACTCATAAGTCCCTCCCGCTTTTTTAAGAAGAGGCGGGTTATGCCCCGCATTGACAAAGGTCATTAGCCCTGTACTGATTTCCAAAATCCCCAGCCAGGCGGTAACGAACATGGCCGTTTCATTGCCCTCCCGCAGCTGCTTGTTCACATTTGCGAAAACATCTTGCGGTGCTTCTTTCGCACGGGTGCGGTTGTTGATCAGCGTTTTGGCTATGACCATAAACAGCGCAGCCGGTATGCTTTTGCCGGACACGTCCGCAATAACGATGCCCAAATGGTCGTCGTCGATCAGAAAAAAATCATAAAAATCCCCGCCAATCTCTTTGGCCGGCTGCATCGCAGCATATATTTCAAATTCCTTGCGCTGGGGGAAGGGGGGGAATATGTTGGGAAGCATGTCCATTTGTATCTGCGTGGCAATATTCAGCTCGGTGGATATGCGCTCATTCTCGGCTGTGATTTTCGCAAGATTCTCTATATAATCACGGAGCTTGCGGGTCATGGTATTAAATGAGTCCGCCAGCGTCTCAATTTCATCGCCGCTTTTAATTTCAAGACGGTATTCCAAATTCCCCTCGCTTATATACCCCGCTCCGTCCGTAAGCAGCGCCAGCGGCTTTGTTATGGATTTGGCAACCCTTTGGGAAACAAGAAATGCCGAGATCAGGATGAGTGCTGTCACCGTCAGCGAAACGAGTATGGCCGAGGATATCCTGCCGTCAAGATACTGCCGAAAACGGTCGCTGGAATTGCGGGTTAATTCTTCGACGCGGTGTGCCGGCGCAATAATCTTTTGATAGTCGATTAAAATGCCGACTTTCCAGTTTGTCGTTGATATTAACGTGTATCCGGCCATGATTTCATCTTCATTGTACAAATTTGCATTGGTTGTGCTTGCCAGCATTTTTTGGGTTAAAAGATCTCTTTGGCCTTGATCGGTTATGTAATCGGCCAAGGTTTTACCGGGAACCGAGCTGACAAATTCCTTGCCGAACTCATCCAGAATGAAGGCATACTCAATGATCTCTATATCATTAGCCATCACCGTGTTGATAAGCGGCTCCGCCAATATGTCGCAGGCAACTACGCCTAAAATACTTCCATCGCCATCAAAAACAGGAGCGGAGCAGGTAATGTTTAACTCACCTGTGCGCGCGTCCGTGTATATAGGCGTCCAGCATACGCCGTATTGCCCGGCTGCCCCGGTATACCATGCTCTTTGGCGCAGGTCTAAATCCCTGCTGACAAAATCAGCAACGTCCGTGCCGTACATCACAAACCCGCTTTCGGAAGCGTAGTAATACATTCCTCCGTTTGGGTCTGATTCAGTTGCGGCATAGAGCAGATCAAGGGCCGACTGTAGGATTTGCAATTCCCCGTTTACGCTGTCGAAAGAAACGTCAGGCTCCATATAGATCATCCTGCCGGAATTTCCGCCGGCCATGCTTGACATGGTTTTCACGCCGTTTTTATAGGTGCTGCGCAAATAATCCCCTATCACAAGTACCTGCTTTGTGACGGAGAGCAATTTGTTGTCGATTATATCTGAATAATTTTGCGCAAGGGCAACGGCCATGTCAGCGTTAAACCCTGTCATGACCTCTATATTGGTTTCAATTAGCTGTTCCGATTGATTAATATACACGTCGCTTACGTCGGCTTTGGATTTTATAAGCTGATATAGTCCGGTAGCGGTGGACAGCAGCAGCGAAACGAGACTAAGCGTCAGAAATGTTATAAATAGTTTCATCCTGATTTTCACTTTTGTTCCCCCTATTCCGCCATTAATCACCTTCAAAAAATAAAGTGATATGAGAATATAAAAATCAGAATTGATTTTTTATTTTAGCATGATAGAATTTTAACAACTACTATGTTTACGTAGGGGTAAATAAGAAAATTTTGTTTGAAGGGATTTCAAATAATGTCTCAACCTATTGAACAGTTTTTGCCCCCGCTTATTAATCCGTCAAAAGTGATAAAGCGTCCGGGGCTGATGGCGCAAATAACGGAATCAGCGATACGCAGTATCCTTTTTATCCACGCTCCGGCCGGTTACGGCAAAACCACGGCTGCCGCACAATGGATAGGCAACAAAAAGGCTGCTTGGTTCTCCCTTGATGAATATTCTTCTATGCCTGCGAATTTTTATCGGGGCGTTCCCCTGGCCTTGTCGGCAGAAATACCCGATGACTTTGCCGGCCCGCCCTGGGAAATGATGACCCGTGCTTTGCAGAACCTGAAAGAATGGCCAGCGGTTTTTGTAATAGACGATTTCCATCTTCTCGGCGATAGTGAGGCGGCGAGGGCGCTGCCCTTGATTCGTTCCAGAATGCCGGCAGCCACCGCAGTTTTAATCCTCAGCCGTAACCCTCCGCCGGAGGTGTTAAACGAAAACATCATCAAAGGCACAATAAAGCAAATCAACGATTTGCGTTTTAGCAGTGAGGAAATCCGCATTTTGTTTGATAAAAACGGTATCCGCCTTTCTAAACATGAAGCCGATCTGCTTTATAAGGGAACAGATGGCTGGGCGGCGGCCCTCACCGCTATGATCCTGTCGAACAGGGACGGCTATATGAGCCTAATAAAAAAGAAAACCCTAAATCAATATTTAAGAGCCTGCGTGTTTAATTATTGGGAGGATTTTGGGGAATTAAAAAAATGCTCTATCTGCGATGTTTTGAATCCCGAATTATGCGAAGCTATTACGGGGCGAGCCGATATTTGGGATATCATAACTGCGCTGGCCAATAAAACGGGATTGGTGGCCCGGCACGGCAATAACACCTACCGATTCCATTCACTGTTGAAAGAATTTTTGGAATCGGAGCTGAAGCTTGACGAGAAAATAAATAAACCGCTGCTATATAAAGCGGCAGCTTATTGGTACAGGGAAAATGGCGACTGGCTGCATACGCTGGATATGGCTGCTAAAAGCGGCGATCACGGCGCTATTGAAGAAATAGCGCGGGCTGCCAGCAAGAAACATGACAGTCTGGGCCTTGACGTCACAGAGTATATTCGGTTCGTGGAGCAGACATTTCTTGCGGTTCCCATTCCTATCATCGAAAAATATCCGAGGCTTTCCGGTCATTGCTTCATGATATCACTTTTAGCGCATCCGGCCTCAGAAGCCTGTATGTGGGCCGATATCCTTAAAAAGCAGATGGAAAAAGGGCTGACCAACCCGTCGGATGCTATTTCTGCGGCTTTTCAAAGGGCTGTCGACCCCAGACATTCAAGTTGGCATGTGCCAAAGCAATTCAAGGGTATTCATAATAGGCTGACCGAAACGGCAAGAGGAACCTATATGGTTACGATCAGCATTAATTTTCCCTTTTTTCACAAGGCGCAGAGGGATTATACTGATATATCCCATGAATTACCGGAATATATAGCGGAGTTTATAAATCAGCTTGAGCCGGTGGCGGGTTCAATCATTAAGGTATTGGCGGCGTTGATTGAAGCGGGTGTGCTTTATGAGCGCGGAGAACTGCCGAAAGCGGAGGTTATCGCCGAAAGGCTTATAAAAAATATCGATGTGTTATCGCCGGAACTTCGTTTTTGTGTGTATGTCCTACATGTTGAAATCCTGCGCATGCAAGGTAAAAGCTTTGAGCCTCAAATCATCGGCGATATGATTGAACATATGGGGGCCCATTATTTGTCGTCAAACTATGATGCTTTCATCACGAATATTTTGCTTGACAGCGGGGATGAATCTGCGGCAAGTAAATGGCTGGAGCGGCAAAATCCAATACGCAGCATTCAGCTATATAAAGTATACCGGCATCTTACTACCGCAAAGGCGCTGGTGGTAACAGGCAAATTATCGGCGGCTGAAAAACTGCTTGAGGAGATTGTTAAGTTTTCCTTGGATTACAAACGCAATGCCGACTACATTGAGGCCCTTACCCTGCGGGCAGTTTGCTTGTGGCGTCTGAAACGGGTGAAAGAGGCTGTGGAAATATTTACTGCTGCGATAATCAAAGCAAAGGAATTACAGCTTATCATGCCAATCGTCAAGCAAGGCGCCGATATACTGCCTGTTTTGCAAAAAATATTGAACAGATTAAAGTACGGATATGACGCAGAAATACTTGACAAGGCTTTCGTGAATCTGCTGTTGATGAGAGCTCGGGAACTGTCAAAACATACGCCGGGCATGTTTTCACAAAGCAAAGTGCGGCCGATAAAATTATCGCCGCGGCAATCGGAAGTCGTAGGTTATTTGGTTCAAAACCTCACCTATCAGGAAATCAGCGAAAAAATGGGAGTGACGACAGCCGCGGTGGATTACCATATACGTATCCTGCATGAAAAATTCCAGGTATCGAATACTTCCGATTTATTGCAAAAGGCACAGGAAATGGGGTTAATAAGCAGTTTTATATTAGAGTAGATTAAGAAACAACAATTATAGTTTTCAACCTACCCGTAATCTTTTATTGGAGGGAGGTGTTAGCAATGAAAACAAAGTTAAAAGCTTTGTGGGATATAGTAATAGGATTAGTGGTGCTTTTTGTCCTTATAGCAATAGCTGTGGCAGCAATACAATATATTGGCGGGTTAATAATAAAAGGAATAGAAACTCTTTCAGAAATTGCATCTAAAACAGATGCAGTCGTAATAGTAGCACTAATAACTGGAGGGGTTTCCATTTTCGGTGTTGTTATCAGTTCAATTATTGCCAAGATACTGGATTATCGTCAAAAAACAAAAAGATACCTTTACGAGAAGAGAGAAGAACCTTATTCCGACTTTATAAAAATGGTGTACAAAATAATGCATAGTGCTAAACTTGGCGAAGAATATTCTGAAGTAAAAATGTTTGAAGATACTGTCCAATTTTCTCAAAAATTAACGTTATGGGGATCTAGTAAAGTAATTAAAAAATGGTTGCGTTTCAGACTATCCATACAAGAGAAAGATTTTGACCCTGAGAGCAATCTCTTTGTAATGGAAGATATTATTTTTGAGATACGAAAAGATATGGGACTGAAACGGAAAGGGCTGAAAAAGGGTGATCTGTTATCATTCTTCATTAATGATATAAAAAATCTTACTGATTCTAATAGGATTAGTAAGTGAGAACGCCTAAAAAATCGTCGCTAATCTTCTGTTTTGGTGCGGCAATAAAGCAGGAACCGAAATCGACATGACCGATAAAAAGGTTGGCACTATTAGATCAAAGCGGGTTGCTATTCTCTTTTGATTTTATAGATATTCAATTGATTTTTTGTCCGATAAGCTCTTGGAACATTAGTATGTATGTAGGGAATTAATCAAGCAATAAAGAAGGTGAAAACAATGCCGACAGTAATGGATAATATTTATGATAGTTACATCATTAATGAAAAATTGAAGACTGGCACAAAATATGAAAAGCTGGCGGCAATAGTTTATAAAACTCTTGCAGAAGATGATGTTGTAATCCATGACTTGCGTTTAAGGGGGGAAGGAAAAACTGCTGAGCATCAGATTGATGTGACAATAGAAAAGCAAGACCACCATCAAAAAAGAATTATAGTTGAATGTAAGGATTATGATAAGGTTGTCGGTATTAGTGTCATACGTGACTTTTATGGAGCTATTGCCCAAATAAAGCCTGATGATGCTATAGTTGTTTCCACTCAAGGCTTTACTAAAGGAGCTGTAAAGTTTGCTGCTGATGAAAAGATAAAGTTGGCCATACTTAGAGAATTTAATGAAGAAGATTGGGTCGGAAAAATGAGGCGCTTGATTTTCGATATAAGGATGATTTCTATGAACACTCCGCACATTACTTCCTGGATTATAGCTGACCATCCTTTGTTGGATGAAGTAAATGCAGCTTTAGGTAGTAAAGCGGAAACTCTGCAAGAAATAGATACGAGGACGACATATTTCTATACTGAGGAAGGCCATCAGGCCGAGCCTTTTCAGCAGATTTTGCAGCCGATTTTTAACTCTTTTCCACGAACCACGAGGCAAAGCACAAAGGGCGAATATGAATTTGACCGGATAAGATATATAAAGCTATGCGGTATAATCGTGCCGGTTCGTGGCTTCGAGTATGAATTTAGCAGCCGGAAATCAATAATAACAGAAGTGTTTGACCAAGGCTCCAAAATAGCCGTTCTCCTTTATAAAATGCTCGATGGGACTATTGATACCGCTATTTTTGATCAGCAGTTGGAAAAATGGACATTTGACGAAGACGGTCGAGTGATTGAAAAATGATAAAAAATACCGTCTCGAAATAAAAGAATAGATGAAAAAAATGGGCTGCGGCGATTGAGACTTAGGATCTATCGCCGTATTTTTTACTGTACAGATAATAGTACAGCAAATGTGTTAAGCTAAGGATAATAAATCAAATCATACTTACTATAATTAAGGTATAAGTATTCAAGTTGTAAAATTGGAGAGGAGAGAGTATTTATGAACAAAGAAAAATTATCTATATCCAGTAGATATGCAAGGTATTTACTGGTGGTTTCCTTTATTTCTGTTGTTTTAGTTGTTCTCAGTAAAAGCTTTAATCTATTAGAAAACGGATTAAACAAAATATATATTTATCAATCAAATATACCATATATCAAGATGGTGCAAACATTTCCTGCAATAATTTTAGTGTCCTGTATGTTTTTATTGGTGGTACTTATAAGATATGCTTATTTTGAGGCGAGCGTATTTGCTGAACGAAATATCAGCTTACAACAAGAATTTTTACAAAAAGCCAATAATTCATATGATGATATTTTTTATTATTTAAAAATATTTGGAATAGGTATACTATTTTATTTTTTCATTAGTACATTAACCGATACGATAGGAATTGCAAAATCAAATTATGCAATTGCCTATATCCTTGTTATCATTTTGTCTGCTATAGTTTCTATAATTACGGTGAGAAAAATTTTTCTAAAAAAAGATGTTGTCATCCCGCATATTTCAAAGGATGCTACCGGTGTTGCAATGTTTCTTGTATTTTGCCTTTCTACCATAACAATCAGTCTACCGCAGCAAACAATTGCCAATCTGAAGATTGAATATGATAATCAATATATAAACGTGAATTTTCAAGGGAATATAATTTTCAAAAACATAGAAATTATAGTAAATGGTGGCACGGTTGAAAATATTAATGGTGAAAAAGAAAACTATTTTATTTCAAAATATGTTGGCAAAGAGAACGAAAACGACATTTTTGTAGAAGAAGACAATGATTACTTCTATTATACAAAAATAGTAGATATAAATGATTATGTTAATGAGGGAATAAACGAAGTGAAAATCTTTTTGGAGATTAGGGGAAGAAATTATACGTTTATTAACCCATTGGTTATTAGCAACTCAAAGTATAAA
Source organism: Clostridia bacterium (assembly GCA_018436095.1). Lineage (GTDB taxonomy): Bacteria > Bacillota > Peptococcia > DRI-13 > UBA5745 > WRMS01. Next base: position 106,381 of record JAHDMJ010000001.1, on the reverse strand, counting down.
TATATTAAACTTGATTACGAAATCCCTATTAACATGGAGGAGTAGGATTTCGATAGAAATCATATGCTCTAGCCTAAACATTGTTGAGCCACTAGTTCTAAATTTTGGGTGATTTTATTCCAGATGTAGAGGAATCGGTAGTTAACCGTGCAGTTGTAAAATTAATATTCGCAGCATCCAGAATAAGAGTAAAGGAATAAATCCACATAACTTGTTCCAAAAGGAAACCGCCGTTTCACCAAACGGCGGTTTCCTTTTGGAACAAGTATTCTCCGGTTCTCCCTCAGGGCTTTAATTGTTTATGCTATAAATTAGGTTTATGCTATACTTAATCCATGAAAACATGACACCTTAGTGCCAATTTTGTCCCGCAAGTGCCAAAATTGGCACTAAAATTTCCTGCCGTATAATAAATAAACATATATTTCAGTCATATCATTCTTGGCATATAATTTGCAATATTGTCTTTTGTCTAATAATTACCTTAAGGCATTAATTGGAATTAAAAATTAGGAGGGAGAAAACATGAGAAGAAAGATGGTTGTATTTATTGCAGTATTGATTGTGCTGTCAATGCTATCGGGCTGTGGCGGCGGCGTAATGAATCAATCAACTCAGAACGCCAGCGGTGGCGGTGCCAGTGAAAAACAATCTTACAATTGGCGGTTGGCAAGCGTATGGGGTGATGGCACTTTCCAGTTTGCGGGAGACAAAAGATTTTGTGATATCGTAAGAGGGTTATCTGGAGGCAGATTAAATATTACGCCATACGGAGCGGGGCAAATAGTGCCTACCACTGGAGTTTTCGAAGCTGTAATGAATGGCACAGTCGAGTGCGGCGGCGACTGGCCGTCTTATTGGACCGGCTATGACACAGCCTTTGATTTACTGGGTTCTCAGGTGCTGGGATTTACCAACATAGATTACTTGGTATGGATTTACGGCGGCGGCGGTATCGAATCCTATAATGATATGTATGGAAAATTTGGGATGAAATATTTTCCTGTTGCCATGAGCGGTATGGAGTCAGGCATCCGTTCTACGAAAAAAATTGCTGCTCTGGATGATCTTAAAGGCATGAAAATAAGATTCGCCGGTTTGATACAGGGGCAATTAATCCAAAAATTCGGTGTCACACCTGTTTCTCTTACCTTAGAAGAGGCTTATGAAGGATTAAGCAAAGGCGTCATCGATGCCATGGAATTTTCGGCGCCTATCAATGATGAAAATGCTAAATTGCAGGAGGTTGCCAAATACTGGCTGGCCCCCGGTTGGCACCAGACCTGTTCCGTTTATGGCGTCATGATAAATCAAGATGCTTACAACCAACTTGATGACGAGCTGAAATACATTATTGAAAAAGCCGCCAAAGCAGCGGGGGTTGAATTAATAGCCGAATATGGCTGGGGAGATTCTAGAGCTACCAATATTATGATTGCAGAAGGTGTGGAAGTCACCCATCTCTCTGATGAAGATCTACAAAGACTTGAAGATGCGAAAAATGAAGTTATGGCTGAGCTGGCCGCTAAAAATGAGAACTATGCCAGGATCGCCAAGACTCAAATGGAGTATTTCAAGAATTATGAAGAATACAGAGATTTTTTAGGCGCCTGGAGCTTCGGAAGGACTCCTAATAAATATCCGGATATTAAGTAATGGGAGGGAAGAACAAATGAAAGGCCTCTTCCAATTCACCAAGATAGTAGACAAGATAAGTGATATTGTTGGGAAAATATCCATGTATATATCCATTATACTTCTGTTTGTTATTATGTTCGAGATTGTCAGCCGGCGCTTTTTCAATTCGCCAACCTTATGGACATACGAAACAACAAGCATGCTGTTTGGCTTATACATTATTATGATAATGCCATATGGTATATTGCATGAAGTAAATGTTGCCGTGGACATTTTTACTGAAAAGCTTAATGATAAGACGAGAGATATTTTATCCTTGGTCACATATATTCTGTTTTTCATTCCCTTTATGGCAGTTATTTTCTTTGCGGGAATGAAGCTGGCTGCCACCTCCTGGCGAATGCTTGAAACAAGCTGGTCAGTCTGGGCGCCACCGCTTTATCCGATTAAAACCGTTATTCCTTTAGGGGCTGGATTATGCTTATTGCAGGGTTTGTCCGAAATGCTTAAAAGAGTTATGTCTTTATTTGGACAGGACAAGACAGGAAAGGAGAAGGTTCCCAATGGCTGAATTATTGCTGCTTTCCATGTTCATTTTCCTGATCATTGGTTTGGCCACAGGCCATCCCCTCGGATTTGTATTAGGGGGCGTTGCGGTCTGGGTAGGTTATATCGGTTGGGGCTTTTCTGCATTCAACATCCTTGTCAACCAGGTTTATGGTGTAATGAACAACTATATGCTAGTTGCAATACCGATGTTCGTTTTAATGGCCAACTTTTTGATGCATAGCGGTGTGGCAGATGGCCTTTTTGAATCTGTACGCTTGATACTTGGTACCGTTAAGGGCGGCCTTGCCGTTGCTGTAATCGCAGTTTCTACCGTATTTGCAGCAACAACAGGAGTGGTTGGCGCCTCGGTATTAACCATGGGATTACTGGCGATTCCTGTACTAAGTAAATACAAATATGATAGAGGCCTTATTGCTGGAGTGGTTTGTGCCGGAGGCTCTCTGGGAATTCTAATACCCCCAAGCATTATGCTGGTTACGATGGCAACGTTGGCTTCGGTCTCTGTAGGCAAGTTGTTTTTAGCAGCTATGGTTCCGGGCATTTTACTTTCCTTGGTCTATGTTGTTTATGTTTTGGTCACCTGTTATCTCCACCCTGAAAAAGGTCCGGCTATGACAAAGGAAGAATTAGCCCAATATTCGTTAAAAACAAGGCTGCTGGGATGCCTGATCAATTTAGTCCCGCCGATAATTCTTATTATTGGCGTATTGGGCACTATTTTCACCGGGATCGCCACACCGACGGAAGCTTCAGCTGCCGGGGCATTTATCGCATTAGTAATGACTTTCTTCTATAAAAAATTCAGTTTTGAGATGTTAAAATCCTCCCTTGTCGATACCGTCCGAACCAGTGCTATGTGCTTCATGATTATGTTTGCTGCCAATGGTTTTACGGCAATCTTTTTAGGATTGAACGGAGCTCAGGTAGTGGCGGAGTTTGTGACTACTGTCGGACTGGGAAAATACACTGTTTTTGCCTTTATGCTGACCATTGTTTTTGTCCTGGGTATGTTTATTGATTGGATTGGCATTGTAGCCATTGTTATGCCGATATTTTTGCCTATTCTTGATAATTTCGGCTTTAATCGTCTTTATGTTTGCGCAGTTACAGCCGTAGTCATGCAAACCTGCTTTATGACGCCGCCTTTTGGTTATGCTCTCTTTTATATCAAAGGGATAATGCCAAAAGATTGGTCCATGAAAGATATTTATAGGGGAGTGGTTCCCTTCATTGCAGCTGTAGTTATTGTAACTGCCATAGTTATAATCTTCCCGGAGATTGTTATGACATTGCCCAATATGAGTGATTTTTAAGGTGTATACAATAATTAAAAAATGATGAAAGGAAGTTCATTAATATGATAAAACAAGTGCCGTTTAGAATACCCCAGGCAATCATAACGGGCGTCTCGAGTGTAAAAGAAAATTTGCTTGAGCAAGCAAAAGGTTTTAAGGCTAAAAAAGTTTTAATTGTAAGCGATAACATTATTTTGAAAGCCGGCTACGTAGAAGAATTGCTTGGTTTTCTTGCCGATCCGGAGATAAAAACAGAAATTTATACCGATATTGAAGCAGAACCCTCCATCGAAAATATGGAGATGACACTGGAGAAATGCAGCGGAAAAAACTTTGACCTTTTTATTGGTATTGGCGGCGGCAGCGTAATGGATACAACTAAGATGCTGGCAGCCTTGCTGGGCAATGAGGGAAAAGTCAGAGATTATGTGGGTGGACCCAACGCATTCCAAAAAAGAGGCGCACCGACGATTATGATTCCCACCACATCAGGGACGGGGGCTGAAGTTACCGTAAATGTCGTATTTACGGATAAAGCAGCCAAACTCAAAAGAGTAGTTGTAAGTCAATTCCTGATGCCGGATCTGGCGATCATTGATCCCATGTATACGTTGACGGTACCGGCAGCCGTGACTGCGGCAACCGGTATGGATGCTTTAACCCATGCAATTGAGGCATACACTGCACTCAAAGCGACGCCGATTTCGGATTTGTTTGCCCAGGATGCGATCAGGAGAATTGGACGTTCCCTGCGCACTGCCGTTGCCGCCGGTGAAAATGTGGAGGCTCGCTGGGATGTCCCTTGGTTCTTTGTTTGGGGGCATAGCAAATGCCGGCGCATCTGTAGGCGCCGTTCACGCAATGTCTTATCCCCTCTGCGGAGAATTTCATCTTTCCCATGGCGTAGGCAACTCTTTGCTTTTACCCTACGTCACTGAAGTAATCATGGTAGGTAATATTAAAAAGTTCGCCCATATCGCTGAGTTGATGGGTGAAAACATAGCGGGTCTTTCGCAGCGGGAAGCAGCTAAAAAGGCAATAGAATCAATTAAATGTCTGTCCACAGATATTAATATCCCCCTTCATATGAGGGAATTTAATATACCCCAGGATGTACTGCCGCAGTGGGCGAAAATGGTTATTGAAACGCAGACGCGTCTGATGAGCAATACGGCCAGAAAGCTCACCGAGAAAGACGTCTTGGATATTTACCAAGCGGCTTGGTAAATACGGAGGATATTAATGGACTGTCAAAGAATACGCAACAGCTTGCTACGCCAACGAATCACAGATGCTAATGAAGCATCAAAATTAATAAAAAAAAACATGACCGTTGCTTTCAGCGGCTTAACTTCTGCTGGCTATCCTAAAGCGATTCCCAAGGAGTTAGTAAAAAGAAAACTTGAAACTGGCGAAGAGCTTGACCTGACAATGATAAGCGGTTCCATGGCCGGAGAGCTGGAAGATTTAATGGTGGATTTGGTAAGCCGACGATTCCCCATGATCGAGAGCAGTAAAATGCGGAAAGCAGCTAATAACGGAACTCTCCGGTACATGGAACAACAGATCTGTAAAGGCATAAGATTATTAAACTCCGGAGCCCTGGGGAAGATTGATGTGGCCGTTGTAGAGGCCCTTGCCATAACAGAAGAAGGGCATGTTATCCCTACAGCCTGCGTTGGTTTGCTGCCTTACCTAGTGGAGCATGCTGAAGAGATAATTATTGAGATAAATACAGCGCAGCCACTTGAATTTGAAGGACTTCATGATGTCTTTTTGCCAGGGTTTCCGCCTAATCGCAAACCTATCCCCTTATTACATGCGGCCCACCGCTTTGGTGAGGAATTTGTAAGAGTCAAGCCAGAAAAAATCAAACATATTGTGATGTCTTCGGAGCCGGATAAATGGTCTTCTCCCCCCGCTCAAAATGAAATCGCAAAGAGTATTACCAACAATCTTCTTGATTTTTTGGAATCTGAATATCAACTATGCAGTAAGCTGCCGCCGGTACAAACCGGGGTAGGGTCATTAGCCAATAATATTGTTCAAGCTTTGGGAGAGTCAAACTTCAAAGATATTTCATTTTTTTGCGGGGCAATCTACGAACCGGTAATGCAGCTAATAGAGGCTGGCAAGGTCCGGGCCGCATCTACCGGGTCAATTCAGATGACGCCTGAGTCAATCAGAATCCTCAAAAAAATGTCGGATCTTAAAAAAATACTGGTCCTGAGAAATTTGGAGATTACAAATGACTCTGAGGCCATTGGCAGGCTTGGTATATTGTCGTTAAATTCAGCCCTTGAGGCAGACATATACGGCAATACAAATTCCAGTCATATATCAGGCACCCATGTGGTAAACGGTATAGGCGGAGGAGCGAATTTTGCCCAAAACTCCGGTTTGTCGGTGATGTTGATCCCTTCAACAGCAAAAAACAAAGCCATCTCTACTATAGTTCCGATGACCTTCCATGTTGATATTACAGAACATGATATTGACATAATGATTACGGAACATGGGGTGGCGGATTTGCGTGGAAAAGACGATATAGCCCGCGCTCAATGCATTATACAGAACTGCGCTGACCCCGTATATAGAGAGCGGTTAACTCACTATTTAAAGAATGCAATCAAAAAGTTTGGCGGTCATCACCCTTTAAATCCAGCTGAAGCACTGGAATGGTTTTGCAGATTTAAAGAAACCGGTACGATGCTGGATTGAGACAATTGAAAGGGGGGATTTTATGCTTGGTACTGTAACGTTGTTTGTTCCTGCAATTTCAACGAAAAAAGCCCAAAAAGCGCTTTCCATGGGTGTTGACACGATTTATTTTGATTTGGAAGATTCCGTTTCTTTAAGCCAGAAGGACGAAGCAAGAAATAACCTGGATCATATGCTGTCAGACCTCATTCCAACCGATAAATATATTGTTGTTAGAGTGAATACCGTGGATTCGCCCTACTGGGAAAAAGATGTAGAATTATTTGCTTTAAATCCAAAAGTCCAGGCATTCTTACTTCCTAATGCTAATAAACAAGCGATTTCCTTCTTAGAACAAAAACTCAATGAGCTGAATTCAGAAAAAAAGATCATCCCTCTGATCGAGACGGCAATTGGCGTTGAAGAAGTCAAGGATATCATCACCGGCTCAGAGCGGGTAATTGCATTGCAATTAGGGGGGGAGGATTATACGGCTGATATTGGTGTAAAGCGAACGGATTCCGGAGAAGAAATCCTTTATCTCAGGATGCGCCTGGTCAATATTGCCCATGCTTATAAATTAGAAGTAATCGATACGCCCTTTACTTCTATCGCGGACTTGGAGGCATTGAGGGAGGACACGAAAAGGGCAAAACAGATTGGGTTTACCGGAAAGGCCGTCATTCATCCGGCTCATGTGGAAATTGTTAAAAGTACGTATAAACCAAGTGAGCAAGAAGTCGAAGAAGCACAAAGAATTCTTGAGTTTTATCAAATGCAAGAAGGAGAAAAAGCCGGTGTCTTTACAGTAGACCAAATGATGATTGATTTACCGATCATTGAAAGGGCAAAAAACACCCTAAAAAAAGCCGGGCTTACTTTAAACTAAAATAGGAAAGGTGGATATATTATGTTAAACCAAAACGAACTTATGGAATATGTTCAGGGGTTATATGAGAGAGCCCGTAAGGCACAGAGCCAAATTGAAAACTATAGCCAAAAGCAAGTGAACAGATTGGTTGCCGCCATTTCAAAAGAACTAACGCAGCAAGATGTTATGGATGTAATTATAAATAAGGTTTTTGATGAGACGGAAATGGGGGATATTCAATCAAAGTACACGAAGCTATTAAAAACAAAAATTACCTTATGGGATATTAAAGATGTTAAGACGGTAGGTATTATTGAAGAGCTGCCCGCCCGCGGACTTATTAAGATAGGCAGACCCGTTGGTGTCGTTGCAGCATTAACGCCAAGTACGCAGCCTGAAGTTACTCCGGCCATTATGGCGATGTTCGCAATTAAAGGCCGCAATGCTATGGTGGTTTCTCCTCACCCAAAATCAAAGAATTCAACAAAATTTGTTTGTGAGCTCATTTCGGATGTGCTTGAAAAGTACGGGGCGCCTAGAGATCTTATTGTTTGCGCAGAAAATCCGACTATTCCCATGAGCCAGGAAATCATGAAATATGCAGATTTAATTATTGCAACCGGAGGTCAGCCTATGGTCCGCGCCGCCTATTCTTCCGGAAAACCTGCTTATGGCGCCGGAATAGGAAACGCTAATGTCATTGTTGATGAGACTATAGATGTTGCGGCAACTGCTAAAACAGTTGCCGGCAGTAAAGCCTTTGACCATTCCAGCGGGTGTTCGGCGGAAAACTCAATTATCGTAAGCGATAAAATTTATAATCAATTTATTCAGGAATTAAAAGCAAATGGTGTTTATATTGCAAATAATAAAGAAAAAGGTCTTATTCAAAAAGCTATTTGGCCTGAATGGCCTGATAACCACATGATAAATAGGGAGCTTATTACAAAACCTGCTGCTGTGGTAGCAGAAATTGCGGGAATTACAATTCCTGAAGGTACAAAAATAATTGCCGTTGAAGAAACAGAATCGGGAGAAAAGACTCCTTTTGCAGGCGAAAAATTATGCCCCGTTTTCACAATTTACAAATTCAAAGATTTTGACGAAGCTGTCCAAATTGTAAAAAATAATGTTGCCTATATGGGAGAAGGGCATTCCTGCGGAATCCATTCTTTCAATGACGAGCGTATTATGGAGCTTGCGGAGACGATTAAAGTTTGCAGAATAGCCGTGAGACAAGGGATGGCTTCTTCAAACAGTGGCGGCTGGACCAGCGGTAATTATTCCACAACTACCCTCGGCGGCGGAACCTGGGGTGGTGCGATCACTTCTGAAAATATAACAGCAAAACACTTTATTAATACAACGACAATCTCATTACCAATTAGCAGACCGATCCCCACGGATGAAGAACTATTCAGTGATTTAATTGATTAAGATTTATTTCCAAAAAATCCTGCCTCTTCTTAAAAGAAACCTCTACGGCTCATGCTATAGAGGTTTCTTTTTCAGATATGCGCTTAAGAGAACTATTTTAGGGCAAATGCTTTTTGGTGAAACCATAATATTGTAATTTCCGGTAAAAAGTTCTTCGGCTTAAGCCCAGCATTTTCATAGCTTCAGTACGATTCCCGCTGCATGCTTCCAATGCAATTCGAATACTTTCCCGTTCCGCTTTTTCCCGTTCATTAGCCAGTGTATGTTTGATTATATTGGGCTTAGCAGAAAAAGCATGGATATCATCATCTGCAATAGCGGTATCAACCATGTGTTGGGAAAGGTGCATTAAATTAAATATATTGTCTTGAGACATGATAACTCCGTTTTCGATGCAATTCTCCATTTCTCTAATGTTGCCGGGCCAGTTGTATCGATAAAACCAAGAAAGTACTTCGGGTGAAAAGGTGACGTTTTTATTATATTTTTCGTTAAACCGATTAATAAAATAATAGGCAAACAAGGCGATATCTTCTTTGCGTTCACGCAGCGGAGGAATTCTAAGAGTGACGGTATTGATTCGATAATAGAAATCGATTCGAAACAACTGATTTTCTATCATTGATTCCAGGGGTTTATTTGTTGCTGAAATTATTCTTACATCTACAAGATATTTTTTCTCTCGTCCTATTTTTTCAATTTCTTTATTTTGTATAGCTCTTAGTAACTTGGTTTGTAAAGATAAGGACATATCTCCAATTTCATCAAGAAAGAGAGTGCCGCCATTAGCCATTTCGAATTTGCCTATTTTACCGCCTTTTTTTGAACCGGTGAATGACCCTTCCTCATAACCGAACAATTCGCTTTCAATAAGATTTTCGGGAATAGAGGAACAGTTAACGGTCACAAGAGGCATATCCGCTCTATTACTATTATTATGAATATATTTTGCCAGGACTTCCTTACCCGTTCCGTTTTCCCCTCGAATAAGAATGGGAACATCTGTCTTAGCTGCAATTGCGGCTCGAGAAATTATTTCTTTTATCTCAGGTGAGCTGCCTATAATAGTTAATTGCTCCGCCGAAGTTATCGTATTCAAATGATGCTGAAGGTTTTTTGCTAATAATTCGGCATCCCGGACTTGTTGATTTAATGCAATAATTTCGGAGACGTCCCTGAAAACTGATATGGCTCCACGAAATATATCCTTAATAAATATAGGTGATATTTTACAGGATACGAATTTATTGATGGTGTGTACATATTTTTTATCTAAAGTAATTGGCTTTTTATTTTCCAATACAGTAATCAAAGCGGCGTTTGGTTCAGTATCGTAAATTGAACGGCCCAAGACTTTCCCCGTAGGAATGCCAAAAATCTTTGAATACATATTATTTGCGTAAAAGACGATCCCGTTTTGATCTGCCGCTATAATACCGTCATCTAAATGATCCAATATTTCTAACATTAAATCATTGTCATAAGTGCGAATTAAATTAAGCAGGCGGTTTTTACTAATTTCACCCACTTTAAACCCCTGGCTATTTATAATGGGTATGCGATCGGAGAATTTTTTCAAATCAAGCTCATTAATATCAGATATATTTGATTCTTCAAAAAGTCCTTTGCAATATTCCGGTGTTCCTTGAAATGGTTTCATAACTTTTTTAAGCTTCATTTTCCCTCCAAGTCAACCAGGCCGGCATTAAGACTAAAGGCACATTGTATAATTTAATATTATATGTTAGTGCGGTATATTGTCAATGTGAGCTAGCCAATATGCCAATTCAACACAAGGTTAACGCACGTGTGCGTTAACCTTGTGTTATTCGTGTGTTGAAGCGTGCGTTGAAAAGCGTCCTGCCTCTTTCCTTATCCCCTACGTCTAACCGCTTATTTTCCGAGAGGGCAAATCATTATAAAAAATGCTAAATTCAGGATCAACTACGCCAATCCCCATATAGCGGGCCTTATAATCCTTGACCAGTTTAAAGTAGACTCTGCTTAAAGCAACGACACATATAATATTCAGGGTAGTAGGTATGGCGCATAGGAAGTCGGTCAGCAGCCAAACGGCTCCCGTGGGCAGACCCTTCATCGTTGTATAGATGATGGTAATCAAACCCGGCACAGGATAAATTAACCGGAAGACCGTAATGATTTGATTCTTTAGCTTAATGTTTTTATTAAGAGCATGGCGCAGGAGAACGTCATAGTACATGAACCAGCCGGTTTGGGTGGTAATGCCAAAGAGCAGAATGGCGATGGCAACGAATTTGCTGCCCAGACTGCCGTACAATGTGCCGAAGGCCGAAACGGATAAGGCGGCTCCTTGCACGCCGGAGGACCAGACTCCGCTGAGGATGATGGCCAGGGACATGACGGTGCAAACCACCATGGTATCGATAAATACTTCAAACATACCCCATAGCCCCTGGCGCACAGGATGCTCCACATGGGCCTGGGAGTGAACCATTGTGGAAGAGCCTTGGCCTGCCTCGTTACTGAAAACAGAACGGGCGATTCCGTTTTGGATTGCTTTAGCTGCAACCGCGCCGGTAAAGCCCCCTACAGCGGCGGTGCCGGTAAAGGCGCTTTTGAAGACCAGAGCCAGAGCGGCAGGCAGGTGAGCAATGTTAACAATAATGATGCCGAGAGCCGCCGCCACAAAGAATACGATCATTACCGGTACAATTTTGCCGGCAAATTCTACAACCCGTTTGCCGCCGCCCCAGACAATGATCCAAACTGCGATGCTATAAACGATGCCGAAAGAAATAATGGGCAAGTTAAATGCCGATACAAATCCTTCGGCGATGGTGTAGGCTTGGACGCCGGAGAAAAAGTTGCTGGCAAAGCCCACACCAAAAACAACGGCAAGGATGGTGGCAATCTTCGCTAATTTGCCGGGCAGTAACCGGCCGATGCCTTTCTGTATATAGTATGTGGGACCGCCGTAGGGCTCACCTTTTTCATCAACGCTTCTGTAGTATACGGCCAGAGTAACCTCGGCGCTTTTAAGGGCCATACCCAAAAGAGCGGCAACCCATAACCAAAACAAGGCGCCGGGACCGCCTACTGCGATGGCTGTTGCAACGCCGCCGATATTGCCTACGCCCACGGCGCCGCCAATTGCCGTAGCCACCGCATTAAAAGCGCTGACATGACCGGAGCCGACCTCTTTTTCCTCTTTCTTAAAAAGAGAGCCCAGGGTTTTGCCCATAAAATAGTTGAAATGTCTAAATTGAAAAAAGCCGGTGCCGATGGTAAAAAGAGCCCCTGAACCAAGTACAAGAACAATTAAAGGTGTACCCCATAAAAAACCAACTGCTTTTTCCAGAAATATTACAATACTCACAATATTGCCTCCTTACGTTCAAATTAGTGATTAGGGCAAATTGGCTGTTTCTTCTTTGGTTTTATGCGGTTTTTACAAAAGCCGGGGGAAGCTCCGTCCGGTCTGAGAAAGCTGTCTCCCGGCTGCATAGTTTTCTTGCAGGGCTTCTTATATCTTTGAAAAAGCCTGATCAAAATCCTTTAGCAGATCTTCAATATCCTCACAACCCACAGAAAGGCGGATCAAGTTGCCGTCATGTTGTTTGGGATGAATTAAGGTTTGCACATCCCCCAGGCTGGTGGCAATGGGAGGAATGCTCACGCTGTCAACAAAAGCCGCCATTTCTTCATAACCGCCTTTTAAATGGAAGGAGACCATGCCTCCGAAGCCGTTGGGGAGCATTTTTTGGGCAAGCTGATGCTGGGGATGGCTTGCCAGCCCCGGATAGAAAACGTATTCCACTTCCGGCCTGGCCTCCAGGTATTTGGCAATAGCCAGGGCGTTCTCCGACTGGGCCTTAAGCCGCAGATGCAGCGTATGCACGCCCCGGAGGGCCAGCCAGGAGTTGAAGGGGCTGATGTGAGTGCCCAAATTGTCATTATAATAACGAACCGAATCCATCAGCTCTTTGGAACCGGCAACTGTGCCGCACAGCGCATCGCCGTGGCCCACAATGTACTTAGTGCCGGAATGGAGAACCATATCGGCGCCGTACTCCAGGGGCCTTAAAAGATAGGGGGAAAGGAAGGTATTATCTACAATAACCTTAACATTGTTCTTATGAGCAATCCGGCAGATATCGGACAAGTCTGCCAATTCCAGGCGGGGATTGGAAAGCTGCTCAAGATAAATCACTTTAGTATTGGGGCGCAGGTTCTTTTCAATATCGGCTCCGTCAATAATATTGACTTTAGTTACCTCGATACCCTTGGAAGGTAATATATCATCCAGGGAAGTTCTGGTACAGATAAAAATATCGCTTGAAGCAATACAATGGTCGCCGGCATTAAGATTGCTCAACAGCGACAGATTAACTGCAGCCATGCCGCAGGCAGTAATTACGGCATCCTCAGCCCCTTCCAGGGAAGCGATTTTCCTCTCCAAGGCCATGGTGGTGGGGTTGGTAGTCCGGCTGTAGAGGCAGGCCCCGGGCTGCCAGCTCATGGCGTCAACGATACCGGCTTCAAACTCCCGGGTAGAATCAAAGGCATAGGTGGATGACAGATAAATCGGCGTGTTCAAAGCCTTGGTAGCATGGTCCGGGGCCTCCCCGGCCTTGATTGAACGGGTTCCGAATTTCATTTGACCGTATTTTTCCATACCAATTCCTCCTCGTGTGAATGCATAGCGTATTTATCCAGATTTTCAACATTATCCCTCCGGAGGATAAAAACTGAAGTGAATTTAAAATAGCATATATAACAACAATTGTAACACTGTTTATTTCGGTATATAATACAGTATAAATACTGTGAGCAGGGGCGTATCGAGGATGAATTTCACGACCATGGAATACTTTATGGCAGTAGCCGCTAAGCGGAATATCACAAAAGCTGCCGAGGAATTGCATATAACCCAGCAAACCCTCAGCGCCCACATTGCCACTCTCGAAAAGGAGCTGGCATGTCAATTGTTTGTCCGCAGCAACCCTTTAGAGCTCACTTATGCCGGTGAAGTATTCTTAAGGCATGCCACGGATATTTGGGAAAACTATCAGTCCATGTGGAATGAATTTAATGATCTTACGAATAACCAAAGAGGCAAGCTGCTGGTTGGCGTTGATTATGCGAGAAGCCACGCCATCATGCCCAGGATTATCGAGGCCTTTCAATCTGAATATCCCAATATTGAGGTGCGTTTATCCGAAGGCAGTGACAGGTCTTTACACAGCAGCCTGATTAATAAGGATATTGATCTGGCCATTGCCCGCTTTTCGGAATATACTCCCGGTATTGAGGTGCGTGATTTTTATCGGGAAGAAATTGTCATGCTGATGCCCGCCTATTTCCTGGGGGAAAAGAATGCGGAAAACTTTTATCTGAAGGATCTGTCCGAATTTATTAATTATCCTTTTGTTCTGGGCAGTCTCCATAGTATTGCAGGGCAGATTGGCAGAAATATGATAATAAAAACGGGATTCCAGCCCATTGTTAAGGCCCAGTCCGACAATTTGGAAACCCTGCTTTCCCTCTGTACCAGAGGTATAGGTATATGTTTTTGTCCTAAAAGCTTAGTGCACGCATCTTTAACAGAGGAGCAACTGCAGCAGATGCTGATGTATCATTTTGATGAAGAGTCCAATTATCCGCTGCGCTTTGGCTTCCGTAAAACCTCCTACCAATGGAAGATGATCTCCGAGTTCATCCGCATCGCTTTAAGCGAAAAAAGCTTTGCTTTATATTGAGATCGTAAAAATGCTATTTCACAAAAACTCCACGGAATGCCATTTGATAACCGGCTCTTTCAGTGATACAATATAAAAGTTAAGGTCTGTCCAGTAAGGGAGGCCTAACGCTATATTGTCAACTGACAAGCAGCCGGTTTTTTGTATAGGCTGAATGCTACTTCCCGCCATTCTTTATCAACCGGAAACGATCCCTTATACGACAAATTTCAGCCGGATATAATCCGGCACCAGCATCACACTCAAAAGAAAGCAGGTGCAACCAATGGCCCTAGGCTTCTTGAAAAGCATATTTGACGGCAACGCCAAAGAAATCCGCCGCCTGGAAAAAACCGTGGCGGCTATCAACAATTTAGAATCCCAAATGACGGCTCTTAAAGACGAGGCCCTCCGAGGCAAAACCCTGGAATTTCGCCGCCGCCTCAACAATGGCGAGACTCTGGATCAATTGCTGCCGGAGGCTTTTGCCGTAGTCCGGGAGGCTTCCCGCCGGGTCCTGGGCATGCGCCACTTCGACGTCCAGCTCCTGGGCGGCATGGTCCTCCACCGGGGCAATATCGCCGAGATGCGTACCGGTGAAGGTAAAACCCTGGTGGCTACGCTGCCTTCCTACCTCAATGCCTTGGAAGGCAAGGGCGTTCACGTCATTACCGTCAACGACTATCTGGCCAAGCGCGACGCCGAATGGATGGGCCAGATCCACAATTTCCTGGGCCTGAAGGTAGGCGTTATTGTGCACGGACTGGACAATGAAGAGCGCCGCCAGGCCTATGCCTCCGACATTACTTATGGCACCAACAATGAGTTCGGCTTCGACTATCTGCGGGACAACATGGTTTTCCAGGCAGCCCAGATGGTGCAGCGGCCTCTGAATTATGCCATCGTGGACGAGGTGGACTCCATCCTCATCGACGAGGCCAGAACTCCTTTGATTATTTCCGGCCAGGGCGACGCCCCCAAGCCCATGTACCGCCAAATGGCGGAGGTAATCCAGCGGCTGAAGCCGGAGCAGGATTTTACTGTGGACGAAAAGGCCAAGCGTTCCGTTCTCACCGATGAAGGTGTGGCCAAAATGGAGCGTTTGTTGAGTATTACCAATCTCTTCGATCCGGAAAATGCCGAGGTGGCCCACCACGTCAACCAGGCCCTCCATGCCCGCACCTTGATGAAGCGGGATGTGGATTATGTGGTGAAGGACGGCCAGATCATCATCGTCGATGAGTTCACCGGCCGTCTGATGTTTGGCCGCCGTTACAATGAAGGCCTCCATCAGGCCATTGAAGCCAAGGAAGGGGTCCAGGTGGAAAAAGAGTCCCAGACTCTGGCCTCCATCACCTTCCAGAATTATTTCCGCATGTACAACAAACTGGCCGGTATGACCGGTACCGCCATGACGGAAGCCGAAGAATTCCACAAAATTTATAAACTGAATGTGGTCACGATTCCCACCAATAAAGAGATGGTCCGCAAGGATATGCCCGATGTGATTTACCGTACCGAACACGGCAAATTCTGTGCGGTGGTGGAGGATATTATTGAGCGCCACAAAACCGGCCAGCCGGTGCTGGTGGGTACTATCTCCATCGAAAAATCCGAGTTGCTCAGCCAGATGCTGGGCCAGCAAGGCATTCCCCATAAAGTGCTGAACGCCAAGTTCCATGAGCTGGAGGCTGCCATCGTGGCTCAGGCCGGCCGCCTGGGAGCGGTGACGGTGTCCACCAATATGGCGGGCCGCGGTACCGATATTATTCTGGGGGGCAATCCGGAGTTTATTGTCCGGGCCAAAATGTTGGAAGAAGGTTTCCCGCCTGAGGTGGTGGAGGTGGCTGCCAGCCACAGCCTGATTGCCGACGAGGACCAGGAATATAAAGAAGCCCGCCGCTATTTCCAGGAGCAAATGGCTCAGGTCAAAAAAGAAACGGATATTGAGCATGAGGCGGTGGTAGCCGCCGGAGGTCTTCATATTATCGGTACTGAGCGCCATGAAAGCCGCCGTATTGACAATCAGCTCCGGGGCCGGGCCGGCCGCCAGGGGGACATGGGCTCCAGCCAGTTCTATATTTCCATGGAAGACGACCTGATGCGCCTCTTTGGCGGTGAAAACCTCATGGGCATCATGGATAAGCTGGGCATGGACGACGAAATTCCCATTGAAAACAGCATGGTCTCCAGAGCCCTGGAAACCGCCCAGCGCCGGGTGGAGTCCAGGAACTTTGACATTCGTAAAAACGTTCTGGAATACGATAATGTGATGAACGAGCAGCGCCGGGTGATCTACGAGCAGCGCCGCCGGGTCTTGGAAAATGAAGAATTGCGCACTACGGTGCTGGGCATGGTAGAGGATGTGGTCAACCGCACGGTGGACCGCTTCGCCGGCGGTCAGCGCTACGTGGAGGAATGGGATATCCAGAGCTTGCTGGATTATGCTTATACCCATTTTCTGCCCTCCCGCCGCCTGACCAAAGATCAGTTGGACCAGGGCCAGATGGATCCTCAGGAAGCCCGGGAGTTGCTGCTAAAGCTGTCCTTGGAGGATTATGAGACCAAGGAGAAGCTGATGGGCGCCGAAATGATGCGGGATCTGGAGCGGCTGGTGACTCTGCGGATTGTAGACGAAAAATGGATGGAGCATCTGGACGCCATGGATCAGATGCGCCAGGGCATTGGCCTGCGGGCCATTGGCCAGCGGGATCCCTTGGTGGAATACAAACATGAAGCCTTTGATATGTTTGGGGCCATGATTGCCGACATCCAGGAGGAGATCGTCCGCACCATGTATTTTGCTCAATTGGTGGAGCGGCCCAAAGAGCGGCGCAATATGGTAGCCCAGCACAACAGTTTTTCGGCCATCGGCGATTCTGCCGCCGGCGGGGCAGCGGGAGCGGGGGGCCCCGGGGAGATGGCGGGAGCCAAGAAGCAGCCCATTGTCAGCAATAAGGTAGGCCGCAATGACCTTTGCCCCTGCGGCAGCGGCAAGAAATATAAAAAATGCTGCGGCAAGGACGCTTAAGGAATTTGATGCAGCTAGCCATTAATGTCGAATTTCTTATACAAATTGGATACAGTGACGCTGTAGAGTAGAAACAGGAGGGAAAACCATGACTGCGGAAATCAGACGGGACCTGGAAAGCAGCAAAAAACAAATCGCCGATCTTAGGAGGTCTCTTTGACGTTGCCGGCAAAGAGGCTGTAGTGGCAGACTTGGAAGCAAAGATGAGCGCTCCCGATTTTTGGAACGATATGGAGAGCGCCCAAAAGACGGCTCAAAAGCTGGCCCCTTTAAAGAAGACCCTGGAGGGCATAAAGGCCCTGGAGACTTTGTGGCAGGACGCCCAGGCCGCTTATGAGCTCAGTGAAGAGGATGCAGATTATTTGGAGGAATGCTCCGGCCTTCTGGAGGAACTGACGGCCAAACTGGATCAAATGGAGATTCAGGTGTTGTTTTCCGACGCTTACGATAATGGCAATGCCATCATCTCTCTTCATCCCGGAGCCGGCGGCACCGAGTCCCAGGACTGGACGGAGATGCTGCTGCGCATGTATGTGCGCTGGGGTGAGCGGCAGGGCTTTAATGTAGAGACCTTGGATTATTTGCCCGGCGACGAAGCCGGCGTCAAAAGCGTCACCTTGCTGATCAAAGGCGATAAAGCCTATGGCTATTTGAAGGCCGAAAAAGGCATTCACCGGCTGGTGCGAATCTCTCCTTTTGACTCATCAGGACGCAGGCATACTTCCTTTGCGGCGGCGGATGTGCTGCCGGAGCTGGATGACGGCAGTGAAAACGACATCGTTCTCAATCCCGACGAGCTGAAAGTGGATACCTACCGCAGCGGCGGCGCCGGCGGCCAGCACGTCAACAAGACGGACTCGGCGGTGCGGATTACCCATATTCCCACGGGCATCGTGGTTCAGTGCCAAAGCGAGCGCTCCCAGATTTCCAACCGGGCGTCGGCGGAGCGGATCTTAAAAGCCAAGC
Organism: Clostridia bacterium; assembly: GCA_018436095.1. Lineage (GTDB taxonomy): Bacteria > Bacillota > Peptococcia > DRI-13 > UBA5745 > WRMS01. Next base: position 88,153 of record JAHDMJ010000001.1, on the reverse strand, counting down.
TGCTGGATTTAAAACGCCAGGAGCAGGAGCAGGCTTTGGCCAGCTTCCGGGGGGATCAGCAGGATATTGGCTGGGGCAGTCAGATTCGGTCTTACGTTTTTCATCCCTACAGCATGGTGAAGGATCACCGGACCAAGTTTGAGACGGGCAATGTCCAGGCCGTGATGGACGGCGACATCACCGGCTTTATGGAAGCCTGGCTGAAGGCCAGGGCGGCCGGCGTCAATCTGGCGGCGGAAAGTGAAGACCTGTAAAACTACAGCAAAGATTACGGCGTTATCATAGCAAAGAGCATAAAGGGGGAATCGGCCTTGGCGGCAGCAGAAAAAAACAAACAATGGACCGGCCCGGTAGGGCAGGAGGAATTGTCCGATATTGCCCGGCAGATCAGGCAAGATAGTATTGATATGGTATGGCACGGCAAATCCGGTCATCCCGGCGGTTCGCTGTCGGGAGCGGATATCCTGGCCTGTCTCTATTTTAAAGAAATGCGCGTCGATCCCAGCCGGCCCCAGTGGCCTGACCGGGATCGGTTTGTCCTGTCCAAAGGACATGCTTCTCCTTTGCTTTACAGCGCCCTGGCCCGCCGGGGCTACTTTGATCCGGCTATACTGCCTACTTTCCGGCAGTTGGGCAGTCCTTTGCAGGGCCATCCCCATTACGGTTCCCTCCCGGGGGTGGAAACCAGCACCGGCTCTCTGGGCCAGGGGGGCAGCACTGCCGTAGGCATGGCTCTGGCTGGCAAAATAGACGGCAAGGATTACCGGGTCTATACCCTGTGGGGCGACGGCGAGCTGGATGAAGGGCTGGTTTGGGAAGGGGCTATGGCTGCCGGCCATTATGGGCTGGACAATCTTACGGGCATCGTGGATTGGAACGGCCTGCAAATCGACGGCGACATTACCGAGGTAATGAATCCGGAACCCATCGACGCCAAGTTTGCCGCCTTCGGCTGGCATGTGGAGCTGGTGGACGGCCATGATATTCAGGCTATCTGCCAGGCTCTGGAGAAGGTAAAAACGATTAAGGGCAAGCCCAGCCTGCTTTTATGCAAGACCGTTAAAGGCAAAGGCGTGTCCTTCATGGAGGGACAAGCCGGCTGGCACGGCAAGGCTCCCGACGAAAATCAATGGCGTCAGGCCATGGAGGAATTGGGGGGCCAGGCGGAACTGCAAAGCGGGGAAACCCGCCGGGCCTTGATTGAGGTCTGGAATCAGCAGCATGGCGGCCATGCCGTTCATACTGCCCGGGAAGCCTATGCCGCAGCCGCAGCCGCGGCCACGGCTGCCGGTACGGACGCCGGCCTGTCCGCCAACCTTATCTACGCCAAAGAGGGCAAGGCCGAGCAAGGTCCCGCCACCCGGGAAGCCTACGGCAAAACCCTGGCGGCTCTGGCGGCGGAAATGCCTGAGCTGGTGGTGCTGGATGCGGATCTTTCTAAATCCACCATGACCGCCGATTTCAAAAGCGTGGCGCCGGAACGCTTTATTAATGCCGGTATCGCCGAGACCAATATGGCCTGTATGGCCGGGGGCTTGGCCACCTGCGGCAAAACCGTGTTTTTCAGCACCTTTGCCGTCTTTGCCGCCGGCCGGGCTTATGAGCAGATTCTCACCACCATTTGCAGTTCCGGCCTCAATGTAAAAATTGCCGCTACTCACGCCGGACTCACCGTCGGCGAAGACGGCATGTCTCATCAAATGCTGATGGATATTGCCCTGATGCGCTCCATACCTGGCTTACAGGTGCTGGTGCCGGCGGATGCCGCCGAAACCCGGGCCATGGTCCGTTATGCCGCCCATTGCCGGGGCCCCGTCTATATCCGGCTGGGCCGGGCCAAGTCTCCCGTTATTTTCAGCGATGGGATGACTTACGACCCCGGCAAAATCCAAGTATTGCGGCAGGGCGGCGATGTTACCCTGGCGGCTTGCGGCATCATGACGGCAGTCGCTTTGGAAGCGGCAGCAGATTTGGCTAACGAAGGCGTCAGTGCCCGGGTCCTCAATGTATCCAGCATCAAGCCTCTGGACCGGGATACCTTGATTCAGGCTGCCCGGGAAACGGGCTGCGTAGTTACCTGTGAAGAGCATTCCGTGCTGGGGGGCTTAGGCGGCGCTGTTGCCGAAGTCCTGGCTGAGGCTTGCCCGGTGCCTGTATTGCGGCTGGGGGTCCATGACCAGTTTGGCCAATCCGGCCAGCCCGGCCAGTTGCTGCAGCTTTACGGCCTGGACAAAGAAAATGTGGCAGCTATGGCCAAAGCAGCCATGGCTAAAAAGCAACGCTAATCAGCGGCCAAAGCAGGGGGCTGTTGGGCCGGTGACCCATGGCAGCCCTGGGGTGTGCAAAATTTTCGGTTATGTGTAAGTGCTTGAGTCCAGATGAGCAAAAATTACGGTTATGGGTAAAATGCAAGGGAAATATCTACAACCAACCGTAAAAATTGCACAGAAGAGGCCGCAAATCGGCTTTTTTGCCCCTGTAATCTGCACACAAACGAAAATTTTGCACAAGCTTGGCCCGAAACAAGCATCTGCCTCATATCAGAATAGGCGGTTCGGGATGCGAGAGAATACACTTGCCCAAGGAGGGATTTACAGCGGTGATCCAATTTTTTAACGTGAGCAAAATATATGCAGGTGAAGTTAAGGTTACAGCTCTGGAAGATGTCAACCTGACCATAGAAAAGGGAGAGTTTATCTTTTTGGTAGGACCCTCCGGCGCCGGCAAATCCACCTTGACCAAATTGATCATTCGGGAAGAGATTGCCACCAACGGTCAAGTCATGGTGGACGGCAAAAGTCTGGCCAGAATGAAGCAGCGGGAGATTCCTTATTACCGGCGCAATATCGGTTTCGTCTTTCAGGATTTCCGGCTGCTGATGACCAGAACCGTTTATGAAAACGTGGCTTTCGCTGCCGAATCTGTAGAAATGACCAGAACTCAGATCCGCCAGCGGGTACCCATGGTTTTGGAAATGATGGGTTTGGACCAGAAGCGCAACGCCTTTCCCCATCAGCTTTCCGGCGGCCAGCAGCAAAGGCTGGGCATTGCCCGGGCTATGGTCAATAACCCCACTATGATTATTGCCGACGAGCCTACCGGCAACCTGGACCCTGAAACCTCCAGCGAAATTATGCAGATTTTTCAGGCGATCAACCGCCGGGGCACCACCGTGATGATTGCCACCCATGACAAGGCCATGGTGGATAAGCTGCGGCAGCGGGTAATCCAGTTGCGGGGCGGCTTTGTGGTCAGAGATCAGAAGAACGGGGGTTATGCGGAATGAAGGTAAGCAGCGTAGGCTATGTAGTCCGGGACGGTTTTCGCAACGTCTGGCGCAACAAGGTCATGAGCGTGGCCTCCATTTCCACAGTAGCCATCAGTTTATTTCTGCTGGGCGTAGTCTGGCTCTTTATTTCCAACGTCAACCATATGGTGACGAAGGTGGAATCGGAGCTGGAGATCAATGCCTACATCGATAAAACCTATACCCGGGATCAGGGTGTGGAGCTGATGAATCAAATCAGCCAGCTGCCCGGCATATCCCTGGTCAGCTATGTGACAAAAGAAGACGCTCTCCATATTTTGCAAGGCCGTTTTGGCCCCGACGCCAATCTGGCGGAAACCGTGGGGGAATACAATCCTTTGCCGGATATGATCAGAGTCAAGGCCAGCCGTCCCGAACTGGTGCCGGATCTGGCGAAAAAGCTGGAAAATACCATAGGTATCGAAACCGTTCGCTATGGCCAAGGTACCGTGGAGAAACTGCTGCAGACTGCCGATTGGGTGGAACGGGCCGGTGTAATAGGCTTAATCGGCATCAGCATAGCCGCCGTGTTCCTGATTTCCACCTCCATCCGGCTGACGGTTTATTCCCGCAGGGAGGAAATCACCATCATGCGGCTGGTGGGAGCCACCAACTGGTATATTCGCTGGCCCTTTTTGGTGGAAGGTATATTTATCGGTCTTTTCGGCTCCCTGCTGGCTTGTGCCATACTCTATTTCGGCTATTTGCAATTGGCCAAATACTTGACCTTAAATTTGACCTTTATCCCCCTTTTGACAGACCAACAGGTGCTTCTCACCATGGGCGGCAATATCCTGGCCTATGGCAGCGGCCTGGGGCTTATCGGCAGCTTCCTCAGCGTTTTCCGGTATTTGCGGGTCTGAGGGAACTGGAAACAGATTGGCGTGATAAGGAGGTTTTAAGAATATCATGCAGTATTTCACCAAAGGTAAGAATGAAAGGCAGCCCCTGGGGCAGCCTATAGGCCATTTGCTGGCCCGCCGGTTTTTGTCGCTGCTGCTGGTGTGCTTTATGGGCCTGGCCCTGCTGCCTCTCCAGAGCCTGGCGGCAGAGCCTAAGGAAATGTCCCAAGAGGATAAAGACGCCATTGTCCGGGCGGAGCAGCAAATGGCGGACGTCGCTAAACGGGAGGCAGAGGTAGTTAAAGAACAGAGGGAAATTGCCGCCCAGCAAAAGACGATAACGGGGGAAATGAAACGAACCTCCAATCAAATCGCAGATTTAGAAAATGAAATCAACGACCTAAATAAGCAAATCAAAGAGAAAGAGCAAGATATCGAGGTTCTGACTGAGAGTATCGAAGTAAAAACGGCGGAGGTCGGCCAGCGCAACGAATATCTGGATCAGCGGCTGAACCAGATTTATGTGGACGGCGATTTGAGCTTGCTGGATGTGCTTTTTGAGTCCACCAGTCTGACGGATTTTCTGACCCGCTACGATCTCATGGAAAAAGTGGTGGAAAATGACGCCAGCCTGCTCACGGCCTTGCGCCAGGCTAAGGCGGAGCTGGAAGAGCAGAAGCAAGCTCTGGAAACGGCGAAAATAGCTCTTGAGGAAAGAAAATCTGTTTTGGATCTGAAAAATTCAGAGCTAAAGCAGCAATGGGCCAAGCAAAATAAGATGTCCCAAGATCTGGCGGCAGATATGGCCATGAGTGAGGCGGCTTTAGACGAGTTGAATGACTTGTCAAAGAAGCTGGAAAAGTTTGTGGCCGAAATCCAGGCCAAATATCCGTCGGAATATCTGGGCAGCGGTACCATGGGCTGGCCTTTGCCGGGCCGTACCAGAATCAGCTCTCCTTATGGCATGAGGTTTCATCCCATTCATAAGAAAAATAAGATGCATACCGGTATTGACATCCCTGCTCCTTCCGGCACTCCTATTCTGGCTGCGGATACAGGAACGGTAATTATGGCTACCACTTACGGGGGCTTCGGCAAAACCGTTATTCTTGATCATGGCGCCGGTGTAGCTACTCAATATTCCCATATGGTATCTATAGGCGTATCCTTGGGTCAGACCGTTGCCAAAGGCGAAACAGTAGGGGGCGTAGGCACCACCGGTACCTCCACCGGTAACCATTTGCATTTCCAGATTATGATCAACGGCAAGACCGTGGATCCCCTCGATAAAAACGGCAAATATTTTGTCAGCCCGAAATAAGGGTTAAGCGATTAAGGCATACCCTGCGATTACGTATTTTTGGCGCCCTTAAGAGGGAGAATGAACTGCAGGTTTACGGCATAAACTGAAAGGCGGATGATCTGCAGCCCTTGGGTGCTTGCGGGGAACCAATCCTAAGGAATGGAAGTGGGTAATTTGAGGAAATGGGCAAAAAGCCTGGCCGGCCTGGGCTTAACCTTTTGCGTGCTGGTAACCTTGACCCTTGGCACTTTGTTTATCATGCACCCCCGGGAGTGGACAGATTTTGTCCAGGTGCTCTTCCTGGTCAAGCAGGATTTCCGGGAGCCTATGGACACCGGCAAAATGCTGGACGGGGCCATAGCCGGCCTGGCAGTTGCCACCGAGGACAAATATACCTACTATCTGACGCCGGAGCGCAATAAAAAAGTAGCCATGTCCGCCCAGGGTCTGACGGGGGCCATCGGCGTAACCGTCAATAGCGTCAAGGAAGAAGAGGACCGGCTGGTAATCCGGGAGGTACGGGCCGATTCCGGCGCCGCTGCCGCCGGACTGCGGGTGGATGACGCTATCTTGCAGATCGACGACACCTCGGTGAAGGACTTGACGGTGGACGAAGCCATTGCCATGGTCCGGGGAGAACCGGAAACCTACGTCCGCCTGCTGATTGCCAGAAAGGGCGAGGAAAACAAGGAGTATAGCGTCAAGCGCACCAATACCATAACGGTGGATACGGTCCAGGCCGGTTTCCTGAAAGACGAATATATGCCCGGCCATAAAATTGCCTACATGCTCATCGACTATTTTGCCCGCAATTCCGGGGAGATGTTCAACGAATTGCTGGATGAATTGCTGGAAGAAGGGGCGGAAGGCCTGATCGTTGATTTGCGCTATAATGGCGGCGGCGACGTGGGAGCTACGGTGCAAATTGCCGGCCGGCTTCTGCCTGACGGCGAGGTCATGAAACTAGCCATGCGGGACGCTGAGCAACGGTTTACCATTCAGGGAGCTAATCCTATCGATATTCCCTATATTATCTTGGTCAACGGCGGCAGCGCCAGCGCTTCGGAGATTTTGGCCGGGGCCATTCAGGACCGGGAGGGCGGTGTTTTGGTAGGCACCCGTACTTACGGTAAAGGCTCCGTTCAGAGCGTATACACCCTGCTTAGCGGCAGCGGTCTGCGGGTAACGGAAGGGCGCTATTATTTGCCCAGCGGCCGTTCCATTGACGGCGAGGGCATTCTGCCTGATTATCTTGTGGAAAATGATCCGGCTCTGGAAGAGGACCGCCAGTTGCAGAAGGCCCTCTCCTTATTGAAGGATGTTTTTGAGGGCAAGGAAACGCTGGATACGCTGCTGGCCGATTCTCCTTTGAAACAGGGGCTGCTGGAGAATGATACGGCGGCGGTAACAAAGTAAGGCGCTCAAAAACGAAGTGGTGGCTGCCGGCAAATTTGGAGATTTGAGAGAAAAATTACCGCATTACTTAAGATTTTGAGATATTTAATTAAGAAGGGCAGGGTTAGACGGATGGTTGGAGCTGCGGCAGTCTGGCCGGCTTTTGGAAAGTTGTTTTTCCAGGCTTATATGGAGGCCTTGCTGGATTGGCCCTACGCTATATTGGTAGCAGCCCTGCTGATGATTCATTGGAAAATATACAAGGAGCCGGTACAAGCCGGGCTCCTTTCTTTTTTTGTTTTGCTGTTGTCTTTGCCGGCGGGTCTTTTAGGCAGTTTGCTTTTGGTGCTGGCGGGCATCCGGGCCGAGGCCTTGCCGGCGGCGAATATGCTGGCTCTGACTATAGTGTTGGGGCTGGTGCGGCCCCGCTTTATCTGTCTGGCCTATTCCGGCAGCCTCCTTTGCTTCAGCAGCCTGCTCTTTGGCTGGCCGGCTTTGGAAGTGCCCCAGGTCATGGGGCTGGTGGCCATTCTCCATCTGGTGGAAAGCGCATTGGTGGCCTTAAGCGGCAGCCGGGGGGGCCGGCCGGTTTTGACGCCGGGGGCCGCTGCTGGGGCGAGGCGGGCCGCTGTTGGGCCGAAACGTATGGGCTTTGGCGCAGTCCGCGCCGGCTCTGCCGCGGGGTCCGCTTCCCATTCTGGCACGGGGTCCGCTTCCCGATCTGGCACGGGGTCCGCTTCCCGATCTGGCACGGGGTCTGGTCCCTGTTCTGGCACAAACCTTGCCCGCGTTCCCGATCCTGGGGCAGCCTGGCGAAAGCACTATGACTTATTCCGTCTCTGGCCTTTGCCGATGGTGGCTATTACTGCCGCCTTTATCCCCCAAGGCCAGATGCCGCCTGGACTAACTGAAATGCCGGACTGGTGGCCTCTGCTGGACTCCGGAGCTAAAGCGCTGAGCTTGCAGGCCCAGGCCCAGGGCCGCAGCCTGATTTTTGCCCTCAGCCCTTTCGTCGCCATGCTGGGCTATAGTCAGCGTTTCACTTCGGAACGGGTATATTTTGGCAAAGGCCGCCGGACTCAAGGCAAGGCAAAGCTGTCCAACAGAGCCTATACTGCGGTGGCAAGGGCTGGACGAGTCACCGGCACCGTCACGACTGTGCATAAAGGCTTGCGCCATTCCTCCCTCAAATTGCTGGCTTACAGCCTGACACTCTTTGGCCTTTCCTGGCTGGCGGCCCGCCAACCGGCGGCGGCAGCCTTAGGTCAGGGTTCGCAATATTGGTTGAACCATTGGCTGCAATACTTGCCCCCTTTATGGGGCTTCCTGGGCCATGAGTGGATTGCCGGCAGTTTTGGAAATAAAGACTAGCAATAAGTTTATGGGGCCAGGCACGGTGTCGGGCACCATAAAGAGGAGGGTGTCTGGCGCCAATGTCATTTAGACAAGGAGCAAATAAAAAAACGAAGGGGCAGGGCAGTGAGCCTGCGGCAGTGGCAGTGACCTCCCTTGGGGCAAAATTGCATGTTTGTCGTTGTCCCCCGGCAGTGCAAAATTTTCGTTTGTGAGCAGATTCTCGTGGCAGACTGTTCAGTTTTTGCGGTTGTGTACGAATTACAACTTCTCTCAGGAGCAATTTAACCCCATTTCAGGCCAAATGTGTGCAGAAATTTCGTTTGGGGGCAGATTTCTCCCTTGCATTTCACACACAAACGCAAATTTTGCTCACCCCGCCCCTGTCAATTCCACACAACCGCAATTTTTGCACAGACAACCCCCCTTGCTTTACAGGCGGGTTATGGGCTAACGGCTTTTGCTTATCTAAATGGACATTGCGTTTAGCACCTGTTATTTTTTCTGCTGCTCCTCTACCCGAAAAAGCACCATTTTGCGGATCAGATCATAAGGCATCGGCTTATCATAGGGGAATTGCACTGTGCCTTTGGAATAGCTGTATTCGCCCAGTTGATCTGCAAAAGCTTCGATGGCGCTGGGGGTGGGGTGAAAGCCCAGATGCCGTTTCTGGCTCGAAAAATGGACCAGGTTTCCGTTGAGGACAAAAGTGGCCATGCCCCAGGAGATTTTCTCGGTGATGTCAGGAGAGCAATCCAGTATCAGTCCCCGCAATTTTTCCATGCGGCTGCGTACCTCGCCGTCGTAAAGGGCAATATACTCATCCACTGTAGAATAGTCCGGCTTTGGGGCCACCCTCTCCCTCAGGGTGACATGAACCCAGTGGCCGGGCTCTTTGCCGATTTTCGCCCGGATGTCTTTGCGGATGCCGATGATATGACATGGTGTTGCCATTTTGACAAGCTGGCATCGTAAGGCTCCCCGTCAAAGGTAGCGTGGACAAGTACGCGGCTCTTGCCGAAAGCCTCTTTGACGTCAAAGGGTATTTCCACAAAGGCGGCATCCATATCGGGATTTTTCTTGATTTCTGCATCAAACTCATGTAGCGGGCTCACGGCAGCTCCTCCTATTTCCTTAATATCTGCTCCATGGATTTGCCTTTAGCCAGTTCATCGATTAATTTATCCAGATATCTGATTTTCCGCATAATATCGTCTTCGATTTCTTCCACCCGATGGCCGCAAACGACGCCTTTGATCAGCGATGCGTTGGGGTTGATCTGGGGGGCCTGCTCAAAGAATGTTTCCATGTCCGCTCCGGCCTGGATTTGCTGCTGCAAGGAGGATTGGTTATAGCCGGTAAGCCAAAAAATGATGGTATCCACTTCTTCTTTTGTTCTGCCTTTTTTCTCCGCCTTTGCCAGGTAAAGCGGGTAAACGCTGGCAAAGGACAGGGTATAGGCTCTGGGCTTTTTCATTAGGCTGCTCCTTTCTTTGGACAACACTGACCATTTGTTTATATTGTTTCAAACCGGGGGAGCATTATCCCCAATGCCATTTAGTTTAAGGGTAAAATGGTGAGGGGCAGGCTTGTTTCCCTTTCAAATTTAGGCTAAAAGCAGAGGCTAACTGCACAAAAATCGAGGTTGTGTGACGGCAGCCAGCGGAATTGGGCTGAAATCAGGGGTGGAGTGCTCAAAAATCGAACTTGTGCAAGATTGTGTGGTGGAATATAGGGGAGTTTTTAATGATTTATGGAAAATATAGCTGCACAACCTCGTTTTTTGAGCAGTTAGCTATGCCGAACAGCCTTGAAGCGGCCAAACTCATCACACAACTTCGATTTTTGAGTGGCCGGGCACAAACCAATCAAACCCCAACCCAGCCCGGATTTATGCCCCTATGGATTCGCCGCTTTTTAAAAAACTAAAAGATATTGGCATTATCCCCAAAGATTTTCTTGGGGATTTTCTTGGGAATTTTCTTGCCGGCAAAAGGCCAGGCCCTTTTCGGTGACCCAGGTGCCGCAGCCTACCTTGGACTCCACTAAAGCATAATCAGCCAAAATGGCCACTCTGCTTTTGATTTGCTGGGGGCTGAGACGGAGACCCTTTGCCGCCAGCAAAGCCCCCAACTGCTGCCGGGAAAGGCGCTGGACCCCTGCCTGATGAGAATGGCAGAGCAGGCTTAGAATCGCATAGCATTGTTCCTTGGCGGCTATGCTGGGAAAGGTGGGGAAGATGGAGAAGATGGGAAAGGCGGGGAGCGTGCCTGACGGCTCCCCGATTTGGCCAGGCCCGGCATAGGCTGCCGTTGCCGTGGAAGCAGCCCTGCTGCTTGCCGGTGCTGTAGGCGCTGCGGCGGAAGCATGCCTGTTTCTCACCGGCCCCGCATGTGATGTTTCTGCCGCAGAGGCGGCGCTGTTTGCCGGCGGTATCCCGGCGCCCTGCCGGCCCTGACGATCCTGCCGGTTCTGTTGGTCCTGCCAGTCCCGTTGCCCCTGACGATCCTGCCGGTTCTGCCAGTCCTGTTGGTCCTGCTGCCCCTGTTGCCCCTGCCAGTCCTTGACGTGAAGCAGCCGGCATAACTCCGACTCCATTTCCGGCAAAGATGCCGGAGTATTTATCATGTACTCCACCACATTTTCCAGCTCCCGCACGTTGCCGGGCCAGCTATACTCCCGGAACCAAGCCTCCATTTTCCGGGAAAGTGTAAAAGCTGCCTTAGTCTTATTGGGGGATTGACTCATAAAATAGCTTAATAAGGGGAGGATATCGTCCTTCCGTTGCCGCAAAGGGGGGACGTGAAGCGGCAGCACGCTGAGGCGGTAGTATAAGTCTTGGCGGAATTTGCCTTCCGCTACCAGGGCGCGGAGGTCCTGGTGGGTGGCGGCAATGATCCGCAGATTGACGGGAATAGTTTTGTCGCCGCCTACCCGGAAAACCTCTTTTTCCTGGAGGGAACGAAGGAGCTTGGTTTGAATGGCTGGCGAAGCGTCGCCGATTTCGTCAAGAAACAGGGTGCCGGTATGGGCCAGCTCCAAAAGGCCTTTTTTGCCGCCTTTTTTGGCGCCGGTGAAAGCCCCTTCTTCGTAGCCGAAAAGTTCGCTTTCCAGCAGGCTTTCCGTCAAAGCGCTGCAATTGACGGCTACAAAAGGAGATTGGCGGCGGGGGGAGGCGTTATGGATAGCTTGAGCCAACAGCTCTTTGCCGGTGCCGCTTTCGCCGGAAATCAGGATGGTGGCGTCGGAAGTGGCAAAAGCCTTAGCCTTGCTGATTAGCTGTTTCATCTCGGCGCTATGGTGGACGATGTTATGCATGGTATATTTGGCCCGGCAACCTGCAGCCTTTTGCTGCACACGGCGCTGCCGCTCCATATCCCGTATATTCAGCGCCGATTCCGCCAGATCCTGGTTCGTATTGCCCAGGAGCTCCGCTAACTGACGGTGCAGTTCCTCATTGAGCCGGATTTGCTTGTGCAGCTCCATATTGATATCAATAATACCCCGGTGATAGCGCCTGAGCAGCCGGTCGTCGATAGTAGCGCTGCCGGTAAAATGCTGAAGGATCTCGGCCACCGTCAAGATACTAATGGAGCGCTGGCCCAGGTCGATAATCGTGGAAATGTCGGAGGGCACTACGGCGGCATCGCCGGCGGTGATAGCGTAACGAAAAGGCCTGCCGGAATAAGGCGGCGTGGGATAGCGCTGCTCATACTGCTGCAAGATCTGGCGGTTGAATACCCCCCTCAGGTCATTGTAATAATCCGGCTCCGGCGCCGGAGATAATGAATAAGAGGGGTCTGGCTCCAGCGGGTCGTAGGGGAAGTATTTATTCGGCGGCAGGTCTAATTCCAGCAGCTCTTCAATCAATTCGTAGGCGCCGGTGATGAAGCTATTGACCACCAGCACCTCGCTGCCCGGCGGCAAGTCCAGCATCCGGTTGAGATGCTGTGGATTAAGGGTGCGCTGCAGGATGATGTATTTCGTATCGGGATGAACGTGGGGAATGATCCAGGAGGCAATAGCCGGTGCGGTAATCAGCACCAGATCGTCTCTGATGGGCGGCAGGGAGCTAAGCTGGCCATAAGCAAGGCCTTTTATCTCGAAAGAATCCCCCAGCAGGTCCTTCAACTGGCGGGGAATCTCGATTAAGGCCAGGGGGTCTGAGGAAATTTGGGTAATGTGATAGGTCAAGGCCATCATCCCCTTCACAAATATTAACAAAAAAACAGCCAGATAATAACCAGATTTTAATTCATCATAGCCAATTAACAGATAAAATGCAAGCAACAGTTAGGAAAACCTTTTGGCATAAGAAATGCAACATTATGGAAATAGGTCTTAATCTGATTCTATCGTATACAACAGAATATAGGGAAGGGGGTGAGGCACCAGGGAGAAGGAAATTCTTCGGCGGCTAGAACTTGATTAATGAAAGGGGTTTTAACATGCTTCACGGAATTATTATTATCTTAGTGTTCTTTGCGGTAATTGCTCTGGTTGTTATCCGCAAGCTCCCGCTTCTACTGGCTCTTCCCTTGGTAGGCTTTGTTATTCCTCTTATCGCCGGTGTTCCTTTTTTGACCGTCGCTGACGAAATTATCAGTAATGGGTCCTTCCGTTATGCCGATGTACTTGTCACCACCATTTTTGGTGCGGCATTGGGTATGGTGATGAAGCATTGCGGAATTACCCAAACCATCATCCGTAAAGCCGCCGAGCTGGGAGGCGACAAGCCGGTGGCTATTTCCATAGCCCTGTTTGCCGCCGTAGCTATTGTTTTTGTGGGCGCCGGACAGATGGGCACTTACGTGATGATGGCTACAATCGCTTTGCCCATCATGATGACCGTAGGCGTTCCGGGAGTAATTGCCCAGTCCATTCTAGCTCTGGCCTCCCATGTAGGCAGTATTTGGAGCCTGTCCAACTGGCAGTATTTCACCAGTCTTTTGGGTGAAAACGTTACGCTGATCAATTGTATAGTTCCTGTTACGATTACCACCGTGGTGTATGCCGCCGTAGGTGTTGCATTTATCGTCATCCAGGTGAAGAAATCCGATCCGGCCCTTTGGGCCACATTAAAGGAGGCTAAGACCAAGCCTGCCACGGAAAATGCCCCCTGGTACAGTCTGCTTACGCCTCTGGTGCCTTTAGCTCTCGTATTTATTTTCAATATAGCTACTATTCCTGCCATGATTATTGGTATTGTCTATGGCTGTCTGACTACTCAGGCTTCCAAGATCCTGGGCATTCTCACGGAATCCTTCATCGAAGGCATCAACGAAATCCGTTCCTCCATCATCCTGACCATTGGTATCGGTATCTTGGTTTCCGCCGTGCGGTATGAGAATGTAGCCAATGCTATTGCGCCGCTGCTGCTGAAGATTCTGCCCACTTCCATGCTGGGCTATATCCTGTTCTTCTCCCTGCTGGCGCCGCTGCAGTTGTACAGGGGCCCAATGGGCATTTGGGGCATGGGCGCCGGCCTGGGTGCGCTGATGGCTTCCGCCGGCGTGATCAATCCTATTGCCGTTGGTATGGCTCTGGTTATTCTGGACCGCTTCATGGCCGCCGATCCTTCCTTGACCTACAATATCTGGGGCAGCGATTTCGTAGGCTGCGATGTAAACGATATCATGAAAAAACTGATTCCTTATTGTTGGATTGTGGTGCTTCTTTCCATGATCGGAGCCGCCTTCTATTTCAGTCAAACCCCAGCAGGTTTGTTCATTTAAACCGTTGTCTCTAAACCGTATGAAAGGAGCTTGGTATATTGAGTAAGATTCGGGTAGGCATTGACGTCGGCGGCACATTTACCCATGCGGTAGCCATCGACCATGATACGATGGAACTGGTTGGCAAGGTGAAGGTACATACCACCCATTCGGCTCCTGAGGGAGTGGCTAAAGGAATTATTGATTCCATCGGTATCCTTCTTAATGATGGCGGCGTCAATCCGGAGGATGTAATTTTCATTGCCCACAGCACAACCCAGGCTACCAATGCCCTGTTGGAAGGGGACGTATCCAAGGTGGGAGTGTTTGGCATGGGCGCCGGAATCGAGGGCCTCAAAGCGAAGCAGGATGCGGCTATTGCCGATATCGAGCTGGCGCCGGGCAAATATATTCCTGTATGCCATACCTTTTTGGATAGCGCTAAGCTCAGTCCGGAAGGGATAAAACAGGGTGTGGAAACCCTTAAAAGCCAGGGCGCCGAGGTGATTGTGGCGGCAGAGGCTTATTCGGTTGACAATCCGGAAAACGAAAAACTAATTCTGGCGGCGGCCAAGGAAGAAGGGCTGGCCGGTACCGGCAGCCATGAAATTTCTCAGCTATACGGGTTGAAAACCCGGGCTACCACCGCCGTGATTAACTCCAGCATACTGCCCCGGATGATGGCCACGGCCAACACCACGGAAAGCAGCGTGCAAGCCTCCGGCATTCAAGCGCCCCTGATGATTATGCGGGGTGACGGCGGCGCCATGACTATCAATGACATGCGGCAGCGGCCCATTTTGACCATGCTCTCCGGCCCTGCCGCCGGTGTGGCCGGGGCACTGATGTATGAACAGGTATCTTATGGCGTTTTTTTGGAGGTAGGAGGCACCAGTACGGATATGTCCGCCATTAAGGATGGCAATGTCATGGTGGAATATGCCCTGGTGGGCGGCCACCGCACCTATCTGCGTTCTCTGGATACCCGTACCCTGGGTATTGCCGGCGGCTCCATGATTGCCGTCAAGGACAAGAAAATAGTAGATGTGGGACCCCGAAGCGCTCATATTGCCGGGCTGCCTTATACAGCCTTTGCTGCCGCTGAACTGGCGGAACCGTCGGTGCATTTTGTTTCTCCCAAGCCGGGAGACCCCGAATACGTTGCCCTCACCACAAAAGACGGCAAGCAGTATGCCCTGACCCTGACCTGCGCAGCAAACCTTATGGGTATTGCCAAAGAAGGGGATTCGGCCTTTGGCGATGCTGCCCGGGCCAGGGAGGGCTTTCAGGCCCTGGGCCGCTATCTGGGGGTCAGCCCGGAGGAGGCGGCTACCCAGGTACTGGATATAGCGGCAAAAAAAATTATCCCCACGGTAAATGCCCTGATTACCAAATATAAACTGGACCCCCAGGGGCTGACTCTCGTTGGCGGCGGCGGCGGGGCTGCGGCCATTGTGCCTTATGTGGCTGGTCAGCTTAATATGGCCTGCAAGATGGCGGCCAACGCCGATGTGATCTCCTCCATCGGCGTAGCCCTGGCCATGGTCCGGGACATGGTGGAAAAATCCGTGATCAATCCCACCTCTGAGGATATCTTGCGGATCCGCAAGGAAGCGGAGACCCGGGTAATCCAGATGGGAGCGGACCCTGCCTCGGTAGAAGTACATATTGAAGTGGAGGCCAGAAAGAATGTGCTGCGGGCTATTGCTTTGGGCGCTCTGGCCATGCGAAAAAAGGATCACGCCCACAGGCTTTCCCCGGAAGAGCAGCAAAACATTGCCGCGGAACATTTACATGTTTCCCCGGAAGAGGTGAATTTGCTGGGAGCTACGGATATGCTCAGCGCTTTCGGCGCCCGGATGGAAAAAAAGAAGCTTTTCGGATTGATCAAAACAGTTCATCATCCTCTGCGGGTAACCGACGGCGATGGCGTAGTGCGCTTTAGCCATCCCGACGCCAAGACCTCCGTGGAGCGCCACGGCGATCTGCTGCAGCGGCTGCCCCAGTTGATTGCCGGCAGCTATAAGTATGGCGACGGCGGACAGTCCTTTCCGGATGTGTTTCTGCTCATTGGCGGCAAAATCATCAATTTCGCCGGCATGGCCGACGTCGGTCAAATACTGGCTCTGGCCGAAGTGGAAACCGCCGGCTATGATGAAGAAGAAAAGGTTGTCGTCATCACGGGGATGAAGGATGTGTAGCCAAGCCCGGGCGGCGGCCCTGGCCATGCTCAGGCAGGATAAAAACGCTTTTTTATTGAAAGAAGAGGAAATCCCCTTCCTCCTTGAGGCGGCTTTTGCCCTTGGCGAAAAGCAGGCAGCGGCCTGCTTAAGCCTCCGGGGTGAGGCGGAATCTCTTACGGCGCTGTTGGAGGGGCTTTACCGGCAGGCAGGCATTGCCCTCCGGCAAGGGGAGCTTAAGCTGCCGGGATACCGGGTGCGGGCAGTTTACAGCCATAGCCCGCCGGCGGTAACTGTAGACCGGCAGGAAATCCTGGATTTGCAGAAAGAAATAAAAGGCCTTTGCCTGCAAAAAGGCCTTGAGCCTTGGAGCCTGGCCCGGGAAATGGTGCTGGCTCATGAACTGTATCACTATTATGAGCGCCGGGACCCCGGCCTGGATGCTCGCAGCCTGTGGCGCCAAAATAAGCTTTTTGGCCCCAGGTATCTTCGCAGCCTTTCGGAAATTGCAGCTCACCGGTTTTCGCAGATATTGCTGCAGATTCCTTTTTATCCGGGAGAGCTGGATTTTCCAGATGAAGGAGGCTCCAATCATGTATGATATTGTGTTGAAGAATGGCCTGGTAGTGGACCCCGGCAATAAGATCTGCAGCCGCCTTAATGTAGGCGTCAACGGCAGCCGCATAGCCTGTGTCACCGATAAAGGGATTGAAGGGAAAAAGGTCTATGATTGCAATGGCCTGGTGGTGGCGCCCGGTTTTGTGGATGTTCATGCCCATGAGGACCTTCTGGATGAAGACGGCTGTTTGCAGCCGGTGATTACCCGGCGGCTTTTGCGGATGGGAGTGACCACCTTCATCGGCGGCCAATGCGGTTTGGGACCCCGGGATGAAGGGGAGTATTGCCGCCAATACAACCGGCAGGGACAGCCGGTGAATTGCGCTTTGCTCACCGGGCACGAAGAGTTGCGGGAGTTGGCGGGAGCCGGCGACAAATACGCCCCGGTCAGCGATGAACAATTGCAGGCCATGGGCGGGGAGTTGAAGAAACGGCTGGCGGCGGGCAGCTTCGGCTTGTCCTTCGGCATTCGTTATATTCCCGGTATTGACCTCCGGGAAATGCTGGCTTTAGGCCGTATCGTCCGCAGCTTTGACGGTATCCTGGCGGCCCATGTCCGGGAGGATTGCGAGGCTTCTATTGCCGCTATGGAAGAATTCGTTGAGGTGGGCCGGCAAACCGGCGCCCGGCTCCAGGTTTCCCATATCGGCAGCATGTCGGGCTACGGCCAGATGGAACGGGTGTTGACCTTGCTGGACGGAGCGGCGGCGGAGGACCTGGATATTCTCATTGACTGCTACCCTTATGACGCTTTCAGCACCTCCATCGGCGCCACCACTTATGACGGGGATTTCCTTGCCCGCTATGGCGACGATATCCGAAAAATCGAGATTACCGACGGCGAATTTAAAGGGCCCATACCTTCCATGGAGGTGTTCCAAAAGATCCGTAAAGAACATCCGGAGTATCTGACCGTAGGCCATGTGATGCTGCCGGAAGAGGTGGATATGGCTTTGCTTCATCCCAGAGTGGTACTGGGCAGCGACGGCATTCTGCTCAATGGCGCCGGCCATCCCCGGGCTGCCGGGGCTTTTGCCCGCTTTCTCCGCCTCTATGTCCGGGAGAAAAAGGCCTTAAGCCTTTACGAAGCCATTGCCAAAATGACCTGGACCGGGGCCAGCCGCTTCGGCCTTTCCAAGGGCTGCCTGAGCCCCGGCTGGGATGCGGACATTGTGGTTTTTGATCTGGCTAAGGTGGAGGATAAGGCCACCTTTGCGGAACCGGGCCTCTTAGCTCAAGGCTTCCGCTATATCTGGATCGGCGGTGAGCTGGCGGTGGAAAACGACGAAATCGTTAATCCCTGTTTGGGCCGGTTTATTAAGAAGGTTTATTGAGATTAGGTGATCCAGGGCGCAGGCTGGCCGGGGCGCTGGTGCCGGGCCGGGATGTTGGCTGATGGCGGGGACGTTGAGGTCGGGCCGGGATGTTGGCTAATGGCGGCGCTGGGTGAGTGAAGTTTGGTGATGATCGAAGTCGGCTGTGTAAAGTTTGGCAGTGATCGAAGCTGGCTGTACATAATTTGTCCGCACACCCCGGGTGTACAAAATTTGAGGTATTGTGTGAATGAGGGAATGTTTATTCGAGATATATGAATGCAAATTCAAGATTTGCATATATTTCGCTGAAAAGTGGAGCTTGGCCTAAAAGATTCAACTAAAACTTCGTTTTTTGTACACTGCAGCTGGCAGGAGGACAGTAGCCGGCGGATTTTGCTGCCTCTGGCACCGCCAAAGGCCAGAACCGGTATAAACGTTGTGTTTTATGGCGATATTTGGTACAATTAGTAAACGGTAGGCGTAATGTCTGTCCATGTACTTTCATGCGCTAATGATGCCGGGGAATCCCTTATACGTTTTATAAAAAAATAATCACTTCAATAAAAAATCGCCGCCAAGGAAAAAATTTTCCCTGGCAGCGATTTTCTGTTGTTATAAACCTTATTTCAAAATCTCAAGATACCGCATCAGTCGTTCCTCCAAATACTCCGACACCATTTCTACCATCGGTGCAGCAGTTTTATCCTTACAATAGTTGTCGAAGCAAGCATAATAGCGCTTCCTGTCTGTAAATTTGACGTCAATGGGCGGATAGCCCTGCTGCATCAACATTAAGTTAAGGATCAGCCTGCCTGTGCGTCCGTTACCGTCAATGAAAGGATGGATACCTTCAAAATCCAAATGGAACATAGCGGCATTTTCAATAGGATGACGCTTTGTTTCTTTTTGTCCGGCGATAAGCTGCTCCATCTGCACCGGTACTAAATAAGGCTGTGGCGGCTCATGGTAAGAGCCCATGACAGTGACAGGAATACGACGGTACAGCCCTTTGTCTTCCGGCCTGTCGATTAGAACAAGAGAATGGATGTTTTTAATTAACGATTCGCTTAGTACTGCCTTTTCTGAGACCAAGCGTTCCACATATAAAAAAGCATCCCGGTGACCTACCGCTTCCAGATGATCTTTGAGGGGTTTCTGATCAATCGTTATACCTTCCAAAATTAATGCCGTTTCCCGGAGAGTCAGGGTATTGCCTTCAATGGCGTTGGAGTTATAAGTGAACTCCACAAGAAATTCCTCTTGCAGGCGCTTTAGCTCCCCTTGGGTCAGTGGCCGCCGCTTACTAAGCTCTGCTTTTAGGGAGTCTACACGGGCAAAGATAGCGGAATATTCTTGCGGTACGATCTTGCCGCGCAAACTGCGCCCGTCAGCAGGTTTTATAGCATCAGCGGGTATGCGATAGGAACGGCCTTCTTTGATTGCACCGGCAATTTTTCCTTGTTCACAAAGCAGTCGCACCCGCCGGTCTGATAGGCCCCATTGTTGCGCCGCTTGATTTACGCTGATATATTCCATTATAACACCTCAATTCCAAATAATAGTATATCCTACAAACGGAATGTTATCAATAAAAATTAGGCATTTAATAAATAATTATTCCGATAACTATTGAGGTGCAGCCTTTTAAATACGGCATCTTTATTTTTAATGAAAATGGTTTTTTTATTTTCGCTTCCTAGGTATTGCCTCTTGCATCAGGAAACTGTTGGATATATAATGATAAAAGCGGAACGAAATTTCCGGAACGCAGAAAGAAAAGATCACTAAAGCCCCATTATTCATGCTAAAAGGTGTTCCTGCCTCTTCATTGCGGCAGGACATTAAAAACTTGACAGCGATGGTAAAATGGAGATATGATCTTTTACGATTATTCTATCGATTAATAATAACGAGTCTTATTTGTCTATTTTCATGAGGAGTACATTATGGCGGATGAAAAATTGTTCCGGGTAGTATCGGAATATGAGCCCCGGGGGGATCAGCCTCAGGCTATCGAGGCCTTGAGCCGAGGGGTTAAAGATGGTTTGCCTCATCAGATTTTGCTGGGAGCCACCGGTACGGGGAAAACGTATACCATGGCCCAGGTGGTTGCTCAGGTTCAGAAGCCTACCCTGGTGCTGGCCCATAATAAGACATTGGCGGCCCAGCTTTACGGCGAGTTTAAGGAATTCTTTCCGGAAAATGCCGTGGAATATTTCGTTTCTTATTACGATTATTACCAGCCGGAGGCCTATGTGCCGGCCAGCGATACTTATATAGAGAAGGATTCCTCGATTAATGACGAGATCGAGAAAATGCGCCATTCCGCTACGGCGGCTCTGTTGGAGCGCCAGGATGTGATAGTGGTGGCTTCCGTTAGCTGTATTTACGGCTTAGGCTCCCCTGAGGAGTACCGGGAGCAGATGGTTTCTTTGCGGCCGGGCATGACCCTGGACCGGGACCTGCTGCTGCGGCGTCTGATTGATATGCAGTTTGACCGCAATGATTTAAACTTTATCCGGGGCACCTTCCGGGTTCGGGGCGATGTGGTGGAGATATTCCCGGCTTCGGCGGAAGCGGCTGTGCGGGTAGAGTTTTTCGGCGATGAGATTGAGCGTATCTGTGAAGTGGACCCCCTTACTGCCGAGATATTAAATGAACGGCGGCATATCGGTATTTTTCCCGCCAGTCATTACGTGACTTCCCGGGAGACATTGATGCGGGCCTTACAGGATATTGAGGCAGAGCTGGAAGACCGGCTGAAGGAGCTCAATGCCCAGGGACGGCTGTTGGAGGCCCAGCGGCTGGCCCAGCGCACCAATTATGATATGGAGATGCTGCGGGAAGTAGGCTTTTGCACCGGCATCGAAAACTATTCCCGCCATTTGATCGGCAATGCGCCGGGGGAACCGCCCTATACTTTATTGGACTTTTTCCCCGAGGATTTTTTGCTGATTGTGGATGAGTCCCACGTTTCCATTCCCCAGGTAGGGGGCATGTATGAAGGGGACCGCTCCAGAAAGACGACCTTGGTGGATTTCGGCTTCCGTTTGCCTTCGGCTTTGGACAACCGTCCCCTGAAGTTTTCCGAGTTTGAATCGAAGCTCCATCAGGTGGTCTACGTCAGCGCTACCCCCGGTCCTTACGAGATTGCTAAGGCCGGTGACAAGGTCATTGAGCAGATCAACCGCCCCACGGGGCTTTTAGACCCGGAGATCATCGTCCGGCCTGTCCGCCACCAAATCGACGATTTGATGGGGGAGATACGCCTGCGGGTAGAGCGGCAGGAGCGGGTTTTAGTCACTACCCTGACCAAAAAGATGGCCGAGGATCTGACGGATTACATGAGAGAGCTGGGAATCAAGGTGCGTTACCTGCATTCGGAGATCAAGACCCTGGAGCGGATGGAGATTATCCGGGATCTGCGCCTGGGGGTTTTTGATGTGCTGATCGGCATCAACCTGCTTCGGGAAGGCTTAGACTTGCCGGAGGTATCCCTGGTTGCCGTGCTGGACGCCGATAAGGAGGGCTTTCTGCGCTCCAGCCGTTCGCTGATTCAGACTGCCGGCCGGGCGGCCCGTAATCTCAACGGCCAGGTTATCATGTACGGCGATGTGATTACCGACTCCATGGCCAAGGCCATTGAAGAGACCAACCGCCGCCGCCAGATTCAGCAGACTTACAACGAGGTTCACGGTATCGTGCCCCAGACCGTCAAAAAAGCCGTGCGGGATGTGGTGGAGATCACCCGGCCTCTGGAGGAAAGCCAGTCCGATACCCGGCAGTTCAGCAAGATGAACAAGAAAGAGTTGAAGGATTGGGTGGCCAGAATTGAGAAAGAAATGCGGGCAGCCGCCAAGGAATTGGATTTTGAGCGGGCTGCTCAGCTACGGGATTTGCTCATCGAAATGAAGAGCAATCTTTAGAGGATAGATGAAAGGAACTAAATATGGCAAAGGATAAAATTATTATACGGGGAGCCCGCTCCCATAATTTAAAAAATATCGATGTGGATATTCCCCGGGACAAGCTGGTGGTAGTTACCGGCTTGTCCGGCAGCGGCAAAAGCTCCCTGGCTTTCGACACCATTTATGCCGAAGGCCAGCGGCGCTACGTGGAGTCCTTATCTTCTTATGCCCGCCAGTTTTTAGGCCAAATGGACAAACCCGACGTGGATTATATCGAAGGCCTGTCGCCGGCTATTTCCATCGACCAAAAGACCACCAGCCGCAATCCCCGCTCTACGGTAGGCACAGTGACGGAGATTTACGACTATCTCCGGCTGCTTTATGCCCGGATTGGCCAGGTCCGCTGCTGGAAGTGCGGCAAGCCGGTGGAACGGCAAACCATCGATCAGATGGTGGATCAGATTTTGTCCTGGCCCCAGGGCAGCCGTCTGCAGATTTTGGCTCCTTTAGTCCGGGGTAAAAAAGGCGAGCATGTCAAGATCATTGAGGACGTCCGCCGGGAGGGTTATGTCCGGCTGCGGGTGGACGGCCAGCTGCGGGAAGCCTCCGAGGATATTATTCTTGAGAAAAACAAAAAACACACCATAGAAGTAGTGGTGGATAGAATCATCTTAAAGCCGGATTCCGGCAAAAGGCTGGCCGGCTCTTTAGAATCGGCTATGGCTTTGTCCGGCGGCATGGCCGCAGTCCATTGCCAGCCGCCGAAGCAGGAAGGAGCCGCTGACAAAGACGGGGCCGATGAGGCTGAGCTGGCGCCGCAAAAGGAATTCGAACAGATGTTCTCTCAGGATTTCGCCTGTATAGACTGCGGTATCAGCTTTGAGGAACCGGCTCCCCGGATGTTCTCCTTCAATAATCCTTTCGGCGCCTGTCCCACTTGCGACGGCTTGGGCTTCAAGCTGGAGGTGGACCCGGAGTTGGTAATCCCCGACAAAAGCAAATCCCTCAATGATAACGCCATCGACCCCTGGATCAAAGGCATATCCAACTGGTTTATGGGCATTCTGGGAGCTACCTGCCGCCATTTTGATATCTCCATGGATACACCTTTCCGGGATCTGACACCGGAGCAGCAAAACATTATCCTGCGGGGAGCCGGTGATGAAAACATCACCTTCCATTATACAAACGCCATGGGTCAAAGGCGGACGTACCAAAGCAAGTACGAGGGTCTTGTCAATATGCTGCAGCGCCGCTACCGGGAATCCCAATCCGACTACTCCCGCGGCGAGACGGAGCAGTACATGACGTCCCAGCCCTGCCCCGATTGCGGCGGCCGGCGGCTGAAGCCGGAGGCTCTTTCCGTCTATGTGGGCGACAAAAATATCGATGAGCTGACCCGTTTATCCGTAGGCAAGGCCTTGGATTTCTTCGCCATGCTGAAGCTGACGGAGCGGCAGCAGATGATTGCCCGCCAGATATTAAAAGAAATTACTGCCCGCTTAGGCTTTTTAAATAATGTGGGCCTGGATTACGTAACCCTGCACCGGGCTGCCGGCACTTTGTCCGGCGGTGAAGCCCAGCGTATCCGCCTGGCCACCCAGATCGGTTCCAGCCTTATGGGGGTACTGTACATCCTGGATGAGCCCTCCATCGGCCTTCATCAGAGGGACAATGCCCGGCTTATTGAGACATTGCAGTCCCTGCGGGATATCGGCAATACAGTCCTAGTGGTGGAACACGATGAAGATACCATGCGGGCGGCGGATCATATCCTGGATATCGGCCCCGGCGCCGGTGTTCACGGCGGCCAGGTGGTCTGTGCCGGCAGCCTGCAGCAGATCATGGATTGCAAGGAGTCCGTCACCGGCCAATATCTCAAGGGCACCAAAACCATCGCTTTGCCTGCCGCCCGCCGTCAGCCCAACGGCAAATGGCTGGTGGTGGAAGGGGCCAGGGAAAACAATTTAAAAGAGGTAACGGCAAAAGTTCCTTTAGGGGTATTCACCTGTGTTACCGGTGTTTCCGGCAGCGGCAAAAGCTCTCTGGTCAATGAGATCATTTACAACCGCCTGGCGGCGGAGTTGAACCGGGCTAAAACCAGAGCCGGCGACCATGATGATATTAAAGGTATAGAGTATCTGGATAAAGTCATTGATATCGACCAGTCGCCCATCGGCCGGACGCCCCGTTCCAACCCGGCCACCTACACCGGGGTCTTTGATGCTATCCGCCAAGTCTTTGCCAGCGTGCCTGAGGCCAAGCTGCGGGGCTACCAGCCCGGCCGTTTCAGTTTCAATGTCAAAGGCGGCCGCTGCGAAGCCTGTTCCGGCGATGGTATCCTCAAAATCGAAATGCATTTTTTACCCGATGTTTATGTGCCCTGTGAGGTTTGCAAAGGCAAACGCTATAACCGGGAAACCTTGGAAGTGCGCTACAAAGGCAAGACCATCGCCGATGTGTTGGATATGACGGTGGACGAAGCTGTGGAGTTTTTCGCCAATCATCCCCAGATTTTCCGGAAGATGAAAACCATGCAGGACGTGGGGTTGGGCTATATCCGGCTGGGCCAGCCGGCTACCACCCTTTCCGGCGGCGAGGCCCAGCGGGTGAAGCTGGCCACGGAGCTGTCCCGCCGTTCCACCGGCAAGACGCTGTATATTCTGGACGAGCCTACTACCGGCCTTCACACCGCCGATATTGCCAAGCTGCTGGAGGTGCTGCACCGTTTGGTTGAGCAGGGCGATACGGTGCTGGTTATCGAGCATAATCTGGACGTGATCAAGACGGCGGATTACTGCATCGATTTAGGTCCGGAAGGGGGCGACCGGGGGGGCCGGATTATTGCCACGGGTACTCCTGAGGAGCTGGCGGCAGTGGCTGATATCAGCTATACCGGTCAATTTTTAGCGCCCATACTGGAGCGGCAGCGGCAGTTGATGAGCCCCGCAAAGAAAAAGGCTGCGATGTAAGATGAACGCTGTTATTGAGCAAAAACTTAGCAAATTGCCTACAACGCCGGGGGTTTACCTGATGAAGGACGCCGCCGGCAAGGTGATTTATGTGGGTAAGGCTTTAAGTCTGCGCAGCCGGGTGAAATCCTATTTCAAGGACAATCTGGGCCAGGGCGGCCACAGCGAAAAAACAAGAGCTCTTGTCAAAAATATTGTGGATCTTGAATGGATTCTGACGGATTCCGAAATGGAAGCTTTGATCCTGGAATGCAACCTGATTAAGAAATATAAGCCCCGTTACAATATCCGTTTAATGGATGACAAGGGCTATCCTTACGTCAGGATTACCACCGAGGATTTTCCCCGGGTGGAGTATGTCCACAAAATGGCCCAGGATGGGGCCCGCTATTTTGGCCCCTATACATCCAGCGGCGACATCAAGGATACGCTGAAGCTGTTAAAGCGCATTTTCCCCCTGCGCAGTTGTAAATCCACCGCAGGTTGGGGGCGGCAGCAGCGGCCTTGCCTCAACCGCCACATCGGCCGCTGTCTGGCCCCCTGTATGGGCCAGGTCAGCAAGGAAGAATACGGCGAGATGATCCGCCAGGTAATTCTGTTTTTGGAAGGCCGCCAGGAGGTTCTGTGCAAACGCATCGAAGAAAAGATGAACGAAGCCGCAGAGGCTCTGAATTTTGAAGAGGCAGCCCAGCTGCGGGATCAGCTCAACGCTATCCGCCGGGTGATGGAACGGCAAAAGATCGTTTCCGGCAAAGGCGAGGATTACGACGTTATCAATTATGCCCGGGGCAAAAGCCAGATTTGCGTCCAGGTCTTTTTTGTCCGGGAGGGCAAGCTTTTGGGCCGGGAAGCTTTTTTCCTGGAAGGAGTCCAAGGGGAGGACGAGGTGTTGATGCCTTTCCTGCAGCAATACTACAGCCGGGTGCCGGTGATACCGCCGGAGATTTTGATACCGGAGCGGGAGATTGCAGAGGGAGGGCCTACCGAGAGCGGGCCTGCCGAGAGCGGACCTGCTGAGGGAGAAAGGGCCGCTTCAGATTCTGCCGAAAGTGGGAGTGAGACTGGGGCTGTGGCTGGGCCTGGCCATGGCCAATTTGTTGCTGAGGCGCCGGCTGGCGAAAGGGCCGTAGCCGAAGGGCTGGCGGCAGGAGCCGCTTCCGCTGAGAAACCGGTCAGCAGCGGCGAATCCGAAAGAGGCCAATCCGAAAGCGCCGAATCCGAAAATGGTGAATCTACCGCCGGCAGCGAAACCCCTGCCGGTGAGCTGGCCATTACCCAGGCCTGGCTCAGCCAGATGCGGGGCCGCAAGGTACAGATCAAGACCCCCAAGCGAGGCGAACGCAAGGGCTTGCTGGAGATGGTGGGCAAAAACGCCAGGGATCTGCTGCTGCAAAAAGAGCAGCACGAAAATGCTCAGGGTGACCGCTATGCCCAAGGCTTGGCAGAATTGCAGGAAGCTTTGGATCTGACGGGGCCCCCCCACCGTATGGAATGCTATGACATATCCCATATTTCCGGTACGGAGACCGTGGCCTCCATGGTGGTCTCCATTGACGGCCGGCCTCGGCCCGATTTGTACCGGCGCTTTAAAATTAAGATGGTAGAGGGCAACAACGACTTTGCTTCTATGGCGGAAGTGATTCTGCGCCGTTTCAGCAAAGAGCGCCAGCAGGACAGCCGTTTTGGGGAGTTGCCGGATTTGGTGATCATCGACGGCGGCAAAGGCCAGCTTTCTTCCGCCCGCTCCATCATGGAGCTTTTGGGTGTGGGACACATTGCCACAGTAGGGTTAGCTAAGCAATTTGAATGGTTGTATAAGCCGGAACAATCGGATCCCATCATCCTGGATCAAAAATCTCCCGGCATTTTGCTGGTGCGGCAGCTGCGGGATGAGGCCCACCGTTTCGCGATCACCTATCACCGCCTGCTGAGAGGCAAGCGGAATCTGACTTCGGCATTGGATGAAATCCCCGGCCTGGGCCCCAAGGGCAAAAAGGCCTTGCTAAAGCAATTTGATTTGTCTTTAAAAAATATTATGGCCGCCGACCGGGAGGCCTTACAGGCTACGCCGGGCCTCAGCAAAAAAAGCGCCGATGCGGTTTACGACTGGTTCCATCCTTTGGAATAAAAAGGGAAAGCCGGTGGGGCCGCTCAAAAATGCAAGTTTGTTATGGTTCTCATAGCCTAACTGAGCAAAAATGCAAGTTTGTTATGGTTCTCATAGTCTAACTGAGCAAAAATACAGGTTTGTTATGGTTCGCAAAGGCTAACTGAGCAAAAATGCAGGTTTGTATACCCCTAAACCCCTGCTTTGAAAGAAATTTGGCCCATTAATGGGTTGATATCATATTTTCAGGCCAAAACGTATTCTACAAACTTGCAATTTTGCACAAAACGCCATGGTTATGTAAACAAACTTGCAATTTTGCACAAAGACCCCTTCCGCTAGAGAACAAACCTGCAATTTTGCACAAAATAGACCATCCACATAAAGAACCTGAAAAGTCGTTCAAATTTTTCCGGATTTAGACGACGAGATTAGCTTACACGATTTTTTCAGTGTCCTCAGTTGTGCAGCTATATTTTCCTCAAAGAACTAAAAACTGACCTATATTCCATCACACAACTTTGATTTTTGGGCACTCGGCCCCTTATTTCAGGTCAAACCCGATTTCAGGTCAAACCCGCTGACAGCCGGATCACAACTTCGATTTTTAAGTGTTAGCCCATGCAACTGCAAATTTTGCTCGCCCGGCCCAGGCTATTCGAATTAAGCCGGGCTCTTTCATTGAATTTTAATCCAATTTTTAGCATCATTCTATTCCTTTTTTAGCTATATTGCATTGCGGATAGGGCATATTGAACATATAATAAAATTAATACAAAGCCTTAGACCTGGGCAATACGATAAAAGGAGGAAGAGATATGTTTGTATCTTTATTAATCAATACTCTGTCGCTGTTAGCCATTGCTTATTTAATGCAGGGCGTTCATATTAAAAGTTTTTGGTCTGCTTTGATTCTGGCTATTGTGCTGGCAGTGGTCAATACGATTGTTCGTCCTATCGCTTTATTTATTTCTTTACCGGTAAACCTTTTGACCCTGGGCTTGTTTACTTTTGTGGTCAATGCTGCTATGCTGAAGATGGCCAGTTCTTTTGTAGGCGGAGTCTATATTGACGGCTGGGGCACGGCTATTATAGCTGCTATTTTGCTGTCGCTGATCTCCAGCATCCTTTACTGGATCGTTTATTAGGGTTTAAGGTTATACTATCGCCAAGGAGTAGGACATTTCTATGACAAAATCAACTGCCGGCGGGCCTGCTGCTTATCCGGAGATACCGCAGGAGAAGCCGGATATCCGTTTATTAGCCATTGATCTTGATGATACGCTGCTGAGAAGTGATTATACCATATCCCCCAGGACGAAACGGGCTATTCAAAGAGCCCGGCAGCAGGGTGTAGTGGTTACCCTGGCTACCGGCCGCATGTACGTATCCGCTTTGCCTTATGCTCAAGAGCTGGATATTGATGTACCCTTGATCACTTACCAGGGGGCTTTGGTGATCATGACCGATGGGCGGATCATCAGCCATCATCCCATGGATTATCAATTGTCTATGGAGCTGCTGGATTTTCTGCTGCCTTTCGGCCACCACGTTAATGTTTATATGGGGGACCAGCTTTTTATTGAAGAAAGTTCTCCGGAGGCCGCCCGTTACGGAGCCAGAACCAGGACTTATCTTTACCAGGTGCCCAGTCTCCGGGAAATGATGAAGCAAAGGGCTGCGGGGGCTACCAAGTTTTCTCTGATTGCCTCGGCAGAGGAAGTAAAAGAAGTGATTGACGCTACTAAGGCCCGGTTTGGCGACCGGGTTCTTACCGTACCCAGCAAACCCACTTTTCTGGAATTTGGGCGGCCGGATATGGGCAAAGGTGTGGCTTTAGCTGAAATGGCGGCAAAGCTGGACATTGACAGCAGCCAGGTTATGGCCATTGGCGATAGTCCCAATGATTTGGACATGCTGGAATATGCCGGCTGGGGCATAGCTATGGCTAATGGCCAGTGCTGTGCCAAGGAAAGAGCCCGCTGGGTCACCGCTGCCAATGACGAAGAGGGCGTGGCCATTGCTATTGAGCGGCTGGTGCTGGAATAAAAGGAGGCATTATGAAGGCGGAAAAAGACCAAAACCCGGAGAAGAATTTAGACGTATGGATCATTACCGGCCTGTCGGGGGCCGGCAAAACTAACGCCATCCGCATTTTTGAGGATTGGGGTTATTTTTGCATAGATAACTTACCCCCCTCCCTGCTGGCGGAGACGGTGGCTATGATTGAGGAGGCCGGAGACATCCAACGCCTGGCTTTAGGCGTGGACGTCCGCAGCCGCGGCTTTTTTGACAGCCTGATGCCGGCCTTAGACGCCATGGAAGCCATAAACGGCAAGCCCAATATTCTCTTTTTGGATGCGGATACGCCCACTTTGGTAAAACGGTTTAAGGAAACCCGCCGCCGTCATCCTATGGCTTCCGAAGGCATGCTTATCGAGGACATTCAATCAGAGCGGTACCGCTTAGAAGCCATGCGGGGAAAAGCCGACGTAATCATCGACACCAGCAATTTAAGGCCAAAAGATTTGAAAGAGGTGCTGGAGCGCAGGATTTATTCCGGCCGCAGGGAAAACCAATTCAAAGTCCATATTCTTTCCTTCGGCTTTAAGTACGGCGCTCCCTGGGATGCCGACTTAGTGATGGACGTCCGCTTTCTGCCCAATCCCCACTACATACCGGAGCTGCGGCCTTTTACCGGTTTGGATGCCCTTGTCCGGGATTATGTAATGGAGCATGAGGTATCTCAGGTCTTTTTCCAGCAGTTTTCCCAACTGCTGATTTATTTGATTCCCAAGTATATAGAGGAAGGGAAAACCAATCTGGTGGTGGCTATCGGTTGTACCGGCGGCCAGCACCGGTCTGTGACTTTGGCAGAAAAGCTCTATACTGCGGTGAAGGAGGCAGGTTACGACGCCGGCGTCCGTCACCGGGATATTGAGCGCAGAAAGGAATGCTAGGAGGGACGTACCATGGCAAAAATAGACTCCTTTTCTGCTGCGGTAAAGGCGGAACTGGCCAGGATTTATCCTGACAAGGACTGCTGCCGCATGGCGGAGCTGGCGGCTATTGCCCGCCTGGACGGTACCGTGACCATCGGCAGAAACCAGGGCATGGGTTTATATATCACAACAGAATATTCCGCGGTGGCCCGGAAGGTTTACCGTTTGCTTAAAGATCAATTTTTCATAGAAGGAGAGCTGACAGTCAAACGTCAAAACCGTTTAAAGCGCCGCACCCTCTACCATATCCGGGTGGCCTCCTGTCAAGAGACGCCTTCTTTATTGTGGGAGTTGGGCATTATGACTCCGGAAAAACAAATTCTGCCGGGCATCAAAAAAGAGTTGATCAAGACCAAATGCTGCCGCTCCAGTTATTTGCGGGGAGCCTTTTTGGGCAGCGGCTCCGTCAGCAGTCCGGAAAGCGACTACCATTTAGAGATTACCGCCAGCAGTGAAAAGCTGGGCAAGGATCTGATGGCTCTGATCAATCGTTTCCCCGGCTTCCAGGCCAAAATCAGCCGGCGCAAGCAATCCTATGTGGTCTATTTAAAAGAGAGTAACCAGATTGCGGACTTTTTGACTTTAGTGGGGGCCCATGGCAGCCTGTTGGAGTTTGAAAACAGCCGGGTTCTTAAAGGCATGAAAAACCAAGTGAACCGGTTGGTCAACTGCGAAACTGCCAATCTGGAAAAAACCGTAGAAGCCGCTTTGCGCCAGCTGGACAATATTCGCCTGATTGAAGAGCGGGTCGGCCTGGACTCCCTAAGTCCGCCCCTCAGCCAGTTGGCCCGGCTGCGGCTGGAAAATCCGGAAATCAATTTGAAAGAGTTGGGAGAAATGATGAGGCCGCCCATAGGAAAGTCCGGCATCAATCACCGTTTTCGCAAGATTGAAGAGATTGCCGAGGGTTTGCGGCCTTAAAGGCGGGCTTGAAGACGTGGGCGAATTCGACAATTTCATTAAAATGTAGCTTGCGTTATGCGATAAGGCAAGTTATAATTTAGCTGAATAAAGGGTTGTAAAGTATGGGAGTAAAAATGGGAGGTGAAAATTATGGCTTATGTTATCAACGACGATTGCATCAACTGCGGTGCCTGCGCACCTGGCTGTCCTACGGAGGCTATTTCCGAGGGTGACAACAAATATGTCATCAATGCAGAGGCTTGCATCGACTGCGGCGCTTGCGGCGACGTATGTCCTGTAGGGGCTCCCCAACCGGAATAAGTATATTATTTGCAATATTCTCAGGTTCTTTTCAGGGCATCCCAGGATGCCCTGTTTTCTTGCCCGGACTCTGGCCGGAAAAGGTTACTGCAGATATTTTGCCGGACAAATCGCCGGTTTGAATAAGGGCATGATTTATGCTACAATAGCATCGATTGCATTTATTGATCATTGTCATTCAGAACGTATCAGCGGTTAATGGGAGTGGTCCAATGGAGATCGGGTTACATTTAGAGCAAACGCAAAAGCTGATCATTACCCCTGAGCTAAGGCAGGCTATCGAGATTTTACAGCTTTCCTCCACAGATCTCATCGAGTTTACCAGTCAGGCTTTGCTGGAGAATCCCCTTTTGGAGACTCATGAATCTGAGGAGAAGGATGAGAAAATTTCGGCGTCTGATAAGCGCATTGATTGGGAGGCTTTCGTCAGCCGGCAGCGCCAGGACTATAGTGAGATCAGAGGTCTGCCCCGGGAGATGCGTGAGGAAGTTCCCCGGGAAAGTCAGCCTGCCCACCAGCTAACATTGGAAGAGCATTTGCTTTTTCAATGGCGTTTTATGATGCTCAAGCCGGAAATTCGCCGTATAGGCGAATATTATATCGGCAACCTGAATTCCAGCGGTTATTTGACCATTACACCGGAGCAAGGGGCTATGGATCTTGCCTGCAGCGAGGAATTGGCCTATGAGGCTTTGCGCCAGGTACAAACTTTGGATCCGGTAGGGGTTTGTGCTCAAAATCTCCGGGAATGCCTGCTGATTCAGATTGAGCACCTCACTATTGACAGCGCCACAAAGAGCCTGATGCGGATTTTAATTGTCAACTACCTTGAGGAAATTGGCCGGGGCGGTTTGCTGCGCATTGCTAAAGCCCTTGAAAAAACGCCGGCGGAGATTCAGAAGCTGGTGGACCGGATCAAGCAATTGAATCCCAAGCCGGGAGTAGGCTTTGCCGGCGGGGAAGATATTGTTTATGTGGTGCCCGACGTCCTGGTGGAGCGGGATAGCGATGGTTTCCGCATTATATTAAGCGAAAGCTATCAGCCCCAGATCGCCATCAATGATACTTACGCCAAAGTATTGCTGTCGCAAGCCCATGGAGATACGGAAGCAAAATCTTATGTGGAAACGAAACTTAACCAGGCAGCCTGGCTGATGCGCTGTCTGGAGCAGCGGCGTTCCACCATATATAAAGTAACGGAAGCCATTATTCATTATCAGAAAGATTTTTTTCTCCGGGGCATATCCAGCCTGCGGCCTTTGACTATGCGCCAAATTGCCGACGCGGTTGGGGTTCACGAATCCACCATCAGCCGGACGGCGGCTAATAAATATATGCAGACCCCACACGGCGTTTATGAGTTCAAATTTTTCTTCACACCGGGGCTGGAAAGCGCCGGCCAAGGCTCGGTATCTACGGAGAGCATCCGGGAGAGTATTCGGGAAATGATCAGGGGCGAGGACCCGGCGGCCCCTTATACAGACCAGCAGATCACCGATATGCTGGCCCAAAAAGGCGTAAAAGTAGCCCGGCGGACTGTGGCTAAATATAGAGAAGAAATGGGCATCCGCAGCACGACTCTGCGCCGCCGCTATTGACAGGCGCCGGCAGTGCCTGTTAAAAGCTGACGGAGCAGAAACGGAAGGATTAGGAGGAGTTTATCTTGACGGTAAAGTTAGGGATTAATGGGTTTGGCCGCATTGGCCGGCTGGCCCTGAGGGCGGCAGCAAGCCGTTCTGATGTAGAGGTTACGGCAATCAACGGTACGGCGGAGCCAAAGGTGTTGGCTCATCTATTTCAGTTTGACTCCGTCCATGGGGTCTACCCCGGGCAGGTTTCCTACACCGAGGACAAGCTGATCATCGAAGGCCGGGAAATCGCCGTTTTGTCCGACAAAGACCCGGCCAATTTGCCCTGGAGCCAATGGGGGGCCGATGTCATCATCGAATCCACCGGCCGCTTTACCGAGGCGGAAAAAGCCAAGGCTCATTTTGCCGGCGGCGCCAGGAAGGTGATCATCACGGCGCCGGCCAAGGGAGAGGATATTACCATCGTCATGGGCATCAATGAAGAAAAATACGATGCCGCCTCTCATCACATCATATCCAACGCCTCCTGCACCACCAATTGCCTGGCCCCCGTAGCCAAGGTGCTGCATCAGCGTTTCGGCATTCACCGGGGCCTGATGACTACGGTCCATTCTTATACCAACGACCAAAAGGTTTTAGATAATCGTCATAAGGATTTACGGCGGGCCCGGGCCGGAGCCATGTCCATCATTCCCACCACCACCGGCGCCGCCAAAGCCGTTTCCCTGGTGCTGCCGGAATTGGCCGGCAAGCTGAAGGGTATGGCCATGCGGGTGCCTACTCCCAATGTTTCCGTGGTAGATTTAGTGGCGGAGCTGGATACGGCGGTGACGGTGGAGGATGTCAACAGCGCTTTGAAGGAAGCGGCGGACACCGTCATGAAAGGGATTTTGCAATATACGGATTTGCCCCTGGTTTCCATTGACTTTAACGGCAATCCTCATTCGGCTATTGTGGACGGCCTAAGCACCATGGTTTTGGAAGATAATATGGTCAAGGTCATTGCCTGGTATGACAATGAGTGGGGTTATAGCATGCGGGTGGTTGATTTGGCTGCCTATATTGGCAAAAGAGGTGTTGACAATGGCTAAAAAAACCTTGCGGGACATAGATTTAAAAGGCAAGCGGGTTTTGCTGCGGTCGGAACTCAATGTTCCGATTAAAGAGGGGAAGGTAGGCGACGATACCAGAATCCGGGCGGAGCTGCCCACTATCGAATACATCTTGGGTCAAGGGGCTGCACTGATCATCATGACCCATTTGGGCCGGCCCAAAGGCCAGCCGGTGGCGGAAATGAGCGTAAAGCCGGTAGCCGAGTATCTGACGGCTAAGTTAGGCCGTTCCGTAATCCATATTCCTTATGGCAGCGAAGGCGAGGTCAAAACCGCTGCGGCGGCGGTGGCTCCCGGCCAGGTGGCCCTGCTGGAAAATATTCGTTTTTGGCCCCAAGAAGAAAAAAACGATCCCGGCTTTAGCCGTTTTTTGGCTTCCTTGGGAGACGTTTATATCAATGACGCCTTCGGCACGGCTCATCGAGCCCATTGCTCCACAGAGGGCGTAGGCCACTTTTTGCCGGCCATTGCCGGTTTTCTGATGGAGAAAGAAATCACTTTTTTGCAGGAAGCTGTTGACCAGCCGAAGAGGCCCTTAGCGGTGGTAATGGGAGGTTCCAAAGTCTCCGATAAGATTGCCTTGATTGAGAATCTGGCCGGTAAAGCCGACTATTTGCTCTTTGGCGGCGCTATGGCCAATACCTTGCTGGCTGCTCAAGGCAAGGATATGGGCGCTTCCAAAATAGAGTCGGATAAACTGCATATTGCCCGGGAAATGATGGAACCTGTCGGCGGCCTTGGCGAGGATAGCCAAAGTGAAAGCGGCATTGGTAAAGGCGGTCAGAAGCAGAACCGTTGCCAGATTTATTATCCTGAGGATTTAGTGGTGGCCGACCGCTTCAGTGAGGACGCCGCCACAAAAATAGTAGCCTGCGACCGGGTGCCGGCAGGCTGGATGGCTTTGGACATCGGCCCGGCCACGGTGAAGGCCTGGTCTGCCGTTTTTGACCAGGCGGCAACGATCATCTGGAACGGTCCCCTTGGCGTCTATGAAATGCCGGCTTTTGCCAAAGGCTCCGCAGGGGTGGCCCGGGCCATGGCTGCTTCACCGGCCATGACGATAGTGGGCGGCGGCGATGCGGTGGCGGCAGTGATGCAGGCTGGTTACGGTGAGCAGATGAGCCATTTGTCCACCGGCGGCGGCGCTTCCCTGGAGCTGCTGGAAGGCAAGAAGCTGCCAGGCATTGAGATTCTGCAGGACAAATAGGGCAGATGTGAACAGGATAGATGAAGATAAATAGGGATAGGCGAAGATAAATAAGGATAGGCAAAGATAATAAGGAAGGTGGATGGTTATGCGCAAACCGATTTTAGCCGCCAATTGGAAGATGTACAAAACTGCAGCCGAAGCAAAGGAGTTTGCTGATCAGTTATTGTCCTACTTGCAGGAACAGTCCTCTCAGTACCTCCTGCAGGAGCAAGTAGAGATCTTGGTTTGTCCTCCTTTCACCGCCTTGCCTGCTTTTGCGGCGGCTACGAAAGGCACGGCAGTGGCCACGGGGGGCCAAAACCTCTATCCCCGCAAAGAAGGGGCCTTTACCGGCGAGGTTTCGCCCCTGATGCTGAAGGCCGAAGGGGCTTCCTATGTGATCATCGGCCATTCCGAACGCCGCCAGATATTGGGCGAGACAGACGAATTACTGAACGAAAAAATCAAAGCCGCTCTGGAATACGGGCTAAAGCCTATTCTATGTGTAGGCGAAACCTTGGAACAGCGCCGGCGGGGAGAAACGGCGGCATTTTGCCGGGGCCAGTTGGCAGCCGCTTTATCGGGCTTGGGCCCGGAGGTCTGCGATACTTTGGTCGTAGCCTATGAGCCCATCTGGGCCATCGGTACCGGTGAAAGCGCCAGCCCCCAAGACGCCCAGGAAACCATCGCTTTGCTGCGCCAGTGGCTGGCGGAGACCTATGGCCCGGACGAGGCGGCGAAAGTCCGCATCCAATACGGCGGCAGCGTGAAACCGGAAAATGTGGCGGGCTATCTGGCCATGCCGGACATAGACGGAGCTTTGATCGGCGGCGCCGGACTCCAGGCCGCCTCCTTCTGGCAGATGCTGCAAGCGGTGGCAGCACTGAAGGCTTAAAGCCGCAATAGATCCTCAAGGAACATGGGAAGTCGAGAGAGACTTTACAAGTGCGCAAGAAGTCTCTTGTAACGACTCATGCCATGTGATAAAATAACTCTGTTACTCATCATGCAATGTAAGGAGGCTTAAAGGGACAATGAAGACTTTTATACTGGTGCTGCAGATTATTTCTTGTATCGGCTTGATTGCCACGGTACTGTTGCAGTCCGGCAGTACGGCAGGCTTAGGCAGCATAACCGGCGGCGCCGAGACGCTGTTTGGCGGCAATAAAAAAGGCATGGACGAGCTGCTGAAGAAGATTTCCACCGGCTGTGCCGTAGGATTCTTAGTATTGACGTTGATTTTATGCATGCTATAAAATTTGCATGTTATAAATGAGGGATATCAATGGGGCGTTGGCTGAAACCGGCGTCTTAAAGAATTTAAGGAGGAGAAATACATCATGGATTCACAATTAATTGTGATCGGTGGTTGTACTGGTGTTTTGGCATTATTATTCGCTTTTTATCTGACCAGTAAAATCACCAAAATGGATGCCGGCACCGACAAAATGAAAGAGATCGCGGCCGCCATTCATGAAGGAGCTATGGCCTTTTTATTCCGGGAGTACAAGACTTTGGTGATCTTTGTGATCGCCGTAGCGGTTGCCATTACCGTAGTGGGCTTTATGACCCCCGGCGCCGACAGCTTGCAGCCTTCCACCGCTATAGCCTTTGTTATCGGCGCCGTTTGTTCTGTGGGCGCCGGCTATATCGGCATGAACGTTGCTACCAAAGCTAACGTACGTACTGCTGCCGCTGCCCGCAAAGATGCCAATTCCGCGCTGAATGTGGCTTTTTCCGGCGGCGCTGTTATGGGCATGGCCGTGGTGGGTCTGGGCCTCATTGGCCTCAGCATTGTTTGCCTGCTTTTTGATAATCCCAGCGTTATCAACGGTTTTGCTCTGGGCGCCAGCTCCATCGCTTTGTTTGCCCGGGTAGGCGGCGGTATCTATACCAAAGCTGCCGACGTTGGCGCCGACCTGGTAGGCAAAGTCGAAGCCGGTATTCCGGAAGACGATCCCAGAAACCCTGCCGTTATCGCCGACAACGTAGGTGACAACGTAGGCGACGTAGCCGGTATGGGTGCCGACTTGTTTGAATCCTATTGCGGATCCATCATCGCTGCCATGGCTTTGGCCGCCTCCATGAATTATGGCGCCGGGGCTCTGATCCTGCCCTTTATGATCGCCGCTGCCGGTATTGTTGCCTGCATTATCGGCTCCTTCTTTGTAAAGACCAATGATAGCAGTAAAGCTGCCAGGGCATTAAATACCGGCGAGATGGTGGCAGCCGTCATTACCTTCGTGGCTATTTACTTCCTATGCAATATATTCTTAAAAGACAATGCCAATGTCAGCGCTTTCGGCACCTTTATCGCCTGTGTGGTGGGCCTGGTAGCCGGTGTGCTCATCGGTAAAATTACCGAATATTATACCTCCGGCGACTTTAAGCCGGTTCAGGAAATTGCCAGATCTTCGCAAACAGGTACGGCTACAAACAT
Organism: Clostridia bacterium; assembly: GCA_018436095.1. GTDB lineage: Bacteria > Bacillota > Peptococcia > DRI-13 > UBA5745 > WRMS01. Next base: position 50,582 of record JAHDMJ010000001.1, on the reverse strand, counting down.
CATTTCCGGTTTGGCTCAGGGCATGATGTCCACCGCTTTGCCGGTAATCTGCGTCGTAGTTGCTATTATTTTATCTTATAAGTTTGCCGGTCTCTACGGCATTGCTTTAGCTGCCGTAGGTATGCTGTCTACTACCGGCATGGTAGTGGCGGTAGACGCTTACGGCCCTGTGGCCGATAATGCCGGCGGTATTGCCGAGATGGCCGGTTTGGATGCCAGCGTCCGCAAAATCACTGATACCTTGGATGCCGTGGGCAACACTACTGCTGCCGTAGGTAAAGGTTTTGCTATCGGCTCTGCCGCCCTGACGGCTTTAGCCCTGTTCTCCGCATACACCCAGGCCGTAGGCATGGATGTGGCGGATATGTCACTGATGATTCCTATGGTAGTAGCCGGTCTCTTTATTGGCGCCATGCTGCCTTATCTTTTCTCCGCTATGACCATGTCCGCAGTAAGCCGGGCAGCCGGTCAGATGATCGAGGAAGTCCGCCGCCAGTTCCGCAGCATCCCCGGTATTATGGAAGGCACTGCCAAACCCGATTATGCTACTTGTGTCAGCATCAGCACTGCTGCTGCCATTAAAGAAATGATTATTCCCGGCGTTATGGCTGTTCTGGTGCCCTTATTCGTCGGTATCGCCTTAGGTAAGGAGGCTTTGGGCGGCCTGCTGGCCGGCGCCACTGCTTCCGGCTTTATTCTGGCCGTCATGATGGCCAATGCCGGCGGCGCCTGGGATAATGCCAAGAAATACATCGAAGCCGGCAATTATGGCGGCAAGGGCTCCGAAGCTCATGCGGCTGCTGTCAACGGCGACACCGTAGGCGATCCTTTCAAAGACACCTCCGGCCCTTCAATCAATATTTTGATCAAGCTCATGACCATTGTGGCCTTGGTTTTTGCACCTCTGTTTTCCTGATTTCGGATAGGAAAAGAGCTTAGTCATGAAGGACAAGTACAATATTATCGGCGCTATCGGCGTATTGCTTTATGTGGCCTATACCTTATTCAGCAAATTTGTCAGGCCGGTGCCGGATATAATCGGTATTCCCTTGATTCTTATCGCCATCGCTTTAGTGGCTGTGGCTGTTGTCAAAACCGGCAGAATCTGGGGAGGCAATAAGCGCAAGCGCTGAAGAGGACGGGCATCAGATGCAGGTGCTTCGGCCTGCGGTACGCGTAAAGTAAAATTATATTTAAAGAAGCTGTCAGGTTGACAGCTTCTTTTTGTTAGGCTGAGCCGATTGCTTGCAAATAAAATTTATTGACGGCCCTCTGTATTACATTTCGGAGATATAGTATAATAACCAATATACAGCTATAGATATAGTAATTTTATAATGCGTTAGGAGGTCTATCATGGTAAAGATCGGTATCAATGGCTTCGGGCGGATCGGCCGTCTTGCTCTTTGGTCCGTTGCAGACAAGCCTCAGGCAGAAATTGTGGCTATCAACGACTTAACGGACACCAAGACTCTGGCCCATCTGCTTAAGTATGATTCCATCCACCGCAAGTTTCCCGGTGAAATCTCTTATACCGAGGACGCGATTATCGTCAACGGCAAAGAGATTAAAGTGTTCTCCAAGCCTAATCCTGCCGACCTGCCCTGGTCCGACCTGGGGGTAGAAATTGTTATCGAATCCACCGGCCGCTATACTGATGCGGAAAAAGCCAAAGCTCATCTGGGAGGCAGCGTTAAGCGGGTGCTGATTTCCGCACCGGCCAAGGGCGAGGATATTACCATTGTCATGGGCGTCAACGAGGACAAGTTTGATCCTTCCCGTCATTTCATTATTTCCAACGCTTCCTGCACCACCAATTGCCTGGCCCCTGTGGCCTATGTCCTCCATAAAGAATTTGGCATTGTAGAGGGCCTGATGACTACCATCCACGCCTATACCAATGACCAGCGGATTCTTGATCTGCCCCATAGCGATTTGCGCCGGGCCCGGGCTGCCGGCATTTCCATTATTCCTACCACTACCGGTGCTGCCAAAGCCGTAAGCAAAGTGCTGCCGGAGCTTAATGGCAAGCTGAACGGCATGGCCTTCCGGGTGCCTTCGGCTTTTGGTTCCGTAGTGGATCTCACCGCCAACCTGGAGAAAGAGGTTACGGCCGAGATGATCAATGAGGCTATGGCGGCGGCGGCAGAAACCTACTTAAAGGGCTATCTGGGCTATACGGAGGAGCCTCTGGTTTCTGTGGATTTTGTAGACGACAGCCGCTCCTCCATTGTGGATGCCTCCGCCACTATGGTGATGGGCAAACACATGGCCAAGGTGGTAGCCTGGTACGATAATGAGTGGGGCTATGCCTGCCGTATCATGGATCTGGCGCTGTACATTGCCGGTAAGAGCTGAAGGCAGGCGGAAGGTCAAAGCAAAGTCTGAGGCTGCAATAAAGCGGAAGGCCGAAGGAAAAGCAGAGGCAGAAGCTTTCAATCAGCAAACAAAAGTAAACACATTAGCGAAGTCCATTTGCAGCAATGCAGGTGGACTTTTTCTGTAGCTTCAAGGGGGCGCCGGTAAGCTTGTCCCCCGGCGGGGCCCCTTGGCGGCGGCGGAGCGTGGACAATTTGAGATAATAGGGTGCCAACGGAAGGGTTGGTTTGGTCTTTTTCCCGTTACCTTGGTTCTTGCATTTTTTGACCATCTTTGATATAATAACTTCAATGTCAGGAAAGGTCAGGTGATACCTATGGTCAGGAGTTTGGCCGGACAAATTGAAGAATACCTGAAGGAGCTGCTGGAAGCCCAGGATTTTGTTGAGTTGCAGCGCAGCCAACTGGCAGAGATTTTCCGCTGTGTGCCTTCTCAGATCAATTATGTGTTAAGTACCCGTTTCACCCCTACCCAAGGCTATATTGTGGAAAGCCGGCGGGGGGGCGGCGGTTATTTGAAGATAGTCAAGCTGTCCTGGGATGATTTGTCCGCCGATGATATGGACGCATTTTCTGCCAAAGACGAGGGAATCGGCCAGGGCGAGGCGGAAGGCATGCTGCGCAGGCTGCAGGAAGAAGGCATTATTACCGACAGGGAGTTTTTGCTGCTGCGGGCTATGCTGGACCGCCAGGTCTTGGCCGGTGACCGCCGGGAGCAAGACCAATTAAGAGCCAGGCTGCTATTGACGGCAATCAACACATTATTTCGCATGGACGCCCAGTAGTCGATACAGGACAAGAGTATGTAAAATCTACAGAAGGAATACAATAAAAAGGTGACCGGAAAAACCAGTGCTTTGTGATAGCTTTAGAGGCGGCAGGGTACGGGAGGCAGAATCCGGAGAAAGTGGGGATATTTTATGTTTCAAGGATATACGGAAAGAGCCCGCTGGCTGGTGACCCAGGGTGCAGCGGAGGAAGCCCGCCGCCTGGGCCAAAGCGGCGTAGGTACAGACCATTTGTTATTAGCGATCAGCAGAGAAAAGGGCACCGTGGCTTCCCACGTGCTCCAAGAGTGCAAGGTGGATTATGCCGGTTTGCGCCGGGTGATCAACGATATGTCGCCTCAGGAAAAAGTCGGCGGCGCCGGATTCCTTTATATGACGCCCCGGCTGAAGATGCTGGTGGAACGGGCCCGCAATGAAGCTCTGCGCTTGAATATGTCTTACGTAGGCAGCGAGCATCTTTTGCTGGCTTTGGCTCAGGAGGAGGAGGGCATTGCCCTGCAAGCCCTGGCAGATTTAGGCATCAGCCCCGATGCTCTGCGTAAAGCCGTTCTCATGGCTTTAGGGGGCCAAAACGGCTCCGACACCCTGGCCGGCAAAAGCGGCGGCCGGGAAAGCAGCACTCCGAATTTGGACGATTACGGCCGGGATTTGACGGAGCTATGCCGTCAGGGAAAAATCGATCCGGTGATCGGCCGGGAAAAAGAGATCCAACGGGTGATTCAGATTACCTGCCGCCGTACAAAAAATAATCCGGTGCTGCTGGGAGAGCCGGGGGTGGGTAAAACCGCTATTGTGGAAGGTCTGGCTGCCAGCATTGTCAAAGGAGACGTACCGGAAGCCATCAAGAAAAAACGGGTAATTGCCCTTGATATGGCTTCCTTGGTGGCGGGTTCCAAGTACCGGGGGGATTTTGAGGAACGGTTGAAAAAGGTCATGGATGAAATCCGCTCCTCCGGCAATATCATTTTGTTTATTGATGAGATGCATACGCTGATCGGGGCCGGTGCTGCCGAGGGGGCCATCGACGCCGCCAATATTTTGAAGCCGGCTTTGGCCCGGGGCGAGCTCCAGGCTATCGGCGCCACTACTTTAGATGAGTTCCGCAAGCACGTGGAAAAAGACCCGGCTTTGGAACGCCGCTTCCAGCCGGTGATGGTGGAAGAGCCTACTAAAGAGGACGCCCTGAAAATTCTGCAGGGCCTGCGGCCCTTGTACGAAACCTTCCATCAGGTGTCCATTCAGGACGATGCTCTTGAAGCTGCCGTTAAAATGTCGGACCGTTACATTACCGACCGTTTCCTGCCGGATAAGGCCATCGACCTCATCGACGAGGCGGCCTCCAAGGTGCGGCTCCGCTGCAATACTATGCCGCCGGAGATTCAGGAGCGGGAGAAGAAGCTGGAGCAGTTGAAGGCTGCTAAAGAAGCGGCTATTATAGAGCAGGATTACATTAAAGCCGGCCAGTTGCGGCAAGAGGAAATCCAGCTGCAAAAGGAAGTGGAGAACTGGCAGACCAACTGGGACAAATACCGGCAGCAGCAGGGCAACCAGGTAACCAGGGAGGATATAGCTAATGTGGTGTCCCTCTGGACCGGTATTCCCACCAACCAGATTGCCCAGGAGGACGCTAAACGCCTTCTGGATTTGGAAAAAATTCTGCACAATCGGGTCATCGGCCAAAATGAAGCGGTGACGGCTATTGCCAAGGCTATCCGCCGCTCCGGCGCCGGCCTGCGGGATCCCCGCCGGCCCATCGGCAGCTTTATTTTTGCCGGTCCCACCGGCGTAGGTAAGACGGAGCTGGCCAAGGCCATTGCCCAGGCCATGTTCGGTGATGAAAACGCCATGATCCGCCTGGATATGTCGGAATACATGGAGAAGCATACCGTTTCCCGGATGCTGGGGGCGCCTCCCGGATACATCGGCCATGATGAGGGCGGACAGTTGACGGAGGCCCTGCGGCGGCGGCCTTACACCGTAATTTTGCTGGATGAGATCGAAAAGGCTCATCCCGATGTGTTCAATACGCTGCTGCAAGTGCTGGAGGATGGCCGGCTGACGGATTCCAAAGGCCGTACCGTCAATTGCCGCAATGCTATTTTAATCATGACCTCCAACGTAGGAGCCGCCACCTTGCGCAAAGAAAAGAGCATGGGCTTCGTGACTTCCACCGATGCCTCCGGCGAATATAAGCGGATGAAGTCGCAGGTTTTGAGCGAGGTCAAGAAGGCCTTTAAGCCGGAGTTTCTCAACCGTCTGGATGAGGTCATCGTATTCCATAGCCTGGAGGATGATGAGCTGCAATCCATCGTCAACCTGATGCTGGATCAGTTGTCTAAGCGGCTGGAAGAGCAGGAAATCAAAATGGAGTTTGGCCCCGCCCTGCGCCAGCATCTGGTGCGGGAAGGCAAGGATCCCATGTATGGCGCCCGTCCTTTGCGCCGGGCCATCCAGCGCATTGTAGAGGATGAGCTGTCGGAAAAAAGGCTTCTGGGTGAGCTGGAGCCGAAAACCGGTTACCTGGCCGAGTGGGCAGGGGAAGGTGAAGACGGCCGGCTGGTGCTGACGGTGGAGACGAAGGAGACGCCGAAGATGCGGATGCTGACGGAGGAGCCCCAGGGGGGCAGTGAAGATGGCAGCGGCGGCGAAAGCAGCGGCGGCGGTAACGGCGAAGGCGGCAGCGGATCTGAGGCTGCGGCGGAAAAGGAAGCCAAGCCGAAAAGAGCCGGGAAAGCGAAACCCGCCGCGAAGACGGCAGGCAGCAAATCGACTGCTAAAGTTGGCGCCAAAGGCGCAGCAAAAGAGGGGAAGGCATCCAAGGCGGGAAAGAGTAAGGCAGACGGCGCAGGAGCTGAGGTATCTACAGCCGGGTTAGATCAGCCCAAGAAACCCCGGCAGCCCCGGCAGCCAAGCCAATCCCGGCAAACTAAGAAAACCGCCGGCCAAGAATCCTAATAAAATGGAGCAGAATGCATGAAAGCAAAAACAAAGTATGTCTGCAGTGATTGCGGTTACACCAGCGTAGGCTGGCTGGGCCGCTGCAGCCAATGCGGCGCCTGGGATACCATGGAACAAAAAGTAGAGGTAGAACCGGCTAAGGCTGCCGCCAGTCACCAGAAGCGGCGGCCGGCCATGGCCCCTCAGCAGGAGGGGCCGCAGCCGGTGGAGGCCATCGATAATCTGGCCATCAACCGAATGGATATGGGACTGGCGGAGCTAAACCGAGTGCTGGGAGGCGGGCTGGTGCCCGGCTCCCTGGTGCTTTTGGCCGGTGATCCCGGCATCGGCAAATCCACCTTGCTTTTGCAGGCTGCCTCGAAGGCGGCGGCTGCGGGCCGGCAGGTTTGGTATATTACCGGCGAAGAATCGGTACAGCAAGTAAAGCTGCGGGCCAGCCGTATGGGCTGCAACCCGGCCAGCTTATGGTTGTGGGCCCAAACGGATCTGGAAGCTATTTTAGCCCAGCTTGAGAACCGGCAGCCGGATTTAGTGATCGTCGATTCCATTCAAACCATGTACGCCCCTGATTTAGAATCCAGCCCCGGCAGTTTGGTGCAGATTCGGGAGTGTACGGCCCGGCTGGGGGCTTTGGCTAAGACCGTCCATCTGCCGGTAATGCTGGTAGGCCATGTGACGAAGGAGGGCAGCATTGCCGGACCCAGGGTGCTGGAGCATATGGTGGACACAGTTCTGTATTTTGAGGGGGAACGCCACTACCCTTACCGGATATTGCGGACGGTGAAAAATCGCTTCGGCTCTACCTTTGAAATCGGCGTTTTTGAAATGGGGGATGAAGGACTCACGGAAGTGTTGAATCCTTCTTTAGCCTTTTTAGCGGACAGGCCTACCTCGGCGCCGGGCTCAGCGGTGGCGGCCTGCATGGAGGGCAGCCGTCCTCTTTTGGCGGAGGTTCAGGCATTGGTCAGCAATTCCAGCCTGGCTCAGCCCCGTCGGATAGTGACGGGCGCGGATTACAACCGGGTCAATATGATTCTGGCTGTTCTGGAAAAGCGCACGGGCCTGAAACTGGGCAATCAGGACGCTTACGTTAATATTACCGGCGGTATCCGGCTGCAGGAGCCGGCCATGGATTTAGCTATTGCGGTAGCGGTAGCCTCCAGCTTCAAAAATAAGCCTCTCAAGGAAAAAATGGCGGTGATGGGAGAGGTGGGCTTGGCCGGCGAGGTCCGGCCGGTGGCCTATCCGGAAAAACGGGCTCAGGAAGCGGAGAAGCTGGGCATGACCCGGCTGCTGGCGCCCAAAGGCACCAAGAATAAAGTCAGGAATAGCGGCATTGAAATACTGGAGGCAGGCACGCTGATCGAGCTGCTGGCTTTGGCTCTGAATTGAAGTTAAATTGGCATGGCTATTTCAGGGGCGAAATGAGCTGCTGCGGCGGCTCTGGCACCGCCTGCGGCTCTGGCACCGCCTGCGGCTCTGGCACCGCCTGCGGCTCTGGCACCGCCTGCGGCTCTGGCACCGCCTGCGGCTCTGGCACCGCCTGCGGCTCTGGCACCGCCTGCGGCTCAAAATTTTCGATTGTATGCAGCTTATTATCAACCCACCCCGTTCACAGCACCTCGGGTGTGCAAAATTTCAACTTTGTCGTTGTTTGCCGCGGCTAACTGAGCAAAATTTCAAGTTTGTCACCTCAGTTTACTGCTTTTGGGGCGTTTTCCTCCTGTGAATGAATGAAAAATGGAATTTCATGCGAGAAACACATTGAAAATTGCATATTTCGTATAAAAATGCGTTTAATGTCCTTACAAACCTGCAATTTTGCTCAGTTAGCCTAAGCGAATGGTGACAAACCTGCAATTTTGCACATTTTTCAGAAGGGCGGGCACAATCCAACCAATTGCCGCTGACTGCCGGGATAATATTTAATCCTTGCATTGTTTAATTTTCCGGGAAATCAGGATACAAAAAATCACCTTGACGTCTCATTGCAGATATGCAAACTGCAATGTAACGAAAAGGTGATTTTTAATTCTTACTTAGATAAATTTTTGGCGGTTAGACCAAATTATACTTGCCCAAGGTCTCCAGCTTGGCCGTCTCCATGGAGAGGACCTCCTGCAGAGAAATGTCGAAAACATTACAAAGGGCGGTAAGATAAAACAAGCTGCGGCCTACTTCTTCGGCCAAAGCCTCTTTGCAGGTTTCGCATAACTGGCCTTCTACCTGAGAGGACAAAATCTCCCGCAGGTCATCAAGGCTGGCGTCCTTAGGCAGCTTGGGCTTAAAAGCGTTTATCTCAATACAACCGCAACTGGTCACGGCTTTAACAGCGGCCCGGTTGATGCGGCTGGTTGACTCCTGGCATTTGGACAGGATATCGATAATACTCTGGTGGCGCAGCAAAAAGCGGGAAACGGCACTTTGAAAATCAGAGCATTGCATTTCGTTCATTTTATGGCACCTCATCGGCATATTTACTGCTTCTATTATAGAAAGCCCGACGGGAACTGTCAATCGCCAGAAATTTTTTCCGGGGGCTAAATACCGGAAAAATAATATAGGCGGAATATTGCATAGACTTTTCAATTAAGAGCTAAAAATTTTTTGATAAAACTTCTTTATTCCCATTGACGATGAATGCTCATACGAATATAATAATACTTTACTCTTTTCGTTCCTTCTGCTAAAATAGATATAGTCATATTAATAGTTGGATTATATGTAGATATTTAAGTGGGGGTGAACAGGTGTTTTTGGTCGGAGATAAGGTTGTTTATCCTATGCATGGCGCCGGCGTCATTGAAGCCATTGAAAAGCGGGCGATCTTGGGAGAGGTTAGAGAATATTATGTTTTGCGCATGCCCATTGGGGAGATGCAGGTTTTAGTGCCGGTAAATGGCAAGCAGGATGCAGGCCTCCGGCCTATCGTAAGCCGCAAGACTGCGGATCAAGTGTTCACTCTCCTGGCGGAAGACGCTACTGAAGAGCAAGGCAACTGGAACCGGCGCTACCGGAGCAACCTGGAAAAGCTGAAAAGCGGCGATATTTTTGAGTTGGCGGCAGTAGTGCGCAACATGACGAAACGGGATCAGGAAAAAGGTTTGTCCACCACGGAAAAAAAGATGCTGGAAAATGCCCGGCAGCTTCTGGTCAGTGAATTGGCTTTGGTGGAAGAGACTTTACCGGAGAAGGTGACGATAAAGCTGGCGGATTGTTTGGTTGGAGATGCCGGGGAGCCAAAGGCGGCCGGTGCGGAATAGACGAAAGCGGCGGATTTTATAGAGCCTGGTTTATAGAACTCAGTTTACTGAAGGAGCCGGTCCCATTTAAGGGCAGGCTTCTTTTTTTAGTGAGGGTTTTCATCGAACAATCTTAGTAAATTCTGGAATGTTTACTTAATGTTCATGAATACTTCATGAATAATGTCCATTTTTAGGTAAAAACTACCTTGCCTTTCGCATCGGCTCAACATATAATTGATGTACTATCCTAAAGCAAAGGAGGTGAAAGAGTTGTATAATAAGTTAAGCAAAACCGAGAGGATCGTCAGAATTATCATTGCCATATCTTTTGGCGGCCTCGGTTTTACCGGCGGCCTGCTTTTTGTGCTGTCGGATTTTTACCGGATTACATTTCAGGAAAAAAGCTTCTGGCTAGGCATAATAATCCTGAGCGGGCTTACGGGCTTGGCGTTGGTGATCGGCTTTATGATGGGGCCTTTCCTGATCCGCCAAACTCAGCGATTGATCCGATGGTGGGAAACCAAGCTGATCAAGGTTCCTACGGCAGACCTGATGGGCGCTGTTTTCGGATTGATTATTGGACTTATAATTGCATCATTAATTGGCCCCTCTTTATCCGGTATCCCCATCATCGGACGTTATTTGCCTCTGATTATCAGTATACTCCTTGGCTACCTTGGCCTTTCTCTGGGGATGAAGAAGCGGGAAGAGGTATTTAATCTCAACCGTTTCAGGAATATCACGGTAAAGAAAAAGGAAACCAGAACGGAAGAAGGAGAGGCTGCTTTTGGCGCAGTCACTGCCGAAAGCGCCGGCCCGGTGCAGCCGGAGTCCGGCTTTAGCGGTATTCCGAAAATCCTCGATACCAGCGTTATCATTGACGGCCGGGTATCGGACATTTATCAAACCGGCTTTTTGTCGGGAACTATTGTCGTGCCCAAATTTGTGCTGATGGAGCTGCAGCATATTGCTGACTCCTCCGATGCTTTAAAGCGCAACCGGGGCCGCCGGGGCCTGGACATCCTCAATAACATGCGCAAAGAAATGGTCAGCGATATTCAGGTAATGGATACGGATTTTCCCGAGACTGCGGAAGTGGACGCCAAGCTGGTGCTTTTGGCCCAGCAGATCAACGGCGATATTTTGACCAACGATTACAATTTGAACAAAGTGGCGGAGTTGCAGGGAGTCCGGGTGCTGAATATCAACGATTTAGTTAATGCTTTGAAGCCTGTGTTTTTGCCCGGCGAAGAAATGATCGTCCACGTCATCAAAGAGGGCAAGGAGCAGCGTCAAGGTATCGGCTATCTGGATGACGGCACCATGATTGTGGTGGACATGGGCAAGAAGTACATCAACCAGACGATTTACGCCGTTGTGACCAGCGTGCTGCAAACGTCGGCGGGAAGGATGATCTTCGTCAAGCCCAAATATACGGATAAGCGGGTTTTTGTAGAAGGAGAAGTGTAATGGCGGCGTCAGTGGCGGAAGCCGTGGAGATCGCCAAAAAAGATAAAGCGGCAGTGATTCTGGCTTGCGGCGGCAGCGGCCGGCGGTTTAGCGATGCACTAGAGACCGGGGGTGCTGCCGGGGCCGTCGCTGCGGCAAGGGTGGAAGCCGGGGCTTCGGTTGCCGCCGGTATTACTGCCGAAGCTGGCGTTGGCGAAGCTGGCGTTGGCGAGGCTGAAGCCAAGCAGTTTCTCATGTTGGGAGACCGGCCGGTATTGGCTTATAGCCTAGCCTTTTTGGAAAACTATCCCCGGGTAGATGAAGTGGTCCTGGTTCTGCCTGAGCAGCATTTGGAGCGGGGGGAAGCTTTGATCAGAGGCCAATGGCTGCCGGGGTTGCGGTTTCCCAAGGTTAAAACTGTTTTGGCCGGCGGTGCAAGCCGGCAAGAATCGGTGTCAAAAGGCTTGGCTGCTCTGGCCCACCGGCAGGGACCGGTGCTGATTCATGATGGGGTCAGGCCCTGTACTTACCGGGAAGTCTTTGACCGGGTCATCGATGGTGTATTGACCTGGGGTAATGCCGTTGCGGCTATCCCCGTCCGGGATACCATCAAACGGGCAGATCAGGCGGGCATAGTCCGGGAAACCCTGGAGCGTCAAGGCTTGTGGCAGATTCAGACGCCTCAGGGCTTTATGCTTCATGAGTTGCGTCAGGCTTACCGCCAAGCCGGTGAGGGCTTAGCCGTCACCGATGATGCGGCGCTGATGGAGGCTTGCGGCTGTAAAATCCATCTGGTGGAAGGCCATCCGGCCAACATCAAGCTGACTTATCCCGAAGACCTGCTTTTGCTGGAGGCTCTTCTTAGCAGAGCGTAAACAATAGAGGAGCTATGAAGGGAGGCGGAGGTTAGCTTGTGCCGGCAATGCTGGCCGTTGTCCTTAGCCGTTGATGACGGCTTATGCTGCTGCCGGCGGTTTATGCTGCTATGTTGGCTAATGTTAACTATTTCTAACTATTGCCTGCTATTGGAGACCGGCTTTCGTTACGTAAATAACCCTAATTATGTAATTTGCAGATAAAAGGTGAATACTATGTTTAGAATAGGCATTGGTTACGATGTTCATCAGTTGGCGGCGGGAGTGCCCCTGGTGGTCGGCGGCGTGTCTTTGCCGTGGCCGAAAGGGCTGGCCGGCCACTCTGATGGCGATGTGATGCTTCATGCCATTATGGATGCCCTGTTGGGCGCCGCCGCTTTGGGGGATATCGGCACTCATTTTCCCGATAAGGATCCCCAGTACAAAGGCTGCTCCAGCCGGATGCTGCTGTCCTGGGTTAGTGAGAAGCTGACGGCGGCGGGCTATGCCGTCAATAATGTGGATTGTACTTTGGTGGCTCAACAGCCCAAGGTTGCGCCTTACATTCCCGAAATGCGGGAGAAGATCAGCCAAACCTTAGGAGTCAGTGTGGATCAGGTCAATGTAAAGGCCACTACCACGGAGCACTTGGGATTTGCCGGCAGGGAAGAGGGCATGGCCTGTTATGCAGTCTGCACTCTCAAGCCTTTGTTGGGGTAAAACTGCGGCAATCTGTATAATAAAAGGAGGAGACGACAATAATTCCTTAATATACGGATAAGGATAAGCACAAAATAAAAAATGAAAAGTATATAATACTTCAATTGACCGAAGTTATTATACCCATAAACAATATGTTGAATATATGAGCGAAAGTGATATCGATTATCCATGTTTTTTCTTACAGAATATTATCCCTTGCGAAAGACATCGGATTAAAATTCCTACATTGGGCTGGGTGCAGCTAAAAGAAAAGGGCTACATCCCAACTAACCAGATAATCAAAAGCGGAACAGTTTCCAGCCAAGCCGGAAGGTATTATGTTTCTGTACTGGTTGAGGATGGCCTTGAGACCGGTAATAATAAGCCCGAACTAAAGGATTTGGGGATAGGGATTGACTTAGGGTTAAAGGACTTCGCTGTTTGCAGCGATGGAAGTATTTATAAAAATATCAATAAGAGCCCAACGATTAAAAAGCTGGAAAAGAAGTTAAAACGAGAACAGCGAAGCCTTTCGAGGAAATACGAAAGTGCGAAAAGTCAAAGGAAAAACGAGAAAGGAGAAGCTACCCGACAAAATATCCAGAAGCAGGTATTAACGGTACAAAAGCTTCATCAAAGACTTGCAAACGCAAGAAGGGACTACATCAATAAGATAGTGAGCGATTTGGCAAAAGCCAAGCCAGGTTATATCACAATTGAGGATTTGCATGTGTCTGGCATGATGAAAAACAGACATCTCTCCAAGGCTGTAGCACAGCAGAAATTCTATGAGTTCAGAGCAAAACTGGAAAACAAGTGCAAGCAGATTGGAATTGAATTAAGGATTGTTGATCGTTTTTACCCTTCGAGCAAGCTGTGCCATAAGTGCGGATGTATAAAGTCTGATTTGAGGTTATCGGACAGAAAATATATCTGCAATTGTGGATATAGCGCAGACGGGGACTACAACGCAAGCCTTAACCTGAGAGATGCTCAAACTTACAGAGTGGCATAATAAAGCTACTGTAATGTACCGATGGCTAGTCGGGAATTTACGCCTGTGGACTGTTAGAGAAAGTGTTAGTAGTATGGGTAGCCATGCGAGAACAGGCAGGACGAAACAGGAAATTTCTCGATATGGATATTTGTCCATATTTTGAGTAGCAGATGGAAAATATGAGCGATATACGCATACACAATACGCTTTCCGGCAGCAAAGAGCCCTTTATTCCCCTGAATCCCGGCAAAGTAGGCATGTACTGCTGCGGCCCCACCACCTATAACTTCATTCATGTGGGCAACGGCCGGCCTTTAGTGGTTTTCGATACCATTCGCCGCTACTTTACCTACAAAGGCTATGATGTTACCTATGTGGTCAATTTTACCGACGTAGACGATAAAATCATTAACCGGGCAAGGGAAGAAGGAGAGGAGCCCCAGGTTCTGGCTAACCGGTATATTCAGGAATATTTCAAGGATGCCGACGCCCTGGGAGCCCTAAGGGCTGACGTTTACCCTCAGGTCAGTACGCATATGCCGGAGATTATTGCCTTTGTGGCCGCTCTGATTCAGGAGGGTAAAGCCTATGAGATGGATGGGGACGTCTATTATGCCGTAGAAAAGTTCGCCGAATACGGCAAGCTTTCCAAACGCAGCCGGGAGGACCTGTTGGATGGGGCCCGGGTGGATGTGGACCAGCGCAAAAAAGATGCGGCAGATTTTGCCCTATGGAAAAAGGCAAAGCCCGGTGAGCCCTCTTGGGAAAGCCCCTGGGGACCGGGCCGGCCCGGTTGGCATATTGAATGCTCGGCCATGTCCCACAAATACCTGGGTGAAAGCTTCGATATTCACGGCGGCGGCGCCGACTTGGTTTTTCCCCATCACGAAAACGAGATTGCCCAATCGGAAGGCCGGTTTAAGCGGCCCATGGCCAAGTATTGGATTCATAATGGTTTCATCACCATCAACCAGGAAAAAATGTCGAAATCACTGGGCAATTTCTTTTTGCTCCGGGAGATATTGGCGAAGTTTCCCGGTCAGGTAGTTCGCTTTTACCTATTATCCGTTCATTACCGCAGCCCCTTGGACTTTGACGACGGCAAGCTGCAAGTGGCTCAAAAGGGTCTGGAGCGGCTGAAGAACGCAGCCAGAGTAGCGGCTTCGGTGCTTGAGACAACTGAAGGCGATGGAGAAAACCAGGAAACCCGGCTGTTTTTACAGGAAACAGAAGAAGCCAAAAAACAGTTTGAAGAGGCTATGAATGATGATTTCAATACAGCCTTAGCCATTGCCGCTTTGTTTGATTTGGCCCGAATTCTAAACACCTACGCCGCCGGCCGCCAGGCCTCGGCAGCAGCCCTGCAAAAGGGCCTGGATCAGCTTGTGACTTTAGCCGGTGTGCTGGGGCTGGAGCTGATGGCTCAGGAAGACGGCGACCAGGAAGATCAGGAACTGAGCGGAGCTTTGGCAGCTCTTCTTTACCAATTGCGCCAGACGGAGGGCGTCGAGGTGACGGTGGAAGAAAAAATGGCGGCCCTTCTGGAATTGCGCCAGAATTACCGCAAAGCCAAGGATTACGCCGGCGCCGACAGGATCAGAGACGGGCTGAAGGCTCTGGGCCTGGTGGTGGAAGATACTGCAGCAGGCCCCCGCTGGCATAAAGCATAAAGGAACAGAAATCTATGTTATGGAGATATCCGGAAGAAGAGGCCGGACGCTTATCGTCCCTGACCCTGGCTTATGTGGGTGACGCCGTATTTGAACTCTATGTCCGCAGCCATTTGGCGGTAGGAGGCAAAAAAGTCAACCGTCTCCACCGGGGAGCCGTTGATTTGGTCAGTGCCCAAGCTATGGCCGGTTATTATAAAAAATTAGAGCCTCATCTGACGGCCGCAGAAACCGAGGTGCTGCACCGGGGACGCAATGCCAAATCCCGCAAAAGCAAAAGCGCCGCTGTCAGCCAATATCACATGAGCACCGGTTTTGAAGCTTTGGTAGGATACTTATTTTTATCCCGGCAGGAAAGCCGGCTGGAACAGCTATTCACTTTTTTACTGGGAGAGGAAGTAGAAGCAAATGGAGAATAAACAGCCCCCTGAGGATCTGTTATACGGACGTAACCCGGTAAGGGAGGCGTTGCGCAAAGGCCGGCCCATTACCCGGGTATGGTTGTCCCGGGAAGAAAATGACCGGGTGGCCGCAGAAATAATCGGCTATTGCCGTCAAGGAAATATTCCGTTTAAAATGGTGGACAAGGTCTTTATGGATCGGCTTTGTTGTGGTATGATGCATCAGGGATTTGCTGCCCAGGCGGCTCCTAAGGAATACACGCCCTGGCAGGACATGGTGGCCAAGGCTCAGGCAGCCGGTGAGGTGCCCTTACTTGTGCTGCTGGACGGTGTGGAGGATCCTCATAATCTGGGAGCAGTTTTACGCTCTGTTGAGGCTTTGGGAGCCCATGGAGTGGTGATTCCCAAGCATCGGGCGGCGCCCTTGACCAGCGGTGTGGCCCGAGCTTCTGCCGGCGCTTGGGAATACGTGATGGTAGACCGGATTACTAATTTGAGCAGGGCTATCGACGAGATGAAGGATGCAGGGCTGTGGGTCATGGGAGCCACAGCGGAAGCCAGCCAAACTATTTACCAAACGGATTGGACAGGCCCGGTGGCCCTGGTTCTGGGCGGTGAGGACAAAGGTGTTTCTCAGTTGGTCCGAAAAAAATGTGATATGCTGGTAAGCATTCCTATGGCCGGGCAGGTCAACTCTCTTAATGTGTCGGCAGCAGCAGCTATTGTTTTGTCGGAGATCAACCGGCAAAGAAAAGCCAAATAAATCGTTTTGGCTTGATACTAATCCCGGATAAAAATCCAACGATTTGTCGGTCTGTTTCCGCAGAACATCTGCGTACTTAGTATCTTCGGATAGCAGATACATCCGCGCCCCAATGTCTAAGGATAGCGGATTATATCCGTAGGATTGAGTTCGCAGATACATCTGCGCCCCAATATCTAAGGATAGCGGATTGAGTTCGCAGAACATCTGCGTACTTAGTATCTTCGGATAGCAGATTGAGTTCGCAGAACCTACGTTGTTCGTCGGTTAAATACCACGGATTTAATCCGGGATCAGTACTAGGAGGATTGTAATGGAAGAAGAATTATTCTTGGAAGAAGAGGAAGAAACCAAGGAAGAAACCGCCGTTGAGACCAGTGCTTACGATGGTATGGAAGACGAAAAGATTGTGGAATTAGCAGGGCAGGGCGATAAAAAAGCCGAG
The DNA here is from genome assembly GCA_018436095.1 of Clostridia bacterium. GTDB lineage: Bacteria > Bacillota > Peptococcia > DRI-13 > UBA5745 > WRMS01. The sequence goes on along the minus strand of JAHDMJ010000001.1, from coordinate 33,932 downwards.
GAGTACCTGGTTCACAAATATAAAAACTTTGTCCGGGCCCGGGCCAGGTCTTATTTTCTGATCGGGGCGGACAAAGAAGATATTATTCAAGAAGGAATGATCGGCCTATTTAAGGCAATCAGGGATTTTCGCAGCGATAAGCAATCCTCCTTCCGGGCTTTTGCGGAGCTTTGTATTACCCGGCAGATCATTACTGCCGTTAAAACGGCCACAAGGCAAAAGCACATCCCTTTAAATTCTTACGTCTCTCTCAATAAGCCCATTTACGACGAGGAGTCCGACCGTACTTTGCTGGATGTGATCTCCGGCTCCCGGGTTACGGACCCGGAGGAGCTGATCATCAGCCGGGAGGAGTTTAACGATATCGAGGGTAAAATGGGTGAGATTTTGAGCCCCTTGGAGTGGCAGGTGCTGATGGCTTACCTGGACGGCAAAACCTATCAGGAAATGGCTGTAATTCTTCACCGCCATGTTAAATCCATTGATAATGCTCTGCAGCGGGTCAAACGCAAGCTGGAGCGGTATTTGCTGAAACGGGACCAGCAAATGGAGAAATAGCAGTCAATGAAAGCGAACAAAACCGGAGGAAGATATGACAAAAGCCGATGTGATTTTTCAGGAAAACTGCCGCCAGATTTTGCAGCAGGGCGTTTGGGATAAAGATCAGCCTGTGCGTCCCCGTTGGGAGGACGGCAGCCCCGCCTATACGATAAAGACCTTCGGATTGACTAACCGTTACGATCTGCGGCAGGAATTCCCCATTCTTACCCTGCGTAAGACCGGTGTAAAAAATTCTCTGGATGAGCTGCTTTGGATCTGGCAGAAGAAATCAAACAATGTCAATGATCTTAATAGCCACATCTGGGACGCCTGGGCCGACGAAAGCGGTTCCATCGGCAAAGCCTACGGTTACCAGCTAGGCGTCAAGCACGAATATAAGGAAGGGTGGTTTGACCAGGTGGACCGGGTGCTTTATGACTTGAAGCACCAGCCGGCCAGCCGCCGGATTATTACCAATTTATATAATCATCAGGATCTCCATGCCATGCACCTGTATCCTTGCGCCTACAGCATGACCTTTAACGTATCCGGTTCCACCTTAAACGGTATCCTGAATCAGCGTTCTCAGGATATGCTGGTGGCCAACAACTGGAACGTAGTGCAATACAGCATTTTGCTGATGATGCTGGCCCAAGTCTCCGGCCTGGAGGCGGGGACATTGCTCCACGTTATTGCCGACGCCCATATCTATGAGCGCCATATTCCCATGGTAGAGGAGATGCTGAGCCGCCAACCCCTTGACCCGCCTAAGTTTAGTCTGGACCAAAAGGTGACGGATTTTTATGCTTTTACCACGGATAGCTTTACTCTGGAAGATTATCAATTTCACCCCTCGCCGGGAGCTATTCCCGTGGCAGTGTGAGGCAGTTTGAAACAGTGGAAATTTGCATGGACGGTATGAACCCTTTGAGTCGGTATAAATCGAAAAGTTAGGGGCTAAAAGATGAATCTGATTTTTTCCGCCGACGCCAATTGGGGTATCGGCAAGGATAACCAGCTATTATTTCGGGTGTCTCCGGATATGCGTCATTTTAAAGCTAAAACCCTTGGCGGCGCCGTGATTATGGGCCGCAAAACCCTGGAATCCCTGCCCGGGGGCAAGCCTTTGCCGGGCAGGGTCAATATTGTGCTGACCAGAAACCCCGATAGCCTGGAGCCTTGTCTGCGGCAAAGCCGGGAAGAGGGTTTGCAGCTATGGAGTTGCCGGGATTTAAGCGAGCTGGCTTTGTGCCTGGAGCAGCAGGGGTTGCCGCAGGAGAGGGTCTGGGTTATCGGCGGGGCTGAGATTTACCGGCTGCTGCTGCCTTATTGCAGCCAGGCCTGGGTCACCAGGTTTTTGGCGGCGGCGGCGGCCGATTGTTTTATGGCGGATTTGGATGAGGAGCCTGATTGGAGGCTGGTGGAAGAGGGGGAACGGCAGGAATGGGAAGGCTTGGGCTTCCGCTTCGATCTCTACCGCAATGAGAAGCCAAGAGAACTGCCCTGCAATTCTTGAATTCTCCAAGAAATTCTCTAAGAAACGGTTATTTTCAAGAATTATTGTTTAGGACTTTTTTATTTTTATTGCTATTTCATGCTTGACAGGAACTTGTTTTTTTGGTATCATAAGTGATGCCTGTTAGGGAGACCTACAGAAACATTATCGCGGAGTGGAGCAGCTGGCAGCTCGTCGGGCTCATAACCCGAAGGTCGTAGGTTCAAATCCTACCTCCGCAACTAAGTAAAAAAGACCTATTTTCCTTCAAAAGGGAAGATAGGTCTTTTTCTGCTTGGGGGAGCATGGTATGATCAGAGTATAAGTATAAGTATAACGCATTCAGGAGGCTAACGATGAGTAGCAATGTTTTAGAATTAGAATTTGCCGATAGGGAAGCCTTTAGGGATTGGCTGGATAAACACAGCGCTGATAACGATGGAATATAGTTGCTTTTTGGTAAAAAGGCGGACCGGTGACACTGTTAGCCAGCGAAGCATTGGAAGAAGCTCTTTGCTTTGGATGGATAGATGGCCAGATGCAAAGCCTTGACAACACCAAATACAGGAAATATTTTGCTCGCCGTACAGCTAAAAGCAATTGGTCTGATAAGAACAAAAAGTTGGCACAATCCCTTATTGAACAAGGAAAAATGACCCAACAAGGCATGGCTGCTATTGAAAGAGCTAAGAAAAATGGTACGTGGGATTTATCTGGACGGGTTAGTATCTGCGATGAACAAATACAGGCATTTAAGCAAGTCATCCAGCAATCTGAACCTGCATATACCAATTTGTTGGCTATGCCCTTGTCTATACAAAAAACATATACCGGCTTTTATCTTGACGCAAAAACCGATAAAACACGCCAAACCCGGCTGGAGAAAATCATTGACAGGCTTAATAAGAACTTGAAACCGATGTGAGGGCGGAGCTGTGCAGGTGTGCCGGTTAAGAGGATAACAATCTAAAATTAAGGAGGGCGAGAATGATGAAAAAATATTTATTCTATGTGATGAGGGGCCAAAAAATGTGCTTCGTACATGTGCTGCTCAATGGGCTGGACCTTAAAGAAGCCGGCAATGAAGTGAAAATCATCTTTGAAGGGGAGGCTGTCAAACTGCCGCCGGTACTTGCTCAGGAGGCAAATCCCCTTTATAAGAAAGCCTTGGACGCCGGTCTGATTGCCGGTGTTTGCCTGGCCTGCTCACAAACCATGGGGGTGAAAGAGGAGATTGAAGGTCTCAAGCTGCCCCTGTTGAATGATATGAACGGCCATGCCGGCCTGCGGCCCTATAGTGAAAATGGGTATGAGATTTTGGTGTTTTAGGATTTAATACGTTCCACGGTATCGTAAGATAAGGTGAATATAAGCAAAGGGACTTTTTGAGAGTGAATCCCAGAAAGTCCCTTTTTAGTGGTGCGTCCGGCACGTGGAGCTAAATTCAAGCGAGATCAATATCAGAATTCCCAACTGGCAATAAAGCACGGAGAAGAGCATTCATTTCATTAAATTTCTCCGTTCGGATTTGTATACGTTTGCCAAGGCGAGAGGAGAGATTGAAAATGAAATCTGCAAAAGCTATCTTATCGTATAGCTGGATTGTGCTTAAATGCATCATTTCAATCCCATGTCTGTCAAGTATTGCGGAGCGTATAGCGTCTTTACCCTGCTCTGATGGGCGGCTGTGAAAAGAGAAGCTTTCATACTCTATAGCTAATTTTGCCGTTTTGTAATAAAGGTCTATAAAGCAACGTTTCTGCCGTAAGCGTTTGCCGGCTTCGCCTTGGAGCCTGATTTCATAGTTGAAAATGGCCCCCCTAAGTCCATAGCCGCCTAATAAGTAGGGTAGCGTCAGAGACATATAAACGATGGATTCCATGATGGATGCGGAACCGTTTTCTATATATGTTGATGCCCGCCAGGCTTTTTTCTGGCCGTGATGGCCTGGGGCTTCCGAAAGGAAGGACTTAAGCTTTTCTTTTGTGGTGATAGCCGCGGAGGGGTTCCCCGGTTGATGTGAGCAAAGCTGTAGGCCAAGCAGAATAAGCCGATGGATGCTTAATTCAGATGCCAGCTGAAGAAACAACAATTCCGGCGATGCAACCATTTTGCCGCCTTTTGGTATCACCGCACCGGCTGGCAAAGCGAATTGGCATAAGTGAATTTTTCGTCCTTTTATCTGTGATCGCGCGCTAGGCCGGAAAACAGTAAAATCAACAGTACTCGATTTATTAGGAGCAAAACCGAGTACAGCTTCAATGTATGGAATATTCCAATAGGCTGCTGCCGAAAAATGACTTAAAAACCCTTTCATGTGGTAATTATACTATAAACACTAAAAAAATCCAAGAAAAATTTTCCATAATTTTAATTTCATTCCAGATATAACTATAGAATGATAAGCAAACTAATACTGTCCCCGACTCCACACAAACAAGTTAAAGATTTTCTGTGCAGTTTTTTCGGTTGTGTGCAACTGGGGGCGGAGACGTGAGCAAAATTTGCGGTTGTGTATAAAATGCAAAAAGCGAATCTATACACAAACGAAAAAATTGCACAGATTTGGACTGGAATTAGCTAAAATTGGCCTGACAAGCGGTACAATCTACACACAAACGAAAAAACTGCACAGGCGGAAACCTGAACCTACACACAAACGAAAAAACTGCACAAAATTGGCCGCACTCTAAAGCACGTCCCAGAGCCTGATTGGACTTTCTTGGAAAATGCGATATAATTCTTTTAGAATCAGCAGGGCCGGAAAAAAATGAACTGCAAATACCTGGCTTCGGAGATGTGGTATGGAAGAATTATTCAACAATAATATTTTTATCATATTTATCATGGCCTCGGTGGCGATTATTTCCTACTCGAACTTTTTAGAAAATCAGAGGATGTTTCTCTTATACCTTTTTTCCTATGGGACGGCCTATTTTAATATATTCAATATAAGGGAAAGCCTGGCTCTGCTTTTAATTACAACCTTTATTTTCTTGGAGTATTTGACGGACGACGCCAAAAAGCTGGAACTTATCGTAAGATTTAATTACAAAATTCTCGATTTTGTATTCTTAATCTTTTTTCAATATCAGTTGCTGATGATTATTTTTTCTTTCCTGTTTCTTTGGCTTACCAAGCAGACAGATACAGCGGCGGCGAAGTACCTGCTTTACTTCCTGTCCTTTGGCTTTTTGACTTATGGAGAGCATCAGGTAATTTCTCAGCCCTTTAAGGTTAAAAGTATTACGAACACCATACCCATATTCGAGAAATTTCCGGTATACACATTTCAATATGAAGAAAGCATGCAGGAAAAATTTGATTTGCTTTGCGCCGTTGAAGACAAGTCCTATTTTTATAGGTCAAAATCCTATTCCTCTTATTCTATGGAATATTTGCAATATCTCTTAACCCGGCATGATTGGCGCAAGCTTAGCCTGAGGAAGATCCTCCGCCGGCTGCCGGCTATAAAATTCGAGGCGACAGGTATCCGGGTTGTGGGACGGGGCTTTTCCACACCGGAAATGCAATTGCTTAGAACCATAGGTATTGCCCGGGGCTATGACCGGCACAAGATTAAAAGGAAGATTTACGAGATAGTATACAGCAAAATACTCTTTTCCTCCCTGAAAAGCTATCATCAGGCCAATTCTTACCTAAGTCTTAAATACTATAGGCATTACCTGCTTTTCGTTTACTTTCAAGCGGTGCTTACCAAAATAAAGGGCAAAAGGTATATGCCCCTTTCCGCAACCTTCTCCGATCCTAAAGGTATCCAAAACTGGTCCCTCAATGGCCTTTTTATTGCCTGCCTGGGACTCAGTTTTAAAGAGGTTTCCGATTATACCTTGATGCTTCACGATGATATCATTCAACAATTTAAGCTAAACCCCCAATGCATCCGGCAGCTAAACGCCGGTTTCCCGGAGACGAAATTTTAGAGAGAGATTTGAACGAATCCGCAAAAACAAAAGTACAGGGCAGAGTAAGCTGCCCTGTACTTTAAAAAATAACAATAGATTTTATTCGGCCAGCTTGAATTTGCCAACCTCTTGGCGCAGGGTAGCGGCCTGAGCAGACATCTCCTGGCTGGTGGCGGAATTTTCTTCTGCGGTGGCCGCATTTGTTTGAACCACATCGGCGATTTGGGAAAGGCCGATTTTAACCTGTTCAATGGCAATGGCCTGTTCGGCGGAGGCTTGCTCGATAGAAGTGAAGCTTTCCGCTACCTTGTGGGTATTTTCCTCTACATTCTGCAAAATTTCTGCCGTTTTTGAGTTGATTTCAGTACCTTCGGCTACGGTAGCAATGGAATGCTGGATAAGGGAGGCCGTCTGTTTGGCGGCCTCCGCCGATTTGGCGGCCAGGCTGCGGACTTCATCGGCTACCACGGCAAATCCCTTGCCGGAGTTGCCGGCCCGGGCGGCTTCAACGGCGGCATTGAGGGCCAATATATTGGTTTGAAAAGCGATGTCTTCAATAAGCTTCGTAATCTTGCTGATCTCACCGGAGGAGGATGCGATTTTATCCATTGCTTCGGTCATCAGGGCCATCTGGCCCACACCGCTTTGCACGTCGGTATTGGCCTGGCGGACATACTGGTTTGCCTGCTTGACCGATTCCAGATTCAGAGCATCCTGCTCCGCCACCTTGGCAATGCTTGCCGATAGCTCTTCAATAGAAGCGGCCTGCTCTACAGATCCCGAGGCCAGTTTTTGTGCCGCCGCCGAAAATTGGAGAGCTCCCGAGTTTACCTGGTCGGCAGAGGTGCCGATGAGAGACAGGGTTTGGTTGAGGGAGGCAGAGATGTTTTCCAAAGCGTTTTTGATGGGGGCAAATTCACCTTTATATTCGACGGTGCTTGCTGCCGTAAAATCATTGGCGGCCATAGTGCCCAGCATTTGGGAGATATCCCCGATGTAGCTGCGCAGCTCGTTTATGGTATCGCCGAGAGCCGCAGACAGGCGGGCCAGCTCGTCCCGGCCTTTAACCGCGTCCACAGGAGCGCTGAGATTACCCTCTGCCAAAAGCTCGATCCGCTGGGTGGCGGCCACAATGGGCTTTGTGATGGAGCGGGAAAAGCGGAAAGCCAGAAAAACGCTGATGACCAGCAGGATTAAAAGGACAATCAGACATAGGGCAACAACCTGGTAAACCTTGCCCATGATCTGGCTAAGGGGTACGGATACGGAAATGGACCATTGCTCCGGCCCATTGACAGGCGTAAAACCGTACATTCTGTTGGCACCGCCGAAATCGGCATAAGAGACGGCTGTTTCTCCGTTAATCATACGGCCCAGGATGGTAGCCAGCTTTTGGTATGAGCTGTCCTCTTTGGCTTCTTCAATGTAGTTCATCATTGTTTCAACCAGGCTGCCGTCGGGATGGGCCACTATGGTTCCTGTCTGGTCAGTAATAAAGGCATAACCGCCCTCACCGATTTTGATATCCTTGATAATGGCGCTGAAGGTATCATAGGCCAGCCCGCCATAGAGGACGCCCTGATAGCCGCTGCCGTTGTTGACGGGTGTAGCCACCATAATCGTTACGGAGCCGTCTACCATATTGATGAGGGGGCTGGACATAAAGGTCTCCCCCGCTAGAGCCTTTTGAAAATATTCCCGCTGGACAATATTGCTGTTGCGGGTGGTTTCGCCTAGTTTGTCCGCCAGAGCCAGGTATTGGAAACCCAGACTTTTGGCCAGGTCAGCCAGCAAAACGTCTCTCTTAACGCCCCTGGTTTTGGTAATATCCTCTAAAGTAGCGGACATCTCCAAGCCCGTTTTGAAATTCTGGATTTGATTATGTACGGCATGACTGTAAGAAACAGATAAAGCTTCGACTTCCTCCTCAAGCTGAGCCGTCATGTTGTTGTAAAAAATCATCAAGGCAAAGCCTGTTATGATTATTGCCGTACTAAAGATAAGGGCGGTAATAAAAAGACTTAGTTTGTTTTGAATTGATTTCATTAAATCCTCCCATAAAGACGTATTCTTTCAACCAGGGGTTATTCTGAAGTAATAAAGAAAATCATGAAGCAATTATACAACAAAAAATAGCTTTTTGGGGAAAAAATATCGAATTTAATTTTATTTGAAAGAAAAAAGGGCTCCGGCGGGAATTGATTTTTTAAAACCGATTTGAGACGGAGCCCTTTAGATTGTTCGGCCCCCTTATTGCACAAGAAAAAAGAGACGCCATTTTGCGGCAGTCCCTTCAAACCGATGTATTAAAATCGCGGCTTATAGAAGCTTATTTTAATGGAAAATAAACATTAATTTCCGTACCTTGGCCTACTTGGCTTTTCAGTTCGATTCTGCCATGATGAGCCATAACAATATGCTTGACGATGGATAAGCCCAGGCCGCTGCCGCCGGTTTTTTTGGAGCGGGACAGGTCCACCCGGTAAAACCGTTCAAAAACCCGGTCCTGCACCTCTTGGGGGATGCCGATACCGGTGTCGGCCACCGTCAGCTTTAGCTGGTCCCCTGTGCTGAGCAGAGTAATGCTGATCAAGCCCCCCGGCTTATTGTATTTAATAGCGTTATCGATGAGGTTGTAAAAAAGCTCATCCATTTGGGAGCGGTTAGCCCTCATAACCGCTTTCTCGGCAGAAATCTCGAAAGTGACGTTGCCGGCGGCGGCTTTTGGCGAAAGGGATTCTACGGTTTCGTTAATAACGGCGGAGAGGTCCACCTCTTCCAATAACTCCTGACCTGCTTTTTCATCCAGCTTGGAAATCAGCAGAATATTTTCGATGAGGGCGATCATACGGGAGGCCTCATCTTTCATGTGACCATAAAAAGCGGGCTTATCCTCTTCCTTAACCATACCGGTATCCAGCATTTCGGCATAGCCGTAAATGGTGGTAAGGGGAGTTTTCAGCTCATGGGAGACATTGGCGGAAAATTCCCGGCGCAGGGCTTCGGCCTGCATTCTGCCGGTGATATCCATAAAGAGGATAATGGCGCCGTTGCCGGCTACGGGGCTGCAATGCATACGGTAGATTTTGTCCTGCCGGGAAAAGTTCATCTCGCTGCGGCGGCCGGCTAAAGCGCTGCGGATATGCTCCAAAACATCCTTCTTCCGGAAAAGCTCCAAAATATTTTTGCCGGCGGCGTCGGGAATAGTAAAAAAAGCGGAGGCACTTTTATTAATAGTGAGAATACTGCCGTTTTTGTCCAGCAACAGGATTCCCTCGCTCATATTGTCCAGAATAGCTTCAATGGTGTCTGTACGCTGGCGCAGGTCTGTTATTTGGCTCTCGATCCGCTGGCGCTGCTGATTGATCATGCCTGCAAAGGGGGCCAGTTCGTCATAGGGCAAGACAACGCCGGCGGTGAGATCAACGCTGTTAATGGGTGCAAGGATGCGTTTGGTCAGCCGGCCGGCCAGAATGTAACCGGCAATGATCATTACTAAAATTACGCAGGCCGCCACAGGCAGGGAGCGGACAAACATACCCAGCATACTGCTGGTGGTTTTAGCCACCCGCAATACATAGCCGTCGGTCATTCTGACGGCATAATAGTAGGTTTCTTCATCAAGAGTATCGGAAAAACGCTTGGCTTCACCGACACCGATTTCCATAGCCTGAATCACTTCACTGCGGTCACCGTGATTGGGCAGGCCGGCAGCTTCTACCGTATTGTCGAAAACAACCTGGCCCGGAGGGGAGATGATGGAGATACGGACGTTGTTTCGCGGCGCCTGGAAAAAAGCTTCCATGGCTGTGGCCGAGCTGTTGTCCCGGAAGACTTCCGCCAGATCCCGCAGGTCCCCTTGCACAATAGTTGAAAGCTGCCCGTAAAACAGCAGGCAGAGCAGCAGCGAAAGGACGATGAGGCTAGAAGCAAGCAACAGCATCATATTAAGAAAAATACGCTTTCTCAACTCTTAACCTCCGATCCTCCCGAGGCCTTGTATCCAATGTTGCGCACCGTCTTAATGATGCTGCCGCTATCCCCCAGCTTCTGGCGCAGGGACTTAATATGCATATCCACCGTGCGGCTTTCGCCGTTGTAGTCAAAGCCCCAGATTTGCTCCAGCAGCTTATCCCGGGACAACACAATATCTTCGTTAACCATCAGGTATTGCAGCAATTCGAATTCCTTATAAGTCAGCGTGATCTCCCGGTCCCCGGCATATACCGTTCTTTTGTCTTTATGGAGACGAAGGCCGGCAATTTGTATTTCCGAAGTTTGACGGGGCTCCTGGCCGGAGCGGCGCAGCACTGCTTTTATACGGGATATGGCCTCCATGACGGAAAAAGGCTTGGTAATGTAATCGTCGGCTCCCAGATCCAGCCCGTTGATACGGTCGTACTCCGTACCTTTGGCCGTCAGCAGGATGACGGGGATTTTGGCGTATTTTTCCGATTGTCTGAGGCGTTTAAGAATAGAGAGGCCATCCTCGCCGGGCAGCATAATATCCAGCAAAATTAAAGCCGGCCAATGGGCTTCCAAGCCCTGCCAAAAAGCTTCGCCATCCATGAAGCCCTGGGCCTCAAAGCCGGCCATGGCCAAGGCGTAGGAGACCATTTTGCGAATGTGGTCCTCATCTTCCACAATAAATATCTTCTGCAAAAGTCCACCTCATTTCTGAAAGGTCAAATCCGGCCTTCGCTCACTTCTCGACGATTGAAATTTTGAAGGGGAATTATTAAGGCCTATGCCTTCGCTTACAATACTTGCTTGTCTTTATGTTTGCCGGTTATGGAGAAAATTACCCATTCGGCAATATTAACGGCGTGATCGCCGATACGTTCGTAATACTTGGCAATTTGCATAAGATCAAAAGCCTGTTCGCCGGTTTTCACATCCTCATGAACCAAATCGATCAGATCCCTTTTGACGGTAACGTACAGGGAATCCACCACGTCGTCATGGGCAATGACGGTTTCAGCCAATGCCTGATCTTTTTTGACAAAGGCGTCAATGGCCCAGGTCACCATCTTAATGGTTTCGCCGGCCATTTGGGGAATGTGTTCCAGTTTTTTGATGTATTGCTGTTCCGCCAGATAAATGCAAAGCTCAGAGATATCGGCGGCCTGGTCGCCGATACGTTCCATATCGGTGATCATTTTCAGGGCGGTGGAAATCTGCCGCAGATCCCGGGCCACCGGCTGCTGGTGCAGCAAAAGCTTTAAGCACTGGCTTTCAATATCTTTTTCTTTTTCGTCGATGACGCTGTCGCCGTCAATGATGCTTCTGGCTTTTTCGGCATCTTGCTCCAGCAGCGCCTGGGTGGCTTTGAAAATGGCGCCTTCAACCAAGCCGCCCATTTCAATCAGGCTATTGTTCAAAAGTGTTAATGACTCGTCAAACCGGCTGCGCATCATCCAAACCTCCCTGTAATATAATCTTCGGTCCGTTTATCCCGGGGCATAGAGAAAATACCTTCGGTACTGCCGTATTCAACCACCTCTCCCAAAAGAAAAAAGGCCGTATTATCGCTGATCCGGGTAGCCTGCTGCATATTGTGGGTAACAATAATTATACTATACCTTTCCCGCAAAGTCAGCAGCAGCTCCTCGATCTTGCCGGTAGAGATAGGGTCCAAAGCGCTGGTTGGTTCATCCAGCAGCAGCACTTCCGGCGATACCGCCAAAGCCCGGGCGATGCAAAGGCGCTGCTGCTGGCCGCCGGAAAGGCCCAGGGCGGATTTGTGAAGCCGGTCTTTTAGCTCATCCCAGATAGCCGCATTATGCAGGGATTCTTCAACGATCTGATCCAATTGGTATTTTGACCGGACGCCATGGGTCCTTGGGCCAAAAGCGATATTGTCGTAAACGCTCATGGGAAAGGGATTGGGTTTTTGAAAAACCATACCCACCCGTTTGCGCAGCAGGTTGATATCAATATTGCCGTAGATATCCTCGCCGTATAAACTGATTTCGCCGGTGATTTTGCAGTCTTCCACTAAATCATTCATACGGTTAAGACTTTTAATCAACGTGGATTTGCCGCAGCCGGAAGGCCCGATAAAAGCGGTGATCTTATCCTGCTCAATAGCCATATCGATACTCTTGAGAGCATGAAAATCGCCGTAATATAAATTAAGATCTTTGATTTCAAAACAATTCATTGTGTGCCTCCAATACGCCGGGCTATTTTTGCCGCCGCTGCGTTAATCAGGATTACCACAAGCAGCAGAACTACCGCTGTGGCATAAGCCTCCTGGGTATGCAGCCCTTCGCTGGACAGGGCGTACATATGTACGGAGAGGGTACGGGCTGACTGCATGGGGCTTAGGGGAATCTGGGCCACCGTTCCCGCGGTGTAGATCAGAGCCGCCGTTTCGCCCACAATCCGTCCCACGGCCAGAATAATACCGGCTAAGATTCCGGGCATAGCCGAGGGCAAGACAATATTAAATACGGTGCGGAGCTTGCCGGCCCCCAGGCCAAAAGCCCCCTCCCGGTAACTGTCGGGCACAGATTTCAGCGCCTCTTCGCTGGAACGCATGATCAGGGGCAGAATCATGATGGCCAGAGTGAAGGCTCCTGCCAGCAGGGAAAAGCCCCAGCCCAGGAACGTCACAAAAAATAAAAGTCCAAAGAGGCCGTAAACAATAGAGGGTATCCCCGAAAGAGTTTCGGTGGTCATGCGGACAAGGACCACAGCTTTATTGCTGCGTTTGGCGTATTCCACCAGATAGATGGCGGCAAATACGCCCAGGGGGACGGCAAAGGCCAGGGAGAGGGCGGTCATCATCACCGTCGAGATCAGAGCCGGCAAAAGGGAAACGTTTACGCTGTTGTAAGTCAAGGCAAACAAAGAAGGTTTGATATGGGGCAAGCCTTTGATGAGAACGAAGCCTACTAAGAAAAGCAGGGTGCCGATGGTGAGAATGGCCGCTGACCAGGTGAGCAGGGCCAGAAGGGTTTCCGGCCAGCGGCGGGTTCCTGACCGGCCGCGGGTTCTTGCCGGGCTTTGCGCTGTAATTTCCGCTATGTGTTTTGCTGCTTTTTTCGGCATGCCGCTCACCCTTTAACCCTCCTTTTAAAAGCAAAAAGGCTTATATTAATAATAAGAATAAAAATAAACAGCACTACGCCGGTAGCGATCAGCGCTTCCCGGTGGAGCTCGGCGGCATAGCCCATTTCCATGACGATATTGGCTGTCAGGGTTCGGACGCCTTTAAAAAGAGAGACGGGCATCCGGGGCTGGTTGCCGGCCACCATGATCACGGCCATGGTTTCACCGATGGCCCGTCCGATGCCTAATACAACCGAGGCGAAGATACCGGATTTTGCTGCCGGCACCACAACGCAGAATATGCTGCGGTAGTGGCCGGCCCCCAAAGCCAGGGCTCCTTCATAATAATTTTCCGGCACGGCTCTAAGGGAGCTTTCGGCCAGAGCGATGATGGTAGGCAGGATCATGATGCCCAGCAAGATGGCGGCGGAGAGAATGCTGCTTTTAAATAAGGGCACGATGGTCATCATGCCAAAAAAGCCGTAAACCACCGAGGGAATTCCCGACATCAGCTCTACGCCGGGCCGGATCATTTTGTAGATTTTTTTAGGGCAGACCCTGGCCAAAAAGACTGCCGTCAGGATGCCTACAGGCACCCCCAGCACAATGGCTCCTGCCGTTACATAAAGGCTGCCCACGATCATGGGGAGAATGCCAAAGGCGGGAGGGATGTCCGTAGGGGACCATTCCCTCCCTAACAGGAAGTCGAAAAGACCAATCTTGCCCATAGCCGGGATTCCTTGAGACAGCAGGAATATGCAAATGAGAGCTACCGCCAGGATAGAGGCAAGGGCCGAGGCCAGAAAGACGGCGGCCATGATTTTTTCTAACTGTTTACTCATTTTGCGGTTTCACTCCAGCGCAGAACCTCTCCGATATAAATGGACTTCACCTGGTCTTGGGAAAGATCGGAAGCGGGGTTTTCTTTATTGACGACCACCGCAATACCGTCCAGGGCGATCTGGATAGGAGTAAGAACTTCCTTCTCGCTGTCTTTCAATTCCCGGCTGGCCATACCGATATCGCAGGTGCCGTCAATGGCTCCGGTCATACCGGCGGAAGAGTCGCTTTGTTGAATTTCAATATTGGCATTGGGGTTAATCGTCACATAAGCCTCTTTCAGTTTTTCCATGACGGGGGTAACGGAGGAAGAGCCCGCTACCACGATTTTGCCGGAGGGCTTGCTGCCGTTATAGGCAGGAGCGCTTTCGTCAATAGCAATATAGCCTTTGCCTACTACTGCCTGGCCTTCTGCCGAAAGAATGAAGTCAATGAAATCCTTGGCCAGGCCGGAAGGTTCGCCTTTGGTGGCAATGTTGAAAGGCCGGGCAATGGGATAGGTGCCGTCTTTTACGGTGGCGGGGGAAGGAGTTACGCCTTCAATCTGCAGGGCTTTCACCGTATCATTTAAAGAGCCTAAAGAGATATATCCGATAGCGTAGCGGTCGCCGGCTACCTGAGTCATGACGATGTCGGTCTGACGGGCGATAATGGCTTCCTTAGTCGTTAAATCCTTCTTTGAGCCGTCGCTGCCTTTTTGTTCGATGCCCAGAAGTTCAATGAAGGCCCCCCGGGTACCGGAGCCGTCTTCCCGGGAAATAACGCTGATATCGCTGTCGGCTTTAAAGTTGCTGGCCTGGGTTGCCGGTTGGGTTGCAGGCTGAGTTGCCGGTTGGGTTGCCGGGGGAGTAGTGGACCCCTGATTGCCGCCACTGCCGCAGCCTGCAAGGGTAAAGGCCGCTAAAACGATTAATAATAAAATGGATATTACTTTTTTCATAATATTTCCTCCAATAATCTCGTTTTTTGAATTGTTTACTACGATGCCAGATTAGCGAAAGAATATATAAATCAACCACAGGCTTATGTAATATTTGTGTAAAGTTTGATAATCGGTGTAAAGTTAAGCGTGAGCGGGGGAAGTTGCGTTGAGGACAGGGATAAACTTGCTTTTCCCAAAGGGTTATCCTATAATTTAAGAGTTGAGAATTTTGTCATATGGAGATGAATATGGCTTTGAAAAAAATAAAAAAACCAACCAATTATCGTTGGCTGGTTTTTGCTTTGTTGATGGGCTTGTATGTGATCGGCCTTTTTTTGCGGCTTTGCCTGGGTGTTGTCAAAGGTGATCTGGAAGCTGCTTTTTCTTTGTCTCCTTCAGCCTTTGGCGCTTTAGGGGGATCTTATTTTTATGCCTATTTGATGATGCAAATTCCTACGGGCATGCTGGCCGACTCCTGGGGCCCCAAAAAAACGGCGATGCTGGGCAACTTTGTTTTATTGTTGGGGACGGTGGTTTTTGCGGCGGCTTCTAATTTGCCGCTGCTTTTTGCCGGACGGATTCTTTGCGGCCTGGGTTCGGCCATGGTCTTCGTTCCGGTGACAAAAATCGTAGCCTATTGGTTTACGGAAAAAGAGTTCGGAGCCATGAACGGTTTGATTTCTTGTCTAGGCTATTTAGGCGGAATCGTAGCTCAGGCGCCTTTGGCCTGGTTGATTACCCAAATGTCCTGGCGGATGGTTTTTTTAATCTTGGGCGCTATGGTGGCTTTTGTTTGGCTGGCCAACCTTAAATGGACTTACGTGAGACCGGAGGATGCCGGAATGTCTCCAATACCGGGGACTGACAGCAAAGCCGGCGGCAGGCCTCTGACGCAAAAAGAAATGTGGCGGGGGCTCAGAATTGTGCTGAGCCGGAAACGCAGCTTGCCTCCTGCCATCGTAGCTTTGGGCTTCTTCGGTTCCTTCAATGCCCTTACGGGAGTCTGGGGCACCGCCTTCGTTTCTGCCGCCTACGGCAAAACCGGCCTGGAGGCTTCGGCGGCTATACAGTATGCCCTGATCGGCATGGCTCTGGGCAGTGTGACCATCACCGGCATCTCCGGCAGAATAGGCAGGCGCAGGCGGCCTCTTGTGATTTGCGGCGGCCTTCTCAGCCTTTGCTGGCTGATTATGACAGCTAATACCGGCGGCTTTATCCCTTTCCCCGTTTTTTGCGGACTGCTGCTGCTTTTAGGCTACTGCACCAGCGCTGTGGTGCTGACGATGATATCGATCAAGGAAATGCATCTCGTTGCCTACGCCGGCATGGCGGTGGCCGTTTATAATGTAGGCTGCTTTTTGGGGGCTGCCTTAGCGGCGCCGGCCATGGGAGGGCTAATCGGCGCGGTGATGAAGGCCGCCGGAGCTGGAGCTGCTGTGACCGGGGCAGGCGTTGTGGCCGGGGCAGGCGCCGCCGCTGGGGCCGCTGCCGCTGCTGGGACCGCTACCGTTGCCGCCGTAGATATCGCCGCTTACCGGCTGGCCTTCGGCTTCTGCCTTTTCATGGTGCTGATATCCTGGGCGGCGGCAGGGTTGATGCTGGAAACCGGGTGCCGTAATCGGGGCCAGGAATTGGAGGAAGAGGCAGCCGGGAGTTGAGCTGGCAGCTCAATCAGCCTTAGATAACCGGCCCGGGACAATCAACCTATGACAATGCTGGCGGCCACTTTAGCCTGGCAAATCACTTCTTCTTTCCGCCCCCGGCGGCGAATCAAATACTTACCATTAGAAAACAGCAGATCCTCCCCGTCGAAAGCGTAATCCAAGACGCCTTTTTTTATTATCTCAATATCGCCATTCTCACCGATCAATACCAATTCCCAACCCTTAGGAGCGATGCCGGGGTATTTTTCTCCTTGGCGGATATTCTCTTTCAAGGCTTTTTCGGCGTTGATCAGATTGCCTTCAATGAAAATCTCTTCTTCGCTTTTCATTTGATGTTTGGCGGGATTACTGCCGCCTTCCTTATCCTTGACCAATGACTCTCCCGTATAGCGGCGGCTGAAAAAGTTCAGCCAACCAAAAATGGCTTTCAACAGGCGAAAAGGAATCAAAAGGATATCCAGCAAAAATGGCCTTTCTTTAGGGGCGGTTTTGGGCCGGCGTATACAGTATAGTTTGCCGGACGCCGTCTCTTTGGGCCGGATGTAGTCGTATTTTTCATCGGCCATAACCTCCGTCAGGCTGCCGCTTTCTAAATCCAGCCGATTGAGGCAATAGCTGCCGTAATAGGTCTTGCTTTTGCGGGGGTCTATATAATAACCGGCACTGGAGTAGTAAATAACCTGGGGATTTGCCCGGGAATAAGAAGGGGTAATATCCATCGTTTCCCCTTCGGTGATCACATGAAACTCCGAATGCTCCTCTTTAATAATGGCGATGTGGCATTCTTTGGGTCCGTCGCTGACGGAGGCCACCAAGGCGCCATCCCGGGGATTGCAATCAATATGATGAATGCGGGTATTATTGCGGCGGAGAATGAACCCTTCGGCGGCTTCCTCCTTAAGAGGATTTTTGGTGTGCAGGCCGGCGGAGGTCTCCAGGGATAAAGCATAGATTAATTTTTCCGGACCTGCCGCCGTCAGGGATTCTACGTTGACGTAAGCATGCTCGGGGGTGGATTGGGCACCCGACAGGCTCATCGTACCCATGCCCATAAAGCGGGCGCCGGCGCCGCTGGTTTTCCATTCCTGGCGCTTCTCGATTTCTTTAAGATTCTGGCGGTATTTTTCCGCTGCTTCACTGGTAAGCAGCCGGCCGTTGCCCTCTTGAACCGTATATAATTTGCCTTCCGATACATAATAAATATTTGACATAAGATGTTTCTCCGTTAATCGCTTATTACTTAATTATCAATTGCCGATAATGGGCAATACCCCTTCCATCTTAGCCGCTGTAAAATACACTGTCAAGCTTTCGGGGCGGCTTCTGCTGCCGTGTACAGGAAGCATATCCAGGAAGGAATTGGATAAAAAACAAGAAAAATAAAATTATCGGTAAGAGACATAAATTTATAGTTGAAATTGCTTTCGATCTGTGGTAGTATCTGAAAAGTAAGTTTCAAACATGCTGCTGTAGCTCAGTCGGTAGAGCGTATCCTTGGTAAGGATAAGGTCACCAGTTCAATCCTGGTCAGCAGCTCCAGCTTATGGCGGCGTAGCTCAGCTGGCTAGAGCATGCGGTTCATACCCGCAGTGTCCGGGGTTCAAGTCCCTGCGCCGCTATTGAAAGATTTGGGATGTATTCTTGTGAGAGAATACATCCCAAATCTTTTTTGTTGCCAAGGCAGGGGCATGAACGGGCGGACAAAAGGAGTAGCAAAGCCGGCCTATGGGGAAGGTTTGCCCGCCCCGGCGTGATAGCAGGTTTTGTCCTCTCTGTGCAAAAATGCAGGTTTGTATCCAGTAAGGGCGCCAGTTGAGCAAAAATGCAAGTTTGTAGACACCCCTTAGAGTTATGGCGGCGCAAAAAACAAGTAGAAACCTATACCTTGACTGTATCTAGTGCCCTGGCGGAAATGAATTCACTACCAAACTGCAAAAAATGCTTAAGCTTCCTAACATTTCCTCTGATAGGATCTCTAGACGAAGACAAACTTGCAATTTTGCACAGAGGGGGACCTATAATAAGTCAGCCACCCCCTTACAATGGAGAGGTGATGTGTCCATCTCTTTCCATTGTAAGGAGAAACACTATTGCATGGAATTTGCCACCGCCATAGAGAAACGGCCCACTTTAAACCTGCAATTTTGTCTGCTGGCTCCTTTAGGGTTGAAGGTGACGGGGAGCGGAGCAAGTCACTGGGCTTTTATGCTAAGATGAAAACCTAAAAAGTGTTCAACATTACCAAACGTTATTCGGCTATACTGTTGACAGAGGAAAACCGCTGAGTTATACTAAAAAATAGATAAAGAAAGGTCGGGTACCGGCATGACAATAGAGCAAAGACCCGGAACTACTATACAGTCCGTTGCCAGAGCGCTGACAATCATAAAATGCTTTGAGGACTGCACGGAGCTTGGGATTTCAGAACTGTCTGAACAGATGGGACTTTCCAAAAGTACTGTTTATGGCCTGGTCAATACCCTGGCTGTTTTTGGCTATCTGGAGCAGAGTGAGAATAAAAAATATCGTCTGGGCCTTAAGCTCTTTGAGCTGGGCAACGTAGTCCGGGGGAGAATGGATATTCGACGGGAAGCCCATCCCTGGTGTCGTATGCTGGCAGATAAATACCGTACCACCGTTCATTTGGCGGTCCCCTCGGAGGGAGAGATCATCTACATCGATAAGGTAGATGACACCAGTTCGGTTGTGGTTTATTCACAGATCGGCAAGCGCGCCCCCATGCACTGCACCGGAGTAGGGAAGGCGATCCTGGCTTTTTTGCCCCAGGATTATTTGGAAAAGTTTGTGTTCAGCCGCCCTCTGAAAAAGATGACTGACCGTACCATAACCAGCCGGGAGAAGCTGCTCCAGGAGTTGGAGACCGTCCGGCAGAAAGGTTATGCCGTGGACGACGAGGAGATCGAGCCGGGGTTACACTGCATTGCGGCGCCAATTTTCAATCACCGCCGCCAGCCGCAGATGGCTTTGTCCGTTTCTTTTCCCTATGGCCGCCTTTGGGATATTCAATGGGAGGAGACCGCCCGGGACGTTTTGTATTACGCCCGGCAGATTTCCGAGCGCCTGGGATATATAGAGGACTAAATCAAAAGCTGTTTGAAGGGAACGAACCGTTCCCTTTAAAAATAGCAATTGATATGAACGCTGTTCGGTATTATCGAAAAGGAGGGGTTTATGGAGGATATCAGAGACGTCCTGTTTCAAGATGTTTGCCAAAAAAAGTTTCGAGCAGTACTGGTTGCAGAGCGGGCGGGGATTCTTTCCGGCGTCCAGGCGGCAAAGGCCCAGGCGGCTGAGTTGGGGGTAGCGCTGGAGCTCTGCAAGCAGGAGGGGGACAGCATCGGCCATAACGAGCGGATCGGTCATATCGTGGCTCCCCCCAAAGAAATGGCCATGGCGGAGGAAAGCGTCATCGGTACCCTGGCCAAGGCCAGCGGCATCGCCACTGCAGCCAATACCGCTGTCTTGCTGGCAGATGGAAAAACAAGGGTGATCTGCGGTTCTTGGAAGAAGATGCCGCCGGAGCTGAAATCGGTGGTCCGCCAGGCTGTGATGGCGGGAGGCGTTTCCTTCCGGATTTGCGATACTCCGATGATCTATCTGGACAAAAATTATATCCGGATGTTGGGCTCCATTTCCTTGGCCCTTGCGGCCTGCCGGCCTTTTAAAGGATATACCAGGGTGATCCAGATCCGCAGCGAGGACGGGGACGTGATGGAACAGACTGTTCAGGCCGTTCAGGGCGGTGCGGGAATCCTGATGGTGGACACCGGCAAGCTGGAGGATCTGGACCGCTGTATAGGCTGTCTTGAGAGCATGGGGGCCCGTTCACAGGTCAAGGTGGCCTTTTCGGGAAATGTGAAGCTGACCGATATTCCTGCTTTGACCCAACGGGACATCGACCTGCTTTGCATCGGCAAGGAAATCGTAGACGCCCAACTTCTGGACATGAAATTAGATGTAGTCGGGGAGGAGGGGAAAACATGGGACTGAATCTGCTGGAAAAAACCGAACTTTGGGTCAACGAGATCCGGCTGGAAAACGCCAATCTCACCCATATGGCCCACCAGGTGGCTGATGTGCTGGGGTTGGAGCGGGGAAAGGTTCTGGTGGTGGATGTGCGCCCTAACCACATCACCTTTGACGTACTGGCCAAGGATGTGCCCATGGAAAACATCATGGGCAAGGAAGAGGCCATTTTGCAGGCCTTGGCCGCTCTGCCCGGCGTCCGCCTGACCGAAAGCTCCTACATCCATTCTAACGGCATTTTGGGGCTGATCTGCGCAGGGGTGGAAAACCCCGGGGAGGTGTTGAAAAAGGTGGGCGATATGACCACCGATATCCGCAGCCGCCTTTCCCGGCGGGCCATTGTTTTTCCCACTGGCTTTGAGCTGCGGCAGGGACTGATCGAGGACACCAATACCCCTTTTCTCAAGGCCCGGCTGGAGGAGCAGGGTTATTCCGTCACCGTGGGTGAGGTCATCGAGGATACCCCCGAGGATGTCTTTCATAAGCTGGACGAGGCCCTTTCCCGGGGATACGGGCTGATTCTCACCACCGGAGGGGTGGGAGCCGAGGATAAGGACCACACGGTGGAGGGCATCTGCCGGCTGGACCCTGGGGCGTCCACACCCTATATCGTAAAGTTCCAGCAAGGCACCGGACGCCATGTCAAGGATGGAGTAAGGATCGGTGTGGGCCAGGAGGGGCCTAGCCTGATGGTGGCGCTGCCCGGGCCCCACGATGAGGTAGTGGCGGCGGCCCCATTGCTGCTGCAGGGTCTGGGGGAGGGCTGGAGCAAGGAGTTTCTGGCGGATCGGTTGGCGGCTGTGCTGGCCGACAAATGGAGACAAAAGGGCCTGAGGCATCACCACTTTCATTCTCAGGGCCATGGGCACCCCCATGGTCCCAACACTAAATGACGAAAGGAAGGGAAAGAATGGATCACAAAAAAGCGGCTCAGTTTCTTTGGGAGGCGGAGCAAGGAAGATACCAGATCGATAGGCTCACCCAGTCCAATTCCGGCATGACCGTAGAGGATGCCTACGCAGTGCAGCTGGAGAATGTCCGGCGGCGGAAGGAGCAAGGGGAAGTTGTTATCGGTATGAAGATCGGCCTGACCAGCGGGGCCATGCAAAAGCTGCTGAAGGTAGGGGAGCCGGACTACGGGCATCTCTTTGAAAACATGCTGATTCTGGAAAGGGACAGCTGCTCCATGGCGGAGCTGATCCAGCCCAAGGTGGAGGGAGAGCTGGCCTTTTGCCTGAACAAGGGGCTCAAAGGCCCCGGTGTTACTGTGGCTGACGTGTACAACGCAACCGCTTGGGTCACCCCCGCCATTGAGATCGTGGATTCCCGGATCAGGGACTGGAAGATCAGCCTGGCCGACACTATTGCCGACAACGGCTCATCGGCCCGCTTTGTGCTGGGGGGGAGGATGGCGCCCATCGGCAATGTGGATATGCGCCTCACCGGCATGACCCTGGAACAGAACGGAGAGTTGATTTCCTCGGGGACTACAGCGGAGGTGTGGGGAAATCCCGCTGCTGCCGTGGCCTGGCTGGCCAATAAGCTGGGCGCTTTCGGTATCGAGCTGGCGGCCGGCTCCATCGTTATGGCAGGAGCGGTCACCGCTGCTTTGCCGGCCAAGGCGGGGGATATCTTTACCGTCAGCTTCCAGGGAATGGGCAGCGTATCGGTTCGCTTTACCGATTAGGGTCCTTCGGAAGATCGGCGCTCCGCCGCCTTGATACCATCAAAACAATCATAAGTAAGGAGACTAGCATGGAAAAAATCAAAGTTGGCATCATTGGACCGGGAAATATCGGTACCGACCTGATGTACAAGGTGATGGGCAGCCAAAATCTCGAGATGAAAACCATGACCGGCATCGTGGAATCCGAAGGGATCAAGCGGGCCGCCGCCCTGGGTTTTCACACCTCCATCGAGGGTGTCCTGGCGGTGGCCCAGGATAAGGAGATTGGCATTGTCTTCGACGCCACCAGCGCTTCTGCCCATATGAAGCATGCGCCGGTCTTAAAGGAAGCCGGCAAGATCGTATTTGACATGACCCCGGCGGCGGTAGGCCCCTTTGTGATCCCCTGTGTCAATCTGGATCATCTTACCGAGCTGAACACCGACAATTACAACATGGTGACTTGCGGCGGCCAGGCTACCATCCCCATTGCCTACGCCATCAACCGGGTGGCGGACTGCGAGTACACCGAGATCGTGGCCTGCATTTCCTCTAAAAGCGCCGGCCCGGGGACCCGGGCCAACATCGACGAGTTTACTCAGACCACGGCAAAGGCCTTGAAAACAGTGGGCGGCGCCGAACGCTCCAAGGCCATCATCGTTCTCAACCCGGCCGATCCCCCGCTGATGATGTCCAACACCATTTATGCCATTGTTAATCATCCCGATGAAAAGGCCATTGTTGATGCGGTCAACCAAATCGTGGCAGAGGTGCAGGCTTATGTTCCCGGCTACTCTCTGCGGGTTCCTCCCATAGTGGACGGCAACAAGGTGACGGTTATTGTACAGGTGGAGGGAGCAGGGGACTTTTTGCCCAAATATTCCGGCAACCTGGACATTATCAATGCGGCTGCCGTAGCCGGTGCCGAGAGGGTTGCGGCCAAGCTGCTTGAGGGAGGAAATAATCATGTCCTTAGATAAAAACAGAAAAATACATATTGTGGATACCACCTTGCGGGATGGCAGCCACGCCGTAAGCCACAGCTTTACCACCGAACAGGTTACCGCCGTTTCCAGCGGCCTGGATAAAGCAGGAGTGGATATCATCGAGATCTCCCACGGCGACGGGCTGGCCGGCTCCTCCATCAATTACGGATTCAATAAAATGCCGGAAATGGAGCTGATCAAGACGGCCAGCCGCAGCATAAAAAACGCCAAGCTGGCGGTGTTGCTGCTGCCCGGTGTGGGCACCATCGAGGATCTGCAAGAGGCCCACGAAAACGGCGCCCAGATGGTGCGGGTAGCCACCCATGTCACCGAGGCGGATATTGCCATTCAGCATTTGCAGGCGGCTCAAAAGCTGGGGATGGTACCCGTGGGCTTTTTGATGCTGACCCACATGGCCCCGCCGGAAAAGATCCTGGAGCAGGCCAAAATTTTTGTGGAGGCCGGGGCGACCTATGTCAACCTTGCCGATTCAGCGGGATACATGACCCCCGAGGATGTAAGGGCCCGGGTTTCCCTGTTAGTGGAGCACCTGCCCATTCCGGTAGGCTTCCACGCCCACAACAACCTTAGCCTGGCGGTGGCCAATTCCCTTGCCGCCGTGGAGTGCGGCGCCGATTATATCGATGTTACCTGCAGAGGCTTGGGCGCCGGCGCCGGCAATACCCAAGCCGAGGTGATGGCCGGGGTTCTGAAGCGGTTGGGCTACTCCACCGGCCTGGATTTTTACGACTATATGGATTTGGCGGAAAATGTGGTGGAGCCGATGATGCAGCGGCCCCAGATCATCAAAAGCGCCTCCCTGATGCTGGGTTACGCAGGGGTATACTCCAGCTTTCTTTTACATACCTACCGGGCTGCCGAAAAGTTCAAACTCAATCCCAGGGATATTTTGGTGGAACTGGGTAATCGAGGGATGGTAGGCGGCCAGGAGGATATGATCATCGATGTGGCCCATGCCTTGGCCCGGCAGGGAGCAGTCCGGTAACCTCATTTTGTGAGTCCCCAATTTGGGAAACCATAGAAGAGAAGGGAGAGAAAAGAATGAAACGGGTGACTATTCTGGCAAAGGTGGATCCCAATATCTGCACAGGCTGTAAAATATGCGAGAAGGTTTGTCCTGTGTATGCCGTCAAGGTCAGCGACCGGAAATCCCAAGTGTCCGAGCCGGACTGCCGGGGCTGTGCCAACTGCGCCGACCGCTGCCCTGTCCATGCAATCACCATGGTAAAACGGGCGGAGCCCTTTACCGTGGGTGTGGATGTGAGCCGATTTGATCCGGGTGAGATCAAGGAGCTTTGCGCCAAGGCGCACTTTAACCCAGAACAGGTGCTTTGCTACTGTGTGAGCGTTCGGGCGGAAGAGGTGGCGGCCGCCATTCTCGAGGGCTGCGATACTCCGGACAAGATTTCGTCCCGCACCGGCATCCGCACCGGCTGCAGTATCGAGTGCATCCAGCCCATCCTGCGCCTGCTGGCTGCCGCCGGCATCCCTCTGAAGCCCGACCTCAACGGCTGGCAGTGGTACGGCCAGACGGTGACTGCCTGGACCCTGCCCCAAGAGGTAAAAAACAAGTATGGCAGCCGGGGTTTCTACTTTGAAGAGGACAAAGCGTTACTGGAGCAGATCGCCGCTATCGACCCGGCGCAATAAGAAAGGAGGCGCAAACAATGACTAGCCAAATGATGATAAACCAAGGGATAAAGCACTCTCCCATTTTGCCCATCGGTCCCAAGCCCTCCCAATACGGCATCGATCCTGCGTTGGTGAAAAAAAGAGTAGCGGAGCTGCCGGGCATGTGCTCCCTGCAACTGTCGGAACTCTTTCCCGAGCTGCCTCCCGTTCTCTTTCCCGGCGGGTCCGGCGCCCTGGAGCGACTCTATGAAGTGGCGATGGAAGAGCTGCGCAAGGTAGATATGAGCTTTATCCAGCCCAATCATTCGGTCAACCTGTTGGCCTCCCACCATGGATTCACCCTGTTGGGAGGGCAACCCTACGCCATCCTGCTCAAGGCTACCCGGGAAGCCATCCTTGAAAAGACGGGCTGTAAAAACATCCGCCTGCGTGCGGGAGTGGGCATGCGCTTCCGGGAGACGGAGGAATACATCAAGCGCTACGGACTGGAGGAATGCTTCGGCCAGGGAAAAACCAAAGGCGTCGCCCCCATTGACGAGGGTATTGCCATCGAGACTGAGGTGGGCACCCTCTACGGCATCAAATCGGTTTACGACGCTGACTGGATCGTCCACTGCCACCACACCGACGTGCGGGAGGTCCACTTTCATCGCCAGGTGGATAAGGCGGTAAAGCCCTTCGGCATGTCCTATGCCCGGATCGAGACTCGCTCCACCTACCACCAAAACCTGGGGCCCCGGGCGGCCAACTTTACGGCCCGGGCCATCTTTGAGTCGGAGTTCGTGCAGAATAAGTTTGCCTTTGCCTCCTTCCTTAACGTGGGGCCTCACGGTGTCATCGGCGTGGATGCCGACAACGATCTTTACGCTGTCAACGACCGGGCCACCTTTATCGGTTGCCAGCTATACGGCAAGGTGATGACTCTGTTTGGCAAAATCGGCGAGTGCATCGCTGTGCTGGATTTTCCCTGCCCCGTTCCCTATGTGTTTTCTGCCGGGGTGATCTACGCCAACTTTGCCGGCGCCAACCAGGACCTGTATGACATGGAGGGGACTCCCCTGCCGCCCTATACCTGGTATACCGAAGCCTTTTACAAAAAAGACGGGACTCCCCTGCTGGGAGAAATCCCGCCGCTGAACCCGGCCATTAAAATGTGCGTGCACAACTACGCCTGGACCGGATACCCCTCCGCTTTCTTCTCCGACCATATCCCCACGGTGGTGGTGGGCCAGGAGCAGAGCGACCTCTTTGACATGGAGCCCATGAACATTGAATATATGAGCCACTCTGTCGTCGCTAAAACCACCGAGAGCGCCATGGACTTTGCCTACAAAGTCACCGGCACCGACAAGGTGATCATCTTCGACGGAGCCATGGGCGGGCTCAACTGCTCCCAGTCTTTGGCCGATCTTCTCATCGCCAAGGCGCCCGAAGTCAGCGAGGAGGTGGAAAAGGTCCTTATGCCCAAGTGGTTCCGCCAACGGGGCGTGGACATGTCGATTCTGGAAACTCTCAGCCACAGGTAAAGCAAAGATGCGGCGCGATCCTCTCTATTTTAGTGAAGTATGTGAAGAAGGAGAAGAGTTACAATGGCAAACGAAACGACTATGAAACAGCCCGGATCGGGACTGTTTGAAAAGGGACCCGGTTTTGCCTCTGGCCTGAAGGATCTTTTAAAGTACACCAATGGAGCCACCCTATCCTCTGCTATCATTTCCACTATTTTTGGGTGCACCGGCCCCTGCTTGGTCACCATTGCCGCTGCCCAGGCTGCAGGGTTTTCCACTGCGGAGACCGTATCCTGGATTTTCGGCATCTATGTTTTCGGCGGCCTGCTGGGGGTCATATTGTCGCTGTATTACAAGACGCCTATTTCCGGAGCCTATTCCATCCCCGGCGCTACCCTGATGGGCACCGCCCTGGCTGGCTACAGCTTTAACGAGGCGGCCGGCGCCTTTGTGCTGGCAGGTATCATCGTGCTGATCCTCGGTGCCACAGGGCTGATCGGCAAGGTGATGCGCTGGCTTCCCTTACCCATCGTCATGGGAATGATCGCAGGCTGTATGCTGAGGTTTGGCACTAATATCATTAACGGTGTCAATACCCTGCCCTTGATCTGCAGCCTGGCCGTGTTGGCTTTTCTGGGAGTCCCCCGCCTTATCAAAGGGTTTCCCGGTGTGCTGGCCGCCTTGCTGGTGGGGGTGATCGCAGCCCTGGCCACCGGCGCTTTCACCGGTGAGGCCGGCGCCGTTACCTATATTGCCCCCCGCTTGGTCATTCCTCGCTTTAATCCGGAGTTGATCCTCTCCTGCTCGGTGCCTTTGGCCGCTTTGGTGGTGGGGGCGGAAAACGCCCAGGCCATGGGCGTTCTCAAGGTGCAGGGCTATGATGTTCCCGCCAACAGCATGACGGTGGCCTCCGGCATCGGCGGTATCGTCTCAGGTCTGGTGGGTGCTCACAATGCCAACATTGCCGGTCCTATGACCGCTATTTGCTCCTCTGCCGCCGCAGGTCCTAAGGAAGGCAGATACGCCGCTTCCGTCTGGAACGGCATCACATTTGCCTCATTTGGCCTGGTAGGTTCTTTTGCCATTGCGTTTGTCACCTTCATTCCCGGCCCTCTGGTTAATGTTCTGGCGGGTCTTGCCATGATCAACGTGTTGGTTCAGGCCTTCAGTGAGGGATTTGGCACTCTCAAATACAAGGCCGGTGCTTTCTTTGCCATGATTGTCGGCGCTGCCAACCTTTCTTTCCTGGGCATCGGTGCGGCCTTCTGGGCTTTGGTGGTAGGGGTGGCAGTTTCGGCCATCTGCGACAGCCAGGATTTTAAGGCGGACGCCAACTCAGCCTATAAGGCTTGCCTATAGCCTGCTTCTAGTGTGATTGGGAAAGGACGGTTGCCATATGAAAAAGTATATCCCCGGCCGCATTGCGGCTCTGCAGCAAAAATTGACCCAACTAAAGCTGGACGCCGCCCTGATCTATGACAGGGAAAACCTGATTTACTTTGCGGGCGCAGCCGACCTGGAGGGCGGGGTGCTTTGCGTCCCTGCCCAAGGGGAAGCGGAGATCTTCTGCCTTTGGGTGGAGGCTGCCTATATGCGGCAATCCACGGGTCTGAAAGTTACCGGCTATCCCTTCCCGGCTGAGACCCAGAGTACCATGGCCGCCAAATGGCTGGCAGGGCTGGGTCTGACAGCTCCCCGTGTAGGCTTTACCCGCTACTTTATCAGCTTAAAGGATTACCAATGCCTCAGAGGGGCGGTTCCCGGCATGGTAGTGGGGGATATCGCCATTCCCTGCTACCAGCTCAGGAGTGTCAAGGTCCAGGAGGAGATCGATCGCATCCGGCAGGCATCCAAAGCGCTGGCCGCCGGCATGGATGCAGCGGTGGCCACTGTAAAGGCGGGCATTCCCGAATATGAGGTGCTGGCTGAGGCCGAGTATGCCATGGGTAAGGCGGGGAGCCAAGGCTCCTCCTTCCGGATACAGGTGCTGGCCCACAGCCGTCAGATGAATATTCATCCCTATGCGGGCAAGACGTTGCTGGAGGATAACGCACCGGTGGTGATCCATCTGGGCGCCACGGTGGAGGGCTATGTGGCCAAAATGTGCCGTACCGTCTTTTTAGGAAACCCGCCGGAAGAGTGTGTACGCATTTACCAAGTGCTCAAAAAAGTGCAGAATGCAGCAGTGGCTGCCCTTATGCCCGGCGTCACCTGCGCAGAGGTGTATGATGCGGCTGCAGAGGTGATCCGGCAGGAAGGCTACGAAAAGCAGTGGCTGATGGAGCATATCGGCTATGGGGTGGGAATCCGGCAGTCAGAGTTTTACCCTATTATCTCCAAAGACAGCCCGGTTGTTTTGGAAGAAAACATGGTGGTGGACCTGTTGCTGCCCACCATTTATAAGCCAGGTCTGGGCGGCCCTCGAATTACCGATACCATTTTGATGACAATCCAGGGACCTAGGTACCTAACGGAATATAACCGTGAGGTCATTATGAAGTAAAAAGCTCCTGACCTTTGAGGTCGCCTATAAGAGCCGCACCGGTGTCTTTACGCCGGTGCGGCTGGCTTTTGGCCCGGCCCTTGCTTTCTATCGATTACCTTATAAAAAAATGAGGATGTTGTTGCTTTGATCTCCCAGTGTTATGGTATAATCATAATCATTAATGGTTTATATTCAGGGAAAAAGCAAATAAGTAAAAATTCTAGTTTAATTGGGGGGAAATTAGCAAGTTGAACAACATAGAATGGCTAAGCAAAGAATCGGCAGGCTGGGTTGAGGACGGCATCATCACGCCGGAGCAGCAGCAGCAGATTCAATTGCGTTATCCCGCCGGCAAAGCAAGCAGTCCCTTGTTGCTGTTTTTTGCTATCATCGGCTCTTTGTTGATCGGCGGCGGCGTCATCTTAATATTTGCCACCAATTGGTGGAAGCTGCCGGTGGCCTTGAAGCTGGTGATTTCTTTGCTGCCTTTGCTGGCGGCCCAGGGCTTGTGCCTATATGTATATTTAAAGAGGCCGGCATCCCCTTCCTTCCGGGAAGGCGGCACAATTTTTCTAACTTTGGCATTCTTTGCGGCAGTGGCCCTCATCGGCCAAGTCTTTCACAGGCCAAGCGATCTGCAATCCTATATACTGGTTTGTATCTTGTTTGCTCTCCCCGGCATTTATTTGTTTCGGGCAAAAGCTGCCATGGCAATTTACATTGCCGGCGTACTGTTTACCGGCTGGTCCTGGATCCAATGGACTCCCCTGATTTTGGCCCTGCTGACGCTGCCCTTTTTCTATTGGGAAATTACGGCCTCCCCAGAGAGCAGCTCCTCGAAAGGCTCTTCATCCAAGGGTCTGCAAAATTACCTGCTGTTTTTGCTTTCCCTTTTAATAGCAAGGACTATGATTCAGATAACCGACAGTGCCATGAATCTGGAAGCCTTGGAAATTGCTTTGATCTGCGGTCTTATGCTGCTGCTGCTGCTGGATGTTTTATTCCGCAAGGTAAGTAAGGAATATTTTTTCACTGCCGCCAAGCTTCTGGGTTTTTTAGTCATCACGGCAGCTTCTCTGATTGCCGCCTTCGATTTTTCTTACGGGAGCGCCGGCGGCGGCAGGGCTTTTGTCTTGGCGGCTATTATTACGGCAGCCTATGCTGCGTTACGGTATAAAAGATTTGCCGGGCTTTCGTCCGCAGACTTTATTTTTGGAGCGGCGCTAGTTCTAATCCTATTTGCCCAAAATGCCGGAGCGGCAGCCAATGCTATCATGGCGGTTTTGGGTGTGCTGTTTATTGTCAGGGGTAGCAAAACCCTCAAGCTAAGCCATCTAAATTATGGCATGGCCCTCATCGTTTCCCTTATTGCCATACGCTTTTTTGACTCCGCTATCAGCTTGCTGGCCAGGGGTATAGTATTCATTCTCCTGGGCACCGCCTTTTTAGGAATCAATCTGTATATTTCCCGCAAGAAAAGAGGGCCGGCCAAATGAAAAAATTCACCTTTTATCTTTTGCTCGGCTATTTTATTTTGCAACTGGCCTTTCCCGGCTATTTCATTTATCGCCATTACAATACCCTGTATACAGGAGAAAGTTATAAGTTTGTGGTGGCGCCTTACGACCCTTACGACCCCTTCCGGGGACGTTACGTTGCTTTGCGGCCGGTACTTGCTGTCAGCAGCTCCGATGGCCAATATGCTTTGCTGGACAAGGATGCTGAAGGATACGCCATTATCACCGGCTGGCAGGAGCAAAGACCGGCTCAGGGGCAATTCGCCAAAGACCTGCAGTTGGACCGCTATTATATGAATGAAAAAATGGCTCCCGAGGCAGAGCGAATACAGTTGAATCCGGCTTCCGATCAGGACAGATTCTATCTGCTGGTGAAGGTGAAAAATGGCGATTACGTGATTCAGGGGCTTTACATCAATGATATTCCGATAGAGGAGTACATCACTCAGGGATAATGCCGAAGGGCATTATCCTTTTTTGATGGAGAGGACCGGAAAGGGCAAATTTGCATCTTGACGGCAGGGCTATTTCATTTTATTATTAAAGTGATATCAAAATAATATCATCTACAATCTTAGTTGAAACGGGATGGGACGGCAGTAGCGCAGATCAGGCGGCAGGAATGGGCCGTTGGGGCGGTAGGATGCCGTCAGCCCGGCCAGACTGGGAATAAGAAGGGGGAGTATTTATGGAAAATAAAAATCGTATAGAAGAAGAAAAAATTATCACTGGGGTCAACGGCATTGCCGCCTTGCTGATTTTGATCTTGCTGACCTTAGGCTCTATAGCGGGCTTCGTTTTCAGCATCATTCAAATGTCCGCTGCCGCTGCGATCCTCTGCGGTATCCTTGGTTTTCTGGTTTTTCCTATTTGCTTTATCGGCTTAAAAATTATTAATCCCAATGAAGCTTTGGTATTGACCTTGTTTGGCAAATATTACGGTACTCTGCGCAAAGAAGGTTTCTATTGGGTCAATCCTTTCTGCAGCGGCATCAACCCTACGGCCAAATCCCTGATTAAAATGCAAGTCAATGCCGTATCTATAGGCCAGCATAGCAGCGGGGCTGATGACGATGCCATCAGAGGCAAGAAGCTCTCGCTGAAAGCCCTGACCTTGCGAAACGAAAAGCAAAAGGTTAATGACGAGCTGGGCAATCCGGTGGAAATCGGCGTTAATGTAATCTGGCAAATCAAAAATACGGCCAAAGCCGTATTTAATGTAGATAATTTTAAGGAATACCTGTCCATCCAATGCGACTCCGCCCTGAGAAATATCGTTCGCAGCTATCCCTATGATGTATCCGACCAGGGAGATGAAAAATCTTTGCGGGGCTCCAGTCAGGAAGTGGCCGTCCGGTTAAAAGAAGAGCTGCAAAGCAAAGTGGAAGTAGCCGGTATCGAGGTACTGGAAGTCAGA
Organism: Clostridia bacterium; assembly: GCA_018436095.1. Lineage (GTDB taxonomy): Bacteria > Bacillota > Peptococcia > DRI-13 > UBA5745 > WRMS01. The sequence continues at coordinate 2,210 of JAHDMJ010000001.1, read as the reverse complement.
ATCACTCATTTAGCCTATGCTCCGGAAATTGCCGCCGCCATGCTGCAACGGCAGCAAGCCGCCGCTATTATTGAAGCCCGGCAGAAGATCGTGGAAGGAGCCGTGGGCATGGTGGAGATGGCTCTGAACAAATTGAGCGACAAACAGATTGTGGCGCTGGATGACGAGCGCAAAGCCGCTATGGTCAGCAACTTGCTTGTGGTACTTTGCGGCAACCGGGATGCGCAGCCTATTGTCAACAGCGGATCGATATATTAAAATGAACGGGGCATACACTGCCGGCGGCGGCGCGAATAAGGATAAAGAGAAAAAGCAAATCCTGCTACGGCTTTCCCCGTCGCTTTGGCAGGACTTGGCCCAATGGGCGGAAGAGGATTTCCGCTCCATTAACGGACAGATTGAATTTTTACTTACCGAATGTGTAAGAAAGAGAAAAAAAGAAAAGAATACTTAGATATAATGTGAAGGAGAACGGCGGCATGGCGGAGTTGGCAGGAAAAAAAGTAAGGGATTCTTTAACGGAGCAGGTACAATTGGTACAATCCCAGCATATTAACGGCTACCAGCGGCTTTTCGGCGGTCAGTTGATGGCTTGGATGGATATTGTGGCCGGTGTTACCGCCCGCCGCCATTGCGGACGCCAGGTGACCACCGCTTCCGTGGATGATCTGCAGTTTCTGGCCCCGGCTTATATTGATGATTTACTGATTATCAGAGGCCGGGTGACCCATGTGGGCAGAACCTCCATGGAAATCCGGGTGGATGTGGAAGTTGAAGGCATAGATAATAGCCGCAAGGCTTTAAACAGAGCCCATTTTGTGATGGTGGCCATCGATGAGCATGATCATCCCGTAATGGTGCCGCCTCTGATTTTGGAGACGGAGGAGGAACGGCAGGAATGGGAGGACGCTGAAAAACGGAAAACCTTGAGAAAGCACCGCCGTACCATCAAGATATAAGTAGTTAAGCCGGCTGAATATCCTTTAGGAGACTTCTATCAAAATTTAGCCGGCGGAGAGTGGGCATAGCTAATATTGCCTTGTGCTCTATTGACTTCAATAGTTGGTTGATCTATAATGACTATACAATTGCATAGGGGGAGCTGGAACCGTCCGGCTGAGAATGTGCGACGAAGGCGCACTTACCCTTAAACCTGATCTGGATAATGCCAGCGTAGGAAAGACGAAGTTTTTTCACCCCGGGCAAGCCAAAGCCCAGGGTTTTTTTCGTCCACAAAGGCAAGGTTCCAAAACAGGCAAGCGGCAACCATATTTGTGGAGAGAAAGGATGATCTTTATGTTAACAGAAAAACAATCGCCCCAAAGCTCGGCTACGAGGATGCTGACGGAAAGCGCCTTGCTGGTGGCTTTAGCCACCGTATTGGCTCTTTACGCCGTATTTAAGCTGCCCAATGGGGGCTCGGTGACTATCGGCAGCATGGTACCCATTATGCTGATTTCCTTCAAATACTCTTTTGGCTGGTCCCTGTTGGCGGCCCTGGCTTATTCCCTTATTCAAATGATGACCGGCTTTTATGCGCCGCCGGTGGCTACCCTGGGTTTTTATATATTAATGATATTGCTGGATTATGTGGTGGCTTTCGGCGTCTTGGGCCTGGCAGGCCCTATTTACCGGGGGTTAAACAAAGGCTTGGCTCCCCGGCTGCGGCTGATGATTGCTGCTGTCTTATGTATTGCTACGCGTTTTGTCTGCCATTTTCTCTCAGGCATCATTATTTGGGCCGCCTATGCTCCGGAGGGACAGCCTTTATGGCTCTACTCTCTCCTATATAATGGCTCCTATATGCTTGGAGAAGGGTTGATCAGCGGTTTAATCCTGTATTTGAGCGGCCAAAAATTGGTGTCGCTGTTTCTGGGGGAAAAGGCCTAAAAAATATCCGTAAATCCTTGACAGACGGGGCTTAACCACCTATTATAGTCTAAGATGAATTACAGCATAATTCCGCTGCCGGTTAAGCTCAAAGGTCGTTTGACCGTGAATTATTAAGGAGGAACGAATCCATGGCAAAGGCAAAATTTGAAAGAAGCAAACCCCACGTAAACATTGGTACCATCGGTCACGTTGACCACGGTAAAACCACACTGACGGCGGCCATCACCATGGTGCTGGCAGAAAAAGGCTTGTCCCAGAAGATCGCATACGACCAGATCGACAAAGCTCCGGAAGAGAAGGCCCGTGGGATCACGATC
>JAHDMJ010000005.1 GCA_018436095.1 Clostridia bacterium | reverse complement strand
TGATAGGGTCTCTAGACGAAGACAAACTTGCAATTTTGCACAGAGGAGGGACCTCAATAAGCCAACCACCCCCTGCCGGTGGGGGGGCATGCCCATTTCTTTCCATTAGGGATAGGCCAATATAGTTTGAAAACCCTCTTATCCTCGCCGGCGGATCAGCTTGGGGTAGCGGAAATAACCAAAAATGCAAGTTTAAAGTGTCCGGATTTTTCTGAATAAAGTTAAATATCATCTACGCTATATATAGTGGATAGAATCAGGAAGAAACACTATCGTATGGAAATTTCCCACTACCATAGAGAAACGATCCACTTTAACCTGCAATTTTGTCTGCCGGCCCCTTGCGCCAAGGTAGAGTATATTATCCCATACAGCTTTTGGGATAAGAATCTGATTAACCCTTATTGATCAAGGGTTCTAGGATTGTATGGTTTAATTCTGCGGGAACTCAGGATTTAGGGGGGGGGTTAATGCTGATCGATATATTGATCCACCGCTTTATGGTATACGTCGATTCTCGTTTCCTGAGGCTCCGTTGCCTCACCTAAAATAAGATTGGCCGCGTGATGGGCGGTTTTGCCGCCGATAGTCATGGATTTAATGCAAGATGCTCCTGACAGCCTTATGAACCTGGGGCTTGGGCCGGTAGGAGCAAGAGTCATGGACAGACACCGTCAGTCCCCTGTGATTGGGCAGGGGCAGGTTTGGGATGCTGTCCAATACCTCCCATAATGAAATGGTTTGGATTACCTCATATAAAGAGCGGAATCGTCTGTCGCAGCCGGCACAATTATTGATAACCACAGCGCCGTAAGGCAACCGGGGCTCATGGTGGCAGCAGATGCCGTGAAGTTGCACCGGCCCAAAATATTCGTTTAGCATATTCAGTATTTTTTGACCGGACTCGGGCTTGTATACGCATAGCGCGCAGCCGGGATTAAAATAGCATTTACTCATATCGATACCGGAATTTCAATGCTGGGAAGACGCAGACCTTTCATGGAGTCCCTCCTTGGTTGATTTTGGCGGATGCTACAAGTATAGCACCGTCAGCCGGCAGCTTTCTTCTTCGTTTTGAATACTAAATTCGAATATGCCGGCAAAATGCTACCCCATAAAGAATAAATTTCCTTTACCTGCATGAATTTTCCTGCATGGACAATACTACATAATAGAAATTCTATATGGAGGTATCACATGCAGGCAGAGAAGCAAAATGCAAAATCCCTGGATCTTGACGCTGCCCGGGTTAGCCATAGCAGCGGTTATCTCACTACCAATCAAGGTGTGGGCGTTAGCAATACCGACGATTCCCTGAAGGCTGGCAAACGGGGTCCCACGCTGATGGAGGATTTTATCTTCCGGGAAAAGGTTACTCATTTCGACCATGAGCGAATTCCCGAGCGGATTGTTCACGCCCGGGGATCAGGAGCCCATGGCTATTTTCAGGTTTACGAAAACCTTTCTCATCTGACAAGAGCCCATTTCCTTAGCGATCCTAACCTAGTCACGCCGGTCTTCGTGCGCTTTTCCACCGTTGCAGGATTCCGGGGTTCTCCGGATACAGTGCGGGATGTCCGGGGCTTTGCGGTTAAGTTCTATACGGAAGAAGGCAACTATGATATTGTCAGCAACAATATGCCGGTATTTTTCATTCAGGACGCCATTAAGTTTCCTGACCTTATCCATGCCCTGAAGCCCGAGCCTAATAATGAAATGCCCCAGGCAGCCTCAGCCCACGATACCTTCTGGGACTTTGTGGTGAATACGCCGGAAACCATGCATAATGTGATGTGGCTGATGTCGCCCCGGGCCGTACCCCAGAGCTACCGTACCATGGAGGGCTTTGGCATTCACACCTTCCGTCTCGTCAATGCCAAGGGTGAATTCAAGTTCGTCAAATTCCACTGGAAGCCCATTTTGGGCGTCCATTCCCTGGTCTGGGACGAGGCTCAGAAGATCGCCGGCAAGGATCCGGATTTCAACCGAAGGGATCTATGGGAGAAAATTGAACAAGGTAATGCCGTTGAATTTGAACTGGCTATTCAAGTGCTAAACCCGGAAGACGAGTTCAGGTTTGATTTTGATATCCTGGATTGCACAAAGCTTTGGCCGGAGGAGCTGGTTCCTCTTCAGAAAATCGGCAAGATGACGCTGAACCAGAATGTCAGCAACTTTTTTGCGGAAACGGAGCAAGTGGCCTTCTGTCCGGGTAATGTGGTGCCGGGTATCGACTTTACCAATGATCCCATGCTCCAGGGCCGGTTGTTTTCTTACATTGATACCCAGATTTCCCGTTTGGGCGGGCCCAACTTCCAGCAGATTCCCATCAACCGGCCGCTGATTACCGTCAACAACAACCAGCGGGACGGCATGCACCGCATGACCATTGACGAAGGCCAGACCAGTTACTACCCCAACTCTCTAAATAACGGCCAGCCCCATGCCGCCGGCCCTCATGAAAGCCATTTTGAGCATTACCAGGAGAAAGTAGACGGTCACATTATCCGGGAACGCAGCGCCAGCTTCCGGGACCACTATACGCAGCCGGCTATGTTTTGGAACAGCATGTCTGACTGGGAAAAGAGACACATTGTTGATGCTTTCTGGTTCGAGCTGGGCAAATGCAAAAATAAAAATACCCAACAAAAACTGGTGGATATGCTGGGCAACGTTGATCCGGAGCTGGCCCAAAAAGTAGCCGAAGGCTTGGGCGCCACGCCGCCGGCTAATATGGCCAAGCCTACCGCTTTTTCCTCGCCCGCTCTCAGTATGGCCAATACGCCGAAGAGCCCTCAAACCAAAAAGGTGGCCGTACTGGTTGCCGGCGGTTTTGACAGGGCACAGTTTGACGCCGTTACTTCCGCACTTACCGGGGCCGGCGCTTGTTTTGATGTAGTATCCGGCAATTTAGGGCCGGTCACCGCCTGTGACAGCAGCACAGTAGAGGCTAACAAGACTTACGCCACTACAGCCCCCGTCTTTTACGATGGCGTTTATGTGCCCGGCGGCTCCCAGGTGGAGACCCTTAAAGGCTTAGCCGATGTGCAGACCTACCTTTGCGATACCTTTAACCACTATAAGACCATCGGTCTAAGCGGTGAAGCCTCAGCTCTGCTCTGTCTGCTGCGCTGCGGCGAAAAAAAGGCGCCGGGCATCATCTGTGAGCCGGCTCCCAATATGGAAAACTATGTTGCTGATTTTTTGACAGCCCTTACGGAGGGCCGACACTTCCAGCGTCAGATCTGCTGAGAGGGGTTATGTAACAACCTTTAATAGGCTATGAAACATCAAAGGGCATGAGTAAACCCCCTGTAAACCATTGGTATGCTATCGTTGGCTTACAGGGGGTTTTTTGTGTTAAAGGAAACCAAGAATATAATCCTCATATCCCCAACAAAAGATAGCGGATGACCGGTATTCTGCTGATGATTTCATAAAGGAGTACAGGTGCGGCAAAAGTGAAGGGCAGTAAAATCAGATAAACCGCCGCCATAGGCAATTCGGCATAAGTCGTGATCAGATACGCCGCCGTGACCAGCAGCGGATAATGGAACACGTAAAGGGCGAAACTGCGTTTTTGCACATACTTTGTAAAGGAGTTGCTGAAATTAAGCCACCTCTGAGCACATCCCAGAATAGCGAGGATCATTGCCCAAAGGTACAGGTTTGTGAGTGGATGCTGCAGGCAGGCGTCGGATGTATAGTTCTGACCGAAGAAATACCAGACTTCAACAATCCCCAATCCGACGGCAATAATCAAAAACAGAACGGCGTGTTTATTTAGCTTTGCCAAAATGCTGTCATGGGAAAATACATAATGGCCGAGCAGAAACATCAGCCCGTAAATTCCGTTGCGAAAGACAACGACAACAGGTAGATTGAGCAAAAATGAGGAACCCCATACCGGCAGGAAGAGCAAAAGGATAAGCGGCAGACCGGCTTTCCCAGCCAGTGTCCAAAGTCTGTCCCTGGGGTCAATCCTGCGGATCAGCAGCAGAATCATGGAAAGCACGAACAGCTCCAAAAGAAACCACAACGGGCCGATATTCAGAGTATACACCAGATACTTTACTAAACCGGGAACCGCATGCCCACCGAACATATCCACATAATGGGCCGTCACCCACCCGTTAAGCCAGCCTAGCAAAAACGCACCGCCAAAATAAGGAATGATTAGTTTTCGCACCCTTTCCCGCAGGAATTGTCCGGTACTGCGTGTCTGCAGGGAATACCTGGCGCTGATACCGGCAACCACAAACAGCAGGCACATGAACCAGGGATAAAGAAAATAACAGATAGCGTCCAGAGCCGGAATCCCCTGTATGGGAATATTGCTGACGACCCCTGCACTATTAAAAATATATATAACATGATAAATAAGCACAAGTACGATCGTTGCGCAACGGATATTATCAAAATAATTTTTCCTTGGCAGAGTGGTATGGGGCACTATTCCTCTTCCTCCTTTCCGCCCTTTGCCGAAGGCCTATTTTCGGGAAAGATGGCCTTTGCCAGCTGGGCAAACATATCCGGCGGGGGGATAGCGATGCCCTGCTTTTCATCGGCTAAAATAATCAATGTATCGCCGGGTTTGATATTGAAAATCTCTCTTGCTTCCTTCGGAATAACAAATTGACCTTTTTCGCCTACTTTAACAGTCCAGGCATACTTACCTTTGGGGGAAGCCATAGAATTATCTCACATCCTTTTTAGTGGTTAGTATTGGGGTAAAAGTATGATTTGTATGATTATTATACTTTGGGAGCCTTGAGTTGTCAAGGGCGGCAATTCCTATCCATTCAAATGGCATTATACAGTAAAACGGCATAGTCAAAACTGACCATGCCGTTTACTGTACAAATACTTCTTAATCAAGGGGTAATACAAAATACTGCGGTATCTCATATTCGTAAGCTCTGGCCCCTGATTTAATTATTTTATATTGGAATTTCCGGTTGTCCTTAGCAAGCTGTGCAGGTATGCTCTGCCAAGCCACTGAAAAAGTCGTGGAAGCAGACCTCTTCGCAGAATTGAAATGTACAAAAATTGAAGTATTGTGCTCACTATCTTAAAAGAGGCAAGCACCAAAAAGTTCAATTTTTGTACAGGTTGCTGGATTGGAAGCGACTTTTTCAGTGAGCCCCCTGTCTGCTGCTTAAACCTGCAAAAAAGGTCCGATCAGGTAAATCAGCAGGCTGAACACGATTAGGCAAGCCAGGCCGAAGGGGCCGTTTTTGCCAAGGGAGATCTGCCAGGGAGGCTGCTCCGCATAGCCGCCGACGATTAAAGCTGCACCGGAAAAAGGCGATACAATGATGGAAATCATCCAGCCGGCCAGTACCGTCAGTACGAAGGTCATCTGGTTCATGCCTACCGCCGCCGGAGTCAAGGCCGCCAGCAAGGCGCTGCCTGTAGCTACGGCATGGATGCCCACCAGAGAGGGCAAAATAATCACCAGCATGATGGCGATGATCATGAAAACCGGATAGGCATGAAGCCAATCCGGCAATAAAGCCGGTATTTTGGCGCCGATACCGGAGGCCTCCAGAGCTTTGCCCAGAAAACCGGCTGCCGTAAACAGGCCTATTTCAGTCCGGACTTTCAGCAGGGACTTGTCATAATATTGAGCCATGCCCGCCCGGTAGGCCGGGATTTTCCTTTGAAAAAGGGCTGTCAGCAAGGGGAAGGAAATAGCCACAATAGGAATAACGATCATCAAGCTCCAGCCGGTAGTGGCATTAATCGTTCCGATCATCCCCAGCATAATTACAGCCAGGAGCAGCATGATGAAGATTCTTTTGTAATTAACCTTCTCGCCGGCAATAGGCTGCAGCTTCGGATAACGTCCCGGCCGCCGCCGGATATGAATGGACAGCATAATCATATCAATCAAAATATAAACGCAGGCAAAGGCCAGCCCTATGGGCACAAGGGAAACCCAGGGCGTACCCGTCGCCATGGTGGTCACCGCAATAGAAGCCCAGGCCGGGGCCAAAAAGCCGGGAGAGCAATTGTAGCGGGTCAGGGAAGGATAAAACAATTCTTCCGCATCGTACATTTTGCTATGGGGGTAAAACATTTCGTAGGCAATTACCACAGCGCCTACGCCTACCAAGAGACTTAAGAAAAAGCCGCTGAAGGCATTCAGCAACATAAAGGTTGACAAAGATTGCATTTTAAACCGGGCAAACCGGGCCAGCTCGCCTTGATAATCCTCATAATAAAAGGGCAGTGCCAGCATGGGAGCCGCCGTAAACATGGTGGCCAGGCTGGCATTTTGCATCAATGCCTCCAGCCAGGTATGAATATCGGCACGGGACCAGATCAAAATAACGGCGCCGGCTAAAAACAGTCCGCCTACTACCCGCAGATTGACAGGGCGCATTTGGCGGAAGCTCTGAGATAAAATAATAATTAGGAAAAAGGCGCAGATTAGACGGAGGGACTCCATCTCGGCAAAATAATTGATGACAAATAAGGTGGCAAAAGCAATACTGATCCATCGCAATAAATGATCCGTGGCGGTGTAAGTCTTACTATTCATCTTGTCTCCTCCATGTGTGCTGCCTTTTGATATTCTTTGATACTAATAGAGTACCATTTTTTCAGCGATTAGAGAAGGGGAAGGTTTCAATCAATGTACAAAAAGCATTAATAAAAAGTAATAGCCGAAAAGGGCGGCACAGAAAACAGTGAGGACGGGAATGGATTGCTTAACCAAAGCGTCAAAGCTGATATGAAAATATTCGGCGGCAATGGGCAGGCAGACGTGGGTAGGCGTGATTTGGTTGGCGGCAAAGGTCATACCCATCAGCAGGATGAACATGGGCAGATGGCCTGACGTAATGGACATGAATACCAAAGGAATGCCGATTACGGCAATGGCCTGAGAGCCGCTGACAACTGTTCCGAAGAAGAAGATCAGTGCGAAAATTAGGAATTCCGGCAGGGGGAGTTTGGCAAATAAAGCCGGCAGAGTAGCAATAACTCCAGTAGCGCCTAAGACCTCTTTAAACAGCATAATAAAGAAGGTGCTGATTAACAGGTTCGACTCAATGGCAGACTTCATAAAGGGCTTTAGCTCCCCTAAACTGAAACGGCCGATTAAGATAAAAAGCAGGATGGAGATGGCGGCGGCTAAATATACAGGAACATCAAAGGTAAGGATCAAGGCAATAATCAAAGCGATGGGCCAGCAGCCTATGCAAAGGTTTAAAAAGTCCCGCCACTTGTTGGTGCTGGGCGGAAGCAGGGTTTCTTTAGGGATTCTTCTCAGGTAAAAAACGTAACCCAATAGGGCCAGCACAATGACCATAGGCACCATGCCCAGTATAAAAGAGCCGGCGGTTACCGCGCCCTGGGTCAGGTTAATGGCAATAACCACAGAAGAAAAGGTGGGCAGAAAGCTTTCGGGAATATGACGGTAAAATGAAGTGACGAAAGCTTTTTCTTCCGTGGCTAAATCCTTGCCTACAGTGTTTTCTACGATTTCGCCGCAGAGGATAACGACGCTGGCCGAGGGCAGCAGGCCAAGGAGGAAGGGGGCCAAAGAAGCCGTGATCCTCCGGCTGTTAAATAAGCGGTTTAAGGACTGCTGGGCCAGGTTCAGGCTGCCCCGCTTTTCCAGCATCCGCTGGAGAAAGGCAATAAGATAGAAGACCAGCAGTATGGAAAGGGTGCCCCAGCCGGTGGCTCCCTGGTATAAGGCAGAAAAAAAAGGCCCCAAACCTATACCGAATAAAAGGGCGGTAGCAATCGTTGCCCCAATGATGGCCAGGAATAAAGGCTTTTTTAGTTTCAGCACAATTACCATGACGGCAAAAACAACAAGCAGTTTAATAATAGCCATAAATACCTCCGCAACTCCACAGCTTAAAGCTTAATGGGTATAATCCAAGATTCTGATTTGCTCCCCAGAGTCCTTAACGACGATCTCTTTCATTTTCTTCGCAAAAGGACAAGGGTAGCCGATTGGATTACCCCTTTGGATACAGGAGGCAAAAACGATGGTATCCGCTCCTCTTTTCACCAGTTCCCTTGCCCGCAGCACCGCCTTTTTACCGGGACAGCCGCCGCAGTTGGTGAAGCCGATCAACTCAATATCCTCAGCCACACCTTCAAAAGCTCCTTTTTTCTCACGAATCACCCGGAAATCTGCGGTGCCAGGGCAATAGTCTTCCGTTTGCATGCATCTGATTATGCCGACTTTCATTACGTTGTCTCCTTATTCAGTGGTTTTTGTATTGGTGATCCGGCAGACAAGATTAGCCAGCTCTTCTGTACCGACAGTCTTGCCGCTTTTAAACCAGTCTACCAGCAAACCGATTAAGCCTGCCGTAACAAAAGCGGAAGCAAAGGCTTTTTCCTGGGGATTATGAATGCCGGCATGGGTGAACTTCATAAAGCGTTCGTTTTGCAAATAGTCGTTGCATTTTTTTTGCAGGATACCCACCTTGTGATTCTGCGCCAATGACTCGATAAAAGGCTCATTTTGATTGAAAAATTTAAAGAATAATTTTGCGGCGTCGCAGAGATTGCCAACCACCTCCGCTTCACAACGTTTTAAATATTCGGCAAACAAACAATCCATGTAATATTCCAGCACATCCTCTTTCGAATCAAATACCTGATAAAAAGTTTGCCTGGCCAGCTTGCTGTCTTCCATGATTTCCTTTATTGAAATTTGCTCGAAGGGCTTTTCCCGCATCAAAGAAACAAGAGAATCGGCAATCCACTCCTGCGAACGCTTAGCAGAGGGATTCGTTCCTTTATACACAGAGCATGCCTCCTATCTGTCATCCGGTCTTTTAATCGTAATTCAGATATTAACAAAAAGTAAGACATGTGTCAATTGTTTTACTAATGTAAGACTTAAAAAACTTCGCAGGCCCCTTATTTTACAAGGCGCCAGACAGGTAGGAAAAACCTATTCGATTCTCGAATTTGGCCGGAATAATTACGAAAACGTCGCCTATTTTAATTTTGAAACAAATCCTTCACTGATAAAAACTTTTGAAGAAAGTCTGGATCCAGACTATTTGGTGCCCATATTATCCCGCCTTGCCGGCCAAACGATCATACGAAAAAAAACCCTCATCGTTTTCGATGCAGTTCAGCTATGCGAGAGGGCTCTTACTTCTTTGAAATACTTCTGCGAAAATGCGCCGGACTATCACGTGATCGCGGCCGGAAGTTTATTGGGTGTGGCTGTTAACAGAGAACAATTCTCCTTCCCCGTCGGCAAGGTGGATATCAGGACACTCTACCCAATGGATTTTGAGGAGTTCTTGCTGGCCCTGGATGAGGACAGTTTGGTCATGCAAATTAAGACTTGCTTTGAAAGCGATTCAGCGATGCCACAAGCCTTGCACGATGCCGCCATGAACTATTACAGGCAGTACCTGATAGTGGGTGGGATGCCCGATTGTGTAGCTAAATTCGTGGAAACAAAGGATTATATTTTGATCCGCCATACCCAAAAGACCATCCTTACCAGCTATCTTAATGATATGAGCAAATACAATCAGGAGAACGAAATTAAAAAGGTGCGTCTGGTATACGACAATATCACTGTTCAGCTCTCAAAGAAAAACACACGTTTTCAGTATAAGCTTATTAAAAAGGGAGGCAGGGCTTCTGAGTTTGAGAACGCAATCGAGTGGCTGGCACTCTCTGGTATTGTCACCAGAATCTATCAGGTTGAACAAGCGATGAAGCCTCTTGAAAACTACCGCAATATCGATTCTTTCAAAACCTATGTATCCGATGCAGGGTTGCTTTGCGCCAAGAAAGACGTGGTTGCGGAAGACGTTTTGTATCTTTCCGGCGAACTGGACGATTTCAAGGGAGGCATGACAGAAAATTACGTATGCTGCCAACTGACCGCAAATGGATATACCTGTTTTTATTGGTTTTCCCCAAGAGGCGCTGAGGTGGATTTTGTGATCCAGCGACAGGGTGAAATTATTCCCATCGAGGTCAAGGCTGCTGACAATACGAAGGCGAAAAGCCTGGGAGTCTATATTGACACCTATAAGCCGGCCTACGCAATCAAGCTGTCCGGCAGGAACTTTGGTTTTGAAAACCGCATCAAAACAGTGCCCCTTTATGCAGCTTTTTGTATATAAACAGTATTGCGGCCTAATCAATGACTTGACTGCCGCCCCATTCGATAACGGTGAAGCCTTTTCGCTGGAAAGGCTCTAATTTCTGCTCAGGTACCTCTATTGCCCTCTCAAGAGGTTTGAAGGCCATGAAAACTCTTAGCACGCTGTCCGGAGCAGGGGAAATCTCCAGTGGAGCATCGTCTGTATAGGCTTTTCCTTGAAATGAAATCAGGTTGAAAGGATTAGCGATCATTTTCGGCAGCCAATACACAATGAATTCATTATATTCTTTAGGCAAAAGCCCCATGAATTTAAGCTTTTCTTTCAAGAAAGCTTCCGTATCCCCGCCTTTTACAACAAAGCCTGCAGAAAAATCGTATTCGCTGTCTGCGCTTCCTTCCCAAAACAAATAGGAATACTCCTGGCCATCAGCTTTGTTAATAATTGTGCCATCAGGGTAGGCAGTTACGCTCCAGCCCTCGCCATAGCTTGGATAGGTAACAAAGAGTTCGCCATGATAATCAAGCTTAACGGTAATGTCGGTTTTTTCTGCGGGGTACAAATAAATCACAGGTTTTTCAGCCATAGGCTCGTCGCCTTCGCCGCAAGAGGCCAGGAATAATGCAAAAAGGATAATCAGTAATGTTAAGAAAATAGTGTGGTTCCGTTTCATTCAGATTGCCTCCTATTATTATTTCTCTGTCAGTTCATTGTATTTCAAATTGCAATCCCGGGATAATTTTACGGGATATTTCGCCTCGTTAATGCTCATTTTCTTATCAACTTCCTCAAGCAAGTCAAAGCCGTAGAGTTGGGAAAAGCGCAGTAAGAAGTATAGGATATCCGCTAGCTCTTGGCCTATTTTAGCGCGCCCGTTTTCGTCGGTCAGCATATCTTCTATTTGTTGGTCAGAAAGAAAACGAAATAAATCCAACAACTCGGCAGCTTCGGTGACGGCGCCGATAGCCAGCTCTTTCGGTGTGTGGAATTGATCCCAATTGCGGTCCTTGCAAAACTGTTCTATGCGGTTGAGGATATTGTCGATAGATATGTCGTTCATGGCAGGCTCACTTTCTAATTCTTATTAAGGTTACATAAATGATATAACAAAATCTTCTATTCAACAACAATCGTAAAAAAGTAAAAAAAGTAGTTGCAGGATCATAAATGTTATGCTAGAATAATCAATGTTGCAGGAACATTGGACTTGCTAAACTGCATATTCAGTAAAATATGGGGGCGTGGCGCAGCTGGGAGCGCGCTTGAATGGCATTCAAGAGGTCAGGGGTTCGATCCCCCTCGTCTCCACTAAAACAAAACCACTTTTGAGAAATCAAAAGTGGTTTTTGTTTTAGCTATATGATGGAGGGATCGAACGGGCGGAATAGCCAAGCCGACCTATGGGGAGGGTTGGCCCGCCCCGGCGTGATAGCGAGCTTCCAGGGGCTGAGGCTTGTGCGTAGGCGAGCGGAGCGATCCCCCTCGTCTCCACTAAAACAAAACCACTTTTGAGATGATCAAAGGTGGTTTTTTGATTATAATTTGATTATACTTAAGAAATAACAGTTCACTTGAGTAACTATACTGCCGGAGATATGGAGGTGCATATGTAATGAGTCAATACATACATGAGATCGTTTTACAGGAATACATTATTGAGCATATTTCAAGTATGGAACTATCTGTGAAATACAAAAACGAATATCAATTACTTGTAGATGCAAGGTCTAATAAAACGGGAACCTTTTGGGATTTAGAAGGCAAATTATCAAATGGCATATGGATTCCGGTAGAAGTCGAATGGATTTCCCAAAATTTCATCGCTCATAAACACGATAAAAGTGCCGACTTTCCAAAATTCAAGGAATTGAATGGCGTAATTTTGGTAGTGCGCGAGAATAAAAAAATACCAAATGTGCAGCAGATATCAATCTTAAGTTCTGCTAATACGGAAACACAGTTTAAAAAATCATTTAAGAAGTGGTTTAAGTTGAAGTCCGATGAATATATTGACAGCACTCTCGAAGATTTTATGGTTGGCAATTATATTAGAAATATTCCAAGAATAGTCCTTTATCCGATTAGTAATGCAGCGCATAAGAATTACTTTGCCGATGACGGAAGTTTATATAAGAGAGATCCCGGAAGCCCCTCCTTGCTGGGTTTTAAAGAAGATGGGTATGAAAAAAACATATTTGTGAGGGATTTACAGCCAAATGATATTTGTGTAATGATAGATGCAGATGGCCGCCGTGGTAAAAGAAAAATATTTATTGATTCGATAAAGCAGGGTGATCTTAACGTAAAAAAGATAGTTGCCTATAAAGTTACTTCAAAATTATCTGACAAACGTTTAAGGCAATTAAAGGGTGCTGCCGACGATTTATATTGGAAGGATGAAATTAAAGCTAACCGGCTAATATATCCTTATATTTGCCATGTAGAAGCAGAGCCTTTTTTTCATAAAGAAAATATTAAATTTCCTTATATCGAGGATTACTCGGAAAACACATGGGAAGATTTTCGCAGTTGTATTCAATATGGAGTATATCGGGAAATAAATGCACTTGACTTCACCTTGCTGATTTCAAATATGTAGAAATATTTAAGTCCTCATAATTTATAAGACGCCTAAATAATTCTTGACATAGCCGAAGGCAGCCTTTATAATCAGACCAACAATTTTATACCATAAACCGTAGAAGCGGAGATCAAAGTAATTGTGCACGCACAGAGAGTCCGGGCAGCTGAGAGCCGGATCGAACGCAGGTTGCCAAATGGACCGCTGAGGGCGTAGTGAACGGCCGTGAGCCAAGTATTCTGCGACGTAGGGCATACGTCAGTTGCCGGAGATATGTTGGTATCTCGTCGAGAGCACGGGTCAAACCGTGAATCAAGGTGGCACCGCGGGAATAATTTTTATACCCGTCCTTGACAGACATTTAAATTCTGTCAGGGGCGGGTTTTTTCTTTGCCTCCGGCAGCCGAAAGGAAGGTTTTTATAATGTATCCAACTTTGGAACAGGCCAGGCAAATTGCCGGCAGCGGTGATTACCGGCGTATTCCGGTGAGCCGGGAGCTGCTGGCAGACCGTTTCACTCCGGTAGAGGTCATGCGTACGCTGAGGGCGGCCAGCCGCCATTGCTATCTGCTGGAAAGTGCGGACAGCAGTCACAAATGGGGCAGGTACTCTTTTTTAGGCTATTCCCCTACCCTGGAGCTGACCTGTACCGACGGCCAGCTTCGTCTGCGGAAGGTAAGCAAAGAGGGGGAGCAGGAGGCGCCTGAGGAAAGGATAATCCAGGCTGGTCATTCCGGCCGCTCGGAAAAACCTGGCCATCCCGGACACCCCGGCAAATTCATCCGGGACATTTTGGCCCAATACCGCAGCCCGAAAGTGGAGGGGCTGCCGCCCTTTACCGGCGGCTTGGTAGGCTACTTTTCTTACGACTACATCAAATATGCGGAACCGACGCTGCGGCTCTCTTCCGGGCCGGAGGAGGATTTCCGGGATGTGGACCTAATGCTGTTCGATAAGGTGATCGTTTTTGACCATGGCCGGCAGAAGCTTATCCTCATCGCCGGTGCTGATCCTGCCCGGCTGGAGGAGTCCTATGGCGAGGCGGAGGAGGAGCTGAATGAGATGGCCCGGCTGCTGAACAGCGGCGCCCGGGGGGATTTCAAGCCTCTCCGTCTCAGACAACCTCTTGCCCCTGTCTTTTCACAAGAGGAGTACTGCAAGATGGTGGAGCGGGCCAAACATTATATCCGGGAAGGGGATATCTTTCAGGTAGTGCTCTCTGATCCTCTGACGGCCCCGGCAGAGGGCAGCCTGTTTGACGCCTATCGGGTGCTGCGCACAGAAAATCCCTCACCCTATATGTTCTACTTTTCCAGTGACGACGTGGAGATTGCCGGTGCTTCGCCGGAGACTCTGGTGAAGCTGGAGGACGGGGTCCTCCATACCTTTCCCTTGGCGGGCACCCGGTCCCGGGGCAAGACGGCGGAAGAGGATTTTCGCCTGGAGCGGGAATTGCTCAGCGATGAGAAGGAACTGGCTGAGCACAATATGCTGGTGGATCTGGGCCGCAATGATATCGGCCGGATCAGTGCCCTGGGAACCGTCCGGGTAGAGCAGTATCTGACTATCGAGAGATTTTCCCATGTCATGCATATCGGCTCCACTATCTCTGGCAGGATCCGCCAGGATAAGGATGCAGTGGACGCGGTGGACGCCATTTTGCCGGCGGGAACCCTTTCCGGCGCACCAAAGCTGCGGGCTTGTCAGATTATTCAGGAACTGGAGGGCCGGAAACGGGGCATCTATGGCGGGGCCATCGGCTACCTGGATTTCACCGGCAATCTGGATACCTGCATTGCCATCCGGCTGGCCTACAAGAAGAAGGGCAGGGTTTGCGTCCAGTCCGGGGCAGGTATTGTAGCCGATAGCGTGCCGGAGAAGGAATTTACGGAATGCATTAATAAGGCCCGGGCTGTGGTCAAGGCCCTGGAATTGGCAGAGGGGGGATTGGCATGATTGTGCTTATCGACAACTACGACAGTTTTTCTTACAACCTATACCAGCTTATCGGTACTGTCCGCAGCGATATTAAGGTATTGCGCAACGACGCCTGTACGGTGGAAGAGCTGGAGGCCATGGCTCCGGCGGCTCTGTTCCTTTCACCCGGCCCCGGCCATCCGGCGAAGGCCGGCATCTGTGAAGCTGCTGTCCGCGCCTTGGCCGGACAGGTGCCCATCTTCGGCGTCTGCCTGGGCCACCAGGCCATTATCGAAGCTTTCGGCGGCACGGTTTCTTATGCCAAATGTCTTATGCATGGCAAACCCTCCCTGATAGGGGGTGAGCCGGATAGCCGCCTGTTTCGGGGGTTGGAGGAGCCTTTTCCCGCTGCCCGCTATCACTCCCTGGCGGCGCCGGAGGCTGCTATCCCCGATGTGCTGCGGGTTACCGCCCGGACAACGGAGGGTGAAGTCATGGCCGTAGAGCACCGGGATTATCCCGTTTGCGGCGTCCAGTTTCATCCCGAGTCGATTATGACTCCAATGGGAGAAACCATCATCCGCAATTTCTTTGCCAGCCTTTCCTTGACTAGCTTAGATAGGGGGGATTCCATATGATCCGGGAAGCTATTATCAACCTGTCTCAGAAAAAAGACCTTTCCTACGCCCAGGCGGAAGCCGTGATGAACGAGATTATGGACGGCCGGGCCAGCCCGGTTCAAATGTCGGCTTACCTTACCGCCCTGTCTCTCAAGGGGGAAACCATCGACGAAATCACTGCCTCCGCCGCCGGCATGCGGGCCCATTGCATCAAGCTGCTCCATGATATGAACGTACTTGAAATTGTGGGTACCGGCGGCGACGGGGCCAATTCCTTCAACATTTCCACTACGGCTTCTCTGGTCATCGCTGCCGGCGGCGTGCCGGTGGCCAAACACGGCAACCGGGCCGCTTCATCGAAGTGCGGTTCCGCCGATGTGTTGGAAGCCTTGGGCGTTAACATCAATCTGCCGCCGGAGCGGAGCGCCCAGCTGCTGCGGGATATTGGCATCTGCTTTCTCTTTGCCCAGAACTATCACATTGCCATGAAATATGTGGCGCCCATCCGCAAGGAGCTGGGAATCCGTACGGTGTTCAATATCCTGGGACCCCTGTCCAACCCGGCCGGAGCTGACATGGAACTGATGGGCGTGTACGAAGAGGCCCTGGTGGAACCTCTGGCTCAGGTAATGGCTAAACTGGGGGTCACCCGGGGCATGGTGGTCTACGGCCTGGATAAGCTGGATGAAATATCCATGAGCGCCTCCACTGCGGTGTGTGAGATCAAAGATGGCTGGTTCCAGTCCTATGAGCTCACCCCTGAGCAGTTTGGCTATAGCCGCTGCAGCAAGGAAGACCTGGTGGGCGGAAATCCGGCGGAAAACGCCGCCATCACCGAGGCTATCCTGGAGGGCAGAGAACGGGGCCCCAAGCGCCATGCGGTGTGTCTTAACGCCGGTGCCGCCCTTTATATCGGCGGCAAAACCGAAACCATAGAAGCGGGAGCGAGGCTGGCCGAGCAACTGCTGGATAGCGGCAGGGCCCGGGCCAAGCTGAAGCAGTTTGTGGAGGAGAGCAGCCGATGAATATTTTACGGGAGATTGCCGCCTATGCCCGCTGCCGGGTGGAGCAGGAGAGGGCCCGGGTTTCCCTGGAAGAATTGAAGCGGCAATGCTTTGAGCTGGTTGGGAGCAAGGCCAGGATTGGCAGTATTGGCGGCGGCGAAGGTGGCAATGGCGGAGACGAAGGCAGCAGTGTTGGCGGCGCCGGCTCCAATGCTTTTGAGGCGGCCCTGCGTAAGCCGGGTATGAGCTTTATCTGTGAGGTGAAAAAAGCCTCTCCTTCCAAAGGCGTTATTTCGGCGGATTTCCCCTATCTGGACATTGCCCGGGACTACCAGGCGGCAGGAGCGGATTGCATCTCCTGCCTGACAGAGCCCAGATGGTTTCGAGGGTCCGATCAAATCTTCCGGGAGATAAGGCAAGCGGTGTCGTTGCCTATGCTGCGCAAAGACTTTGTGGTGGACGAATACCAAATTTACCAGGCCAAAGTTCTGGGAGCCGATGCAGTGCTGCTGATCTGCGCTCTGCTGGACAGGGCTGATATTGTCCGGTATTTGCAGCTATGCGGGCAATTGGCCCTGTCGGCGCTGGTGGAGGCTCACAATGAGACGGAGATTTCTTCTGCCTTGGCTGCCGGCGCCCGGATCATCGGCGTCAACAACCGGAATTTGAAGAATTTCCAAGTGGATATTACCAATGCTGCCCGGCTGCGGCAACAGGTTCCTCCTCATGTGCTGTATGTAGCCGAGTCCGGCGTGTCCGGCCCGGAGGATGTGGCTGTTTTACGAGAGAGCGGCGCCGATGCCGTGCTCATAGGCGAAGCCCTCATGAGCAGTTGTGACAGGCAGGCTATGTTGACGGCTATGAAAAAAGCAGGCGGAAGATGACGAAAATCAAAATCTGCGGCCTGTACCGCCCCTGTGACATCGATTACGTCAACGAGGCCGCTCCCGACTACTGCGGTTTTATCATCGATTTCCCCGAAAGCCACCGTAACGTGACGCCCCAGCAGGTTCGGGATCTAACCCGCAATCTGGCCCCGGGGATCATACCGGTGGGTGTACTGGTGGATCAGCCCCTGGAGAAAGCGGCAGAATTGCTGCAGGAAGGGATCATTGCCGCAGTACAGCTTCACGGCCGGGAGGATGAGGAATATATCGCCGCCCTGCGCAGCCGGACGGCAGGAAAGCCAATTTGGAAGGCCTTTCGGATCCGGGGCCTTTCCGATCTGGCGGCAGCCGCTGCCTCCGCCGCCGACCAGATCATCCTGGACAATGGCGGCGGCAGCGGACAGAGTTTTGATTGGAGCCTGACTGCTGCCATTAACCGGCCTTTTTTCTTGGCAGGGGGTTTGAACCCCGGCAATTTGGCCGCAGCTATCCGGCAGGCCAAGCCAATAGGCGTGGATTTGAGCAGCGGAGTGGAGACAGACCGCTGCAAGGACCGACAAAAAATCCTGGCCGCGGTTACCGCAGCCAGGCAGATGAATTGAAGAGTCGCAATAAGGGCAGTCCTGACTCAGCCGCCTAAGATGTTGATGAAAGCAATTTTATCCACTTTTTCTGTCTATGGCGATAAAAAAGCTTACTCCAAAAGCATACCAATCCGGTAAGCAGACCGGCGTCAATTTCTACAATATCGGTATACCGCGATTTATGCTTGTGAATTGGCTCAATGATAATGGTGTGGTTCCAAGCCGGCACCCGCCGGTTGCTTTCCTCGGTAAAAACATAATAAGCAGCTTCATCAAATTTACGTACATGAATGGTATGAACTCCTATTGGAATAATTCCAAATATATTCAGACGGTAATGCCTGGTGGAACCGGCAGACCATGTGTTTGCATCCGCAGGACTCAGCGGTTCAAATGTGGCATAGGGAGATGCAATGTACTGCAGGGTTTCCACTTTTGTCAGCCGGGCCCAAATTTCCGGTAGGGATGCGGGAAATTCCGATGTGATCTTTACCGTTTTTAGCGTATTGATACAAACCGCCTCCTTACCTTTTATTGGGCTGGTTATTGGGCTGGATGACCGGGCGGCCATCCATAAACCGACGGTATTTCAGCAAATCTTTTGGCGAAAAAGGTGTGCCGTGGCTGGGGTAAATCCGTACCGGTTTCAGGGCGATCATCTTATCCCAAGACCTCTGAAATTCAGAGACATTATCAATCCATATGGTATGCCGCCCTAAGCTGATCACGGCGTTCATGGCCGCGTCACCGCAAAAGAGCTGACCGGTTTGCGGCAGGAAAAGTCCGATGGAATCTGCAGTATGGCCTGGCAGAAAGACAATGCGCAAAGGCAGGCCCAGTTCCTCAAAAAACTGGTCATCCTCCTTCTCCACAAAAACGGCTCTATCCCCCAAGTGAACAGGCGGAAAGGTAAAGGATTTTTTGACAAGGCCAAACAAAGCGCCCATTCTGGTGGCATAACCGCTGCCCGCCGGCTCCGCATTTTCTCCCGCTTCCAGACAGGGCAAAGCCGCCGGATGCAGTATTACCTTGGCCGGGACTGCCTCCAGCAGGGCCGCCAGAAATCCCGCGTGGTCGTCGTGGGAATGGGTCAGAAAGATGTATTTCAAATCCTCGGGCCTGCAAAGCCGGGACAGACGCTGCAGGAACTTCTTTTCACCGCCGGAATAGCCGGTATCTATGGCAATCCAGCCCAGGGGTGTTTCCAGCAAGTAGTTTTGCGTGATATAGCCGCCGACATTGTGTATTCGTATGTCCATCTTCTATTCTCCTTGCTAATTGTACTAATTATATAGGGAAAACCAGGAAAAATCATTCCTGATGTATAAAGTAAAGGTCTTTAGAGGAAATGAACCGGCCGCTCAAGGGGCAACTCTACCTTACTTTACCATGCGCCGGCACTGACTGACAAGAAAATATTTCCAACAACACCGGTAACTTTTTTTCTTGTTAGTGTTGTTTTTTATGAGAAATTTCGACGGATGCTGCCTGCCTATATCCCAACTATTCTTTTTTATGGTAAGATAAAGTATAGTAAAATCAAAAATATATAATTCATTATAGCAGGAGGGACAGAAATGATCAGAAAAAAGGCAGAGCAGCGGGTGGAATTGAAGGAAAACCAATATGGCGGCCAGGGACAAATTACTATTACTCACGGCATAGAAAAGCAAGACCACAATAACCCACGCTTTCATATGTTTGCCAGAGTGACTGTCCCAGCCGGGGCCACTATTGGCCGTCACAATCATACGGGAAAAACCGAGGCTGTCTGCATTTTGGAAGGTGTTTGTCTCTATAAAGATAATAGCGGAGAGGAGCATACTTTATTGCCCGGTGACTGTGCTATCGTGTCGGGGTCAGAAGATGAGCAGCAGATGCGGAACCCGGGCCCTGATCCCATGGTTTATATGGTAGCAATTGTGACTGATTAAGACTGGGATGTCACTGCTTCAATTTCAAGTTCCGAACCGGATGCGGCACAACCTTAAACCATTTGGAAAAGGCAAAATTTCTTTTGAAGGGCCGGTCCCAGCCTATGCAATTTACAGCAATGGGGGCCGTCCACCGTGCAAAATTGCAGGTTTGTAAGGTTAGCCCGCGGCGTTTTGTGCAAAATTGCAAGTTTGTAACCTGGCGGGAGGGGTTTTTGCTCAAAATTGCAGGTTTGTAAGGGCTTCCAACTATAAAAATCCGGTTTTTAGCCTGTTTTGATGCTAAAACGGCCAAAAGGCAGTGATTTGGCCCCGACAAATCTGCAATTTTGCACAGTTAGCCCCAGCAAACGATGACAAACCTGCAATTTTGCTCATTCCCCAACCAAACGGGGCCGCTGCCCGCCTGCCTTCCGGCTACACTATCTGCCCGCCCGCCGTTGCCGTTGGTTTTGCTTATTTAAATCCCATGACAAGTGTGGAAAATTGTGCTAAAATACATTTAGCGAATTATTTTCAAAAACCATACGAATAATGGAGGGTACATATGAAAAAAATAATCATTGATCTATTCTCAATTATCCTGGCCATTTCCTTAGCCGCTTGCGGCAGCAGCACCTCCGCTCCCCCGGCTCCTCCGGCTCCTCCGGCTTCCCCGGTTGCCACGGAGCCTGCCGCTGCCACCGAACCGGCGGCTCCCCAGCAGCCCAAGGCTGTGACCATTACGGATCAAGCCGGACGAACTGTGGAAGTAGGAGATGTGGAAACTATCTCCGTATGCTGGTATATGGCTAACGATTTCGTGCTGGCTATGGGATTGGGCGATAAGCTGGCCTCTATCGGACCCCATGACGATTTTCAGATCATGGTGCTGCCCGGGATTCCCAACCTGCAAACCGTGGGACGGGGCCGGCCGGATATGGAAAAGCTGGCGGCATTGAATCCTGATTTATTTATCCACACCGTAGCCGATAAAGAGAATATCGACGCTATAGAAAGATTGGGCATACCGATGATTCAAATCGACCCCGAAGACATCGACGCCACGCTGGAGGCTTATCATTTGGTTGGTAAAGCAACCGGCAATGAAGGGCGGGCGATTATGCTTGAGGAATATTACCGCAATACGGTAAAAATTGCCACGGACCGCATTGGCAATATCCCCGAGGATCAGCGGCCCACCTTTGTTTTGCTGGGCGGGGAAAAAGGCAAGGTAGCCGACGGCAGCATGATGCAATCGGAGATGATTATCAATGGCGGCGGGATAAACAAGGCTGCCTCTATTGCTGCGGAAGAATTCTGGCCGGAGGTAGGCGTTGAGCAGGTTTTCGAATGGAATCCCGATGTGATTTTTATCTCCCGGCAGGCCAAATATACCGCTGAAGAAATTTTGCAGGATCCCGTGTGGGCTGATCTGGCCGCAGTAAAAAATGGCCGCGTCTATGAACTGCCAAGCAAATTGCACAACTGGGAAAATCCTGGTATGGCTACTTGCCTGGGTACCGTATGGTCCATGATGAAGCTCTACCCCGAACAATATAGTGAAGAAGAAATGGACAAGCTGGCGTCCGATTTTTATAAGACGGTTTATAATCTGGATATCGAGCGGTCTGCCCTGGACAAGTAAGCCACAGCATGAAAAAAGCTATCAGCATGAAAAAAGCCATCAGCATGAAAAAAGCCATCAACATGAAAAAAGTGCAGGCCCTCAAATCTCCTGGATTTGCTAAATCCGGCAAGGCTCTACCCTTCAACTTAATACTTATTGCAGCCGTCTGCCTGGGTATCTTTCTGGCCCTTTGCGTAGGCAAATACCCCGTCAGCTTCAGCGCAAGCCTGAAGATTGTATTCTATAATATCCTGGGATGGCAGGGCGATTGGGACACCATGACGGAAAATGTAGTCATGGGCCTCAGGCTGCCCCGGGTATTATCGGCGGTAGTTATCGGCGCTTCCTTGTCCATTTCCGGGGCAACTTACCAGGGGGTCTTTCGCAATCCCCTGGTATCCCCGGATTTTCTGGGGGTTTCCGCCGGCGCTTGCGTAGGTGCGGCTATCGCTATTTTATTGGGCTTTCATTCCCTGGCTATACAGGCTTTCGCTTTAGCCGGCGGCATATTGGCGGTAGCCTTGACGACGCTGCTGCCCCGGCTGTTGCGCAGCCGTTCCGCTATTGTCTTGGTGCTATCCGGGGTGATTGTAGGCGGCGCTATGGGGTCTATCATGGGGCTTCTCAAATACATAGCCGATCCCACCACCCAGTTGCCGGCCATAACTTATTGGCAAATGGGCAGCGTAGCCAACATCAATTTCCGGTCCCTGGCCTATGTGCTGGCCCCCATGGCTGTTTCCATGACCGTATTGCTGGGGCTGGCCTGGTGGATCAATATTTTGTCCTTGGGCGAAAAAGACGCCCAAGCCCTGGGGGCCAATGTGGCGCAGCTTCGGGGCGTCACTATTCTTTGCGCCACGGTTTTAACGGCCAGCTCCGTTTCCATCAGCGGTACCATCGGCTGGGTGGGGCTGGTTATTCCCCATTTAGGCAGAATGCTGGTGGGGCCTGACAACCGCCGCCTGCTGCCGGCCTCCGCCCTTTTGGGGGGATTGTTTCTGCTGTTTGCCGATACCTTGGGGCGCACCATTGCCAAAACGGAACTGCCCCTAAGTATTATTACCGGATTGATAGGAGCGCCTTTCTACGCTTGGCTCCTATATAAAAACCATACAAGGCTAAGCTAGGGGTATGCTATGATTTATCAGGTGGAAAACATAAGCTTTGCTTATCCGGGCAGCTCCCGGACAATTTACCGCAATTGCAGTTTTGAGCTTAAGGAGGGGGAGATTCTCTCTATATTGGGCCCTAACGGCGCCGGCAAAAGCACCCTGCTCAATAGTTTAATAGGCATTCTTAAACCCCAAAAGGGCAATATCTTTTTGGCAGGCCGCAATATAAGGAGCCTGACGGAAAAAGAGATTGCCCGGCAAATCGGTTATGTGCAGCAAAGCCATAATCCCGTCTTTGCTTATACGGTTTTGGATTTTGTGCTTATGGGCTGCGCCTCGACAAAAAATTTATTCAGCCGTCCGGCAAAAGAGGATCATGCCAGGGCCTTGCATATTTTAGAGATGTTTCATATTGTCCATTTGGCGGACAAACCCTATATTTATTTAAGCGGCGGCGAACAGCAGCAGGCAATGATAGCCAGGGCGGTAATCCACCAGCCGAAAGTCCTGCTTTTTGATGAGCCCACCTCCCATCTGGATTATGGCCGGCAAATGATCACCTTGCGCATGATCAAAAAATTGGCGGCTGAAGGCTATGCCGTAATTTTAACCACCCATAATCCGGACCATGTGCTGCTTTTGGGAGGCAAAGTGGCCACTATGGAATATGAGGGCCATTTTAGCATAGGCGGGGCAGGGGATATCATTACGGAGCCGCGCCTGGCCGGTATTTACCAGGCCCAATTGCATCTCTTGGATATAGAGGAGCTTGACCGCACTGCCTGTGTCCCCCCTAAGCTGTAACCGGGCAGATTTTTATTGAAAAGGAGCTTAGTATGACGGAGGCGAATTTTACCGGGATAAATCCTGCCGGGGTAAATTTTCAGCGGGATCTTGCCTATTTTGCCGATTTGTGGACCAATAAAAGCGAACAGCCCAGTAAAGCCACCCAGGAGCAATGGGATAAAAAAGCCGGCTCCTGGATAAGGGAATTGGCAGGCCAAACAAAGAGAAAAGGCCGGTTGGATGAACGGGTGGCTGAAACCGTAAATTACTTTTTGCGCAAAGGTATCTTGCATAGCGACGCCGCAGTAATTGATGTGGGCTGCGGGCCGGGGCAATTTGCAGCGGAGTTTGCCAAATATGTCAAGTCTGTGGTGGCCACGGATATTTCCGCAGAAATGCTGAAATATGCCGCTTTAACGTCAGAGAAAAAAGGGCTGGCCAATATAGAATTTGTCCAATGCAATTTTCAGCAGGCGGATTTGACCCGGCTGGGAGGCGGACAGCGGTTTGATTTGGTCTTTGCGTCGCTGACGCCGGCCATTGACGGGATGAACGGGCTGGAAAAAATCATCAGCCTGAGCAAGGCTTACTGCTTTAATAGCACTTTTGTCTATGGCTCCGACAATATCGAGGAAATGCTTACTGCAGGCCTATATGGCCGGCCGGCGGCGCCGGTTTGGGACGGCAGATGGTTTTATGCACTTTTTAACCTGCTGTGGCTTATGGGTTATTATCCGGAGACCACCTACCATGAACAGTTCAAGAATAACGAAGTGGAAGTCAGCCGGCAATTGGCTGAGCATTATAGCCGGGCCTTGGGCAAAAAAATTCCCCAGGCCTTGGAAGAGTCCGCCCGCATCTACGATTATCTGCAAGGCCAGGCCAGGGGAGGCAAGATGGAGCTCCGGGCGAAAACGGTCTATGGCTGGATTTTGTGGGATGTGCGCAAGCAGGAAAAACGGCAATCATCATATAGGTAAAGGAACATAGGTAAAGGCACATAGATAAAGGAGAATGAAAGTATGGAATGGACCAATCTTCCCACAAGAAAAGAAGTGCTGAAGCGGCTGCAAGAGGCTTGGCAGCCTGCTGTGGCCACGGAGGAAATTGCCGTTGAGGCAGCTTATGGCCGGGTGCTGGCGGCAGAGGTAAGGGCCGTCCATAATCTGCCGGTAGTCAGAGCCTCCCGTATGGATGGCGTTGCCGTAGATAGCCGGATGTTTGCCGGCAGCCTTGCCGATACCAGGGGATGGCGGGAAGGGAAAGAGTATGTGCGGGCCGATACCGGCGATGATTTTGACGATGCTTACGACAGTGTAATTGCTATTGAAGCGGTTACATTTACGGAGGAAGGGGGCCTTGTCTTTGAGCCGGGACTTACGGTTACGCCGGGCATGAATGTGAGCCCCGGCGGCAGCAGAATGACCCGGGGAGAGTTGATTTTGCCAGCCAAGACGAAGCTGACCCCTTGTGATCTTTCCGTTCTTGTGGCGGCAGGCGCTGTGACTGTTGAGGTTTTCCGCAGGCCGGTGGTGGCTTTTATTCCTACAGGCAGCGAGCTGGTACCGGCGGGCAGCCGGCTGCAAAGAGGGCAGATCATCGATTCCAATACGATTTTGGTCAGAACCATGCTGGAAGAATTGGGGGCTGTCCCCCTGTGCCTGCCCATTGTCAAAGATGATCCCGCCGCCATAGATAAAGCCCTGGATGAAGCTTTGCAAAATGCCGATATTGTCATCATCAACGGCGGTTCTTCCAAAGGCAAAGAAGATTATAACACCAGAGCCTTGGCCCGCAAGGGCAATTTGCTGTGCCACGGCATAGCCGCCGCCCCCGGCAAGCCCATGTCCCTGACGGTTATCGGCGGTAAGCTGGCGGTAAATCTGCCGGGTCCCTCCATTGGCGCTTATTATGGCTTGGAATGGTGTATCCGCTGGGCCGTCAACCAATTTATCCGGCAGCCCATGCCTAAGCGTAAAACCGTAAAAGCGGTTTTGACCGAGGAACTAAGCGGCCATCCCGGCATGGAGTTTCTATGCAAAATGCGGCTGGAAAAGACGGCGGAGGGCTACCGGACTGCCCAAGTGTCTTTCCGGGGGGCTCATATGGCGGAAACTCTGACTGCGCCGGCCCAATACATCAGCAAGCTGGGCCTCGAGGGCCATCAAGCAGGAGAAATCCTGGAAGTAGAGCTGCTGCGGGAGGAAGAGGACGAATCCTGGTTAATGGAATAGCCGGAAGGGTTGCGAATAGGGTTACGGCTGGCTAATCAATTGGTCCGCTGCAAAAGCTCCAGGGCGGCTGCCGGATCCAGCGGTTTGCTGAACAAGTAGCCCTGCATCATGTCGCAGTCATGCTCTACCAGGTATTGCTTTTGCTGCTCGTGCTCCACGCCTTCGGCTACGATGCAATGGCCCAGCTTGTGGGCCATAGAAATGATGTCGCCGGTTATGGCATTTTCCGGCTGAGTGCTCAGCAGTTTATCGATGAAATACTTGTCTATTTTCAGGCAATTAATATTCAGCTCATTAACCCGGGCTAAGGAGGAATAACCGGTGCCGAAATCGTCGATGGAAACCCGCATGCCCATGGCTTTGATTTGACCCAATTTTTCGTTGATCTTCTGATAATTGTCGGAAAAGACGGATTCTGTGATCTCCACATTCAGATTGTGGGGATCGGCGCCGGTTTCCTCCAGCAATTGAGCTAAATCCTCTAAAAAGGTTTCGCTGAGAATCTGGATGGCTGAAATATTAAAGGATAAGGTGATGGAATCATGGCCTTGCCGGGCCAGGTGGACGGAGAATCCCAAAGCCATGCGCATCAATCTTTTGCCTAAAAGCAGCATGAGCTGGGAGGCTTCGGCTATGGGGATAAATTCCGCCGGGGAAATTACCCCTAATTTCGGCAGCATATACCTGGCCAGAGCCTCAAAGCCCGTGATTTTATTGGTCCTTAAATCAATGATGGGCTGGTACAGCATATATAAGGATTCATCATGATCAGGACAGCTATTGTGCAGAGTTTCCACCAGAGATAGCCTGACTACCGCCTCCCGCTGCTGTTTTTCCTCGATTTCTCTGCTAAAGAAACAAAAACCGAACCGCTCATGGTCGGGAGAGTATTCCGCTGCCGTGGACACATTCTTTAATACCTTCTCCGCGTTATAATCACAATCGGCCTCCAGTTCCAGCACACCGATACTGAAACGGACAATTTTTTCGCTGACGGCGGCGTCCAAAGACTTAAAAATATTTTCACATAGGCGAATCAGTTCCTGCCTGGTATCGCACTGGGGCAGGTAAAGGAGAAAGCGGTCAATAGCCGTATGGAAAAGTATCTGACCTTCAGCGCTGTGTTTTGACAGGCAGGCTGCGATATCCTGGATGAGTTTATTGCCGAAAGAAAAACCAAAAATACGGTTGATGACGCTGAAGCTGCGAACATTGATCATCATGACGGCCGCCGGGGAGGGCGGCCTTTTCTTATATATGTTTTCAAAGGACCGCAAATTATAGAGGCCGGTGAGAGAATCGCACTCGCTTAAATACTTGAGCTTAATTTCATTTTTCTTTCTGTCCGTAATATCGATAATCAAGCCTTCCAGGCACAAGGCGCTGCCGTTATCATCATAAATGGCTTGACCCTGCTCCCAAATCCATTTAACTTCACCGCCGGCACAGACAATCTCATATTCTTCCTCAAACATAGAGTGACCGGCCACGGCTTCCTGCCATTTATTCCATAAAAATTCATGATATTTCGGCAAGATTAAGTCATTAAAGGACAGATCCCGGTTAAAAAGCAGGCTGTCAGGCTCGTAGCCCGTCAGGTCCAGGCAGCCCATGGAGACGAATTCCATGGTCCAGTCCCGGTCATATTTGCAGCGGTAAGCCATTCCCGGCAGATTCTCCAGCAAAACCCTTTTGCTGCGTTCGTTTTCCTGGAGAGCATTGATGGTAATCATTTGGTAGGTGATGTCGATGCCGGAAGCCAGCATACCGGTGATATTGCCTTCATCATCCTTCATTGCTATGTTGCGCCAGGAGATCAGCCGTTCGCCATTGTCGTCGGTTATGACGGAATTATCGTAGATTCTGTAATTTTCATTGCCGCCTTCAAACATGTTTTTTATCATTTGGCAAAGGGCCGCCCGGTGCTTGAGGGGAACAAAATTCTCCGGCCAATTCTTGCCGGTTATTTGCTCTCTGGATAAGCCTAATATATTGCAGCCTTCCTGATTGATCAACGTAACATTCATGTCCGTATCCAGGGTAAGGAAGATGACAGGAGCAATTTCGATGTATAACTGAGCCTTCTTTTTCTCGGTATCCAGTGCCTGCTCGCTGTTTTTTTGCTTGGTGATGTCACGGCTGACCCCATGAAGGCCGATGATGTTGCCGCCGGCATCCCTGAAAAAAGCAATATGCATAGAGAGCCAGAGGGTGCCGCCGTCGGCTTTATAATGCTCCAGCTCGATTATGCAGGTTCTGTCCTTGGGGAAGGCCGGATCTTGCTCCTTGGCCAGTTCCTGGGCATAGAGATTCCTGATTTTTTTTAGCGTCTCCGGCGAAAACCTTTCCTCAATAGGACGCTGCATATATTGGGAAGCCGATTCCCCCAAGAGCCTTTCCACCGACGGGCTGATATAAGTGACACGCAGATCAAGATCCATAGTCCACACCACATCGGAGACATTTTCCGTAATCAGCCGGTATTTTTCTTCATTGCTTTTCAGCCCTTCCTGATACTGCCGGCGTTCTTGCTGGTAAAAAAGCAGTACGCTCAATACTACGGAAACCACGGGATAGATCAGCATTACCGGCAAAGAGATGCGCTGAATTACAGTGAAGCGGTGAGGGGCCGGCAGCCAAAGCATATTCAGAATCATGGCCAAATGAGCGACCAGGCTCATCAGGTATACATTCAGCAGCTTGAGGATTCTGGTTTTGGGCATGGGAAAGCGCCGCCAGAGCAGACCGATCATAGCGCTGGAGGCAATGGCGGCTAAACCGGCTACAGTGCCGGAGCCCCCTTGGATTATGCGAAAAAATGCTGCCGCTCCCGCCGTGATAATGACAGGAATGCCGCCGAAGGCCAGGGCTGTGGTGCTGATTAATATGCTGCGGGTGTCAAAGAGAATCCCTTCAAACAGAGGAAAGGGCCAGGCCATAACAGCTATGCAGATAGCGGAAATCAGTATGCCGCTGACCATTTGACCCAAGATATGATTTTTACCAGCCCAAAAGCAGCTAATCTCGTAAATGGCAAAAAGAGCCAATAACCATGATGAGTTATTAACTAAGCCCAGCCAGATATTCTGGTTAAACATATACACCCCCGCAGCTTACTGCTAAATTTATTATAATTGATATGAAATGGCAAAACAAGGTTGCATGTCTCTATATCCGACAATGTCGATAAGTATAATTTGTATATGCATAGAAGATTCAGAGTCTTGCCTGTATTTTTATTGACTTAAATTAGCTTTGACTGTAGAATAATACATTATATCTTTAGTATATGTCAAACTACTGAAAGGGCTAAAAGTATGAGTATTAAAAGAATTATTTACAGCACAATGATCGGTCTTATTGTACTAAGCCTTTTCAACACGAGCTTCCTTTTTTTACTTCTTGACCAGAATCAAAGCAACGGCAAAATTGTCAATTATTGCGGCGTTGTCAGGGGGGCCACCCAGCGTATTGTGAAGCTTTACTTGCTGGAACAGCCGGTGGCGGAGCATATTGCCAAGGTGGAAAAAGTCATGGATGGCCTGATCGCCGGCGATGAGGAGCTGGAGTTGCCTGAGCCGAGGGATGGAGAGCTGGTCAAGCAAATGGAGGAAATCCGCAGTTACTGGCAAGAGCAGGTAAAGCCCTTGCTGAATCAGCAGGCCGGTTCTCAGCAGGAGGCACTGGTCCTGGCCAACAGCGAGGAGCTTTTTAATAAAAGCAATGCCGCTGTTTCTCAGGCGGAGAGCTTTTCCGCCCAGGGCATTATTAAGCTAAAAATCGTCAGCGTCATTACCCTGGTCCTCAATCTCATTGCTATTGTTTTTATCCTGGCTATTATCCGCAGGAAAATCCTTCTGCCCGTAAAAACACTGGAAAAAGGTATGGAAGGCCTGGCCCAGGGGGATCTGCAGAGCAAGATAGAGTATTTCTCCAGCAATGAATTGGGTATGCTGGCCGAAAGCATGCGCAAATCCATGGCCACTCTTTCCGGCTACGTTTCCCGGATTGGTGATTCCATGGCCCAGATGGAGAAGGGCAATTTTGATTTGCCGGTGCAGCAGTATATCGGCGACTTTACGGATATCGGCCGCTCTATCGAAGAGTTTTCCGCTCAGATTTCCCATACTCTGGGCCAATTGAACCTGACCTCCGAGCAGGTGTCCGTGGGGGCTGACCATGTGGCGGCCAGTTCCCAGCTTCTGTCGGAAGGGGCCATGGAACAGAGCATGGCTATAGAGAATCTTTCCCAGGCAGTGGAGGAGATTGTAGCCAAGATCGATTATACTGCTGAAAATGCCAATATCTTCAACGGCAAGGCCCGGCAGATGGGCGTCAGCCTCGACGAAAGCGAGCGCCAGATGAAGCTCTTGCTTAAAGCAATGGATGATATCCGTAAGAATTCCGAAGAAATCATTAAAATCAATAAAACCATTGAGGATATTGCTTTTCAGACCAATATTTTAGCTTTGAATGCGGCCGTTGAGGCAGCCAGAGCCGGCGCCGCCGGCAAGGGTTTTGCCGTAGTGGCCGACGAAGTGCGCAATTTGGCAGCCAAAAGCGCTTTAGCGGCCAAAAGCACCACCGGTCTGATTGATGTTTCGGTGAAGTCTGTGGAGTCAGGTAAAGCGTTGTCGGATTCCATGGCTCAAACCTTAGGCACTGTTTTAGTGGATGCCCGGCAAATTGCTGCCGGCGTAGGCGAAATTCAGGCCGCTTCCCAGGAGCAAAGCCGTTCTATTCTCGATATTACAAGGAGCGTAGACAAAATATCGGCGGTAGTGCAGTCCAACTCAGCCACCGCCCAGCAAAGCGCCGCCGCCAGTGAGGAGTTATCGGCCCAGGCTAAAGTTCTCAGCGGTCTAGCCGGTCAGTTTACGCTGAAAGGCGGCCGGTAGCGGTGCTATAGAGAAGGCACTCTGAATACATCCGAATATAATTGTCCCCGATGAAATAGCGCCTTGGCTGCTGCGGCAGCCCGGCGCTTTTTGTTTTATTTCATACTAATTAACTGTGATTGACAGCAGGTGCGAATGCAGGTATAATGACGGTTAGTTGTAACTAACTACCGTGAAAGCAGAGGCAATGATGGACAAGTTTCTTTGGATTAATCCTGTTGCTGCAGAAATGTATGATTCGCCGGAGCTGCGGCAGCAGCTTGAGCGGAGGGGCTTTGAGGTTGTGGCCTGTGGCCGGGACCATATAGCTGCGGTGCGCGAAAAATACCGTTTGGCCCTTAAAAAGGCTGAAGGTTGCCTGGCCGATATGCGCTGCCCTTTGGCCGTGGACTATATTAAGGCGGAGTATAACCCGCCCTTTCTGGAATACCCGGCTATTGAGCCGATCTTACTGCATTGTGCCAGAGAGCTGCAGCAAAGACTGGAGGGCAAAGGGCGGTTATATGTCACCACACCTTGCGAGGCCTTGCGCGACCTGGGCAGAAGCCTTGGTTTGCCGGGAGTTACTTTCCTTACCTGGGCAGAGTTCGTCCGGCAAGAAGAGTTGCTGCTGCAGAAAGCCCCATTGCAGGCAAGCCCTATCCCGCCAGGTTTTTTTGCGGAATATGGGGCCCGGGGTATTATGCTGGACAGCAAAGAAAAGATTGACGAATATTTTTCAGCCGGTCCCCGGCAGCCTGCCGAAAGCATCCTGGAGCTGCTGTATTGCCCTCAGGGCTGCCACAAGGGAAATGGGGTGTAAAAAAAGCATGAAAAACTTTTGGAAAGGATTTCTGCCCATTGCCCTGATTTTGCTGCTGTGGCTGGCGGCGTCGGCTACGGGTATATGGAGTGCTTATGTGCTGCCCGGCCCGGCCCGGGTTTTCCATTCTTTTTGGAGTATGGTGCAAAGCGGTGTATTGCTCCGGCATGTTTTGGTCAGCCTTTGGCGGGTGCTTACCGGTTTTACCATTGCCTTTTCTCTGGCCTTCCTTCTTGGTGTATTGGCTGGACTATACCCTGCCGGCGGCGCTTACTATAAGCATATCGTGGAGTTTCTGCGCAATGTGCCGCCCTTAAGTCTGATTGCTCTGCTTATTTTATGGTTTGGTATTGGGGAAACCTCTAAAATCATTATTATTGTGCTGGCCTCTTTTTTCCCGATGTTTCTTAATATTAAAAAAGGCTTGGCCTCCTGCGATATTAAGCTGCTGGAAGTAGGCCATTCCATGGGCTTTACCAAAAGCCAGAAGTTTTTCCGTATCATGCTGCCCTACGCTCTGCCGGATATTTTGGTAGGTATGCGCATTGGCCTGGGCTATAGCTGGCGGGCTATTATTGGTGCGGAAATGATTGCGGCTGCCAGCGGTTTGGGCTATCTGATTCTGGACGCCCAGCAAATGTCCCGGTCGGACAAAGTTGTAGTGGGTATTTTCGTTATCGGCATCGTGGGCTATTTATGTGACTTGTTATTTTCTTTTGCCATTCGGAAATCCCTTCATGGAGGTGTTGACGATAGCTGGAGTTAAGCTGGAAAATCTCTATAAAAGCTACCGGGTGGCAGAAAAGCATCTGACCGTACTGGATGGGCTGACGGCAGAGTTTCCGGGAGAAAGCATCACCGTTATCCTGGGCCGCAGCGGCTGCGGCAAAACCACCCTTTTGCGGATATTGGGAGGCTTCGAAGCATACGAGAAGGGTACTTTAGGGGCCCCTCCCCCCCACAAAACCGGTATGGTTTTTCAGGAACCCCGGCTGATGCCTTGGCTGACGGTATGGAAGAATATCACCTTCGGCGTGCCCAAAAACCGGTTTTCCCCGCCGGCGATTCAGGAATTGATTGATGCTGTGGGGCTTGCGGGCTTTGAAAAAGCCTATCCTGCCCAGCTTTCCGGCGGCATGCAGCAAAGGGTAGCTTTAGCCCGGGCCCTGGCTTATGATCCCGACTTGATTTTAATGGACGAACCCTTTGCGGCTTTGGACCATTTCACCCGGGAGGCTATGCAGGAGGAGCTGTTGCGCATCTTTACCCTGCGTAAGAAAACCATTGTATTTGTCACCCATAGCATTGACGAAGCCTTGCTTTTGGGACAAAAAATCCTGGTGCTGGACCAGGGCAAAATCCAGCGGCAGTTCTCCCTGGAGAATTTCGCCTATCCTCGAGATATTCTGTCTTCCGAGCTCATCGGGATGAAGAAGGATATTATTACAACAATAAAGTAAAGGAGTGTCATATGAAACGTATTCTCTCTCTTTTTCTTACCCTGGTAATGGTAAGCGGTATATTAGCCGGCTGCGGCAATGGAGCCCAAGCCGGAGAACCGCCGGCAACCACCCCTCCTGCCTCAACGGAACCTGAGGCGGCGCCGGAATTCACCGTAAATAAAATCGGCGTAACCTATGTAAAATCTCCTCTCAATGTTCCTTCGATCATTGAAAAGGAAAAAGGGATTTTCGCCGGGGTTTTTGAAGAATACGGCCTGCCTGTGGAATATTCCAATTTGACTGCGGGACCTGAGCAGACTCAGGCTCTGGCTTCCGGCGACATTCAATTCCTTTATGCGGTAGGAGCTACTTCAGTTATTTTGTCTGCTTCCAATGGTGCGGATATTAAGATTATCAGCACCTACAGCCGTTCTCCCGAAGCCTTTCGCCTCTTTGCCGGCAAGGATAGCTCTATTGAAAGCGCCGCCGATTTGGCCGGCAAAAAGATTGCCGGACCTAAAGGGACAATTCTCCATGAGCTGTTGATTGCTTATTTGGGTACGGCGGGTCTGACGGAAAATGACGTGGAGTTTGTTTCCATGGGTATCCCCGAGGCTCAGGCTGCTTTGGCCGGCGGCGCCGTGGACTGCGCTTTATTGGCGGGACCCGTAGCTTATAATATGGCCAAAGACGGTTATTCGGTGGTGACGACAGGCCAGGACTTGGTGGACGCCACCATCGTAGTAGCCACCAGTCAGGCCTTTTATGAGAAAAATCCTCTGCTGGTCAAGGCCTTCCTGAAAGCCCAGGACGAAATCCGGCAATATATGCAGGATAATCCGGAAGAAATTCTGGAAATTACCGCTAAGGAAACGGAATTGAGCATTGAGGCAGTTGAGGAAATGTTCCCCATGTATGATTTTGACACGGAAATAACGGCTGCCGATATTGCGTCAATGAAAAAGACGGAACAATTCATGCAGGACAATGATATGATCGAAAATCCGGTGGATATTGAAGGACTGATCCTGAAAGTAGAATAAGGAACGCCGGGACAAAGGCCTCAGACAGCCCGGGAGAGCTGCCCAAGCTTTTCCGGGTTTTTGCTGTCTCAGGTTGACAGCCGGAAGGAAACGTGATAGAAAAAAGAGATATAATAAGAAGAGATATTCCGTGATGATTGAGGAGGAACTATGCGTATTGTAGAATCACAGGTGGGAGAAATCCGCCGGAAAGTATTTACGGAAGTGGCCCGGATGGCTTTTGAAGGCGGCGACTATTCCCGCATCGAGGAGCTGCCTTACCGGATTGTGCCGGGAGAGGTGGCAAAGTACCGGGAATCGATTTTTCTGGAGCGGGCCATTGTCGGCGAGCGGCTGCGTTTGGCCATTGGGCTGCCCTTGCGTCCTGTTGACGAGCACGCCCCTCTTTCCATGAATATTGACGCCAGCGCTATTGCGGAGAAATATTACGATCCTCCTCTGGTGAATATTATTAAGTTTGCCTGCAATGCCTGTCCGGAGAAATACTTTGTCTCCAACGGCTGCCAGGGCTGTTTGGCCCATCCCTGCATAGAGGCTTGCCCCGTAGACGCCATCGCTATCGGCGAAAACCGCAAATCCGTCATTGACCAGGACCGCTGCATCAAATGCGGCCGCTGCCGCTCCGTTTGTCCCTACAGCGCCATACTGAAGCTGGAACGGCCCTGCGCCGAGGCCTGCGGCGTGGACGCCATCGGCAGCGACGAAAACGGCAAGGCCGCCATTGATTACAGCAAATGCGTATCCTGCGGCATGTGTATCGTCAACTGCCCCTTTGGCGCCATTTCCGATAAGGGCCAGATTTTTCAGCTAATCCACGCCATAAAAGGCAGCGCACCGGTAATTGCCATATTGGCCCCCGCTTTTGTGGGCCAGTTTGGACCGAAGGTGACCTACGGCAAGCTGGTGACGGCCTTAAAGGAATTAGGCATCAAAGACGTTTTCGAGGTGGCGGTGGGGGCTGATCTTTGCTCCATTGAAGAAGCCAAGGACTTCTTGGAGGAAGTGCCGGACAAACAGGCTTTTATGGGTACTTCCTGCTGCCCGGCTTGGTCGGTAATGGCCAAGACCGAGTACCCCGAGATGGCTCACTGCATCAGCATGGCCCTTACTCCTATGGTGCTGACGGCCCGTTTGCAAAAGCAAAAATGCCCCGAATGCAAAATTGTTTTTATCGGCCCCTGTTCTGCCAAGAAATTGGAGGCCAGCCGCCGCAGCGTCCGCAGCAACGTGGACTTCGTTCTTACTTTTGAGGAGATTATGGGATTGTTTGAAGCCAAGGGCATCAATCCGGAGCAGATGGCGGAGGAGCCTGCTGTCAGCGAAGCTACCGCCGCCGGTAAGGGCTTTGCCGTCAGCGGCGGCGTGGCCAAGGCCGTGGCTGAGGTTATTGAGCGCCTGGCCCCTGAAAGAGAGATTAGGATCGCTTCCGCCGAAGGTTTAAGGGAATGCAAAAAGATGCTGAATCTGGCTAAGGCCGGCAAATATGACGGCTATCTTTTGGAAGGCATGGCCTGCCCCGGCGGCTGTGCCGCCGGCGCCGGCACCTTGCAGCCCTCAAGAAAGACGGCTACCCTGGTAGCCCGGGAGCAAACCCAGAGCAAAATGGCCAACGCTTTGGATACCCCTCACAAAAGCTCTTTGCATATGATTAAAGAGTAAAGACCCCGTCCCAACAGCATAAATTAAGCTTTTGAAATAAGGTTTTACCTTAAAAGACGAGCCGTGCATTGATTGCTAATGCACGGTTTTTTCCTTTTTCCGGTATAGTTCCCAATGATTTGGTCATGCTAATCAAAAATAATTCATGGAAGGAATTATCTATCTTGTTGCTAGGATTTTTGTTCCGCAAGCTGTCTTTTTTAGGCAACCAGTACGCTCTATACCGGAAGACTACCGGCCCTTACGATGACCGGACTAAGGGCCCCGGCATGGAAAAAGAGTTAACTAAGAACCTGGCTTACCTGAAAGACAACCTCAGCGATAGCTGTGACTTAAAAGTTCATCCTCTGGAATTTGGACCGAAAAACCAATGGTCGGGAGCCATGGTGTTCATTGAAGGTATGATAGACAATGGCAAAATCACCGACGGTATTTTACGTCCTCTGAAAGATTGGCGGCCTGAAAGCAAGATGCCCGCCGCCGGCGACGGACTGATCAATGAGCTTGCTAAAAAAGTCATCTGTGCAGGCAGCGTTAAACCTGTTGCCTCCCTTGGCGATATTATTCTGGAGTGCCTTTCGGGCAACACGGCGGTTTTAGTGGATGGCTGTGCCACCGGCCTGATTATCGGCACTAAAGGCTGGGAAAAACGCAGCGTCAGCGAGCCTCAATCGGAAACGGTAATACGGGGTCCCCGGGAGGGCTTTACGGAGAACATCTGCAACAATACGGCCTTGATCCGCCGCAAAATCAGGTCCGGCCGGCTCCATGTGGAAAATCTGATCGTAGGCAGAAGAAGCCAAACCGATGTGCGCCTGATGTATTTGGAGGACGTGGCCAGTCACGAAGTGGTGGCCGAGGTAAAAAAACGCCTGGGCCGCCTGGATGTGGACGCCATACTGGAGTCCGGCTACATTGAAGAGTACATTGAGGATGCTCCTTTTTCACCTTTTAGTACCGTTGGCTATAGTGAAAAGCCCGATGTGATTGCAGCCCAAATCCTGGAGGGCCGGGTGGCTATTTTGGTGGACGGAACCCCCTTCGTATTGACGGCTCCCATGCTTTTTATTGAAAGCTTTCAAACCACGGAGGATTATTATACCCGCCCCCTGTATGCCAGTTTGGTGCGGATGCTGCGATTCGTCGGTTATCTGATTAGCATCTTCGCTCCGGCTCTCTATATTGCCCTGACTTCCTTTCACCAGGAATTTATACCCACTACCTTGCTGTTTTCTATTGCCAATGCCCGGGAAGGCACGCCCTTTCCCGTATTGCTGGAAAGCATGGGTATGGTCTTTGCCTTTGAGATATTGCGGGAAGCCGGTATCCGCCTGCCCCGGCCCGTAGGCCAGGCCATCAGTATTGTGGGGGCTTTGATTATGGGGGATGCGGCGGTATCGGCAGGGCTGGTGGGAGCCCCGGTGGTAATTACCGTAGCCATTACGGCGGTGGCCAGCTTTCTGGTGCCGGCCCAAAACGACGCCGCCTCGGTTTTACGGGTGGTTATGATGGTTTTGGCGTCTTTTACCGGTTGGTACGGCATTTCCATGGGTGCTTTGGCGGTGCTGATGCACCTGGGTTCCCTGAACTCCTTTGGCGTGCCTTACTTTAACGGCCTGGCCTGGACAAGGGACCAGGAGGACACCATAGTGAGGATGCCCCTATGGTTCATGATCCGGCGGCCCCAGGGGATTCCTGAAAACAATACGGTTCGGGGCCGTTTTTTTATTCCTGTTTTTCGCCCCCATGAAGTCCTGGATGAAGACAGTGAAGATGAGCAGGAAGAGGGGCCTAAAGAGAGGGGGGCAGGAGCGTGAAGAGGCAATGGCTGAGCCGGTGGAGCTTTCTTATATTGTTGCTGCTGTTTTCCTTGCTTCTGGCCGGCTGCTGGGACTACCATGAGCTGGAGAACCTCTTTATCGTCACGGGAGTGGGGCTGGACCAGGTGGCGGACTCAGATAAAGAGGAAGATCCGGATAAAGAGGCAAACACCGAAAAAATGGACGTTACCCTGCAAATCGGCAAAACCCAGTCCCCGTCTACCGGCAGCAGTGATACCGGCACCCAGAAAAGCTCCGCCATTTTGCTGAAAACCGCCAAAGACACAACGATGGAAAGCATAATGCAGCTAGATCAGGATAGCAGCCGTACTATGCTGCTCCATCATAATCAAGTGATGCTTCTGGGCAGGGATTTGGCCAAATCGGGGATAGAAAACCGCATCGATGCTTTTCTGAGAAATCAGCAGATGCGTATGGAAGTATTGGTGATGGTGGCTGACCGGCGGGCGGAGGATATTCTGGCCGCCGAATTGGAGGAAGAAGAAATCTCCAGCATGTATTTATATGGAATGATGCAGGATTTGTACAATGTATCTCCCCATTACAAAATTCGCATGCTGGACTTTGTCTCCCGCCTGCGGGACGGTACGTCGTCGGCGGTGGCTCCTATCGTTGAATTGGTGGAGCAGGAGGATAAGGAACGGCTGAAGCTTAAAGGAATGGCCATATTTAAAAAGGATAAAATGGTGGGCAGCCTCAGCAGCCAGGAGATGCAGGGATACATTTGGACCATGGGCAATGTAAAACAAGGCGCACTGGCGGCGCAAACCGATCTGGGCCGGGCGGTATTTCGCATTGTTAAATTAGAGGCCAAAAGAGATATCGGCCTGAACCCTAACGGCAGTATCCGGGGGACAATATCCGTATATGCCACACTGGCTCTGACAGAACTCCGGGGCTTTAGCGGGATGACGCCGCTGGAGCTGATGCCTTATCTCGTTACCTTGTCGGAAAATGAGATAAAAAGACAGATCAGGGACGCCTTTAAGGTGGCCCAGGAATTGGACGCCGATATCTATAGATTTGGCCTGGATTTTCACCGCCGCCACCCCAAGGTATGGAAAACTATTGAAGAGCAATGGGACCAGCTCTTTCGTGAGATGGACCTGGATCTGCAGGTTAAAGTCAAGCTGCCCGCTACAGGCCAGATCGCCAAATCCTTGGAAATGGAGGAACCCAAGCCATGAGAATAGACAAAAGCAGAATCAGCGGCCTGCAGTTTATGTTTGCCATGACTTGCTTTATCCAGGCCTCCACGCTGCTAAGCACCTTCATCGCATCCGTTACCTTTCAGGACTCCTGGCTGGCGGCCTTGTCCGGCAGCCTGGTTTGCCTGCCTCTGATCTGGCTGTACCGCAGCCTGATGGTCATGTTTCCCCATCAAAATCTGTTGGAGATATTTGACGAGGTGTATGGCCCGGTGCTGGGAAAAGTCGTCAGTGCCGGCTATTGCTGGTTTTTTATTACCTTGGGCTCCATCAATCTGACGGATTTGGGGGATTTTGTGAAGCTGACGATCATGGAGGAAACGCCTAATGTGGTGCTATTGATCATGTGTATCCTGGTTGCCGCCATGGCCCTCCGCCGGGGGGTCAGCCTGGTGGTCAGATACAGCGACTTCTTTGTTACCGTGGCTTTCAGCGTATTGGTTATTTCCATCATACTGCTGCTGAACCAGATCAAACTGGAAAACTTTCTGCCGGTTTTTGACCAGCCCATCGGAAAATATATTCAAGGCACCCATATTATTGCGGCTATACCCTATGGCGAGCTGGTGGTTTTTTTGATGATCCATCCTAATGCAAAGATGTCCCGCCGGGATAGCGGCCGTTATCTGCTTTGGGC
Organism: Clostridia bacterium; assembly: GCA_018436095.1. Taxonomy (GTDB): domain Bacteria; phylum Bacillota; class Peptococcia; order DRI-13; family UBA5745; genus WRMS01. The sequence goes on along the minus strand of JAHDMJ010000005.1, from coordinate 150,749 downwards.
ATTTTTCCTGGGGGGGTTTACCATGCTGTTCACTGTGCTGCGGGATGTGGCGGTATTGGGCAATACCTTGGACATGTTTACCATGCCTCCCCTGGTCACCCTGCGGCTGGTTAATCTGGGCATGGCTTTAAGCCGAATGGAGATTCTGTTTGTCATCGTTCTAATTATACTTTTGTTTTTTAAAATTATGGTTCTATATTACGTGTCGGTTATGACGGTGGCTCATCTGTTAAAAATCAAGAAGTACCGCCATCTCATTTTGTCCGTAGGCGCTTTTATGATCACCTATGGGCTCACGCTGTACCCTTGCCCTGTAAAGCATGCGGCTTCAGCCCAAGAGACCACGCCATTTATCTGGAGCCCTTTTGAGATATTAATACCTCTTTTGACCTTTATTGTTGCCAAGATAAAAAAACTGCCGGCCGGAAAGGAGATGTAGCCTTATGGCTATGATATTGGTTGGATTTACGCTGATTCTGCTGATGGATTTGGTTCCCATTGTCCGGCGGCGCTCCTGGCGCAGCGCCATTGGCTTTTTTTTGTTTTTTATTCCCGCTCTGACCTTGGCGGTACTGCGGCAAAAGAATGTGGAAGTACCCAGCCTGATGCTGGCTTTGGGGGATTGGCTGAAAGCTTGGGGCATCAGCTACTGAAATGGGGGATGCTCCTATCCCCCTATTTCCTAGTTGTTTGCTAACTTATAATTGGTAATGATTATTGATAATTCTATTTGCATTTTCCCGGAAATATGCTAGAATGTTCAGGCAAGCCAAATATTTCTATGAAAAATAGAAATATTTAGTATACTCTGCTGTCTGACTGAAAGGATGATCACTGTGACAATTCGCAAAAAAATTATCGGAGGTTTTGTTGTTATCCTGGTTATTGGTTTACTTCTTGGCGTTATGGGCTTGATATCCACCCGCCTGCTTACCGGTATGTCCGATGAGCTATATACGATGAAAAAAACGGCTACCAGTATTTCCGCGGTGTTGAATGCCCATTACACCTGGCGGCAGGGACTGACGGAGGCGGTATTGAGCGGCGGCGAATTTAAGGGTTCTCTCGATCCTAATTCCTGCGCTCTGGGCCAATGGAAAAACAGCCCGGAAGCCCAAACCATAACCGATCCGGCCTTTATTTCTTTATTGGAGAAAATTGAAGAACCCCATGCTTTCATTCATAACGAAGCGAAAATCATTACCGATATGATCAAAACCGGCAGAACGGAGGTGGCAAAGCGGGAACTTCTGGATAACGTGCTGCCCCGGACGGCAGAGGTTATCAGCATTTTAACGGAAATGGAACATAATTACACCGTGGCAACGGAGGTCAAAAGCGCGGAAATTGTCCGCTACGGCAATGTGACTACGGCAATTTACGCCGGTCTGATTGCTTTGGCCATTATTATTAGTATTATTTTAGCTTCCAGAATTATCAAAAGCATTATGAAGCCTCTCAGGGATATTACTTTGGCGGCGGAAACCATTGCCACCGGCGATTTGGATGTGACGGTGGAATACGCCGTGGATGATGAAATCGGCACACTGGCCAAGTCTTTTCAAAATCTGGTCGAAACCACGAAAAAGCAGGTGGTTGCCGCCGAAGCTTTGGCGGCGGGAAATCTGGCGGTGGATATTGAGCCCAGAAGCCAAAAAGATATGATGAATTTCGCTTTGAAAAAGATGATCGGCAATTTAAATGACATGTTTACCGAGATCCGCAGCGCCGCCCAGCAGGTATCCATCGGTTCCAAGCAGATTGCCGACGGGGCTCAGGCCTTAGCCCAAGGCTCAACAGAGCAGGCCTCGGTAATCCAAGAGCTTTCCGCCTCCATCAGTGAGATTGCCAACAAAACCAAGCAGAATGCCGACATTGCCAGAGAAGGAGCCCGTCTCTCCGTCGCCATTAAGGACAAAGCCGAAAAAGGCAGCGCTCAGATGGAGCATATGATGGGAGCCGTCAAAGAAATAAACCAGGCCAGCGTACAAATAGAAAAGGTAATGAAGGTCATCGACGATATTGCCTTTCAGACGAATATATTGGCCCTGAACGCCGCCGTAGAGGCAGCAAGGGCGGGGGCTGCCGGCAAAGGCTTTGCGGTGGTGGCCGACGAGGTCCGTAACCTGGCCGCCAAAAGTGCGGCGGCGGCCAAGGATACCGGCAGCCTGATTGCCAACTCTGTAGCCAAGGCCAATTTGGGCCTGAACATTGCAACAGAAACCTCCGCTTCCCTCAACGAGATCGTCAGCGGCATCAACCGCAGTGCCGAGATTGTAGAGCAAATTGCTTACTTGTCCGACCAGCAGGCGGAAGCCACGCTGCAGGTTAATACGGGCATCGACCAGGTTGCCCAGGTAATCCAGCAAAACAGCGCCACCGCCGAAGAGAGCGCCGCCGCCAGTGAAGAGATGAGCGGCCAGTCCAGTATGCTGGAAGGCTTAATTTCCCGTTTCCGGCTAAAAGAGTCTGCAAGAGGGACGGCTTTTGCGACCCATTCTTTTGCGGATCAATCATTTGCCGACCAATCTTTTGCCGACCAGTCTTTTGCCGACCAGTCTTTTGCCGACCAGTCTTTTGCCCAAAAATGGGATGGACCGGCGGCCCGGGAGTCCGTTGCCGCTATGGCCAGCAGCAGCGGCTACGATAAATATTGATTCAGCCTTTAACCGTCAGGATTATGTGCTATAATTAGCAGGAGTATCCGGAAGGGAAAAGGTGACTTTGATGCGAGACTATTTATTGTTTGTGTATGGCCGCTGGCAGGAGACGAAAAGCGGCAGAGTCGTTGAAAATATTAATCCCGCCGATGGCCGGGGCTGGGCCCGGGTTCATATGGCCGGGCCTCAGGAGGCAGAGGCGGCTTTGGCTTCAGCTTGGGCTTGCCGGGAGAAATGGGCGGCTGTACTGCCGGACCGCAAAGAAGAAATCCTGCTGCAAGCCGCGGAGCTTCTGGAAGCAAAGGCTGAGGAACTGACGGAAATTCTGATTACGGAAAGCGGTTCCGCCCGCTCCAAGGCCGGCGGTGAGGTTAAAGCCTCAGCCGGTGTTTTCCGGGTGGCGGCAGGGGAGTGCCGGCGTCTGAACACGGAAGTCATGCCGGCTCTTTATCCCGGCCAGGTTTCCATGACCCTGCGCAGTCCCCTGGGTGTGGTGCTGGGGATTGCCCCCTTCAACTATCCCCTGATTTTAGCCGTCAAAAAACTGGCCTTTGCCTTGGCTGCCGGCAATACCTTTATTCTTAAGCCTTCTCCCCATACGCCGGTTATCGGCCTTAAAATTGCCGAGATACTGGAAAAAGCCGGCCTGCCTGCCGGCGTGCTGCAAGTGGTGCCCGCGGAGACGGCGGAGCTTAGCAATCTTTTGGTTCGGGATCCCCGGGTGGCTATGGTATCCTTTACCGGCAGCACGAAGGTAGGGCGGCAGATTGCCGCCGATTGCGGCAGCCTGCTTAAACGCTGCAGCATGGAGCTGGGAGGCAAAAATCCCTTGGTTCTGTTGGAGGACTTTGACCCGGAGCAAGCTGCTGAAATCGCCGGCTACGGCGCATTTTGCCACCAGGGCCAGCTTTGTATGGCCACTTCCCGGATCATCGCCGCAGGCAAAGCTTATGAAGCTATCTTGCCTCTTTTGAAGTCCAAGGCTGAAAGTTTAAAAGTAGGAGACCCCCGGGATCCCCAGGTGGTAATCGGTCCCCTGATTACGCCGGAGCATTGTGCCTTTATCGACGGACAGATTCAGGATGCCCTGGCCAAAGGGGCCCGGCTGCTCACCGGCGGCAAAGCCCGAGGCCCTTATTATGAGCCGACGGTATTGGCGGATGTGACGCCGGCCATGGATATCTTTTATCACGAGACCTTCGGGCCGGTAACCAGCGTCATCCCTTGCGCCGACGCCGAAGAAGCCCTGGCTCTATGCAATGACAACCTTTACGGCCTGTCCGCCTCCGTCCTTACCAATGACTTGAGCCTGGCCTGGGAGCTGGGCCAAAAGATCAGGGCCGGTATGGTCCATATCAATGACACCACGTACCTCAGCGCTACCACCGCCCCCTCCGGGGGCTTAGGCTGGAGCGGCCTGGGCCGTTCCGGGGGCCATTACAGCATGGAGGAATACACGGAGCTGAAATGGCTGACCATGCAAACCCAGCCCAGGAAAATGCCTTTCTGATGATACTTCCTGGTTTCAAATATAACTGCTATCAGAGGAAATATTGTAGTATTTTAATTTCCTGTATAATGTGGATATGCTTATTCCTAATTTTTCAGCTACTAGCTTCATGGATTTACCTGAGCCCCCCAACTCATTTAAAGCCTTGATGATCATTTCTTTTTCACTGTTTTCTAAATTGAAGGAGTTTTGATTCCCTTCCCATAAACGCTTTTTTAAATTATCTGGTATATTGTCTAAGGTAATTTCATCACCTACATCATCATGAGCTTGTACGGTAAAGCCAATAGCATTTTCCAGCTCTATAATATTGCCTCGCCAGCTGTACTTTAATAAAGCGTCAATTATATTTCTGGAAAAATATAAATTCTTCTTATGGAAAAGATTGTATTTTTTTAAGTAATGTTGAGCAAGCAGAATTATGTCCTCGCCTCTTTGCCTAAGGGGAGGTAAATAAACAGAGTTTAGTTCCAGAGCATGATATAAATCTCTAATAAACTCACCCCTGTTTACTAAACTTTTAAGATCGCAAGTAGAAGATAGAATTATCTTGAAGTTAAAATAATTAGCATTGCTGAGCAGAGACAGCAATTTTTCTTGGTTATATTGGTCTAAAGAACCGACTTCATCAATATAAATGGTGCTCCCTTCTAACATATCATTATTTAACAATGACGTACTCTTTTTATCTTCTGGTTTGGCATAGTTAAATAGTTCCTGAAACAAATCAATAAAATCATTATTTCTTGCAATCTTAATGAAGTTTTGCTCCCTCCTGGTGCTTTCAGTGTGAATAGTTCTGGCAAGCCTTTCTTTTCCTACCCCCACTTCCCCCCACAGCAAAAAGCAAGTATTGGAAAATGCTTGCTTTTTACTTTCTTCCAAGGCAAGTAAAAAAGCCGGACTTTTGCCAATTAGCGATGCAAAAGTAAAAGGGATGGGTTGATTAAAGGAGCAATGAAAATCTTTAGATACACAAATATCGCCGAAGACAAATAGGCTGGCAAAGCAGCCTTCATCTTTATTTGAAGCTAAAAGTCGTCCTCTTAAGACTATTTCTTTGCCTCTTATTTTTACTTGGCATTCATCAAAGCTATCGGAGGATTTCTGAAAGCTAACTTTGATTTGGTTAATTTTTTCTAAGTAGGGGATTTGGGCCATGGTATAGCCAAGGGTTTTTTCGCTGTGGGAATTCATTTGGATTATATTGCTGTTGTTTTTAAAAACGATAGCCCCCTCAGGAATTGCGTTAAGACATAAACTATTGATTTCTGTACCTTTTGCCAGTTCTTCCTGCAGATCATAATTTCCCGCATGTTCTTGTATAGTACTAGCTAGTAAAGAAACAGATAACATAAAAGTTTCACGATTGTTTTTGATCATTTCTGCTTGCTCAAAGTTAGCAGAGGCGATAGATATTACTCCTAAAGAAATATCGTTATAAATTATCGGATAGCATATTTCTACCCGGTCTATGCAATTAGCCAGGTTGTAACACTCTGAACATATGGGGTGGTTTTGGGGGTCGTCCACATAAATTTCTTTTTTCATGCTCAATACCTTTATGGTTAAGCGTCCTCCAATTGAAGGAATTAAATCATTGATTCGATTAAAATATCTGCCTACAGCCCCAATATATCTCAATTCGTTATCAATAATTTCAATATTAAGATTATATGCAGAGGAGAATTTTTCAATAGCCTCTTGGCAATAACCTTGAATCTTTGTAAGTAAAGTCATAGCAGCGCATCCTTTCAAAATGATAATATATTTTCATAATGAGAGAAAAACAAACTAAAATAGAGAGGAGTTAACCATAAAAGGGATAATATAATTGTGAATTCTGAATATATTTGATATTATAACATTGCCAATAGGAGTATGCAATCATAAAAGGTGTCATTATGAGAAGGGTGAAGAGAGGAAGGATATTAATGAGAAAGATGTCAATATTCCTGGTTATTGCTTTACTGGTATCGCTCTTATCAGGTTGCGGCTCAAGTGGGGTGCAGCAGCCAACTGCTGCACCAAAGGATCCGGTATCAACTGATACTCCCACAGCTCCTAAAAGAGAAGACTTAAACCTTTCCGTAACCACTGTTTTAACATCCATTGATCCCCATTTTTCGGAAAAGATTGCGGATATGTATGCTTTTAGGCAGACTTACGAAGGCCTATACTATCAAAACGAATTAACGGGAGAATTCGAACCCAGGATAGCCTCCAGTTATGAAATTAGTGAGGATGGTAAAACTTATTTATTTAAACTTAATGAAAATGCTAAGTTTCATAACGGTGAGCCCGTAAAACCATCAGACATAATTTATTCATTCAAAAGAGCGGGGGAGCACCCCTCTGTCGCCTCTAGGGTGGCAAATGTGGATTCGGTCACGGAAATTGATGGCAGCACTATTGAAATTAAACTAAAAGCCCCTATGGCTGCATTTATGACTGATATGTGCGGTGTTTATATTCTTAACGAAAAGATTGTGGAAGAGCAAGGGGCAGAGTTTGGCACTAAGGTAGCCTTGGCTGGAACAGGTCCCTATTATTGGTCCCATGTGGATCATGCTAATGGCTGGACCCTTGAGGCTTTCGAAGACTATTATCGTGGGGCAGCAGATATAAAGACCATAAGGTTTAAGCCTATTTCCGATGCTTCCGCTGGCCTGGTTGCTTTTGAAGCAGGTGAATTAGATTGGTATATTGCCCCGGTTGCTAACTGGGATGACTTAGTTGCTAACACAGAAAAATACAAAACAGAAATTGTACCTGCCAATCACATTTCCGTTTTTGTCGTCAATCCTGATGCTAATCCGGCATTAAACAACCCTTTAGTACGTAAAGCGATTGGCCATGCAATTGATAAGGAAGCCATGAATATAGTCGGTTTTAACGGTCTTGCCGTCATTACGGATTATATGGTGCCTGTCCAAAATACCTCTTCAGATTTTGATTTAGGCATAATATATGATTACAATCCGGAAAAAGCCAAAGAATTATTGGCTGAAGCGGGATATCCTGATGGCGTTGATGTTGGAGCAATTATGTCCTGGACTGGCGGTTACTATGAGAAAATGGCCCAAGTTCTCCATACATCATTAAATGAAATTGGCATCAAATGTGATTTGCAAATGATCGAACAAGCTTCGGTTTCCCCTAACTTAAGGTCACAGAACTATGATATAGCTACTTATGGCTGGTCATATTATGGTGATTATAGCTATATGTATACCCGCTGGCATAGCTCTCAAAAAGGGGCTACCTATGTGGTGTATAATGACAAGCAATTTGACGGAGCAAAACTTGATGCTCTCCTTGAAGCCGGCGCGGTGGAAATGGATGCTGCAAAAAGGACTGAAATTTATAAAGAGTACAACGATATGTTTATGGATACGGCCACTTGTTTCCCCTGTATTAACAAAGTTCAAACCTATGTTTGGAATAAAGATTTAAAAGTAGTGAATTATCCTAACTTCCCGGAAATTTATAACTGGAGTTGGTAAACCTTTCTTCCCCAGGCTGTAGGTGTAAAAGGGCGTATTTTATACGCCCTTTTATGAAGCATTGATAAATCTCAGGAGGGCTGAATATGTGGCGATATTTGTTCAGGAGATGCCTGCTGATCATTCCAATAACTTTGGGCGTTTCTTTTATTGTATTTAGCATCATGGCAATTACTCCCGGGGATCCCGCAACTATGATTTTGGGGATTGGAGGCACCCAAGAAGATATTGACCGGATTAATCAGGAGCTGGGCTATGATAGACCCTTTTTAGTCCGCTACGGAGATTATTTGTATAAGGCTGTAGTAAAGCATGATTTGGGTACCTCTTATCAGTTTAAGACGACTGTATGGTCAAATATTAAACAAAGGCTCCCGGTCTCCGTAAAGGTAACAACTTTTTCATTATTAATAGCATCAATGGTAGGGGTGCCCATAGGCGTATTGTCGGCTGTAAAGCAGTATTCTTTATTTGATACATTCCCCACAGTACTGGCCCTGTTCTTTGCAGCTATCCCTACTTTTTGGCTGGGCATGATGTTGATGCTGGTCTTAAGCCTGAAAATACCTATATTCCCGGCTACAGGTATAGCGAGTTGGAAAGGTTATGTATTGCCTTCTTTAAGTTTGGGCTTGCCTTTTGCTGCTCAGCAATTAAGATTTGCCCGCTCATCAATGTTAGAGACCATAAGGCAGGATTATATTCGTACTGCTAAAGCAAAAGGGGCCCCTGAGAATATCATTATTTGGAAGCATGCTCTTAAAAATGCCCTTATGCCGATTATTACGATCATAGGTATAAACTTTGGTCTGATTCTTGGCGGCGCCGTAGCGACAGAAACACTGTTTTCCATACCCGGGCTGGGCAGTATGGTGGTAACAGGAATAAAAATGAAAGATATACCGATGGTGATGGGTGGGATCATTGTTCTATCTATAATTTGTTCCCTGATAATGCTTATTGTAGATTTGCTTTACGCTCTAATCGATCCGCGGATTAAAGCCAAATATTCAAGGGGGAGGAGAGCTGCCATATGATCAACCGAAAAACCTGCCCAATGGAGGATAACAGCCAGGTTATATATAAGAAACCGAGCCAGTTAAAGGAAATAGCCCGTAGAATGAAAAAGAATAAGCCGGCTGTTATCGGGCTTATTATTCTAACGATTATTATTTTAATGGTTTTGTTTGCAGAACATATCGTTCCATATAAGGCAGCTATAACCCAAAATGTAAAAAATAGACTTGAGCCTCCTTCCGGGGTGCATTGGTTTGGTACAGATGGCTATGGGCGGGATTTATTTGCCCGCTGTCTGCATGGAGGACGGATATCTTTAGCTATTGGTTTTAGTTCAGCGGCCTTCTCTGCTATTTTAGGCATAATTTTAGGTTCTATTGCCGGCTATTATGGTGGCTTTACCGATGGTGCTTTAATGAGGTCTGTAGACGTGATTGCTGCCATTCCATCTATATTAATGGCTTTGGCTGTGGTTGCGGCCTTAGGGGCCAGTCAGCTTAACCTGATTATAGCCGTAGCTTTTTCGCGAACCCCCGCAATTATAAGAGTTGTCAGAACTGCTGTTCTTTCAGTAGGGGATCAGGAATATGTGGAGGCAGCCAAGGCCGGCGGCACTAGTGATTTTAGAATTATTTATAAAAGCATTCTGCCAAATTGTATTGGCCCTATAATGGTACAAGTTACGATGAGCGTTGCACAAAATATTTTAGCGGCAGCGACTTTAAGCTTTCTGGGCTTGGGTATTAACCCTCCAACACCGGAATGGGGATCAATCATTAGTGAGTCTAAAGAGTTTATGCGGACAGCAAATTATCTAATGATTTTCCCCGGACTTTTAATTATTCTTTCGACGCTATCCTTGAACCTTGTCGGTGATGGCCTAAGGGATGCTCTGGATCCAAGGTTAAAGACTTGATGGAAGAATAGTAAGGAGGCAGCGTATGAGGGACTTAGTTCTTGAAATTAAAAACTTATCAATTAGATATAAGACGGATTTGGAGACGGTTTATGCTGTTAATAATATCAGCTTTTCACTTGAAAAAGGGCAAACCCTTGGTATTGTTGGAGAAACCGGCGCCGGTAAAACCACTGCCGCTTTGTCAATTTTGAAGCTTTTGCCGGAAAGGATTTCCCAAGTAGCAGAGGGAGAGATTCTGCTTGGTGATAAAGATATCTTGCAGCTTTCTGATGTGGAAATTAGAAAGATAAGGGGTAATAAAATAGCAATGATTTTCCAAGACCCGATGACGAGCCTTAATCCGGTTATGACTATTGGCGAACAGATTTACGAGGCTTTGTTTTTCCATAAACATGTGGGGGCTAGGAGAGAGGATTTAGAAAAAAGAGTTGATGAAGTTCTTTCTTTAGTAGGTATTTCTCCTATGCGTAAAGGGGATTACCCTCATCAATTTTCCGGGGGCATGAAACAGAGGGTGGTTATTGCTATTGCCTTGGCTTGTGAACCGGAAATATTAATCGCCGATGAGCCTACGACAGCTCTGGATGTTACTATTCAGGCTCAGGTTTTAAGTATGATTAACGAACTGCAAATGAGTCTTAATACATCAATGATTATGATAACTCATGACTTAGGCGTAGTAGCTAAGACCTGTGATGATGTAGCTATTATGTATGCAGGAGAATTAATTGAAACGGGAACAGCCGGGGATATTTTTTGCAGTAAGCAACATCATCCTTATACAGAAGGTTTGTTTGGCTCAATTCCAAACCTGAAGGTAGAGGCCAGAAGGTTAAACCCTATACCTGGTTTAATGCCTGATCCAACGATAATAGTTCCGGGCTGTAAATTTGCCCAGCGCTGCCCTAAGGCAATGGACGTCTGTATTAAAGTGCATCCCCAAGAGTTTGTAAGGGGTAGTCATAGAATTAAGTGCCATCTATTTCAAAAGGGGAGGGATACCGATGAATAGGGATGAAAGCTTAATTTCTGCAGATAAACCTCTGGTTGAAACTGTCGATCTTAAGAAATATTTTAAAGTTCGTGACGGTGTCCTTCATGCAGTAGATAGTGTTTCTCTGGAAGTATATGAGGGAAAGACTTTAGGTATCGTGGGGGAATCCGGGTGTGGTAAAAGCACCTTGGGCAGAAGCATCCTCAGGCTGGTGGAGCCCACAAGCGGCGATATTAGGTTTAGAGGACAAAGTATCGTGAACTATAGTAAAAAAGAAATGCAGGAAATGCGTAAAAAAATGCAAATCATTTTTCAAGATCCATATTCAAGCATTAATCCCAGGATGTCTGTTATAGAAATAATTGCTGAGTTTATGATTGTCAACCATACCTATGACAGTAAAAGGGCTTGTTTAAATCAGGCTGCCCAGTTAATGGATGTAGTAGGTTTAGCCAGGCGTTGTGCCAACGTTTATCCTCACGAGCTGGACGGAGGCAGAAGACAAAGAATAGGGGTTGCCCGGGCTTTATCTTTACAACCGGAGTTTATTGTTTGCGACGAACCTGTCTCAGCTTTGGACGTATCCATTCAGGCCCAAATCCTAAACTTATTAATGGATTTGCAGGAAGAAAAGGGTCTTGCCTATATTTTCATTACCCATGATTTATCGGTTGTTAAACATATTTCTCAGGAAATAGTAGTGATGTATTTAGGGAAATGCGTGGAGAAAGCTAAAACCAGGGATTTGTTTTCCAACCCCAAACATCCCTATACCAAAGCGCTTTTGGCTTCTATACCTATGCCTGATATTACGATGAGGTCGAAAGAGATACATACCATAAAAGGTGAAGTAACAAATCCTATTAACCCGAAACCTATATGCAGGTTTGCTAACCGTTGCAATCTAAGCAAAGAAATATGCAATCAAGTTGAGCCGCCTTTGAAAGAAGCGGGGCCTGGACATTTCGTTTCTTGTCACTTCGCGTAGGTTCAATTAAAGACTGAGAGGTGCGCAGTGTATCAGATAATTGTTAAAAACGGCAAGATAATTGATGGGACAGGAAACCCATGGTATTACGGGGATATTGGTATTACCGGGGATATTATAAAATATATTGGTTTTATAAAGCCGGAAGATATTAGGCCTGATACCTTGGTAATTGATGCGGAAAATAAATATGTCAGTCCTGGCTTTATCGATATACATACCCATTCGGATTTTACAGTGCTGCAGCACCCTTGGGGCAGCAGCAAATTATATCAAGGCGTTACTACAGAATTGGCCGGTAATTGCGGTTATTCATTAGCCCCGGTAAATTATGAATTCTTAGAGGGACTAAAAAAATACACAGCCTTTATGCCCGGCACACTTAAGTGGAACTGGCAAAGCATGGCGGATTTTTTTGATGAGGTCAGAGCAGTCAAACCAGCTTTGAATTTTCTGTCGTTAGTAGGCCACGGAGTAATCAGAATAGCAGTCATGGGCTTTGAGCAAATAAAGGCAAAAAAAGAAGATATAGAAAAAATGGCTCAGCTTTTAGACACCTGCTTAGGTCAAGGGGCGGCGGGTATGTCTTTGGGCCTTGCTTATTCGCCCGGCGGCTTCTCCACAAAAAAAGAGCTGATACCCTTAGCCGAAGTGGTCAGATTACGTAATAAATTGCTAACAGCCCATATTCGAGATGAAGGGGATACTGTGGAGGAAGCTTTACAGGAAATTCTTGAAATAGGAGAAGAAACCGGTGTTAAACTCCATATTTCACATCTTAAATCTCAAGGCAAATTAAATTGGCACAAGATGGATAGGATCCTTGAATTAATTGAGATGGCAAGAAATAGGGGCGTTGAAGTTACTTATGACTTGTATCCCTATACTAAACTTAATACATTATTAATGGCTTTGCTGCCTCGCTGGTCCCAAAATGGCGGGATTGATGAAATAGTACAGAATTTGCAGAAGCCTGACAATAAGGCCAAAATCTTATTGGAGTTAGAGGCTATAGCATTAAAATATGGAGGCTGGGATAATATTGTCGTAGCTTCCTGCCAGTTGGATAAAAACTCCTGGTGCGAAGGGATTGCAATAAGTGAAATAGCCAGAGGCCATGGAGTTAGTGAGGGAGAAGCGTTTATTAATTTAATGATTGAAGATAAATGCGGAGTTATGGCCGTTTGCAATTGTTTAAGTGAAGAGAATGTTGAAAAGACGCTTAACCACCCTTTGGCAATGCTGTGCTCTGATGGCAAAATATTAGCTGCGGAGGGCGTTTTATCCGGAGGTAAACCCCATCCAAGAAACTATGGAGCTTTTCCCAGGCTTATTGCTCATTATGTGCGGGAAAAAGAAATTATGGCTTTGGAAAATGCTGTTCGAATGATGACTTCCTACCCTGCTCAGAAAATCGGCTTAACCAATCGCGGAGTATTGAAGGTGGGACTTAAAGCGGATCTTTTGGTTTTTGACAGAGATAAAATAAAAGACAAAGCCACCTTCGAAAAACCTCACCAGTATTCCACCGGTATCGATACGGTAATTATAAATGGAGGTTTAACTATGTCAGAAGGAAAACCTACGGGAGTAAGAAAAGGAGCTGTTTTAGAAGTTTAGCTACACCGCCGGCTCTATTCCGTCTGCTCCAGCAAAGTGCGGATTTGTTTTTTGATATCTGCAAATGCATGGGAGTCCACATCGAGGCTTTCTTCCGGCGTAAAGGGCACCGTGACCTCCTTAATGATTCGGGCCGGCCGCTGGGAAAGAACCACCACCCGCTCCGCCAGAATCACAGCCTCCTCCACATCATGGGTGATAAAGACGGTGGTAAAGGGAATATCCTTGCGCAATTCAAACAACAGCTTATGCATGTTGCGGCGGGTCATGGCGTCCAAAGCGCCGAAGGGCTCATCCAGCAGCAAAACCTCCGGTTCCAAAACCAGTATCCGGGCCAAAGCCGCCCGCTGCTGCATGCCGCCGGAAAGCTGGGCAGGATAAGCCTTTTCGAAGCCCGCCAGTCCCACCCGACGGATAAAACCGGCGCAGCGGGCCTGGCGCTCGGCCTTGGCCAGGCCGGCCCGCTTGAGGCCGAAGGCCACATTATCCTCCACAGTCAGCCAATTAAAGAGGGTGGGAGATTGAAACAGCACCCCGGTTTGGGGATGGAGCTCCCCCAGGGGCTTTCCCTTATAGTAAAGCTGGCCGCCGTCAGGCTGCAGAAAGCCGGCCATCAGGTGCAGCAAGGTTGTTTTGCCGCAGCCGCTGGGGCCCAACAGGGCCACGGAAGCATTTTGCTCAATGGCCAGGGAGATGTCCTGCAATACCGGCAGCAGATTGCCGTCAGCGGCGGTATAGGATTTGCCTATATGCTCTGCCCGTATTAAAGGTGCCGGCTTTGGCGACACCGGCGCCGGACTATTTTGCCTTAAATCACTCCTCATGAATTTCCTCCCGCTTTTTCCTGCTCTATGGGCGCCGCAAGCCGGCAGCCTAAGAGCAGCAGGCTGTCGGTGATTTTGGCGGCAATGGCGATTACCACAATGCAAACGATAACCATAGCGGTATTACCCAGCATCCGGGCGTCGGTCATTACTGCTCCCAGGCCATAGTTAACGCCGGTCATTTCACCAAGAACCAGGTAAGCCCAGGCGATTCCCAAGCCCAAGCGCAGTCCCACGGCTACCCCCGCAAAGGAGGCGGGCAGGATCACTGAGGTAAACAAGGCTGTTTTTTTTGCTCCCAGCATTTGGCCGGCCAGAATTATCTGTTGGCTGACGGAAGCGGCGCTATGAACCGTATTGGTGAAGATGGGAAAAAAAGAAGCCAGGGATATCAGAAATAAAGTGTTTTTTTCCCCTACGCCAAACCAGACGATAGCCAAAGGCAGCCAGCCGATACCGGGTACGGAACGTATCAGATGGACGAAGGGACTGATGATTCGGTTCAGCCCTTGCCGGCGCCCGCAAAGATAGCCCAGCAGCAGGCCGGCTCCGGCAGCCAGGCCGAAGCCCCGGCAGACCCGGCCCAGGCTATGCCATAAATGAACCCATAGGGTGCCGCCATAAGGGCCTGTTGCCCCGGGAGCGGCAAACCGGACAAGAGCACGCAGGGTGTCCGTGGGTTTGGGCAGAAGGTAAGGGGGCAGAAGCTGAAAATGAGTGGTTAAAAACCAGGCCAGCAGCAGCAGGGCAGGCAACAGATAAGGGAGCCCGGGATTTTTCCCCGGCTCCCGTTGGCGTATGGGCTTACTTTTTAGCATTGTTCAAAAAGGTTAGATCAAACATAGTGTCGATGTCGGGGATTTTGTCAATCAGGCCTAAAGCCAGCATTTCTTCGGCCAGCCTGGCAGTATGGGCCAAAAATGCCTCATCAATATCGTAAAACAGTTCGATATTGTCGGCGGCAGCCTCCAAAACAGCGGGATCGCTGCCAAATTCGGCGGCTTTGCCCAGCCAAAGCTTAGGGTCGGCGCCCAGGCCATGGGTGGCTGCCACATGAGCATTGACCAGTGCCTGGACCTTTTCCGGCTGCTCTTGCGCCATCTTTTTTGTCACGATCATGGCTGCGTTGATGGCGCCGATGGAATCATCGAAATAGGGATAGCTGATAATCTTGCCGTAGCCCTCCAACTGGGCGACGGTAGGGTAGGGCTCGCCGCTGCAGAAAGCGTCGATTTCGCCGCCGGCCAGGGCGGTTCCCATATCAAAGAAATCAATGCGTTTCAAGGCAACATCCTTGTCGGGATCCAGATTATTTTGCCGCAGCACGTCCAGCAGCAGGATATGGTGCATGGTGCCGGGCACGTAAGCAATCCGCTTGCCTTTGAGGTCGGCGCCGCTTTCGATACCGGAGCCGCTGGCCGCCACCAGGGCGGAGCATTTGTTGCACAGGCCGGCTACAATGACAACGGGCTCGTCATTGGCTGCCGCCAGAATGGCGCTGACGATAGTAGTGCCGCACATATCCAGGCTGCCGGCCAGCAAAGCTGTTTTCTGGTCGCCGGGATTGGTAAAGGGCAGCACTTCCGCTGTCAGCTTGCCCTCGGAAAAGTCCTGATAGAAATAGGGAGTAATGGTTTGGGCTGTTTTCCAAGTGCCGATAGTGACTTTCAAAGGCTCCGAGTCATTAGCCGGTGCGGTGCTTGGGCTGTTTTGAGCCGGCCGAGTGGCGCCGGCAGGGGGCTGGGGGTTTGAGGATGAGCAGCCGGTTAAGGCTAAGCTTAATAAGAGACAAAAAATTATAGTGGCGGTAGGTTTTTTCATTGCCATTATCCTTTCCTATTCTTACCGGGTATTGTATGTGCATTCTTATTGCTTGGTTTGATGAACGGTATAGCCGTTGCGGCGGAAAGCCTCATCAGCCTGGCGGCAGTCAAAACCATGCCAGGCCTGGCCGTGCTGGCCGATATCCCTGGGGATGGAGCCGCACTCCACCACCGTCACGTTGGCTCCCCAAGCCAGGGCCAGATCATTGCATGGGTGAACACAGATATCCGGAATAGCGCGGCCGCAAACCAGACGGCTGACAGCGATGATTTGAGCCAGGCGGCGCTCCGAAATCTGCGGAATATGCCCTAAAGGCGTGCCGGGCACCGGTACTCTGGCCATGGCGCCGGAGACGTTGGCGCCGCAATCCAAAACAGATTGCATGATAGCGGCGATTTCCTCATTGGAGTGCTCCCTTCCTACCGGTTCCACCAAGTAGACCAGATCCAAGGGTGAGGCGCCGATGGCTTTCAGGGTTGCCACCCGGTCTGCGGGCCGGAAAAGGGTATCCCGGCCTTCTCCCAGCCGCAGAGAATGGTAGGCAAAGGCTGCTCCCGCCCCCGCTACTTGCCCTGCCAGAGCCTCATCCATTTCGCCGGCATTGATGCCGATTTCGTATTTGCCGGGTACAGCCCGGCGTATTCTTTGAATGAGGCCGCTCAGCTTGTCGAGGCGGTAAAATTGGGTGGTGCGCAGAACAATCCAGCGGACATTGCCTCTTTCATAGTTTTGCACAATCCGGAAAATCTCCCCTTCTTCCAGTTGCTCTTTTTTGCTGATCAGACCCCACTCTTCTCCTAACGAACAATATTTGCAATTCATTTCGCAAGGCGTGGCGTCTACGCCCACAGCTCCCCATAAATAGGCATGGTTGCCGCAAATCGCGGCGGCTGCCTCCCTGGCGGCGGCGCCCAGATAATCGCAGAGCTCCGATTCTTCCGGAATGGACAATAAGGCAACAATTGTCCCATGGTCAAGGGGGTTGCCGGCAATGGCCCGATATTTTGCATCGTCAATTATTCTTATTAAATCATGCATTGATATTCCTGCTTTCCATTATTGTTGGAGTGGTGTCTCTATATGACTTTGTCTACTATTATAGAAAGTCTCTCATTAAAATTCTAAAAAAAAATAAAACATTTTAGGTAATTTGCGGGTGTCGGTATTTACTGCCCAACGCAAAAAATACCTCGCAAGGAGGTATTTGAAATGGTGCTGCTATCGTATGGATACCGAATGCCGAAGCTGGAGAGCTTTATGACTGGCCGCCAAAAGATTATTCGTCGTAAGCCGAGATATTCTTGGCCAGAAGCGTAGCTGCGAATTTGGCCAGCGTTACTTCCAGATCCCCAAAACTGCGGCCTTTTTCCCGGCTGGCCAGGCAGAGGGTACCGACAGCCATTTCCGGCAAAAGTATGGGCTCGATAATTACGGCGCTATATTGGGCCTTGCGCTCATCATCTTCAAGAATAGCGGCGGCTAAAGCTGTGCCCGGTTTGTTTTCCAGCACGCCGGTCCGGCTGGCCAGGACTTTGTCCACTCCGGCGCCGATAGGATGTTGGCCGTATTCTTCCGGGGAGGCGCCGGCTACGTATACCGTATTATCTCTGTCGGTAATGATGACCATGCTGCCGGTGGCTTCATGGAGAGGATTGGCTATATCGTCAAGCAAAGACCCTAAGCCTTTGACCAGTGAATATTTTTCCAAAATCAGTTCGCCTTTTTGATTAACGAAAAATTCCAAGGGGTCACCGATGACAATTCTAAAGCTGCGCCGGATTTGTTTAGGAATAACGATCCGGCCTAAAAAGTCAATCTTGCGAATTAATTGATATTTTTTCATTGCCAGGTGACCTCCAAACTGCTATTCGTATTTTTTCAACTTATTATAACATTTTTTGCATCGTTTTGTCTTCTCAATTTCTCATTTTAAGCTTTTAATACAACTTAAGTTTTTCGTCAATATATTGGCCCAGGATCCGTCCTGCTGATTTGACGGCCAGTTTGCCGGGAATACCGGGCAGCAAAACGGAATCGGGATTTAAAGTTTTGGCATATTCCATAGAAAAGCCGTAAGGCGGCGAAGCAATTTCCACCATCATCGCTCCTTTTAGCTGATCCAACATACTCTTGTCAAAGACTTCTGCCGGCACGGTGTTGACGACTACATCAAACTGCAGTTTGCCGATATCCTGCAAATAAACCGGCGTTAGGCCTTGGCGGTAAGCATAGCTTTCTTTTACGCTGTTGCGGACCAAAGCATACACCTTAGCGCCTAAAGCCTGCAGCTTTTCCGCCAGGCTGCTGCCTACAATACCGTAGCCGGCAACCAGGACGGAGCTGCCGAATAAGGTTTTGTTTCGATTATAGATTAAGTGGGCAATAACGCCTTCCGAAGTGGGGATGGCGTTTTTGGCTTTTACGGCCTCATCATTCATGATCGGATAATAGGGCCAGCCTCCGGCCTGACATTGGCCTGCTATGTACTCGTTGAAAACCCCGGAAAACAGGACGGCCTCCTTTTTCAGCCGGTTAAAGAAAAGGTTGTCGTATTCAGCGGCGTCTACTTTGCCGAAAAAAGGGAAAACAATAAAATCCAGATTCTCCGGCGCCCATAAGTCGCCGGCAAAAGTGTAACCCTGATCCTGCAAATATTCTTCTGCGTAATGGAACCGTTTATCGTCTTTGAACATATAACCCAGCATTTTTGCCGACCTCCCGTCTGAAGTTTATCTCTTCAAAGCCTAGTATAGCCATTGCTGCCAGGCTTGGTCAAGGTTACCGGTTGATTATAACAAGATTATCCGCTATACTAAAATCGTTATGATATTTTCGCACAACGGTACGGAATGACAAGAGAACAAGGGTAAGAGGGGAGAGGGAGAAAAAATATGCTGGAAATGAAAAAAGAACTGCCGGAAATTTTTGAAAGCTTTGCCGAGGCAAGGCAAAAGGGTTTTTTGGCCATGAAGGAAATTAAAGATGAAGGCAAAGGTGTGGTGGGACAGTTCTGCACCTATACGCCTTTAGAAATTTTTATGGCTGCCGGCCTGGTCAGCGTGGGCCTGTGCTCGACCAGCGACGAGACTATACCGGAGGCGGAAAAGGTTCTGCCGGGGAACCTTTGCCCCCTGATTAAATCCAGCTATGGTTTTGCTATTACCGATAAATGTCCCTACATGTACTTCTCTGACCTGGTGGTAGGGGAGACCACCTGCGACGGTAAAGTGAAAATGTATGAGCTGCTGGGTCAGATTAAGAATCTTCATATTTTGGAATTGCCCCGCAAGCAGAATACGGAGGAGGCCTTTGCTTTGTGGCGGGCGGAGATTGTCCGCCTAAAAGAGCGGGTGGAAAAGGATTTTGGCGTCACGATTACCGACGATATGCTAAAGGAAGCCATTCGCAAAAGAAATGTGGAACGCCGTCTTCTGAAGGAGATTTATGAGCTTAGTGCGATGACGCCGCCTCCTGTCAGCGGCTTGAGACAATTGCAGATTCTTTTTGGCTCTCAGTTTAAATTTGACTGGAATGAAAAAGTGGCGGAGCTGCAGCAAGCTATCGACAGCATCAAGGCCGCTTATGCCGCCGGTGAAAGGCCGGTTCCCGAGAAGGCTCCCCGCATTCTGATTACCGGTTGCCCCATGGGCGGCGTTACGGAAAAAGTGGTGAAGGTCATTGAAGAGGCCGGCGCAGTAGTGGTGGTCTATGAAAACTGCACAGGCGCCAAGCAAATGGACCGCCAATGTCAGGAGGAGGGGGATCCTATTACCAATATTGCCCGGTATTATTTGCAAATCGGTTGTGCGGTAATGACGCCGGATACCAACCGCCTGGAGCTTTTAGACCGGCTTTGCCAGCAGTTTAAAGTGGACGGCGTTGTGGAAATGACGCTGCAATCCTGCCACCCTTATTCTATAGAGACTTATACCATTAAGACTCATCTGCAGAAAAAGGGTATACCCTACTTGCATCTGGAGACGGATTACAGCACCGCCGACATCGGGCAGTTGGCCACCAGAGCCGGCGCCTTTTTGGAGATGCTGTAATGAATGCCTCAGCTATTGTGGCCGGTATCGATTGCGGTTCCGCCGCCTGCAAGGGTGTTTTGATGCAGGACGGGGCCATCGTAGCTAAGGCGGTTAAGCCTACGGGATGGAATCCCCGGGAGACGGCAGAGGAGCTGCTGCGGGAGATGCTGCTGCAATGCGGCCCGGCAGCAGGGCCGGAGGGCATCCCTGGCGGTATAACGGTGATTGCCACAGGCTACGGGCGGGTAGCTATTCCTTTTGCTGCCCGCGCCGTTACGGAAATCACCTGCCACAGCCGGGGCGCCGAGTATCTGCTGCCCGGGGTGCGTACCGTCATCGACATCGGCGGCCAGGATTCCAAGGCTATCAGCCTGCACAACGGCAAAGTCCTGGCCTTTCAGATGAATGACAAATGTGCCGCCGGCACCGGCCGTTTCCTGGAGATGTCTGCTGCCCGCATGGGAGTTACCTTAAGGGAGCTTGACGGCCTGCTGGAAAGCGGCGAAAGCTGCCGTCTCAGCAGTATGTGTGCCGTATTTGCCGATTCGGAGATCGTCTCTCTTTTGGCGGCGGGCAAAAGCCGTCAGGAGGTGGCAGGGGGCGTCATTGATGCAGTAGCCAGCAGAGCCGCTGCTTTAGCCGCCCGGGTGGAAGTGGGGCTGCCCCTTTTGCTTACCGGCGGCTTGGCCGATCTGGAAGGCTTGAGAAAGGCATTGGCAGTTCAACTGGGCTGCCAGGTGAAGACTTCGCCGTTATCCCGTTTTGCCGGAGCAATCGGGGCGGCTTTAAGCTGATCATAAGCTCTGCTAATTACGGCAAGAGCATGAGCAAACAATGCTCATCGGTTGTTTACTCATGCTCTTGTCCTGCCTGCCAATTACTTACCAGCGACAAAATCCTCTCCTTATGTTAGAATTGGCTATATTTTATAATATATAATTCCATAATAAGGAGTGAGTTTTAGTTGAATAAGAGAATGATGCATACGATAGCTGCTGCCTGCTTGACGGGAGCCCTTTTAATCGCCCAACCCCTTTTTGCCGAAGGCAGTTACCGGGTAATTACATCCAATGAGAATTTGACGATAGCCGACAGGGTTTTCGGCAGCGCGGAGATTGTAGTAACCGGCCATCTGCCGGAATTTAAGGTCAGTGATCCGCTTTTTGCCCAGCAGGTAAACGACAAAGTAAATGTTTTTTACGATGAAGCTTTAGTCAAAGCCGGGGAGATGGAAGAGGAAAACTTGGTCGTCATTTTTTCTTATGATGTCTTTGGCAACTCCCGGTACATGTCCGTTGCCCTTCATGCCATGACCATTTCCGGCAATAACCGTTTTGAGGAGCTTTCCACCTTCGTGTTGGACAAAAATGAAAATAAGCTCCTGAACTTGCAGGATATCCTGGGAGCCGAGGCCTTTGCCATCGCCGATAAAGTCATCGGTGACGCCATTGAGGCTAATCCCGGCCAGTATTTCAATGGCGAAAATGGGTTTGAAGGTTTTAAAGGCGTCAGCGAGAAGACCAAATTTTATGTGGACGGCTCAGACATTACCATTCTTTTCGACAAATATGAGATTGCCCCCGGCTACATGGGGCGGCCTTCTTTTGTGATCCCGCTGCCGGCAGAAGCTGAGGAGCAGCAAGCAGCCGACGGCGAGGGTGCGGCTTCGCAGGAGTCTGCCGCAGCGGAGGAAGCTGCCGCCGCCGATGAGGCAGAGGAAATGAGCGAGGCTGATGCGGCTGATAAAGCAAGTGCGGCAAGTGTGGCAGATCAAGCGGATGAGTCTGATGCGGCTGATGAGACAAATGCGAAGGATGAGACCCTGCAAGAGCAGAAATCCGATGAAGAGCTTTTTCCTTTAGGCTAAGCCTGAAGGGAAAATGCAAAAGAGGGCGCAACCGCCCTCTTTTTTTGTGAAACGAATTTTTGTACAAAAATTGCAGGTTTGTAGCCGGCATGTACTTGGAAATGTGCAAAATTGCAAGTTTGTTTCCAGGGTCGTGGCATTTTGAGCAAAATTGCAGGTTTGTAAAAGGTATTTTGGCCTGGAAATAGGGTTTTTACCCCATTTGCGGGCCAAAGCCGTTCCAAAGCAGGGATTTAGAGGTATACAAACCTGCAATTTTGCTCAGTTAGCCTATGCGAACGACAACAAACCTGCATTTTTGCTCAGTTAGACTATGCGAACAACGACAAACCTGCAATTTTGAGTGTTAGCCATGACTCCCTACTCCACTGATGCCTGCAATTTTGGGTTTGCCTCGGCAACCGTACCCCTGGCCGGCAACCATGCCCTTCGGCGGCAGTCGTATTCCTGGCCGGCAACCATGCCCCCGGCGGCAGCCGTGACCGCCTCCTATAGCCTCGGCGCCGTTTTTTATTTGACAAAAACCTTAGCCGGGGCTATACTACTGAAAACAAATTGCTTCATCGAATAATTCGATAGAAGAACGGTGTTCATCTGCTGCCGGAGACAGGCGGTAGGATCATCTGTTGCCAGAGGCAGGGCGAAAGGAATTTCATGATTTTTTGGACCGGCGAAAGCATCGAATGGTACCGGCGGGCGGCGGCTACCCATAATTACCATCAGTTATTGGCGGAAAAAGTGTTATCGTATATCCCAAACCGGGACCGGGCCCGGATCTTTGATCTGGGCGCCGGTCTTGGTTATCTTTCTTTGGCTATGGCGCCTCATGCCAAAGAGGTTACGGCCCTGGATATCAGCCTCGAGGCTATAGATTGGCTGAACAATGAGGTTTTGCGCCGCAAGGTAAACAACGTTTTGACAGTTAATGGTGATTTCACTAAGCTTGAGCCGCCGCCGGCGATGTATGACGCCGCTGTCCTTTGTTTTTTTGGACGCCTTGCCCAAGTGCTGCCCAGACTGAGGCAATGGATTAAAGGCCCCATTATTTTCATTACTTCGGACAGCAGGCAAAAGAATTTTGGGGTGTCTAACCGCAAGAAAAATCATTCTGCCGAAGACAGCGCCATGTATCTGCGAGGAGAAAACATTGCCTATAAAGAAGAAAAGCTGACCCTTTCTTTTGGGCAGCCTTTCTTAAACCGGGAAGATGCCGGATGTTTTTTGCGTTTTTATAACCGGGAGCTGCTGTCCCCTGTCTGCGGCGACAATCCTCACGAAGATACTGTCCTGCCGGTCCTTTTGCCGCCGGAGCTGGAAAAAGCTATCGATAGCCATTTGGACATAAACCTGCTGGACAGCCCGCCTGAGGTGGCGGCTGCAGGTTATCCGTTATACCTGCCTTGTGTAAAATCTTTGAGATTGTTGGTCATTTGAAGGAAGCCGGACAAGCTCATAATAAGGTTTTAGCCAAACGCAAGCTCATGATAAAGACT
Organism: Clostridia bacterium; assembly: GCA_018436095.1. Classification (GTDB taxonomy): domain Bacteria; phylum Bacillota; class Peptococcia; order DRI-13; family UBA5745; genus WRMS01. The sequence continues at coordinate 127,496 of JAHDMJ010000005.1, read as the reverse complement.
TCATGCCGGCCAGGAATTGTTCGAAGCCGCTTTCTTCCACAAAGGGGAAGCGCAAGGCCACTTCGATAATATTGCTGCCGTCTTTATAAAAATAAATTTGGTGGGAAACATCGGCATAGCTATAGGTGAGGCCCTGGTATTCCCTGCCGGCAATGGTGCAGGAAAAAGGTTCGCTGATGGTATAGTGGCCGACGGCTTTGCCTAATAAATTTTTAAAAAAGTTGATCTGGTCGTTTTCATCGTTTTTGCCGACACTTTTGTTTACGGAGAGCTGAAAAGCCGCCTGGTTGTCGGAGCGAAGGGCGGAGCCTTCGATGGATTTATTACTATTGGTTTCCTGGAGGGTTTCCGGCTGGAGCCGCCAGTTTTCCGGCAGGGTAATCGACATATTTAGCTCAGGGCTGCTATAGGTGTTGCCGGTCCAACGGCCAAATTCCGTATCGGCGTTGTGTATTACCGGCTCTGAACCGGGAGCCGGCGGCGGTTCCACTGTAATCTGGCATTGACCGTCGACTTTTTCTTTTGTGTTCCATGAGGTGGTATAGATATGGAGCGTCACCGACTCATCGGCCTGAGCCTTGGGGTCTGTTGCCGGCAGCCGAAAAATCAAAGTCTGCTTATCTTGTTGACCGCTATCCAGCAATTCCTGGTTGGCTACGGCTTTGATCTCGTCCAGCCAGTTGCCCTTGCCGTCTTGAATTCTACGGTTATAAAAACTCCAATCATAGGAGGTATCCAGCAGGCGGATATCCAGTTGCAGGGCGGCCAGGCGGCCGGTTTCTTTTGATAGGCCGTAAGACTCTTTTTCTGCCTCCGATAGCTGTTTGACGCTGTCAACGGCAATCTCGTAGCGGGCGGCGGGGTCCTGGGACCAGTCTTTCGTTTTGGCTGGGGAATCCTCCGTATCCTCCTGGTTTTCCGGGTTTCCCGGTTTTTCCTGACTTGCCCCGGTTTCCAGGGCTGCCTCGGCTTCCTGATCCGCCGCTTCCTTAGAGGGGGCTGCTCCCGGATTGGCGTCCGTATCGCAGATAATCTTTATGTCACCGGGTAAGAACACGGGATTATATTTATCGCCGTCGTCGGCGGAGAGTTTTCCACTTTTTAAAAGCATATAAAAACTAAAAGCGATAGAAACAATTAAAAATATACAGACAGCAATAACCAAAATGGTTTTTTTGCTGCCTTTTTTCTGCAGGTCTTTTTCGGGTTTTTCTTTTTTCGCCACAATAATTACTCCAATCGCTGGAAATATAAGAATCATACCACATTCTAATAGAAATCTCAAGATTGGTGACAATTTCCACTGTTATATGATATGATAAATCCGGTACTTTCTTTATAGCACATTCTATTATGCTGAAGGAGGATGTCAAATGAAACCAAATGTATTCAAAAACCGTGTTATGGCGCCAATTCTTGCGGTAATGCTCACCCTCTGCCTGTGCTTTTCTGTATTGCCGGCCAGTGCGGTAGCGGCGGTTTCCCAATCGGCAGTTATTAATGCCCCTATAACCGGGGCCAGCCTGAACGATGATGCTGCCTATCTTTCTCGTTATTTTGACATTAGGTTGGACAAAGAGTTTGTCAGCATGGCGGCTTATGCGGAAGCTTTGCTGAAGCTGCAGCCTGCCCACGGTCTAAAAGAACTGGTTCCCCAGCAGGCCGATTATGGTGTGGGGGCTTTGGACGGGGTAAAGTATGCGGTAATCGCCGCCAATATGGAAGAACTGGCTCTTGTTTACAGTCCGGAAAAAATTAATGCTGCCTTAGTAGCCGCCGGCGCTGAAGGCATCGACGCAGCTTATGCTCCCTATGTTGCCTGCGCATTGGATCTGCAGATGATTACTCCGGCCCAGGCTAAGATGGCCAAGGCCAACAATCAGGCGGATATTGCCTATCTTAATAGCCTGCTGATGGCCGTGGCCGACGTCAATGGCGTCAGCCGCAATTTCCTGGGTTATACCGATGATCCCGATATTTATGCCAAATTTATCAATGTCTACGAAAGCTTCGAGCTTTTTGACGACGCCAGGCTTGCGGAAATCGGCAGCCAGGCCGTCATTAACCAAGTCACTACCGGTTACAATTTAAAATCCGGCCATTATGACGCCCGTTTCCTGCCGGAGCTGACCTTGATCTATGGTCATAGCAATATTAAGCATGCCGCTCAGTTGCTGGGCCTTTTGCAAAGCGAGGGCATTGCAGCCAAGGTGCAGTTTGAGCCAAAGGTTTCCATTTACCAATACCTGCCGGAATGGGGCGAACCCGGCGAGCCTACGCCTACTTATGCGGTAAAAACCGTTAACGACGACCTGATGCTAGCTTATGCCACCGAATACGACATGGTTCTGGAGTTTGCCAGCCAAGAGGATATGGACAAGCTGGATAGCTTAATCCTCGATTATGCCAAGAAAAACAGCGGGGAGGAAGGCAAGGCCCTGCTGGCCGGTTCCTGGTGGCAGCCTTTGTATTACGCTCACGTAGAAATGGGCGACGGCTATCATATGATTTATGATAACGTAATTACCAACGGCAACTACTCGCTGCATCCCTTCTGCCTGCCGGAAGCCAAAGCCGATGTGCTGGCAAAATTCAAAGCCATTGATCCTGCCATCGACATTGAGCAAGTACCTATCTGGTGCGATGCGCCTTTCTACCGTTACCTTAATGGTTTGCCGGAATAATTAAGGAGCGCCTGCCGGTGCTCTTAGCTGCTTAGAAGCAAAAGGAAATGCCGCTCCAACGGCCTCAAAGCCGTAAGGCGGCATTCCTTTATTTTGGGTTCAAATATTTCGGGTTTAAAATGGTGAGTCCGTTGCGTCAGGATATAACGCCCATGCTGCGCAGCAAGCCCTTTATCCCTTCTTGCTCCATAATATCCTGATAATACTTGAGATTGCCGGCAATCAACTCGTCGATAACCTGCATACCCAACAATTCCACCGGGGCCTTGTCATCCGTAAAGATCAAGGGACCCGGTTCTCTTTTCTGCAGGCCTGCCTGCAGATTTAGCATCAAATTTTTAAAAGGGCTGTTTTGAGGTAAAACCTGGATCTGGGCGTCCAGACGCTCCAGGATTAATGGGTCGTGGGAAGCGAAAAGCACCATATTGGTAATGTCCGGCAGGGCCATAGTATAAACATAAGGGAACTGGCTGGCGATGGTATCGCAAAGATAATCATTGATCGAGCCTTCTTTGTTGGAGCGCATATTCATGTTGACTACCATGACGCCGTTTTCTTTAAGGTGGTCCTTTACCATGCCGAAGAATTCCAGGCTTGACATTTGAAAGGGAATGGTGATGTCCTGGTAAGCATCCACCAGGATAACATCATAGATGCCGCTGTTTTGCAGGTGGGCCCGGCCATCGTTGACGCTGACGTTAACTTCTGGCGGCAGGCGAAAATATTCTTTAGCCAGATCCACGATCTTTTCATCGATTTCCACGCCCTCTACCTCGATGCCGGGAAAATAGTTTAAGCACTGGGTGGCATAAGTGCCGGTGCCCAGGCCTAGAATCAGGAGGTTGGGGTTAGGGTTGGGGCTTTGGGCGGCGTTCCCGGCGGCGGCGCCAGCGGTATTGGGGCTGCCTGCGGCTTCGGCATTGCCGCCGGGACTGCTTGCACCGCCGAAGGCTTTGACTCCCAGAGGTATGCCTGCCATGATGGGAGCCGCCAGGGCATAGTCGTAGTACATACCGGTAAGCTCTTCGTTTTTCATCATGATGGACTGAACGCCTTCAAGGACGTTGGTGGATAAAACAATGCTTCTGGGCGTATCCTTCACCTGCAGATAATTATAGATGGACTCCCCTTCATAAAGCAGGTTGGTCTCCCAAAAGGCAAAAGTATTGTTTACCGGCAGAACCAACAGGCTGCAAATGATCAGGAATACGGCCAGGCTTTTGGCCACATATATTTTCATGGACCAAAAGTAAGCCAGGCTGATGGCTGCCAATATACCGGCAAAAATCAGAAAGGTGGCTGCCGTTCCCACTGCCGGAATGGTGACAAAAGTGGGTAAGAACGTGCCGATAATGCTGCCGATGGTGCTGATGGCTTCTAATTCGCCTACCACCTTACCGTTTTCCTCCAGGTTCAGCACACAAAACTTAATCAGAGCCGGGGAAACAGTACCTAAAAGCAGCAGAGGGAAAACAAAAACCAAGAAACAGGACAAGAGGGAGGCCCAAATCAAAAAATTGCTTTTTACAAAGATGGCCAACACTAAGGAAACGCCGGCAATTACATACTTTCCTGCAAAAGGAATGGCTGCCGTCCAGATGGCAGCCAGCAAAAGCCGCCGGTAAAGCCGGCTGGGGTCCGGGTTCTTGTCCACCATGCGGCCGCCGATAACATGGCCCAAAGCCAGAGCAATCATAATGGTACCGATGATAACAGTCCAGACGATCTGGGAGGAGCTGAAATAAGGCGCCAAAAGGCGGCTGGCTCCCAGTTCTATGGCCATCACCGACATGCCGGAAAAAAATGCGGTGGTGTAAAGAAAATAGCGGTTTCTCATCAACCGGCTGCCGCCGGCCTTTTTTCTGTCGGTTAAATTGGCCATCGGATTCCCCCCGTCAAAGTAGTTATAATAGTATACCACAAAAACCCAAAAATCAGGCTGGAGTTTTACCGGTTTAGCCGGACTTCATGTAAAGTTCACAGAACAGGTCTTGTATTATAGGATGGTTTAGCGCAAAATATTAGATAGGTGGTATAGGATAAGCATTAAACCGATTACAATAAAGAAATGGAAGGCGCTTTTTCAATGCAGATGGTTGTGACGTTGCTGTTGATGCTGGCCATATATAGCAGCCTCAATGTTTATTTGGGTTCCCGGCTATTGTTTTATTTCCGGCTCTCTTTTTCTCCTTTTTTCCAAGGATTATTCTGGCTGGCTCTTTTCTTTTTGGCATTTTCTTATATATTCGGCATGCTGCTGCCCGGCAGCTTGATAGGTAAAGCTTGCCGCTATGTGGGCAGCTATTGGATGGTAATGTTCCTTTACCTGCTTTTAGGATTCATTCTGATGGACGGCTTGCGGCTTTTGGGCCGGCTGCCCTTTTTGGCCTCCCTGGCCGGGAGCTTACCGGCCTTTACTTTGTTGCTGGTAGGGACTTTAGTAGTTTGCGGCTCCCTGGCTATGGTTTCTTATGGGGCTTATCACGCCCGGCAGATAGGTTTGACGCAATACCAGGCTGAGTCCGTTAAGTCCGGCCCGCCCGGCCAGCTGCGGATAGCTTTGGTCTCTGATCTTCATTTGGGCTCTGCCGTAGACAACGCCTGGCTGTCCAGGATTGTGGCAAAAATCAACGAGGCCCGGCCGGATGTGGTTTGCATAGCCGGCGATATTTTTGATAATAACCTGGATAGTCTGAAGGATGTAGAGGGAATCATTGCTGCCTTCCGCCAGATAGAGGCCCCTTATGGTACTTATGCCTGCTTGGGCAACCATGATGTGGAGGGTATATCCTTCAGAGACCGGCAAAGCGATCCTGCTGACGAAGTGAGCATTGTTGAAGATGATGGAAGCTCAGGCAATGACCGGTCTGCCGCTGGCCAGCTTTCTTCTAACGAGCCCCAGTTTTCCAAGATCAGCCAGACTCTGGAGGCAGGAGGGATTACCTTGCTCCTGGATGAAATGGTATTGGTAGAAGATATGTTCTATATTGCCGGCAGGAAAGACGCCTCCCCCATCGGCCTTTTCAATCACTCCCGGCTTACTGTGGATGAACTGACGGCGGCAAGGGACAAAAGTCTGCCTCTGATTCTATTGGATCATCAGCCCGGGGATATTCCGGCAGCGGTAGCCGGCGGTGTGGATTTGCTGCTTTCCGGCCACACTCACCGAGGTCAGGTTTTTCCCGGCAACCTGGTGACTCAACGGCTGTTCCTGGTGGATTACGGCCATAAGAAGCTGGAAAATACCAATGTGGTCGTAAGTTCCGGCGCCGGCGTCTGGGGGCCGCCCATTCGGGTAGGCACAAATTCCGAGGTAGCGGTTATTGATTTAAAGTGGTATACTGAATAAAGATTGGCAGGACATATAAGGAAGGAGACATCTGATGAATATCTTGTTTTTCCTGACGCCAAAAGAAGAGGTGGCTTGCATTTATGAAGATTTCACCTTGCGCCAAGTATTAGAAAAAATGGAGTATCACCGTTATACGGCTATACCGGTATTAAAGCGCTCCGGAGAATACGCCGGCACCCTCACCGAAGGGGATTTGCTGTGGGCCATTAAAAATAAATATCAATTAAATTTAAAAGCGGCGGAGCATCTGCCTATATCTGATTTACCCCGCTACTCCGACAATAAAGCTGTTACTATATCTACAGATATTGACGAATTGATCACCAAATCACTGGAGCAAAACTTTGTCCCCGTCGAAGACGACAGAGGTATGTTCATCGGTATTGTTACCCGCCGCAATGTGATCCAATATTTCAAAAACAGGCGGGAAAGGCCCCTGGAGAGTTCGTATACCGCTTAAGCAGCGGCTGAGGGGAACAGATTATCCAAAACCAAAGAGCGCTGGAGAAAGACCAGTCCTCTGCGGCCCGGAAAAGACTATGGCAGACAATGCTACAGGGTCCGTAAAAGAGCCTTGTGGGACAATGAGATAAAAACGCACTGACCAAAGGGGATTCCCGATGAAAAGGCGGCAAAGACAGGGATGTTCATCTTGCCACGCCTTTTGGCGTGGTTTTTTTATTAAGAAAGATCAGACAGAGAAAGATTAGGAGGAGACAGGTATGAAAAAAGTATTAGCAGTATTGTTAATGGTTACATTAGCGGCAGGGCTGCTGGCCGGCTGCGGTTCGGCGGGAGAGGGCTCAAAACCCGGGGCCCCTTCGCCCCAGGCTGCTGTTGGGACTGGGGAGGCTGCGGAACCTGCAAATCCGGTGCCGGAGATTGAACCCGCCACTATCCGCCTGGGCGGTTTGAAGGGGCCTACTTCTATGGGCATGGTAAAGCTTTTGCAAGATGCTGAAGAAGGCAGTGCTTTCAATGAATATGAATTCACCATTGCCGGCGCCGCCGACGAATTGACGCCTAAGCTGGTGCAAGGCCAACTGGATATTGCGGCGGTACCTGCCAATCTGGCGGCAGTACTCTATAATAATACAAAAGGTGCCATAAAGCTGGCGGCAGTCAATACCCTTGGTGTTCTCTACATAGTGGAGACAGGTGAGGATATCGGGACTATCGAAGACTTAAAAGGTCAAACTATCTATGCTACCGGCAAAGGTTCTACGCCGGAGTATGCCTTGCGCCATATCTTGCTGGAAAATGGCGTCGATCCTGATAAAGATGTAACCATAGAATGGAAATCGGAGCCTACGGAGGTTGTGGCCCTTCTGGGCCAGAGCGGCGGTGTGGCCATGATGCCTCAGCCTTACGTAACGGTGGCTCAAAACACCTTGCCTAGTCTTCGGGTTGCCTTGGATATGACGAAAGAATGGGATGCCTTGGACAGCGGCAGTATGCTGATTACCGGCGTCCTGGTGGTACGCACCGCCTTTGCTGAGGAATATCCGGAGCAAGTGGCTAAATTCCTGGAAGAGTATAAAGCTTCCACGGAATACGTCAATAGCAATGTCCAGGAAGCCGCTGCCCTGGTGGAGAAGTTCGACATTGTCAAGGCAGCTATTGCCGAAAAAGCTATACCGTATTGCAATATTATTTATTTGGACGGCGAAACCATGAAGCAGGCTATGGCCGGTTATCTGCAAGTGCTCTTTGATCAGAATCCTAAATCTGTAGGCGGTGCTCTGCCGGGAGATGATTTCTATTACCAGAAATAAAGAAGGATTAAAGAACCAACGAAGATACCCGTTGTTATTCTCCGTATTGCTGGCTCTGATTCTGTGGCAGTTGGGGGCTATGCTGTTTGAGCACTTCGTAGTTTTGGGCGGCTTTTTGGTGGCTACGCCTGCGGCGGTATTCCGCAGGCTTTTAGCCTTATGGAGCCAGTTGAGCTTTTGGCAGACAGTTTGGTTTTCTTTCAGCCGGATTGTCACCGGTTTTTTTGCCGCTTTAGCCCTTGGTTCGCTGCTAGCTGCGGCTGCCGGCCGTTTTCCTTTGCTGGAGACTTTGTTTTGGCCCTACATCACGGTAATTAAAGCCACGCCGGTGGCTTCCTTCATCATTCTTTGCCTGATCTGGTGGGGTTCCCGCAATTTATCAATCATCATTTCGTTTTTGATGGTGCTGCCCGTTATTTATACCAATATGCTGCAAGGCATACGGAGTACCGACCGGCATCTGCTGGAGATGGCGGCGGTTTTTCGGGCCGGCTGGGGCCGGCGGCTGGTCTATATCTACCTGCCCCAGTTAAAGCCCTATTTGCTTTCGGCCTGCAGCATATCTCTTGGCATGACCTGGAAATCCGGTATCGCCGCCGAAGTCATTGGTATTCCCGGCGGCTCTATCGGCGAGATGCTGTATCAAGCCAAGATATATCTTAATGCCCAGGATCTTTTTGCCTGGACCGCGGTAATTATTTTGATCAGTGTGGCTTTTGAAAAGCTGTTTATCGCCCTCATCAAAATAGCTTACCGCAAATTGGAGGGTATAGGCAGGTATGAGCCAGCGGTGAATGCCGGTTCTGTTGCCGCCGGCCGGGGGCTTTGGGCCGGCGCACCGAAGGCCGGCGCACTGGAGGCCGGAACGCTGGGGGCTGGGATGCAGGAAGCCGGGACACAGGAAGCCGGGGGGCTGGAAGATGGGACACAGGAAGCCGGGATGCCGGAAGCCGGGACACAGGAAGCCGGGGGGCTGGAAGATGGGCCGGAGGTAGAGCCTTCCGTCAGCGAGAGGTCGTTGCCGGGGGTTGCTGTAGCCCAGGCTTCGAAGCCTGCCGTTGAAACCCCGGTGCTGCCGGCAGGATCCGGCTTTTCCCAGCCTTTGCCGGATATTGAAGTGCAAGGGCTTACCAAAGTATATGGCAATAAAAAAGTATTGCAGGATTACAGCGCCACCTTTTCCGGGGGCAACTGCACCTGCATCATGGGGGATTCTGGCGTAGGCAAGACCACGCTGCTCCACATTTTAATGGGCCTGGAGCAGCCGGATGCCGGAAGCATCACAGGCTTGGCAGGCCTGAAGATCAGCGCCGTATTTCAAGAGGACCGGCTTTGCGAAAGCTTTAATGCTATAGCCAATATCGGGTTTGCCTGCGGCAAAAAAACCGCCCCGGCTGCCATAACCGCTCATTTGACAGCCTTGGGTCTGGGAGACAGCCTGGAGCAGCCGGTACGGGAGCTTTCCGGCGGTATGCGGCGCCGGGTGGCTATTTGCCGGGCCGTGCTGGCAGCAGGCCAGGTGTTGTTTTTGGATGAGCCCCTCAAAGGGCTGGATGAGCAAAATAAAGAGATGACCGCCAATTATATCCGGCAATACAGCCAAGGCATTACCACGCTGATGGTGACCCATAGTCAGGACGAGGTGGCCCTCATGGGCGGCCGGCTTCTGACCGTGAAAAAGGAGCCTTAGTGGTTATGGCCGGATGTACAAATTTTGAAGTATTGTGGGGTTCGCGCTATTAAAATAGGCACTTAATCCGCCTTAGACACTAAATCCAGGCAAAAGACGGTGATCAGTACGGCAAAACTTGAAATATTGGCAGTTAGCTAAGGCAAACAAACGTAAAACCTCATTTTTTGTACACCTGGCTGGATGGAAAGCGACTTTTTCAGTGTCCTCAGTTTGTCAACCCGTTTCCCTGGCAAATGTGCAAAATTGCAGGTTTGTTCCCGTTCGCTTAGGCTAACTGTGCAAAATTGCAGGTTTGTCTAGCCAAAATATGCCTTGAATTTAAAATTATGAGGGAAAAAGTTTATTTATACCATAAATCTGAAACTTTAAGCGAAAAATTGCATGAATAAGGGATACAAACTTGCAATTTTGCACAAAATGCCTGGCAGTCGGGTACAAAGTTGAAATTTTGAGTGTTGACTTACCACTCACTGCCTCAGGTTGCCACCCACTGCCTCAGGTTGCCACTCACTGCCTCAGGTTGCCACTCACTGCCTCAGGTTGCCACTCATTGCCTCAGGCTGCCACTCACTGCCTTAGGCTACTACCCACTGCCTCAGGCTGCCCCTCACTGCCTCGCCGGCTTGCCAACCCACTGCTTCACCGCCTCAGACCAATGGCGGCTGCTTTGCTGCTAGAGCGCGGTAAACCGAATTTCCTAAAAAAAGTTTTCCAAAGTCAACTTTTCTTTTTCCGGCACGTGGCTGATAAGGTAACCCAGAGAGGAAAGCTCCATCTCCGCTTCTTCGTGGTTTTGCTGGATTAGCCGGCTTTTCAAGCGGGCCAGTGACCCGGTGATTTTCTCCAATTCCTGGTGGTCCAGCATAAGGGCCCAGGTTTTTTGCTCCCTTTCCCATTGTTTTGCCAGTTGCTCCTGCAAATCCAGGGCAGCCTCCCAATTTTTGTCTGCCAGCAGAATTTCTAAAGCATTGACATCGGTCAAAAGCTGCTGCGAGACTTTATCCAACAAATGGCCGCTGTAAAAACAGCAGGAAATCAAGGCGATAAGGAGAAAGATAATGATAGCAGGCGTAAGGTTCTGTTTCACTGTTATCACTCCTTTTTTGTTTTTGATTTCTTGCTTTTTTTCTGATAAAGCAAACCTTCCGTCTGGTCTATGGCGGCAAAGAACAATTCCTCTATGCCGTTGATGCCTTCTTTTGCCAGCATGTTATCCAAAATAGGCCGCGTTATTCCCGCTATCTTAAGATTACCGCCGATTAGCCGCCCATCCATGACGATCAGGACCGGTGGCGCCTCTTCCGGCGGCGGTGTTAGCCCCATATCTTCTATGGTGACAGGCTTATACAGAGACTTAGGAATCACGCTGAGTTGGCCGCAGGTTTCCAGGATAGCAAATTCCACCTGGGTGGGATCGGCAAAGCCTTTAATCCGCAAGAGTTCCAACAGGTCAGTAAGGTTTAAACGGGTCGAAAGCAGGGCTTCTTCCATAATACGGCCCCGCTCAATGAGCACCGCCGGCTTACCGCAGATAAATTCCCTGGCCCGGTTGCTTTTTAAAGCCCACCAGGAAATTGTCAGTTGGGAAAGCAGGAGAATCAGCATGGGAATAATTCCGGATAATAGAGGCAGGTCCGATGAGGCCATAGGAATGGCAGCCAACTCGGAAATAAGAAGAGTGACCACCAGCTCATAGGGCTGGAGTTCGCCGATTTGCCTTTTTCCCATGATCCGCATGATCAGGGTCACAAGTAAAAAAAGAAACACCGTTCGGAAAAATGTAATAAACATATGGCAATATTCTCCTTACAGGGCATCTTCACCTATAACGTCTCAGTAGAAATTTCGATCGAAGAAATTTCCCTTACCTATGAGCGTTTCAACGAGGCGGAGGATATCTATCGTCTCGTTATTATCCCAAGAAAAAGGCTTTGTATACAGCAAAAGGAAGAAGTTCCCCTATATAAAATTCGCAAAATATGATATATTGTACAATTGAAGAGTGAATTGTAGGAGGTTTTTTTCATGTTAGAATCGATGGCTGCAAGGCATGCTGCAGGTAAAGGCAGCGAACCGGATTCCGTATTTGCCGTGGTGGCAAAAATCAGAGAAGCCAAAAAGCTGCCGGGGGCAGAGAATATTATAGATGGATCCATCGGCGCCATGCGGGGCGAGGACGGCGAATTCAGCATATTGCCGGTAGTGGACGAAGAATTCCGCCGGTTACCGGCAGAGACTTTGATGGATTATGCCACCATCAGCGGCTCTCCGGAGTTTATTCAGGCAGCCATTGATTATACTTTCCAGGGCTTTCAGCCGGCAGACACCACTGCCGCAGCCGTTGCTACCCCAGGGGGTACCGGGGCTGTCCGCCTGATGATCTTTAATTATCTGGACGAAGGGGAGACGGTTTTGATCCCCGATTGGTTTTGGGCTCCTTATAAAACCATTGCTGAAGAATGTCAAAGAGGCTATGCCACTTATGAGATGTTTGACGAGAAACTGCAGTTTACCACCAAAGATATTAAAGCCAAGGCTCAGGCATATTTAGAAAAGCAAAGCCAGTTGCTGATGATATTCAATACCCCCGGCCATAACCCTACAGGCTACAGCTTGTCAGAATCCGACTGGGCGGATTTGATTCCCTTTTTCAAGAATCTGGCTATGGGAAGCGGCAAGAAAATCGTTATCGGCCTGGATATGGCCTATGTGGATTATTGCGGCGATCCCAAGGAAGCCCGCCGCTTTTTAAGTATGTTCACGGACCTGCCGGAAAACATGCAGATAGTTATCGCTTTTAGCATGTCGAAATCCTTTTTCGTTTACGGTATGCGCAGCGGTGCTATTGTGGGCTGCCATCAATCGGCGGCAGTGATGAAGGATTTTACCAACATACATTCTTATTCCGCCCGGGGCGCCTGGTCTAACGGCAATCACGGAGCCCAGGAGCTGTTGGCCAAGATCAATAATGACTCTCAGCTTTCAGCCAGAGCCGACGCGGAAAGAGGGGCTTTAGTTGACCTTTTGATTGAGCGGGCCAAAATCTTTGTGGATGAGGCAAATGAAGCGGATTTGAAGATTCTGCCTTATTTTGGCGGCTTTTTCATCACTATTCCGGCCAAAGATCCCAAGGCTCTTTGCGCTAAACTGATGGAGCAAAATATTTATCTGGTAGCTATGGGCAAGGGTGTTCGCCTGGCGGTCTGCGCCGTGCCCAAAAGCAAAATGCCGGGGCTAGCGGCAAAGATTAAAGCGGCCCAAAAAGCTATCGAAGGTTGACAGCTCAATGTAATTTAGTTAAGAAAAAAGGGTGGCGAATTCATGGAGCATTGACCGGTGCTGCGGCAATAGGGCAATGACTCCCGGCGCTGCCGGCGATGGCCCTTGGCGGCGAGTTTGTACAAAAATTGCATTTGTATGCCGCTGTCAGAGGTCAAGTGTACAAAAATTGCGTTTATATGTGAAATGCAGGAGAGATATTCTGGCGTGGACGAAAAAATTGCCCCAAATCGGCCTGCAATTGGCTGAAACTGGCTAAAAATGGCCTCGGAAGCCGCTGCAATTCACCCACAAACGTAAAAATTGTACAGGCCGAATCCGGAAAACGCGTACAACCGAAAAAATTGTACAGAATCGCCCGAGGGGTATTGCTCAGAACATAGGCGGACTACGGAACGACACAATCCTACGGATACAATCCGCTATCCTGAGCACTTAGGGCGCGGATGTTCCTGCGGATACAATCCTACGGATACAGTCCTACGGATACAGTCCTACGGATACAGTCCTACGGATACAATCCGCTATCCTAAGAACTTAGGGTGCGTATGTCCGCCGGCAAAGATCAAGGCTGTTCAGCAGGCAATTGAAGGATGACACAGATGCCCGTTTTGGGCATAAGGGGGAAGAAGCATGACGGAAGAAAAGCGCATATTAGTAGTTGATGACGACGAGAATATCTGCCGCTTATTAAAAATGTATCTGGCCAATGAAGGCTTTCAGATCCTTGTGGCCAACGACGGCTCCAAGGCTCTGGAATACGTGGAAAAAGAAAAAATTGACCTGATTATTCTGGATGTGATGATGCCGGTGATGGACGGCTGGGATGTTTGCCGGGCCGTGCGGAAAGTCAGCACCGTGCCTATCATCATGCTAACAGCCAGAGATATGCTGGACGATAAGCTTCAGGGCTTTGAATCCGGCGCCGACGACTACATGGTCAAGCCTTTTGAGACGAAGGAGTTGGTGGCCAGAGTCAAGGCCCGGCTGCGGGATAAGCAGGATGAAGCAGGGGCTGATGACCAGCTTCCTTTAGCCATTGGCAATCTGGTGGTGGATTTAAGCCGCTATCAGGTGACTCTCGATCAGACGGTAGTGGATTTAAAGCCTAAGGAGATTCAGCTTTTGCATTTTCTGCTGCTGCACCGCAACACGGTTTTTTCCCGGGAACAGTTGCTGGAAAAAGTCTGGGGCTACACTTATTATGGAGATACCCGGACGGTAGATGTCCATGTTAAGCGATTGCGGGAGAAGCTGGAAAAGCCGGCCAACACCTGGCAGATTAAAACAGTTTGGGGTGTGGGCTATAAGCTTGAAGGCGAATAAGCCGTGGATGAATGAATTGTGATTTTGCATCAGATGGGAGACCGAGGGTGTTTAAATCTTTATTTGCCAAACTTTTAATTGGATATTTGACGATTTTTATTATTACCCTGGCCGCATCCACTGCGGCCATTACTTTCATTTACCAAGCCTTTGTATTCTCGGAAAAAGAACACAGTCTGGGCAATGGAGCCCAGCAGGTCAATGATTATTATGTGGCCTGGCTAAACGGTGAAATTTCCAGAGAGGGCTTTGAACGATCTACAGATGCCATCGGCAGAGTCATGGATTCCGTTATCTATGCGGTGGAAGTTGATGCGGAAGGACTGAACAAATACTATGAGGATAACACCGATAAAGGCGTTAAGGACAGCTATATTATAGAGGACCTCATCAATATCATGAAAAATGGCCAGGTGTTCAGAAAGGAAGAGTATTCCGTAGCACAGGACACCTATATGGTATATCATGGGTTGCCCTTGGTGGTGGATGGAGTGGTTAAAGGCGCTATTCTTCAATACTCGCCCGTAGAACAGATCCGCAGCGGCTTAGTCCAGATTTACATTCAGATTTGGTCTGTGGGTGCGGTAATGGGGATCATGGGTATACTGGTAATTTATCTTTATTCCACCAGAACTTCCCGGTCCTTGCGGGAATTGGAGCGGGCTGCTGCCCAGATTGCCGCCGGCAATCCCGTAGAGGATATTGCCAGCGCCGGCGATGATGAGTTGAGCCAGCTAATCCGGGTCTTCAATGAAATGAAAGGCAAGCTGGAGCATATTGAAACCATGCGCCGGGATTTTATCGCCGGTATATCCCACGAATTGCGGACGCCATTGACGTCCATTTCCGGATTTGTCCAGGGCATGAAGGATGGATTGGTGCCTAAAGACGAAATACCGGCGGTGTTAACCATCATTCAGCAGGAAACCCGGCGGCTGATCAGCCTCACCGGTGAAATTTTAGACCTGGTCAAAATGGAAAACGGCGGTGAAGAGCTGTTTCTGGAGAAGTTCCGGGTTTTCGACGCCTTGACCTTCATCATCGGTTCCCTGAATATTAAGGAGAAAAAGCCGGGCCTGCAGGTGGAAATGCTTTGCCCCGAGGATTTATCCATTGTTGCCGACAGCGACCGCTTCCGGCAGATCATGCTAAACCTCCTCAGCAATGCCATCAAATATACGGATCCGCCGGGCAAGATTCTGGTGGAGGTGGAGCGTCAGGGCAAGTGGGTAAAATTTGGCGTTATCGATACCGGCATCGGTATTGACGCCGAGGAATTGCCTTTTATCTTTGAACGTTTTTACCGAACCGACAAATCCCGCCATAGCAGAACCGGCGGCGCCGGCCTGGGGCTAAACATTGCAAAGGCCATGGTGGAGCAGCACCGGGGCCAAATCTGGGTGGAAAGCCAGGTAGGGGAGGGAACAAAAGCCTGGTTCACCATGCCAATAGGGGAAGAAGGAGAAGCCTAGTGCAGCGTCCCCTTCATCCTGCACTATTTATTCAAAAACGAGCGGGGCGATACACTAATAAAGTTTCAAATATTGTTTACAAATTCACTGAAGTTTGTTTAAGACTTTTTACGTTGAATTGCGTATAATACTCAATGAGGAGAAGAAAATGACGAAAGGTGGATACTTCCGAAAAATCAGGTTTTTGACAAGCTGCGGCATGGCTGTTTTGATTCTGGCCTTTGCCGGGACAGGTTGCGGTCAAGTTGAAGAAAGCGGCAGCAGCTCTTTTCGGGAAGGCCCCGCCATGGTGGAATCGCTGGAAGGCTTGATTGTAGAAGGGGAGGGTCCTATACCTGCACGTTTGATCTACCGTTCAAAAAATTCTCTTTCTAATGAAGAAGACCGCTTGGTTTTGGAGGAAATTGCCCAGGAGTTGGACCGGTTGGTGGAGCTGGCGGGAAGGCTGGACGAAGCTATTACCGGAGAGACGGTGAGCAAGGATTGATTATTTGACCTCCGGCGGCGCCGTTGGCTGTTGGCCGGAATAAAGTAGAGAATTAGCGCAGAGGAGGCGCTCCCCTGATGGAAGGAAAAAAATTAAGATTTTTGGTGTTTATCCTTCTTATGACATTATGTATGTTGTATACGGCTATGCCTTTATTGGCGACGAATCAAGTGGCAACGCCCAAGCCGGCGGCGGAAGCTGCCGATGATTCGCAGCTAAGCATTACCGAGCTATATGATAAAGTAAAGGAATCCAGGCAGACGCTGCTGGAAAACCGGCTGGAAGTGGTCAAGAAAGCCAACGAAGCCAAGCAGCGGTTGGAGGAGTTGCTTTTAAAAAACGGTAAAGGCGGCAACCAGTCTGCGGAAGCATTGAAAAAAGATCTGGAAACCATCAAGGAAGCGCAACGGGTACTGACTACTATTCTTTCCGATATCATCAGCGCTACTGCCGAGGCGGCGGAAGACGGCAAGCAGGCGGAAGGCGGAACCGCCGAGAAGCCGAAGGTGCTGGGCACGACCAAGGCAGGAAGCAATACCAACGAAATCATGCCTTCCCGGGAGTATTTGGAGAGTCTCATCCCTTTATATGACGAAAAAAGCCAGCAACTGGCCAAGGTCATCGAATCTCTCAACGGCATTGTACCCCTTGACTAGAGAAGCAAGTTATCTTTAATAAGCCATCCTTAAATTGAATGCGTTTAAAAATATAAGTGTCTCAGAACAGCTTGCAAAAACTATTCTGAGACACTTTTTTTGCTTATAATTTTTCTAAAAAAGGTAAAAGCTCTTTGATGATATCATCCCGCAAAGCGTTCATGGGCTGGTCGCCGTTGACACGGCTGATGCGGTGACCGTCCTTAATCAGCAAGGCCATGGCTTCCTCATATTGCTGCCTTACCCGCCGCTGTGTCTCCAAAGCTTCATAAAGGTCTTGATGCAAGCGGCCCTGGCTTAACCTTTTTTGAGCGGTTTCCGGATCGATATCGATATAAATCGTCAAATCCGGCTTGATTACCCGGCTATTGATCTGGAGGATCCATTCCATTGGCAAATCCAGGGATTGATAGGCCAAAGAGGACAGGAGATAGCGGTCGCTGATGACATGTACTCCCTGGGCCAGCCGCTGGGCCAGGCCCGGCTCCTGGCCGCCCTCATTTTTTTTAAAAACGTGGTCCGTCCGGTCGGCGGCAAAAAGCAGGGCCAGGGTATGCTTGTCCAGATGAAGCCGGTGATTTAAGGCCATGCGGGCCAGGCTGCCGGCGGGACCGGCCGTAGGCTCGCAGGTAGCGGCGCATTTGCCGTATTTACCGCCTTCGCCGGCAAACCAATCTTTTAAAAGAGCTGTTTGGGTAGTGGTACCGCAGCCGTCCAGCCCTTCCAACACAATAAAAATTCCATTTTTATCCATAGAAAAGATCCCCTCTTTACGAATACATAAAAAAAAAACCTCAGAACATAATAATAGCTGAAAACCAACCATTTGAAAAGGAGTGAAACACGTTGAAAAGCAAAAAAGGGCTTTTTCGGTTTTTGGCATTAACAGTGGCTATACTTTTATTGTCCTTTACAGTATTGGCCGGCTGCGGTTCCAGAAGGCCGGATGGTACCACCACCCCCACTAACCCCAGCGGGCCGGCTCAGACGAATACTACCTATGATACGGCCATGGTGGATACTTTGGAAAAGGAAATTGCCGATCTTAACGGTATCAGCAGAGCCAGTGTGGTTTTATCTCAGGATACGGCCTGGGTTGCCGTAGAACTGGATAACGGCGGAGCGGAAGCGCCCCTGGATCCTTTGAATGATAACCCTGATACTGCGGTAAATCCTCCGGCTACCACCACACCTCCCGTTACGGAAACCCCTGTAACCCCGGCTCCTGCTGCTGAAAGCAACGCTACCGGCGTAGGCAATGGGGCTAATGTTACCGGCACAGGCAGCACTTCTATGGGTACGGATCTGGTCAACGAAAGCATAGCTTTACCCAACGGCTTGCAGGAGGAAATTACCAGGCTGGTTAAAGACAAGGTTCCCAGCGTCAACACGGTATACGTGACTGCTGATACGCAGAACGTAACGGATATCCGCGGCATCCGGGATGATTTGTACAACGGCAGAACTACTGTAGATTCTGTTTGGGATGACCTGAAGGATATCGGCCGCCGCATCACCGGTATGTAAAAGGAAAACGAACCATGGAAAGAGATTAGGGGTAAGCTAGCCGGCTTGCCTCTTTTTTTACGAGAACTTTACATAAACAATTCTTTAGCTTGACGTATTTGCGAGTTTTTTGTAGTATTAAAACATATCGATTATAAACGGCAGAAAGGTCGTAACGAATGTTAGAATTAAAAAATATTACATACGCTGCCCAGGATGAGAAGGGCAAAAACGATATTTTAAACGGTATTAATTTGACTTTGGAAAGGGGACGCTTTTATGTAATCACCGGGCCTAACGGCGGCGGCAAATCTACTCTCGCTAAAATTATTATGGGTATTCTTCAGCCCACCTCCGGTGAGATCTGGCTTGAAGGGAAAAATATAACCGATGCTTCCATTACGGAAAGGGCAAAAATGGGCATCGGCTATTCTTTTCAACAAGCGCCCCGTTTTAAGGGCATTAAAGTCGGCGAACTGCTGAATTTGGCAGCGGATAAAGACCGAAAGAAGAGGGCCTATTGTGAGACAGCCCTGCGGCAAGTGGGCTTATGCACCCAGGATTATATCAACCGGGATGTGGACGCCAGCCTGTCCGGCGGCGAGTTGAAACGTATCGAAATTGCCACCTTATTAAACCGCAAGCTGAAGCTGGCTGTTTTTGATGAGCCGGAAGCCGGTATTGATCTGTGGAGCTTTGCTAAATTAACGGAGACCTTCTCAGCTTTGCATAAGGACAGCGATGGCACTATCGTGATTATCTCCCATCAGGAGAGAATCCTGGAATTGGCCGACGAAATCATCATGATCCGGGAAGGCGTGGTAGCAGCCCAGGACGCCAAAGAAAAAATCCTGCCGGGATTGCTGTGCAGCCCTGAAGGCTGTGAATTGGGCAAAGGGGAGAAAAAATATGCTTGCATTAGATAAAGAACTGTTGGCGGCGGTGGCGGATCTTCACGAAATACCGCAAGGAGCCATGAATATCCGCAAAAACGGCCAGTTATTGACCAGAAATACCACGGCAAATATCGACATCGTCACCAAAAAGGATAAACCGGGCATCGACATCATTATCAAGGAGGGGACAAAAAACGAAAGCGTCCATATTCCCGTATTGCTGACGGAAACCGGTATGCAGGATATGGTATATAATGACTTTTTTATCGGAGATAATGCGGAAGTTTTGATCGTAGCCGGCTGCGGCATTCATAACGGCGGCGACGGCGAAAGCCGCCACGACGGCATTCATACCTTTCACATCGGCAAAAATGCCAAGGTCCGTTATGTGGAGAAGCATTACGGCCAAGGTGACGGCAAGGGCCAGCGTATATTTAACCCGGAAACCATCATTGAAATGGCCGATGGGTCATATGCTGAAATGGAGATGGTGCAGATAAAAGGGATAAACTCTACCTTGCGGACCACAAAAGGCACTGTGGGAGCCGGCGCCCGTCTGATTCTGGAAGAGCGCTTATTGACCCATGGAGAGCAGTATGCGGAGACCCGGATGGATGTGGAGGTAGTCGGAGAAGACGGCAGCGTCCAGGTAATTTCCCGTACAGTAGCTAAGGACCGCTCCAAACAAGTATTTTATCCCCGAGTAATCGGCAAAAATAAATGCAGGGCTCATTTGCAGTGCGACTCCATCATTATGGATAATGCGCAAGTCCGTTCCATACCGGAGATTGACGCCCAGCATCCCGACGCTCAGTTAATTCACGAGGCTGCTATAGGCAAAATTGCCGGTGAGCAGATTATCAAGCTAATGACTTTAGGGCTGACGGAGGAAGAAGCGGAAGCCACCATTTTGCAGGGATTCTTAAAATAAAGGGGAAGTAAACCCCATTTAAGGAGTAGAAAATGAGAGAGCTGATATTCGGATTGATCGGCGGCACCGCTTTATTGATGTACGGCATTGAAATGATGGGCGACGGACTGGAGAAGGCCTCCGGTCCCGTAATGAAAAAAATATTGGGAGCTTTGACGGGCAATGTATTTAAATCTACTTTGGTAGGTATCTTAATTACGGCCGTGGTTCAAAGCAGCACCGCCGTTACTGTGCTGACGGTGGGCTTTGTTAATGCAGGCCTTATGAAATTCAGCCAGGCCGTAGGTATTATTTACGGAGCCAATATCGGTACTACGGTAACGGCTCAGTTGATGGCTCTGAGTTTTAAATTTAAGCTGACGGAAATTGCTCTGCCTGTGTTAGGTATAGGCTTTGCTATGACGTATTTTGCCAAAAAAGAGCACTGGAAAAATCTTGGCGGCGCTGTAATGGGCTTCGGCATGCTGTTCTACGGCCTTTATATCCTTAATACTGGTGCTCCTTACATGCAAAACAGCGAGACTTTGCGCTACTTTTTTGCCAACTATGCCTCTATACCGCTGGTGGGCGTGCTGTTGGGCATTGTAGCCACGGCCATGGTCCATAGTTCAACGGCGACTGTAGCTCTCGTTATGGTTTTAGGCACCACCGGCCTTATTGATTTTCCCACGGCTATTTATCTTACCCTGGGTGATAATATCGGCACCTGTATTACGGCTCAGTTGGCCTCCATGAGCGGCAATATCAATGCCCGGCGGACAGCTTGGGCTCATACCCTTTATAACCTTGCCGGCGTGGTTCTCATCTTTTTCTTCGTACCCCAATTTGCAGGCATGGTCAGATGGTTTACGGGCATGTATTACAGCGATGCCGGCCTGGATGTATTGATCGCCAATACTCATACCATCTTCAACGTGGCCTCTGCGATTATCTTTATGCCCTTTACCAAATACTTTGTCCGCTTTCTGGAGTCTGTTGTTAAGCAGAAGAAAGAAAAGGACTGGGAAGACGATGATGACAGCAACGTTATGGACAAGCTGCTGCTCAATACGCCCATAGCTGCCGTTAGGGCCACAAAAAAAGCGATCAATACCAGTGTAACGCGTTCCAAAGATATGCTTAAACAAACCATGGATTTTATTTACACCGGTAATCTGGATTCTTTGGAAAACGTCAGTGACCAGGAAGCCAAGCTTAATGCTATGCAGAGAAATCTCACCCGCTATGCCGTGCAGTTATCGAAAGGCAACATGAGCGGTATTCAGCCTTCCGTTATTCCGGCTCTGATTACCTGTATGAACCATGTGGAGCGTACAGGCGACCATGCCAACGACCTGGTGAAGCTGGCCAAAATCAAAGTGGACAGGCATTTGACCTTCAGCGATGTGGCCATGGTAGGTTTAAAAGAATTAGAAGGCCTGGTTGTCGATATGTTTGATCTTTTGGAGGAGCTTTTGGTGGATCCCGATAAACTCCAGCCCAATTACGAGAGAATCAAAAAGCTGGAGGATGAGGTAGATATCAAGGCCAAAGAATTGGTGGACGGCCATGTGGTCCGTCTGGAAAAAGGCCTTTGCACCGTGGAAGCCGGCGTGTATTTTATGGATCTGGTCAATTTCCTGGAGCGGATATCCGACCATATTTTCAAAGCCAGCCGGGATCTCCATCACGGCGAGAAGGGTACGGAAAAGCTATAATAAACAAGGCGTTATAAAAACGGGGCGTGCTGCTATGGCTGCACGCCTCTTGTTATTGGTATATTCAAGAAATATAATATCTATAGAATGTACAATAGGGTCATACAATAGAGCATATTACCCAGGCAAGGGAGGGTGAGCCAATGAGGGAAGCTGATTTATTTGCTATGCTGGAGCTGTTTCCTTTGCCTATGGAGGTTTTTTTGCCCACAGGGCTTAGCTTGTTTATTAATAAGGCTTTCCTGGAATTTTTCCGCCTCCCTGATGCCTCGGCAATTGTGGGCAGGTTTAATGTTCTGCAAGATCCTTATATTAATCAAAAGCTGGGTTTAGCCGATTATTTGCAGCGGGTCTTTGCCGGCGAGATCCTCTCCGTGTATGATATCAGAGCTCCTCTTGAAGAAGCGGGCAGCCGTTATGCCATTGACCAGGGCGGAGAACCGGCAAATGAAATGTATCAGGATATCATCTGCTTTCCCTTGGCCGATGAAGAAGGGACCCTGGCTTATGTGGTGGCCTTATTTAAAACGAAGCATATCTACCAGTCAAGACTGGATATTATTAAAGCCAAGGAATATATTGACGCTCATTGGCTGGAGAATTTTGATCCGGATAAGATCAGCAGGGATTGCGGCCTCTCCCGTTACCATCTGGTGCGCTTGTTCAAAAAATATATGGGCATGACGCCGTACAGCTATTATCAGGAGCTTAAAATCCAAAAGATTAAAGAAGCTTTAGAAGATAGGCGCTATAGCATCAGCCAGGCCTTTGCCCTTTGCGGCGCCGACTACAGCGGCAATTTTGCTGAGCTTTTCAAAAAAAAGCTGGGTATGACGCCCTCCCAATACCGCAAAACCTTGCCGGTCCAGACCGGCAAAGCCCAAGGGGCGGCAGCCGCCTCTTGCTTCGGGGGCAGCCAGCCGGCAGATGATTCTTCTGTTGCCGGCGGTTTTGCCTGGGAAAAGGAAGAACGGCTTTTTCAAACTCTCCAGCTTTTTCCCCTGCCCATTCAGATATTCAATGCCAGGGGCGATATTATTTTCATTAATGAAGCGGTCCTTAAGGCCTGGAATGTGGCGGAGCCTTCGCTGATTCTGGGCCAATATAATTTGCTTAAGGACTCCCTGGTCAATGAGGAGTTCGGACTGCGGGACCATATCCGCAGAACCTTTCAGGGGGAAACCGTTCTGATTCAGGATATACGGGTTCCTCTGGAGAGCTTTTGGCAATGGTATAAGTCAAGAAGCTCCGTTTACGATGTGGAGGCAATCTATACCGATATCTTAAACTTTCCTGTTTTCCAAGACAGCGGTAAGCTGGCTTATGTGGTCAGCGTGTTTTTTACCAGCAGGATTTACCAAGGGGAGCCAAATGTGGCGAAAGCCAAGGAATACCTTGAGAACTGCTGGCGTCAGGAGTTCGACATGGCTGCTTTGGCCGCCGCCGTCTGTTTAAGCCCCGCCCACCTGGTGCGGCTGTTTAAAAAACATACCGGCATGACCCCTTACAGCTATTATCAGGGAATTAAGATAAAGCGGCTTAAAGAGGCTCTGCGCAATAAAAACCTGAGTGTGGCCGAAGCCTTTGTGGCCTGCGGTTTTGATTATCCCGGCAACTTCGCCAGGTTTTTTAAGGAGAAGGTAGGCATGACCCCTTCCCAATACCGCAAGTGGGCGGGAAATAGCAAAGGAAATAAAGTGGAGGAAAATAGAGCAGGGAATACCTGAGAGAAATGCTGAAACAAACAAGAAGAAGCCTTACCTGCCGCAGTTTGCGGCAGTTTTTTTATGCTCACCATTGAATGAATTTGAGCCACCAGCCGCTATTGCAGTTTTTTTATTTTTTATAAGATAAGGATAGCCAGAATTTAGGAGAGGCGGTGATGATTCTGAGACAGGAAAAATCGACGCAGCAGCTTTTTGACCAGCTTCTTTCCATGGAAAGGGATGTAAAAAAAGAGCTGGCAGCTCAAGAGAGTTTCATCAAACAGTTTCAAGCCCTGGCCCAAAAGGATAGGGGGGATTTGCCGATTATCGATTACCTTTCTTGTCCGGCGGCTATTTTTGAAAGGGGTGGCGTTATCTGCAAGGCCAACCCTTTGCTCCTTGCAAGAACAGATTTGCCCCAGACCGGTATAGCCGGGGCAAAAATCAGCTTTTTGAACCGCATCACCGATGAAAATTATTCCCTTATGGAGGCTGCCGAAAGTGTGTTTTATGGCAAAGCCGCCCTTTTAAGCCGCCTTTCTTATCTGCTTACACTGTTTTGCAGGAACTGGGATTATTCGGTTGACGAGAGTTATCACTGTGCCTTGCTTTTTCCTTTGCCTGATAATGAAGGGCGGATTTTGCGGGGCGTTGTCATGCTGCTGGAATGATGAAATAAGAGGAGATGAAATAGATGAACTACCGGTTTTTTAAATTGATCCCTCTGCTGCTGCTGCTGTTTACCATAACCGCCTGCGGCCAAAGCGCAGAAGAAACGGGCTCCCAGGGAACCGGGTCAGAGCCTGCATCTGAAACGCAAAGTATTCCCGACCTTCCCAATCCTCCGTTGCAGGCAGGCTGGCCGGCCGACCTTGCTCCCGCCGAGCTGCCGGAGTATACGGCGGGGACGGTCACGGCCTCGGCGGTGGACAGCGAGGGCGTGCTGACCATTAAGATCACGGATACGAACAAGGCCGACCTTTATGCCTACATAGGAAAGCTGCAAAGCAGCGGCTGGGCTGTGGTCTCCGACGATGACGAGGCCGAAGCGCTGCTGGGTCTCCATTCGGCAACCTTTGCTTTGCAGGGAGCGGATAAAGCCGTCCTCCAAATCGATGTTTATACTGAGGAAGCCGGCAGCTGGCCTGCCGATAAAATCCCGCCCGTTGTGCCTGAGCCCGGGGCAGGCGTTTTGGTAGGCGAGGTCGAGGTTTTGCCGGCGGCCCAAACTGAGACTGCCCCCGCAGCTCCGACCAAGGGTACGGAAGCATCGGCTGAAAGCACGGAAGCTTCGAGCGAGGCAACCGAGGCTTCAGCTGAGAGTACGGAGGCGTCGACCGAGGGAACGAAGGCTTCAACCGAGGGGACGGATTCGCTCAAGGGCGCGGATGCTTCGGTAGTTGGCTCCTGGACCCTTGGCATGCTGTCGGGCGGGCAGTTTAACGCCGGTACGGGAAAATATGAAGGCGGCGCCTCCGGCATGGGGCAAATCTACACCTTCAAACCGGATGGAAACTACACGGCGCTGGTCGTCTTTGGCGATACCATTTGGTTCACCGGCAATTACAGCGTGGCGGGGGATCTGCTGACGCTGACCGGCCGGACTGTGGAGGAAAGTAAGGACGGCGGCAAGACTTGGGGCGCGCCGGAAACGCTGCCCGATGCGTCGGCCTATTTTGCTGCCGGCAAGGATGATAGCGGGACATATCTGCTGCTTGGCCAGGAGGGGGAGAAGCCGCCTCTTGAGGATAAGAAAAACGCAATGAAATACAGCCGGAAAAACTGAGCAACCAAAACAAGGAAAGGAGCCTTCCCATGAAAAAGATTTTATCCCTGCTTTTAATTTTTTTGATGTGCTTTGGTATGTTTCCCATGACGGTGTCAGCCGATGACACGCCGTTATCGCTGGAGGATGCGGAGCTTGGCGCAAGCTGGTCCAGGACTGACCTGGCGGGCTATTCTGCCGCAGAATTCGCAGCCCTTGATCATAGTGTGACGGAACAAACCGTGCCGGTTGGAACGCCGCTGGAAGACTTAATCCTCCCGGATGAGTTAACTGTTACGGTTGATGGAGAGGAAAGCGTCATTCCCGGCGTGACCTGGCAGCCTGATCCGGAATACGCGCCGGATTTGGCCGGTACATACAGCTTCACCCCTACTCTGCCGGAAGGTTATATTATCACCGGGGGCGCAAAAGGGCCGGTGATCGTCGTAACGGTAGAAGAGGCTATGCAGCCGTCCACGCATACAGGCGGACCGGCGGCGCTGCTGGCCTTCCCCGACTTGGCCTTCACCATGGCGCCCGGCGCCGTCGCGTCCCGGGCCAAACTAAGCATTGAGGACGTGGCATATGACAGTGTAAATAATACGCTGAAAATTTCAAACATCCTTGCCCCATCCTCCTATGCGGCAGGCCATGATATGAGCAAAATAGGTGTGCCGGCGGGCAACGGCTTTGAATTCCCTCTTGCGTTAAGGATTGGCAGCTATATTGAGCTTTATGAGATCAACACGGCAAACCAGTTGGTCAATCGGGGGCACATACAAATTGACAATAGCCATCTGCTCCAGCCAACCCCCGGCACAGCCGGCATCAGCGGCGGCGGGGGCAAGGTAACGGTTTCAAGTTATCAGACGGTTGATAACTGTAAATTGTTTTTGGTGCCGGAAAGCCTGTATCCCACAGGTGGCGGCTCGCTGGCTATCACCAACAGCGGCGTCAGGGAAATAACGGCAGCGGGCGATATCCCCTGTGACGCCGGTAAATACCGGCTCTATACGGTATATATCGGGATTTATACGGGAGAAAAGCACGGAGCTTACCATATGGGAAGTGAGGTGACGGTCACCGAGGCCGCAACGCCCCTTGACAAGCCCACCGGCCTTGAGTGGGATACCGCCACGGCGGGGGCCATCCAGGCAAAGTGGAACGCAGTGGCGGGTGCACGGGGCTACGAGGTGCGCCTTTATAAAGCAGGCGAGGGGCAGAAGGGCATATTGGAGACCAACGCGACAAGCTGGGATTTCACCGCCGCGCTCCAAACCGCCGGCGGGGGCAGCTACACCTTTACGGTAAAGACGCTGGCCCCCAGCGGGAGCGCCATCTATACCGACAGTGCGGCGGCGTTAAGCGGCGTCTACACCTATGCAGTTGCAGCAATCCCCGCCGAGGGCTCTGCAAGGGCAAATCTTTACACAAAAAGCATTTTTGTGACGCTGACCCAGGGCGGGTTCAAGGCGGTACAGGACAAAGCTTACTGGACCCTTGGGGGAGACGGCGCATCCGGAAACTCCATTGCCGGCGTTTCCTATATCAGCAGCACAGAGGTTCAGATCACACTGACGAACGATATCAACACTCTCGATGCGCTGACCATAACGGCGACTCAGGATGCGTTTGCAGCAGAAACGGCACCCTTTGCCGCGCCGCTTACCGTACGGCTTGATAATCTGGCGACCTATGACTGCACCATCGACGGAGTGGCGTATCCGAGCCTGAAAAAGGCGCTTGAGTACGCGCTTGCACCCACGGTGGACAACAAAACCATCGTGCTGGCGGCCGACATCTGGTACGATGAGCCGGTTGGGGTGGCCGGGAAAACCCTCACCTTTGATCTGAACGGAAAGAATCTGGTCATCGATACCAGCGGAACAATCACAGATGATTGGCTCACCGCCTCCGCCCTCAAGGTGGATAACGGCAGCGTAAGCTATAGGGGTGAGGGCAAGTTCACCGTCTGCGGCGAAAGGCGCGGCGTTGAAGCGATAAACGGCGGCAGGGCTCGGGTGAGCGAAATCCTCATTAAAAATTCGGGGAGTCCCTACCCTAAGCATTATTATGTGTACGGCGCCTATGCCAGTTATAAAAACGGCGAGGGTGAGGGCAGCCAAATCACCGTTACCGGCGGTATCCGAACGCTGAGCGGAAAGCCCTGTGACTATGCCATCGGCGCCCTTGGGGGGCATGAATCGAAGGTTACGGTGGGCGGCGATATTTTCCTGGAGGGAGAGAGCGTCATCGGCCTGTCCGCCGGAAGCTTTAACGATGGAAAGGGAACGGTCACCGCACAGAATGTTGCGGTCAAGGGAGAATCCGCAACCGGCGTCAGCGCCGCGGGGGAAAGTACCGCCACGGTAAACGGCGCGGTAACCGCAATGGGCGCCTACGCCGTGGGTGTTGACGCAGGCGTTGCGGAATCCGGCTCAGGCGGCACGGTGCTTGTAAAAGGCGACGCCGCCGCAACCGGAGACGAAAGCACCGGCGTTATCTGCTTCAGCAGCGGTCATAACCCTGCGAAAAGTCTGGTGATCGTAGACGGAAGGATTTCCGGTGAGGATTACCTGAAGATCGACAATGTTGTGCGGACAAAGGATCCCAAGGACAGCGAGACGGGGGGATATTGGATTTACAATGGGCAATATAGCAGCGTGGTCAAGGTGAAGGATCCGGATGGCGGCACACCTGGCGGCAATGTCCCCACGGCGCCCCAGGACTTCACCGCAACCCCCGGCAGCGGCCGGGTGGACTTAAGCTGGACGGCGCCCGCGGACACCGGCGGCAGCGCCATCACAGGCTATCAGGTCTCAAAGGACGGCGGCACAAGCTGGACCAATGTGGGCCTGACCACCGCCTATACTTTCACTGGACTGACAAACGGTACGGAATACACCTTCAAGGTGCGGGCGGTCAACAGCGCCGGCAACGGCGCGGAGGCAAGCGCGGCGGCCATGCCGTCAGATTCCGCCCAGACCAGCTTTACCGTAAGCTTTTACAGCAGCGGCGCGCTGTACACAAGCAGAAGCGTGATGAACGGCTCTGCACTTGATAGCAGCTGGCCGGCAAATCCAACGCGAAGCGGCTATAGCTTCGGCGGCTGGTTCACCGGTCAAAACGGTGGGGGAACACAGTACACAAGCTCCAGCGTTATCACTGCCGATGTGGACTTGCATGCCAATTGGAGTTATAACGGCGGCGGCGGGGGTGGCGGCGGTTCAGCGGCGCCATCTGCACCGGCCTATAATGCAGATATAAAAGAAGGCACCGGGAACGAAACAAAGCTTCCGGTCACGGTCAATGCAGAAAGCGGAACAGCAGTCATCGATACGGGGGCCGGGAAACTTACTTCAGGCAATACGGTTGTCACGATGCCCTCGATTCCGGGAGTGGATACCTATACCATTGGTATACCGGTTCCCGACCTGTCAACATCGGATGCTCAGGGCAGCCTGATTGTCGAAACGGGTAACGGCAGCATTACCGTGCCCTCAAATATGCTGACGGGCGTACCGGAAATCAGCGGCAGCAAGGCTCAAGTCTCCATCGGCAAGGGGGATAAGAACGCTCTGCCGGAGGAGGTCAAAGCCGCCATCGGTGACAGGCCGCTGATTCAGCTCACCCTGTCCATCGACGGCCAGCAAACCAACTGGTCCAATCCCGGCGCGGCGGTAACGGTAAGCATCCCCTACACTCCGACGGCAGCAGAGTTGGCCAATCCTGAGAGTATTGTAATATGGTACATCGACGGCGCCGGCAATGTGGTAGCCATTCCTAACGGCCGCTACGACGCAGCAACGGGAACAGTGACCTTTGCCACTACTCACTTCAGTTACTATGGGGTAGCCTATCGCCAAGTGAGCTTTAACGATGTGGCTGCAGAGGCATGGTACCACGATGCGGTGAGCTTCATTGCAGCAAGAGGCATCACCGGCGGCACGGGCAATGGCAGATACAGTCCCGACGCCAAGCTTACCCGGGGCGAATTCATTGTCATGCTGATGCGCGCCTACGAAATCGCCGCCGATGTAAACGCTGCAGATAATTTCTCCGATGGAGGCAACACCTGGTACACCGGCCATCTGGCGGCAGCGAAGGGGCTGGGAATTACCGCAGGCGTGGGCAATAACATGTACGCTCCAGCCAGAGCGATTACCCGTCAGGAGATGTACGCTTTACTGTATAACTCCCTCAAGGCGCTTGACAAACTGCCCACCGGCAACTCCGGCAAGACCCTGGCCGGCTATAACGACGCCGGCCAGGTTGCTGCCTGGGCCCGGGAGCCTATGGAGCTGTTGGTGAAAACCGGCATTGCCGGCGGTTCAGGCGAAGGGCTGCAGCCAGCCGCCGCGGCCACGAGGGCAGAGATGGCCCAGGTGCTTTATCATTTGCTGACAAGGTAATACGTAAATTAAACGGAAAACAAGCCGGCAGGTTTCAAAAGACCTGCCGGCTTGTTTATGCGGTGCGCCCGGGAACCACGCAAATTCTTTTATTTTTCGAAGCTTTTCCGGTATTGGGTGGGAGTCATAGATGCCGATTTTTTCGAAGGGTACCTTGACATCGGGTAGAGAAAGGATCTGACCGCTAAAAACCCGGCGCAGGTAGTCGGTTAAGCCCATCTTGTGATTCAGATAGGGGTCTTGCAGAACGTTGAATTTGCCGGCAAGCTGCTGTGCACCGATATGGAAGGAATCTGCAAAAGCCTGGTTAACAAATAAGCTGGTTCCGTCTGCGGCAAATACCTTCAGGGAATGGGGAAAAGCTCCAGGACGGAGAACAGGTGGTTTTGCCTCTCGCCAGCCCCGTCAAGAAGGCAGCTGCCGGCCTGCTGTATTTGTATATTTTCATTCATAGGCCCTGTCATCCTCTCGCCGTTTGCGTTTAGGCGGGCAGTTAACCAATATGGCTTGCGAGCCTTGGCTTATTGATTTTATTATATTCTTAAACGGCAGGTTTTCAAGAACGGGAAAGGGCTTTTTTTGCAAAAAAGGGCGCCTCTTCCGCACCCTTTTCAGGAATGGTCGAGGCACCCTTGTTTTCATGTTTTCTTATGGGGCTTAGTAAGCTGTCCGCTCCTAATCCCGGCCTTTTAGATCGCCGGTATCCGGGCTTAAATCAAAGGGATAGTCTTCATCAAAGTCGTAGTCTACGGGGTCTTCTTCATCAAGGCCGCCGTCCTGCAGCGCATACTCCGTAACATGGTGCTCATGATGCAAATAATGGTCATGATGGGAAGGTGTGATTTTTGCATGGGAAAGCTCATTGCCCGCCGCTTTCTTGGCGATAGGGGGCCTGACCCCCGGCTTCGCTGCAGGCTTGGGGGCTAAATGAAGGTCCCAGTCCTCATCCTCATCTTCTTCGTCATCATATTCGTCTGCCCGCCACTCCTGATCATAATGCTCATCTTGATTTTTAGGATGCATAAACAACACCTCCGATCTTGTTCTTATTTTAACATGGAGTCCGGCGGTTTTCAATTGCCCTGGTTAATTCCAGTCCGGCGGGAAAGTGCCGGAGAATACCGCAAGAGCCCGCTCCCAATTTTTTCTTGAACTGCTGTTTTCCCGGCAGGAGAATTCAATTTATTGTCAAAGATATTATGGTCATATTTCACAAAAATTATAAAGTAAGGAGGTGCTATCAATTATGTACGATTTGGTTTTAAAAGGCGGTATGCTTATCGAGGGTACCCGTAAGCCGCCCCGTCAGGCAGACGTTTGTATTGCCGATGGCAAAATCGCCGCCATTTTTGACAAATTTGAGGGCCAGGCAAAAGAGGTGGTTGACGTCGACGGTAAAGTTGTTGCGCCAGGATTCATTGATATTCATACTCATTCCGATGTGTCCCCTCTGGTGCCGCCGCCTTTTAATGCCGAAAGCAAGCTTTATCAGGGTGTGACTACAGAAATCACCGGCAACTGCGGCTGCTCCGTTGTGCCAAACAATAAGGAGCGGCGGCAGGAAATCAACTATTATTTCGAACGTATGCTGGAACTACCGGCAGGGATGGAACTAGATATGGATTCCATCGACGATTATGCCGATAGGGTGGCTAAAAAAGGTAGCGCTCTTAACATGGGTGTGCTGATTGGCCATGGCACCCTCAGAGGCTGTGTCATGGGTTTTGGGGATAAAGAACCCTCCCCCGAAGAACTGGAAGAGCTGAAGGCCCTTTTGGACCAGGAACTTTCCCGGGGAGCCTTCGGTATGTCTCTGGGCCTGATTTATCCGCCCAGCGCTTTCAGCAAACAGGAAGAATTGGTGGAATTGGCAAAGGTTTTAGCCAAGCATGACGCCCTTTTGGCCGTTCATATGCGCAACGAAGGCCCCAAGGTCTTTGAAGCGGTAGACGAAATGTTGGAAATTGCCAGACTTTCCGGTGTTCATCTGCAGATTTCCCATCTTAAGCTTATGGGCAAACCCCAGTGGTACCGGGCAGAAGAGCTTCTGACAAAAATTAATCAGGCCAGAGAGCAAGGTATAAATGTAACCTGTGACCAGTATCCCTACAATGCCACCTCCACGGGCCTCAGCGCCTTAGTACCCAAATGGGCTCACGACGGCGGTTTTGCCAAAATGGTGGAGCGCCTGGCTTCCAAAGACAAGAAGCTGTTGGAGGATATTTCCAGGGAAATGGACGACCGGGGCGGCCCTCAAACGGTGCTGGTAGCTTCTTCCCATGGCCATATGAAAGAGATCGAAGGCAAGACCGTAGAGGAAATTGCAGAGATGCTGGGTCTTCCTGCGGAAGAAGCTGTAGCTGAGGTTTTGGTTCGCTGTGAAGGAGGTGCGGCGGCTATTTATTTCTCTCTTAATGAAGAAGACGTGATCACCATATTCCGCGACATGAATATTGCCATTGCCAGCGACGGCTATTCCTTCTCCTTTGACCGCAGCATTACCACGACCAATCCCCACCCCAGAAACTTCGGAACCTTTCCCCGCTTTTTGCAAATGAACCGGGAAAAGCAGATTATGCCTTTAGAAGACGCAATTTATAAGATCACCAGCCTGCCGGCGGCTATTTTGGGTCTTGAAGACCGAGGGACCATCAAGGAAGGAAATATAGCGGATATCACGGTTTTTGATGCCGACAAGATTGAGGACCGCTCTCAATTCACCGATTCCCTGGTCAAACCGGCAGGTATTGAGCACGTCATTGTAGGCGGCCAGTTTGCTCTGCGGGACGGCCTTCAGACGGCAGCCCGCAGCGGTCAGGTCTTAAGAAAACGCAGATGAGTTTTAAGAGCATTATCCAGATTGATTTAAGAAATATGCTAAGATTATTTAAGGAGGAGAAATTATGGAACTAGGGAGTTGGTCTCTAATACAAGCCCCTTCTTTGCTTGCTTTAATTCCGTTAGTTATTTTTATTGTTATCGTGTTCCGGGGCAAAAGCAATACTGCCGGTATCGTTATCGGTATTGCCGTCGGCGCCCTGATGATGGGCCAAAACCTTAAGGCTTTGGCTTCCCAGTTTGCCGGCAGTTTGGGCTCCAGCACTGCCCTCATCGGCGCTATCATTATGACCGGCGCCGGCTTGGGCGTCCTGATGACGGAAGCCAAGATTACCCATACGCTGGTGTACTGGATCGTCAAGCGGATTGGTGTTAATACCCAGACGAAAGCAAAGATTGCCCTGATCATCAGCTCGATTTTTATTTGCGGTCTTTTGGGCACCTTAGGCGGCGGCAATGCCGTTATTGCCCCTATTATTATTCCGGTTATGGCTTCTCTCGGCATTACGCCCAGCGTTGTCTGCACCTTGTTTAAAGTATCCGGTGAGGTGGGTCTGATTCTGGGGCCTCTGACCGGCGTCACCCTGATTACCATGGAGGTTACCGGGTTGTCCTACGGCCAGTTGATGCTGGGCGCAGCTTTGCCCTTTGCTCTTTTCTGGCTGGGCGGCTCCTGGTTTGCCGTTAAGCGGACCCAGAGGCTTACTGAAGGCAAGGAAGCTTACGAGATCACCGATGATATGAAGGACCTGGGTTCCATCGTTATTGAGCCAAAAGCCAAACAGGCCACCATTGCCTTTTTGGTCAGCTTTATCCTGCTGGTGGTTTACGGCGTCATGACCAAGCAGGGTACCAACTACGCCCTTATCGTTATGATTCTGCTGTCTGCCGTAGTAGGTATCGTCAGCCGGATGAATATCGATCACGTTATCGATTCTCTGGTCAAAGGTATTGCTTCTCAGGCCAATATGTTCGTTATCTTTGTTACTATTGACGTGCTGCTCAATCTCGTTACCTTAGGCGGCGGCTTTGAAGCTCTGTCCGGCCTCCTGGGCGGCATTTCCGGCGACAGCCCCACAGCCGTCATGCTGATTGCTGCCGTAGTGGGCGGCTTCGGTATCGAGGCGGCAGCCGTAGCGGAAATCAAGATCATTGCCGAAATGTTCGTCGAAACCGCCAGAGCTGCCGGTTTGCCCATGAGCATGTTTGCCATTTCTATTATTGCCGCTACCCGTCTCACCGGTTCCATTTACCCCACTTCCAATATGGCCGGCCAGTTGGGTATTGCCCGCTGCACCAATACAAGAGCAGTCCTTGAAGCCAACTGGATTTCTGCCGGTACCGTCCTGGCCTTTATCGTTATCTGGTCCTTCCTGGGTGTTATGATACTGGCCTAGGCAAGTTAAATTTTATCTTAACTTATACGCAAATGCAGGAGAGGAGCTTGGCGGCCAACTACCGCCAGACTCCTTTTTTTGCAGTTTTTTTCGCAGCTTTTTTAGCGGCTTTTTGTCGGGAAAAGACAGATCGGCGAACCACTGTAAAAAATCTGAAATATATCATTGCATTTCTTTTTTAGATAAAGTAAAATAACTCGAAAAGTAGTGTCAACTCAAGCGATTCGCAGAAAGTAGCTACCCGGCGTCCGCTTGGGTTTTTCGTTTACATAATTTACGGGGAAAGGAAGATGGGGTGTGGAAAATAAATTGAAAATTTATGGCTTTAACAATCTGACCAAAGCCCTGAGTTTTAATATCTACGATGTCTGTTATGCGAAAAGCGAGAGGGAGCAGCGGGATTACATCAAATATATTGATGAGCAGTATAATTCCGAGCGTCTTACCAAAATCATGGAACATCTTACCGAGATGATCGGTGCTACGGTGCTTAGCATATCCAAGCAGGATTACGATCCCCAGGGAGCCAGCGCCACCTTTTTGATCGCTGAGAAGTCCATGCTGCCCCGGGCCGCCGGCGATACCATTGTGGCTCACCTGGATAAAAGCCACGCCACCGTCCATACTTATCCTGAGTACCATCCCGACAACTCCATTGCTACGTTCCGGGTAGACATCGACGTAGCTACCTGCGGCGAAATCACTCCCCTCAGCACCTTGGATTATCTGATCGGCAGCTTCGATTCCGATATCATCACCATGGATTACCGGGTGCGGGGCTTTACCAGAACCGTAGAGGGCCAAAAGCTTTATATGGATCATGATATCAAATCCATCCAGGATTATATCGAGGATGAGACCTTGAAGAAATATGACGCCATCGACGTCAATGTCTATCAGAACAACCTTTTTCACACAAAGATGCTGATCAAAGAGATTGATTTGCAAAACTATCTGTTTAATCAGGACGTTTATGAGCTGCCGCCGAAAACCCGCCTGGAGATCACCGAGTCACTGCGGCGGGAGATGATTGAGATTTTTAGCGGCACCAATGTATTTTAAGGAGGGATCCATGAACCAGGAAAGAGCCCCAATTTACGAAGCCTTACTTCGTTTTAAGCAGATGAGGATCGTACCTTTTGATGTGCCGGGCCACAAAAGAGGCAAGGGCAACAGGGAACTAACGGATTTCCTTGGGGAAAGCTGCCTTTCCTTGGATGTCAATTCCATGAAGCCTTTGGACAACCTCTGCCATCCCGTTTCCGTCATCAAGGAAGCGGAAGCCTTGGCTGCCGACGCCTTTGGGGCCAGACATGCTTTTTTTATGGTTAATGGCACCACCTCCGCCGTCCAAAGCATGATTCTTACCGCCTGCAAAAAAGGGGATAAGATCATTTTGCCCCGCAATGTCCACCGCAGCGTTATCAATGCCATGATCCTTTGCGGCGCTATTCCCGTTTACATGAATCCCCAGGTCAACCCCAAGCTGGGCATTGCTTTAGGCATTGCCCCGGCGGAGGCGGAACGGGCTATCCGGCAGCACCCCGACGCCAAGGCGGTGCTGATCAACAATCCTACTTATTACGGTATCTGCTCGGATTTGAAGGCCATTGTGGATTTGGCTCACCGCCACGGGATGCTGGCTTTAGTGGACGAGGCCCACGGCACCCATTTTTATTTCGGCAAGGGCTTGCCTGTTTCCGGCATGGCTGCCGGCGCCGATATGGCCGCCGTAAGCATGCACAAATCCGGCGGTTCCCTGACTCAAAGCTCCTTTCTCCTGATCGGAGGAGGATTAAGCGCCGGCTATACCCGGCAGATTATCAATCTGACCCAGACCACCAGCGGTTCTTATCTTTTGCTTTCCAGCCTGGATCTTTCCCGCAAAAATATGGCTTTAAATGGTGAGGCTATTTTTGAGAAGGTTTGCCAGATGGCCAATTATACCCGGGAGGAAATCAACAAAATAGGGGATTATTATGCTTTTTCCCGGGAGATTATCGACGGCGCTGCGGTCTATGATTACGATATCACTAAGCTGTCGGTATATACCCTGGATGTGGGCCTGGCCGGCATTGAGGTTTACGATATTTTGCGGGATGAATACGATATCCAGGTAGAGTTTGGCGATATCGGCAATTTCCTGGCCTATCTTTCCGTGGGGGACCGGCGGCAGGACCTGGAACGGCTGGTCAGCGCTTTAGCAGAGATTCGCCGCCGCAAAAAGCGGGATAAAACCGGGATGTTCAATACGGAATATCTGACGCCTCAGGTGATCATTTCCCCCCAGGAAGCTTTTTATGCGGAAAAACGGGCCTTGCCTATAGAAGAAAGCGGCGGCCAAATCTGCAGTGAGTTTGTCATGTGCTATCCGCCGGGGATTCCCATTTTGGCCCCGGGAGAGAGAATCACCGGTGATATATTGACCTATATCCGCTATGCCAAAGAAAAAGGCTGTTCCCTTACGGGGCCGGAGGATATGGACATTAATTACATCAATGTTTGTGTTGGCGGCAGTTAAGAAGGCCGGCAGGAGCGTAAAGGAGGCCGAAGAAGGTATGCAGTTATGGTATACGGAACGCCATACTCCCTATGTGGAGTTTTCCATTAAGGTAGACCGCCAGATCTATAGCGGTCAAAGCGAATTTCAGCGCATCGACGTCTTTGAATCCAAAGAATTCGGCCGTTTTCTGACTTTGGACGGCTTCATGATGCTGACGGAGAAAGATGAATTCATCTACCACGAGATGATGGTTCATGTGCCCATGGCCGTTTGCCCGGAGATCAAAAATGTGCTGGTCATCGGCGCCGGCGACGGCGGCGTTATCCGGGAGCTGTCTTATTACGAAGGCATAGAAAGCATCGATCTGGTGGAAATCGACGAGCTGGTGGTGGAGGTTTGCAAATTGCATCTGCCTCAGACGGCTTGCCGCTTCAATGATGAGAGAATCCAGTTTTATTTTGAGGACGGCTTAAAATACATCCGCCGCTATGAGAACAAGTACGATCTGATTATTGTGGATTCCACCGATCCCTTCGGTCCCGGCGAGGGCCTGTTTACGAAAGAGTTTTACGGTAATTGCTATAAGGCTCTTACCGACAACGGCATCATGGTCAATCAGCATGAGAGCCCTTTTTATGCCAATGACGCTATTGCTATGCAGCGCTCCCACCAGCGGATTGTGGAATCTTTCCCCATCAGCAAGGTTTATCAGGCCCATATTCCCACTTATCCGTCGGGGCATTGGCTTTTTGGCTTTGCCTCAAAAAAGCTCCATCCCATTCACGATATTAAAGCTGCCCGCTGGAATGCTTTAGGCATCAAAACGAAATACTACAATACCCGGCTTCATGCCGGCGCCTTTGCTCTGCCCACTTATGTGGAAGACTTGCTGCGGGATGTGGAGTGAGCATGATGACCAATCAGAGAGAGGTAATAATGCAAAAGAGCGGCATCAAGCAAAATGTGGAGACATTTCTAAGCTGTGATAAGCCTTATCATGAGGCAGATACGGTAATCTTCGGAGCCCCTTTTGATTCCACCACCTCCTACCGGCCGGGGACCCGCTTCGGCAGCCGGGCCATCCGGGCGGAATCATATGGCCTGGAATCCTATAGTCCCTATCAGGACAAGGACCTGGAGGATATTGCCGTTTTTGACGGCGGTGACCTGGAGCTTAGCATCGGCCGGGTTGACCTGGCTCTGGAAGCCATCGAGGCCTATACCGCCCAAGTACTGGCAGAGGGCAAACGGCCGGTGATGCTGGGCGGGGAGCATCTGGTGACCTTAGGCGCTGTCCGGGCGGCGGCCAAAGCCTATCCGGAGCTGGCGGTGATTCACTTTGACGCCCATGCCGATCTGCGCCAGGAGTACCTGGGAGCCACCCTTTCCCATGCCACGGTAATCCGCCGGGTTTGGGACATCCTGGGCGACGGCCGCATTCATCAGTTCGGCATCCGCTCCGGGGAGCGGGAGGAGTTCCGCTGGGCGGCGGCGGGCCGGGTGGCCATGCATAAATTCGATTTGCAGGGCCTGGAGGAAACCATCGCCGCCTTGAAGGGCCGGCCGGTTTATTTCACGTTAGATCTGGATGTGCTGGACCCTGCCGTTTTTCCCGGAACAGGAACGCCGGAACCGGGCGGCCTGTCCTTTATGGAGCTTTTGCAGGCTATATTCAAGTTAAAGGATTTAACGGTGATTGGCGCCGATCTGGTGGAGCTGTCGCCGGTTTATGATCAAAGCGGCGTTTCCACGGCAGCGGCTTGCAAGCTGCTGCGGGAGTTGCTGTTAGCGATAAGCTGAGGAAGAAAGCACAAAAAGGCTGACCCAGCCGAGGGCACTGAAAAAGTCGCTTCCTATCCAGCCGTGTGTACAAAAAACCAGGTATTATGTGTATTTGCCTCAGCTAACTGCTCGGAATTTCAAGTTTTGCCGCCCTGAGCACCGTCCTTTTCCTGCATTTAGTGTCTAAGTAGGATTGAAATACCTATTTCAACAAAGCGAACCACATAATACTTCAAATTTTGTACACCCGGCTGAGACTGAGGCAGCTTTTTCAGTGCCCCCGACCCAGCCTTTGGCTGAGGCATTTTCCTCGCATTACAATATATTTTAAGAAAGGGGTTTTGTCATGGGAAAAGCGTTGATCGTGGGCTGCGGCGGCGTAGCCGGTGTAGCTATCCACAAATGCTGCCAAAACAGCGAGGTTTTTGAGGAGATTTGCATTGCCAGCAGGACGAAGAGCAAATGTGACGCTTTGAAGGCTCAGCTTGAGGGCGGCAAAACCAAGGTCACCACGGCTCAAGTGGATGCCGATAATGTGGAGGAGATGGTGGCTCTTATTGAGGCTTTTAAACCTGATGTGGTTCTCAATCTGGCCCTGCCTTACCAAGATCTGACCATTATGGAGGCTTGCCTGGCCACCGGCGTCCACTATGTGGATACGGCTAACTATGAGCCGCCGGATACGGCGAAGTTTGAGTACAAATGGCAATGGGCCTACCGGGAGCGTTTTGAAAAGGCCGGTATTACCGCCCTCTTGGGCAGCGGCTTCGATCCCGGAGTTACCGGCGTTTTTACGGCTTACGCTCTGAAGCATCATTTTGATGAAATTCATTACATCGATATTCTGGACTGCAACGGCGGCGACCACGGCTATCCCTTTGCCACCAACTTCAACCCGGAGATCAATATCCGGGAGGTTACCTCTAAAGGCCGCTATTGGGAAGAAGGCCGCTGGGTGGAGACGCAGCCCATGGAGATCAAGCGGGAATACGACTTTGAAGCCGTAGGCCAAAAGGACATGTACCTGCTTTACCATGAAGAGCTGGAGTCCCTGGTGCAAAATGTGCCCGGTCTCAAACGCATCCGCTTTTTCATGACCTTCGGCCAAAGCTATCTCACCCATCTGAAATGCCTGGAGAATGTGGGTATGACTTCTATTGAGCCTATTGAATTTGAAGGCAAGCAGATCATTCCTCTGCAATTTCTCAAGGCCGTGCTGCCAGATCCCGCCAGCTTAGGTCCCAGAACGAAGGGTAAAACCAATATCGGTTGTATTTTCCAGGGTGTGAAAGACGGCAAGCCGAAAACCTATTACCTATATAACATTTGCGACCATGAGGAGTGCTACAAGGAAGTGGGCTCCCAGGCCATTTCCTACACCACCGGCGTACCGGCTATGATCGGCGCCATGCTGGTGATGCAGGGCCTGTGGCAGAAGCCCGGCGTCTATAATGTAGAGGAATTTGATCCCGATCCCTTCATGGAGGCTCTCAATAAATGGGGTCTGCCCTGGCAGGAAAGCTTTGCCCCTGAGCTGGTGGATTAATGGGGCAGCGGAAGCTAACGGAGGGGCTGCGGGGGCTGAAGCTGACAGACCAGGTGGGCAAGCTGCCTAGCCCTTGCTATGTGGTGGATGAGGCTCTGCTGATTCGCAATCTGGAGATTCTGCAGGATATCAGCCGGCGGACAGGAGCGAAAATTTTGCTGGCCCAAAAAGCCTTCTCCATGTTCGCCCTCTATCCCTTAATTGGCCGCTACCTTCATGGCGCCACTGCCAGCGGCCTTTATGAGGCCAAGCTGGCCTTTGAAGAGATGGGCAAAGAAAACCACATTTTTTCGCCGGCTTATCTGGAGGGGGAATTTGAGGAGATTCTCAGGGTCTGCGATCACATTGTCTTCAACTCCTTCCGGCAATGGCTAAAATTTAAAGACAAGGCCCTGGCAGCCGGCAAGGAATGCGGCCTCCGCATCAATCCGGAGTTTTCCACCGGCAGTCATGCCATTTACGATCCCTGTTCCCCCGGCTCCCGGCTGGGCATTACCCGGCAGGCTTTTCAGCCCCAACACCTGGAAGGCGTCAGCGGTTTGCATTTTCATACCTTGTGCGAGCAAGGGGCGGAGCCCCTGATTGCTACGGTGGCGGCAGTGGAAGAAAAATTCGGCCCCTGGCTTAAAGGCATGAAATGGCTGAACCTGGGGGGCGGCCACCATATCACCCGGGCGGGATACGACAGAGAAGCCCTGATCCGTTGTATTCAGGGCTTGCAGGATAAATACGGCCTTGATATTTACTTGGAACCGGGGGAGGCCGTGGTATTGGACGCCGGCTTCTTTGTAAGCACCGTGCTGGAGCTGGTGGACAACAGCGGTATCACCAATGCTATTTTGGATGGCTCCGCCGCCTGCCATATGCCGGATGTGTTGGAGATGCCCTACCGGCCGGAAATCATCGGCGCCGCTTTGCCGGGGGAAAAGGCTTATACCTACCGCCTGAGCGGGCCTACTTGCCTGGCGGGAGATATCATTGGCGATTACTCCTTTGACCAGCCTTTGCAGGAAGGGGACAGGCTGGTATTCTGCGACATGGCCCATTACACCATGGTCAAGAACAACACCTTCAACGGCATGGCCCTGCCGGCCATCGTTTTGCAAGAAGCGGGCGGCGGCCACCGCATCCTGCGGCAGTTTTGCTATGAGGATTTTAAAGGCCGGTTGTCGTAGCGGGGAAGAAGATTAAAAGGTTTAACGTTGATTGAAGAAAAGACAGCGGCAGCAAAAGCCATTAGGGTGATTGTTGCCGCTTTTTTTATTCGACGACTACAGCCGTGCCGGAAACGGTGACCATCAGCATATTGTTCCCTGTGCCGAGGACTTCATAATCGATATCAACGCCCACAACGGCGTTGGCGCCCATTTTCTCAGCCCTTTGCTGCATCTCCTG
Organism: Clostridia bacterium; assembly: GCA_018436095.1. Taxonomy (GTDB): domain Bacteria; phylum Bacillota; class Peptococcia; order DRI-13; family UBA5745; genus WRMS01. Next base: position 86,398 of record JAHDMJ010000005.1, on the reverse strand, counting down.
CAAGGCGTTATCACGGGCTTCTATCAATTCGCCCTCATAGCTTGCGGAACGTCCCCCAAAGAAATTGGTAAGCCCTGCGGCAAAATCCTTGACGAAATCAACACCGCTGATGACTTCTCCCACAACGATGCCTTTGTACGCTTTGATGGCTTTGCCTTCAATGGAAGGGGTTGTTGTTATAATCATAGAAATCTCTCCTTTGATTTGATGGGGCTATTATATCACGGCGTGAGAAAAGGGAGCAAAATTTTCGGTTGTGCGCAGCCGCCCCGGCAGTGCCATTCAACCTAACTCGCCAAAGAGGCGGTACCCTTTTTTGCCAGCTTCTTCGTCTTTGCGATTAAATATAAAGGATTTGTCAAAACGCTTGCAGGCCAGAGCATAATGGCAAAGCGCAATACCCATATCCACCTCTGTTTTTTTATAAACCAAGGAAAGGGGCGGCTTAAGACTCTGCTTATAAAGCAAAACCTTATCACCGGATTCTTCTAAGTACCAGGGCTGGAGGTTCATGCCGGAAGGCGCCAAATGTACGGCTTGAATACAGGGATTTTCCGGAGCATTGGTTATTTCGTTGATGGCCTTGCGCTTGAATTCGTTTTCACTGCGGTGCACAGACTCGCTGGTTTGACCGAAGGCAATGACGATGATGTCATTATCATTGGTGGCCTCAATATCCTTTGTCTTGCCGAGCCAAACGCTGCCGATGTCATGGGCGTCAAACCATAAGATGAGCTGTTGAAAAAGAAATCCTGCATTTTCTGCTTCCTGTGCTTTACCTTGCCCGCTGACAATCAGATAATGAGGAGCCTGCACTTTGAATATGCCCTTGGTTTTGGCGGCAAGCCGGTATTCCAGCGGCACATCAGGGTAAAGGAGTTCAAATCCGTTGATCGCCTCACGAATTTCTTCAAGCTGCTCCTTGCCAAAAGGCTGTCCCGTGTAGTTTCTGCATGACTTTCTCCTGTTGATGGAATCGAACAAGTCCATAAGCAATCCTCCGTTCAGTTTGCTGATTTAAATAAATTGTCGTAATTGTATACGTATCTATATTTATTATCAAGAAATGCTTTTATTGAGAATGGGGAGAGCTTGACTTATAATTATATATAGAGGAACAAGTCAGTTGTGTTGGTCAGGATGGAGGTGTAATCAATGGGTGGGAATGAAATCCAGTTATTTGAAGATAAACGAATACGCACGGCATGGGATGAGGAAAATGAGGAGTGGCTTTTTTCTATTGTTGATGTGGTTGGTGTTTTAACAGAGCAGCCGACGCAGCGCGGTGCAAGTACATATTGGGCAGTTATGAAAAAACGCCTTATTGAAGAAGGCGCAGATCAGTTGCTTACAAATAGTAAGCAACTGAAATTAAAAGCCGCTGACGGTAAACGTTATAATACCGATGTCGCCAGCACAGAGCAACTTTTGCGCATCATCCAGTCTATCCCTTCCCCTAAAGCTGAACCGTTCAAAATGTGGCTTGCGTCTGTGGGGAGTGAGCGAATTGAAGAAACCATCGACCCGGAGCTGACAATTGACCGCGCACTTGAAACATATCTTAGAAAAGGGTATTCCCGAGAGTGGATTAACCAGCGCCTGCAAGCCATTCAGGTTCGTAAAGAGCTGACGGATGAATGGGATAGCAGAAATATTCAAAAGGGTGTGGAATACGCCATTTTGACTGATGAAATATCAAAAGCCTGGTCAGGCATGACAACGCGGCAATACAAAAATCTGAAGGGGCTTAAAAAAGAAAGTCTCAGAGATAATATGTCCACCCTTGAATTGGTGCTGAATATGCTGGCCGAGGCTACAACGACGGAGCTTGCCAAAGTTCATGATGCCCAAGGGCTATCTGAAAACCAAGCGGTGGCCCAACGCGGGGGCAAAGTAGCGGGAGATGCGAGAAAAGCCATTGAATTCGATACCGGCAGGCCCGTAATTACCGCACAAAATGCAGTTGATTTCAGCCGGCTTATTTCGAACGTAATTGAGGGTTCGGATAGTGGAGATGAAAATCAAAGAAAATGAATAAGATATCATTCTTGTCGATTTATCTGCAAACTCAATAGCAGTTATACCAAAAGCCTATATAAGCCTGAGCCTGTGCGGTAACGCCCAGGCTTTTTTTATTATGTAATTGTTTATAAGGGATACTGGCCCTCGCCGAAATAGCATTTAGCCAAGGCTTCATGGAGAAAGCCCACATACTGTTGAATTTCCGGCGTCATGGCGGCGTTTTTCAGCATGATCCAGCCAAGGTGCATGTTGTCGTAATAGTCGGCGATGGGAATGGAGGTCATGTTTTCGTCAACGATGCCGGACAGGAGGAAGCCGGTGCCGATATTGTAGGCGTTGGAATGAAGGATCAGGTTGATAAGGGAGGCCCGGTCCTTGACAAAGACCCGCTGCCGGGGCTGGCTGATGGATACCACTTCTTCCGCAAAATTGAAAGAATCGCTGCCCTGCTCATAAGTTAGGCAGGGATAAGGCTCCAACTGAGACAGGCTTACTTTCTCATAGGCGTTTAAAGGGTGGTTTCTATTGACGAAAACATGAGGGGCTGCAGAGGCCAGGGGATGGAATTCGATGCCTTTTTCATTGAGAATCCGCCGCATCAGCCGGTCGGTGGAAGAGGACAAGAAGATGACGCCAAGGGAGCTTTTTTGACTGAAGACATCGTCGATGATCTCCGAGGTTTTGCCCTCTCTCAAGTGCAAGTCAAAGCTTTTGCCGCCCTTGCTATTTAAAAGCAGGATAAAGGCATAAACGGCAAAGGCATAATGCTGGGTGGAAACGGAAAAGCGCACCGCCTCTTCGGTTTTTATCTGGGAGAACCGTTTTTTGATGGTTTCCACCTGCTCCAGCAACTGCTTGGCATAGACCAGAAGCTCCGCTCCCTCCGGCGTAAATTGGATGCCCCGGCTGCCCCGCTCGAAGACTTCGATATGCAGCTCTTCCTCCAGGTTGCTGATGGCCTTGCTTAAGCTGGGCTGCGTCATATAAAGATTTTGGGCCGCTTTGCTGATGGAGCGGGTTTTGGAGATTTCGATCAGATATCGCATCTGTTGTAATTTCATGGAAGCCTCCTTTTACTCAAGCTCCTGGCATCATACTATTGTAGACGCCATAGAAATTTTCTATGGATTTAGATAGATTATTGATATTTGTATAGACTTTATTTTATATGATAATCTATAGACGATCAATATTAATCTGCCTATCATGATAGAGACTTTTTTCTCAACATCCATATTTAGCTATAAAAAAAAACTAGAAAAGAAGGAGATCCCATGAAAGAAAAAGGAATGATGACCCGGCTTACCCATGCAGGAGAAACGGAGTTCGTCAAAAAAATGGCTGCCGGCGTTTCCACCCCCAAAGTTCTCCCTATTTATTTAAGTTCGGTTTTTTCTTTTGACGATGTACCCTCCCTGGACGCCGTCTATGAGAACGAGGCCGAGGGCTACGTTTATTCCCGGATGGCCAATCCCGGCACCGACGCCCTCTGCCAGCTTTTGGCGGCGGCGGAAAACTGCGGCGGCGCTTTGGCCTTTTCCTCCGGCATGGCCGCCATTATTACCACCATTTTGGCCAATGTCAAGGCCGGCGACCATATCGTGTCCCACCCCGTATTGTATGGCGGCGTCTACACTTACTTAAAAACGGAGATTACCCGTTTTGGGGTGGAAGTGGATTTCGTAGATATGATCAAGGAGGACGTGGAGAAGTATATCAAGCCCAATACGAAGCTGATTTATACGGAAACCATCTCCAATCCTCTCATGGAAGTGATGGACCTGCCCAAGCTGGCGTCTATTGCTCATAGCCACGGCTGCAAATTGGTGGTGGATAATACCTTTGCCACCCCTGCTTTGGCAAGGCCTATGGAAATGGGAGCCGATATTGTCGTTTACAGCGCCACCAAATACCTGGGCGGCCACAGCGACATTGTGGGCGGCGCCGTGATGGCCAGCGCAGAGGAAATTGAACATATGCGGCCTTTCCATACTTTATACGGCAGTATCATGAGTCCTTTTGACGCCTGGCTTTTATCCAGAAGCCTGCGGACCCTGGAGATGCGCATGAAGCTTCATAGCGCCAATGCTTTGAAGGTAGCCGAGTTTTTGGAAAAGAACCCCAAAATCGAAAGAGTCTATTATCCCGGCTTGTCTTCCTCGCCTTTTTATGAACGGACTCAGAAGACCTTTGCGGAAGGCCGTTGCGGCGGTATGCTCAGCGCCGACATTATGGGCGGCGAAAAAGGCGCCTCCGCTTTTGTGAAAGCCTGTGAAACCATTAAGCTGGTGCCCAGCTTGGCCGGAGTGACCACCACCACCTCTTATCCCGCCAAAACCTCTCACCGGGCCTTGACGGAAGAGGAGATGGCCAGAGCCGGTATTTCCATGGGTCAGATAAGGTTCTCAGTGGGTCTCGAAAATATCGAGGATATCCTGGCTGAGTTGGATAAAGCCTTAAAAAGTATATAAAAAGGAGGGAGCAAGCTTGAAAGAAACGCTTATTCAATTGGCAAAAGAGTACGAACAGGACATCATCAAAACCGCCTCGGAAATGATTCAGATTAATTCCCAGTCTACCCAGGAGAAGGCTATGGCAGAATACACCGCAGCCAAAATGCGGGAGTTGGGCTATGATGAGGTAGTGGTGGACCCTTACGGCAGTGTTTTTGGCACTGTCTATGGCACCGGCGGCGGCAGCTCCGTTACCCTGAATTGCCATTTGGATGTGGTCCATGAGGGCGATCCGGAAAAATGGCAATATCCGCCTTTCAGCGGCGCTATAGCCGAGGGCAAGATCTGGGGCCGGGGGGCTTCGGATACCAAAGGCACCTTTGCTATTCAGCTCTATACGCCGGTGATGTTAAAAAAGGCCGGCCTTCTGCCCAAAGGCGATATTGTGGTAGCTGGTGTTGTGGCGGAAGAGATTGCCGGCTTCGGCGCTATGATGCAGATGCGGGAAAATTTTAAGCTTACCGATTACTGCATCGTAGGCGAGGCTACGGAAAATGACATTGCTATCGGCAGCCGGGGCCGCTGCTGCGTAGTGGTGACCATCAAGGGCAAATCCTGCCATGCCTCCATACCCCATGAAGGCAAAAACCCCTTTGATTTTTTGGGTAAGTTCCTCTTGGAGCTGCCCACGGTGGAAATGGCCAAGGACAGTCTTTTCGGCCAATCCACTATGTCCGCCACGTCGATTTCTTCTTCCGAAAAGGGTACCAACATTATTCCCAATGAGGTGGTGCTTTACCTTGATTACCGGCAGGTAGGGGATGATACGGAAGAAAACGTGCTGAAAAAGATCCAGGCAGTGGCAGACCGCTGCGCCGTAGACGGTATCACCGTGGAATTGAAAACCCTATATTTTCCGCTAACTACTTATACGGGTTATGAGGGACAAGCCTTCCAGGGCGAACCTCCTTTCAGCGTGGACGCCAATGAGGAATATATTCAGCTGGCTCTCAAGACTTTAGAAGAGGTGGTGGGCCGCCCTGTACAAGCCAAGCCCTGGGCCTTTGCCACCGATACGGGACAATTTGCCGCCAAAGGCATTAAGTGCTTAGGCTATTCACCGGCAGAAATCAAGCGCTGCCATACCACCGAGGACAATATTGATATTGCTATGATGGCGGAAGGTACCATCGGCTATCTTGCCCTGACGAAAACTCTGGCTGATTTGGCCAAGAAATAATCCGGCGAGAACGTAAAGGAGATTATAGAATATGAATAGTAAAAAAGAAAAAAAGCCCTTATCCATAAATCCTTTTGTCCTCATTTTCGGCGTTGTTGTTTTTTGCGGCTTGATGACCTTTTTGGTGACGCCGGGCACGTTAAAAGACGGCGTCTACCAGGCCCTGCCCCGAAATGTTTTTAATTTTAATAATGTATTTAATATTTTCCGGGCTATTCCTTACGGCATTAAAGACTCCGCCAATATCGTCATCCTGATTCTTACCGTAGGCGGCGCTTTGGAAATCTTTAAACGCAGCGGCGCCATCGATAATGGTATTACCCAGATGGTTCACCGTTTCGGCGGCAGCTCCAGAGCCATGCTGCTGACCATCCTGATTGTGGTCTTTTCGGCAGTTGGCGGCTTCCTGGGCTGGATTGAGGTTTTGATTCCTTTCGTGCCTTTAGTGGTAGCGGTGACTTTGGCTTTGGGCTATGACAGCCTGACGGCGGTAGCCGTTGTTACCGTAGGCTCCATGGGCGGCTTTATCGCCGGTCCTACCAACCTTTATACCGTAGGCGTTGCCAATGGTATCTTGCAGCAAATGGGCATACTGCCTCAGGGCAGCGATCTTTTTGTGGGCTTGGGCCTGCGGGTGGTGGTCTGGGCCACCATTACAGTAATCAGCGTAATTTATATCCTGGTTTATGCGGCCAAAACCCACAAGAACCCGGAAACCAGCCTGGTTTATGACGTGGACGTAAAGGATCTGCGGCTGGAAACCACTGACACGGAAAATACAAAGCTAACGCTGCCCCAGACCTGCGTTTTGTTGACGGTTCTCGTCGCTATGATCCTTACGGTCATCGGCATGAAGTACGGTATCAATGGTGTGAAATGGGTTATCGATGACGTATCTGCCGTGTTTTTCCTGGCTGGCCTGGCCGCCGGTGTAATCACCCGCATGAAAGCCGGCGTCATTGCCGATGCTTTTATCGCCGGCGCTAAAGGCTCCATCGGCGGCGCTTTAGTGGTAGGCGTAGCCCGGGGCGTTTTCTGGGTGATGAATACGGCTAATATCAACGCAACCATTATTTACAACGTCACCAGGCTTCTGGAAGGGCTGTCGCCTTTTGTGGCCGCGATCTTCATCATCATTATCGTAAGCTTCATTAACGGTCTGATTCCTTCCGGCAGCGCCAAGGGCGCTCTGCTGAGTCCCATCATTGTGCCTATCGCCCTTTCCCTGGGTCTGACTTCTCAGACGGCGGTGCTGGCTTACCAGTTCGGCGACGGCATCACCAACATGTTCTGGTTCAGCTATGGGACGCTGCTGATCTTCCTGAATTACGGCAAAGTACCTTTGAACAAGTGGTACAAGTTCTTCGTTCCTTTAATGCTGATCTTCTTCGTCCTGGCCTTCGTCTTCTTGTTCATTGCCATAAAGATCGGCTACTAGGCGGGAGATTTCGATTATGGAACAGACAGGGCTTGCGGCCGTTTGCCAATCGGCTGAAAAAAAACTAAGCTTCTTTCAGAGTCAGGGGCGTTATTTTGTCTATGCCTGTATGGCCGGCTGCTTTTGCTCGCTGGGTATGGCTCTGGCATATGCTATGGGGGGCAGCTTTTACGCTTCGGAAGCTTTGCGGGGAGCCTATAAGCTGATCTTGGGCAGTACCTTTACCCTGTCCTTCACGATGATCATTTTTGCCGGCGCCGAGCTTTTTACAGGCAATGTCTTCGTCTTTACCGTGTCCGTACTGAGCAAAAAAACGGCCCCGGCGGCCAGCGCCCAACTGGTGGCCTTCTGCTACCTGGCCAATATCCTGGGGGCGGCAGTTATGGGGGCCGTGGTAGCGGCAACGGGACTTTTGCAGGGCTCTATGGGCGATTTGCTGGTGGCCTCGGCAATAACTAAAATGACGCTGCCTTTTTTTCAAGCCTTTTTTCGGGGCGTATTGTGCAATACCTTGGTTTGCCTGGGCATCTGGTGCGTAACCAAAATGAAATCAGAGACGGCAAAGCTTATTGTGCTGCTTTGGGTGGTGCTGGGCTTTGCCGGGCCTGGCTACGAGCATAGCATAGCCAATGCCGGTATTTTTACCATGGCTATGCTAGCCCCTCAGGCCGGCGGGGCGGGGCTTTCCCTGGCGGCCGGTCTGGCGGGAGCCTTGCACAATCTGGTGCCTGTCACTTTGGGCAATCTGGTAGGCGGCGGCCTGTGCGTAGGCTGGGTTTACTGGTTTGCCGGCTCGGGCAAGATCACAAAGCCTGAGGACGATCTGCCTTCCCTATAAAACAAATAAAACAATGACCGGGGCCCGAAAAGGGCGCCGATCAGACAAAAACAAGCCCAGCAAGACGGCATATCTGCCGCAGCTTGCTGGGCTTTGTGTATATGGCAGAATAGAAGGCTGCTAATAATATTGCAAAATTATATAAAGATATTTATAGTTACTCCCTATTTCCTATAGTAATATGAACATATGCTAATGGACTTTGTCTAATATAAGAGGAAGTTTAATGAGGCTGGAATTTGCGGAAAGGCGGCTGAAAAAGAGACAGAAGCTTATTTGCTTACGGAATTAATGATAAGGGAGGCAGAATATGAAATATAAGCAAGAGTTTGCAGGGGAGATGATTGGGACATTTCTGCTAGTGCTGTTCGGTTGCGGATCAGTGGCTGTTTCCGTATTATTCGGCGCCCACCAGGGCCTGTTCCAGATTGGGATCCTTTGGGGGATTGGTGTTAGCCTGGCTATCTATGTTACAAGGCATTTATCCTGCGCTCATTTAAATCCCGCAGTAACCCTGGCCATGGTCACCAGCCGGAGGATGGCGGCAAAAAAAATGCCGGCCTATCTTAGCGGCCAGTTTATAGGCGCGTTTTTCGCCGGTGTGGCAGTATATTTAATCTTCAGAACTCCCATTGCCGAGTACGAGATTGCCAATGCAATCCCGCGCGGTTCCCCTGAATCCGTGCAAACCGCAAGGATGTTCGGCGAATTTTATGTTCCGCTAGGCAGCACGCCCATAATATCCATGGTCCTTGCAATGGCAGCGGAAGCCTTCGGCACCTTTTTGCTGGTCCTCTTGATTTTCTCCCTGACAGAAGGCTGCAATCTAGGCCGGCCCCACGATAATTCTGCGCCCATACTTATTGGTTTATCGGTGACATCGATTATTTGCTTGCTTGCCCCTTTAACCCAGGCCGGGCTGAATCCGGCCAGAGATCTGGGACCCCGGCTGGCGGCCTGGCTCTTTGGCTGGGGTGGGGCGGCATTTCCGGACCGCAGCGGGGGCTTTATGTTTGTTTACCTATTGGGTCCGATTATCGGAGGACAAGCAGGAGGCTTGCTCTTTACGAAAATCCTGGAGCCATTGATGAATGCGCCAAAAGAAACCTGTAGCTGTAATGCTGATATTACGCAAGGAGGAGAAGGGAAATGAAAGCGAGACTGATTATCGTCGGCGGATTTCTGGGAGCAGGCAAAACGACTTTGCTGTGGGAGAGCCTTCGCAAATTAAGTGCACAAGGAAGGAAAACCGGCCTGATTACCAACGATCAGGCGGCGGAGTTAGTTGACACAGCTTTTCTGGAGTATGCAAACGGCGTTGTCGAAGAAGTGAACGGGAGTTGCTTTTGCTGCAATTTCAAGGGGTTTTCTGAGGCGATTGCGGAAATCGCAGGGAAAGAAGCCTGTGAATTGATTATCGCCGAACCTGTGGGAAGCTGCACGGACCTATCGGCCACGATCCTTCAGCCTCTAAAGGAGAAATTCAATGACAGTCTGTTTATAGCTCCTTTGACGGTATTGGTTGATCCGGACCGGCTTGCGGCGATCCTGGAGGGAGGTAACGCCGGGCTGCATGAAAGCGCCGCCTATATTTTAAGAAAACAGTTGGAAGAAGCGGATATTATTTTGATCAGCAAAAGCGATTTGCCGGATCCGGATAAAATTGAGATATTGAAGCAGAAAGCAGCCGTCCGGTGGCCTTTGGCAAAGGTATTTGCCGCCAGCTCCAAAACCGGCGACGGGCTTGACCGCTGGCTGGAGGAAGTCTTAAGCAGCACTGAGGCAGGAACTCACCTTGCGGATGTAGATTATGATGTCTATGCGGAAGGGGAAGCCGTTCTTGGCTGGTATAACGGCAGCTTCCAGCTTAAGGGCAAGGAGGCGGACTGGGGTGCATTATTAAACCGTCTGGCCCAGTTGTTTGCCGAAGAATTTGAAAAGAGCGAGGCTTCGGTGGGCCATTTAAAGATGTTGATTCAGAATGGACACCAGTATTTAATGGCCAATATGACGGGTAAGAATAATGAGATTACAATGAAGGGAAGCCTTACAAAAGCTGAGGACGTAAAACTGACGGTAAATGCCAGAGTGCAAATGAGCCCCGAAGAATTGGAGAGTGTAATCAATGGTTCAATGGCTCTTGTTTGCCAAGATGGGATAAGCTGCGCAACAATAGCTTCCAGATGCTTGAGCCCCGGGCGTCCAAACCCGACTTACCGATACAGTCATATCGTATAAAGACAACTGGGCGCCGCCATCCTGCAGTGAGATTAAGATTTGCTTAGCTGCTTCCAGCCGTCACCTGGCAGGCGCCGGAGGCCGCCGAAAACATGTCAACCAATGTCATTTTTCTTTCTGTTATAGTAAGAGTAAGCAGATCAGTGAGCTTAAATATTCAGTGCAGAAAGGAAAGTAATATGGCGGTGAATTTATTTAATAAAATAAAAACCTTGTTTAACAAGAACTTGGCTCAGGCTCCAGCGGAAGCTGAGGATTTGGAATTTGAACATGAAATCTGTTTAAACGGAGCAGCAATAGACAGAGCATCGGTATACGGAGCGTCAATAGAAGGGTCGTGGGCAGAAGGGGAAAGCCGGAAGCCGGGCTATTCTTTTAATCCCTCCAGCGCCTTGAGCAATGAACAAAAAGGTAATGAGGGAGATAATGATCAAGAAGGCAGAGAAAATTTCCGGGGGGCGGTACAAACCAATATATTGCCTACCGGATATACGGAAAACTATGGCCTGGTTAAGCCTGGGCAAAATGATTCCTATGATATTGAAGTGGGAAATAGCAACTTGGATGTAATCGATGAGTTGATTAAAGAAAACGGAGAGGCTATTGAAGATATAGCCGGGCCCGGACGCACCAGCGAGACGGTGGTAGGGGCTTATGCCGCGGCTGAGGCGGCTATGCCTGCGCCGGTATTTGTCTCCTTGCCGGCCTCCTCCTGGACAGTGCAAAACGGTCTTCCTGCGCAGACGATACCACTGCCGGGCATGGTGCCGGAGGATCTGGTCGTATCTTGTCTGCCGGAGACCCTGACTTTGGCCCAGGCTAAGGCGATAGGCAAAGCTGTCTTGATGCTGCGCAACCAGCAGCCGGGCAGCGTAGATGTGGTCTGCCTGGGTACAGCACCGGCCATCGATGTGCCTTTTTCGATTTTGTGGTATGGGGGAGGTAATTGACATGCCGATCATGAACAGCCCTTTTTATCAAGGGGGAGGCGATTACCTTAATGAGTATGGGCACAGCATCAGAAGATTCTCCGCAGAATAGCGGATCAGTTATTGACCAAATTCCCCATCCATGCTATTATAGTTTTTGTTCGATCTATATCGAAATGCGAGGGTGGCGGAATCGGCAGACGCGCTAGCTTGAGGTGCTAGTGGGCATTCGCTCGTGTGGGTTCAAGTCCCATCTCTCGCACTATACAGCCACTGATGCAAAAGTGGCGCAAAACCGCCAAAACCGTTATACATCAACGGCCCGGCGGTTTTTTGTTTTCTAAAAATCACTTCTTCGTTTTGATGCTTTTATTATGGTTTTGATTCATAGTCCCCTCAATAGGATGGAGCCATGTATGGGATGGTAAAAACAACGATGCCTGTGGAATAAGGTGCAATTTCGTATTGCTGATAGTAAATGGCAAGGCCGGAGGACTTCAAATAAAAATGCTCTTCATTGAAGTATTCCGCAATCAGGGCCGGATAATCTTCAAAAAAGCTCCCCGGATTCTGGCGCACTTTTTCTTTGGCCTGTTCGGTTATTTGATTGATCAACAACCTGCGATAGTCCTGACCGGCGGGGAAAAAGTCCGATAGTGGAATGTTGCGGCCGTCCATAATACCCCAGGTATTGGACATCCTGACGGTGTTGCCGTGAGCGCCGCCTGTGAACTCGTATTGATCGGCGTATAGGCTTAGATAACAATTCTGGTTATAGGTTATGTTATATTGCAATGAGGCTTCATAGCGGAGAAAAGGGAACCCATTTTCCTGCGATTGCTTATAGGTCTCGACAGCCTGTTTGTATAAGTTAATGGAGGCATAACGCAAAAAGTCGGAAACTTGAACCTGAATCTGGGAGTTAATATTATTTTGGGCGTATGGATAGTTGCATAAGTACACTTTGGGGTAGAAGACAGAAAGTGTGAGCATCGGTATATTGTTGTACCTTAAAATTTGTTTCGTTTTATACATCATAATGCTAGTGCAACAGTTTAATGGATCCATAGATATTCCTCCTGCCTTGGTTTTTACCCATTCTATTCGGGCGAAACGCAGCTTGACACAGGGGTATCCATGGTGTGGATGACGCTGACCTCCTGAAGGCGGGGCAATACCGTGGGATTCCGAAGTTAGCCTGATAGAATAAAATTACCGTTTTTTGGACAAAATGCTAGAAGAAAAAATGGTAATGTAAATGGACGGGTTCATATGCATTCCATTTGCAAAAAGAAAGCGAGAAAAAACAACAAAAACTGATGTTTTTAAAAATATTTTTCTCTTTTTGCAAGTGACTAGCAGGAGATAAACATAAGTTGTCGAAATATCTAACTTGTGTTACATTTATAAACTATTTTTGTGTGAAAAAATGAAGGGAGAGGTGTAATGGAAATCCAATTAACTATCTTGCACTATGTTTACCTCATCGGGGTTCTTGTGGTGCTGGGCGCAATGATCGCCCGCAAAGACACGGTCATGCCGTGTATTGTTTTTACTTTTGCTCTGGGCTTTGCTGCGGCAAGCCAAATCCCTGACAGCAGCTTTGTCAATTGGCTCATTGGCGGACTGCAGGTTAACTACAACGCACTTATTTTTGCAGGTTCTGAGTTCTTTGGAATTATCGCTACCATCGCTATGATGGTGGCCATGTCTAAACAGATGGCGGACATGGGTACGGACAAAATGATGATGGATCCTTTAGCCAATGCCATGAAGACTCCTGATGTAGCCTTCTTTGTACTGGGTATTGCTATGGCTGTTGTCACCATCCTGATCTGGCCTTCCCCCGCTGTGGCTCTGATCGGCGGTCTGTTGACGCCTATCGCTATCCGGGCTGGCTTGCCGGCTATCGGTGCTGCCATTGCCATGAATATCTTTGGCCATGGTTTCGCTTTTGCTTTCGACCCCGTTATCCAGGGTGCCCCCGGTGTCACCGCCGGTCCTGCCGGTATCGACTCCTGGGATATCATTTCTAACGGTGCACCGATCTTTACTGTTATTGGTATTGTTGCCGTTGCTCTGTCCTACATCCGGTTGAGAAAAGACCTGAAGGTCAACTCCGCCCGGTATGAAGCGGAGAGAAAAGTGGTTCTTGCCGAGAATGCCCAGCATAAACAGGCCCATGGCGGCGCTAAGTTTATGTTGATTCTCACTCCCATCCTCTTTGTTGTGGCTATCTTCCTGATGCTGAAATACCAGATCAGAGGCGGCGACGCTACCGCTATGATTACCGGTACCGCTATGGTGCTGATGACTATTGGCGTGCTGCTGCAGTACGGTTTGGCAGACGCTCTGGAAAAAATCGTTGACTACGTCCGGGACGGCTTCGGCTTTGGTATGAAGATATTTGCTCCCGTTGTTATCATCGGCGGTTTCTTCTTTATCGGCGGTTCCGGCGTCAGCAGCATCCTGCAGGGCGAATACCAGCAGGGCCTGTTGATGGATTGGGGCTGGTGGCTGGCGGCCAGGGTGCCCCTGTCCAAATATCCCGTAGCTATTTTGATGGTGATTATCGGCGGTATCACCGGTTTGGACGGCTCCGGCTTCTCCGGTTTGCCGCTGGTTGGCTCCATGGCTTTATCCTTTGGTCAGGCTGTGAATCTGAACGTTCCTGTTCTTGCCGCTATCGGCCAGTCCGGCGCTCAGTGGATCGGCGGCGGTACCATCATTCCTTGGGCCGTTATTCCTGTGGCTGCCATGTGCGGTGTTGATCCCGGCGAGCTGGCACGGCGTAATACGATTCCTGTATTAGTGGCTCTGCTTTGCGGTACGGTCGTCTCCTTCTTCCTGCTGTAGAACGAGCATAGAAGGAACGCTGTAGATACGCAGCAAAGCAACATAGAGAATAAATAGGAAAAAACAAAAAAGGGGTTCCTCCTGTACCTTTGTTGGTTCAGGCAGGAGCCCCTCTTTTATATGCAGCATAATTAGTGAGTCAGACCCAGACTTAAGGGTTAAGCGCTTGGCCTATTGGAGAAGAGTGATTACGATATCTCACCTGGAGGATTCCTATGCCGTTTTTATCTGCCTCAAAGTCTTTAACTTTCCTGTTCCTGGCCGGCAATCATCTTATTGCCCCGATAATAGAGCCAGTCGTCGCCGTCCTTAACCCAGCCGGTTTGTAAAAGGCCGGCCTCGGAGAAGAAATATTTGACGCCTTCAATGATCTGGGTGCCGGTGAGCGCTTTGCCGTCTTTATAGTAGAGCCATTGGCCGCCATCGTTCAGGACCCAGCCTTGGGCTGTGGCGGGATTGATAGTCAGCTTGATGTAACGCTGCAGCATGGCGGCAACTTCAGCTCTGGTGATGCCGGCTTGGGGCTTAAATTTATTGGCCTCTGCTCCCGCCAAAATCCCTGCCTGCTGCAGGGCCCTTACTCCTTCTTTATAGATGCTGCCAATGCTGTCTTTATCACTAAAGCTGAGGGCTTCCTGCACCAGAGGCAGACGGTAGCCGGCGGCCCGGCTGTAGCTGAGGAGGATGGCCGCCATTTCCTGGCGGCTGACTGCTCTGTCCGGGGCAAAGCGGCTATCGCCTATACCCTGAATAATGCCCTCAGTACAGGCCCATTCAATATAAGGCTGAAAGCTGCTGCCGGCGGTTACATCGGTAAAGCTGCTGGCGGTATAGCCGCTGATTTCTGCTGCGGACAATCTGCCCAGAACGGTGGCCAGCATGCCCCGGCTCATCGCCGTATCCGGAGAGAAAGCGGTGGCTGCGGTGCCGCCAAAGAGCCCCCGGCCAACGGTATAATCAATGGATTCTTTGGCCCAATGCTGAGTAATGTCTTTAAACTTAGCGGAAGGTGAACTGTAGCCTACGCCGTAGGCCGACAGATGGCTGATGGGAATTAGAACACCGCCTCTGCCGGGGTCATAGCAGGAACCGGGAATGGCCGTGGCCTGGCCGTTGCCGCCTACATAGACGCCGAATAAGTAAGCTGGCGCCTCCGGAGCGGGCGCACCGGTGCCGCCGAAGCCGGTGCCGCCACCGGAGCTTTCGCTGCCGTTTTCGAGGCCTGCCGGCTGATAGGGGATGAAGAGGGTGGCGCTGCCGTTGCCGAAGCTGGTGAGCCGCCGGGTTTGGCCGCCGCCGCTGCCGGTATAGACGATGGTGACGTCGTAGACCGGCCGGCCGCCGATGAAGGTCTGGGCTGCCGGCGGCAGACCTGTTGCCGGAGTGATGCTGATGCTGATACCGCCGCTGCCGATATTACCGCCGCTTTGCCGCTGAATCTCCCGTAAGGCTTCAGTGTCAAAGCTGAGGGAGAGGGGGCTGCCGCTGATGGCAAGGCCGGCGATGCCGGCGTTAATCAGGCTTTGCAGGCTGCTTTGATCAAAACCTATGGAAAGGGCGGCGGTTCCCGGCGGGGGCGTGATGTTTAGCTCCAGGATGATGCCGTTCTCCCCGCTGCCCGGCATCGTGCTGCCAATATTGTTCCGGATGTTGGTGAGGACAGTGGTGATGAACGAACCGCTGATAAAGGCCTGGGCCGGGCCGCCCGGCTGGGCATTTGCACTAATGGAGGCGATTGCCGTTATTCCCTGGCCCGGCCGGCTTGGGGGGACTATCGTCAGCGGGGGCAGGTTGATTCCGTTGACGCTGCCGGAGCTGTTGCCGCCGCTGGAATAGCCGTTGTCGTCGGAACTGCCGCCGCTGTAAGCCCAGCGGGCATAGATGGTGGCATCGGCGTTAAAAACCGTATCGGCGGTAACGGCAGAACCGCCGCTAGCCCTGCTGTACCAGCCGCCGAAGGTATAACCGCTTCTGGTAGGGGCAGGCAGGCTGGCCAGCTTGCCATCCTCCCCCGTTTGCAGAATTGCCGGAGAGACGGAGCCGCCGCCGGCGTCCAGAGTAATAGTATAGACGGCAGCCGGTGCCGCTACCGTGAAGTTGATCGTATATTCCTTTATCGTTCCATCCTCGGCAGTAACCCTTACCGTGGCGCTGCCGGGCAAGGCCGGAGCCTGGATAATGCTGCAGCCTGCTTTGGCATCGGCGGTGTCTGCGCTGACGTCGGCACTGGTTGTGCCGTAGGGCAGAAGCACATGATAGATGGTAGTCGCGGGATTAAAATTCCTGAGTTCAGCGCCGTTAACCAAAAGCCGGCTTAAATCGGCATTGCTGCTGGGCAAATAGTTGTTTACTACAGATACCGTTAAGGTACTGCTGTTACCCGTGTCAAAGGTAATACCAAAAACCAAAGTATCGCCGGCTGCCGGACTAAGCCCTGCCAGATAATCGTTATGGATGGCCAGCAGGTCGCCGGCTACCGTATAATCGTCAGGTGTGATCAGGGAAGTGCTGCCATAAATCATGTCCGTCACCGAGCGGGCATTTCTCCAGGTGATGGTGGTGGTAATAGAGGCGGGAGCGTTTAAATCATAATTGCGGAATACAGGGCTGATGGAGGGGGGCGTGGTATCGCTGATGCTAATGGTCAGCATAGCCGGGCCGCCCTGATCAAAGAAAATTACCAGCGCCAGGCTGCCCAAGGCCTGAGCCGCCAGGTAGTCTTTCTTAATGGTGAGAATATTGCCGGCAACACTATAATTAGCTGAGCCGATGGAGTTTGGACCGGCCTTGACATCTCTGATAATACCGGCGCTGCCCCAAAGGATGGTTGTCTGCACATCCGCCTGATAGGAAATATTTTTATCAAAGCCGGCGGCGGCAGGGGAGATTATAGCATCGATTATCGGTATGGGAGTAATGGTCAGGAGAGCTCCCGGAATGAAGGCAATATTGTAGTTGGGATTATTGGCATTGGTCAGCGTTCCCTGAGTAATGAGATAATCGCCGACGGCCTCTCCCGCTACTCTGGATAAGCTGCCGTTTAAGGTCTCGCCGCTAACCAGTCTGCCGCCGCTAATCCGGTAATCCAAAAGCGGCTCCGGATCACCGGCGGTTTTTGTAGCCGGCTCCGGTGTGATTTCCACAGCCCTGGGCCTGATGGCGGCAGTGAGGCCCCCCGGTATACTGACGTCGTAATTATCGGCATCAGTGCCGGATTTGACGATGTTGCTCAGCGTGACCGGCTTGCCGCCGCCGGCGTCTTTGCTGTCAAAGCTGCCGGCGGCGGCAAGGCTTAAGCCGTCGCCCGGATAAATATCGCCGTCGGCAAAGCTTAAGCTTACTGCGGCGCTATCATTGCCGTCATAATCCTTGCTGCCGACATTGGCCAGAGCCGTTACCGGCTTTGGCGATATAGTTACGCTGACAGCGGGCTGGGCAGCGAGGCTGTAATTGTCTTTTTGTGCTCCTGCCAACTGGATGGGTGTGAAGGCCACAACATGGGTACCGGCATCTTTGACGGCGGCCGTGCCCTCTGTCGGACAGACGGGAGAGATATCATCGCCGGCAATGGCGCCCTTCAAAGCGCCGCCGCTGAGGACAACGGCTTTCGTGCCGTCGTAAGGTCTGGATTGGGCGGCAAAACCTTCAATTGTGACTTTTTTTTGCCGGACAGTCAGGGCATAAGCGTTGCTGGACAAGCTGCTAAAGTGGACATCGGAGCTGGAGCCGCTGGGAGTGAATTCGGCGCTGATGGAAAGGGTTCCAACCGGCAGTTCATTTGCTGCCGTTTCATAAGAAGCCGTATTGGCGCCGGAGGCGGCAGGGCTGCCTAAAGCAGCGCCGTTCACTTTAAACTGAAAGCTGCCGGCCAGGGGCTCCGGACAATTGAGAACGGCGGAAAACGTAATCTGATCCCCATAAGTGGCGCTGGAGCCTGCAGCCGTGCTGCTGAGAAGGGGGGCGGGCACCGCCGTCACAGCGGCCGGACCGGCATTGATATTGGTATTGGCCTTGTAGCCTGCCATATCCTTGATGGGAGAGGCGGCATCGTCGATGGCCCCGGCCATGGCTACGGCGCCGGCGTCGCTGCTGCTTAGGGTGTAACGGTAAGTGATGCTGTTTGTTCCGGCTGACAGGTAGGCGGCAAAGACAGGTGAGCCGCCGATGGTCAGAGGCAGCCGGGAGGCTGTGCCGCCGGTAACGGGATAATCAAAGGTGGCGGTGAAATCCAGATGGCCTCCTGCTGTATAAAAGCCGGCGGCAGGCAGGGCGACATCGGTGATCTTCGCCGGCTCGTTGACGGTCAGGCTGAAGCTGGCGGCTGCCGATTTGCTGCCGTCATTCAAAGTCAGGCTGATGGTGGTGCTGCCGTTTTTGAGGGGAATGAAGCTGATGCTGCGGTTAAAGCCGCTGCCGCTTACGGTGATGCTGCCATTGGGTACAATGGCCTGATCGCCGGAGACAGCCGTCAGGGTAGCGCCGGCCGTCGTATAATAAGTGTAGACCGGCACCGTTAATTGGCTGAGTTTGGTGGTCTGGGGGCTGATGGGGGCTATCTTGGGGAAATTGTTGACGATTTTAAAGCTGATATTGCGCACTTCGATATGGACGTAGTCTCTCCACGTATGGCTGAAAGTGATCTTAACGCCCTTGGTATTGGCCGGCAGCTTCTGCTGAAGGGAAGCCGCAGAATTGTTTATCACGAAAGGGGAGCCTAGGGGATTGGTGCAGGCGATGTCGCTGTAGCATTGAGCGGTTACTTTACCGTGGCTGCTGGAAAAGACTGCCGCCATCAGGAACTCTGTTTCACCGCCATTGATCAGCGATGCAAATTTGGAAACGTCCAGGTTTTGGCTCATGGAAGCGTAGGGATCATCGGTGGTAAAGCCGCCGCTGATGGCACGAATATTCACGGTATTCCCCGACCAACCGGCCAGGTCGCCGGAGCCATCGCCGTTTTCCACCAGGTTTGTCTCCATAGAAATGACTTTGTTGACGACCAGGTGCAAAGTTTTTTCGGCACTCTTTGTACCGTCGGAGACAGTCACCGTAATATCGGCTTCACCGGATAAATTGCCGGCGGGACGGAGGGTCAATGTCCGGGTGGCGCCGCTGCCGCCGATGGTAATGTTGGCGGCGGGAACCAGGTTGATATTGCTGGAAACGGCGCTGAAGACCAGTTTGGCCAAATCGCCGGGGTCGGGGTCGCTGACGGTGAAATTGGCCGTATAAGGAACGCCGGCGTCGGTTGTTCCCGCCGTAGGAAAATCGCTGCCCAAAACCGGCGGACTGCCGGCAGAAGCATCCAGCAGTTTCAAAGAGACTTGATCAAACTGGGCATAACCGCCAATAGTCAGCGTAGCTGACAGCAGCACCTTGAGTTTTCTGGTGGCGGGGTTGAGCTGGGCGTTGATTTGACAGGAGCGCATAACGGCGGAGCCGCCGGCGGCGGTATTGACGGCTTGCGAGGTCTTCAGCAAAGTGCCGGCAGCGCTGTACTCCTCCAGAATCACCTTTGCTTCATTGTCGGTACTGTGATTCTGATACATGCAGGCGCTGAGCTGGAAGGCTACATTGCCGGCGGCAATATTGGCAAAGAGGCCGCTGCCTTCGCTGCCGGATAAGGCAATCTGCTGGGACATGGTGCCCGACAGGGGGAAATCCATACTGGGGTTGTAAAGAAAGAAGTATTTGCTGCCGGCGACGGGAGGAGCCCAATTGGAATAAACTCCGCTGGAAGACCAGCGGCCCTGGCCGGTATCGTCGGTCCAGCCAGAGATGCCTGACTCAGCGCCGCCGTTGGTTACCAACTCCGTATTGAGTGCTGTATCGGCGGCATAAATGACGTTAACCGGCAGTATGTGCAGGACCAATAGCAGAGTTAACAGAAAGGCCAGAGATTTGCTTTTTCTCATTGGATCACTCCCTTTTGCGGCTGAGAGTTTTTGCCGGATAGGCAAAATCCCCCTATGATAGCAATAGCGTTGCATTACTATCATAGGAGGATTTTTTCGGACCGGAAAGTAACTTTTTACCATTAAAAGGTCACGTTTTTTTGCCTTTAAAAAATGTATTTTACCAGTTCGTCTCTGCCGGAGATCAGCAGCTTGCCGTAAATGACCTGCATAATGTTTTTCAGACGGCCCACGGAAATGCACTGCTGCCTGGCAATTTCGGCATAAGGGATACGGCGGGCCGCCAGCAAGGCAATATGGTATTCCCTCAAGGTCAGCACCAGGGTGATATTTTCTTTGGTAAATTGATTATGAAAAGTAATCCAGTTTTTCCAGGCACGCTTCCATTGCTTGATGACGGCGTCGTAATATTGGGGATAGGCCTGTTTCAGGCACTGCTCCACCAGGCCGCCAAAAGCGGTCACCAGCTCGGCAAAAGGGGTGATGAAACCGTGGGGCAGGGTCATATCCATGGCTTGCAGCAGCCAAAGGCGGGCTTTCTCTTCCTGACCCAGATAATGGTAAGCGGCGGCACAGGTCAGACGCAGATAAATATCGGGCAAGGTGATGCCTTCCTCCGGGGCAGAGAAGGCCAGGGCGGTCTGGGTCACGGCTAGCATGGCTTCATATTGGCCGGTGCCGGCGAAATATTTTGCCCGCAGATAAAGGGCGTCCAGTCTTGCCTGGGGCGGCAGGGCCTCCAAATCCCCTTCCTTAAGCCAAGGAGGGGCCATGCGGGGAGCGATGATGCTGACCGCCAAGGTAGCCGACGCCAGCTCGGCCATAGCGGTAACGTTTTTATTTTTGCCCGGCAGCCAGGTTTTCAGGTAAGCATCAATTGCCGTATAAAATGGGTAATCGCCTATACTGGCTGCCGCTGCTATGGCCAGGGGGCAAGCCCGCAGCCGGGAACCGTCGTCTCCTTCAGTCTTTTGGAAGCAAAGAAGAACTTTGTGGAAGTCGCCCCGCAGATAGGCTAGCTCCGCTTCATATTGCAGGCGCAGCCGTTCCTCGGCCATTCTGCTTAAAATGGCATCGGGATTATGGCTGGGCATAGGCAGGGTGGTGGCAGAAAGTATGTAAGCCAAATCTGCGGCAAGAGAGGCGGAAGGCAAATCTTTTTCCTGCCGGCGGTCCGGTGGTTTTTGAGCATTGTTGGGAATCAGCCATAGTCTGTCCTGCTTCTTAGCGTAGGGTATCCGCTTGCCGGCCAAAAGCCGCTGCACCTGCCGGGGAGATATCCGCCACTTTTTTGCCGCTTCCCTTGCCGATATGTATTCCATTAAAGACCACACCCTTTTTTAAGCGTAAAGATAAGAAACGGCTTGGAATACGTCGCTGAAACGACGCTTTCCAAGCCGGCAGGGAATAAATATTAGTCCAATAAGCGGCGGATGATGCCGTGGGCCTCGGCGCCGTCTTTGACGTAGGCGTCGGCCTTGATGCTGGCGGCATATTCTTCGGTTAATACGGCGCCGCCCACCAAAATCTTGGTATCCAGCCCTTCGGCCCGGATGGCCCGGATTACCGGCTCCATCTCCGTCATGGTGGTGGTCATCAGGGCAGAAAGCCCCAGTATCTGAGCATTGTGCTCTTTGGCAGCTCTGACAAATTCTTGAACAGGTACGCTTTTGCCTAAATCAATAATGTTGTAGCCGTAGCTGGAAAGCAAAGCTTTAACGATGTTTTTGCCGATGTCGTGTATATCTCCGGCCACGGCTCCCAGAACCACCGTTTCCAGCTCCTTGGGAGCGGAAGCAGGCATGGCTGCTTTTAAATAGTCGAAGGCGAAAGCGGCGCCGTCGGCAGTCAAAAGCAACTGGGGCAAGAAGGTAATGCCCCGGGCATAAGTGTCGCCTGCCTGTTCCAGTGCGGGGATGATGCTTTGGTCCACCAGCTCGATAAAGTTTTTCTCTGCGGTCAGCGGCTTGATTAATTCTCTGATCCGCTGCTGGTCATTGATGATGATGGCCTGCTGCAAATCCAGCATGTGCTGGGAGAAAGGGCTCTTTGTGCCGCTGCCGGTTTCTTCCTCCGCTTTTTGGTTGGGCTGAGGCCCGGAGTCTGAAGCCGGTGCTGCCGAATTGGAGGCAGCGGCGGAAGCTGTGGCTTCAGCCCCGCCGGCGGAACCGGAGGGCCCGGAGGAGATAGCGGGATTAGCCGGGGAAGAGGGAGCGGCAGCCGGCGCCGGTGCTGCACTAGCGGCCAGGACGTCTTCCTTTTTGGTTTGCTCGATATAGCGGTTGCCATGAGGGTCCCGGCCCGTTAAGAAAGCTCCGGCAGCCAGAGTTTGGCGTATACCGGCGTCCAGGGGATTGGCGATCACCGCATCAAGGCCGGCGGCCAGGGCCTGGGCCAGGAAGGCATGATTGAGCCAGGGCCGTTTTGGCATGCCGTGGGAAATATTACTTAACCCTAAAGCCGTAACCAGGCCCAGTTTTTCTTTGACCAAAGTAATAGCCTTCAGCGTTTCTGCCGCCAGCTTGGGATCGGTGGCGGCAGCCAGCACCAGGCAGTCGATAAAAACGTTTTCTTTGGCAATGCCTTCCTCTAAAGCCCTGTCCAGAATCCGCTCCGCAATAGCCAGACGGTCTTCTGCCTTATCGGGGATGCCTTTTTCGTCCAAAGTCAGGCCGAGAACAGCGGCGCCGTATTGTTTGGCCAGGGGCAGCACGGTATCCAGGCTGGCTGCTTCGCCGTTGACGGAGTTGATTAAGGCCTTGCCGTGGTAATGAATCAGGGCTTTTTCCAGAGCCTGGGGATTTACGGTATCAATGACCAGGGGGCAATCTAAAGATTGCTGCAAACCCAAAACCACTTGGGTGAGATTGGTCACCTCGTCGCCGCCGGCCAGGCCGGTATTGACGTCCAGCAGATCGGCCCCCACCTTCAACTGGTCGGCCCCCTCCCGCACCAGCAGGCTGTAATCCCCGGCCACTAAGGCTTGGGCTAAGACCTTGCGGGCTGTAGGGTTAATCCGCTCGCCGATGAGGCGGGGGGGATAATTACCGCCCAGATAGATGGTGCGGGAGCGGGAGGCTAAGGATGCCGGCAGATCCTGGCGGCCGGAAATCACCTGGCCATCCCAGGCCTTGGCGGCTTCCGCAATTTCCTTAATATGCTGGGGAGTGGTGCCGCAGCAGCCGCCTAAGTAGCGGACGCCGGATTCCAGAAACATCGGCACGTAAGAAGCCATGACTTGCGGCGTCAAAGGAAAATGGGAACGGCCGTCGGCCAGTACGGGAATGCCGGCATTGGCTTCCGCCAAAAGCGGCAGCTTGCAGCATTTCCGGTAGCGGTCTATCACTTCAAGCATCTCCGCCGGCCCGGTGGAGCAATTGGCTCCCAGCATATCGGCGCCCAAGGCGGTGAATACAGCCGCCGCCGTCTCGGGATCGGTGCCGGTAAGGGTTCTTTGGTTTTCGTCGTAAGTCAGGGAAACGGCTATAGGAATATTGGTGACCTTGCGGGCGCCCAAATAGGCTGCCCTGGCTTCACCTAAATCGGAAAATGTCTGCAAATAGATGATGTCGGCGCCGGCCAAAGACAAAGCCTGGGCCTGCTGGGCAAAGATTTCTACCAGCTCATCAAAAGACAGCGCTCCTATGGGAGCGGGAAACTGACCGCTGGGACCGATAATACCGGCCACATAGCCGTGGTCGCCGGCAGCCTGGCGGGCCAGCTTTACGGCGGTCATATTAATGCTGCCCACACTGTCCTGGTGGCCAAACTCCGCCAGCTTGAGACGGTTGGCGCCAAAAGTATTGCTTTCAATAATTCGGGCGCCGGCTTTGGCGTAAGCCTCGGAAATCTCCAGGATTGTTTCGGGATGGGTAAGCATCCAGACCTCCGGGCTTTCACCGGCGGGCAAACCTTTTGTTTGCAGCATGGTGCCCATGGCGCCGTCACTGATGAGAAACTGTTGTTTAAAAACTTCCATAATGCCTTGCATTTCTGAAAACCAACCTTTCCGGGAATCAACTATTTCATTATTATAACGCATTACAAGCAAGTTTAACAGAAGAAATTCCTGATGGCCGCGACTGGCCAAGGCGCATAAACTGGCCAAGGCCAGTTGCTCAAAAGCCAGGCCAGTTGCTCAAAAGGCCAGTTGCTCAAAATTTGAGGTTGTGCAGAAACTTTATTCAAATCTCTCTATAAAAATGAGAAATAGCCAAGACTATGCACATAATTACTCAAATAACACCTTCTGAAGCCGTAATGATTCCGAATTAGTGCGTACAACCTCGTTTTTTGTGCAGTTAGCTTTATCTAACATCTGGTTCCGGCAAAAACTTGCCCTCCGCCACCTTTTTTCATAAACGCGCCCTGCCCGGCTGGCGGACAAAGAGGATAAAGCGGCAGAAAACGGGAGTATATATGGGTATAAATTGGTTTCCCGGGAGTATATATAAGTAGCGATTTTATGGGCAAACAGGAGAGAAGGGGGGAAGAAATAATGAGAAAAAAAGAGAGAAGCCAGGGCCTATGGGGATTTCAGGAACTTGGCGGTTTAAATAAGAGGGCCGGCCTGCCAAGAGCTTCAACATTAAACAAAATGATGGGGGAAGGGGGCCGCCGGACGAGAGGCGGCAGAGGCTTGCTGGGAAAACGCTGGTTTTGGCAGGCCACGGCCTGTGTAGCTCTTTTGGCTATGATTATTACTGTATTTGCTTTGCCGGGGGAAAGGGCCGCCCGCACCCAACAGGTAATTAAGCGCTATGTGGTGGAGGACTATGGCTTGACGCCGGTTTTCAGCTTTATGGATGCGGTAATGACCTGGGGCGATGTAACGGAGAAGCCGGAAAGCTTTGAACTGCCAGCAGCGGCTCAAGTGTCTTTGCCTACGGACGGCCGGATGCTGAGTTCCGGCCTGCAGCCAGAAGGGCCGGAGGCTCAAGGGACGGCTGCGCCTGTACAAGGGGCGGATGGAGCGGCAAGCGGTGAAGAAGCCGGCAGAGCCAGCGGGCCGAAAACTGCTGAGGGTGACCAGGAGGGCGGAGAGAAGGCCGCCGCCGATGGCGAGGCTGCCGATAAGGGCATAGGCAAAGGCTCGGAGACAAAAGAGGACGAAAAAAAACAGGCCGATGAAATTGCCATTGCTGCCGGAGCCTTGGCCGATGACCAGGGCATCTGGATTGAGACCGAGGCTGGCAGCAGCATCCGGGCGGCCATGGATGGCAAGATCAGCGATTTGGGCAAAGCCGAAAGCGGCGTGTCCTGGTTTGTGCTGGACAGCGGCCTGGGTTGGACTTTTCGTTACAGCCATTGCCAAGACTTGCAGATCGCTCAGGGCGACCAGGTGAAGCAGGGCCAGCTTTTAGGCAAAACCGCCAATGTCCGCAGCGCCGGAGATGGCGAGGATACAGTGGGCCGGGAGGTGGGCAGACTATATGTTCAGGTGTACTATAAAGGCCGGGCTTTGGATCCAGCAGCATTCTTTTTAGGCGGCCATTGAGTTGCACCTGTATAATATGTTAAAATGTATTTTACGGAATTAAAAGAACAGGTGCTGATTCATGTATAGCTATCAATTTGCTGCAAAAAAGCTGGAGGACATTGACCTTCAGGCTTTTGTGGAGGACAAGCTGCCGGAAAGCTTCAAGCCGGGTCTAAAAAAAGATATTTTTCTTATCACTACCCCCGAAGATATGATTCAGTTGCAGCCTCTGTTTGGGTTTGACCAGGAGACCGTGGCGGATTGCCTGAATTATGATGAAAATATCCGCCATGAAGCCTATTCCGGCTATGATTTTATCAGTTTGCTTTACTTTTATGTCAACAGCGACCTGTCTACAGTCTCCGCCGAGGTTAATATTTATCTGGGTAAAAACTACTGCCTGTTGGTTTTGCCTGATGATATCGATGATGGTGTGCTTAGCAAGTGGCGGGAGCAAGTCATGGCCAAAATTACGAAATTCAGCCATGAGGAGCTTAGCTGCAATAGAATATGCTATTTTATCATGGACGCTTTTTTGCAGCGGCTGCTGGAAAGCATGGAGCGGATAGAAGACGAGATCAATAAAATGGAAGACTTCATGCTGAACCATCAGGTGGACAAGAATTTTTTGGGCTCCATCAACCGTCTGCGGGAGATCGCTTACCTGTTGAAAAAAATGTGCCGGCCCTTGCTTTACGTGGGCGACGGCTTGCTGATGAATGAAAACGGCTTAATTGCCAAAGAAAGCTATAAGTTCTTTAAAAATATTGATACAAGGATCAATAAATTATATGATTTTTCCGTTAGCCTTCAGGAATATTCCAATCAGATGCTGGGTATGTACGAAAGCAAAATTGCTATGCAGACCAATGAGGTGGTCAATAAATTGACGGTGATTACCGTGTTCTTTGCCCCGCTAACCATCATTACCGGCATTTATGGCATGAACTTTATTTATATGCCGGAACTATCCTGGAAGCTGGGCTATTTGTTTTCCTTCGGTCTCATGGCTTTGGTGAGCCTGATTATCTATATTATATTAAAAATTAAAAAATGGATTTAAGGAGTATTCATGAAGGACTGTATCGAATTGGTAAAACCTTATTTGCAGCAAGTGGTCAAGCCCCAGCGTTATCTGGGCGGGGAATTAAATGAGATTAAGAAGGAATGGGATTCGGTGCAGTGCCGTTTTCTTTTTGCTTTTCCCGACGTTTACGATGTGGGTATGTCCCATCTGGGGCTGCAAATTTTATATGAGGCCGTAAACCGCCGGTCCGGCCTGCTGATGGAGCGGACCTTCTCTCCCTGGCTGGACATGGAGGCTATTATGATCAAGCAGGGTATACCTCTGTATGCCCTGGAGTCGGGGCGGCCTGCCGCCGATTTCGATTGCATTGGCTTTACCTTGCAGCATGAGATGAGCTATACCAACGTTCTGCAAATGCTGAAGCTGGCCGGTATTGCTTATTGGGCCAAAGACCGGGGGGACCAAGACCCTCTGATTATTGCCGGCGGCCCTTGCGTGGCCAATGTGGAGCCCCTGGCTCCTTTTCTTGATGCGGTAGTGGTGGGGGAAGGCGAGGAGCTTTTGCCGGCACTGTTGGAAACCATTGGCCGCCATAAGGAAAAACGCCGGGGAGCCGTGGACAAGTCCCTGCTTCTTGAGGAGTTGTCGGCTCTGGAAGGCGTCTATATCCCTTCCCTTAAAGGCCCGGTGATCAAAAAGGCCAGGCTAAAGGAAATGGATGAGGCTGTATTCTCTCTTACTCCTTTGGTGCCCTACATTGAGGTGGTCCATGACCGGATGATGGTGGAGGTCCTGCGGGGCTGTACCCGGGGCTGCCGCTTTTGCCAGGCCGGGATGATTTACCGGCCGGTGCGGGAGCGGTCCAAGGAGGCTTTACTGGCCCAGGCCCGGGCCCTTAGAGACAATACGGGCCACAATGAAATTGCTCTGACCTCCCTCAGCAGTTCCGACCATACCTGCATCAAGGAAATTGTGGAAGAGCTGACGGCCGAGTTTAATAAGGAAAGGATCAGCATATCCCTGCCTTCTTTGCGGGCCAACCATTTCTCCGTGTCTTTGGCCGAAGAGATCCAAAAAGTCCGCCGTACCGGTTTTACCTTTGCGCCGGAGGCCGGCAGCCAGCGGATGCGGGATGTGATTAATAAGGGCGTAACGGAAGAAGCTTTGCTGGCCACGGTGGAAAAAGCGGTTTCCGCCGGCTGGCAGCAGATCAAATTGTATTTTATGATCGGCTTGCCGGGAGAGACTATGGAGGATGTGGAAGCCATTGCCGAGCTTTGCGAAAAAGTAGTGCAGGCCGGCAACAGGGTGATGAAGGAGCAAGGCCGCCGGGGAGGCCTTCGGGTGACTTGCGCCGTATCCAATTTTGTGCCGAAAGCCCAAACGCCCTTTCAGTGGGTGGGACAGGCCGGCCAGGAAGAGCTAAAGGCCAAGCAGCGGCGGCTGAAAGAGAAGATCAAGGACCGCCGTATTTCCTATAATTATCACGACGCCTTCACCAGTATGCTGGAGGCCGTCTTTGCCCGGGGCGGCCGGGAGTTGGCTGCCGTATTGGCTGCCGCTGTGGAGAAGGGCTGTCATTTCGATAGCTGGACGGAAGAGCTGCGCCGGGATAGCTGGCGGCAGGCTTTTGAGGAGCTGGACATGGATATGGAGGCTCTGGCTACCAGGAATTTTGACCTGGACAGTCCCCTGCCTTGGGATCATCTGGATTACGGCGTCAGCAAAAGCTATTTGCTGAGAGAATACAAAAAATCCTTGGAAGCAGCCATCACCGGCGACTGCCGTTACAAAGGCTGCAGCGGTTGCGGCGTCTGCGCTTTTGGTATCGATGAGACGACTGGCGGCGGCAGCCGGCGGATCGGGGAAAATATCCTGCATGGAGAGGCGGTGGACCAGTGAAAATCCGAATTTGCTATGGCAAAACCGATAGGGGCAGTTACCTTTCCCATCTGGACCTGGCCCGCACCATGGAGCGCAGCCTGCGCCGGGCCAAAGCTCCTTTAGCCTTTTCCGAGGGCTTCAACCCCCACCCTAAGCTGTCCTTTGCTTCGGCTCTGGCTGTGGGCACCACCGGCTGCCGGGAGTATCTGGATGTGGAGCTGGCTGCCCGGGTTAATGTAAAAGCCCTCAGTCAGGCTCTGGAAAAGGCTCTGCCGCCGGCTTTGGCCTTTGTGGCGGCAGAGGAAATCCGGGAAAACAGCAAAAGCTTATCGGCTATTGTTAATTTAGCCATATATAGAATTAAGGTTGCGGTAAAGCCTGAAGATGAGGAAAAAGTAGCCTTAGGTATAGAAAAAGTGCTGGCGGCGCCGGAGCTGTGGCGAAAGCCTAAGGAGAAACCGGGCAAGAAGCCTACGCCGGCCAAAGAAGTCCGGGGCCTGATCCGGCAGATCAGCGTCCTGGAGCCGCAGCCGGCAGGAGCGGCGGCGGGGAATGGGACGGACAATGCCGGCGGGCCTGAAAAAAACGTTGAATTAGAAATGGTTTTGAGGCTTAGCGCCGAGGGACAACTGCGGCCCCAGGAGTTATGGGAGATGATTGCCGCCGCCGGGGATTTTGAGGCCCTTACGCCTTTGGCGGTATGCCGCCGGGCTTTGTTGATCGAGCAAGGCGGTAAACGATTTGCCCCTATGGAAGGAGTAAGGGATTAGGATGCGCAGAGAGTTGTTGATGCGTTGGCAAGCCAATGAGACTACGGTGGCCGCCATTGAAGACGGCCGCTTGGTGGAACTTTATGTGGAGCGGGAATTTGACTGCCGGGTTGTGGGCAATATATATAAAGGCGTGGTCAAAAATATTTTGCCCGGCATGCAAGCCGCTTTTGTCGATATAGGGCTGGAGAAAAATGCCTTTCTTTACGTAGACGACGCCTGGGCCGGAATGGCAGGCCAGGAACAGATTTTGGCCGAAACCCCTATTCAGAGCCTGCTGAAAGAAGGGCAGGAGCTGATGGTGCAAATCACCAAAGAGCCGGTGGGCTCAAAAGGAGCCCGGATCACGGCTCAAATCACTTTGCCCGGACGTTATCTGGTGCTGATGCCTACGGTTAATCACGGCGCCGTATCCCGGCGCATTCAAAACCCGGCGGAGCGTCAGCGGCTCCAGGCTCTGGCCGAAGAGCTGCGGCCGGAAAACATGGGCCTTATTGTCCGTACCGTAGGAGAGGGCATTTCCCGGGAAGAGTTGATCCAAGATCAAAAGCAGCTGCTGCTGGTCTGGGAGGGGATCAAAAGCCGTTTTGAGCAATGCGGCGCTAAAGGCTTGATTTATAAGGACCTGGGCCTGCGCCAACGCATACTGCGGGATGTGTTCAGTTCAGATATCAACCGGCTGATGGTCAATTCCCGGGCCTTATACAATGAGGTGCAGGAATACCTGGACATGATGGAGCCCCAATTGAAACGCAAGGTTTTCGTTTGCAATATTGAGGAACTCTTCGATAAATATTCCATTGAGCAGGAGATGGCTATAGCTCTTGACCGGAAGGTCTGGCTGAAAAACGGCAGCTATCTGATTATCGACCGCACCGAGGCCTTGACGGTCATCGACGTCAATACCGGCAAATATGTGGGCAGCACAGACTTGACGGATACGATTTTGCGAACCAACATGGAGGCGGCCCGGGAAATTGCCCGGCAGTTGCGAATCCGCAATATCGGCGGCATTATCATTATCGACTTTATAGACATGGAAGTGGAACCCCATAAGCAAAAGGTATTGGATTTGCTGGCGGCGGAGTTAAGCAAGGATAAGGTTCCCACCCATGTTTTGGGGATTACCGCTTTGGGGCTGGTGGAAATCACCCGCAAAAAGGTGCGCCAATCCCTGGACAGTACATTGGAAACACTGTGCCCCCAATGTGCAGGAAAAGGCCGCATTCCCTTGAAAAATTAAGGCAAGAATTAATTTGACAATTGTAGTCAACAATGATATATTATTTTAACGTAGGTGCTGCGTATCGTCAGGATACCAATGCCTGCCAAACCGCTCGCCCAAGGCATCCTTTCATCCGCCGCCAACCGGCAGGATAGGGGATACAAATGCTGCGGCTGCCTTTCAGGGCGGCGAGTCCAGGACAGGAGGTGTAATGAAAATGTATGCAATTGTAGAAACCGGCGGTAAGCAGTTTAAAGTCCAGAAGGGCGATGTGCTTTGCGTGGAGAAGCTGGCAGCCGAGGTGGGTGAAACCGTGGAGGTAGCCAAGGTTCTGGCTCTGGGCCAGGAAAGCGGTCTCACCGTGGGCAAGCCTTACGTGGAAGGCGCCAAGGTTGTACTGAAGGTCATGGAACAAGGCAAAGGCGAAAAAGTTCTGGTTTTCAAGTACAAGGCCAAAAAGAAGTTCCGCAAGCTGCGGGGCCATCGTCAGCCTTATTCCAAAGTGGTTGTTGACGAGATTTTAGCCTAATGATCCGGGTCAGGATCAAAGGCAGCTCCCGGAAGATCGAAGGTTTTTCGGTCTGGGGCCATGCCGGATTTGCCGCCTACGGCCAGGATGTGGTTTGTGCCGGCGTATCCGCTGTTGCCACCACCGCATTGCTTGGACTTGAGGAGCTGCTGGCTGAAGATGTTTGTTACCGTATTTTACCCCAGGGTCTGATCTATTGCCGTCTGGCAGGGACATTGTCCCCAGACAAGGCCCGGGATGCCCAAGTAATTCTTGCCACCATGGTTCTGGGGCTGGAGGCTATCCGGCGGGACCATCAAGGCTACATTGATTTTGCCTATAGGAGGTGAACGCCATGATCAGAATGAATTTACAGCTTTTTGCCCACAAAAAGGGCGTCGGCAGCTCCCGCAATGGCCGGGACAGCGCCGCCCAGCGTTTGGGTGTAAAAAAATATGACGGCGAAAAAGTTTCCGCCGGCAATATTCTTATCCGCCAGCGGGGGACGAAGGTCCATCCCGGCACAAACGTAGGTTTGGGCAAGGATGATACCCTTTTTGCCCTGATCGACGGCTATGTCAAGTTTGAACATCTGGACAAAAGCCGCAAACGGGTCAGCATTTACGCAGAAAAAGTGCAGGCATAAGGGTTTTTTTGTTCGACAGGGTTATATAGGCCTCGGCACTGCCGGGGCTTTTTCAATCTCCTGATCTGAGGGGATTAAAAGGAGAGCTATGTTTTACGATTACGCAAAAATTTTTGTTAAGGCCGGTAAAGGCGGCGACGGTATGGTCGCTTTTCGCCGGGAAAAATATGTTCCGGCGGGAGGACCTTCCGGCGGCGACGGCGGCAGGGGCGGCAATGTGGTTTTCATTGCCGATGAAGGTTTGCGCACCCTGGTGGATTTCCGTTTTAAAAAACATTTTCATGGAACTCCCGGGCAAGCCGGCCGCAGCAAAAACATGCATGGGGCCGCCGGCGGCGACCTTACGGTCAAGGTACCCGTAGGCACTGTGGTGAAACGGGAAGACGGCACCGTGGTGGGAGATCTGATCTGCCACCGGCAGAAGCTTACGGTAGCCAAAGGCGGCCGGGGGGGCAAGGGCAATGCCCGTTTCGTTTCCTCCGTTAACCGGGCCCCTCAGATAGCGGACAACGGCGAACCGGGGGAAGAAGGCTGGCTGGTACTGGAGCTGAAGCTTTTGGCGGATGTGGGCCTTATCGGCTTTCCCAATGTGGGCAAATCCTCCATCATCTCAAGGGTGTCTGCCGCCAAGCCCAAAATTGCCGATTACCATTTTACGACTATCGATCCTAATTTAGGCGTAGTACGCCTTGATGAAGAAGAAAGCTTCGTTTTAGTAGATATTCCCGGCTTAATTGAAGGAGCCGGAGAAGGCGCCGGCCTGGGTCACCGGTTTTTGCGCCATGTGGAAAGAACAAGGCTGCTGATTCACGTTTTGGATATTGCCGGTTCCGAAGGCCGGGATCCCCTGGCGGACTTTGAACAAATCCAAAAGGAGCTGGAAATATACAGCCCCGGTTTGAGCCAGAAGCCCCAGATAATTGCCGCCAATAAGATGGATTTACCGGAAGGGGCGGAGAATCTGATCCGCTTGCAGGAAAAACTGGGGGATAGCTATGAAATTTTCTCCTTGTCTGCCGCCACCGGCCAAGGCTGCCAGGAATTGATGCGGGCAGCAGGCAACCGTCTGAAAGAACTGCCTATCCTGCCGGAAATCACTATCGAGGACGAAGTAAAAATCACCCGCCTGGAAGGAGCCGAAGGGCCGGCTCTGTTCGTCAAGAGGGAAAACGATTACTGGATTTTGGCAGGCCATGAAGTGGAACGCCAGATCCTGCGGACTAACTTTGCCAATGAAGCGGCGGTCAGCCGTCTGCTGAAAATATTACGATCCTTGGATGTGGACAAAGCCCTGCGTCAGGCAGGCGCTCAAAATGGCGATACGATTGTCATCGGTCCTATGGAATTTGAGTTTTTTGACTGATTAATCCGGAAATAGTATGATAGTAGGAGGCAAGGGGATCATGAGACGCTTAAAAGCGGTACTGGCGATACAAGCCCCGGAATCCTTACGGCTTTTACGGGCAAATTTGCGAGCCGGAGGTTATGATGTGGAAACCGCCCAGGGTGGGCGGGAGATCCTCAGCAATATCAACGAAAATTACAGCGACTTATTGGTGATTGGAGAAGCCTTGCCGGACATGGACGGCTTGGAATTCGTCAATACCCTCAGGCTTAGCAGCAATATTCCCATTGTAATGATGGCTAAGGAAGAAGGCAGCGCCGGAGTGGTGGCTGCCCTCAATGCCGGCGTTGACGACTTTTTATGCTATCCTTATTCTACCGATGAGTTTTTTGCCAGAGTAGGCGCGGTAATGCGCCGCATTGGCAGAGAAATCTACCGGGCGGAGGATGGCAAAAAAAGAATCGGCAGCCTGATCATCGATATGAGCCAGCGGCAGGTTATTGTCAAAGGCAAAGCGGCCTCTTTGACGCCTACGGAGTTTAAACTCTTGGTTTATCTGGCGGAAAGGCCCGACCAGGTGATCAGCCATGAGGAACTGCTGATTCATGTCTGGGGCGCCGAATACGCCGATTACGTTCATTATCTTCGGGTGGGCATCGGACGGCTGCGTCAGAAAATTGAAAAGGATCCGGCATCCCCCATTTATTTAGTTACCTGCAGCGGTGTTGGCTATATGCTTCAGGATAATGTTAACCGCTGAGAAGGGGGAGAATGGATGAGCGCAAAAAAAGTTAAGGGAGCATCGCTGAGTTTTACCCCTATTGTGAATGTTGAAGTTAATAAAGAGGATTTTGCCCATGCCGGCGAAGGCAGTTCTCAGATCAAGGCCAATTTGCTGAAACTGGGCTATTCTCCTAAGGCTATCCGTCAGGTGGCGGTGGCCTCTTATGAGGCGGAGCTGAATATCGTCATTCATTCCCTGGGGGGATGGCTGGAATGCGGCGTCCGGCCCGGTCTGATTCAGATCGTAGCCCGGGATAGAGGTCCGGGTATTGCCGACTTGGATAAAGCCATGGAAAAAGGCTTTTCCACAGCGCCGCCCCACATTCAGCAGATGGGCTTTGGCGCCGGCATGGGTTTGCCTAACATGAAGAGCTGTTGCGATGAGTTTACCATCGAGAGCAAGGCCGGCTCGCCTACGGTAATTACTATGTTGATTAAAGACGAAGGTTGACGCGCACCTGTCTTCACCATGAAGATGAAAAGGAGGAGTGGTCGTGAAGTCCCATTCTGTTGCACTGGAAAAAGGACGTTGTGTCGGCTGTACCGCTTGTATCAAAAGCTGTCCGACTCAGGCCATTCGGGTAAAAAAGCGGATGGCCTTCATTACAGAAGCCCGGTGTATCGATTGCGGTGAATGTATCCGGGTATGTCCCAAATATGCCAAAATCGCCAATACTATGGACTTGGAAGCGATCCGGGAATACCGTTATCCGGTGGCACTGGTTTCTCCCGCATTATATGGCCAATTCCCCCTTGGTACGGACAGCTCCCTGGTTTTATCGGGGCTTATTGAAATGGGTTTTAAACGGGTAGTAGATGTGGCTCAAGGCGCCGATTATCTGGAAAGCATCATCAACGGCTATGTGGAGGATCATCCCGATATCCGGCCTTTGATTTCTGCCGGCTGCCCGGCAGTAAGCCGTCTGATTGCCGTGCGTTTTCCGGAATTGGCGGAGAATGTGATTCCTGTGTTTTCACCGGCAGAAATCATGGCGAAGCTGACCAGGGAAAAGATGATTAAAGAAGGTTACCCGGCAAAAGAAGTGGGTATATTTTATCTGGCTCCCTGCACGGCGGAAGTCACTGCCGCCAGAAACCCTATCGGCATGGATGAGCGGGTCATCGACGGCAGTATTAGCATCGGTGACGTCTTTTGGCCTTTGTTTAATATCGTCAAAGGATTAAAAGTTCCCGTAGTCAGTTCCCACTTTAGCGCCAAAGGCCTGCGCTGGGCCAGCATCGGCGGCGAAGCCAAAATGCTGAAAGGCAATTACAGCACTTTGGCTGTGGACGGTTTAGGTTCGCTAATCGAAGTGTTGGAGTCCTTATCCATGGGCCGGCTGCAGGGTATCGATTATATTGAAGGCCGGGCCTGCACCTGCGGTTGTGTGGGCGGCGTGCTCAATGTGGAAAACAGCTATGTGGCCCGGGAGATTATCCGCCAAACCAGCCGGCGGATAAAGCCTGAAATGGAAATGGAAGAAGGGGCCTTGCGCTGGCAGGACTACCAATGGAACCATAGCTTGCAATACCAGGCGGCTCTGCTTTTGGATGAGAAGCCGGAAGTGGCCATGCTGAAGCTGGAAGCGGTCAACGATATTCTCCGCAAGCTGCCGGGGATGGACTGCGGCGCCTGCGGCGCTCCCAATTGCCGGGCTTTGGCCGAGGATATCGTTCAGGATCAGGCCGACCAGATGGATTGCATTTTTGTTTTCCGGGACCGGGTCACCAGCCTGGCCGAAGATATGGTAAAGCTGTCCAGGAAGCTGCCCTTGTCCATGTCGGAGGATATGTAGGGCAGGGGGCAGAAAAGAGGGCTCAATCAAGGGGAAAATCAATCGCTGCTCACTTCTCGTCGATTAATCGAGGCTGCCGCCAATTTTGCGGCAGCCTTTTTGCGATGGCTCGCGACGATTCGCAACGGCTTGCAGCCGCTTGCAGCGGTTTGCGATGGTTCACGACGGTTCGCGATGGTTCACGACAGTTTGCGATGATTCGCGATGGTTCACGACAGTTCACGACGATTCGCGATGGTTCACGACAGTTTGCGATGATTTGCAGCGGTTCGTGACGGGGGAGTCCGCGGCTGGGGAGTTCGCCGCTGGCCGGTCCCGGACTGTGCCGGTTGCGGATGAGCGGCTGCTTAATAGCAGCCAGATCTGTCAGTAGCACTTTGCCGGCCTGGCGTGGAGCCGCCGTTCGGCCGCTCCTTTGGAAAACGCGCAAAATTGCAGGTTTGTTGGAGGGCACCGAAAAAGTCGGTGGCAAATCGGGCGAGGTGCACAAAAATCGAAGTTGTGTTGCAGCGGACACCAAATTTAGGCTAAAAGCAGAGGCTAACTGAGCAAAAATGCAAGTTTGTTAGCGTTTGAAGACTAGTTTTTGGCTGTGGCCAGTCCCTTTTGCCTATATTTAGTGTCGCAGCGAGAAAGTGCACTCTATTCCGATGGGGCGACACACAGTTAAACTTGAAATTTTGCTCAAAAACAGCGGGACAGCAGATACAAAGTTGAAATTTTGCTCAGTTAGCATAGTCAAACAGTGACAAACCTGCAATTTTGCACACCCGTTGGGGGTGCCCCTGCGTTAAAACTTGCAATTTTGCACAGCCGCCCCATGAACTCTCTCATGGGGGCATTGCAGCCGCTCCCTTGCCTGCTAAGCCATACTTCCCTAATGCCCGCCCTGCTAAGCCGCATTCCCTTAATACCTGCCGCTCTGTTCACGCCTCCTCCTTGCCCTCTTCCTTCCCCCTGCGGGCAAAAAAAGAACTGCCGCTCCTTGGCTTCTTAAAACCAATTTGCAGCAGCTCCCGGCCTTCGCCATCGCTTAAATGTGCCCGGCCTTCATTTTCGCTTAAAAGTGCCTGCTTTAGGCTTGTTTTTCTTCTGCGGCGGCATTCAAATCAGCTAATAGCTGATCCACATCGATGCCGTGGACCTCGGCGCCCTGGGCCAAATTTTCAAAACGGGCGGCCATACAGCCAATGCAGCCCATGCCATATTCTCTGAATACGGGAACAACCTCAGGAAAATTGGCTACGATATCGGTAATAGCCATATCTTTTGTAATCATGAAAAAAACCTCCCGGCTTAATATTTACTATAAGGATGCCCTTATTAATTCGATTATATCAAAGCCTGGGCACAAAGCAATGTTTTTTTTGCCGGGCCTTAATTTTAATAAGGTCAGGTTTAAATTAAACAATAAAAGAGAGAATGGCCTTTAATTATGGACGGAAAGATGATAAAATAACTTGATAGATCGCAGTACTAATGCCGAATTTGCTCCGGCAATCAGTATAAATTGGGAGGTAGATAGCGTTGGCTAAGATTTTCGGTTTGGCGGGCTTGCGTCCGGCGGTCGCATGGGCAGAAAAGGTTACTTGTCCCCCTTACGATGTGATTAAACCGGGCACTCCTTTGGAAATGCTGCTGCAAAGCAATCCTGACTCTTTATATCATGTGATTTTAGGCGGCTCACCGGTGGCCGGGCTTGCCGCTTTGCGTCAAAAAGGCGCGCTTATCGAAGACGAAAAGCCCGGCTTTTATGTTTACGAACAATGCTACGGCGCCCAGCGCCGTCTCGGTATGCTGGCTGCTCCCCAAGTTACTCCCTATGAGAGGAAAGAGGTTATCCGCCACGAAAAAACTTTTGATGAAAAAGTTAAAGGCAGGATAAAACTAATGGAAGAGACGGGCTATGTGACGGAGCCGATTTGGCTTTTGACGAGAGCGCCTATTGGCCAGGTTCTGGAGCAGGTTTGCGCCGTCAATCAGCCTCTTTATGAATTTACTTCGGATTTTCAGGGAGAGTCGGAGCTTAGCGGTATCCGCAACCGTATTTTCAAAATAGACGAAGACAGCCCTCAAGGTCAGTTGCTGAAAGATATGGTAGGGCGGGAGCCCCTTTATATTGCAGACGGTCATCACCGCTACCACAGCGCCCTCAAAATGGGCCTTGACCGCTGCATTGCTTACGTTTGTCCGGCGGATCAAGCCAAAATCCAGGCCTACAACCGGGTGATCCGGGGCAAGGTGGATTTTGAAGACATTAAAGAAAAGCTGCCTTTGGAGCCGGTGGCGGCTTTTGCTACGCCGCAGCGCCATGCCTTCACGATCTATACCAGAAAGGGCATATGGCAGTATAAAGTTGACGCCGTCGATGAGAGGGATGTTATTGAGCGCCTGGACTGCCGCATTTTGGAAAATACCTTGTACCCGCTGCTGGGTTTGCAGCATGACATGATTATGGACAGCCGCCATTTTGATTATTATCCGGAGCAGGATCTGGCCCGCATGCAGCAGGTGGTAGATGAAGGAATTTACGATCTGGCCGTGGCCCTCCATCCCGTCAATCCCGAAGATTTAATGGCCGTGGCTGATGCCGGCACTTTGGATCCGGAAATCGTTATGCCGGAGAAATCTACGTTTTTTGCACCAAAAATTTTATCGGGATTGATCCTTATTCCTACGGCAAAGTCCTGATATGGCAATCGAATTCGGATAATAACCATAAAGCGGTTATTATACCTTGAATTATGGAGGTGACCCATGCTGAAAGGCAAAAAAGTAATCCTGCGCACTCTTGAGGCCGCCGATGCGGAAATTCTGCAAAAATGGTATATGGATAAGGATTTTCGCCAGGCTTATGATGCATATGATAGCATTGATCTCGAGTCGATTAAAGAAGAAATCGCTCAGTCCCAGGGAGGGATATATGATCCCCGGTTGGATAAGCTGACGTTTTTGGTGTTGAGAGCCAGAGATCAGGTACCCATCGGTGTCTGCTGCCTGCGCAATATTGACCGGCTCAACGGCAATGCCGAGCTTTTGCTGGGCATAGGAGAGAAGGATATGCGCCTGGCAGGCTTTGGTCTTGACCTGCTCATCGTATTGCTTGATCTGGCCTATTATGGGCTGGGCCTGCAAAAGACATATATGCGGATTTTAGAAAGCCAGCCTTACGGTTTGCAAAATGCCCTGAAGTTTGGCTACAAGCCCGAAGGCCATTTGCGAAACCAGGCCTTTGTAGACGGCAAATATGCCAACGTTTTTTTTCTGGGGATGCTGCGGTCGGAATATGAGAAGCTTTCCATTGTCCCCAAATGGAAAAAAAGAAGCTAGTACTCTGCAACCTCTAAAAGATTAATAGGAGATTATTGATAGAAATGGCAAAGATTTTAGGCTTTTGCGGTACGGCCAAAAACACAGGTAAAACCACAACCATGAAAGTAGTGATGGATGGCGCTTATGCCCAGGGCTTACGAGTGGCCCTCACCAGTATAGGCTATGACGGTGAATTAGCGGATCATGTCACCGGGTTGCCTAAACCCAGGATATATGCGGAAAACGGTACTCTGGTAGCCATTGCCGAACGCTGCGCCAAAGAAAGCGGCGCCGACATCGAGATTTTAAAACGAACCGATATGGACACGGCTTTAGGCAAAGTGGTGATTGGCCGGGTGAGAAAACCCGGTCTGTTGTTGCTTGCCGGTCCTACCAAAAGCAGTGAGATTCGCCGGGCCAATGATATGCTGGAAGAAGTGGGCTGTGATCTGATCCTGGTGGACGGCGCCCTCAACAGAATCGCTCCCATGGTGGAGGCGGACGGCATAATTATGGCTACCGGCGCTTCCCGTAAAGCGGATATCGAGCTTTTGGCCCAGGAAACCGCCAATATCAGCAGCATATATGAGCTGCCTGTTTATCAGCCGGCGGCAGGCGCCGATTTTGCGGAAAAAGTAGGGGCGGGAGCTATTTTGGAAAGCACCTCCCTTTTGGACGAAGATACGGCGAAAGAACTGCTGAAACGGATCCAGCCCGGCACCGAAGCCGTTGCCATAAAGGGTATTATCGGCAGCGACGCTTTTGAAGCCTTGCTGGAAAAAGGCGGCCAGAAGCTGCAAGGAGTGACCTTCGTTTTTCAAGACCCCATCAAGATACTGGTGTCCGGCTTGCCCATGGATTTACAGCGCTGGCTGAAAGGCCTTGAGGATATGGGGGCTAAGGTGGCGGTATTGAGACAGGTGAAGCTGAAGCTGATCACCATCAATCCTTTTTATCCCCGCTATCGCTATTCTACCCATGATTATGAAGCAGCCTATGTTGATAAAGATAAGTTAAAAGAGCGTTTTTTAGAGCTGGTAAAGGCTCCGGTAGTCAATGTCCTTGACGAGACAGAAGAAGAGATATTCCGGCGGGTTATGGAAGGGTAAATGATGAGCAAAGAAAGACCGATGGCTGAATACACTTATTTAAGAAGGATCAAAATCCAGTTAAGCGTCATTACCTTTTTGTTGGCTGCCCTGATTCCGGTAGCCATTGCCGACGGCGGCAAATATGGCATAGCCGCCCTGGTTTTTTTGTTTGCCGCGGGCTTTGCCTTTATTATCTGGCAAGACAGCTCCAGCAAGATTTTGGTCTATGCCGACAGGCTGGTGCAGGAAAAAGGCGCCGGTCCCCTCCGGAAGACCTTGACCATCAAGTGGCAGGATGGCCGTTATCTCAAAGACGATACCAGCCTGTTTACCTTTGGCCGCAGCTATATTTTGCAGGACAATCAGTCTAAGCCGGTACGGATCAGGGTTAATTCCACACTAAATAATTATGAAGAGATCTTAAAAACCATTGTAAAACGCTGTTCTGACTTGGAACTTAATCAGCGGGCAAAGACATCTTTAGCCAAAATGGGCATAGATGCGGCGAAGCTTTCATAAATCCGGCGATTTATGGGAACTATTTTTTCTTGACATCACAAAGGATTAGGATTAGTATCTAATTAATAATTATTATTTTTAAGGGATGGTATACATGAGCAAGAGTCAGCGCTTAACCAAGCAAAAAACAGCCATCCTGGAGATCCTGCGCAGCGTGGATACCCATCCTACGGCTGAATGGATTTACCAGGAAGCTCGTAAAGAAATCCCCGGCCTGTCCTTGGGCACGGTTTATCGCAATCTTAATCAACTGCGGGACAACGGCGAAATTTTGGAATTAAATTATGGCAGCAGCCAGAGCCGTTTTGACGGCACGGCTCAAAATCATTATCATTTTCGCTGCACTCAATGCGGCCGGATTTGGGATCTGCCCATGCCGGTGATGAAGACCGTTGAGAATAAGGCAAAGGTACTAAAAAACTTCCAAATCGACGGCCACCGTTTAGAATTCTACGGTACCTGTGAGGATTGCCAGCAAGAGGGAAAAGCGGCGATTTAAAGATGATGGGAAGTATTGTTAAGCAATCGGCACATAACCAGTAAAAATGGGATCTAGCTATAGAGCGGATCCCCATTTTTTGTTCTCTTCCCAGAGAGGGGCAGTCTGCTTTTTTCATAAGCAGGAATGATGTTCATTATGGCATGGGCAACGCCGGCTTCTGCTACAGATTTTGTAGTATATCCGGCATACTTCTTGACTTTAACGCTGGCATTTGCCATAACAATGCCGCAGCCCGCCATTTGAATCATTTTTATGTCGTTTTCCGAATCGCCGATGGCCGCAATTTCACTGCTTTCTATATCCAATATCCTGCTTAGATATTCTAAAGCCGACGCCTTGCTGGCTTGCTTCGAGTAAATTTCCAGAGTATCTTTCATTGCCAAATCTCCATGAGTTGCCTCCGGAAACCGCTGGTTAACGTTATCCCTAATTGTACTTAATAAATCGAGATCATTTGACATGATGGAAAGCTTGTTTATTTTTGCTGAAGCAACAGGAGGGGCATGATCGGAATAGAAATTGACGGTGCCTTCATTTTCTAAAACAGCCACCACCCGGTCGTCTCTGAAGCTTATGTCTGTATAAGCCTTTGTTTCCGACATTAGCACATGGGCCAGCTTTAACTCCCGGCATTCGCTTAATAAATAATCAACAATAGCCTCTTCCAGGTATTCTGTATATACAATATGCCGGTTTTTTACATCATAGAGAACAGAGCCGTTGATGGTAATTGCATAGCCATCAATTTGCAATACCTTTAGAAGCCGGGCGACGGATTCAAAGTGCCTGCCTGAGGCAAGAATGATGGTTGTACCTTTATTTTTCGCATAATGAATAGCATTCAGCACTGCGGGTTGAATACTCGTTTCACCGTACTCAAGCAAAGTTCCATCGATATCTATCGCAATAATTTTAATCATCGTCGTCTCCTAAAAATATCAGGATATCGGAACCCTGCGTATCCTTTGGGCTTCCGATACCCTGAAATGTGCTGACATGAACAGTAAGGAATTAAAGCCTTATTTTATTTTCAGATCGAAATATTCAGTAGCGTCGGATTTGCCCCAGGTATTGACAACGGCGGCCAGTTCCGGATGATCTTTGGCGTATTCCTCTAAATCAATATTCTTCATGGTAGCGTCAATAGCCTGCCGCATGGATTTGCCTCCTGCCGTGGCTCCCATAGGATGACCGTGGATAGCGCCGCCGGCAGCCAAGCAAATGTCGTAACCCAGTTCCTTCATGGTTTTCGGCACGGCGCCTTGGGTCATACCGCCGGAAAGCATAGGCAGCAAGGATTTAATATGGAAGAACTTCTGCCGGGCATTGATTACCTGCTGCTGGCATTTGTAGCGGACAACGGGGAATTTGCCGTAAGGGCTGGTCACAATCTGCATGTCGGCGCCGGCCAGGCGGGCCAGTTTGCCTACAAGAAGAGGGGAGCTTATGCCCTGATAGGGAGAGCCGAAAATAGCGCCGGAAAAGTCGATATGGGCCATAATGGGCACCTGGATTTCCGGATCATCGGCAATCATCTTGGCGGCGGAAAAACCAACAGTATAGAAGTTGATCATCAAGGCCTCGGCGCCGGCGTCAAGGGCCCGCAAAGCATTTTCCTTGAGATGGGCTACATCGGAAGTGATATTGGGCACGTAGAGGGTTTTCTCTC
The DNA here is from genome assembly GCA_018436095.1 of Clostridia bacterium. Taxonomy (GTDB): domain Bacteria; phylum Bacillota; class Peptococcia; order DRI-13; family UBA5745; genus WRMS01. Next base: position 43,913 of record JAHDMJ010000005.1, on the reverse strand, counting down.
CCGTTTGCTCGTTAGCCCGTTTTACGCTTTCCGTAATCAGCTTAACCCTCTTTGCCAAAGGGCAATAAGGGGGATTGGCCGGCAGCAGCTCGTCGTCTTTAATCAGATCGACGCCGCCCAGGGCCACCTCATAAGCCATTTGAGCCCCTTCCTCAGGTGTCCAGCCCAAATCTGGTTTAATCATGTTATTGACAAAGGGGCGATCCTTTACGTTCATGAGTTTCCTCAGGCCTTCAATGCCAAACTTAGGTCCATTAAAGCCTTTAAGCCATTCTTCCGGGAAAGAAATATCCAGAAGCTTCAGCACGGGAACCTGAGCAATGTTGCCGATTAAGGTAGAGAGCATCATGGGGATTTCCGGTCCGAAGTTGATGGCAGGGTAAGCCAGCTGAATCACGTATTTCCTGGTCTCATCCTTGGGCAAGACGTATTCGTAATCCGGCAGTCCGTAGACGGCAATTACCTTGCCGGTGTGGTTGTCCCGGACCCGGGAATGCTCGCCGGGAACGGGAGTCCAGGTGCTGGTGGTCTGCTCCTCAATTAAGGCGACTACATAACGCATGATCTCTTCCGTGGCGCTTTCGATGTAATAGGTTGCAATAATATCACCGTTTGCCACTGCTACATCCGGTAAACCATAACTGCTGTCTCTCATAAATTCTCCTCCTCAATATTCGTTGTTTAATGAATTTGACGGCTTTTAAGGCATTCGATTGCTTTTAAGGCTTTAGAATAACCTTGATGGCTTCTCCCCTTTGGGTCAGTTCAACTCCCTTATGGATTTCCTCAAGGGGCAATACGTGAGTTATATATTGGTCAACTTCAAACTTTTTCGTGGCAATGAGCTGGAAGGAATTAAAGTTGTCGATATGATCATAGCCGTAATGGCCTATAATCATTAGCTGATTATAATGAACGATATTGGAGTCGATTTCGGTAAGGGCGCCTTTTTTAACTCCGCCAAAAAAGACAACCTTGCCTCTTTTGGCCGCCATTTCGATAGCCTGCCTTTGGGCCAGGGTTGAGGGGTTGGCGGAAATGATGACGTCGGCTCCCCAGCCATCAGTCAATCTTTTGACCTCACTAACCGGATCCGCATTATTGGAGTTTATCACCTCATCGGCGCCGAAGCTTTTGGCCAGCTCAAGCCGGGAGTCTAAGACCTCGATGGCGATAACCTTCACCGCTCCCCTGAGTTTGGCGGTTTGAATATGCATACAGCCTATGGGCCCTAAGCCGATGACCACCACGATATTGCCCAGCTTAACATCTGCGTTTTCCTGGGCCGCATATACCGAGGAAAGAGGCTCCGTCATAACGGCCTGTTCATAAGTCATACCCTCGGGAATTTTTATTACCTGTCCCCGTTCCAATATACTCTTTGGCAAAAGCATATACTCGGCAAAGCCGCCGGGAATAGTGGTACCCGGCACAGTAAAATTCTCGCATTGGCTATACCAGTTTTTTTGGCATGCCCTGCATTTGAGGCAAGGTACGATGGGAGAAACATAAACCCTTTCCCCCAGGGAATAGCCCTCTACAGCGCCGCCGGTTTCCACAACCATGCCGGTGATTTCATGGCCCAGGATCTGGGGGTATTTGATGCGATGATGGCCAAAGCCAATGGTACGAATATCGGAGCCGCATAAGCCCACAGAGTCGATCTTGATTAAAACCGATTCCGGATCAACCTGAGGCTTGGCTACTTCTTCGATGCGTAAATCACCGGGGCCGTATAAAACTGCTGCCTTCATTTTTTTATCACCACCTGTTTCATTTTCTGATCAAAGTATTCGGTAGCAGCGGCTGTCCCTTGAAAATCCTCCTCTCTGCAGTTGCTGCCCGTAAGATTTTTGGCGGCGGTCACCACTTGATCGGCGGTGAGATTGTTTAAACCGCACTGGTACTCAAAGGAACCCCCTCTTGAATAGGCATCCGGGATGCCTATTCTTTTTAATGGGAGGCTGGGCCCCGTCTCGGACATGATTTCCGCAATAGCCGAGCCCAGGCCGCCGATTATGGAATGGTTTTCCACCGTAAGGACGCCGTATTTTATGCCGGCGATATAACGCAAAATGGTTTCTGTTTCTAAAGGTTTAATGCGGGAAATATGGACATGCCTTATGCTGAGGCCGCTTTCTGCCAATTGCTCAACGGCCTGGCCGATCCTGCCGGTCATGATGCCGCTGGAGAATATGAGGATACCTTCACCCTCCCGGAGAAGGCGGCAGGGCTGATATTTATTGACAGGACTATCCCTGAACAAACGCGGTATTTCTCCCCGCAGCATCCTGATATATACGGGGCCTTTTTGACGGTAAGCCTCCTCCAAAACCGTTTCCACATCCGTTGCATCGCCGGTTTCGTATATGCGGAGGTTGGGGATAGAGCGTAAAACCGCAAGGTCATTGGTTGCCTGATGGGAGGGCCCCCCCGGCGTCATTAAGCCCGGCAGAAAGCCAACGAAGGCCACGGGCAGATTGCTGTAAGCCACGGACATTTCGATCTGATCCAGGGCCCTTCTGTACATGAATACAGAAAAGGTGTGGAGCATGGGATAATAACCTTCCCTGGCCATGCCGGCGGCCCAGCTAACCATATTTTGCTCCGCAACGCCCATGGAGTAGTATCTTGAAGGGAAGACCCTGGAAAACTCCTTGACTTCACAGGAACTGCCCAAATCTGCGGTTAAAACCACTACATTATCCTTATTTTGGGCCCATTTGATCAGATTCTTTGCATGAACCCCGGTTTCTTTAATCATAGCTTTTAACCCCGCTTAACAAGTGGCGCTGCTTCTCCACCGAATCCCTGTTTGCGTCGTTGATCCTGAAATAGTGAAGAAAGGGTTCATATTCCTTGAGAAAATCCATATTAAAGGTTGGATCCGTATCGCAAATAACCGCGTTAGGCTTTCCCGGGGTTTGGCGCAGCATTGCTTTGGCCAGATCCTCCGGATTATGGCCGTCAATTCTGACGGCGTCGGCCCCAAAGGCCCTCAATCTATCCAGGATATCTTCAACATTCATCACGTCTTTGGTGAGGCCTTCCACCTGATGGAAGTTATTGTCGATTACGATAACCAGATTATCCAATCGGTAATGGACCGCTGCCTGAATAGCCTCCCAGGTTTGACCGGATTGCAGCTCCCCGTCGGAAATGAAAACATAGACTTTGCCCGAATCCAGCCGATTTTTGCGGCTTAAGGCTACTCCCGCAGCTATGCTGATGGTCTGGCCCAGGGTGCCGGCGTTTGTTTCAAAGCCGGGACAAAAATCATTGCCGATGGCTTCCAGACAAGAACCGTCGGCGCCAAAAGCTTCAAGAGCTTCCGGCGGGAGTATCCCTACTGCCGCCAGGGTACAATAAACGGCCATAGCATAGTGACCGGGAGAAATGAAGAGCCGGTCCCCCAAGCTGCTTTTTTCCCCATAATAGGCAGAGCCACCAAAGGGAACATAGGAATCTATGGGGCATTCCAGGGGGAGGCGATCTTTTTCCAGGGATAGCTTCAGTACCCTGGCAAAAAGGGTGGCAAGGATTTCTGCCGCGGAACTGGCCTGGGTCAGGTAACCGCCGCCCTTATCCAATATTATGCTGAGGGCATTAAGCCGTATCTCATTGGCGTATTGGGCAACAGAGGGCTCCCGGATTTCCTTAATCATTTTTTATACCTTCTACAATATCCAGTATCTTTTTTTCCAAGTCTTTTTTACCCACGCCGGTCAGATAAGGAAGGCCCAGCAATACCGGTACGCCGGTATTGACCGTGATATTTGTGCTGGTTAAAACCAGATCGGGCTGAAAGGATTTAATGTCTTCGTCCAAGCTGGAATAAGTGGTTTTTTTAATATCGGCGCTATAGCCTTTGCCTTCCAGCAAGTCGTTAACATTGGAGGCCATGATGGTAGAAGTGGCAATGGAGCTGCCGCAGGCGCAAATAATTTTTATTTTTTTCATATAAGCCAATCCTTTCCCTCTCAAAAAATGCCGCCGATAATATCCATGATTTTTTGCACAGCCACGCCAATCCAACTGCTGCCTGTTGCAATACTGGTTATGGTTACAGCTCCTTCAGGCACGTCAAAGCCAACTTCGCCGGCTAAGGTGGTGATTTCCGGTCCCAAGTAAGTAGCCGTCCACAGCAGGGCAATAACGATGGGGATGCCGATGATTACGCTGCGAAATACGTTGCCTTTGGTTATACCCACGCCAATGACGGTCATATACACCAGAGCGGGCAAATCGGCCATAGGCAAAGCCTTATTTCCGGGAAGAATTAAAGCGATTAAAATAGTAATGGGAATTAAAAGCACTGCTGTAACCAGGTTGGCGGGATCCCCCAGTATAATGGCGCTATCCATTCCGACGTAGACTTCATGGCCGTCCAGTTTCTCGGTCATGTAGCCGGAAACACCGTTAGCAAAAGGCACCAAACCTTCCATCAATATAGCCACCATTTTGGGCAGGAGTACCATTGAACCGGCCAGCCCCAAGCTGGTGGTAAGAATTCCGCGATAATCAAAGCCCGCAATAATAGCCATTGCGGCACCCAGTATTAATCCAATGCTCATGGGCTCGCCAAACACGCCAAGTTTTTGTTTAATATTTTGAGGAGTCCAATTGATGCTGTTTATTCCCGGTATCCGATCCAACAAGTAGTTGACCGGATAAGCCACTATGCCTGCGGATTGAGAAAACAAGTGGGGTATGGTTACGCCGGGTACTTGGTAGTATTCATACATGTGTTTTTGGGTCCGGTCGGCTAAAAGGTTGAGAATGACCAAGATGATAATGGCTGTAAGGATACCGGCGATCAGGCTTTTAGTATGGACAATAACGATTTGGCCATATAGCATGGGACCCCAAAAATTCCAGATGTCCACATTGAGGGTTTTCGTCCATTTCAGTTTAATCATGATAAAGTTAACAACCAGGGCGCCTATTACAATAATGGGGGCGGCAATAGAGCCCCAGGCAACGGCGGCGGCAGCGGGCCAGCCGATATCCAGCATAGTAAGCCTGTTTCCGGTCATTTCACTAAAGGCTATGGCTACAGGGGAAACGGCCCCCCAAAAATAGCCGATGATTAAATTGATGCCGATAAAACCGATACCGATAGTCAGGGCGGATTTAAAAGACTTGGAAAAGCCCAGCCTGAAAATCAGGCCCAGAAAGAACATAATAAAAGGCAATACTACTGTAGCTCCCAAAGATGTAAAGGTGTTTAAAATACTGGCTAATAGTTCCATAGATTTCGCCCCCTTCATTTACTACAGTTAAATCAATCGTTGTCACCTAAGCTTGCAAGATACCCGATTACCGCCTCTAAGGCTGCTTCCTCGTCGCTTCCCTGTACTTCAATTACAATTTTATCCCCCTTTCTTGCTCCTAAAGATAGCAATGACAGAATACTCTTAACATTCACCTGAGCATTGGCCTTTTTAATAAAAATTTCCGATTCATACTTGCCGGCTAATTGTGTTAAAACCGAAGCCGGCCTGGCATGTAAACCTACTGCATTGGTGACGGTAAATTCTTTTGTTAGCATCCGCATCCCCCTATATATTGTTTTGCTTAACCAATCATATTTTTAAAAGATTCATAAAGGGCCGTTGCCGAAGGGCTCTCCAGCAATTCCTTTAGCTTTTCTTCAGCCTGAATAATGCCGCTTAGCTTTTGCAGGATTCCCGCTTGAGCATCGCTGCTGTTGTTGCCGAATAAGATGACAATCCGAACGGGTATATCCCTGTTTGAACCGCCCATATCTTTAAAGAGCACAGGCTCCTCTAATGTGGCGATAGCAAGAAAGGGCTGCCGTATCCCCTCGCCTACATGGGGAAGGCTTATGGGAATAGGGGTTTCAAGGCCGGTGGGATACTGCTTTTCCCGGGCCAGCAAAGCCGGATAAAAATCCTCCGTTACGAATTTTGCATTGTTAAGATGATCCGCAAGAAAATGGAGGAGGTTTTCTGCCGAGGGGAAATTCAGATGGACAAAGGAGTTGGCCTCAGAAAAATTTAAAGCGTCCAACATATTTTTACCTCCCTAATAAATTAGCCACTTGCTCCGCCGTTTCAAGCTGCAGGGCCTTTTGGGATAAAGCTACGCATTCGTTAAAACGGCATTGGGTAACGGCTTTTTTTAATTCGGATATTTTACGGGGAGACATGGATAGCTCATCCAGGCCCAACCCCACTAAAAGAGAAGCCGCTATTTTGTCGGAAGCCATTTCTCCGCACATGCCCACGGGGATACCGGATTTAGCGGCGCTTCTTACCACCAGATCAATTAGCCGTAAAATTGAAGGCTCAAAATAGTCCCGTAAATATTTTACCGAATTATTGTTTCGATCGGCGGCCAGGGTGTATTGCATTAAATCATTGGTGCCAATGCTAAAGAAATCAACATATTTAGCCAAAACATCGGATAAAATAGCGGCGGCAGGGGTTTCTACCATGATGCCAACCTTGATATCGGGATCATAAGCCAGCCCTTCGGCTCTTAATTCCTGTTTAGCTAAGTCGAAAACCCTTTTGGCCTGAAGCAATTCCTCAAGGGCTGCAATCATAGGGAACATAATACGCAAGTTACCGAAATGAGAAGCTCTCAGCAAAGCCCGTAATTGGATTTTGAACTGGGCTTCATATTTCAGGCTAATACGAATAGCCCGCAGCCCTAAAAAAGGATTTTCTTCTTTCGGTATATTAATATAGGGAATGTCCTTATCGCCGCCCACATCCAGGGTCCGCACCGTTACCGGCAGGGGCGCTAAATCCGATAAAACGGCTTTATAAAAATCAAACTGCTCCTCTTCCGCCGGCCAATCTTCCCTATCCATAAAAAGGAACTCGGAGCGCAGCAGACCAACTCCTTCGCCTCCTTGGTCAATCACACTTGCCGTCTCTTTTTGAAAGGCAATATTGGCATGGATTTCTATTTGGCGGGCGCCGCACAAAGTACAAGCCGCTATATTTTTATCCTTTTCTAAACCTTGCAAATATTTTTGGTAATCTTCCCTTTTTTGAGCATACTCTTTTTGTAAACCTTCGTCGGGTTTGATCAGTACTTTGTTATTAATGGCGTCAACAATTACCAGATCGCCTTCATTTACTTTATTGTGTATATTCGGTATGCCCATTATTGTGGGTATGCCCAGGGAATTGGCAATTACGGCCACATGGGAGGTGGCTCCGTCCAATTCCGTTACTAAGGCCAACACTTTGCGATTATCAAAGCTGATTAAAGCCGATGGGCTGATTTCATCGGCAACCAAAATGAGGGAACCCGTTAGCTCCTGCCGGCCTTCCCCGCCGTTCAAAATAGCCAGCAAGCGGTCTTGAAGATCTTTTAAATCAAAGACTCTTTGCTGAAATACCGGGTCGTCTATCTCAAGCAACATGGAAATAAATGAGTCAAAAGAGGCGGCAATGGCTGCCGGTGCAGAAAGAGCATCTTTTTGGATCCGGCTTAAAACCATTTCAATTAAAACAGGATCCTCAAGGATTGCCTTATGGGCTTCCATGATATGTTTCACATCGTCTGCTTTTTTATCTGCCGCCAGCTTAATTAAAGCCTCTATTTCGCCGGCTGCCTCGGAAAAAGCTGCTTTTGCTTTTTTGGCTTCCGCAGCCCCGTCAATATTTTGCTTTTCTTCATGAGAGGCCTTGCGTAAAGCTTTTTTAATAACCTTGGCCTGTCCTATAGCAATTCCTCTGCTGACACAGCTGCCCTGTAACATTTGATGCTCCTTTCCCGTTCATCCTTAAATCATTCCTCAAGCTCCCTGATGGCTTCCAAAAGCCTTGATTTATCTTCAGCGGATATGAGTTTAGGGATTAAGGCCTCTTGATTGGTCAAATCCATCAGGTTTTGCAAGAGTTCTAAGTAGCCGCCTTCCTGATTTGTGCAAAAGGTAAACAGTAAAAATACCGGATCGTTTTCCGCATGGCCAAAACAAACGCCTAGGGGAAAAACTACCAGACTTAAACCCAGTTTTTTTACAGAGGTGCCGGGAGGGGCGTGGGATAAGGCAATGCCGTTTTTGATGACAAAGTAGGGCCCATGCTCCTCAACTTTTTTGATAATCATGCGGTAATAAGCAGAATCAACATAATCGGTGTCTTTTAATAAATTGCAGCCTCGCTCTATAGCTTCTCTCCAGCCAATATCATCCTTTATGATGCTCAACAAATCCCTATCCAGCTGATCGCTAATTTTGTAGCTGGTTTTTGGGGTTTCTCCGATTTTTTGCAGGTATTTCTTGACGGTCTCGCTGATTTCGCCCTGAAAGGCGATTTTATCGGCGTCGTTGTATAAATTGGATTGTACATAATGGATAGAATCCGTAATATCCACACCGTTAGCCTTCGCATTTTCTTTGACCGCAGAGCCCCGCTGAACAAGCATTTGGCGAATTTTCCTTTTATCACCGGCGTCTAAAAAAGGGCTCACCACCGCCACCGGTATGTTGTCAATATTCAAATCATAGGTTGAAACGATAAAATCGATATCTTCAATTCTTTTTTTATAAAAATCATTTTTTGAAAAAACGCCTTTTACCCGTATATTGAACTCTCTTTCCAAGAAGGTTGCCAGCAGCTGACCGGTGGCCACATTATTGGGGCAGGCTACATATACCTTGTTAGTTGTCAGCTTTTTCAAATGAATCTCCATATGATTGCTGAGGTGGGTGGCGATAAACAAGATCTCGTTTTCGTCAAATTTAAGAGAAAGATAATTCTCCACAAGATGCTTGCATTCATAGACAGCGTCAATAATTTCCGGATATCTTTCGCACATTTGGCCTTTGAAAGGGTAGATATCCGATATAGCTGTAACCTGCATATCCATCTTCTTGCGAAGGAGACCCAAGAGATTATTAAAAAGTGTATAATCCGTATTAAAGTTGACCCCAAGCTTTTTAGAAATAGCCCGGATAAACTCGCTCAGGTAAAAATGCTGTTTAGAGCAGGTATTGCTATGTCCAGTTGACCAAGTTATGCCCTTTTTTTTGAGATAAAATCTGATACCGGCCATTTCTTCTTCATCAAGCTTTATGCCAAGGCTGGCTTGGATTTTTTGCTCAATACCCAAGAAAAGTTCGTCTTCGGCTTTTGCAATATTACCCTTATTTGCCCAAAACAGCTTGCAGCCCTGGGCTATCCTGTTCAGAGCTACATAGAGATACAAGGCTAAACAATACATGGATCCTTTTGTTATTAATAAGTACTCTTCTTCCAGAAATTCTTCCAAAAAAGCTTCTACGCTTTTAATATCCACGGTTTTAAAAACGGCAGAGTACAATAATCTGGGATAAACGCTGAATTCATCAAAAATGTCGTAATGCTTTTCGAGCAATTCGCAGATTACCAGCCTTTTTTTATATTCAATGGCTTCGATATGCAACCCCAGGTTATCAGAATGGTGTTTAAGGCCGTAACGCTCCAATTGCAGCTTAATGGAGATTAAATCCGTGCAAATTGTGGCGCGGCTGACTTTTGTCTCAACCATAAAATCAGCTATTTTAAAAGGTTTATCAGAAGATAAAATCTTTATTAAAGAGTAGGAAATGCGCTCCTGAGCCGTCATGGAATATTGGTGAGCCGCCATATTGTATAATGCCCAGGAGACCCCTTCCAAATCTGCGCCCTCTTCTAAACCGGCAAAACGGCCTTTATTAATGGAAATAATATTATTAGGATAAATATCTCTGAAAAAATAATTTATATCATCGATATCATTTCTTATGGTTTTTTCAGACACACCAAAATCTCTTGCAAAACTGTCAAGACTTATGTAATGAGACCTATTGATTTGGAAGAAGTATCTAAGCATATCAAGGGCTCTTTTTTTCATGTCTATCAATTCCTATCTAACGTAATCTTATATTGCTGCTCAATACGGCACAAGTGTAATTGATTACCTCTATTAAGAAAGAAATTAGACTGTATCTTCTAACCTTTCAGAAAATATAATAGCTCATAAAACTAAAGAATGCTGTATCCTGATTTATTTCAGCCGCAAGTGACAGGTCAATCATTCTGTGGTAGACTATATAGCGCAGATTGGCATTATGCTATTAGCGTTACTTTTAAAAAAGGTTGTGACACCATGGAAGTCTATGCTTTGGTCGGGGCCAGCGGTACAGGCAAAAGCCACCGGGCCATGACGGTAGCCTATGAAAATGATATCAATACGGTTATCGACGATGGCCTGCTGATCCGGGAAGGCCAGCGGCTGGCGGGCTCTTCTGCCAAAGCGGAAAAAACGGCGGTGCGGGCAGTAAAACGGGCAATTTTTGTAGAAGATGCTCACCGGGAAGCAGTAAAAAAGGTTCTTGCGGAAGTCAAGCCCGATAAGCTGCTGATCTTGGGCACCTCGGAAAAAATGGTCAACCGCATCAGCGAAGCTTTAGAGCTGCCGCCTCCTGGCCGTTACTTTACCATTGAAGAAGTAGCCAGCCCCAATGAGATCGCTACGGCTAAGCAACTGCGGAAGACTTACGGTATGCATGTGATTCCCGTACCGGTGGTGGAAGTAAAAGAAGATCTGCAAGGCTATCTGATGCGGCCTATCCGCTATTTGCTGCGGCTGAAGTCCGGCCATAAGCAGGGGGAGAAAACCATTGTTCAGCCAAAATTCAGCTCTGTGGGCAAACTGGTGATCACCGACCATGCCTTGGATCAAATCATTACTTTTTTGGTGGCAGGTGTACCGGGAGTGGCCAAGGTTACAAAAGTGCAGGTGGAGGTCAGCAAGGGCAATGCCGAAGTGAGGCTGGAATTTACCGCCCGGCTCTCCGGCTATATCCCTCATATGGCTCAGGATATTCGCCGGCTTTTAGAAGCCAGAGTTGTGGAGCTTTGCGGCATCACGGTAGAGCAGGTGCATCTGCTGGTGAGAAATTGCGTAGCTTGAGATCTTTTGGCCGGCCAATCAAATAATGCAAGATAAACCGGGAGGCTCTTCTCTCATAAGGAGGCCTCTTTTTTGCTGTCCCCGTCAGGGCCGTCAGTGCCGGGCGCTGCTTCGCCATGAGGAATCCTGTCCCGCCGCTGAGCCGGGCTTGCTCTCCCGAGGAAAGAACAACCCTTCTTTGAAAGTGACAGGCCAACCATTCTGTGATAGACTATATAAGACTTTAGAATGGAGATAAACCGAGATGAAAGCGGCAGAATTTGGACAATTCATACAAGAAAAAGGCCATGTGGCGGTTTCCGGCTGGTTGCTGGAAAAGCACCAGGCTCTCAATATCGGGCCGGATGAATTAGGCTTTTTGATTCTGGCCCTTTTTCAGCAGCAGCAAGATCAAAGAGCCTTAACCGGCCAGGCTCAAGGCCAAGGTCAAAGCTGCCCTGGGGATCAGGCTTATCCGGAGCAGGAAGAGCCGGGTACTAATCCCTGGCTGGGCCGGGCTCTGGATAAGGGCTGGGCCAAGTGGCGGGGGGAGGGAGCAAAACGGCAAATCGTTTTTGATCCCTTATGGCAGAGGCTTTACGAGCTGTGGGAAGAGGAAGAAAAGGAAAAAGAGCGGCAAGAAAGACCTCAGAATGCCGGCAAAAATGATTTTGATTATTGCCGCATCGTCAAAGAGCTGGACCGGCTGCGGGGCAGTCTCAGCATTACCGCCAGAGAAAAACAATTAATTCAGGAGTTTAATATAAAATACGGCTGGTCCACCGACTTTATCCTTAACTTTTTCCGGCTGTGCAGCCAACGGGATCTGGGCCAGATGAAAAATTATAAACCCCTGGCAGCCCAGATTTATCGCAGCGGTATATATACGCTGGAAGGCCTGGCCTCCTTTATGAACGAGGTGGACTGGATCGGCCGCAAGGCGGCGGAAATCAAAAAAGATTACCTGGGCCTTTACGGTATGGTAACGGTGATGGAGCGGGATTTCTACGTGAAATGGCATGTGGCCTGGGGCCTTAGCCATGGCCTGATTCTGCGGGCGGCCCGGGAATCCGTAGGAGCGGCCAATGCGACCTTTAAGTATATTGATTCGATTCTGGAAAGCTGGCATGAGCAGGGCATCAATAGCTTGGAAGCCTGCGAAGAAGCCATCCGGCTCTGGAAGGAAGAAAAAAAGGCCGCCGCCAAAGGATCAAAGGGCCAGGACAGCCCCAAAACCGGCAAAAGCAATCGCCGCCAGGCCGAAAAGGAGCGGGGCTCCAGCCTGTGGTCAGGCTATGAGGAAGATGATGAACACAGGCGCAATGAGGGGGCTTAAACAAGGATGGATAGAGATACCAGGCGTCTGCTGAAACAGGCGGAGCGGGACAAAAGAATAATGGAGCTCTATAGCCGGAGCCCCCAGTTGAAAAAGCTGGATGATGATCTGGCCGCTGCCGGCCGGGAAGGTCTGACTAAGGTGTGGCAAGGAACCGCTATCGCCGGTATCCAAAAAAAGATCAGCCTTTTGCAGGAGAAGAAAAGCCAGCTTTTGTCATCCCTGGGCTTGGATGAAACCGTTTACGAGGTGGCCTGGGATTGTCCCCTGTGCCAGGACAGAGGTTATGTCCAGCCGGGACAGCCTTGTTCCTGCCAGCGCCGGGATGACGGCAGCCGCCGGATCCTGGAAAGCGGCCTGTCGCCCTTGCAGAAGAAAATGACTTTCGAAAATTTTTCTCTGGAGTGGTATGACCAGCCGGCGGAGGTGGAGCGGCTGGTGCAGCAGATGCAGGGCTTTAGTGAGCTGCTGGTTCAGGGTGAGCCTTGCGGCAATCTGTTTTTGTTTGGGCCCGTGGGCAACGGCAAAACCCATCTCTGCAGCGCTGTGGCTAACCGGGTTTTAGGGGTGGGAAAAAGGGTGATTTATATCCGCACCGAGGAACTGCTGGAAGCTTTGCGGGAGGATTTTTACGGCCGCAGCGAAAAACCGGAGCGGGAGCGGCAGGAGCGGCCGGCGTTTAGCCGCAGCCAGCTAACGGCCCGGCTTTTGGAGGCGGATTTGTTAATATTGGAGGACTTGGGCACGGAACGCCTCACTGATTTTGCGGAGGAGCAGCTAACCAGCCTCATCGACCAGCGGATTAGCTGGCAGAAGCCCTGGATCATTACCAGCCATCTCATCGGTGACAAGTTCAGCGGCCGTTATGATTTGCGGCTGGTGGACCGGGTATTGGGCGAAGGCAAACGCCTTTATTTGAAAGAAAATAGTATACGATTTAAAAAGGCTCAAAAAGAGAAAAGCTCCAGCCGCTAGAAGACAGTGGCGGACGAAGATTTATACAGTGTTGTGAATAATATAAAGACACTAGATGTAGGGTGATCCTGGGATCACCCTTATTTTTTATACCTTTTTTTGAATGTAATAAAATGGGTGTTAAATTTTTATTAATTTTTTTGGTGGTTTTTTGAAATAAAAGGTGGTGCAAAGTGGAGTGAAGTGGTATACTATGGAGTAAATAGGAGTGCTAGTGGAAGAGTGGGGAGAAAGGAGGCGGGGCATGGCCTTCAGCGGTGAATATCAGCACGGCATCGATGAAAAGGGCAGATTGATCATGCCCGCCAAATTTCGGGACAGCCTGGGGACAAAATATATGCTGTCAAAAGGTATGGAAGCCTGCCTTTTCGTTTACCCTATGGAAGCCTGGGCTCAGCTGGAAGAAAAGCTCAATGCCTTGAGTGTATTCAACCGGCGCAACCGGGATTTTAAGCGCCGCTTCTTCTCCGGTTCCGGCGAGTGTGAGGTTGACAAGCAGGGGCGGACCTTGATTAATCAGGAGCTCCGCGGCCACGCTAATCTGACCAAGGAAGTGTATATTGTGGGAGCCGGCGATCATTTGGAGATTTGGGACAAGGAAGCCTGGGAAAACTACCGGGGCGGCCTTGACGAAGATTATGAAGCTTTGGCTGAGGAGCTTTTTCAATGATTCCTTTTCGGCATAAGCCGGTACTTTGGCAAGAAACTATAGATCTGTTAAATCTGCGGCCGGGAATTTTGGCGGTGGATTGCACCGTAGGCGGTGGTGGCCACAGCCGGACTATTTTGGAGCGCATACAGCCCTCCGGTTTTTTGGTAGCCATTGACCAGGACCCCCAAGCCTTGCAGGCGGCGGCGGCAAACCTGGAAAGCTTTCTGGCAGAGCAGGCCCAAGATCAAGCCGCAGCTCAAGAAGCCAAAGCTTGCGGCAGGATCGTGGGCTATAAAACCTATGATAAGCCCTATACCCTGGTTCACAGCAATTTCTCCCGGATTAAAGCTATCCTGGAGGAGTTGGGCATAGCGGCCGTTGACGGGGTGCTAATGGATTTAGGGGTGTCCTCCTTTCAATTGGACGAAGGGGACCGGGGCTTCAGCTATCAGCACAACGGCCCTTTGGACATGCGGATGAATCCGGTTGCCGGTCAGACGGCAAAGGAAGTAGTAAACCAAGCTTCCGCCCGGGAACTGGAAGAGATTTTATGGCGCTACGGTGAAGAACGCTGGAGCCGGCGCATCGCTCAATTTATTGTGGAGGAAAGGGCGCAAGCTCCTATAGAGACTACGGAAGACCTGGTGAGGGTGATTAAAAAGGCTATACCGGCAGGGGCCAGAGAAGATGGGCCTCACCCGGCCAAGCGCAGCTTCCAAGCTTTGCGGATATTTGTCAACGGTGAACTGGAGATATTGCAGCAGGCTATCGACGATGCAGTAGAGTCCCTGGCTCCCGGCGGCAGGCTTTGCATCATTACCTTTCATTCTTTGGAGGACAGGCTGGTCAAAGACGCTTTTAAAAAGCTGGCGGCAGGATGTATTTGTCCCAAGGATTTGCCGGTCTGCGTCTGCGGCAAAAGCCCCCAGGGCAAGATTCTCACCTCAAAACCGATTTTACCCAGCGCTGAGGAAGTGGCGGAAAACCCCAGAGCCCGCAGCGCTAAATTAAGAGGCTTTGAAAAATACTAATGATCATTTGGGAGAAACGTTATGGCTATACCATTGCGAAAAGTAGCCGGCGACTACGTTGCCTACGGCCCCGGCACCGAGCCTCAGAGAAGACGGCAGGAACCGCAGCAAAAGAGGGAATTAAATACCAAACGGCTGGTCCGACGGCAGGTTAAGTCCAATGCCGAATTCCGGCGCACAGCAGCCTGGGTATTTTTTGGAATGGCCCTTGTGTTATTTTTGCTCAGTATGTCATACATATTTGTAAAGGCCGGCGTCAGCCGTTTAAATTATCAGATTAATACCTTGCAAGCTGAGAATGAACGTATTGTATTAGAGAATGAGAAAATCAGGGGCCGGATCGCAGAACTGCGCTCCCTGGACCGGATAGCGGCCATCGCCAGCCAGGAGCTGGGCATGGTCAAGAATGAGGCGGTAGAGTATATGGTGATGTCATCCACCATTGTAGCAGAAGGAAAAATTAAGGCTGACGAAAATCAGGCAGAGGAGGAAACGAAGAGCATCAAGCCTCTGGCGGCGGTGATCGATTTCTTCTTGGCCTGGAAAAAATAGTAAGAGGCAGGATGAATTATGCGGCAAAAGCCCGTATCGATAAAGACAAAAAAAAGGATTCAGGTTATCTTGGTATTGGTTTCCCTGGCGTTTGCCGGGCTCTTTTGCCGATTGACCTGGATTCAGCTATTTAAAGGCGATGAATTTGAGAGCCTGGCCTCTGATAACCGCTTTAATGAGGTTCCCATCAATGCCCGGCGGGGTGTTATTTATGACGCTAAAGGCAAGCCCCTGGCCATCAGCGTCATGACGGATTCGGTGTACGTTAACCCCATCGAGGTAGTGAAAGCCAAAAAAGTCGAGGAAGTGGCGGGCCATCTGGCTGAAATACTGGAGATGGATAAAGAGGGCTTGGTTGAGCGGATCAACAAAAACAAGACCAAATGGTTTGTGTACGTTAAGCGGAAAATTACTGAGGAGCAGGCCAGCGCCATTAAGGCTCTGTCCTTGCCGGGGGTGGATTTCCAGGAAGAGCCCATGCGGGTCTACCCTAAAGGCAGTCTCCTGGCTAATTTCCTGGGATTTGTGGGTACGGACAACAACGGCCTCAGCGGCCTGGAAGCTGCTTACGACAGCGTGCTTTCCGGCGTTGCCGGCAAGCTGATGATGGAACTGGATCACCGGGGCCAAAGCATTCCCGACGCCACCCAAAAGTACATTCCTTCTCAGGACGGCCGAAGTTTGGTATTGACTGTGGACGAAACCATCCAGTACATCCTGGAGAGGGAAGTCAAAAAAGCCGTGGAAGAACATAATCCGGACAAAATGGGCATTTTGATAATGGAGCCGAAAACCGGCAGGGTGCTGGGCATGGCGGAGTATCCCACCTTCGATCCCAACCACTTTAATGATTACGACCAGAAAAACTGGCGGAATTTCCTGATCTCCGATGTTTATGAGCCGGGCTCCACATTTAAAACAGTGGTAATGGCAGGGGCCCTTGAGGAAGGGGTAGCCTCCATCAATGATCATTTCTATTGCGGCGGCGCCGTCAAACTGCCCGGCGGCACGGTGCGCTGCTGGCGGTCCACCCCCCACGGCTCCCAAAGCTTTTTGGAAGGAGTGCAAAACTCCTGCAACCCCGTATTCGTCACCATTGGGCTGAATATGGGCAAGGATATCTTCTATAAATACCTCAATGGCTTTGGCTTCGGCAAAAAAACCGGCATCGAGTTGGCCGGCGAGGCCACCGGCATCCTGGTGCCCCAAAAACGGGCCCAGGAGCTGGATTTGGCTACCATGAGCATCGGTCACGCCAATGCAGTGACGCCTATCCAATTGCTGACGGCCTTTTCTGCCATCACCAACGGCGGCAACTTGATGAAGCCCCAGATTGTCAAAGAGATCCGGGATAGCGAGGGCAATGTAGTAAAGACCATTGAGCCGGAAGTGGTGCGCCAGGTTATTTCCGCTTCCACCTCCGAAAAGGTTCTGAAAGCCCTGGAGACGGTAGTCAGTTCCGGTACGGGTAAAAGCGCTTATATTGAAGGCTACCGGGTGGGCGGCAAGACCGGTACCGCCCAAAAGATAATACCCGGCATTGGCGGTTATTCGGATAGAGAATTTATCGCCTCTTTCATGGGAGCTGCTCCCGTCAATGATCCTCAGATTGTCTGCCTGGTGGTTATGGACTATCCCAAAGGTCCGCTGCACACCGGCGGCGCCGTTTGCGGCCCGATTTTTCAAGCTGCGGTTAAGGATGTGCTCAGCTATTTGCAGGTGCCCACCCAGGTGGAGCCCGAGAAAGTCAGCGCCGCCTCTCTTGAAGAAGTTACCTTATTGGATTATACGGGAATGTCTGTTGCCGCTGCCCAGGGTCAGGCTGCCAGCCAGGGACTCAGCGTATCTATAGTAGGCGCCGGCGACCAGGTATATGCCCAATTGCCCTTGGCCAATACAAAAATGCTCAAAGGCGGCAGCGTGGTTTTGTATACGAAGCTGCCGAAGAGCGCAGAAACCCTGCAACAGATCGCGGTGCCGGAACTGACGGGCAAAACCGCCGAGGAAGTCTTGGCTATTGCGGCGGAATACAATTTGAATTTTGAGCTGACGGGCCAGGGTGTGGTCATGTATCAGCAGCCCTCTCCCGGGGTAATGGTGGATGTGGGCAGCAAAGTCACCGTGGGATTAGAAGAGCCTCTAGCCGAAGGGGCATCGGGGGAATTAGCAGGTCCCTGATGACTGTCCGGTAGGATAGATCAAATACTGAGGTATTATGGTATGGGAGGTGAGGTTGTTTGAATCTAAGAGAATTAGTTGCAGCCGGCCCAGGTTTGAGCCGCTGGCAGCAGGATGTAGAATGGGATAAAGAGATTGGATCCGTCACTGCCGATTCCCGCAAAATAAAAAAAGGCGATGTTTTCGTTGCCCTAAAAGGGGAGCATCATGACGGCCATCAGTATATAGATCAGGCCTTAAGCCAGGGAGCTCTGGCGGTAATCCTGGAGAATGAGGAATTTTGTGCCGAAAAAAAGCCCTGGATATTGGTGAAAAACAGCCGGGAGGTTTACGGCGCCATCATGCAAGCCCTGGCCGGCAGGCCCTCTCTGTCGATGAACGTTATCGGCGTAACCGGGACCAACGGTAAAACCACCGTAACCAATATGGTGGCCAACATTATGGAGGAAGCAGGTAAAAAAATAGGCCTTTTGGGTACGATCCAAAATAGGGTAGGGGGGCGCCGGGAGGCTGCCCTGCTGACCACGCCGGATAGTCCCCAGCTGGCCGAGCTTTTCCGGCAGATGAAAGAAGAAAAGACGGACTATGCCATTATGGAGGTTAGCTCTCACGCTCTGGCCCAATCCAGAACTGCCGGCATTGAATTTGACGTAGCGATTTTTACGAATCTCAGCCAGGACCATTTGGACTACCATGAGACTTTTAATGAGTATCTGGCCCAAAAGGCAAAACTTTTTTCCGGCCTGTCTCCTAAGGGGGAGAAAAAACGCAAAAAAACGGCTATACTAAATCTGGATGATAACTCCAGCGCTTTCCTGGCCGACTACTGCCGGGTGCCGGTAATCACTTACGGTTTAAACGGTTTAAGCCATGTCCGGGCTGAGGATGTTCAGCTTTCTGCTGAAGGGATCCGCTATCAGTTGGTCTATGGCGGACGCCGCCAGGATATCCGTCTTAAGCTCCACGGCCGGTTTAATGTTTACAATTCCCTGGCAGCCATTACCGCTGCCTTGGTTGAGGGCGTGGATATTGAGGTGATTCAGCGGGCTTTGGCAAAAATGGAGCCGGTGGCCGGCCGTTTTCAGCAGGTAGCGGATCCTACGGGCAAGCTGCCTTTTAACGTATTTGTGGATTATTCTCATACGCCGGACAGCTTAGAAAACTGCATCATCACCGGCAGGGAGCTGTGCCGGGGCAAAATTATCAGCGTCTTTGGGGCCGGCGGCCACCGGGATGTAACAAAGAGGCCTTTGATGGGCGAAGTGGCAGCCCGGCTGTCGGATGTTACTATCGTTACCTCCGATAATCCCAGAGAAGAAGAGCCTTTAGCCATCATCCGTGATATAATGAAAGGGATGAAGGGGCCCTTGGCTAAGGCCCAGGTACTGACGGAGCCGGACCGGCGGCAGGCCATCGTGAGGGCGGTGTCCCTGGCTCAGCCCGGCGATATTGTGCTGGTCTGCGGCAAGGGCCATGAGAATTATCAGATCGTAGGCGGCGAGAAGCTGGCCTTTGACGACTATGAAGAAGTCCAAAAGGCCATGAGATTAGTACAATAGCCGAATTTAATGAACTAGAGAGGTTATGACCCGATGCCCGATTATTTGAAAGCCGGTTTGACGGCTCTGGCAGTGGCGCTGATTAGTGAGCCCTTCCTGATACCGGCTTTGCGCAGGTTTAAGTTTGGTCAATTTATCCGCCAGGAAGGCCCTCAAAGCCACTTGACAAAGTCCGGCACTCCTACTATGGGGGGAATCATGTTTTTAATAGCCATGCCGGCTGCTATGTTTTTTGCCGGCAAGGTAGGAATGGAGAGCTTTCTGGCTTTATATCTGGTTTTAGCCATGGGGCTCCTGGGCTTTATCGACGATTACCTGAAAATCAAAAAAAGGCAATCGGAAGGCTTAACCTCTAAGCAAAAATTTATTGGACAAATTATTGTGGCCCTGATCTTTGCCGCAGTATTATGGTGGATGAAAGGCGGCAGGGTTTGGCTGCCCTTTGCTAATCGGTTCTATGATATCGGTATTCTGTATATTCCGGTGGCTGTATTTATCATTGCTGCTACAGTCAATGGGGTAAACTTTACCGACGGCCTGGACGGCTTGTGCTCCGGCGTTACCTTTTTTGTGGCTTTGGCTTTTCTTTTGCTTTGCCGGGCCTGGGGTATCAGCCAGTTGACCTGGTTTGCGGCCAGCCTGGCCGGCAGTTGCCTGGGTTTTTTGTTTTTTAATCTCCACCCGGCCCGGGTTTTTATGGGGGATACAGGCTCCCTGGCCCTGGGAGGAGCGGTGGCTGCCCTGGCTCTGCTTACGGGCACCGAGTTTTTACTGCCTCTCTTAGGCGTCGTTTATGTACTGGAGGTTTTATCGGTGATTTTGCAGGTGGGCTACTTCCGCCTTACCGGCGGCAGAAGGCTTTTTCGTATGGCCCCTCTCCATCACCATTTCGAGCTTTGCGGCTGGAATGAAAGCCAGGTAGATATTGCTTTTTGGTTTTTAACGGCCTTGGTTTCCTTGATTTTTCTCGGTATATTAATTTAAGCCTACTGAGACCGGAAAGTTCGGCAGCAGGATAAAGAAGGGTTCATTATGTGGCAAGGAAAAAGGGTATATCTGATTGGCGCAGGCCTGAGCGGTCTGGCTGCCGCCGGCTGGCTGCTGGAGCAAAAGGCCCTGGTTTGCCTCAACGATAAAAAAGCTTTTGAGAATTTTGACGAAGCAAAAAAGCGGGAGCTTCTGAACCTCGAGGCCCAGGGGGCAATACTGGATTTGGGTAAACCTTGCGATCCATTAAGCTTTAAGGCCGAGTTGATCGTGGCCAGCCCCGGAGTGCCTTTGGATCAAGCCGGTATAGCTGAGGCTAAGGCCAAAGGTATTCCCGTCACCAATGAAATTGAATTAGGCTGGCAGGTAAGCGGAGCTTCTATTGTAGCGATTACCGGCAGCAACGGCAAAACTACGGTGACCAGCCTGGTGGGCCGGATGCTGAAGGCAGCGGGCTTTGATCCCTTTGTCGGCGGCAATATCGGCACTCCTTTTATTTTGGCGGCTCCCGGGCTGAATGAGCGGAGCTGGGCGGTGCTGGAGCTTTCCAGCTTTCAGTTGGAGGGCGTCTTGTCTTTAAAGCCCAAGGTGGCGGTTTTTCTTAACCTGACCCCGGATCATCTGGACTGGCATAAATCCTTTGCCAATTATGAGGCTGCCAAGTGGCGGATTGCCCGGTTTCAAGGGCCAGAGGATTGGCTGATTCTCAATTATGACGATCCCCTTTTGCGGGCAGAGGGTCACAAGAGAATTGCCGAGTCTGCCGGCGCCGGGGCAGGTCAAACTCAGCGGGGACCCCGGATTTTATGGTTTAGCACCAGAGAAAAGCCGGCTTCCGGCTTATGGATAGATCAGGAAGGCTGGGTAAGGTTTTCTCCTGGGAGCCCAGCGCAGACCAGGGGTGCTGATCCGGATGGAAAAGCCGCCGCTGATTCAGAAGGGGCCAGAGTCATGCCGGCGGCAGAATTTGCTTTGCCGGGCCGGCACAACCGGGAAAATTTGCTGGCGGCCCTGGCGGCTTGCCTGGTCTTGGATGTTCCTCTTGAAGTGCTGCGGCAGGCTGCTGCTGGTTTTAAAGCCGTTGAGCACAGGATGGAAGTGGTAGGAGAGTGGCAGGGTGTACTGTATGTCAATGATTCCAAAGCGACCAACCCTGATTCCGCCATCAAGTCACTGGATGCTTATGAGCGGCCCATACTGCTGATCGCCGGCGGCGACGGGAAGAATGCTCCTTTTAAAGAAGTAGCCGAAAAAATCGCCGAAAAGGCCAAGCTGGTGGTCTTAATTGGCAAAGACGGCGATAAAATGAAAGAAGCCCTATTAGAGCAGGGCTTCGATAGCATCCGTATGGCGGCTACTTTGGAGGAGGCTGTGGATATTTGCTGCGGCCTGGCTCTGCCGGGGGATTTGGTGCTTTTGGCGCCGGCCTGCGCCAGTACGGATATGTTCAGCAATTATGAGAAGCGGGGCGAGGCTTTTAAAGCCGCTGTCCTACGAACTCAATCCTGCGGATTCAATCTGCTATCCGTAGATGCTTAGGGCGCAGATGTTCCGCTATCGGAGGATACTCAGGGCGCAGATGTTCCTTCGGACACAATCCTGCGGATTCAATCTGCTATCCGTAGATGCTTAGGGCGCAGATGTTCTGCTATCCGAGGATACTAAGGGCGCGGATGTCGGCGGGAAAATTCTGCCAAAGGGAGGGGGTGACGTCGTTGAAGAGCAATACCAGAAATTCACTAAAAAAGGGCACGCCGGATATGTGGCTCTTTTTGATTACTTTATTTTTAGTGGGCATCGGTATCATCATGGTGTTTAGTGCCAGTTACTATGATACTCTGTCCAGTGATCCTTTTGAATATTTGAAGCGCCAGGGTAGTTTTGCAGCTATCGGCGTTGTGGTTATGCTGATTGCCATGAATTTTGATTATCAAAGATACCGCTATTTTTATAAGCCTTTGCTGGTCATGACCCTCGTCCTCCTTGTGGTAGTATTTCTTTTCGAGGATACGAAGGGTTCCCATCGCTGGATCCCCCTTGGCATCATCAATTTACAGCCTTCGGAAATAGCGAAATTCACCTTGGCTTTATTTCTGGCCGTCTTTCTCAGCCGCCGGGAGGCGGACCTCAATGATCTGCGGGGGGATCTGGGCCGCGTCATCATTGTTCTGGGACTGGTGCTGGGCCTGGTTCTGATCGAACCGGACTTGGGTGCTACCATGTCTTTGGCCGGTATGGCCATGGTTATTCTTATTGCCGCAGGTCTGAAATGGTTTTACGTGGCGGCGGCGGCGGTGATGGGCGGCGGCGGCGTTGTCTTTGTTATTATGAATAGTGAATATCAGATGCGGCGTATCATGGGCTGGCTGGATCCCTGGGGTGACCCGGCCGATACCGGCTATCAGCTTATCAATTCCCTGTATGCCCTGGGTTCCGGCGGTTTTTGGGGGATGGGCATCGGCAACAGCCGGCAAAAGCTGGGCTTTTTGCCGGAGCAAAATACCGACTTCATCTTTTCCATCATTGGCGAAGAGCTGGGCTTCATCGGCGCCGGATTTGTTGTTATGCTCTTTTTACTTTTTGCCTGGCGGGGCTACATGATCGCCGTCCGCTGCCCGGATCTTTACGGCAGTCTGCTGGCGGTGGGTATTACCACCAGCCTGGTTTTTCAGGCAGCCCTCAATTTAGGGGTGGTTACCGGCTGCCTGCCGGTGACGGGTATTGCCTTACCTTTCCTTAGCTACGGCGGTTCTTCTTTGCTGATGTCCATGGGCTCCGTAGGCGTATTGCTCAATATATCCCGTTACCGAAAATGAGCAAAATTGCAAGTTTGTCACCGTTTGCTCAGGCCAACTGCTCAAAAATTGAGGTTGTGTGACGGCAAGCAGGGGATTTTACTGTTTTTCGGTTTCAGATGCACAAAAATCGAAGTTGTGTGACGAATTATAGGGCAGTTCTTCGTAATCTGAGCCAATTTGAAGGGAATAGTGCAACACAACTTCGTTTTTTGTGCAGTTAGCCTCTGCTTTTAGCCTAAATTTGATGTCCGTTGCGACACAACTTCGATTTTTGTGCACCTCGCCCGATTTGCCGCCGACTTTTTCAATGCCTTCGTATTAAACACTACTTTTGACCTGTATTTAGTGCCGAAGCTTGATTGAAACCACTGTTTTAGAGGGCCGACTGCTTACAAACCTGCAATTTGCACAGTTGGGGGTCCCCGCGGTTAACAAACCTGCAAGTTTGCACAAAAAAGGCCGGGCTTAACCTGAAATTTAACCGAGTTTTCAGTGCCCCTTCAAACTTGAGATTTTGAGCAAAAGGGGGCAGTATTGATTCTGATCGGAATAAATCCTGGCAAAAAAGGGTAATGCTAGACAAAGGAGCCAGAAAAATGACGAGACTTATACTGACTGGCGGCGGCACCGGCGGCCACATTTATCCGGCTCTGGCCATTGCCGACGGCATAAGACGGCGCTGGCCCCAGACGGAGATTCTCTATGTAGGAGCCAGCCGGGGTATGGAAAGCCGGGTAGTGCCGGCTGCCGGCTACTCATTTCAGGGCATAACGGCTGAGGGCTGGCAGGGCAGGAAAATCAGCACATTATCCAATGCTTTGAAGGCTTCTTACCGGGGCCGGCAGGAGGCCCTGGAGCTTTTGGACAGATTTAAACCCCGGGCCGTCATCGGCACCGGCGGCTACGTCTGTTTACCTATGGCGGCGGCTGCCGCTCAGAAAAAAATACCGGTTTATATCCATGAACAAAACGCTTTTCCCGGTATAGCCAACCGCCTGATTTCCTTATGGGCAAAAAAAATCATGGTCAGCTTCGGCGAGGCTGCCGGCCGTTTTCCTCCCAATGTCCGTAAACGGGTGACGGTGACGGGGCTGCCGGTAAGAGCATCGATAACCAACGCCAAAAAAGAAGAGGCTTTGGCATTTTTTCATTTAAAAGAAGGCAAAAAGACAATCTTAGCTATCGGCGGCTCCCAGGGAGCCCAGAGTATAAACCGGGCCATGCTTCATGTTATTAAAAACCTCTATCATCGGCAGGATGTACAAGTCCTTTTGGCCACAGGCCCCAGGGATTACGAACAAATGGCGGAGGAGCTTAAAAAGGCGGATATAGCCTGGAGTTATGAGGAGGGAGAAAGGGGCCGGGAAAGCAACATCAGGATGCTGCCCTATATTGACCGGATGGATCTGGCCTATGGGGCCGCTCAGATTTTTGTAGGCAGGGCCGGAGCCTCCACCTTGGCGGAAATTACTTTATGCCGGCTGCCGGCTCTGCTTATCCCTTATCCTTACGCTTCTGAAAACCACCAGGCTCACAATGCCGCCAGTCTGGCCGGCAAAGGGGCCGCTGTGGTGCTGGAGGATCAAAAGCTGAAAGGCCCTCTGCTGCTTAGAAGCTTAGAGGAGATTATAGGCGACGAAAATAAGCGCCTGGCTATGGCAAAAGCCAGCGGTGAAGCGGCCCGCAGCCAGGCTTTGGACGATATATTGAATATAGTCAAGGAATTAATGGAGGAGCAGTAATACCTATGCTCTCATTTTGGTACGTGCACTCTTTATCAGGGGATGGCATATAAAGAAGACATAGCCGGAAACCCTTTAATGATTCCCTAACTAAAGGAAGGAATGGTCATCAGGATGACAAAAGAAGGTAAATGGCACTTTATAGGTATCGGCGGCGTAGGCATGAGCGGTATTGCCAAAGCCCGTCTGGAGATGGGAAAGCCGGTAAGCGGTTCGGATATGGCAGCTTCTGTATTGACGGACCGCTTATTGACGTTGGGCGCAGAGATTCATATCGGCGGCCATCATCAATCCCTCATCAGTGATGATCTGGAAGCGGTAGTGGTTTCCAGCGCTATCCGGCAGGAAAACCCGGAACTTCAGGCTGCTTTGGCTAAAGGAATTCCTGTGATTCATCGGGGCAGTTGCCTGGCCCGGCTGATGGATCACAAGAAAGGCGTCGCCATTGCCGGCGCTCACGGTAAAACCACCACCAGTGCCATGATCGCTTTGCTGCTGGAAAAAAGCGGCTTGGATCCTGCTTTTTTTGTAGGGGCTTATGTAGGGAATCTGGACACCAATGCCAAATGGGGTCAAGGCGAATACATGGTGGCGGAAGCCGACGAATCCGACGGTTCTTTTCTGGAACTGACGCCGGTTATCGCTCTTGTGACCAATGTGGAAGACGATCATTTGGATCACTACGGCAGCCAGGAAAAAATCAATGAAGCTTTCGTCACCTTTATCAACAAAGTGCCTTCAGAAGGCAAGGCGATTCTTTGCGCCGACGATCCCGGTATCCGCCAGTTGCTGCCTTTAATTAACCATAACCGTATAGTGACCTACGGCGTTGCTGAAGGGGCGGCTTTACGGGGCGCTAATCTTCGCTGTCAGGCAGGAGAAATGATGGCGGAGGTTTATTGGCGGGAGCAGCTTCTGGGTACCTTGCGGCTGCAGGTCTACGGTGACCATAATTTATTGAATGCCCTGGGAGCCTTGGCGGCAGGCCTTGAGTGCGATCTGGAATTTGAAGCCATGGCGGGAATTTTGCACAGCTTCCGGGGAGCCCACCGCAGGCTGGAATATATGGGAGAGGAAAAGGGCGTCAAGGTTTACGACGACTATGCCCATCATCCTACAGAGATCAAGGCCACTCTGGCGGCGGCGGCAATGATTGGCGCCAAGCGGATGCTGGTATTATTTCAGCCCCACCGTTTCAGCCGTACCCGGCTTCTGGCTAAAGAATTCGGCGGCGCCTTCGGCCAGGCGGATCAGTTAATCCTGCTGCCGATTTACAGCGCCGGTGAAAACCCTATAGCCGGAGTAGATTCCGGTTTGATCGCCGCAGCCGTAGAGGCTAATACAGGGAAGCGGCCGGCAGTGGCGGCGGATTTTGATCAGGCCGCCGGGCTTTTGCAGGAAATCCTGAAGCCGGGGGATCTGGTATTGACCTTGGGCGCAGGCAATGTGAGAAAGCTTGGAGAAATGGTTTTAAATCATTTGGCGGATAAATAGAAATAAGTACAGAGGATGCAAACATGCAGCAAAGGGAATGGCGGCAGATAGAGGACTGGATAGAAAAACAGCAGATCGGCAGATGGCAGGCAGAGGCTTCTATGGCGGAGTTTACCTCCTGGCGTATCGGCGGTCCTGCCCGGTTGATGGTTTGGCCGGAGACGGAAGAAAAGTGTGCTGCTCTGCTGCAATATTGCAGTGAACAGGGGGCTGCCCTCCGTTTTTTGGGCAGCGGTACCAATCTGCTGGTGGCTGACGAGGGCGTGGAAGCTGTAGTGGTTCATACCGGAACTTTGCGGCGGATGGAATGGTCGGATAAAGAAGTGCTGGCGGGAGCGGGATTGCCTTTGGCCCAACTATCAAGGGCTGCCGCTGACCGGAGCTTAAAGGGCCTGGAGTTTGCCATCGGTATCCCCGGTTCCCTGGGCGGGGCTTTGGTGATGAATGCCGGCGCTTATGACGGCCAGATGTCGGATCTGGTTTTGGAAGTCCGGGTTATGGATAAGACAGGGCAAACCCGGGTGCTGACAGAGCAGGAATTGGGGTATAGCTACCGGGAGAGCCGGCTAAAGCATACGGATTTATTAATATTGAGCGGCCGGCTGCAGCTTAAAGCCGGCAATCAGGAAGAAAGCCTGGCCTTGATGAAAGAATATTTGGAAGCCAGGCGCCAAAAGCAGCCCTTGGAGCTGCCTAACGGGGGCAGCGTATTTCGCAACCCCTCCGGCGGCGGCGCCGGACGGTATATTGAGCAGGCAGGGCTCAAGGGTTTGCAAATTGGTAAAGCCCAGATATCTCCCAAACATGCCAATTTCATCGTTAACCTGGGCGGGGCCAAAGCCGCCGAGGTAAGGGCTTTAATGGACAGAGCCCAGAAGGAAGTGGCGGAAAAATTCGGGGTCATATTGGAAAGCGAAGTTATTTGCTGGAGATAGTGAATTGGTTCAGTCATACTAATACTAATCTGCAATTAAAACCTTCGTTATAATTTGCCGCACAAAGTGCGGCAGTGGGCAGAGCCCACGCAGATCAGTATATATACCATTCTGCCTGCGCCTCTGGCGCAGCGGCAATCAAGAATTGCCGGATTAAAATATTGTATATTTTAATCGCAGAAGAGTATAACGTATTACTGCAGCCCTCACTTGGATGACGTGGTGGAAGCGGGGGAAGAGTTATGGAAAAATACGTAGTGGTCGGCGGCAGGCCATTGTCCGGCAAGGTGCGGATCGGCGGCAGTAAAAATTCTGTGTTGACTTTGCTGCCGGCCTGCTTATTGGCAGAGGATGCCTGCAATTTATACGATGTGCCGAATCTCAGCGATGTAGAGAATATGCTCCAGGTCTTGAGCACTCTGGGGGCAGCGATAAAGAAAAACCAAAACTCCTTGACGGTTGATGCCGGTAGGCTTCAGTTCGAAACGGTTCCCGACCGTTTGGCCAGAAGCATGAGGGCATCAAATTTAGTCTTAGGGCCTCTCCTGGCCAGGCTGGGGCATGTGCGGATACCTTATCCCGGCGGCTGTCTGATCGGCTCCCGTCCCATGGATCAGCATATCCGGGGACTAAGGCTGATGGGGGCAGAATTTACCGACAGATACGGCTGTATAGAAGCCAGAGCTAAAAAATTAAAAGGCGCAGAAATCTGCCTGGATTTTCCCAGTGTGGGGGCCACGGAGAATTTAATTATGGCGGCAACCTTAGCCCAGGGCACAACCATTATCCACAATGCGGCCAGAGAACCGGAAATTGTGGAGCTCCAAAATTTTCTCAACGCCATGGGAGCCAAAGTAAAAGGAGCCGGCAGCAACACGGTGCGCATTGAAGGCGTAGATAGGCTGGGAGGCGCGGAGCAGGTGGTGACGCCGGACCGCATTGAGGCAGGAACTTACATGGTGATGGCCTTGGCTACAAAGGGTCAGATCTTTTTGGAAAATGTAATTCCGGAGCATCTGGAAGCGGTAACTGCCAAGCTGCGGGAAGCCGGCGCCAGGATCCAGGAGGAAAACGGCGGTCTTTGGATCGGCAGTCCCCGGCGGCTAAAACCTGTCGATTTGAAGACTATGCCCTATCCCGGCTTTCCCACCGACATGCAGGCCCAGGTAATGGCCCTAATGACCTTGGTAAAAGGCACCAGCATCGCTACGGAAACCATCTTTGAAAACCGCTTTCAGCATGTGGCGGAACTCTGCCGCATGGGGGCCAATATCCGCCTGGAAGGGCGCACCGCCATAGTCCAGGGGGTGGAATCTTTAAGCGGCGCTTATGTGGAGGCTACGGATCTGCGGGCGGGAGCGGCTTTGGTGACGGCGGCGCTGATGGCGGAAGGAGCCAGTATTATTGGTAATATTCACTATATCGATAGGGGCTATGATCAATTTGAGCAGAAGCTGGCCAATTTAGGAGCCCAGATTATGCGGATAACCTCTTAGGATTTTTTTCCATCAGGTCAAGAACATGGGTAAACCATCGGTAAGATGAGGGAAGGTATTTAGGGGAAAAGGTCGTGCCAGTCCAAGCAAACCTTCGCAGCCGGCTAAATAACTAAGGTAATTTCATTCAGGATTTAGCCGGAGGATGAAAGCGTATACCTTCATCGCAGGAAGTGAGCGCGGTTGGCATGACCTTTGCGCAAAGCCCTCCCCCCTTGTTTTCAAAATGTTTACTCATGCTCTTCCACCAATTCCCTTGCCATTTATTATGGCAATTCCGTCAAAGACTGGACAAAGAGGATGCTATGAGATATTATTGTGATATGCTGGATTTCAGGTAAAGGAAGGACAAGCCGGGTGACGATAAGACACAGCAGCGCCAGGCAAAGAAAAGGGCGGCGTCGCCTCAAGCGTACATTTATCACAGGCCTGGGCTTGATTTTCATATTTTTGGCGGGCTTTGGCGGATACTCATTAGCTAACTCCTCTTTTTTTGATTTAAAAGAAATTAAGGTAGCGGGCAATGAGGTTCTTAGCCAAGATGAGCTTATCCAGTTATCTGGTTTGCGGATCGGTACTAATCTGTTGAAAGTTTCCCGGCAGCAGGTGGCGGAAAGCGTTCAAGCCCATCCTTATGTAAAGGAAGTGGACGTAAGGCGCAGCCTCCCCAATAAGATAGAGATCAGGATTGCCGAGCGGTCTCCTATGGCCTTGATCAGCGGCG
Source organism: Clostridia bacterium (assembly GCA_018436095.1). GTDB lineage: Bacteria > Bacillota > Peptococcia > DRI-13 > UBA5745 > WRMS01. Next base: position 14,555 of record JAHDMJ010000005.1, on the reverse strand, counting down.
ACCAGCGGTACCTTATCTTAGATGGAGAAGGCTATTGTATAGCTGAGGTAGGCCTGGCGGCGGCAGAAAGCTGGACATTGCCCAGTATTCGGTGCAGCAGTGAAGCCATGGATCTTTTGCCGGGAGAGAAGACAGAGAATGATGGCGTATTGGCAGCCCTTGCCCTCATCGAGAAGCTGGATCCCTTTTTTCTGGAGAATATTTTAGAGTTTGACGCCCCTTCCGCCGAGAAGCTGGCGGTAATCAATATAGACGGATTGCCGGTATATTTCGGGCCGCCGGAAAACCTGGACAGAAAGCTGCAATATTATGAAGAGCTGCTCATTAAAAATAAGGAGCAGTGTAATGCCCAAACCTTGAATTACGTGGATCTTCGCTATGATACTCAGCCGATTTTAAGCCGAAAGTAATGAGACGGGGAATAATCTCCGGCTCTCTTAGGAGAATTGAAAATTTGTTAATGGAATAAGAAGGAAAAACCAGACTGACTGTTGAATTTACTACGAATTGGGGAATAGAAGCCTGAAGGAAGCGAGGGATTAGATTGGCTTTTGAATTTGAAATGGAAGAGGTCTCCAGCCGCGAAGTGATTAAGGTGATAGGAGTTGGCGGCGGCGGCGGTAATGCCGTTAACCGCATGATTGCCTGTGGCCTGAAAGGCGTGGAGTTCGTTGCCTTAAATACGGATGGACAAGCGTTAAACCGCTCGCAAGCCGATTACCGGGTGCAGTTGGGAGCCAAGCTTACCAGAGGATTGGGTGCCGGCGCTAAACCCGAAGTAGGCGAAAAGGCGGCTGAAGAAAGCAGAGACGAGATTGCAGCTCTGATCAAAGGGACAGATATGCTCTTTGTTACTGCCGGCATGGGCGGCGGCACCGGTACCGGCGCTGCTCCCGTAGTGGCCCAAATCGCAAAGGAAGAGGGTATCCTTACCGTCGGTATTGTGACCCGTCCTTTCCTGTTTGAGGGCAGAAAGCGGGCCCGCCAGGCAGAAGACGGCATTGCCAAGCTGAGGGAAAGTGTGGATGCCCTCATTGCTATCCCTAATGAAAAACTCCTTCAAATTGTTGACAAAAACACCTCCATCGCCGATGCTTTTTTGATGGCTGATGAGGTTTTGATGCAGGGTGTCCAGGGCATCACCGATCTGGTGAAATCTCCCGGCGAAGTGAACCTGGACTTTGCCGATGTTACCACGGTAATGAAAGAAGGGGGCGAGGCCCTGATGGGCATCGGCCAGGCCAGCGGTGAGAAGAGAGCAGTTCAGGCTGCCCAAGCCGCGATCTCCAGTCCCCTTTTAGAAATGGCCATTGACGGCGCCCGCAAGGTGCTGCTGAACATCACCGGCGGCAGCGACCTGACCCTGATGGAGGTTAACGAGGCTGCCAATCTGATTATCGAGGCTGCCGATCCCGATGCGGAGATCATTTTCGGTCAGGCCATCGATGAGTGTCTGGGCGACAGCATCCGGATTACCGTTATAGCCACTGGCTTTGGGCCCAGCAAGCCCACCAGCAACACTAAAAACCAGCCCGCCGGCCGTCCTGCTCCCCCTATGGGCCGAGCCGGTGAAATCGAGCTGGAAACAGTTTTTGACCGCAATAAAAGAACGGGCTTTCCCACGGCCAGACCTGTTTCTTCTGACAGCAGTTCCCGGAATTCCGAATTGCCGCCCTTTTTGCAAAGCAAAAACTACTTTGACCAATAATCAATTATCGGTGACCGATTCTAAGAGCAGCAAGAGGCAGATTATTAGGATAGGTTAGGTTATTGGCATCAGAAGAAGGCCGGTTATCAGCGGTAAGCTGCTTGGCAGGCTATTAGCGGCAGACTGCCAGCGGTCAAAGCCTTTTGCTAGACGATACGATATGCTCTTAAACCGTCTTCCTGACAGAAAGATCAGGCAAGGCGGTTTTTTTATGGCCCTTTGCGGATTAACCAACCAGACATGCAGCGATAGTGTGCTACGGTAGTATGTCGTTGTAGTACTGCTCCCATAGCTAACTGATCAGCTTGCAAATTTTAGGCCCGCTGAGCCGTTTACTATGGCTAACTGCTCAAAATTGCAAGTTTGTCACACCGTACGCTTGAAAAATGAGCAAAATTGCAGGTTTGTCACCTGTAGCTGCTGCCTGTCACTCTCTAGAATAGGGGATTCGTAAAATCGGCGACACTAAATATAGCAAAAAAGTGCTTTTCAGCCTTATTAAAGCAGGGATTAGACATGTTAAACTTGAAATTTTGCACATTTGGGGGTGCATGTCCTCTACAAACTTGCATTTTTGCACAGTTAGCCTCAACAAATAGCGACAAACTTGAAATTTTGAGCAAACAGTGCCTTCTGTGCGAGGTGCAAAGTGAGGGCGCTGAAAAATTCGCTTCCCATCCAGCCGTTTGTACAAAAAACGAGATATTATGTGTATTTGCCATAGCTAACTGTCCGGAATTTCATTTTTTACCACACCGAGAACCGTCTTTTTTCTACATTTAGTGTCTTGGGCAGATTACAACGCCTATTTTAACAGAGCGAACCACATAATACTTCAAATTTTGTACACCCGGCTGAGACTGAGGCAACTTTTTCAGTGCCCTCGTGCAAAGTTGTGATTTTGAGCAAACTGCCCGGCAGCAGGTCCGGCCCGCCGCCGTGTATGCAGCAAATCTAACAATTTCAAAGTCTAATTTAGCTTATGATAAATAATTGAAATTCTACATAATAAGAGATGACGCGGCGATAGGGCTGTTGTATAATAAGGAGCAGCCTCAAAAATGATGGGCAGCATCAAATATGTAATTTTCCACTGAGGAGGAGACCCTTTGAACGATACCGATTCGTTGTTACAATATTCTAAGCAATATCCGGCAGGAGCAATTCTTCTTCGGGAGGGTGAAGCCGCAAGGGATATGTTTATCCTGTTGCAAGGCAGCATCGGAGTATATAAGGATTATGGAGATGCCGGCCAGGTTCAGTTAAACGTCTATGAAGCCGGCAGCTTTTTGGGGGAAATGGACTTTTTCCTTGATGAACCGTCTAAGGCTACAGTTGTAGCCTTGACTCATTGTATCGTCCTTGCCATAGGACGGCAAAACATTTATTCCTTTTTCGCCGACCAGCCTGGGATGACCTTCACATTTATACAGAATCTATGCCGGCGGTTGGCGAAAACCAATGAAAACTACAGAATGCTTTATGAACGATACGTGGCTGAAGTGGCTGCCGCCGGCGGCGGCTTGGCCCAGGAGGCCGGCAAGATAAATCAGACGGTGCCAGGCCCGGCAGTCCAGCCAATGCCAGACCCGAATCCGCTGCCGGAAATGCAGCCTGAGCCCGCGCCGCTGCAGCCGGCCTCTGCACCGCTGCCCGAGCTGCGGCCGGAGCCCAGGCCGGTGGCGGAGAAGAAGGAGCTCACGCCGGTAACGGAGACTAAGCCTATGTCGGCGGCGGGGTCTGAGGTTGCGCAGCAAGTCTCTGCCCCCAGCAGTTTGTTCCCCCCAGGGCACGGCTCTTATCTGCTACCGATTGATAACAAAAAAGAGGGCCTGCTTTTTGAGCGGGAGACTATTTGCCCGGTCTGCGGCCATAAATTTAACACCCTATCCCTTTTTATGTCAAAGCTGCGTTTAGAGCGTAATGACATGGATATGCGGCCCCGTTATAAAGATATCGAGCCTATGTACTACGATGTTATTACCTGCCCGGCTTGCTGTTATAGCGCCTTCGCGGATTCTTTTGCCGGGGCAAATAAACGGCAGGCGGAGCAGATTGCCGCTAAAGTAGGGGCTTTTTGTCAGGAGGGACTGGGACTGGCAATCAAAACCGGATATGATCGGGATACCTTTACCGTGTTTGCCGGCTATTATTTAGCTCTGCTTTGCGCGCCGGTGGTGGCCGGCGATTATCAGCTTACCACGGCCAAGCTCTGGTTGCGCCTGGCCCGCATCTACGAAGACTGCGGCGATGAGAAGATGAAGCAATACGCCAATCAGATGGCGCTGACCGACTATACCTACGCCTATGAAGGGCTGCGGCTATCGGAAAAGCAGAGCCAGCAACTGTGTTTTGTCATTGGCGATTTGCACTATAAGATGGGCAATCTTGAAAATGCCCGGACCTTCCTCCATTATGCCAAGATGAATAAAGGCGGCTCTCAGGCTGTCAAGCGGCAGGCAGATACGTATTTGTATGAGGTGCGGGAGGAGATCAAAAGCCTCAGAAGAGGCCAGGAATAAGGAATCCCGTGGGCACAGCCGGAATTAAGGCGGCATAGACGGAATAAGGCGGTACAGCAGCATAAGGCAGTACGGATAGCGAAAAGGCGGCGGGACGGCAATAGCCCGGCAGTGATTCCGGGAGATGGTTATCCGCCGCCTCTTTATATTTTAATGCATAAAAACTAAAGGCGTTTCATCCGAAAGGATGAAGCGCCTTGCCCAATTATCATCCAAACAATTATCACCTAAGCAAGAAGAACATCAGTCATGCGGTTAATCTCCGCCGGAGTACCTTCCAGCAGGATAGGAAGAACTTGCTTGATATTTATTTATACCGCAGTATTGGTTGTACCGCAAATCATGGCCGCCTTGGCTGCCATGATTATTTTTTCTCCCGACTTAAATTGACAAGTTTCCGGGTTTGCCAGGTGTATAATCAAACCATGTCAACCATTATTGTCTATGCCGATTTGGTTTTTGCCGCCAATCTGGTCATGGATTGGCTGGTATTATGGATTGCCGGACGCCTCACCGGCCGGCCAGGTAAAAAGTTTTGGCTGGGGGGAGCGGCAGTGCTGGGGGCTTTTTATGCCCTGGGGGCGGCTCTGTGGCCCTATAGCATCCTGGCTGCCGGCTGGCTGAAGCTGTTTAGCGGCTGCCTTTTGGTAGCCCTCGCTTACCGGCCGGAGAGCTGGCTGTGGTTTTGGCGGTATTGCGGGGCTTTTTATCTTGTTTCCTTTTCTTTAGGGGGAGCCGCCTTTGGCCTCTGGTATTTGCTTGCCTCCACTGCCGGCCTGCCGGATAGCCTGGGACGTTTTACAGCGCCCTCAGCCTTTGCTCTGCCTTTAGGCGTGCTGGTGATGGCAATGCTTTTGCTGGCAGACCGCCGGCAAAAACGACGGCTGGCAATGGGCTCATTTTTGATGAAGCTGGAGCTTTGGCTGCCGGCATCACTGCAAGATCAAGAAGCAGTCCCAAGTCAAGAAGCAAGCCCAAGCCAAGAAGCAGTCCCAAGCCAAGAAGCAAGCCCAAGCCAAGAGGCGGATTCAAGCCAAGGGGCAGACTCAGGCCAAGAGGCAGACTCAGGCCAAGAGGCAGACTCAAGCCAAGGGGCGGCGCTCCAAAGTCAAGGGAACGGCCGGCCGCAGCGCTGGAAATTTACTGCTTTTCTGGATACAGGCCATCATTTAACAGACCCCGCCAGCGGCTTGCCTGTGCTGGTAATGTCTCTGGCCGGCTTGCCGGGACCCTGGGCCCAGGCCATCAGCAGCATAGGATGGGAGAAGCTGGAGCGCTTGTCTTTACGTACTGTTGCCGGCGGCGTTAAAAGCCTGCCAGTTTGGGGACCTTTGGTACTGCAGGCAGAAGGTAAGGAAAAAAGAGAATGTATGGTGGCGCTGACGCCGGAGCTTTTGGACCGGGAAGGAAAATATCAGTTGTTGGCGCCTTTTGAGTTGGCAGAGTATTTTTCTTTGCCGCATAAAAAGGAGGAGACGGATCAACATGAAATTCATGCGGACCATTATTGATAAAATATTACGATTTTTCCACCTGGTTGAACCGGTACAATATATTGGCACGGGGGAATCTCTGCCCCAACCCTTGACTACGGAAGAGGAGAGAAGCCTGCTGGAGCATCTGGAAGAGGATGGAGAGCGGGTAAGGAGTATATTGATTGAACGGAATTTGCGGCTGGTTGTCTATATCGCCCGCAAATTTGAAAATACGGGTATACAAATCGAAGACCTGATTTCTATCGGGACTATCGGGCTGATTAAGGCCGTCAACACCTTTGATCCCCAAAAAAAGATCAAATTGGCCACTTACGCCTCCCGCTGCATAGAAAATGAAATATTAATGCATCTTAGGCGCACCAGCAAAACCAAGGCGGAGGTTTCCTTTGATGAGCCTCTGAATGTGGATATGGACGGCAATGAGCTTTTGCTTTCCGACGTCATGGGTACCGATGCCGACCTGATTTATCGGGGGATTGAGGAAGAATTGGAACTGCGGCTTTTAGGCCAGGCTTTGACGAAGCTTTCCGGCCGGGAGCGGCAGATTATGAACCTGCGGTTTGGGCTGGTGGGCGGTCAGGAGAAAACCCAAAAAGAAGTGGCCGATTCCCTGGGGATTTCCCAATCCTACATATCCCGCCTGGAAAAACGCATCATTAAGCGGCTGCGCCGGGATATGGAACGCATGGTTTAATGGGATATTAATAGATTTTTGTTGCAATAAAATTCATCATAGTGTATAATATGCCAAAGAATAAGCAGGGGGAAGGTTCGGTATGTTATACAGAAAAGCTTTAATGAGCGATGCGGAGCAGATATATGAATTAGCTAATTATTATGCAGAAAAAGGCCAAATGCTAACAAGGGCCCGGCACCAGATTTATGAAAATATCCGGGACTTTTTAGTAGCAGAGGATAATGGCAAGATCGTAGGGGTAGCGGCTCTGCACATGATGTGGATCGATCTGGCTGAGGTGCGGACTTTGGCGGTAGCCGAGGGATATAAGAGAAAAGGCATCGGTTATAAAATCGTTTCCGACTTGATGGAAGAAGGCAAGGCCTTGGGGGTCAAAAAGTTTTTTGCCCTTACCTATCAGCCGGAGTTCTTCAGGGCTTGCGGCTTCAGTGAGGAGGACAAAAATAATATGCCCCAAAAAGTATGGATGGATTGCATCAATTGTCCCAAGTTTCCCAATTGTGACGAGATCTGCATGACCAAGCTGGCCGATTGAGAAAGCGGAAATCCTTTGAGTATTCCCGGAAATTTTGGCAATAATACTGGCAAGCGACAATGATTGCGGCGACGAATGAAAAAGGAAGGATGATATGATGAAAGCTGTAATTGACAGGGATGGCTGCATTAGCTGCGGCTTATGTTACGACACTTGTCCGGAAGTTTTTCGGGTAGGTGACGATGGCCTGGCCGAGGTTTGGGGAGAAGTGAAGGAAGATAATTATGATCTGGCCAAAGAGGCGGAGGAGGGCTGTCCAGTCTCCGTCATCACTATTGAGGAATAAATCAGCATAGCATAAATAAAAGAATGAGCCAGGGAACTTGTGTCCCTGGCTCATTTTGCTTTAGGCTTTTTTGACTTCGATGGTATTATCGTTCATAGTGGTAGCTTCTGCTATATCCGACAGCCTTTCATGGTGCAGGGCATTGACCAAAAGGCCGTTGCGGGAGGCAGACCGGGTGTAGATGCCCGGGGCGGCGGCAGAGCCTTTGGCTACCTTATCCGTAACCCGGGCCGTAAAGCCTACCTCCGCCAGATCATTGAAGGCTACGATGCTGTCGTTGTCGGAGATGCCCCGGCTGGCGGCATCCTCAGGATGCAGGGCGAGAATCATCAGGCCCCGCTGCTGCAGCAGTTCCGGCCGCTCCAGGAAGATGGAGTTTAAGGTGTAGCTGCTGGGAACGGACACAAGACGCAGGGGATAAGGGCCGCCATGGCTTTCGAGATAGCGGGGCAAAGGCTGCTCCAGATCTTCGTTGACGATCTGCATCTTGCCGCTTTGCGTCTGCCAATGCAGGTGATCGGCAAAGGGCATGTTGATGACGGCGCCCTGCTCCAGAGCGGCCCGGTCATCGGCGCTTATAGCGGCTAGGGCCGGCAGAGGATAGGATAAGAGCTCATCCAGCATTTCCTCTTCTGTCTGCTGAAAGTACTCCTCCCCATAGCCCATGGCCTTTGCCAGAAGGCAAAAGGTATCCCAGTTGCTTTTGCACTGGCCGGGAGGCGAAATAATTCTACGGGCAACGCCGAAGGTACAATAACCGTAAGCGTTATAGCAATCGGTTTGCTCCACGGAGAAGGCAGCCGGCAGTATAATATCCGCATATCTGGCTGTATCCGTCATAAAACGCTCATGAACCACGGTAAAGATATCCGGGCGCAAAAGGCCTTTAATGATGTCGGCCTGATTGCTGACGGAGCCTACGGGATTGCCACCGTAAACGAAAAGACTCTTGACGGCAGGCAGGCCCGCCGCACCGTTTAGAGCTGAGGCTACCTGATTGATATTGACCTTGCGGGGCCTATTGGTGCGAAAGTCGGGCCTGGTAATACGCTGAACATCCACGTATTGGCCGTTGCCGGGATTGCAGCCGCAAAGACCGCCGCCGGCATGCTGCCAGGCTCCGGTGAAGGCTGAGAGGATGGTAATGAGCCGGACGGTCATGCCGCCGTTGCCGTATCGTGAGTTGCCGCTGCCCAGTATAATGGCGGGAGCCTTAGCGGCTGCGTATTCTCTGGCTAAGGCAACAATAGTGGCGGCGGGAATACCGGTAATCCCTTCCGCCCAGGCCGGCGTATATTGATAAAGGGAAGCCTTGAATTCCGCAAACCCCAAAGCGTTCTCCAGCAAAAAAGCCTCATCAGCCAAGCCTTCCGTTATGAGGATATGCATCATAGCCAGGGCTAAAGCGCCGTCGGTGCCGGGTTTAATGAGGATGGTCTGATCGCAGTAGGCAGCCATGTCCTCAGCCCAGGTTTCGATAAGGACCGCCTTCTTGCCTGCCCGGCGGCCGGTGATAATTTCCGGCAGAGCTTGTAGCTGGGTGGCCTTCATATTGCAGCCCCAAATGATATAATAATCGCTGGCCCGGAGCTCCCGAGGGTCCAGGCAGCCGGTTTTACCCATTACGGCAGCATAGCCCGCTTGCTTAGCCGAAGAGCATAGGGTTTTTACCAGACTGCAAGCTCCCATGCGGTTAAAAAAAGCGTCGCCGCAATTGCGTTGGATAAGGCTCATGACGCCGGAATAATACATGGGCAAAATCCCTTGAGGACCTTGTTCCTCTATGATCCGCTGCCAATTGTCCCTGATTTCGGCCACTGCCTCCTGCCAGGAGATGGGCGCAAAAAGCCCCTCCCCCTTGGGGCCGGTACGCCTTAGCGGCGTCATAATGCGGCCGGCGGCATGGATGGATTTTTCATAATGGCGCATTTTGCGGCAGATCAGGCCCTTGGTGGCCGGGTGGCCGGGGTCGCCGGCAATGCCCAAGATAGTTTGGCCGTCGGTTTCCGCCAGGAGGCCGCAGGAAGTAGGGCAATCGTAGGGGCAAATGGTCTTTTTTATCTCTGTTTTTGGCATAACAGGAATCCTTTCTTGACCTTTGCTGTTAAAGGTATATAGTTATATTATAACACCTCAGTAGAAAATTTTTGAGACAGAAAATTTTCTTGCCTATATGTGTTTCAACGAGGCTTGGGCATGTGATGATTGAAAAAAGTGAGAAGGAATAGTGAATGCCGCAGAAGCCTCGTTATAGCAAAGGTGTTGGAATCTTCAACATTTATATGAAATCGCTGAGAAAGGAATGATGTTATGCAAATCTATTATTTTACCCGCTCCGGCAGAAGCAAAAAAATCGCCGGGGAATTGGCGGCCCGCCATCAGGTTCAGGCAGAGGAAATCAAAGACGGTAAGGATTGGCAAGGTATCGGCGGCTACATTAAAGCTTGCCTCGTGGCGGTAAAGAAGCAATCCCTGCCCGGGATTTATAAAAAACCCGTTGGGGAGGCGCCTATTGCCCTAATATTTCCTATTTGGGCAGGAACCTTTCCTCCCGCCGTCCGGGCTTTTATTAAAGAGGTAGGCAGAGAAAAGATCGTTTGCATCCCCACTTCCGGCGGCAGCAAGCTGAAAGATCGGGATGGTTTTATTAAGGTCGTTGATCTTGTAGGCTCAGAAATTGCAGCGCCGGCGGAGCTATAAACCATAGGGCGGCCTGATTATTAAATGATGGTCAGCTCATCCACTGCCAAACGGTAATATTCCATGGCGGATTCTTCATAGACCTCTAAGGAGCCGGTAACCTGGATCACTGCGCCTTCCTCAGGGTAATCCTGGGGGTAGCCGTGATCGCCTTTCCAGACAAACTCGATTCCCTGCTGACAGCATTCCAAAGCATCTTCAATGATAACGAAATGGTAGGCGCTCTCTGTTGTCTCGTCGTAGAGACTATAGTAGAGTCCTGCCATTTTCATGGTTTTACCCATGTATTTCTCGGGACGTTCCATCATGCTGAAAACTTCCGAATAAACCATGATGCTGCTTAGTTGGGTTAAGTCCAAATCAATGGCAGAGTCAGCGGCGCCGGAGGGTGGGTTTTCGACTGGGGTTGTGGCGGAGGTGCTTTCTTCGGCTGCATTTCCCGCGGCAGCCTTTTCTTCCTGTCCGCAGCCGGCAAAGAGGCTCAAGACCAATAATAAAACGATCAGCAAACAAGAAAGCTTCTTCATATTTTTCCTCCTGTCATCCGGCCGAGCAGGCTAAATAGGCCGAAAGTAATAATATCCACGGTCACAATAGTGGCGCCTACAGGCGTGCTGATCAGGATGGCCAGCAGAATACCCAAAGCCGTACAGACAACGGAAATCACTACGGAGCAAAGGATAACGGATTTAAAGCTCTTGAATACCCGCATAGCTGACAGAGCGGGGCAGATGACTAAAGCGGAGATCAGCAGAGAACCAACTAAGTTCATCGCTAAAACAATGATGACGGAAATAATTACGGCAATGAGCAAGTTATAAATATTTGCCTTTGTACCCGTAGCTTTGGCAAAAGTTTCATCGAAGGTGACGGCAAATATCTGGCGATAAAACAAGAGGAAGACAGCGATGACCAGTAGGGACATGCCAATGCAAAGCCAAACCTCCGTCATGGTCAGGGTTAATATGGCGGTGGAGCCAAACAAAGTGGCGCAAACGTCGCCGGCTAAATTAGCGGAGACGGAAAACAGATTCAGCAGCAGATAGCCGATGGCTAACGAGCCTACGGAGAGCATGGCCACCGCCGCATCCCCTTTTATCTTCGTATGCTGGCCTGTGGCCAAAAGCAGAATACCGCATAAAACCGTTATCGGTACCACTAAAACCATGTTGTTGGAGAGATTCAAAATAGTGGCGATAGCTATAGCGCCGAAAGCTACATGGGATAAACCGTCGCCGATAAAGGAAAAGCGTTTTAACACAAGGGTAACGCCCAGCAGCGAGGAAGAAAGGGAGATTAGAACACCTACTATTAAAGCATAGCGGACAAAGGGAAATTGAAAGTATAGGCTCAGCTTTTCAATCATTATCTGCATCAGGCTTCATCCCCCTTTGCCAGGCAGAAAGCCCTGCCTAGTTCGCTGGCGGTATAATCGGTTTTCCTGCCGTAAAACAAGGGCTTCTGGTGGCCGATATGCAGAATGTGGCTGGCATACCTGGCAGCAGCTCCAATATCATGAGAGATCATGATAACGGTAATGCCGTCGGCAGCGTTGAGCTTTTCGATCAATTGATACATATCGGCGGTAGCTTTCGGATCCAGGCCGGCTACAGGCTCGTCAAGGAGCAGCAGCTTGTGGGTAGCGCACAAGGCTCTGGCCAGCAAAACCCGTTGCTGTTGGCCGCCGGAAAGCTCCCGGTAGCAGCGTTTGGCCAGATTGGTGATGCCCAATTTCTCCATGTTGGCCAGGGCTAGCTTTTTTTCCCCGGAGGAATAAAAAGGCCCCAGGCCGGAGCGGTTCAGGCAACCGGACAGTACCACTTCTTTGACGGAGGCGGGAAAATCTTTCTGCACCTCCGTCTGCTGAGGCAGATAACCGATTTCATTTTGTTTAAGGCCGTCGCCAGTCAGGATTTGCCCTTTGATAGGGGGCATCAGCTTCAGTAAGGTTTTGATCAGCGTGCTTTTGCCTGATCCATTTTCTCCTACAACACACAGGTAATCGCCGGAGTCTACGGAGAAAGATAGATTTTCGACGACCTTTTTCCCTTCATAACCAAGGGCAAGATCCTGACAGGTCAGCAGTGCCATGTACGGCCTCCTTATATTAAGACAAAATTAAGATGCTAAAATCTAAAATAAAAGCAATATCAGGGCTGAGGGCAGACAAGCTTTAGGAGAGGCTTTAAGACAAGGCCTCTTTTAATACAGCCAGATTGCTTTCCATTACGGCAAGGTAAGTAGTTCCGGAGGAAATAGCCTCAGAGGTTACAGACTGCAGTGAATCCAAAACCAAGACCTTTTGGCTTTTATTCTTTGTGTTTTGGATGACGGTTTTGGCAATGGATTGATCGGAGGTTTCAACAACCATAACGTTCTTCAAAGCCAATTCATCGGTTTTGCCGGCCAGGAATACAATAGTTTCAAAGCTGGCCTCCGTTTCTGCCGAGCAGCCGGAAAAGGCCGCAAAATAATCTAAGCCGTAATCATCCACCAAATAGCGGAAAGGGAAGCGGTCGCCAAAGAGCAGGGTATGATGGCTTGCTCCTTTGACGGCTTCTGCGTAGGCAGTGTCTAAGGCCTGTAATTTGCTGATGTATTCGGCAGCGCCGGCTTGATAGGCGGCCTGGTTTTCTTCATCCAGAAGGCCTAACTGATCGGCAATATAAGAACAGAGGGTTTGGGCATGTTTCAGGGAAAGCCAGACGTGCTCATCCATTTCTTCTTCGTGATGACCGCCGTCTTCATGAACGTGGCTGTCTTCATGAGTGCCGCTATCTTCATGACCGTGGCTGTCCTCATCCTCGTGATGGACATCTTTACCTTCATGGTCATGGTCGTCCCCATCCTCGTGGCTGTGGCCGTCCTCATTTTCATGGTCATGGTCGTCCCCATCCTCGTGGCTGTGGCCGTCCTCATCTTCGTGATCGTGACCGTCCTCATCATCATGGTCGTGATGATGCTCCATACCCTCTTTGAGCTCTTCGGTTTTAACCTCGTCACCTAAAACATCCAGAAGCTTAATAACGATCATATCCTTATTGGTGGCGACCTTTAAGGCGTCTTCTATCCAGGCCTCGGACTCCCCGCCCACATAAATCAACATATCGCAGGTTGAAATTTTAACCATATCCTCTGTAGTGGGCTGGTAGCTGTGTAAATCGATGCCATCGTCAAGAAGCAGCGTTAAATTGAGGTCTGCGGCTTTATCCCCCGCAATTTCCCTTACCCAGTCGTATTGGGGGAAAATAGTTGTAACGATATGGGGCTTTTGACTGCTGACCTGCACAGGCTGGCTGCCGCAGGATGTGACCAGCATTGTAAACGTTAATATTGCCGCCAAAACGGCGATTATTTTTTTCATGAATAAACCTCCATAGGCAAATGTATTAAAAGAGTTGACCAATAATGGAAACGGGCGCAAATGAATACAAAAAGACAAGGAAGCGTTAACATCACTGCCAGTAAAGGCAAAAAGCCAGGAGGCTCCCTTGTCGCCTCGCCTATAGGTTTATATAGTCAACTGTACCTTTAATGAGACAAGAGTATTGCCTCTGCCGGTCACAAGCCGGTTTTTAAGCAGAAGATGGGCAGGGCCGGCAATGGCAGCAACAGAAAAGGCTGCAATGACAACTAAGAACATACTATTTAATAGGGAGAGAGAAGCCTTAAGCTCCAGGCAGATATGACAGTCATGACCGGGGCAATGGTGGTCCACAGCCTCGGCAATCAATACAAAAGAGGAGGCCATGGCAAAGCATAATAAGGTGCAAAGCAGTAAAGCGATGACTTTTTTATTCATGACCGTCCCCCTCCTTTCATGTACAATCTCGGCAAGAGCCATAGAGTATAGTTTTCTTCTTATTAATATGAAAAGCGTTATTGCGCATGGCTAAGGCCAGCAAGCTTTCCGCAGAAGGATCATCCATGTGGAAAATCTGGCCGCATTTTTCGCATTTTAAGTGAAGATGGCGGCTGCAATCGCCATTGCCGATATACTGGTATAGAAAGTGCCGGCTGCCCTCCACCGGAAAGCGCTGCAAGCAGCCCTCGGCCACCATGTCGCTAATATTACGGTAGATGGAGCTGATGCTGATGTTTTCTGAATGGCATAATTGCCCGGCAATTTGCTCAACAGAAAACTGTTGATCCTGATGTTCGCTGAAAAAAGAGAGCAATAGCTTCCTTTGTGCGGTAGCGTATTTTTTCAAGAACTCACCTCCAAATTTGCGATTGATTCGCAAATCTTACTTACTATACCATTAATTGTAAGCTTTTGTCAACCGGACCTGGAGATAGACGCTAGGGCTGCTGGATAAATTTTTGCATCATAAAAGGTACTGTCCCAAGTTAAGGAACAGTACCTTTTTAGGTGCACCCGGCATGGAAGCGCAGGCGTTTTGTGCAAAAATGCAAGTTTGTACGAGGCCGCTGAAAAAGTCGCAGTCCGTATAGTGGCTAAAATCGGATTCACTGTTGCCAACTGCTCAAAAATTGAGGTTGTGTGACGGCAAGCAGAGGATTTGGTTGTTTTTCGGTTCCAGATGCACAAAAATCGAAGTTGTGTGACGGATTAGAGTGCAATTCTTCGTAATCTGAACCAATTTGAAG
>JAHDMJ010000036.1 GCA_018436095.1 Clostridia bacterium | reverse complement strand
GATCGGGTAATGGCTGTCATCAGCGAAAGTATGTCAAATGGATGGAAGGGTATTATTTGGGATCGTATCAACAAGGAAGGGGTGATGAGTGGTGCAAACCCTGGGTCAAATTATGGACCAAGCGCAGAGCCGGAGGTTCCATACCGACAAATCAGCAAGAAGCTCTGAGGACGGCCTGTCCCAGATGGATGCCTCCGTCTTACTTACCCAAATCAAACAGCGCATGGAAGAGCTGCAGCAGGAGAAGCAGCCGGAAACCCTGAGCGAGAAACGGGCAGCTTGCCAGGCAGAGTGCGACTCCTATAACCAGCGTGAAGGCAACCTTCCCGGTGATAGCTGCCCTAAATGCCTAAACAAGGGCAGAGTTTTACGCCCGGTCTTTGAGAAGCTTTATGACGATTTTGCGGCTACCTCCTTTCGCTGCAACTGCATGCCGGCACGGTTGGCCAAGCAGCGTCTTTTACTCTCTGGTATAGGTCCCATGCTCATGAAATGCACGCTGGATAATTTCGATACTTCCCTGGACTATTGGCAAAACAGCATGAAAGCGGATGCGGCCAAGTTTGTCACCATGGCCCATAGTGGCTACTGGTTTTACATCGGCGGCGACGCCGGCAGCGGTAAAAGCCATTTATGTGCCGGCATCATGCAGGAGCTTTTGGCCTTAGAAATGGCCTGCACCTGGATGGACTGGGTGGATGACTCGACTCGAGCTATATCTGGCTGGCGGACCGAGTACGACGCCGCTTTGGATCCTTGGCGTCGGGCACCGGTCTTGATCATCGACGACTTTTTAAAGCCCATAAAGAGCGAAAGAAACAAAAACAACCTGCCAAAAGAGGATAGCCTTAAACTGGCTTACTCGATAGTCAACTACCGGTACAACAATCCCAAGTTGGTGACGATCATCTCCAGTGAACACAACCTGGAAACTCTGGTGGGCTTTGATAAGGCAATGGCCTCCAGGATAGAACACCGCTGCGGCCCGGATTTTGTCCTGGATAACGGCAAAGAGGGCCAACGAAACGTAAGACACCGGTACCAATTCAAGACCGAGAAACAGCCAGCGCCGGGGCAGTTGCAGATCCCGGACGAGTTTATCGACGAATCCCTTGCGGGGGTTTGAAAGGAGAATCTTATGGCGATAGTGAGAACTTACTACACTTGCCCAACCTGCCAGCGGATGCATGAGACGGTAAAAGAGGCCACCATCTGCAGAAATAGACATCCCATTAGGGGCCAAAACTGGGCAGTCGGTAAATACAAGATGGTTAGGATATCCGAGAGGTGTCATCCAGATGGGATGTATGGCTTAAATTGGGCACTTAGGGAAGCAGACCTGAGTGATAACATCGAAGAACGAAGGAAGCAACTTGCAGAAATAAACAATGGGGTGAACCAAAGGTGATTATAGCAATAGATCCCGGCCCGGAGAAAAGTGCATTTGCCATCATCGAGAACGATTACCGGGTCTTGGAGGCCATGATATTGCCAAACTGGCAGGTAATGCAGGTTCTGGAAGATTGGCCGGATGGTAAACAAAACGAGGCTGAGCTGGCCATAGAAATGGTTGCCTCTTACGGGATGCCGGTTGGCGCCGAAGTCTTTGAGACGGTGTTCTGGATCGGCCAATTCTGGGAGGCAGCTAAAGGCTTTCGGACGAGAAAGCGAATTCGCCGGCTGGATGTAAAAATGAACCTTTGTCGCGATAGTCGGGCAAAAGACGGGAATGTGATCCAGGCTCTTAAAGACCGGTTTGGTGATAAGGGTACCAAGGCAAATCCCGGTTGGTTTTACGGATTCAAGGCGGACATGTGGCAAGCCTATGCCGTCGGCGTCACCTACTTAGATCAAAGAAAAGAAAGCGAGGAATAAGCATATGGCTAAAAATATTGCAAAGATGGTTAAACCGGAAGCCCTTCTCCCCAAGTTAGAGAAATCGCAGGAGATTTACGAAAATTATGTCGTGCCCTTAGTTAACAACTGCCACGGCCACTTAGCCCAAGCCAAGATTGCCGTATTGCTCCGCCGGGGAAAGTGGTCCTCGAAAAGCCGGGACACCTGGGGCAGCGCAAAGAAAATAAGCCCCGAGATCAAGGCTCTTTACCCGGAAGCTGCGGTGGATTTTTTACTTACGATTAACCGGGATATCTGGGACAAGCTTGATGAAAAGCAAAGGACGGCATTGGTTGACCATGAGTTATGCCACTGCGGCCGGGGCGACGACGACAAGGCCGGCAATCCAAAATGGATCATAGTTGGCCACGATTCCGAGGAGTTTAACCCCATCCTTCGGCGGCACGGTGTTTGGTCTGACGGGATATCTCGGATGCTCAAAGCCCTGGAGCAGTCAAAACAGGGCCGCCTCTGGAATGTTAAGGGCGAAATCGAGGAGGAAGCTTCCGAGGACGAAGAGATGGCGGCTCTTGCTTCCGGGCAGTAAGATAGCGCACAAAAACGGCCCTGCTTGGAGAGGTATATATTCAGGCGGGGCCTTTTTCAAAAGGCATTAATCAAGGGTAGACCCAAATAGATAAGCAGGAGGAGTGGGCATGAGTAGTAAACGCTGGGCCCAAGAGGGCGATAAGCATGTTTTATACTTCGCAGCATTTCACGATGTCGAGATAGCTATTGCTGAGGTAGAGCACGATGATTACGGCTGGTGGATTAGTATCAAAGGCCAGCCGCCCCGCCGGCTTATGTACCGAGATAAATATGACGCTTTGCCCTTGGCCCAGAAGGACGCCGAGGAAATGATTGCCGATCACTACACGGACCAGCGGGACTATTATGCCGCCCTGCTGGCAGCATTCGAGGAGGCTGACGACGATGGCTAAGCATAATTTTCGCACATCGGTCCGTAACGGCGACATCATCCAGGGCGATACCCGGCCGGGCGAGGTTGTTACCTACCGGCTGACACCCGAGGAGTTGGCCAGGTACGGTCCGTTGACTGAGGCAAAGCCTAAGATGGCGTTAGACATAAGCAAATGGACAAGAGGAGGCAATAAAGACATGAAATCCGAAGAGACGATAATTAGAGATCTAAAAGCTGAAATAGCGGCGTGCGAAGCAGTCCTGGCGGCGCCTGATATACGGCAGGAACAGGCTGAATATTACGAAATGCGCTTACGAGGCAAAACAGAGGTGTTAAAGGGTTTCATTCCGGAGGATGATCTGGTCAACCACCCGGCCCACTACACCGCCGGCAAAGTGGAGTGCATCGACGCCCTGGAGGCAGCAGTCGAGGGCCTGCATGGCATCGATGCGGTGCTTACGGCCAGCGTAATCAAGTACATGTGGCGGTGGCGGCGCAAGGGCGGTGTAGAGGATCTGCGCAAGGCGGAGTGGTATCTGCAGCGGCTGATTAGCATGAAGGAGGCGTAGGCGATGAGCACATTACGATACAAGGACAATTTAGTCATTTGCTGCTGCGCCAATTGCCTAAATGCGGTGGATTATAAAATGATCAATGCCCAGCAACTTGTACGCTGTCAGCTAGATGATCAATATCGGCACCCCTTGTCCGAGTGTGGGAGCTATGAGTTTAGCGCTTGGCGGTATGCGCATAATAGGCCGGCAACGGCGAGGATTAGACATTAGTAAATGGCAAAGGAGCGATAGAGACATGACAAATAAAACGTGCCGTAAATGCGGCGAGGACAAGCTGACAACCGACTTCCGCCCAGGTTGGGCTATATGCAATGACTGCGCGGCAGCCCGGGCTATGCCCAGCCCTGCCGTGGTGGATTACGTGGCGAAGCACGGCATATCGCTAGAGGTCACCGGCGGCGGGCATATGATCGGGCCGTCCGTAGTGGCGGTGTTGGGGCTTCTGGACGAGACCCGGCGGTACCGGGTGACGATGAGCGTAGAGGAGGCGTAGGAGCATGGAGAGATTGACACAGCATACCCCAAACGGGGCAAGTTTGATTTTAGATAATCCTGGTAATGCAGATGAGGCCCGTCAGCAGGTCACAGCAAAGTTTATGCTGGCCTGCAACCGCCTGGCGGCCTACGAGGACACCGGGCTTAGTCCGGAGGAGGTTGCGCTATATGTTAAGTGCCAGGCGCAGAGCGTGTCCAGAAGAGAATTGCAGTTAGGACGTGAGATTGAGCGTCTACATGCCCAGCTTGCCGAGGCCCAGAAGCGGGCCGATAATATGGCCGCCCAGCTTACTGAGGCCCAGCGCCGGGCAGAGCCAGAAAACAAGCCTCTTACCCTGGAAGAGCTGCGGCAAATGAAAGGGGAGCCAGTGTTCGTAGCTGGACCGGGAGCAGAAAAATATGGGCATTGGGTTATTGTTGCTGATGTCGATACCGAAGCAGGAGAAAAAGTCTTATTTTGTAAAGATGATTTTACCTGTAGGCAATACGGCAAAACATGGATTGCCTACCGCTATAAGCCAAAGGAGGCACAGCATGATTGAGCAATTAAAGCCCTGCCCCTTTTGCGGCGAGAAAGCGTATATGTATAAAGATAAATGCGGCAAATATTTCGTTGAGTGTGACGGTTGCAACACCATAGTCGGCATAACGATAAGTGCGGGATGGAGTGCAGTATACAATGACACATTGGCAGCTGCTACGGGATGGAACCGCCGAGTGTATCAATTTGCAGATCAAGTCAAAGAGGTGGTAACCCATGATTAACGCTAACATCACACCAAGGCAGATCAGCGACCGGGGCGGGATCCTCTGCCTGCCCTTGGTCCGCAACTTTGACCCGGCCGAGATCAAGCATCCGGATTGGCGCATTGTACAGTGCCCCAGATGCGAAGCTGACTGCTACCAGAGCGATACCCACCGGCAGGCGATGGCCCAGGACAGCAGCATCAAAGCCCTTTGCACGATGTGTGCGCTGCGGGAAGGGATGGAGGTGTAAGGATGACGGATAAACCTATCCTCGACGCCTGCTGCGGCAGTAAGATGTTTTGGTTTGACAAAAGCAATCCCGCCGTAGAGTTTTGTGACAACCGTGTAATTCCGCGGCATGAGTATTATCCGCAAAGATACATTGAGATTAACCCGGATACGGTGTGCGATTTTACGGCCCTGCCTTTTGCGGATAAGTCCTATAAGCTTGTTGTTTTCGATCCGCCGCACCTAACATGGGCAGGGCCGAAATCTTGGGTGAGACTTAAGTATGGGTGTCTTGCGGATAACTGGACCCAGATGCTGCACGATGGTTTTTGGGAGTGTATGCGGGTGCTTGATGACTATGGGACACTGATCTTTAAATGGTCTGAGGTGCAGATACCATTACGGGACGTATTAGCTGCTATTAAGGCAGAGCCGCTACTAGGAAACCGTAGTGGTAAACACAATAACACGCATTAGCTTTGCTTTATGCGGATGCCAAAGGAGGCCTAAATGGACGCACAAAGGCTAAAGCAGTACAGGGCGCTGGTTGCCGAGGCAGCGGATCTGAGCGATCAGATCAAGCAGCTCCGGAGCCAGGCAGAGTCTCGTAAGTGGCCAGACGGACTACCACACAGCAATTACGCCGCCGACCGCACAGCCACCATTGTGGCCAAGATCGCCGATTTATGCGAGATCCTGGATCATAAGCAGGTGGATCTCCTTACCGGGCAGATTGAGATCGAGAGGGCCATCGAGGCCCTGGAACCGAGGGAACGCCACCTTATGCGGCTGCGGTATATCCAGGGGCGCCGGTGGGAGGAGATTTGCGTGGAGCTGAGCTATAGCTGGAAGCAGATTCACCGTATTCATGGGGCAATTTTGTTAAAGATGACACACAATGACACACAGTAACGTGATATTATGCTATTGTGGACAGGGTGTCAGAATATAGCTCAGATAATCCCTCCTTTTTGCGGGAGCCGTGAACAGCGGCTCTCGTTTTTACCAACAACAGCCCTATAGGGGCATGATTATAAACAGTCGCTGCCCGGGCGAGGCGAAAGCCAGCTAACTTCGGGGGCCACGCCAGGACATAAGTGCCTGGCGTTTCTTATTGCGCGAAAATAGGACAGGTCGCCATAGCTGCGGCAGGGATACAGGTCGTAACGGCAGGGGTGGGGCCGGTCTGATAAATAAGCAAATGGAGTGGGTGTGGAGTGGGTACTGTTACGCCGTTTTATCATATACCGCCGGCACCAACAAAACCAAAGCCGAAAACCTACTTGGATGTTATGCAGCGTGATTATTCCCTTAGTCTTATTGGTAGCATCGACAGCCTGTCAGTAGGGGTATGTCGATGTATCCACTTTGGACAGTTTAACAAGATGCCCTGCAACGGTGATTGCGAAAGATGCTGGCACAAAAATATAGATTAAGTGATTTATGAAAGGATGGGGTTGTAATGTTTGGCATAAAGCATATGGCGTCATGCAGTAGATGCAGAACGGTGTTTAAAACGAAATGCTATAAAACGCTGATTGGGTTTAGGGAAGACCACCATAGCAAGTGCCCATGCTGCGGCGGCTACTTATGTAGTGCGCCGCTTATGCCCACAAAGATCACGCCGCCACCTGAGCTTAAAACATATCCCTTGTACACCAGAACGGTTGACCTTGATGAAGACGGATTTACCCTTGACTATACAGAATGGCCGAGAATAGAAACACATACAATCGGGGTTGAGAGATGATGCAAAAACCGTTGAGGCCCTGTAATAAACCCGGGTGTAATGCCTTGACCAGAGATACCTATTGTGACAGACACAAGCAAGAGCCAGACAAGCAGCGCAAGTCGGCGCAAGAGAGAGGCTATACCTATCAGTGGCATAAAGAGAGCAGAGATTATCTAAGGGAGCATCCATGGTGCGTTGAGTGCCAGAAGAGAGGGATAGGAGAGCCAGCAACAGAGGTGGATCACATAATCCCGCACAGGGGTGATCAGGGATTGTTTTGGGATAAGGACAACTGGCAAGGGCTATGCAAGACCTGTCACAGCATCAAGACAGCGAAGGAAGACGGGGGATTTGGGAACACAAGAAGGGGATAGCCCCCCTCCCCGAAAAACCGCAGAAATCCTTATGGCAAAACCGCGTGGCTATCTGCTGTATGAAAATGTCCCCACAAAAAATTTGATTTGAAAGGAGGCGGGCATATGGCCGGACCACGGCAGCCAACTAACCTACTGATGCTCAAGGGCAAAAAGCATTTTACGAAAGCGGAGCTTGAGGAACGATTGAAAAAAGAAGTGGCGGCGCCGGCAAACAACATAGCACCGCCGACATATCTAACCAAGACGCAGAAGCAAAAGTTTATCGACATTGCCTGTGATCTTTTGGATATCGGGATTATGGCTAACCTGGATTGTGATGCCCTGGCCAGGTATATCCAAAGCGAGGATAAGTATCTGGAATATAACAAGTTGGTCAACAAGACCCTACGGGCGGGGATTGGGGATACACAAGCGGTAATTATGCTGGAGAAGTTAGAAGGTTTACGGGATAAGGCGCTAAAGCAATGCCGGAGTTCCGCCGCTGATCTTGGACTAACCATATCCAGCCGATGCAAGATTGTGGTGCCGAAGGGTAAAGCGCCAGAAGATAAAAATGCCCGTATGTTTGGGGATGGCGTCGGATGATGCACCCGACAACGCAATACGCCTTTGATGTCTTAAACACGGACTACGGAGACATGTGTTGCGAACTGGAAAAACTGGCTTGCAAGCGGCATTTGGATGACCTTAAGAAGGCGGATGTTCCTGACTTTCCTTACGTTTTTGATGAGACCAGGGCAAACCGGATCATCGAGTGGTATCTAATCTGCCGGCATGTCCGGGGACCATATGCTGGGCAGCCTATTGTTTTGGAGCCGTGGCAAATCTTTGATCATGGCTGTTTATACGGCTGGGTAAGAAAAGACACAGGAGCTAGGAGGTTTAGCATTGCTTTTAATCTAAGGGCAAGGGGCAATGTTAAATCGACGGAAAACAGCGCGGATTGCCTTTACTCCATGTGCGCTGATGCCATTTATCCTCCTGGCCGGCCTGATCAGGCAAGGTATGAGATGTCGCCGGAAATAAGCTGCGCAGCGGTAGATCGACAACAAGCAAAGCGGGTCTGGCAAGACGCCCGGGCAATGGGTTTGGCCTCCCCAGATATATCGCAAAGGCTGGATATTCGGAAGAACTCCATCACCCATAAAAATCGAGATGGGTGGATGCTGCCGCTCTCAAAAGACTTAAACAACAAAGACTCCGGCGCTGAAACCTATGTTTCTATCGATGAGTATCACGCTTGGTTGGTTAGCGAGATCAAGGATACGCTTTACAGCGGCTTTGGCAAGCGGTGGCAGTCGCTTATGTCCATCATTTCTACCGCAGGATTAAACGCGGAGAATAATCCCTGCCGCAAAGAGCAAAGGCACTGTGAAAAGATACTGCGGGGGGAAATCCAGGACGATAGCTATTTCGTGATGATCAGAACCTTAGACCCTGGCGATGACCCACACGATGAGAAGAATTGGTATAAACCAAATCCCATTTTGCGGCAAGATACCGAATACAGCCGTACACTCTTTCGTCAGATCCGGGCTGAACATAACGGGGCATATGACAGTGGCGATCACCAGAAAATCCGGACATGGCTGACCAAGCGGGTTAATGTCTGGCAAGAAACGGCAGAAAATAAGTACATGGCAAACTGCATGGAGCAGTTTAGAGCCTTGGCTATCCCCCCAAGTGATTTTGTTGAGCTAACTAAAGACCACGAGGCTTACACCGGGGGTGACCTGGCTAAGAAGATCGACTTGACCGCAGACGGCTACGTTATACCGCTGCGAGACGGTCGATTTGCTGTTTGCGGCCACGGGTATATGCCGGAGAGTGGTGTGAAAAGGCACAGGGAAACAGACCGGGTACCTTATGACATGTGGGCTGAGGCCGGATGGTGTACGATTACCCCCGGCGAGGTGACTGATTACAGTTATATCGAGGCGCGGATGCACCAGATGGAGAGCGATAATGGGTGGATAATCAAAGAGCTTTGCTTTGACCCCTATCAAGCCACCCACTATATGCAAGAAAGGGAAAAAGAGGGGTACACCTGCGTGGAAATAAGGCAGGGGCACAAAACTTTATCTGAGCCGACAAAAATATTTAGGGAATACGTAATGCAGGGCAAAATCGTACATGACGGATCGCCATTAATGCTTTGGTGCTTTGCCAATGCCGTAGAAGAAACAGATTCCAACGGCAACATCAAGCTATCCAAAAAGCACAAAGACGATAGCCAGAGGATTGACGTTGCGGCGGCCATTATTAATGCGTTTTGCCGAGCTTTAACACATGAGTTTAATGACGGCACTTTGTTTTACGCGCCGGATTGAGAGGGACAAAAACGATGGGGATGTTTACGAAGATTAGGCAGTGGTTTGCCCGTAAAATACACGTGGCCAGCAACCTGTTAACGCAAAGCGGCTACTCCTTTACCAACGGCAGCTTGGCCAGCAATGAGACAATCTTTTCGGCCATAACTATGCTATCCACCGCTATTGCCTCCCTGCCGGTGTCATTGCGAATAGGCGGACGGAAGCTAGGCCCCGATGAGCATAATGTGGCCAGATTGCTAAAATGGGGGCCCTGTCCAAACTTTACCACTTTTGAGTTTATCCGGACTATGGAGGTATTGCGAGACTCTACCGGCGCCGGATACGCCATCAAAGAGCCAGATAAGTACGGTAATGTTGCAGCCCTTTGGCTGCTAAAAACAGAGAATGTTTCGCCCCGGATAGACCGGGAAAGCAGGGAACTGTACTTTCGCATCGTGGATGATCTGAGTTTTGAAGAGGTGTATCTCCATAGTTCTGCGGTAATTTCCGTGAGCCACATCAGTTCAGACGGTATAAACCCGATAAATCCTATCCAAGTGCTAAGAAACACGCTGGATTATGACCGGGAGGTAAAGGAGTTTTCCGTTGATCAGATGCAAAACGGATTACGGGCTAAGGTGGTTATTAAATGGCCAAGCACCCAGTTAGGGCCAGAGCAGATTGATGAATATAACAAGGTAATCGCCAAATTCAAAAAATCCGGAATCCTTTACCTAGACAAAGGCAAGGAGCTTACGGAGCTGAGCGGCAACTCGATCATTGATCCCAAGGTTTTTGAGGTGGAAAACATCACTATCGCCCGAGTGGCCCGGGTATACAACATCCCCCTAGAAAAGTTCTTGCCGGAAAAGACCAGTTACACCAGCTCAGAACAGGCAGACCTCAACTACCTGCGGGACGCCGTGTTGCCCATTGTCCGCATGTATGAGGAGGAGTTTACCAACAAGCTCCTATCCATACAAGACCGTGAAAAAGGCGTGGAAATCAAGTGGAATATGTCCGGCTTTATTCGGGCCGACACGAACACCCGGGGTGATTTTTACCAAAAGGCGATCCGGTCCGGGTGGTTAAACCGGGACGAGGTGAGGGCTCTGGAGGATTATCCACCTATCCCTGGCGGTTTGGGGCAGACATACCTGGTTAGCCGAGACTTGACCTCAATTGAACAAATACTGAAAGAAGGAGATGGTGAAAGTGTCTGAATCATTTAGGCGGGCAAAGGCCGCAAGCGGAGTTACCGGCATAGCCCTGGCGGCGGAAGAGGTGGCCCTGATTAATCAGTACACCTTGAGAGATCATACGGCAGAAGAGTTATTTGCTTTCCGGACGGTAGCTTGCGATAACGAGATTGACCGAGATAACGAGGCATTTACCGAGGGAACACTGAAAGAGTTTGCGGATATGTTTGTGGGCAAGACGGTACTTTCCAACCATCGCTTTAGTGTGGAGGGACAGTGCGCCAGGATATATGCCGGCGCAGTGGAACGTGTGGCTGGTAAAGTAACCAGTTACGGCGAGCCATACGCACAATTAATTCTGCGGTGCTATATCCCCCGAACAGAGGCGTTTGCGGAACTGATTCAACTAATTGAAACGGGGATCCGCAAAGAGGTTTCCGTTGGGTGTTCCGTTAAGAAAAACACCTGCTCCATCTGCGGGCTGCCCTACTGGTCAGCGGAGTGCGAGCACCGGGTGGGGATGACCTATGAAGACAACAAGAAATGTTTTATTCGCTTAGAGGAGGCACGGGATGCTTATGAGTTAAGCTTTGCAGCGGTGCCGATCCAGCCGGCGGCAGGGGTAACAAAAAGCAGCAATAAAGCGGGGAAGGACTTTTTAGCAGAGCTGCACAGTATGATGGACGTCATAAAAAGCCTGTCCGCTATCACAAAAAAGGAGGGCCAGCCAAATGAAGACAAGGGATTGAAAAGCAAGGCCGGTAACAACCTCGACAGCGATGCCGAGGAGTTGATACGGAGCGCAAATGCTCTTTACGCACAATATGGAAATGAAAGGGAGTAGAAAAAATGAACAGATACCAGCTTGAAGCCATGCGCTCTGGTGTAGCGCAAGAATTAAAAAAAGCCAGCGATCGTTTGGCCGACATGTATGCCGACGCATCCACATCTATGGAGGACCGGCAGAAGCAGAAGGCATTGGTGGAGGACGCTAAAGAGCGTTTGGAGGGCATCTCCAGCCAGATCAAGGCGATTGACACCGAGGCCGAAGAGAGGATGAAAAAGCAAGCTTTTAGTGGAGAACCCTCCAGCGATCCAAAGGTGGTCAAGGCCGCAGCCAAGGGTGAGTTTTACAAGGCGGCTCTTAGTGGAGGCAACACTAAGGAGATTGCCAAGAAGGCCTTTACCCATCTCGGGGCAATCCCTGCAGGGGATGCAGACCTGGGCTACGGTGATAAGCTCCTGCCCACGAACATGAGTAACGAGTTGGTCCTTGAGCCTTACACGGAAAATCCCATGCGGGCAGTCGTGAGGGTATCCAATATCACCGGGCTAGAAGAACCCAAATTAATTTTTGCCATTGATGACGAGGACTATAATGACATCACGGACAAAGAGACCGCAAAAGAAATTGAAATGGCAGGCGATACGGTGTCTTATGGCCGGCACAAAATCAAGGTTAAGGCTAAAATCTCCGACACTGTACTGCACGGCTCCCC
This sequence comes from Clostridia bacterium, assembly GCA_018436095.1. Classification (GTDB taxonomy): domain Bacteria; phylum Bacillota; class Peptococcia; order DRI-13; family UBA5745; genus WRMS01. Next base: position 11,927 of record JAHDMJ010000036.1, on the reverse strand, counting down.
GCTTAATCTTGCCGGTGAAGTGGAGAATGCTCTTCGGTCTGGCCTGGCCGCTAACGAAATGAGGCGCATGTTTGCGGAGTCACCCGCCACGCCTTATGCCGGCATGAGCTTTTACTCCAGCGCTAATGGGGTAAAAGAGGTAGAGGGCACGGATAAGCGCCATGCCATTGGCCAGGCGTTGGCGGATTTGCCTTTACAATTTCGCCGAAATGCCAAAATCGTAATGAATGCAATCGACTGGTATGATATGTGGGAAGGCAATCTTAACCAAAGTGGTATGTATTATGAGGACAGGCCCTTGCAGCTTTATGGCAAGCCTGTTGTTTTGGTTGATGATGCAATTGACCCCATAGTAGGTGATTTTAATTACTGCCGCATCAACTACGACATTGGGACCATCTGGGATACCGACAAAGATGTCAATGCCGGCGTTTATCTGTTTGTCCTTACTGCTTGGTATGATATTAAGCTGCGGCTCAAGTCGGCATTCCGGAGGGCCAAAGTGACAAACCCTTAAAAGCGACTCTGTCGGGGCTGACGATAGGGTCGCTAAGCCTTTCCCCGGTTTTTGATGCTGAGGTAAAGGAATATACAGCAACCACCACAAACGCCACTAATACCCTTACGGCGACGGCTACCGACTCCAACGCAACTATTGAGATAGAGGTGGACGGGGAAACAGCATCTAATGGCACGCCGATTACCTGGGCCGAGGGGCAGAATGTGGTCACCATTATGGTATCAAACGGTAATGCAGCTGAGGTCTACACGGTCACCGTAACAAAATCTTAGGAGGGCTAATTATGGCGGGAGCAATTGTGACAACCGAAAATCTAAGGGATTTCCTGGGCGTGGATAGCGAAAAAGATGCCGAAATCGGAATGTTGCGTGCTTCCGCCATTGAAAGCCTTAATCGGGCGACAGGATTTGACCTAACCAAGCGGGCAAAAACGGAAACGCTTAACGAGGCCATACGTACGCAAGTGTGGCTCAGTTATTATGCTGTCCGGGATGCGTCGAAAAACACGGCATTCTTGCAGGAGTATCTGTCCGGGCTAACCTGCTCCTTGCAGCTAACCGGCGGCGAGGAGGATGCGGAAGATGGTGTTTGATAAAAAGATCAGCATAATGGATTTGGTCCTTGATGATAAGACCTACGCCTGGCAACTAACAAAGCAAACCTGGGCACACATGGAACATCAAACCAAAAACAATCTCTTTTCCCGAGTTGGGATAGGGGTCAAGACAGTGGTTTTTACGCTGCGTAAGACGACGGGCTTGAGCCTGCACAAGGCTTTATCCCACAATGGCCGGCAGTACTTTATCACGGATATCAACCGGGACGATCCGGTACTTATGGTGGCGACAGCCGCCGACATCCAGCCCAAGGTCTACACGAAATACGTTACCAAGGTAACCAAGGGGCCGAATAAAGAGCCGGTTTATAGCACCGAGAATCTGTTGCAATTCCCGGCGGCCATCACGGAGAAATATCTGGGCTATGAGCAAAAGGAGCCTATGGCCCAGGCCACCAAGACCTTTGTTTTGGTTACGCCAAAGGCTATTGCCCTGTCGGTAAATGATCTGGTGCAAACAGAGGGCGGCGAAAAGTACGCCGTCCAGGTTTGCCACTTGTTGGATGATTATAAAAACGAATATGAGATAACCCGGAAAGGTGATGTTTGATGGAACTGACAGTTAAGGGGTTGTCTAAATTTGATCAAGACCTGCAAAACATCTTAGAGGGTAACCACGATAAGCTGCGGGAACTACACGAAGACCTGGCGGACATGCTGGAGGATACGGTCAGAGCCGCTATTGACCAATCGGGGATGAAGGATGGCGGGGGCAAGATCAAACGATATCAGGTAAAGTACGTGGGTTCCCGGGGGGGCTATGCGGCTGTGCGGCCCGACGACAGCCAGTCAGGTCCCAATGGGCCGGGGGCGATTACCCGCTACCTGGAACAGGGCCACAGGATACCCAGGGCAAGAGGAGGCAAGGGCTATCGGCCCAGGATTAAACGGTCCTATGTTGACGGGTACCATTTTTACCAGAGCGCCGGGCCGATAGCTGAGGCCAAGGCTATTCGCATGGTAGAGGAATTTGCGGATAAATTGCTGGCAGAAATGGGGCTGGACCAATGATTACTACCCTTGCCATTATGGAGGCTATCCGGGCCGAGGCGGCAAAGATCGAAGAGCTAAAGTGGATTTATTTTGACTTAGTCCCCAAGGGCCTTGAGCGGCCGGCGCTTTTGATTCAGTCGGTGGCATCATCAAACCAAGATGGCAATGCCGGATTGGTGGCCACTACCGAATATTTTGCCTTGACCTTGTTCGATACAGTGGATAACTATACCAACAGCGATACCGGCAGCTTGCTTCGTTTGCGTGATAAGGTCATGCATCTTTTTCGGTCCGGATATTTCCGGGTTGCCGGCAGAGCGTTGCGTGTGCAGGCATCCAATGGGGGACGGGATTGGGATCAGGCTTTTATCGATTTGCAGTTATCCTTTTTTGAGGTCAGAGACGACACCCCGGATAATACACCGCTTATGGAAGAAATTGAGACAACAGTAATTGTAGATGGGAGTGATTGATGAATGGGAATGCCGAATATAAGCATTGTGTTTAAGCAGTTGGGAATCACCGCAGTCCAGCGGTCGGAAAAAGGTGTGCTGGCCATGATCCTGGTGGATGCTGCTGGCGCTCTGCAGGGGGGACACGTTTTGACCAGTGCGGCGGAGATCGCCACCAAATTGTCCACCCTGGGAGTGGACAACAAAGAAACTTTAAGCCGGGCTTTTACCGGCTATATTTACCCGCCCCGCAAGATCATTGTTTATATCATTGATGGGGAGGAAACCACACTTGAGACGGCATTAAATTACTTTGCCACCCAGCAATTTGATTACCTGGTGGGGCCGCCTGATATCGATAGCACAGATGCCGCCGCTATCGCATTGTGGATCAAGAGTGAGCGGTTAAATGACCATATGGCAAAGGCTGTGCTGCCGTCTGTGGCAGCGGATCACGAGGGTATTGTTAACTTTGCTACGGACGCCATTATGGCAGGAGAAACGGAGTATACGGCGTCCGAGTTTTGCAGCCGCATAGCCGGGCTGATCGCCGGCACACCGATGACCATATCCGCCACTTATGCGCCGTTGCCGGAGGTGACGGATTGCACCAGGTTAACAAAGGCCGATATGGATGACGCCGTTGACGCCGGCAAGTTTATCATCTGGCACGACGGCAAGCAGGTCTTAACTGGTCGGGCGGTAAACTCCCTGGTGACCACCAGCCAAGAAAAGGGCAGCAAATTTCAAAAAATCAAAATCGTTGAAATCATGGATATGATCAAAAACGATATTGGCACCACGGCCCGGCAGTCCTACATCGGCAAATATGCCAATAGCTACGATAACAAATGCCTGCTGATTACGGCCATTAAAGGTTACCTGGAGGGCCTTGAGCTGGGCGGCTTACTGGCACGAGGAGCATCTACTGTAGCCATTAATATGGCGAAACAGGAAGCCTATCTTAAAGACCAGGGGAAGGATACGTCAACGATGACGGAGCAGGAGATTAAAGAAGCTGATACTGACAGCATCGTATTTTTAGAGGCCTCTATCCGCATCTTGGATGCTATTGAGGATATCACCTTAGACTTTACGATATAAGGAGGGCAATATGGATAATGCAAAAAGAGTCGCCTCCGGCACCTGGGGCGAACTGTGGCTGGATGGCGAAAAAGTGGCGGAAGTGTATAAATTTCAGGCTAAAGTGACAATGGATAAAGAAAATATCCCGCAATGCGGAGTGATATGGACAGATAGCAAGGTTAGATCCATATCCGGGACCGGCAGCATGGGGCTGCACAAGGCGAGCTCCCGCATGGCCAGGAAAATCGGTGATGCGATTAAACGGGGCCAGGATTTGCGGTTTACGGCAGTATCAAAGCTGGCTGATCCCGATGCCTACGGTGCAGAACGGGTATCAATCAAAGATGTTAGTTTTGATGATCTAACCCTGGCCGATTGGGAAGCGGCTGTGTCCGGCAAGGTGGAGGCACCTTTTACCTTTAGAGATTATGATTACTTGGACCTGATCCCGGAGGTGAACTAAAATGACGGAAAAAAACGTAATTGATATCCTGCTGCAAAATGAGATCCCAGCGCCAAAAACCAGGCAAATCAAAATTAAGCGGCTCTCCGAATGTTGCGGAGAGCCGGTTGTTTTTACGCTGCGAGAGTTGTCTTTTGACCGAGTAGAGGAGATCAAGCAGGAGCGGGAAATAGCGGTCCATATCCTTTTAGCAGGTGTTGTAGAGCCGGACCTGCGAAATAAAAGCCTTAGTGAAAAGTATAAGGCTGCGACACCGGCAGATTTGGTGAAAAAGATGCTTCTTCCCGGCGAAATCGAGGACATTAGTCGGGAGATTGAGAAACTAAGCGGCTACCGGACCGCAACAGTTGAAGCAATTAAAAAAAAATAAATGAAGATGCGGATGTAACATTGATGTGGTGGCTGTTTAAGGAACATCACGTTATGCCAAAAACCTATTACAATATGCCGCCCGGGGAAAAGCTGATTCTCCGGGCTTTTTTGGAACAAACGGTTGAAAATCGAAAGGAGTAGTGCGCATGGGCAGAGATATTAGTATTGCTGTATCGGCAAAGGATAATTATACGCAGGTAATCACTACTATGCGCAATGCTAACCAGCATTTTAACAAAGACCTCGAAGGGCTTACCCAGCGCCTAAAAACTTTAGATTCTACCCGGGTAAATCTAAAAATAGAAACCAGTCAGCTCCGGCGGGAGCTACAGGCGGCGCAGAGGCAATTTAATGAGACCGGTTCCGCCGCAGACAAGATGATCCTGGAACTGGCCGAGTCGAACTTTGAGAATGCTAATCGGAATTTGCGCCTGGTATCACAGAATGCCCGGGCCGCCGAAAAGGATATCATCAACTTAACCGACGCTGTCAGCCGGTCCAATAACCGCGTTGGCGGTGTGATCAGCAACGAAAAAAATGGTGGGCTGGCGTCTGCCCTGGCTACCGCTGGATTAGGAAAAATGGTGGGAGATGCATTATCTGGTGCCGTTAATGTCGGTATATCTTCCGCTTTTGGTGATACGGTAGGCAACGCTATATCGACAACCTTATCGGGGACCTTATCCGGCGCTTCCATAGGTAGCATGGCCGGGGGTGTTCCTGGCGCAGTTGCTGGAGCTGTCGTAGGCACTGTTGCTGGTGGAATCAATGCAGCATCGGGGGTCTTTCAAAAAGATGAAGTCGCCTATAAAGATGTTCGGCAGCAGCTTACCACGGACGCCTGGGTAAAGCAAGATGAAGATTTGCAAAAAGGCATCAGCATTGCAGCGGCCCGTGAAACCTCCCTTACTTCTTTTTCCACTCTTTTTGGAGGAATGGAAGCGGCCCAAGCCTATTTAGATCAGTTGATTGTGCTGGCCAACGAGACGCCATTTCTTTACGACGATCTCACCGCCCTGTCTAAAACTTTAAAAACCTATAAATATGATGTGGATGAATTGATACCACAAATGACTATGATAGGGGATACCGGAGCGGCACTTGGGATGGACACCGCAAGCATGGATATGGTAGCAACAGTTTTGGGTCGAATGCATTCAACGGACCGAGTAACCGCAGAGTATATCAACAGTCTGCAAGCAAGGGGTATCCAGGCAACTGATTTTCTAGCCAAAGATAGTGGAAAAACAGAAAAAGAAGTGGCGGCGGGAATTTCCAAGGGGGAAATATCGGGTAAAGATGCCGCCGCTGTGATTAGTCACTACCTAAGGGAACTGTACAGCGGCTCAATGGAGCAGCAAGCCAAAACTTTCGCCGGCCTGTCCTCCACGATTGAAGGCTTAAACGAAGAGCTATTAAATGCCATGGGTGAGGGATTTATGGAAGTTCGCATGCCGGGCATGGAAGAACAGCGGGCTTGGCTAGAGGGTGATAGTGCCGAGGACATGAAGGAAGCTAATCACTTATTAGGAGAGTGGCAAGGGCACCTAAAAAACGAGCAAGAGCGGCTACGGAGAGAGCATTTAGACGCAGCCATGGAGCAAATAAAAGAAGCTGGTCTAACTGGCGCCGAGGCCGGTTACATTATAGCCAAGGCCGAAGCGGAAGCCAAGGCTGCTTATAATGCTTCGGAGGGGGCCCAACTCCAGGTAGAGATGCAACGATCACTAATCGAGCAAGTCGGTAAGACATTAGCAGATGATCCCGCCACATACATGTCTGGCCGAATTGTTGGCGATGCCTACAGCAAAGGCATTGTAGATGCTACAAGGGATAGGGTCCAGGAGCTGTCGCAGATGGGGGAGTGGATGGGTGGGCACTATGGACCTTCCATGTGGGAAGATGCCGAGGAAGACGAGGAACCAATAACCATCTCGATTAAGAAGGGAAGCGCAGCAAATAGGGATACCAAAAGCCCTGGGGGGTTTGCTTTCGGTATCCCTTATGTTCCTTATGATGACTATATTGTCCGCCTGCACGAAGGCGAGCGAGTATTGACTGCCCAACAAGCCCGCCAAAGTGACAATTCTTCTGCTGGGCCACAAATCCAAGTCGGCGGCACGTACTATGTCCGTGAAGAGCAAGACATTGACAAAATTGCACGGGCTTTAGCTAAGGAGATAGCCAAAGCGAAAATGATCAGTCGAGGTCATTAAATATGTCAAATAGCAAATACCTTTCTGCGGGGTCAGCAAAAAAGCAAAACGCATTTGACTCGGTGAGATATTCAAATCGCACATTGTCACCGTAGGTAATTTCGGAAAAACCGTCCTCATAATAACCAAAATCGAAGCGGTCATACACTTCATCGAACCTTTCTTCTTCAAAAATAGAGATAAGGCTACCGGCGATAAAGCCAAATGACCGCGCTGCCTCCTTATCCATCGAATCGGTACCGTAGACCATCACAGAAAATGCATTCTCATCCTCAGGTGTTTCGCTAAAATTGACGTAAAGCCCGGGAGCGAGGGTGTGGGTCCTTATGTTATATTGCTTTCCATTTGCTTCTTGCAGCTCATCAGTGCGAAGCGTTCCGCCAATTTTATGGTGGTTGCCATATTGGGTGTAAGCGTCCAGCATTTCAATGATTTGATCTGTTGTATAACCCAAGGTGGCTTCCTCTGCGTTGCTATTCGTCGGAGCATCTGTGGAGCTTGATTCGGTCGCCACCTCGGTAGGGGCGGAGTTATAACCGTGGGCAAAATTCCATTCCGTTTTTGCCTCGGTGGCCGCCTCAGCAGTAGTCGGAGCAGTAGTCGGAGCATCAGTCTCGGCCTCGGTTGCTGGCCCAGTAACCGCCTCGGTAGGAGCGGGAGCCTCTGTGCCACTTGCTCCACAGCCACCTATCAAAAACAAACAAAGCAGCAGTAATGTTAAAAGTCGTTTCATGGGATAACCCCCTTTTACTATTGTATTTGCATCTTACCAAAGTTTGACAAAATTAGCAAGGAGGGCAACTTATGACAGACAGGCCCTTTATCTTTCGTAAAGACAATCTGGAAATGGTTCTGCCAGTCACCCCATCTTCCTACCAGGTAGAAAAGGGGATCAATATAGAGGTGGTCAATATCCATGAGCTGGGCGACGCCATTATGACCGGCTACGGTACGCTTGCCACGATTAAAATAGATTTCCTTTTGCCGACAAGGGAATATCCCTTTAGCTTATCCAGTGATCCGGAACCGTATATTACCCAGATAGAAAGCTGGCTAAAGGAGCGGGACCGTCTGCGCTTTATTGTCGGCGGCACACAAATTAACATCCCGGTGATAATTGAGCACCTGAACTATGGAGAGCAGGACGGAACAAACGACATTTACGCATCCATTGTCCTGCGGGAATATCGCGATTTAGCTACGGTGCAGGTGCAGACATCGCCGGCCGCAAGTGCCCCCCGGGAATCGCCAACTGCGGTGCTAAGCCAGACGGTAGAAAATTATCTTATCAAGCCCGGCGATACACTGTCCGGGATCTGTCGCAAGTATTACGGTGATGGATCAGCCGCCGTATATAAAAAGCTGGCAGCCTACAATGATATTAAAAACCCACATTTAATTATTGCCGGCAAAACCATCAAGATTCCGAAGCCGATGCCGTAGGAGGAGCCTATGCAAATATTGTTACAAACGCAAAAAGGGACAGAAGACATCACACAGCTTGTGCCGTCAGCCAAGTGGTCTGGTGATCTACAGCAGGTAGTGCGAACGCTGATGTTTAGCCTGTTAAGCTCCACAACTGATAAATCCATCCCTGTAATAGATGCCGCCCTAGGCGCAAATGTGCAGTTGCTGGAGGCGGGTGAAGTGGTTTTTTATGGATCAATCGTTAGCCGCACCAAAAGCACGGAGGGCAACACGATTGATATTACTTGCTTTGATCATGGCTGGTACCTAAAGCGCAATAAGACAATAAAGACCTACAGCAAAAAGCGGCCAGAGGAGATTGCCCAGGCTTTAGCAGCAGAATTCAACATCCCGGTAGGATATTTGGAGCCTACCGGGATTGCTTTATCCCGGCATTTTTTAACCGGCACAAGCATTGCCGATATTATCGTCACCGTCTACAATCTGGCAGCAAGAGAAACCGGTAAGCAGTATCATTTTGGCTTTCGTGGGCCGGATTTGTATGTGACTGAAAAAAAGGTGGATGACCGAACATTAATTATTGCTGGTAAGAGCAATCTCATTGCCGCGAATACCACTGAAAGCATTGAAAATCTAGTCAGCGCCGTGCAAATTTTTGATGCTAACGGAAAATTCGTCCGGGAGCTCACCGACGGCGGCCGGCTGCAAGAATATGGTCGGCTGCAGGAGGTCATCAGGCAGACCAAAGGGGACAATAAGGCGGCAGAGGCCCAGAAGTTACTGGATGACGGCGGCGTAAGCCAAAAAATCACTGTAGATTGCCTGGGCAACGTGGCGAATGTCACCGGCGGAGCGGTTGTTGTACAGGAGCCGCATACGGGTCTGTACGGACTGTTTTATATAGACAGCGACACCCACGAGTGGAAAAGGGGGCAGTATTATAACAAGTTAACCCTAAACTACAAATCTACGATGACCGAAAAAGAAGCCGGCAGTTTGCCGAATGCGTCGGGAACAAAAACGGCAGGCAAGGCGACAGCCACAACTAAGTGGAATTTCGCACACGGTTACAAGGAGGGCAACAATGACACAGGATAACCCCTATGCTGCCTTGCTGGGCATCTTCCGGCAGGACGCGGCAGACCAGTCCCCGGGTTGGCCCTGGCGCTTTGGGATCATTCGCAGCTTATCACCGCTTATGGTAGATATTGCAGGTAAAACGGTAACCGACGGGCTATGGATTAATCCCCTGCTCATGGGGCGGGGCGGGACCAGCAATCTGAGCGGTTTGGCTGGTAGCTTACAGTCGCCTGGCGGCAATACGACAGTAACCGGCGGAGATTTATCCGGGGATATATCCTTGTCCGGCGTCCTGGCTGTAGGTGATCGGGTAGTCCTATTGCAGGCTAAAGACGGGCAAGAATTTATTATACTTAGCAAGGTGGTGGGAACATGAGCCTATTCCCAATTATTCAACCGCAGCTACACCAGGTTGATCCGGAATTGCCCTTATACAGAGAGGTGGCCTGGGATTTTGCGGCCGGTAAGCCGCTATTTAAGGCAGGGCAGCCGGTTTTCGTGACGGGCCTGGAGGCGGTAAAGACCTGGATATATAAAGCGCTTTTGACCCCCAGGACGCTGCATGAGATTTACACTTGGAATTTTGGCTGTGAAGTCGGCAGCCTGGTTGGCCAGGATTTTACCGCCGATACCAAGCGAGCTGAAGCTACAAGGTATGTGCGGGAGGCGTTGCTGATTAATCCGTATATCACCCAGGTCACCGATGTAACGGTATCTTTTTTGGATGCCAGCCTTACGATTAATGCCACGGTGTCCACAGTTTATGGGGAGGTGACTATGTTTGTACGAAGATAAAACGCCTGAAGCCATTAAGGCGGCAATTATTGAAGCCATACAACCGGACTGGGATACACGGGAGGGCAGCTTTATTGACGACATGCTAGGCCCGGCTGCTCTGGAGATATCAAAGGTTTACGATAGTCTCAACGCCACCCGGCACATCGTCTGGGTGGACGAGACAAGCGGTGAGTATCTGGACATGGCAGCCGCTGATTTAGGCATTGAGCCCCGTAAACCCGGTACAAAAGCCCAAGTGCAACTCCTGATCGCCGGGGAGGATGGCTATATCATCCCGGCGGGGACGAGCTTTTTAACCGCAGACAATTATACTTTTTTGACCAAGGAGGCGGCTACCATTGTCGATGGAGCTGCCACGGTAGACGCAGAGGCTAAGGAGGTAGGGACTGCCTACAACGTTCCGGACGGGGCGGTCACATTACAGTTTTCCAACGCCAGTCAAATTACAGCCGTAACCAACCCGGCGCCGGCGACAGGCGGCACTGATGCCGAATCAGACGAGAGCCTGTTTAAGCGCATTGATTTGGCCCGGAAAAAGCCCAGGACCAGCGGTAACATCCACGATTACGAAGAGTGGGCACTTGAGACTCCGGGGGTCGGGTCCGTCAAGGTTTTCCCCCTACGGGACGGACGGGGAACGGTTACCGTCTTGGTAGCCGACGCCGAAAGGAAGCCTTTGGACCAATCAATCGTGGATGCCTGTCAGGCGCACATCGAAGCGGAAATGCCTATCGGCGGCGTGGAGTTAACTGTCATTACCACCATGGAGGAATCTGTTGATGTGTCGGCCACGATTACCACAGACGGGTCCGCAACGGTTGAGACAATTCAAGCGGCCTTTGTTACTGCCCTGGAGGATTATTTTGCTGAAATATCCTTGGCAGCAAATGAGGTGGTCTATAACCGCGTAGGGGCTATCTTGATCGGCATACCTGGAGTAACGGATTACGGCAATTTGCTGCTTAACGGACAGTCGGTAAGCGTGGTCTTGGCGGATAACCAGGTGCCGGTTGTGGGGGCGGTGACCATCACATGATCTTCATCGCGATGATCCCCGAGTCAGTTTATAACATGGAGGAACATGTCAAAATCCTGCAGGATGCGCTGCAGAAGCAGGTGGAGGATATGCAGAATGCCAGGGACTCCTTTTTAAGGCAAGGGCAGCCTGCAACTGCTACTTGGGGTATGGCAAATTATGAGCGGTCCTGGGGGCTGGTCATTGACAATAGCAAGCCCCTTGACCAGCGTTTAGCAGCCTATCGGGCAAAACGCCGAGGTGTAGGCACCACTACGGCGGAGACCATCAGGAGCATAGCCGAGGGCTTTTATAATGGTCAGGTTGAGGTGGCGGAGCATAAAAAAGAGTTTTGGTTTGAGGTGATTTTTACGTCGCAGATTGGTATACCCCCAAACATGGCTGATCTAAAAGCCGCCGTCGAGGATATAAAGCCGGCCCATATGGAGGCGGTTTATGTGATCGTGCGTAACACTAATGATATCCTGGGCGGCCGCCGGCACGATGACCTGGCTGCTTATAATCACGATGATCTAAAGACGGTAAATTTACAGTGAGGGAGGGCAAGACATGTCCACAGAGACAAACAATCTAAAACTAATCCGGCCTGCTGGCAGCGACTTTTATGATATCGAGGATTTTAACCAAAACGCAGACAAGATCGACGCGCTGGCCGGCGAGGGTTATAGCGGCGAGACGGTCAAGGGCAACGCCGATGCTATTGAGACCTTGCAAGGCGAAGTAGATACCAAAGCCACCAAAGCCGTACCCGCCGCCGCCGGCAACCTGGCCGGGCTTGATGCAACGGGCAATCCACAGGATAGCGGTATAGCCCCTGCCCTTGTAGGCCGAGTATATACGTCACTGGCCAGCATGGGCCTGTCCGAT
>JAHDMJ010000033.1 GCA_018436095.1 Clostridia bacterium | reverse complement strand
GCTAACTGCACAAAAATCGAAGTTGTGTTGCACTATTTCCTTCAAATTTGGCTCAGATTACGAAAAACTACCCTCTAATCCGTCACACAACTTCGATTTTTGTGCATCTGGAAGCAAAAAACGATCAAATCCGCTGCCTGCCGGAACACAACCTCGATTTTTGTGCAGTCAGCATCGGGAAACGGAAACCAGCCGGGGAGGGTAAACCCTCCTATAACTACATTGAATTTGAATATGATCTTGTCCCCTTGGTCCACCCCTTCGAGCCACCTTTAGCAACATCTGCAAAAAGAAAAATCGCCCTCTCCAATAGGAAAAGGCGATTATCTTTTTTTAAGTGGATCCTCAGGGGCTCGAACCCTGGACACCCTGATTAAGAGTCAGGTGCTCTACCAACTGAGCTAAGGATCCATTTTTCAAGGACAAGTGATATTATAACTCGAAACCGCAGGAATGAAAAGGGGTAAAATTAATTTTTACATTCTTTTTTTCCCCTTTTTTGTTCCCTTTTTGCTCCAAATTTGAAAAAGCAAGTTCCAGCCGCTTTTTTTACTGCCTAAGCGGCCAATAAGATGCAGACTCTGATATGAACGATGATGCATGGTGACACAAAAATGCAAAGCTGTAATGCCTGGCCGGCCACCTTGGCCGCATTGCCGCAACAGCTCACTGAAACGAAAACATCTGCAGCGGCTCCTCCAGGGCAAATAGCCTATAAGGAGCTGTCGCATGTTTTTGCAGTAGCCGCTTTGTCAAGGCTCGCAGAACCATGACGTCATCACCGCGATAGGGAATATGGTAGATAACTACGGCACGGGGCCGGATAACCGTCTCAAGAATCCTGGCCCCTTTGGGATTATGCAAAAACAGCGGATTGACCAGCGCCATATCCACCGGCTGCCCGCCAATCATTTGCCGGAAGCCCTCTTCGTCGAAATCCGAATCACCGGTGACAAGGATATTCTGCTCACCCAGATTAATGAAAAAGCTATAATGATCGACTGCGGTAAATTGGGAGCCCATGTGGCCGGTATTCCAAGCCCTTATCGTCAGGCCATCGCAGAGAGAAATTTGCCGCCCGGCGCCCCGGGCAAGCATCAGGGGATAAGAGGCGGTTTTATGTTTGGCCAGGGGAGCTTCCAGTTTATCAAATACGGTATATTCCCAGGGAAAGACCATTCCTTTGAGACTGTTGTGATCAAGATAGGGCAAAATCTTCCCGATACTGAAATGATCCCCATGGAGATGGGTAAATAAAAGAAAGTCTACCTTGCCCCCTGGCTGCCGGCCTTGCAGCAAATCCTCGGCAAGATAATCAGGCATGGGGGGAAAGGGAGGCGTTTCTTCATAGAGCCCGTCTACCAGCAAGCCCGTATGGCCATTGGAAATAACAACACCGGCATTGGTAACGGAAATAATATTTATAATATCCTTCATCCCGGCAGGGTACCATCCTCGTATGATTTGCAGAGCTTTCCATTAGTATAACAAATTCATATTGCGGATAGCAACTGCCGGGCTGGGCGCTCTGCAGCCAACATTCATCATCTACCTGTTCTTAGCGAACATTGTACTTTAAAGACCCTCACGATTAAAAAACAGTTGACAAAAACCGTGTTTAAGTGATAATCTATGCTCACAGCGGTTGAGCTGTCCAACAAATCAACAATAGAACAGAAAGGGAGGGCGAAACATGAAATACGTACGTGCAGAAGACGGTAACTCGGTAATTTTTTATGGAATCCTCGAAGGTGATAATGTCATCAAACTGGAAGGGGATATCTTTGGAGATTATCGTCGAACCGATGAGTCTGCGCCGCTTAAGGATTTAAAGCTGTTAGCACCTTGCGTACCTAGTAAAATCATGTGTGCGGGAACAAATTACATGTCACATATCAAAGAATGCGTTGAGGTTATGCACTTGGATGTGAAGGTCCCTGAAAAACCTCTGATTTTTGGCAAAGGTCCCAATACCCTGGCAGACCCGGAACAAGGCATTATCTATCCAACCGGTGTAGATCGTGTGGATTTTGAAGGGGAGCTTGGAGTTGTCATTGGAAAGCGTTGTAAAAAGGCGGCCAAAGAAACAGCTATGGAATATGTGCTTGGCTATACCTGCCTCAACGACGTTTCTGCTCGCGATATGCAGTGGGGCGACGGACAATGGACTCGGGGTAAGGGCTTAGATACCTTTTGCCCAATAGGGCCTATGATCACCGATGAAATTGATCCTTTTAATTCACCGATTTATACAAGAGTCAATGGTGAAACGCTGCAGGATGGCAATACAAATGATCTAATCTTCGGAATTCCAGAATTGATTGAATTTATTTCGGAATGGATTACCTTAGAGCCTGGCGATATCATCGCTACTGGGACACCAGCCGGTGTTGCTCCGGTAAAAGTAGGGGATGTCATCGAAATAGAAATCCCAGGCATCGGTATTTTAAGAAATACAATGGTATAGTTTATTTCTTATAGTCTCGAGACTTTTTTGGGCAAGATGGCGGTTTGGATTTCAGAGCGCTTGGCTGCATGGCCAACAGCATTGGCCCGCTGAATCAAAATGGTTTGATATAACCCCGGCCGGTTGATACCAGCGTTTTCTTATTGCCAGCACTTTCAACTTTTCAGCTTGTTCGGGGTACATCATACCACTTTAGCAGTCTTTTGGATTATCTTTGCAGTATGCCTTTATCCTCATAAACCAGTGTAACAAATTTCTTAATTATTTTCTCTGGCACAAAATGGTTTCATTACTTTTGTGCCTTGAGCTAAGCGAAAGGAATGGTCATACTTATGAAAAAAATTATATCTATGATCCTTGTACTTGTTATGACACTTTCTTTGGTTGCCTGTGGAACCAATAATTCCAGCTCAGGTCAACAAAAAGATGCCAAAGATACCATAAAGATTCGTATCGCAGCTCAGTATGGTGATGATCATCCCCAATCAAAATCAATTCATTACTTTAAGGAACAGTTAGAAAGCAAATCTAATGAATTTAAAGTTGAAGTATATACGAACAATATGTTAGGGGCCGCTGAGGTTTGGCAGGACATGCTGCTGGAAGGCTCTGTGGAAATGGCTTTCCCCGGCGGTAACATTGCCAACTACTATCCAATGGCATCGGTTACAGAATGCCCTTTCTTATTTACCACTTGGGATGAGGCAAAATATATTTTTAATGAAACAGAAATTTGTGATGAGATGAATGCAGCCATGCCGGGAGAAATAGGCCTGCGCAGCTTAGGTTCTACACCCATCGGCTTTCGGGTGACTACCTCAAACAAGAAATTAACCTCTCCGGCAGACTACCAAGGTTTACGGTTACGGACTCCCAATATCAACTACTGCGTATGGCTGGCTGAGGCTTTAGGCGCTAATGTAATATCTATGAATATGGCTGAACTGTTTACAGCTTTGGAGCAGGGGGCTGTGGATGCCCAGGAAAATCCCTATTCTACAATTGTCGCTAACTCTTTATATGAGGTACAGAAATATATTTATGACAGCAAGCATATGTTCACTACTCATTTCTGGTATACCAATGAGAAATGGTGGCAGGGATTATCTGCCGAGCAGCAAGAGATGATTCAGGAATGTGTGGATGCTGCCAGTGATTACGCTTGGGAGATGGCTATTAACTCAGAAAAAGAATATATTGCTCAGCTTGAAGAATACGGAGTAGAAGTGGTCTACCCTACTGATGAACAGCGTCAAGAAATGAGAGCAATGCAAGGGGAAACCTGGAAGAAATTCTATGAAGCCTATCCCGGCAGTCAGGAATATGTAGAGAAGATTCAAAAGGCTTTAGCTGAACGTTAACAATTGGGTCTGCTCTCCATACGTATTTGACTATGCAGAGGGGAGCAAACCTTCTTTAGAACAAGGAGGCAGCCTCGATGTCAGAGAAAAAATTGGGTGAAGAAAAGCGGGTAACGGATAAGGTGATCGTAATTATTGCTGTAGTATTAATGACGGTAATGGTAGGAATGACCTTTATCAATGCAGCATTGCGATATTTTGCAGGTAAAAGCATTATGTCCTTTGAAGAGTATTCCAGGTTTGCTTTTGTTTGGATCAGCTATATCGGCAGTTTTATAGCCTTCAAGAAGAAAAGGCACATTTGTGTGACCATGATTTCAGACCTCGTAAAAGGCAACGCCAAGAAAGCTGTAGAATTTTTGGCTGAAATAATCATTCTGGTGACTTGCTGCATCATCTTTATTGCAGGGGTTTATTATTTCAATAGAGCCTGTACCTACTACACGGCAGCCACTAACACCAACTTTGGTATCATTGTCATTGGTTTGCCTCTGATGGCCCTGGCCATGATCTGGACGCAGATTAAAGACATGATCGGAAGGTATATCAAAAAGAATGGAGGCGAGCAGAGGGTATGACCATCATAATAACTTTTCTTGCCTCTTTGTTCGGTTTTATGGCATTAGGAATCCCTCTAGGATTTGTCTTGATTCTTTGCGCCCTCTTTATGATGGTGGTTTTGGGCCAGTCGGATATTATGGTGGTTGCACAGAATATGGTTAGTGCAATGAACAGCTATGCTCTGATGGCCATTCCATTCTTTATGCTGGCAGGGGAAATTATGGATCGGGGCGGTCTTTCCATCCGGATTGTACAGTTTTCCAAGTTGATTGTAGGCCGGATTCGCGGCGGCTTAGGCTATACGGCAATTCTGGCCACCATAGTATTTTCAGGTCTATCCGGCAGTGCGGTAGCTGATGCGGCTGCCCTGGGCGCCATCTTAATTCCCCTCATGGTAAAAAACGGATACAAAAAAAGCCGTTCTATTGCCTTTATTGCGGCCGGCGCCATTGTAGCACCTATGATTCCGCCAAGTATTCCGATGATTGTTATGGGAACGTCTACCGGATTGTCTATTACGAAGCTTTTTATGTCCGGTTTGGTTCCGGGACTCATTGTCTGCCTTGGCCTTATGGTGGCTTGGTTCTTTGTGGTGCGAATTGATAAATATCAAGATACGGAAAGCTTTACCTGGGAAGAGGCTAAGGCGATTATGAAGGATTCCCTGCCGGCTTTGTTTATGCCGGTTCTGATTGTAGGCGGTATACGTTTTGGTATTTTTACACCCACGGAAGCGGGCGCCTTTGCGGTGGTCTATGCTCTGATCATTTGTATGTTCTATTATAAAGAATTTACGGTGAAAGATATTAGCCAGGTTTTTTTGTCTTCCGTTACCAGCACTGCCACAATTATGTTTATTGTGGCAGGAGCAACGGCAGCCGGCATTTATTTTACCCTTGGGCAGGTGCCCGTGGCCATGGCAGAAGCAATGGGGGGACTCATTGAGCATCCGCTTTTGCTGCTGATCATCATCAATGTTTTTTTGCTTGTTATGGGTATGGTTATGGACTGCACACCCAATATTCTGATTTTTGCGCCTGTATTGTTCCCCTTGATTGGCAGAGCGGATATCGATCCTTACTATTTTGCCTGTTTAATGAATTTCAATTTGTGCGTTGGTCTGATTACACCTCCGGTAGGCGTTGTTTTGTATGTGGCTATGAATGCCAGCAATGACGGACAAAAAGTGTCTTTGGCAGATGTTATTCGAGACTCAATACCGTTTTTTGGTGTGGAAGTGGCCCTGCTGTTTTTAATGATTTTTATTCCGGAATTAATCACGGTGCCTCTTGGCTGGCTGACCTAAGCAGCAGTGAGATAATGAACTTTGTTTAAAATAGATAAAGGAAGGGAATATGGTAGCTGCTGTAATGGGCTATTTCATTAAGGAAATGATTCGCGTATGAAGATTACAAAAGTTGAAACAGTAGGCCTCGTATGTCCTACAGCTAAGCCCTACTATAATGCATTGGGCAAATCGACAGCCAGATGCTGCCTTATGGTAAGAATTTATACGGATGAAGGCATAGTTGGCATTGGCGAAGCAGCCTATTTTGGCGGACCTCTAATTTCTACAGCTACTGTTATTGAAAAGGAGCTGGGGCCGAAACTTATTGGCGAGAATCCGCTGAATGTAGAGTATATCTGGCATAAGTTATTTTATGAAGGGTTTCAGCATGCCCGGAATGGGATTTTTGTCTGTGCTTTAAGCGGTATCGACATAGCCCTTTGGGATATTGTGGGCAAGTCCTTAAAACAACCTATTTACCGTCTGTTGGGCGGTTATACTAATAAGGTAAAAGTGTATGCCAGCGGCGGATTTTATGGCTTGGATAAAGATAAACATGGGGTGGCGGCTGAATTAAAGAGCTACGTGGACGCCGGGTTTGATACGGTTAAGATGAAAGTTGGCCGGACCTATACACCAATGACGCCGAGGGAGCTTTCCAATGCTGCCGATGAGTGCACTATCTCATTGGAAGAGGACATGGAGCGGGTGCGTACTGTACGGGAAAGAATTGGCGATGGGGTAAAGTTAATGGTGGATGCCAATACTGCCTGGAACTATTCTGATGCACTTCGGGCGGGACGGTATTTTGACGAGTTAAATGTGTATCTTTTTGAGGAACCCCTTTGTACAGATGATTATGAGGGTAGCGCTCGTTTAACGGCACAGCTAAATACACGGATAGCGGGATATGAATCAGAGTGTCTATTAAAGAACTTTGCCAGAATGATTGCAAACCGTTGTGTGGATGTGGTTCAGCCGGATGTTTCCTGGGCGGGGGGATTTACCGAGTGCCGTAAAATTGCAGCGGTGGCTCAGGCCCATGGTGTGGAATGCGCACCCCATGCCTTTTCTTCAGGTATCTTACTGGCAGCCTCTTTGCATTTTGCTGCAGGCTTCGCCAATGGGGGAATGGTTGAGTTTGATATGACAGAAAATCCCTTGCGCAGTGAGTTGCTTAAAAAGCCTTTCTGTCAAGAGCATAGCTACATTACATTGCCGGAAGACTGCTTTGGACTTGGCATTGAACTGGATGAAGAGGTTGTGGAGCGCTATCGGATTGAATTATTCTAAAATACGAATCTTGTTGAAGAAAGAAGGAAAACAAGATAATATAAGGTAAATCAACAAAAAGGAAGGGTTTGCCAAATGTTAGAAAAGTTAACTCGCGTCACGACAGATATTTTGGTGGCGGATCAATTAAAAAAGTGGATCGTCAGTAAAGACCTACAGGCCGGAGATCGGTTGCCAACAGAGCAATATCTATGCGAGGAACTTGGAGTGGCACGGCATACCCTGAGAGAAGGAATCAAACGCTTGGCTCAGCTTGGGGTATTAGAAAGCAGAACTGGATCCGGCACTTATATTAGTAAGGTTTCCTTTGACAATTTTGCTGAATATATGCTGTATCTGAAAGAAAGAAAAGATATCTCCAATGATGACATCAGTCATATACGTAGAATTCTGGAGGGTTATTCAGCCAGCCTTTGTGCCCGGATGGCAACGGAAAGTGATATCAGTGAGTTGGAGCAGGCTGTAGAGGCAATGGAAAAAGCCTGTGAAAAGGACAATTGGAAAGCCTATGTGGAGTGCGACGTTGCATTTCATGCAGCAATTGCTGAAGCTACCAAGAATCTATTGCTGATTGGTTTAATCAGTGCCATCCGGAATCTAACTGTTTCTTTTATGAATGAATTGGATAGAAATTCAGTGGGTATCAGTATGGAGGTCCATAAAAAGCTGCTGGAAGCAATCAAAAAACGGGATTCCAAGAGTGCTGAGGCCATTATGGATGAACACATTAGTATAAGCCATAAGCTTATGAAAACATAATTTTAACGATTAACTGGAGGTTAATCATGGGGATAGATCGTGTGAGTATTAACCTAAAAAAAGTTGTCATTGCAGGTGCAGGTATTATGGGTTCATCCATTGCCCAACTATTTGCCCAAAATGATTTTGCAGTTATCTTATATGGTACTAAAGAGCAATCTTTGGAGCGCAGCAAAGGTCTGATTCAGTTAAATCAGGAGACCTTAGTTAAAGAAGGAGAACTATCTCAGGAAAAATCCAATAAAATCAGATCATTGATTACCCATACCATCGAAAAATCCTGCTTTAAAGATGCGGATTTTGTCATTGAAGCAATTACCGAGAATATAGACGTGAAACATACTTTTTGGTCTGAAATATCAGAATTAGTCTCTGAAACAACCATATTAACAAGTAATACCTCAGGCCTGTCTATTACAAGGATCGCCGAAGCCGTAAAAAAACCGGAACGTTTTTGCGGCATGCATTGGGTAAACCCTCCCCATATTGTACCTTTGGTAGAAGTTATTTGCGGTAAAAAGACTAAAAAAGAAACGGCTGATCTGGTGTTTGGGGTGGCCGAGTATATTGGCAAAAAACCCATTAAGGTCAAAAAGGATGCCCCCGGCTTCGCCTTAAACCGCATTCAATTCACGGTATTGCGTGAAGCCATGCACATTGTTGAGTCCGGTATTGCCGACATCGAGGATGTGGACAAGGTTTTAAAATACGGTTTGGGCATGCGCTATGCCTGTTTGGGGCCTTTTGAGATTGCTGATCTGGGTGGTTTGGATACCTTCTATAATATTGCCGGGTACTTATTTAAGGATTTAAGCGACGTTAAAGAGGTGCCGGCCATGTTGAAGAACTTAATTGCTGATAAGGCCTATGGCGTAAAAACAGAAAAGGGATTTTATGATTATTCCCATGGCCGCAGCAATGAAGTGATCGCTAAACGAGATGAGGATTTCATCAAAATAGCAAATTGTTTATATAAATAGGAGCTGAAAAAATGAGAAGCGATATGATGAAGAAGGGGAATACGCGAATTCCTCATCGAGCGTTGCTAAAAGCAACAGGTCTGATCGATGATGAAATCAATCTTCCCTTGATCGGTATAGTCAATGCTCAAAATGAAGTGATTCCCGGGCACATTCATCTCGATAATATAGCTGAGGCAGTTAAAAGCGGTATTCGTATTGCCGGCGGCACACCCATTGAGTTTCCTGCCATTGGTGTATGCGATGGCATTGCCATGAATCATGAAGGAATGTTCTATTCTTTGCCCAGCCGGGAACATATTGCGGATTCAATTGAAATCATGGCCAAGGCCCATCCTTTTGATGGTTTGGTTTTTATTGCGAACTGCGATAAAATTGTGCCTGGTATGTTGATGGCCGCCTTAAGACTGAATGTTCCTGCCATATTTGTCAGTGGAGGGCCCATGCTGCCCGGCCATGTCAAAGGGAATAAAATCGCCTTAACCGGCGCCTTTGAGGCGCCTGGCGCTCTGGAGTCCGGTAAAATCGATGGGGAGACAGCTAAAGCAATTGAAGAGCATTCTTGCCCGGGCTGCGGATCATGTGCCGGTTTGTTTACTGCAAATTCCATGAATTGCATGACGGAAATCTTAGGTTTGGCCTTGCCTGGCAACGGTACAATTCCTGCGGTGTATGCTGAAAGAATCCGCTTAGCCAAACGAACAGGCATGCAGATTATGGCGTTAGTTGAAAAGAATATTTGCCCAGCAGACATTGTCACCAAAGATAGCTTGTACAACGGTCTGGTAGCTGATATGGCCTTGGGCTGTTCAACCAATACCATATTGCACTTGCCTGCCATTGCCCATGAGGCAGGGCTGAAAATCAATCTTGAGGATGTTAACGAAATCAGCAATCAAGTGCCTCATATCGTTAAGATTAATCCGGCGGGGGATCACTATATCGTTGATCTTCATGAGGCAGGGGGCTTGCAGGCCGTATTAAAAGTTCTGGATGGCATGGGATTAGTCAATACGGATATTCTGACAGTTACCCAAAAAACCGTTGGAGAAAATATTAAAGATTGTATCGTATTGGATTATGGGGTCATAAGAAATAAGGAAACAGCCTATTCAGCCACCGGCGGATTAGCTGTACTTTGGGGTAATTTAGCCCCTGAAGGTGCCGTAGTCAAGAAGGGGGCTGTTTTGCCGGAGATGATGGCCCATGAAGGTCCGGCCCGTTGCTTTGATAGCGAGGAAGAATGCTGTGAGGCATTAATGTCAGGCAAGGTATCTGCCGGTGATGTAGTGGTTGTGCGCTACGAAGGACCGAAAGGCGGCCCCGGCATGAGAGAAATGCTGTCTCCTACAGCTACATTAGCCGGCTTGGGGCTGGATAAGGTTTGTGCATTAATTACCGACGGCCGTTTTTCCGGAGTATCAAAGGGCGCTTCCATAGGCCATATTTCCCCGGAAGCTGCCGATGGCGGGTTGTTGGCCTATGTTAAGGATGACGATATAATTGAAATCGATATCCCCAACAATAGGCTGAATCTCAAAATTTCTGAAGAAGAAATCAACTTGCGCAAATCGCAAATGACCCTTAAGCCCCTGCGCAAGGTTAGCGGCTATTTACGCCGCTACCGGAGCCTTGTCACATCGGCAAGCAAAGGCGCGATATTTGAAGATAAAGATGAATAGTTAAAAAGGGTATATTTAAACCTCCATCATCAGGGTTTTGCTAAATGAGGATGGAGGTTTCTTTAATATAGCCTAAAATTGTAAAATTCTCTTAACTGGAGGTATGAACCATGAAATTTGGTCTTTGTACATCGATGGATAACTATGACCAACTGTATGAAATAGGCTATGATTATATTGAAATAGCAGGTACAGAAGCAATCAAGGCCAGCAATAAAGAGTTAAAGGAGCTGCGCAAAAAAATTGACGATTATGGCGTACCTTGTATCGGCTTCAATTCTTATTGCGATGCTTCACTACCTATTGTTGGCAGTGGCTATAATCCTTCAGCTACCGCAGACTATGCGGAAAGGATTTGTGAGAAGGCGGTTATCCTTGGGGCCAAAGCCCTGGGTATTGGCTCGCCCTTGGCAAGAAAGCTGCCCCTTGGTTATGACGTAAAGCGTGCCGATGAGCAAGCCGCAGATTTTCTTTTGATCACGGCAGGAGCAGCTAAAAAATATGATATCACCATATTATTTGAATCCTTGTGTGCTCAGATGTGCGATTATATGATTCATACGCCGGAGGCCCTGGCGATGGTTAAGAAATTAAATGCCCGGTCCGGCAATATAAAAATGGTTCTGGATTTTTATCATATGAGCATGATGAAGGAGGATGTGTCTGAAATCGCTTACGTAATGCCTTATGTCAATCACTTGCATATCAGCGGTTTTAAAGAAAATGGTGAGAGAATCTATTTGACGGAAGAGCAAAAGGATCATTATCGATTAGCGGTGCAATCTGCTAAAAAATGGGGTTATGACAGAACCATTAGCATAGAAGCAGATACCAATAATTTTACCGCCGATGCGGTTCGATCACTTGATATACTTAAAAACCTCTAAAAGTCTATGCAACTGCCAGGCTTGACGGTCTACATATAAAGACATATAATACAATTAAATACTATGCAATATTTGGCAGAAAAGGGGGAGAGATTATGGCGATTAACGCCTATTCAAATAGCTATTATCAATACCTTTATAGCGGTGTGAATTCCCCCTACCGCAATAATAGCGTGCCTAATTCTACCCTTAGCTTATTGGGCAGCCTTAATACGAACACCAGTTCTATTAAAAACCTTAGCAATTTAGATAAGCTTCTGTCAAATAATGGATTCAAAGTTAACCAAACCAGTGCCGCCACCGGCACAAAAAATTATTTATCCACCATTAAATCCGGTTCTTTGGCCATGAAGGATTCTCTGTCCAGCCTTATGGGTAATACGAAGTCTTCGGCCTTTAACCAGCTTTCGGCAGTCTCTTCCGACCCCGAAAAATTAAAGCTGGACACTTCCGGGGCTAAAGCCGGCGCTGCAGTCAATGTCAGTGTTAATATTGACCAGGTGGCTTCCGGTCAGGTCAATAAGGGCACAGCCTTGACCGCCAATAAAAAGGCGGCGGAACCTGCCTTATATGAGTTCACCATAGAGACCGGCGGCAAGTCTCATCAATTCTCCATTAGCACCTCTGCCGGCGACACCAATAAAAACCTGCAGCAGAAGATAGCCGATGCGATTAATAAAAAGAATATCGGTGTCACCGCCTCGGTGGCGGAAGACACCAAGAATAACACCAGCGTTTTGACCATTCAGTCTAAAGAAACCGGTGAGGATGAAAAAAACACCTTCGACCTTCGGGATACGTATGGCGACGCCATTGCTCTTACCGGCACCGGTGTTGCCAGCCAGCAAGCTCAAAATGCTATTTACCGTATAGACAATGGTGAGCAAAAGACCTCCAAGTCCAACACCATTGATTTAGGCAATGGCATCAAGGCTACTTTGCTGGAGGCCTCCGGCGATACGATCAATGTAGCGATGAAGGCCGATGGCTCCAAAGCTGCGGGACTTGTCAATGATCTGGTCAAGGGTTACAACGATATCATTGATGCAGTGAAAAACAACGACACGGAGAAAGCGCTGCAGCTAAACTATCAATTGGCTTTGCTGACCAAGACTTATTCGGCTTCCTTGAGCCGTATCGGGGTGTCCATGGGCACCAACGGCAGGCTGGAGGTCAATAAAGACAGGCTGAATTCAGCCGCTGAAAGCGGTGACCTGGAAAGATTCTTCACTCAGGATAGAGGCTCTTCTTATGGCTTTGCCAACCGCTTATCCAGGCTGGCAGGGGAGATACAGTCTAATCCCATGAAATACACCGATATTTCCTCATTAGGCATGAGCAATTTCAACAACGGCCTTTATTCCAGCTTCCAGTCCTCCCGCTATAATCAGGCATATAATACCGGGCTTTTCCTCAACATGTTTGTTTAGCGCTGAGCCTCTTTGATGCGAATGCTCCAATGAAACCCCAGAAACCCTTGTGCATGAGATATTTTCATATCCGACGCGCAAGGGTTTTTAGTCTTACCATGGGATAGAGGGATGATGTATATTAACCAGCCTTTCTTAGTTGATCACTTACTTTCAATATAACGAATAAAGAGGCCGTCTCAAATTGAAGAGACAGCCTTTTTGCTTATCAACCTTTTATCCGCATTTCTCGGCTACAGCGTTTTGCTCAAAATTGCAGCTTTGTAGGGTTCACTCATAAGGTTTTGTGCAAAATTTCAAGTTTAAAGTGTCTGAAGACGACTTTAATTGGGCTGAAAAACTCTTTTTGGCTGTATCTAGTGTTGAGGATGGGGTGAAGGGCCTATTTTAGGGGGGCGGCCCACTTTAAACTTGAAATTTTGCACATTTTGCTAAGCTAGTGAGCGACAAACCTGCAAAATTGAACAGTTAGCCATAGCCAACGGTGACAAACCTGCAATTTTGAGCAGCCAGGCACTGTCCAACTCCCGGCTACCGCGCTACTCTGCCGTCCCGTGGCCCCCGTTACCCCGCTACCCTGCTGCCGGCTGCGTCTCTATCCACCGCTGCGCCCGTGCCCGCGCCCGCACCTGCGCCCGCACCCGCACCTGCGCCCGTGCCCGCACCCGCACCCGCGCCCGCACCCGCGCCCGCCCCCGCGCCCGCGCCCGCGCCCGCGCCCGCGCCCGCACCCGCGCCTGCACCTGCGCCCGCGCCCGTGCCTGCATCTGCGCCCGTGCCCGCACCCGCGCCCGCACCTGCGCCCGTGCCCGCACCCGCACCTGCGCCCGTGCCCGCACCTGCGCCCGCACCTGCGCCGTGCCCGTGCCTGCGCCCGCACCTGCGCCCGTGCCCGTGCCCGCGCCCGCACCTGCGCCCGTGCCCGTGCCCGCACCCGCACCCGTGCCCGCACCCGCACCCGCACCCGCACCCGCACCCGCACCCGCGCCCGCGCCCGTGCCCGCGCCCGCGCCCGCGCCCGCACCTGCGCCCGCATCTGCGCCCGTGCCCGCACCCGCGCCCGTGCCCGTGCCCGTGCCCGCACCTGCGCCCGCATCTGCGCCCGTGCCCGCACCCGCGCCCGCGCCTGCGCCCGCATCTGCGCCCGTGCCCGCACCCGCGCCCGCATCTGCGCCTGCATCTGCGCCCGCATCTGCGCCCGTGCCCGCACCCGCGCCCGCATCTGCGCCTGCATCTGCGCCTGCACCTGCGCCCGTGCCCGCCTTGCTCCTTTATCCCTGCGCGGCCTCCGATCTTCCCTTGCTCCGTAAGCCGTTAAACTCCTTTTTGACCAGCAAAACGGTCCACAGCACAATGATGGTATCAATGGCCAGCGAACCGTAATATACGCCGGCCACGCCGATAAACTTCGGCAGCAGCATCATCACCGGGATGTAAAACACAAACTGCCTTGCCATACCGATAATCATGGCAGGTTTGCCCTTATCTACAGAGGGGAAGAGGGTCATGGCCATGAAGATAAAGGACAGGGCCGGCAATATGGCCATATAGGCCCGGAAATGCAGGAATTGGGTACCGGTGAATACCTGATCCTTCAGCATCATGCCGAGAATAGAACCGGGAGCGATGAGGGAAATAGCCCAGAAAGGCAGGGTCAGCAGCAGGGCAGCCACGGCAAAGATTTTGTAGGACTGGATAACCCGGTCATATTGCCTGGCGCCGTAATTGATGCCGATGACCGGCTGCAGAGCCCGCATCAGGCCGAAAATGGGGGTGAGCAGGAACTGGAATATCCGGTAAATCACGCCGTAGAAAGCAATATCTGCTGTTGTGCCGTAGCGGGCCAGGGCGTTAAAGACGACGACGCCCTGAATCAAGCTCATGATGCTCATCATAAGGGAGGGCATCCCCAAGCGCACAACGGAGGTGGTAATCTTTTTGTCTCCCTTCAGGGAAAGCAGTTTGCTCTGGAAAGTAGCTTTCCTTCTGCCGAAATAGAGCCAGCCCATAAGGCTATAAGCGAACATCCCCACATTGGTGCCCCAGGCCGCCCCTGCCACGCCCATATCAAAAATTCCCATGAAGATATAGTTGCAGAGGGCGTTGACGCCAAGGCCTACGCCCATCATCCAGGCCGCCGTTTTCATCCTGCCTTCGGCCCGGATAATCATATTGCCCGCCAGGCCGTAAATCCAGAAGAAAGAGCCCAGGGTACAGATGCGGAAATAGCTAACCCCATAGGAAAGGGCTTGCCCTGTACCGCCCATCATGGCGATAAGAAAATCCGCAAAGGTGAGGGCCAGAATCATATAAATGGCGGTGCAAAGAATCGACAGGCGGTTGACCACCCCCAAAAGCCGCTCCTGAGTATAGTGATCCTTTGCGCCCAAAGCAATGCTTAGCACCGAGCCTGCCCCTACGCCAACCAGGGAGCCCAAGGCCGTACTTATTTGGGAAAGAGGGTAAGCAAGAGACACCCCCGCCAGGGCGGTGCCGTTGACAAATTGACCTACGAAGATGGCGTCCAACACGGTGTTGAAGCCGTACAATACCATAGCGATGACGGCTGGCCAGGAAAGCTGGGACATTACCTTCCACAGCCCCCCAGTCAGGATGAATTGCTTTTGCCGTTCTTTTTCTGCAATTAAGTCCATTTTTATGCTCCCTTCCGGCTCCAGCCCCGGCTATTCTCCCGGGCTGTAACAAATTGCTTATAAATACCGTCTTGACCCATCAGCATTTGGTGGGTGCCCTGTTCCGCAATACCGCCATCGGCAATAACCAGGATTTTGTCGGCATGCCGGATGGTATTCAGACGGTGGGCGATGACCAGCAGTGTCTTGCCTTTGCACAGTTCGCTGATGGCCTGCTGGATGTAGCTTTCGTTATCCGCATCCACACTGGCGGTGGCTTCGTCCAAAATGACAATGGGAGCGTCCTTTAAAATGCAGCGGGCAATGGAGATGCGCTGCTGTTCGCCGCCGGAGAGGCTGGCTCCGCCTTCGCCTACTACGGTGTCAAAGCCCTGGGGCAACGCCATGATAAAGTCGTAGCAGCGGGCTTTTTTCGCCGCTTCGATCACTTCCTGGCGGCTGGCCGTGGGCCTGCCCATGCTGATATTGTTGTAGATGGTATCCTGGAACAGGTAAACCCGCTGAAAAACCATACTGATCTGATTCATTAAATCGCTAAGGGGAACATCCCGAATATCCTGACCCCGCATCAGAATCCACCCGGACCTTATATCCCAGAAGCGGGCCAGCAGGCTGGCGATGGTGGATTTGCCGCCGCCGGAAGGACCTGCCAGGGCCAGCATCTGGTTTTTGTTCAGATCGAAGGAAATATTCCGGAGCACATCCTTTTCTCCATAGGCAAAGCTGACGTTTTCAAACCGGATCTCTGGTCCGTCGCTATGGGCGGGGATGGCTTGTATTCCCTGGTCAGGCAGCTCGCGCTCCGCAAACACCGCCTCAATACGGTCCATGCAGCTATTCATGACGGTGAGCCGGGCGCTTTGTCCGTACAGGGCCTTGAGGGGGCCAAACAGGTCGAAGACAAAAAGCATAATGCCCACCAGATAGGGCACATCCAGCAGCCCCCGGCCATGGAGAAAGACGGCAAGGCCGATGACCAGGACGGTGCCCAGGCCATAGATGAGATTCAGACCCCGCTGCCAGGGGGTATGGTTTTCCTCAAATTCCAAGCTGGTGCGGCAGGTTTCTTTAAAGCTGTCCGTTAGAGTCCTGGATTTCTCACCCAGCAAATTGTAGGTCTTGATAATGCCGATGCCTTCGGTGAAGTCCAGCACCGATTCGGTCAGGTTTTCCAGTTGATCCTGCCGGATGGCGGAATCCTCCAGAGCTTCCTTTTTGAGCCCTTTGCCCACAAGCAGAATCAGCAGGATGATTACAAGACCTGCCAGACCGATCCATATGTTAAAGAAAAATAGAAATACCAATAAAATGCCTTGGGAGAAGATGTAGCTCATCATATCGGCCAGGACGGTCATACAGTTTTCCTCAATAAACACCATGTCCGTGGAAAGCACTGAGCTGATCTTGCCGATATTGCCTTCGGTGAAATAGCCCATAGGCATTTTCCGCAGATGGGCGCCCAGCTCCATGCGTTTGTCGGCAAAAAGCAGGAAGCCCGTCGCCGATTGCAGGCGGTCTGCAATATGATGAAACAAAATCTGCAGCAGCAGCAGTACCCCTAAGGCCAGGCCGATTTGTAAGCAAAGCTCCGCAGTGGCTCTGCCGTGATAAAAAGCAGCCAGGGCAAAAAAGCCCAGTCCGATAGGAGCATTTTTTAGAATACCTTTCAAAAAGGAGAAGACAAAAGCCCAGGCGATCCTGCTCTTGTATTTTCCGGAAGCGTTAAAAATACGGCTCATTAAAGAGATCATGCTTTTTCTACCTCCTTAGCGGTGCTGACCCTCCAGCGGGCGCTGCCCTCGGCGGCCTGCCACAGCTTCTGATAGGCCGGACAAGTTTTTAATAATTCTTCGTGGGTTCCGGCGGCGGCCAGGTTGCCTCCGTCCATTACGCAAATTTGGTCGGCGTTGATGATGGAATGCAGTCTGTGAGCAATGACAATCACCGTCTTGCCCCGGATGACCTGGGCGATGGCCTCGTTCATCTTTTCCTCATTTTCCGGGTCCATAAAGGCGGTGGCTTCATCCAGCACCACGATGGGTGCGTTTTTGAGGATAGCCCGGGCTAGGGAAATACGCTGGCGCTGGCCGCCGGAAAGCTGTTTGCCGCCGTCTCCGGCCATGGTGTGGATACCCCGTTCGAGACGGATGAGAAACTCGCCGCACTGGGCTTTTTCGGCGGCGGCAAGGACTTCCGCATCTGCAGCCCCCGGCTTGCCCAAACGAATGTTCTCCAGCAGGCTCATATTAAACAGAAACTGCTCCTGAGCCACATAGGAGATTTGATTATTGAGGGCTTCCAGACTCATCTGCCGGACATCCTGGCCGCCGATTTTGACTGCGCCATCGGTCACGTCATAAAAATGGACCAACAGCTTTGCCAGGGTGGATTTACCGCTGCCTGACTCACCCACCAGCGCAGTCAGGCTGCCCTGAGGAATCTGGAGGGTTACGTCGTGGAGCACCTCGGTTTCTTTATAAGCAAAGCGCACATTCTCAAACTCCACGCTATGATCTTTGCCGGCAAAGGCTGCCGCCGACTGAATCAGAGGCGGTTCGTTCATCATTGCTTCCAGATTAGACACGGCGTAATCAATCCGGGCGATGGTAGGGAAGAAATTCATCACCCGCAGGAGGGGGGCGCTGATGCCGAAGGACATGCAGAGGGCCAGGGCCAGATTGGGCAAGGTCGAATACCCCTGCAGGACAAAATAGGCGCCTACCGGCAGCACAAAGAGGGCTACGCAGGGGACAAGGCTGTTGTAAATTGCCATCCAGGGCCAGCAGGCTCTGTACCAGGCCAGGGTGAAGTCCCGGTAGCTCTTAATATCACTTTCATAGCGGTGGTAGGATTCGCCGTCCCGGTTGAAGACCTTCACTACTTCCATGCCGTTGATATACTCTACGATGGTACGGTTCATCTTCTGGGCTGCGGTATAATAATTAGCCATTTTGCTCATGCCGCTTTGATACATCATGGCCATGGCCAGGGCTCCAAGGGGCAGGGAAGCAAGAGCCAACAGGGCCATTTTCCAGTCGAAAATGAACATCCCCAGAAAGACCAATACGGGGATGGCGATATTGGCAATACCCTCGGGGATAGCATGGGCAAGGGGCAGCTCAATGGTTTCGATGTCGTCAACGAACATCTTTTTGATGACGCCTACGCCCTTTTCCTGAATCACGCCCAGAGGCAGCTTTTCCAGCTTGCCTTGCAGGGAAATGCGCAGGTTTTTCAGGGTGTTGTAGGCCGCATTGTGGGAAAGGGACAGCCCCCAGATATAAAACACCGCATACAGCACCGTGCAAAGAGCGATGGCGGCCACGCGGCTGATTACATATCCGGCGCTAATGGGTTCCCGCAAAAGCAGGGGCCGGATGATTTGGTAAATGAACCAGAAGGGCAGCACCTGCATGACCATGCCGGTCAGCATGGCGGCAATGGCTTTGTATGTCGTTTTCCGGTGTTCGCCGGTATACCCTAGTATCCTTTTGAACAAGAGCAAAACCTCCTTATCAATTAATGGTAGTTAGTCAATGCTAACCCGTGGTGCAAATAAAATCCCCTTGGCGAAGGGGAAGCTTATTTTGCCGGGTTAAAATCCCAGAACCTGATTCCAGTTGAATAGCTTGCAAATCAGTTGACAGTGGGACTCCATCTGCTCCCATGTGTAGCCGTGGATGAAGGGCTCATAGACTGTAGTCCAGAATGCCGAGAGCAGAATATGCATCTCTTCCATAGAGATATCGGCATCGGTCAGGCCCCGCTTTTTGGCCTCCATAAAATACTCGTGGGTCTTAGTGGTCATGGCTTCTACAAAATCATGCTGGAAATTGGCATACCGGGTTCCTGCTGCACCTGAAATCAGCAGAAGGAAGCCGTCATGGTAGCGGTAGAGAAAATGAAGCCAGGCCAGCATATTTTCCCCCATCTCCCATACCTTGATCAGAGTCTCGTCGGATAGACTGCTGACTGGAACCGAGGTTCGCCGCTGCACAAAACCATCCAGTGCCTCAACGGTGTCCGCTACCACGGCACAGAATAGGTCTTCCTTGCCCTGATACCGCTTGTATAGGGCGCCGGTGGTGACTCCGGCATCCTGACAGATTGCTTTTAAGGATGCTTTGTCAAACCCATGGGCCAGAAATTCTTTCTTTGCACTCTCCAGGATACGGGGATCAATAGACCGGTCCGGTTTGGCCACCTAATAATTCACCTCCTGTACAAACTGGTAATTTAATTATCGATAATGTGATTATCAGTTTAGCAGGCAGCAGGAACATTGTCAAGATTGCATTAATTTTTTCGGTATTGGCTTGGCGTAAGACCAATGACCTCCTTAAAGGCAGCGGAAAATTTGCTGGCGTTTTCATAACCCATTACAGCTGCAAGCTCACCGATGCTGCAGTTTTCCCGGTGCAGCAGCACAGCGGCGGCATTCATGCGGTAGGTGCGCATATAGCTGTAGATGGATACGCCGTAAACCGCCTTAAAGCATTGTTTCATGGTGGTCAGCCCAATCTCAAACCGGGCGGAAAGCTCATCCAGCGTATAATGGCGGTATAGGTTTTCTTCCAGAAGGCTTCTTATTTCCCGGATTTTTTCTACCTGGGTTCGGTGAAAGTACGGCCGTTCCCTGCTTTGCTCCGACAGGTCCAATGCGCTTAGAAATAAGAGCAGCTCCATTACCTTAATCCGGTGATAGCCGGTACGTATTTTCTCGGGAACATCATACAATTCAGAAAAAACCCGCTCGATTCTGGCTCCCCCTCCCATGATAAAAGGAGCGCTGCAGCATGAAATACATTCCGCCAGCCGGGGCAGATCGACGCTGCAGCCAATCAGACATTCGGCAAGGGGGGCCATGGCCTGATCGGGGAAAATGCTGACCGTCAAGCCGTGGTAATGGCGCAGCGGGAAACGGAACCTGCCGGTATGGCCGCGCCGACTGCTGATTTGAAAATCGCCGGCCTCCAAATAAATGAGTTGGTTTTTGCGAAACTCCCATTCCATGCGCCCCTCCCGGCAATGGCTGATAGAGAGGTTTCCTTGCAGTGCCTGAAAACCTGAGTCGCACTCCTCCAGATGGAAGTCGTTGTAGCACAGCAGGATTCCGGGGAAAACCGGGTAACAGGTCACCTGGCCCTCTCCCGTTGCATCCTTTACCCGGTAGACGCTGAAATATTTGTCCCGGCAGAGGAGAGATACATTAGACGCCGGCTCAGGGAGGTCCTGGTGCATGTTTATACCACCTGCCTTTCCTGCCGGCTGTCAAATCCCCAAAAGAAGGACAGCATTCGGGATACTCCCGCTCCATCCAGGGGATACTCTGCGGCTACCTGACCGCGGTCCAGGTGCAGGACCCCGGTGCAGCAGGATAAAATCAGTTCGGGATCGTGGGTGATCACAAGAATTGTCTTACCTTGTTTGCTGAGAACCTTCAGGCTTTGCGCAACCTCCCGCATATGGCGCAGGTCCAGGCCGCTGGTGGGTTCGTCAAACAAGATGATCTCCCGGCCCGAGGCAATGGCGGAGGCAATGGCCACCCGCTGCTTTTGGCCGCCGGAAAGGGACATAGGATGCAGGTCCTTCAACTCCAGAAGATGGAGGCTGTCTAAAATACCTTCCGCCTCTGCGGCGTCTTCCCGCTCCATGCTTAGCAACACCTCATCCAGCACGCTTTCGGCAAAAAGCTGATGGTTCACATCCTGCATCACCATATAACAATGCTTCAAGCAGGAACCTGCCTTGACGGTTCGGGCGCCCAGCCGCAGTTCTCCCCGGCATTTTTTCTCAAGGCCGCAGGTACAACGGGCAAAGGTGGATTTTCCCGCCCCGTTATGGCCGATGACAGCCGTAATACTACCCCTGGACAGAGACAGGCTATGGATCCGCAATGTTTCCCGGCATTTGGCATAAGTAAAGCACAGATTGGAAAAGGCGATGGAGCCATTCGCTCCTGGAGCTAAGAAATTGCCGCTGGGTTTGGCAAGCTGCTCCAGAGATAGGGGACGAAGGCCCATTGCTTCTGTCCGGGCAGCCGGCAACCGGATAAACTCTTCCATTGTAAATTCTGCCGCAATTTTTCCGTCCTGCAAATAGACAACCCGGTCCACCAGGTCGCGCAGATAGTGGAGACGGTGTTCGGAAATAATGATGGTTTTTCTTTGGCTTTTCCAAAGGCGGATCATCTCCGCCAGCTCGGCCGTAGCCACAGCGTCCAGATTGGAGGAGGGCTCATCCAGCACAAAAACCTGGGGATCCAGGGCGCTGACCGATGCACAGGCAATTTTTTGTTTTTCACCGCCGGAGAGGGCAAAGATGCTGCGGTTGATCAGCGGCTCCAGACGAAAATCTCCAATGGTTTTTCGTAGGCGGCGCCGGATTTCCTCCTCCTCAAGGCCCAGGTTTTCGCAGCCAAAGGCCAGCTCGCTGGTGGTGTCCACGTTGAAAAATTGGGAGCGGGGGTTTTGGAAGACCGATCCTACGGTGGCAGCCGTTTGGTATAGCGGCACCTTAGCCGTGTCCAGCCCATGAACCAGCACCTGCCCCGTCAGCTTCCCTTCGTAATAATGAGGGATCAGGCCATTGATGAGCCGGGTCAGCGTCGTTTTGCCGCAGCCCGATTCTCCGCAAAGCAGCACTACCTGGCCGCCGGGTATGGTGAGATTAAGATGGGAAAGGCCCGTATCACGTTCTCCCTTGCCATACCGAAAAGAAATATCTTTTAATTCAATCATGCCGTTCCTCCCATCATCCAAATAAGCAAGGCGCTAACTGCAATCGCACAGAGAGTCCAGTCCCGCAAACGAAAGCCGATTTCACATATATTGGTGCGTTTGCCCGGACCGCCAAGGCCCCGGGTGAGGGCTGCCGCCGACAATTCTTCTCCGATTTTAACGGTGGAAATCAGCAGAGGAACCACACGGTATTCCAACATAGCAATAGCGTTTCCGCCGCCCATACGAATTCCCCGCATTTTCATGGCGTCGCCAATAGCGGCGCTTTCCTCCTTCACTGTTGGAAAGAAACGCATCATGACGGCAAAGGGAATAATCAGGGCGGGAGGAAACCGGAGCCGTTCCATGGCGGCGATAAATTCACTGATTTTAGTAGTGCTGACAACGTAAAAGCCCATAACCAAGCCGGGGACAAAGCGGGAGAATATGCCGGAAAAAATAACGATCAGCAGATTCCATATGCCGGCGGTACGCTGGAGCAGCAAAATTTCGCAGGCCATAGCCGTGCCGATAAAGAGGGTATAGAAGGCCGCCGCCCGCCATTTGCGCTCCAGCAGAAGAAGAAATAAAGGAAATGAGGCGAACAAAGCGCGGATGATTCCGGCCGTTCCCGAAAAGCCGCCGCCAATAATGACGACATTGGCGCAGAGAAGGAGTAAAATCTTTGTCCGGGGGTCCAGGGGAAAAGCGGACAGATCCCTGTTTGCAGAGGTGATCAGCTCCATACTATGCCATCCCCGCCCGCTGGAAGTGCTTTTTCAGCAGAGCCTTGCCAAAATAAGCCCCTGCCAGAGCACCGACGGCTACCAGTATAAACATGAGATAGAACACCCAGGGCGGCGTGATGCTCAGCAAAGTATCCGCATAGGTATCGCCATAGCCGTCCCGGAGGCTGGCAAAATAGCTATCCCTCATGAAAAAGAGGGGAAATACCAGCCCCATCAGCCATTGGCTAAACAGGATATAACCCAGCCGGATGGATGTCCAGTTGCGGTAATTGCCGGCTTTAAGCACCAGATCAGCCAGCAGCGGAAACCCTATGGCAAAAGGGATGATCGTCCAGGGATGACCGGTTAGCATCATGAGAAGCCCCAACAACGTTCCCATAATGGTAACCATACCGAATTTATTTACCCGGGTCAGGTAGAGCATGAAGGCAACCGCCGCCACAAAGGGGCAAAGGGCGGGAATCAGCAGCATAAATACCGGAACGTAGCCGATCATTCCGGTTACAAAAAACAGAAGAAAATACAGGGCGGTAAAAATACCGATATTGATAAAATCTTTGGCGCTTAAACGATTATCCATTGATAAGCCTCCTTAGTATATTCAGAATAGTTAGCATATGCTAACTAAAGGGTTAAAAATACCCCTTCACTTAATCTTAAGCATCCATTATCTTACCAAAAAAATGTATAGCTTGCCACTCCATTTGGACGGCATTGCTCCAAAGGGACGGCAAATTGCAGGTGAGTTACAGGGGGATGCTTCGCCGCTGCATAATTACCGTCCGTTTACTACATAGGAAGCTGTTTGTCCGTAGGAAGCTGTTTGTCCGGCGGCGGTTCTGCCGCAACAGATTTTTTGGCTGTCCCGGCATGGGCCCCGCGCCGGTCTAAAGCGGCGAAGCCGGCAACTACATAAGCCAGGGATATGACAGCCATCACGGTAGCCCAAAGCAAATGGGACACTTGAAAAAAACGTAAGCCAAATAAGGGCGCCAGCAAAAAAAGCATGAGATAAGCCAAATGCTCCAGAATTTTGGTGATGCCGGAAATAGTGATTACGCAAAGGGCGGAGCCTATTAGAGCCAGAAACCAATAGCCGGTAAAAAAAGAGCTGTATTTGCCTTGATGAGAAATAGAGTAGGCTGCCAGCGCAGCCCAGACAAGCAAAAAGAGGGCTGAGGCAATATGGTTGACGAAGGTCAGCGGAATGCCATAAAGCAGATTATCCAAATTTAGATAAAATGCCATGGCGCTGACCATAAGAGTAAGAAAGAACAAGAGAATGCCTGTCGGGTTTTTCATAAGCCTCCCCCCAAGGTTTCGGAGTTGAACATTTCCTGATTTTTCTGCATTATACTACAAAAAGGCGGTCAGAATCAAATCCGCCTCCGGCCTGCCGCCGGCCGGGTCAGCGATTGCAATGCCGCCTGACGCCGGCGGTTCCTGCTGAGCAAAAAACAAGATAATGCATTAAATAAAAAGAGGGCCATACATAGTTCAGCATAGCTATTTGTCTATAGGTATATTCAATCAAAAACCTGCATATATCACCAGCCATTGGCTCAATATCGCTGTACTATTAATGCACTGCCTCGTTTTTTGCTCACTGCCGAAGGCTAATTTCAGGATTTCAGCAATGAGGGTCTGCCGCCTTTTTCATGGACACGCCCCGGGCGGATAAGTCCGGAGAGTAGACAGAAAGGTCAAGGAAGGGTAAAATGATAATATTATTCAGGCTAAGTTTGGGATGGGAGAATCAAAGCGTATGTCTCCACTTCATCAAGGATACGGCGCCGCCATTTTGCAGGCGCTGATTACCGGTTTTTCTTTTCTCCTGGTAAAGGTGGCTCTGGCTGAGGCGGGAACCTTTGATCTGCTGGCCTATCGCTTTGCCGTTGCCGCCCTGCTGGCATTGGTTCCCATCCTCAACGGCAAGGTAAAGGTGAAGGTTGCCGCCGCCGACCGGCCCTGGATTTTGCTGCTATCCCTGCTTTATCCCTGTCTGTTTTTCTTGCTGCAGACACTGGGCCTGGAAAGGATGACTTCGGCAGAGGCCGGGATTATCCAAGCGGCGGCGCCGATTTTCACGCTGATTTTGGCCTCTCTTTTTCTGCAGGAAAAAACCCCGGCAGTGCAAAAGCTTTTTATTTTTTTATCTGTAGCCGGTATGGTTTTTATTTCCCTGATGAAAGGGGCGAATATAGGGGATTCCAGTCTCGGAGGGGTGGCTTTCTTACTGCTATCCACCCTGTCCCTGGCCGGTTATAATGTCTTGACCAGGCGTCTGGCCGGACGTTATTCTCCTTTTGCTCTTTCCTGTTTGATCGCTTTTCCCGGCTTTATCCTTTACCTGGCCTTAGCGCTCATTAAACATATGCTGGCCGGTACACTGTCCGTTTTTTTGACGCCGCTGCAAAATCCCGGCTTTATTTTGGCGGTGCTTTATCTGGGAGGCCTTTCTTCCTTAGGCAGTTCGTATCTGATGGCCTATGCTCTGGCCCGGCTGGAAGCCGCCCGGGTAAGCGTTTTCAGCAGCTTAGCCACTGTGGTAGCCCTGGTTGCCGGCATGGCGGTGCTTCATGAGCCTTTGAGCTGGTATCACTTTTTGGGTGCGGGGATGATTCTGGCCGGAGTCACCGGTACAAATTTCGCCAAGATAAGCCAAAATAGACAATTAGAATGAAGGTATGGCTTTTTAGGCCTAAATCCACTATAATATTACATAATCCTTTAGTTAAACGGGGGCTGGCATGATGATAAAAAAACTGTGGAGATTTTCTTCTGCAGTATTAATGGTTATATTGCTGCTTAGTTTTGGGGGGGCGCAGGCAGAGGCGGCTCTGGATATTAAAATCGGCTATTTTGATTACGACAATTATATTACTATCGGCGAAGAGGAACGCATTACGGGATATGCCGGTGAAATCCTGGATATGTTGGCAGTGGGCAATCCCCATTGGAATTTCGTACCCGTTAAATTTACAAGGGGCACTTTCCTGGAGAATATGCGTAAGGGTTTTGCCATTGTTTCCGTTCAAAGCCCTTATCACAGCAAATACCGGGCCCGTTTTTTCACTTATTCCGAAAAGCCTGTTGGCGTTGAATACGGGATTTTTTATACCGGCTTGGATCAATCCGTCTATTATGAAGATTTCGCTAAATTTGACGGTATGCGGGTCGGCACCATCGTTGGCGATATGCAAAATGATTTGTTTGACGAATACCAAGAAGAACATGGTTTTACCGTAGAATATGTGGTTTATAATACTCTGGAAGAAATCAAAGAAGCTTTGGCCCTCGGCGAGATTGACGGTTTAATCTATGGCAGCACCGTAGAGCAGGCGGATTTAAAGATCATCGCCCGCTATGCGGAGACGCCGCTGCACATTGCCGTCAATGAATGGGGCAAAATCTTCATCGATCATATTAACCGGGTATTAAATAAGGCTTATGAGGAAAACCCCGATTTTTTGGATAACCTTTATGTCAAGTATTTTGGTGAAGCTCCTAAAGCTTTGCAGGCCATGACTGAGGCGGAAGAAAAGGCCGCCCTTGAGGCAAAAGCCCAGGAAGAAGAAAACAGGTCTAAAGCTGAGGAAGAGACCGGGGCTAAGGCTGAGCAGGAAACTGCTGCCGGCAGCCAGAATCAGGACAACAACGGCAAGCAGGGGCAGACCATTTTATTAATCGCAGTGGTCTTGCTGTCCGCACTTATCGTAGGCGGCTTCGTCATACAGGGGGCTAAGAAGAAAAAACCTCAGAAGCAAGACGGGAAAGAAAAGAAGAAAGAAGCGGCAGCAGCCCGCAAGCAAGCCGAAAAAGCAGCGAAAGCAGAGGCGGCAGAATTGGCCCGGATGCAAGCCGAAGAAGAAGCAGCGGCAGCAGAGGCGGCAGAATTGGCCCGGATGCAAGCCGAAGAAGAAGCAGCGGCAGCGGAAGCGGCAGAATTGGCCCGGATGCAAGCCGAAGAAGAAGCGGCAGCAGAGGCAGCGGAATTGGCCCGGATGCAAGCCGAAGAAGAAGCAGCGGCAGCGGAAGCGGCGGAATTGGCCCGGATGCAAGCCGAAGAAGAAGCAGCGGCGGCGGAAGCGGCAGAATTGGCCCGGATGCAAGCTGAAGAAGAAGCAGCGGCGGCGGAAGCGGCGGAATTGGCCCGGATGCAGGCTGAAGAAGAAGCAGCGGCGGCGGAAGCGGCGGAATTGGCCCGGATGCAAGCTGAAGAAGAAGCAGCGGCAGCGGAAGCGGCAGAATTGGCCCGGATGCAGGCTGAAGAAGAAGCAGCGGCGGCGGAAGCGGCGGAATTGGCTTACAGGCAAGCCGAAGAAGAAGCAGCGGCAGAAGCAGCGGAATTGGCCCGGATGCAGGCCGAAGAAGAAGCGGCAACAGAGGCAGCGGAATTGGCCCGGATGCAAGCCGAAGAAGAAGCAGCGGCAGAGGCAGCGGAATTGGCCCGTATGCAGGCTGAAGAAGAGGAAGCGGCAAAATTGAGCGAAACTGACGAAAACAACTATGCTCAGGCTGACACCCAGGCTAAAGCTGAGGGTGTGGGGCCATTGATGAGCTGGATCGACACTTTAGCCGATACCGGTAAAGACCATACCGGTTCCGCTGAAGTCCAGGAATATACCGATGAACAGATCCGAAGTGAAATCTACCTCAGCGGCCTTACTCTTTCTTTGCAGCCCCGGTATGGGCTCAATCAAAACACTGTGGTAGGGGCGGAAGTATCCATTTCTTACCGTCATCCTATTAGAGACAGGATATATCCCGAAGAGCTGGTTGCTTCTCTGACCCAAAAAAACAAGCTTTATATGCTGGATCGGTACATATTTGAAAGTCTTTGCCTCTGCAAGCCCCAGGAAAGGGTGGAAGCCGGCAAAACCTTTGAAATTGTGGTTCCTGTCTTTACCGAGAGCGTGGTCTGCGCCGATTTTAGCAGTTGGTACATTGCTGCGGTAAAGAGCTATAATATTCCGCCGGAGATATTCCGCCTTGA
The DNA here is from genome assembly GCA_018436095.1 of Clostridia bacterium. Taxonomy (GTDB): domain Bacteria; phylum Bacillota; class Peptococcia; order DRI-13; family UBA5745; genus WRMS01. The sequence goes on along the minus strand of JAHDMJ010000033.1, from coordinate 23,523 downwards.
TTTGGTCTATCGTTGGCAGACAAGCCAGGACCAGCAGGTCTATCAGGCATTGAGAGAACTGGCCGCCGCCGGATTCCGTGTGGCCCTGAAGGATGTGGGAGACTCCAATTATCCGCTGGAGCTCTTTAGCGAGGTAGAACTGGAGGCTATAGTTGTAGCGGAAAAGCTGGTTGTGGATGCTTTGGATAATGAAAAAAAGAGAAAGTTGCTTTTTGGCTTAAAAGGCCTTTGCGATCAAATGAATTTCCGCCTGGAAGCAGACCGCATCGATTCCCGGGAGAAATTAGAGTTACTGACGGAATTGGGCTGTCACGTACTTCAAGGCAATTTCCTGACCCGCCCCATACCTTTAGACCAGTTTTGGGATTATAAACGCAAAATGGATAACCGGCGCAGCTAAGTGTGATTCCACGCCTACCCCTACAGCCTACGCCTAACCCTAACCTTGAAGACTAATAGAATCATAACTATATTTTAATATTTCTTTAATCCGTATGACTGAATTATTTGCTACTATAGATTATAGCAGTAATCATTCAAAGGAGGATTAGTTATGGGAATTCTATTATGGCCTTTTCAATTAATTTGGGGGTTAATCAGCTTTCTTTTCGGGCTGATGGGCGCTGTGATTTCAATTGTGGCGGCCATAGTTACCATTATTTTAGGCGTAATACTGACCATAACTTTAATCGGAAGTTTTATGGGTATACCGCTGATTATCTTAGGGGCATTGCTTTTATTGAAAACTTTCTTTGGAATTTTGTAATCTTATAGACTAGGGGCTGCTGCAAAATTTGCGGCAGTTTTTTTTTGCGGTATGCGCCATACTTTTGCAAATCTGCAAACTGTAGACTAAATCCCCGCAAAATTAAACCATACAGATACATTGAGAAAAGCCGCTAATGATCAGATTTGCATGCCAAGCTAGACCCGGAATTCGCTTTTGTCCGGTCTGCAGGCTTTGTCCTCTGGCGGTGCGGACATTTTGTGTGCAAAAATGCAGGTTTGTATCCAGTAAGGGCGCCAGTTGAGCAAAAATGCAGGTTTGTAGACACCCCTTAGAGTTATGGCGGCTCAAAAAATAAGTAGAAATGTAGGCCTTGGCTGTATCTAGTGTCCTGGCAGAAATGAATTCACTACCAAACTGCAAAAAATGCTTAAGCTTTCTAACATTCCCGCTGATAAGGGTCTCTAGACGAAGACAAACTTGCAATTTTGCACAGAGGGGGGACCTCAATAAGCCAACCACCCCCTGCCGGTGGGGGGGGTACCCATTTCTTTCCATTAGGGATAGGCCTTTGCTCTATATATATTGTTTCGTCGCAGGAAGAAACACTGTCACATGGGAATTTCCCACTACCATAGAGAAACGGCCCACTTTAAATTTGCATTTTTGGCTTATTTTATGTCCTGCCCTGGCCCCGGAGTCCCTACAAACCTGCACAACTCCCCAGCCACCCAAGTCCATCCACCCAAGCCCAGCCCAAGCCCGGGCCAGTGCCTTCTTTAGGGTCGGCACCGGCAGACAAAGCACAGATCAAAGGGGAGGCGAATAGGATGGGAGTGGTGTAAAGAAAAAGCAGGGGCGGTGATATATTGATTAATATAGGAATGAAGCTTATTGCAGCTATGCTGCTGGTTACGGCAGTATCCACCGACGCTTTTGTAGCCAGCTTTGCTTATGGCACAGACAAAATAAAAATCCCGTTGACCTCGGCTTTGGTGATCAACGGGATTTGCAGCAGCGTATTGATTTTTTCTTTATTGATTGGTTCTATGGTACGAAATTATATTGATCCTTGGGTGTCGAAATCCATTTGTTTTGCTATTTTGGTTCTTCTGGGCGTGGTAAAATTGGGTGATAGCGCCATCAAAACCATCATTCGCAATAATAAATGGATCAACCGCAGTATAAGCTTTTCCGCTTTTCATCTGTGCTTTATCCTCCAGGTCTATGCTGATCCTGCCAGCGCCGATCTTGATGCCTCTAAAACCCTTTCCATCAAAGAAGCGATTTCTTTGGCTATTGCCCTTTCCCTGGATGGATTCGCCGTAGGCTTCGGCGCCGGTTTGGCGGACATGAATATCTTGATGACGCTGATTCTTTCTTTTGTGGTAGGTATGATTGCTATTATGGGAGGGTGCTTCTTTGGCAGGAAAGCCACGGAAAAGCTGAAGCTGGACCTGTCCTGGCTGGGGGGAGCTTTGCTGATTCTGCTGGCTATCCAGAGAATACATTAATGATTATGCAGAACTTGCAGAGCAATATCCACGTCCGGTAAAAAATAGACTTGGTTACCCCGGTTGGATTCCCGGATAAAATCCTCCAGACTTTTGCTGTCGTACATATCAAAGCTGCCAACTATGGCTAATTTCATGTCATAGTTGGTGTATTTTTGCAGTATTTCCCCTGCCAAGCCTGTACTTAGCTGAAAAAAGGCTTCCGGCAGTTTTTCTTTCGGCAGGATCATTTTATGGCAATCATAAGTATGCTTAATTTCCACCATTAGGTCCAGGGCGTCTTGGGTATTTTGAATGGAAAGCTCCGGGTCCGTGATAATAGCCACAGACGACGGCCCATTCTTATCGATTTTAACCTGCATGATGATGCCTCCTTTCGGTGATTGTATTTTATCTAATCTATCAAAAAAGGGATTTATGGGTTAATATTGAATTATCTTAATAGGGAGGGAAGCTAATGAGCTGCTATTTTATTGTGACCATCGATATGGATCAACCGGACAAATTGGAAATCTATCAGGAGTATGTGCGAAAAGTAAAACCCATCGTGGAGCAATACGGCGGAGAGTATTTGGTGCGTACCAACCAAATACAAGAGGTTTTTGGCGGCTGGCACCCTGATAAAGTGCTGGTGCTGCGTTTTAAAGATAGAGAAGCTTTTGATGTCTGGTACCATTCCAAAGAGTATGCGGAGATCAAAGACTTGAGAACTCAGTCCGTCACCAGCAAAGGGATCCTGGTGGAGGGCGTTTAAGCCGGGTTTTGTTTTATGCCGGCTTTCACGAGAGCCTTGTTTTTCAACAAAACAAAAGACAGAATCAGCATGCCAAAACCCGTCAGGATCAAGAGCCACTCGATAGGCACAATATCCGCCAAAGGGCCGAAAATCAGCATGCCCGCCGGCATCATCACGCTGCTCACCATGGTGAGGACGCCAAAAATCCGGCCCATGTATTCCGGCTCCACCTGCTCCTGCAGCAGTACGGTGGCCGGTGTATTAAAGAAGGGCATGGACAAGCCGATGAGGGACATCATGGTTAAATAGACCCAGAAATTTGGGGGAATACCTAAAACGATGGTGCAAAAAGACATGATGAGGCTGCCGCCAAACATAGTATGGACTCGATTGGACAGGCCCCCCCAGGAAGCGATGATCAGCCCTCCGGCCATCATGCCGATGGAGAAGGATATTTCGGTGGCGCTGAGCCGCCAGACGTCATCACCAAAGGTACGGGCTACCTGCAGCGGGGTAAGAAAGGCAGCGGGAGCAGCCAGCAGATTGAAAATAGCCATCAGGATAAAAAATGCCCGCAGATAAGGGTTTCTGGCAATGTAAGAAAAACCTTTTTTGAGATCGCCAAAATAATCGGCCCCTTTGGAAGGCGTTGTGGCAGCCGGGGTTTTCTTGGTCTTAGGTAGCTGCAAAAAGAACAGCATGACAATGATGGCGGCGGCAGCGGTGAGCACATCCACAAAGAAGACGGCGTGAACCGGAGCCACGCTTAATAACGCGGCGCTTAACATAGGCGAAAGCAGAAAAATCATGGACTGGACGCTGCCGTTGATGCCGTTGACTCTGGTTAGCTGATCCGGCGGCACAATATCCGGCAGCATAGCGCCCACGCAGGGGTTTTGGACGGCTGAGCCTACGGCCCGCAGGCCCAAAGCTACAAAGAGCAGCCAGATTTGGTTATGGCCCATCATAAAGAGTATGGCTAAGACCAGGGTAAAGAAAGCGATAGAGCCATCGGCCAGCATAATCAGGTGCTTGCGGTTATAACGGTCCGCCCAAACACCGCCGAAGGGGGACATAAAAAAGGTTGGCAAAAAGCCGCATATGATAGCTAGAGTCATATCAAGACCTGATTTAGTAATCAGGGCAATATGCCAGCTTATGGCATATTGGACTAAAGAGGTGCCAAATAGGGAAAGGGCTTGGCTGGCAATAAAAATGCCTGCGGTTTTTTTCCAGTTTTGCTGGGGTTGTTGGTCAAAGGTGTCCGACATATAATCCGCCTTTTTCAGTATTTGCCGCGGTACCCCCGGCGAAGACAAGCAAGAGGTAAATATGATTATAACGCATAGAAAGAAAAATTTCGAGTGTAGAAATTTTTCTTTCCCTCTAATGCGTAAAGGGGATGAATGGTTAAATGCAATATGGCAAGGAAAGACCGTTGCTGACGCCTTACGAAAGGAAGGCTCATTATTATGAAACGGATCAAATGGGCATCATCCACCATTCCAATTATGTCCGCTGGATGGAAGAAGCCAGGGTGCATCTTTTGGACCAGGTGGGATTCAGCTATAAACGGGTGGAGGAAGAGGGAGTTATGTTTCCTGTTTTGGGCCTTTCCTGTACCTATAAATCTATGGTGCGTTATGACGATGTAGTCAATATTTATAGCACCATCAGTCGATATTCCCGAACCAGAATGACGTTGGCCTACAAGATGGAGGACAAAGCCAGCGGTATTTTGCGTTTTGAAGGAGAGAGCTATCATTGCTTTTTGAATCGGGAAGGCCGGCCGGTTTCCATGAAAAAAGCTATTCCACAGTTTTATGAGCTGCTTTGCTACTGGGGAGAAGAAAACAGCGAAGCAGAATAAAACCGGCAATAAAAGCGGTCATAAATCAGCATAAAAAACGGCGGGGCTTGTTTAAAAGCTTCGCCGTTTTTTTATGCTATGTAGTATGAGGATTAACTCAGCGCCAAGTCTACTGCTTTTTCGGCATGGATGCGGGTAGTGTCAAACAGGGGCGCAGCCGTATCTTCTTGCTTTATCAGCAGGCCAATTTCCGTGCAGCCCAAGATTACACCTTGGGCGCCCAAACTGGTTAAGCGGTGGATCACCCCAAGGAAAAACTCCTTGGATTCCCGGCGAACCTCTCCCAAACAAAGCTCCCGAAAGATGACCTCGTTGATTTGCCGGCGCTCCGTTTCATCGGGAATCATTACCTCAATAGACCTTTCAGTGAGCCTGGCCTTATAAAAATCCTGCTCCATAGTGTACTTGGTGCCAAGCAAGGCTACCTTACGGATCTGATTGTCCAGCAGAGCTCCGGCAGTAACTTCTGCAATATGCAGCAGGGGGATACTCACTTGCTCCTGAATATCGGCGGCCACTTTGTGCATGGTATTGGTGCAAAGGACGAGAAAATCAGCACCGGCTTTCTCTAAGCTGACGGCAGCCTGGCCCAGAAGGCGGCCGCTTTCAGCCCAATCGCCACGGGCCTGGCAATCCTCGATCTCATGAAAATCCACGCTGTACAAAAGGCATTTTGCCGAATGCAGGCCGCCCAGCTCTTTTTTTACCTTCTCGTTGATGAGCTGGTAATAAGTCACGGTGCTTTCCCAGCTCATACCGCCCAATAAGCCGATAATCTTCATGGCCAAAACTCCTAGCTTATGAAGAAAGGGCGGCGGGAGCAAAGGATTTTTCGGCAGCGGCGTCAGGGCGGTTGGTCAGGCGGTCCACGATGGTTACCAGCCCCAGAATCTCCGGTTTGGTAATTTGGTCGTCGGCCCCTACTTGATCGCCTTTTTTGCGCATCTCCTCATCGATAAGAGAGGAAAATAGGATTACGGGAAGCTTCTTCAGCACCGGATCCTCTTTGATCAGCTTCGTCAGACGGTGGCCGTCCATCTGGGGCATCTCAATATCCGTAATCACGCAAGCCACATGGGCCTTCAGCGGATCGCCGGAATTTTTGATTTCCGCCAGGTAATTCCAGGCTTCTTTGCCGTTGTTTAATTTTGTAATATTGGCGTAACCGGACCTATGCAAGGACTCGGTGATCATCTTGGCTAACAGCATGGAATCCTCTACCACTAAGATAGGCGTCTCCATACGCTCCCGGTTGCTAAAACGGCTTAAATCGCTGTACTGGATACCAGATTCGGGGCTGATTTCCGTAACGATTTTTTCAAAATCCAAAATAGTAATCAACCGCTCCTGATACTGGGCAATAGCAGTGGCCACCCCTTCTTCGCCGCCGTAAATGATCTGGTCCGGCTTTTGCATCATCGCCCAGGAGATCCGGTCGATACCAACTACGGTATGGACGTGGAAAGCGAAATCCTGCTGATTGAAGCTGGTGATGATAAAAATATCCTTATCCGGATGATTGGAGGGCGCAAGACCCAGGTACTTGGCTAAATCGATAACCGTGATCACCTGCTCCCGGGGTTTAAAGATGCCCTCGATAACGGGATGGGCTTTTTGCATGGGAATCACAGGGCTGGACATCATGATTTCCTTTACCTTGGCCACATTGATGCCAAACAATTGACCATCGATAGTAAACTCCATGATCTCCAGTTCGTTGGTACCGGTCTCTAATAGAATATTGGTCTGATTATTCTGCATGATCTTCACACCTTTTCTTCTTCGTTCAATATAAACGGTGGCGGTTATTCGATTACGCCCTTTGGCGTATATTTTTACTTTATAATATCATTAATAAATTAACATCGCAATATGGTGAGGTAACTCTTTATCAGAGCCAGGCATTCCCGCAGATAATATAAAGGAACCAAAAGGGGCATGGTTTTGGCTGCCAGGCCGGAGACGTTTTCATAACCGGCCTTCCCGGCTAAAGCTAAAGCCCGGTAGACATGGAAGTCTGAGGACGCCACCACCACAGCGGCTTGAGGATCTTCGATATAGGCTTGGGAATAGGTCAGGTTTTCCCAGGTGCTTGAAGATTTGTCTTCAATAATAATCCGGTTTTCGCTGATGCCCCGGGCCGCCAGAGAGCGGTATATGGCCAAACCCTCTGAAATCCCTTCATCGGGGCCCTGGCCGCCGCTGGCTATGGCTATTGTGCCGGGATTGTCCCGGAGATAAAGGGCTGCAGCGTCGATTCTATACTGGAGGGTGAGGGAAGGATAGGTGCCGTTAACCTTAGCCCCTAGAATGATCAAATAGTCTGCATCCGCCGCCGGCTCCGAAAATGCAGCGGAGAGAATCAATCCTTCCACAAAAATGAAAAGAGCCAGTCCCAGGCCGAAAAGAATGAGAATTGTCCGCCTGAAGATGACGGGCAACCGCCGCCATGCAGGCATAAATTTTCCGAAAGCAAAAAACACCATAGCGGCGGCCAGCCAAATGTGCATAAAGGCGTAAGAAAAACCAAGGACCGGAATTAAAGATAAAAAATAAATAAGGCAAGCTGCGCCGGCCAGGTAGAAAAGGCGTTGCCAAAAAGTTTGTAAAGAAGGGAGCATTACATAAGCCTTTCTGTATCCTGTTATAATAACCATATTGTACCATGACTCTGTGCTATGGTGCAAATAGTGCTGGGTCAGGATCATGACAAAAGGAGCCGCATCTTGCTTGCGGCTCCTTTTGCTTTTGAGTCAAATGGTATTAGGGTAAGTATGGGTGGCATCTTGCCGCTGTCTTGCTTATTTCATTTTACAAACGATGGCTTGGGTAGCCGAATCGAAGTTTACTTCATAACCGAAGGCTTCCAGTACCGCCCGGAAGGGCAGGTAGATACGTCCATTTTTGTTGACCGACGGCGCATCGAAGGTATACTCGGAGGTGACGCCGTTTTTGGTGACGGTGAGATAGGTTTTGCCTACGGTGATCTTAAGGGTAATGTCATCCTTCACCAGGGTGGCCGTTTGGCTGTACTGATCCCACCAGATGGTGGCGCCGATAGAGGTGCCGGCATCACGGACGCTGAGGAAAGTGCGGCCGGTTTTGGCGTCGATATAAGCCGGGGAGTCGGAGGACATGGGTTTGTCACCGGTGACGTAAGTGTAGCTGCCGACGATGAAGATAACGTCTTTGTAGCTGCTGCTGCCGGTACCGAAGGAGGCTACGCCCAATCCGGTGAAGACCCGGCCGCCGGAGCCGTTGGCGCTTTCTTCCGAGATAATTACCTGCACGGAGACTTTGCCTTCCTTATTGCTGGAAACTTTCACGGAAGCCTTGCCCTGATCGAACTTGCTGACATCGATAGGTGCGGTATAAGCCACAGCCCCGTCGGGTTTGTTGATGACGATGGCGCTGGACTCGCTGGCATTGGCCCGGATGCCGTTGGCAACGGGATTGCCGTCTACGTCTACTAACTGGATATTGAAGGTGACATCGCCGCCTACCACACCGGTGGCGGTGGGCTCTACTTTCAGGTAAGAGGCGGCCCGGTTAATGGTCAGTACCTGAGTGGCCACCAGGCTTTTGCTGACATCCACAGCCGTCATGGTTACGGAACCAGTCTTATCTTCTTTCAGGGTGAAAGCGCCGTTGGTCAGGGAGCCTTTGAGGAAGGAAGCGTCGCTGATGCTGACCTTCACTTCATTGGACACGTCGGAGACCTTGCGGGTTACTTCGTAGCCCTCTCTGTCGGTATAAGCGATTTCCGGCACAGGTACGTAAGTACCGGCGGCGTAGCTGTTGGAGCCGTATTTCAGTCTCATGCCGGTGACTTCGCCTTGTTCTTTGGCGCTGAAACGGTAAGTGACCTTTGTACCGTTGACCAAATGGATCTGGACTTCGTAAGTGCCGTCTTTCGTCAGCCTGTTGGTATCGATTTCGATGACGCCGTAGCCGGTATTGTCGGTATCGGCCCGGACTACGAAGCCGTTTTTCTCCGTGAGGGCGGCGCCGCTGGGTTTGGTGACAACAGTTTTCGTCAGATCGATATTGTCGTTGTAGTTGACCCGGTTGCCTCTGGCGTCGTAGCAGCTGAATTTAAATTCTTTGTAGCCTTCGCCCCGGGCGACTTTCTGGTTGTTTTCGCTTTCCGCCTTAATGTTGGTGACACCGGTGGAACCGAAAACCACGGTGGTTTTGTCTGTTTTGTTGTTGGCCTTTGCCTGGATAGTCACGGAACCGTCCCGGCTGGCATAGATCTTGGTTTCTGCTCTGCCGGCCACGGTGGTGGTGACCCGGGTTTTTGTCAGAGTGGCGCCGGAACCGCTGGTGATGCTGAAGGTCACGTCCTGGCCCCCTACGGGAATACCGCTGGTAAAGACATTGGCTCTGAGGGTATAGGTGTCAATGCCGTTGGCGGGCTTCACGTTGGTTTTCTCGTCGTAATCGGAGGTCAGGTGGACGTCGGTGGCGGGAGCGGGCGTAAATTCGCCGGCAAAAGTGGTTTGCTGAATGATACGGGAGCTGTCGCGGCCGCTGGTCTCATTGATAAAGGCTTTTACGGATTGGGCGTCAAGGCCCACAGCGAAACGGAATTTACCGCTGGTGTTGGATACAGCCTTTACCCGGATGCTCAGGGAAGTGCCAGCATTGGGAAAAATCTCGGTACGAATACGGCCATCTACGGCCTCGATCCATTCGCCGCTGGCATTCTTATAATAAAAGGTATCCGTATTGCCCCGGTTGGTGGCGGCATAGACGCTGCCGATAATTTTTTGCTGGTTCAGGTTGACTAAAACTAAATCAAACTCCACACCTTCGGAATCCTTGCTTACGGGACCGGCCTGAGCCGTTTCATAATTGGGGTCCACAGCAATAACGGAGCCGTAAGGGCTGACAGTGTCATTGGGTATGGTGGAGGGAGTGTCGTTGACCTTTAAAGTAACGGGGTTGGTGCCATTGATCGTAGGCGAGGACCCGGCAATGGAGCCGGATACGGTGAGGCTGTAGTCACCGGCATAGATAGAGCTTACCGGTATGCTGAGGCTGCTGCTGCCTTCGGCGGCGGCAGTAAAGGAATAAGTGGCTTTGGCGCCGTTTTTGTTGGCGGCGATATTGCCGCCATAAGCCGTACCGGTTGCGGTGGCATTGCCGAAGGCCACGTTATTGCTGTTGGCTGTAATCTCAACGACTATAGCGGCGCCGTTGGCCAGATTATCTACGGCTACGGTCATGGGGGCAGGGGTATTGATCTCGGTTTCTGCCGGCGCCGTTACCGTAAAGGAAGGATCTGCCGCTCGCTCGGCTTTTAACCCAATGGGCGTACCATTGACTTCCAGATTATAAGTGCCGGCCTTGGTAGGTTGTAAGGGGATCTTCACCTCACCGTTGCCGGCTCTGGCTGCGGTCAAGGTATATTTCACCACTTTCTCGTCGGAAGTGTCGGCGTCGACAGTGCCCTTGGTAAAAGCGCTGCCGCTGACGGCTGCAGGCTGATACTGGATATTCTTGTCTTTCGTTACCTCTAGAACGATCTCATCTGAACGCTGACAATCTTCTACCTTTACGGTCACATTCACTACCTCATTAGGTTTAACCTCAGTTTTGGCAGGAGGAGTAACGGTAACCTCGGGTTCCTGAACGGTCAGGCTCAAGCCTTCGCTTCCGGGGGCTTTAATGGTATATTTGCCGCTCTTGCTGCCTGTAACGGGGATGGTGATGCTACCGGAACCAGCCTTTGCCGCAGTGAAGGTATAGGTTGCGTTTTCGACGGTGGTAACCGGATCAGCCTTTGCATTGCTGAAAGTGTCTCCTTTACCTGTAGCCTGACCATAGGTAAGGCCTTGGGCGACGGGCAGTGTCAGCTTAACCTCCTCATTGGCCTGGCAGCCTTCTACCTCTACGGTGATGACCGCGTATTCGCCAGTCTTAATCTGACCGGGAGCTATAGAGGAAGTTAAATCAACGGTTTTTACCGACAGAGTCAATTCTTTGTCGTTGACCTTCAAGGTATAGTCGCCAGCCGCGGTGGCTTTAACGGGGATGGTGATGGTGCCTTCGCCGCTGGCGCTGGCCGTAAGGTTGTAGGTGTAGGCTTTGTCAGATCCCTTAGCCTTCACATCCTCGCCGCCGTTGTTCTTAAAGGCAGGGCCGGAAATCTGAGCATCACCGTAAACCAGGTTTTTATCTTTCATATTTTTCGTGGTATTGGTAATGCTGACAGTTAGCTTATCGCCGTTTACACAATCAACAGCCTGAAGGGTGATAGTAGCGTCGGCGTTGGGTCTTACGGGACCGCTGATGCCTTCTACCGTCAGGCCCGGCTCCGTAACCGACAGTTCTACTGGCATGCCGTTGACGGATAAATTGTACTTGCCGGCAGCCTCTGCTTGAACGGGGATGGAGATAGTGCCTTTGCCTCCGGTAACATTGTCGGCTTTAATGGTGTATTTGATGGGATTACCATCTTTATCCTCAGGCTTTATGTTGCCGTTTTTAAAAGCCTCGCCGGCAATTGCAGCATCGCCATAAGAAACTTTACCCACCCTGGGCAGAACCAGAACAATTCCTTCACCTGCCGGGACGTCCTCAGCGGACACGACGATGTTGCCATTTTGTTTGATGCGCAGGGCTGCCTTAGGGCCTGCTACAGTCAGGGTCATAGCCTTCACATCTAAGGTGATTTCCGTGGAGGCGTCTTTGGAGTCATCTTTTGCTCCTGAGGCCTTAACATCGATCTTATACTTTCCGGCGTCTTTGGCTGCGACGGGAATGGTGATGGTACCGGTACCGGCTTTCTCATCTTTGCCTACGTCGTCTTTGTTGGCGGTGAAGCTGTACTTAACCTCATCTTTGCCGCTATCGTCAGGCTTCCCATCATCCTTCGTCTGGCTGAAGGTCGGGCCGGAAGCGGCAGCCTTGCCATAGGTGATGCCATCAACCTTTTCTAGAGTAACGTCTATCTTCTCACCAGCAGAACAGTTTTCTACATTAATAATGATATTAGCATTAGAAGCTTTCGCAATGGTGCCCTGAGGGCCGGAAATGGTCAAATCCAGGGCCTTGGCGGCTCTTGAAACCGCTGTGGCCGATCGCTGACCTGATCCCGACCTGCCGCCGGGGGCGGCTAATGCCGTCATGGGAATGGTAGTGGTCAGCATAGCTATCGTCATGATACTGGCCAGTAGCTTTTTCGTTCTCACTGTAATACCTCCTTTAAACCTGCAACTAAGACTGTAATAATTTTTAGTGAAATAATAAATGGAGAAATATTTTCGGTTCATTTTCTGCCGCCGATAGTATTGTATCCTATTGGGGCGGCAAAAAAAGCACTTTCTAAAAAATGTAAGAAACTCTTCATGTTTCGTTTATTTACTGTTCATCCTTTGTTAACAAAAATTACCATGATCCTTGCTGATGGCGGCAGCAAGCTGGCTGAACCGAATAAAATTGCCGGCTATCCGGCTATTCTGTCCCCCCTTTTTTGCGTATTTATCTAGTATTGACGGGGCGGATAAAACTTTTGTTCCTGGCTTTTCTTCATTTAACACAATGTTAACAAAGGGATTGCCCGGGCCGGAGAGAATATAGTATAGTTAAAAATAAGAAGAGGAAGTATAGATACAGCAAAGGAGCAGAAACGAGAATAATGAAAGAACCCGGCCGAGTACGTATTAAAGGATATCTGATTTATGTTGCCGGCACCATGGCCCTGGCCCTGGTGCTGCTTTTGATGGCCCGAAAGCTGCCGGGCTTTGGCGAGTGGTATGCCAGACATGTCTTTCCTGTCTTTCCCCATACCTTGGGCCGCTTGGCAGCTCTGGCCCCTTTTTCCTTTTTTGAAGTGATCGTTTTAGGCTTGGCTCTGATATTTTTTATATTGATCATCCGGGGGTTTTTGCGGCTTTTGGCCCCCCGCCGCCGCACTCTTGGCAAAAGCGGTAAAGCTGCTGCCTTGGCTTTGTTTTCCTCGGTTTTAAAGCTGAGCTGCTGGCTAAGCACCCTGTTTTTGTTTTTTGTCCTTACCTGCGGGATCAATTACCACAGGGATACCTTTGCCCAGCAGACCGGCCTGGAGATCAGAGCGTCCTCGGCGGGAGAACTGCGGCAGCTCTATAGGCTTTTGCTGGAGCAGGTGGAGGGATTAGCTGAAGATCTGCGAATAGAGCCGGCTATAGAGGCTGATAGCCAGCAGCTTTTGGCAGAGACTTATCCCCTGCCGGATAATCAAAAGCTTGACGGCATAGCAAAAGAGACCATGGAGGAGCTGAGCGCTGCTTATCCAGGTCTCATCAGCTATTATCCCAGAACTAAACCCGTTTATTTTTCCAAGTTAATGTCCCGCTGCCAGTTGGGCGGATTTTATTCCAACTGGACCATGGAGGCCAATTACAACCGGCACATGCCTTTAATCAATAGACCCTTTACCCTTTGTCATGAGCTGGCTCATCTTTCCGGTTTTGCCCGGGAGGATGAGGCCAATTTTGTGGGCTATCTGGCCTGCCGGCAATCCGGTGATCCCTATTTCCGCTACAGCGGCGCTTTTTATGCTCTGCGTTATACGCTGAACGCTTTATACGGGGCCGTCGAAACGGAAGAATACAGTGAGCTTTACGACAGGCTGCCCTGGTGGGTAAGCCGGGAGCTGGAAGAGAACCGGCTTTATTGGCAGTCTTTTGAAGGCAAAACTTCGGAAATTTATTGGGCGGCCAACGACTCTTATTTAAAAGCCAATAAGCAGGCCGACGGCATGCAAAGCTACGGGCGCATGGTGGACCTGCTGTTGGCCTATTACCGGCATACCGGGGAGCTGGAGCAGTATTCCGCCAGTCCCCAGCCCCTGCTGCCGGAAGTCGATTTGACGGCTGCCGATTTTTATAGCTCCAATGTGGTGCTGGCTGACCGGGAGACGGGAACGATCCTGTTTTCCAAAGGCGGCGACCTGCCGGCGGAACCGGCTTCCGTGACAAAAATCCTGACGGCAATTACCGCTATTGAGATGATCGAGGATCTGGATGCTCAAGTGACCATGCAAAAGCAGGACTTCACCGGCCTATATGAATCCAACGCCGCTTTATCCGGTTTTAAGGTGGGAGAAAAAGTCAGCTACCGGGATCTGCTCTATACGTTGATGCTGGTTTCCGGCTGTGACAGCGCTTACGCCCTGGCCAATAACTTGTCCGGCAGCTTGCCGGCCTTTGCCCGGGTCATGAATGAAAAAGCTGCCGAACTGGGCTTAACCGGCAGCCATTTTGTAGATCCCAGCGGCCTCACGGCCCCGGACCACTATACGACGGCGGCGGACACCGTCAAAATCCTGGATTATGCCTTGAAAAATCCTCTGTTTCGCCAGATATTTGAAAGCAGAACCTATGCCGTACCGGCCACCAATCTTAGTGCCGAGGAGCGGGAGATCCGTAATATTTACTTTTTCCGCCTCAACAAAGATTTTGAAGGCGAGTATTTGGCCAATGGCGTTCACCTTCTGGGAGGCAAAACCGGTTTCACCAATGCGGCAGGCTTATGTCTTGCCACAGGGGGAGAGTGTCATGGCAGAGAATATCTGGCTGTGATTTTTGGCGGACCCGGCAGCAACAAAACGCCTCAGTACAATTTTATGGACGCCTTGACTTTATTTGGGGCTCTGTGATATAAACTAAATGATATTAGGGGGAGAATCCTATGTTTTTTGTATTCGGTTTTGGCAAACAGACAGTTAAGGATTATGGGCAGACGCCGGAACAGTATTGCGGCCGCTGTCATAATCAATCTCTCCGGCGGCTGGCTAAGGTTACCTCCTGGTTTACCTTGTTTTTCATACCGGTGATCCCATACCGTTCAAGATACATGTTGGTATGTCCCGTTTGCGGCAATGCTCAGGAGTTGCCTAAAGAAGAATTTGAAGAAATCGTCAGAAGCTTGGGTATTGAAGAAAAAGTTGCCGCCGGCGGATATCAGGGATTCGGTTCCGCCGGTCTGCAGCAGCCCGGGGTTCTGAACGATGAGGCAAAATATGCGGGCAAGACGCCTACGCAGATTGCCTATTTAAAAAAGATAGAAAACTACGAGCGGTCATTGGCCGCCCGCCAGGAAAACCAGGAAGAAGAGTCGGAAAACTGACGCGGTAAAAATTTATCGGCTGCTTTCTTGTGAAGGATAGGACTTCGCAGACAGCAGCCGATTTTTTGTTTAAACCTCAGGCAAGGCGATGATAAAAGTGCAGCCTTGATTGCTGCCGGTACGCAGCTCCAGGGTTCCGGCCTGAGCCCCTATAATCCGGTAAGCGATGGCAAGACCCAGACCGCTGCCCCCCGTCTCCGAATTGCGGGCAGCATCAACTCTGACGAAGGGCTGAAAAATATCTGCCGCCAGGGTGTGGGGAATACCAATGCCGTCATCTTGAAAATAAATGAGGATCCGGCCGGCGGCCCGGGATAGCTTTACGGAGATTTTGGTGCCCGGAGCATTATAGGCCAGGGCATTATCAGCCAGGTTATGAAAAACCCGGCTCATTTGACTGGCGTCGATCATGGCATAAACCGGTCCCTCAGGGATGTGGAAATCGTAGTCGAAGCCGGCTTGCTCCACAGAGGGCAAAAACTCGCCGCAGATCTGCCTCAGGTATTCGCAAATATCGGTTTTATGCAATTCCAAAGTAAACAAAGGGCTTTCCAGGCAAGACAAGGCAAAGAACTGGCTCAAAAGCCGGCTGGCTCTCCGGCTGTGTTTGCCGATGATTTCAAGATAGCCTTTGATTTCCTCCTCCGCCCCTTGACCCATCTTCTTCAGGCAAAGCTCGCTATAACCGGTGATGCTGGCCAAGGGATTTTTTAAATCGTGAGAAATATCCAGAATCATCCGCTTGCGGTCCTCTTCCGCTTGCTTTCTTAAAGCTGTCTCACTTTCGATTTTCGCCGCCATTGCATTAAAAGTATCCTGCAATTCTTTAAACTCGTTTTTTAGCTGCAGATTAACCCGGGTGGAATAATCGCCTTCCCGCAGGCGTTTTGCCCCTTCGCAAAGCTTTTGCAGAGGGCCGGTGATTCCTGAGGAAGTAAGGCGGGAGAAAACCAGGGCAAATACGGCCAGCAGAAGAAAATAAAAAAGGGCAACAGCGCCGAAAATTTTAACCACATTTTCCATGTCTTTTGAGGCTGCCTCCCGATTATAGACGAGAGAAAAATCCAAGCGGATGGAGGTGGGAAACGTAACCACCAGCCAAAAATCTGACCTGTCGTTATAAAGTACGTCGATGTGATAGGGGAGGCCCTTAGCCTTGCTTTGGGTCAGAAAATCCGTAAATTCCCCGGTGGAAAGCCGGCTTTGGCCGATGAGATCCAGCCCCCGGGAATAGACCACCTGATGGCTGCCGTCGATAATCTGTACCCCGCCGCCATTAGCGACGACGCCTTCGGAATCAATGGCTCTGTAATCATCCTGCATCAAAGAGCCGGCGGTGTAGACGTTTTTCATCAGGGTTTTGGCCAAGACGCCGTCGGCCAGGGATAGCAGCAAAAAGGCGAAAGCTGCCGCCAAAAGGGATAGCAGAAGTATGGCTAAATAATTGGCCAGAAACTGGCGGAAGATTTTGTGCTTCATCGGCTGCCGCCGATCTTATGCAGCTTATAACCCAGGCCCCGTATGGTTTTAATATACTCGGGATTTTGCGTATCTCCTTCGATTTTATTGCGCAGATGGCTGATGTGTACCATGATGGTATTGTCGTCGTAGAAATAATCATCGCCCCATACGGCGTTGTAAAGCTGCTTTTTGGTAAAAACCCTTTCCGGATTTTCCATGAGAAAGGCCAGGAGCTTGTATTCCTTGGGATGAAGCTCCAGCAGCCGGTCTTTGCAGTAGGCAGAGCAGGCTGCTTTATCGATGCGAAGATCGCCGTATTGCAGGCTTAAGGCTTCCGGCTCTTTGGGGTTGAGGTATTCATGATTGCGGCGAAGCTGGGCTGCTACCCGGGCTATCAGCTCATTCATGGAAAAAGGCTTGGCCAGATAATCGTCGGCTCCCAGACCCAAGCCCAAGATCTTATCCATATCCTCCGTTCTGGCCGTCAGAAATATTACGGGCAGCGTGCTGATTTCCCGAATCCGCCGCAAAAGGTTGAAGCCGTCCAGCTCCGGCATCATAACGTCCAGAATGGCCAAATGAATTTCCTGGGCTTTGATGATTTCCCAAGCCGCCCTGCCGTTTTTGGCCGGAAAAACAGTGTAGCCCTTTTCTTCCAGGCTGATAGTCAGTAAATTTCGGATATCTTTTTCATCTTCTGTAATCAGGATGTTCAAAGGCCCCGCCCCCTTGCTTTCGGATAGCCGCTTGCGCCGAACCGGCTCAGCTATAGAATAGCAAATAATCGTCCATTAATAAATCGGCAGGCTCCTGATTTAAGGTAAATTTAAACTAAAGAACAGCCTCGCTTCAGGTTAAGGCCATAGAATGTCTTTAGAAAATCAGAAGGAGGCGGCATATGCGAAAATTAGCGAAATTACTTACGGCTGTTTTGTTGCTTATCTCTATTACGGCAGGCCCTGTCTTTGGGCAAAATGAATCCGCCGGCATGGCAGAAAAGTTGGAAGAGCTAACAAAAACGGCGGAGGCTTTAGTGGGAGAGGGCAAAGCTAAAGGGGCTGTATTGGCCATCGTAGAGGGAGGAGAAGCGGCGGTTTGCCGCGGTTTTGGTTTTGCCGACCAATACCAGGGAATAGCCGCCGACGGCGTTAAGACCGCTTTTCGCATCGGCTCCATATCCAAGACCTTCGTGGCGGTGGCAGCCCAGTTGCTGGCGCAGGAGGGCCGGCTGGATATGGATGAGGATATTGCTCATTATGCGGGGCGGGCTTTTCCGGCTTTGACTTATCCGGTGACGATGGGGCAGTTGCTTACCCATACGGCAGGCTTTGAAGATGTGGTGACGGGAATAGCCGTTTATGAGGTTAGCCAAACAGAGCCTCTGGAAAAAACCGTAGTCAAATATAAGCCGGCCCAAATATTTGTACCGGGAGAGATGGTTTCTTATTCCAATTACGGCATCGCTTTGGCTGCTTATGTGGTGGAAGAAGTCAGCGGCCAAGATTTTGCTGATTTTTGCCGGGAAAATATTTTTTTGCCTCTGGGCATGGAGCGTACCACCTTTGAATATATGCAGGACATTGTCTGCGTCTCAAAGCCCTACTTGCCAAATGGGCAGGAAACCCTGGAACCTTATATAAACCTTTATCCCGAAGGCTCCGCCCTATCCACCGCCGCCGATATGGCAAATTATATGGCCTGGCTTCTTGCCCGGCAGGACCGCCGTGTATTATCGCCGCAGTCAAAAAAAGAGCTTTTTGACCGGCAATTTACCATGGCCGGGGAACTGGCGGGAATGGGCTACACCTGGAACAGAAAAACCGAAAAGGGCCGGCTATATTATGATAAAAAGGGGGAAACCCTCAATTTCTATAGCCGTATCGCTTTATACCCGGAAGCCGGCGCCGGAATTTTTTTCTCCAGCAATACTTACTTGCCGGAGGAGGAGATTAATGCCCTGATGGATAAAGCTGCGGCGCTGCTGTCCGGCCCGGAGGCCGGAGCCGTAGCTGTAGCTGTAGCTGGAGCCGGGGCCATCGCCGGAGCGGGGGCCGGGGCCATCGCCAATCAAGTCCCTGCCGGGGAGGCCGCAATAGATATCAGCGGTTATTATGTAAACCATTGCTCCAGTTTTGAATCGGCGGAAAAAATCCTGCGTTATCTTATACCGGGCAAGAGCTTGACCATTACAGGTTCTCTTGCCGGCGGATTTGCCATCAAGGGAACGGACCTTAGACTGATCGGCCGGGACTTGTATGAATCTCCTTTAGGAAAAATAAAGTTTTTAAATAAAGAGGGCGAAATCATATTGGCCACGGAATCAGCCATTACTTTTTCCAATGCTCCCTTTTGGCAGAAGTCCTGTTTTCAGGTGCTGCCGCCTCTTTTATTCCTTGTCTTGACCCTGCTTTGCCTCTTGGTAGAATTACGGGGTTTCTCATCTAAAGGCCGCCTTTTTATTGTCCTGTGCTGCCTCCTCCAACTTTCTGCTTTCGTTGCTTTGGCAGTATTGCTGTATAGAGGTGTCCTGTCTTTTACGCTGCTTTCCTATGGCTCCTGGCTAAAGGGCGGTGCCGGGATAATTCTGGCCTCTGCTGTTGCAGGCCTTGCTTATGGTATAAATAAAAAAACCAGGCAAGAGCCGGCGCTATTGCTGCCGGCAGCCTGGAGTCTTGCCGGCCTTCTGTTTAGCGGCTGGCTGTACTGGCTGAATTTACTGTAAGACCTTTGAGTTAGAGTCCGGCCTTATTTTTATAGTAAGCTTCGATTTCTGCCGTGGTTTTGGGCCATATATCCGGCGGCCAACCGCAGTGGGCTTGCAGGGATAATGTGAAATCATAGAGATAGGGGCGCCTTAGCCCGGCCTGCTCCAATAAAGGTCCGTCGGCGAATATTTGTTCGGGCGTATTGTCGGCCACTAACCGCCCGGCGTGAAAGACCAGAATCCGCTGAGCCCAGCGCCAGGCGAAGTCAATGTCGTGGGTGGAGACCAAAAGGGCCCTTTCCTGACGGTATAGCTCGGCCAACAGGCTTTCTAAAGTCCGGACGCCGGCAGGATCCAGAAAAGCCGTAGGTTCGTCAAATAAAAGCACCTCCGGCTCCATAGCCAGGATATCGGCGATGGTCACCCGCTTTTTTTCGCCGCCGCTAAGGTAATGAGGCGGTCTGTGGCGGTATTCTGCCAGGCCCATGGCCTGCAAGGCTTGATCCACCCGCTGGGCCACCTTCTCGGCAGGGAGTTTTAAATTCATGGGGCCGAAGGACACTTCACTTTCTACAGTAGAGCCAATAATCTGGTGATCGGCATCCTGAAAAATGATGCCCACTAGCTGCCGCAGCCTCAGGAGATCCTGCTTCTTGCGGGGATCAATGGTTTTGCCGCCATAGAAAAGGGCGCCCTTGTCCGGCTTCAAAATACCGTTGCATAAAAGAAAGAAAGTGGATTTGCCGGCGCCGTTGTTGCCTAATACGGCAATACGCTGGCCTTTGCAAATCTCCAGAGAAAGGCCGCTGAGCGCAAAACCGCCCTCATCATAAGAGTAGTCCACCTTATCCATTGCCAATAAAACGTCATTCATCCCTGTAGTCTCCTTGCACCATACCAGAATCCAAGCAAAAGCAGTAAATAGGCCGCCGCTGCCAATACCTCTGTCTTGCGCAGCCCGTTTTTCCTTTCCAAAAAGGCAATTTCTCCATCATAACAGCGGGCCTCCATAGCCGTAAAGCAGTCAGAGGAACGGCGAAAGCTGAGAAACAGCAGGTTGAGGGAGGAGGAAGCCATGGTTCTCAAGGAAATACGCCAATCCCGGTAGCCCAGCCGG
Organism: Clostridia bacterium; assembly: GCA_018436095.1. Taxonomy (GTDB): domain Bacteria; phylum Bacillota; class Peptococcia; order DRI-13; family UBA5745; genus WRMS01. The sequence goes on along the minus strand of JAHDMJ010000033.1, from coordinate 3,278 downwards.
GCTTCTGCCGCCCTGGCCATTTGCTGCTGGGTGGCCAGCAAAAGAAAAATATAGCGGTAAATCAGATACATCAATTCCACGATCAAGGCAGGGGCTTTTATTTTGCGCAGAAAGCCGATAATCTGATGCATGGGGGTGCTTAAGCTCAGGAGATATAAACAGCTTACGGCACCAAAAGCCCGGCAAATGAGAGATAAGGCGGCTTGCTGGCTGCGGTAAGTGACGGAAAGGTAACTGCCCCCTATGGCAATATCCAATAACCCCAAGGGGGCCGGGGATATTTCAAATAAGATTGCCACCACGCCGAGAATAATGAAGGTCAGCGGTGCAGTCAAAAGGGCAAAATAATAATGGGCCGGGGTTTTGCCGCCATAAATGGTAAACAGCATCATACTGCCGATTACGAAAAGGGACAGCGTGATGGAATCGGCAGCAATACAGATCAGAGCCGAAGCAACCGCAAAACAGGCCTTTATTCCCGGATGCCAGGACTTTAGCCTGGATTTCTGAACCTGGACATCGATGGATAAGAAACCGCCGTGCTTGTGGCCGTTTTTATGACGGAAGAGCAAGCTGCCTGCCAGAAGGAGCACAGCCCCGGAAAAAAGCAGGGGAGAGGGTAGCTTGCCATAGAAAAGGCAATAGAACGCCAGAGAAAATAAGCAACTGATAATCATAAACGGCTCCTGCAAGAGAAAACCGGCTCCCATTCAAGCCGGCTTATGCTCCTTAAACTTCCTTGTGATATTTGCTGCGGGCGATGAAGTAGCCGAAACCCAGACCGATTATGCCGGCGCCCAAAGCGGCTTGCAGACTAAACAGCAAGCTTTCCGTCTCGCCGCCGGGCGGCTCCAAAATGCTTTCTGCCCAAGGCTCATAGTCGGGGGCGATCTCCAGAATTACTTCCTCGGCCTGGCCGTCGGCGCCGCCAAACTCAGAATCGGATATAACGGCTAAGGGAATGACGGCAATGAGTCCGCAAACCAACAGGAGGATGATTACTAACAGGCCCTTGTTTTTCATGCTTCTGCTCCTTTCAGATAACCCAATTGGGTAAGCTCCGGTTTTGCCCAGGACTCCAGGCCAATCACAACGGCTACCGTCAGCAGGCCTTCAATGATGGCCAGAGGTATTTGGGTGACGGCAAAGACGCTCATGAATTTTGCTAAAGAGGCGCTGATGCCGCCTACCTCGCTGGGATAAGCCAAAGCCAACTGAAAACTGGTGACGCAATAGGTGAATAAATCGCCCAGAGCCGCCGCCAGAAATATGGCTACCAGCCTGTTGACCTTCAGGGCTTTGCAGAGGCGGTAAACCCCATAAGTCACAAAGGGACCGGCGATGGCCATGCTGAAGGTATTGGCGCCCAGGGTAGTAAGGCCGCCATGGGCCAGCAGGATGGCTTGAAAGAGTAAAACGATGATGCCCAATACAGCCATGGGGGAAGGCCCGAACAAAATAGCTCCTAACCCTGTGCCGGTGGGATGGCTGGAGGAGCCGGTGACGCTGGGGATTTTTAAAGCCGACAGCACAAAGGCGTAAGCGCCTACCATGGCCAGGAGGAGTAAGGTTTTTCTTTTTTCGCTGACCGTTTTTTTGATGCTGAATAATCCTGCCGCCAGAAAAGGCAGGCAAAGAACACCCCAGGCAATGCTATGAACAAAGGGAAGGTAGCCCTCCATAATGTGCATGGCGCCGGCCGGCGGAGTCAGACAGTAGAAAATAGAGAAGACAGCCAGTAAAGAGACAACCCGTTTTTGTGATTTTGTCATGATTATTCCTCCTTATTAAATTTGAAAAACAAAAAACCCGTCCAATAACAAGGACGGGCTAACAAATCGAAGCATAAATATACTTCAATAGCCAAGACCGCACACCCGTTAAAGAGTCCGTTAACCGTGGGGTCGCCGTAAAACGGCTGATTTAACAGGCAGGTTTTCTGGCTTCGGCGTCCACACTTGTTCCGCCTTCCCATATCATGCGATACAGTGGCTTTGTTGGAACAGGCTCGACCATTACAGCGGCGGCTCCGCGCAGGAATTGCACCTGGCTTCCCTTTTACCGCATACTCGAAAGCATGCGCACCTGATAAATTTTTGTCATCTCAAGTCTAAGCCCTGGAGAGTATTTTGTCAACATAAGGTAGGTAATTTGCGGTGATTGCAGCCGGTTAAAAAACGTGATAGAATCAAACCGTTGTTAGTGATATGAACATTGCACCGTAAGGATGGAAATCATGAAAATATCGACCAAGGGGCGGTACGCTTTGCGGGTATTGCTGGATCTGGCTCAGCATCAGGACGAGGGCTACATCTCTTTGAAAACCATAGCCCAGCGTCAGGAGATTTCCAAAAGATATCTGGACCAAATCATGATGCTGCTAAACCGCACCGATTATCTAAAAACTACCCGGGGATCTCAGGGCGGCTATAAGTTGGCCAAGCCTCCGAATCAGTATACGCTGGGGGCTATTTTACGTTTGACTGAAGGCAGCATTGCTCCCCTTGCCTGCCTGGAAGACGGCGGCGCCGAATGCCCCCGCTATCCCGCCTGCGCTGCCCGGCAAGCCTGGCAAGGCTTGGGGGATGTGATTGCCCAGTACTTGGATAACGTTACTCTGCAGGATATCCTTGACCGGCAGGGTGAGGACCAGGAAGGGTTGCCGGAGCAATTCCCGATATAGGGCTAAGGCGGGCAGTGGACACAGAGCCCTAGGTATGGCAATAGCGGTGGCAGTGATAGTGGCCACGTTGCTCAAAAATGCAGGTTTGTTGCTGTTGACTTAAGCTAACTGTTCAAAAATGCAGGTTTGTCGTCTGTTCCCTTTGAAAATGAGCAAAATCTCAAGTTTAAAGTGTTCTAAGACGGTTTTTTTCGCTGTATTTAGGGTCAGGGGCAGAAGAAACCCTCTATTTTAAAGAAAGAACAGGCTATAAACTTGCAATTTTGCACCCAAATACCTGGCTGGCCGCTACAAACCTGTATTTTTGCACATTTTCGTTAACGGCCTGCGAACTAGGGACACTGAAAAATTCGCCTAAGTCACAGGCTTGTACAAAATTTGAAGTATTCTGTAGTTCACTCCATTAAAATAGGGGTTTCAATCTACCTTCGCCACTAAATACAGCCAAGAACCGGGTCAAGTCCAAATTTGTGTGTAAATTCGTTCGGCTGTAGTTTTTTCGAGTTGGTTAAGCTGCTTTGAGTAACTTGATCTGTTCCTGAGCAATTTTAAGGAGCTTCGGTTTAATGGCTTGAAGGGCATCCATGCACCTTTG
>JAHDMJ010000008.1 GCA_018436095.1 Clostridia bacterium | reverse complement strand
TGGTACACCTATGCGGGAAATAGTCCGCTTGTGTTTATTGACCCCTTTGGCTTGGCCATGGTGCAATTAAGAGAGTGGTTTGATGATAAGTATAGCGCTATGCAACGCTACTTTGGGGCTGATAAGGTATCAGGCAGTCTGGACTGGGATAGTACATCAAGAACCGCAAAGGTATCAATGGCTGGCAATGGACACAGTGGCCATGCCACATTTGCGCCAGGCACAAATGGCTCCTATATTGATCCCACAAATAATCGCTTGTATGTGGATGATCAGCTATTATGGGCAGCATTCAGTCCGGCAATCGATCCCGGATTAAAAACGGACTGGCTTGGCGAAGGGCTTATAGCTACCGGTAGCTTAGGCATCGCCAAAGGTGGAATTGCTGCTGCTGGTGCAGTGAGTAAAATCGGCCCAACAGCTGTTGCCACTGCTGCTGCTGCTGGTGGGGCAGGTGCAACTGGAAATCTTGCTCAAACAGTCGATTATCTGATAAAAAATGCAGATAAGCTACAACGAACGGCAACAGTTATGAAAAACATTGCTACCAGACCATACATAAATTCAACATCAACTATTCAACAAATAATGCAAGCTGCAAGCCCTATGAAAGACCCTGGTACAGCTAACGGTTTGAAGTGGGTTGTCGAAGGAGCCTTTAATGGTTCCAAGGGTGTTTATGAGTTGGTGATAAACCCTGATACTATGACAATTTTGCACTTGCTTTTCAAATCTGTGAAGTAGGTGATATTTAAATGTATTTTAGTTTTAATTTAAATAATACAAAGCTAATTGGAGAACTATTATATATCAAAGATGAGTACTCCTTATTATACGAACCATTTTGTGAAAATGTAGGAGTATCAATAATGCTTGGTTCATATACCAGCCTTGACACTATATGTGAAACTGGTGTAGTTGCTCATGTTTCCGGTTACAACTCGAAAGAAACCTGGACAAATAGGGAAATGGATGTTCCTAAAACCAAAAAAGGATATCTTATCGCCCATTTTGACGATCCACCAATAAAAGGAACAGGGATTGATTATGATGGGACTTGGAATACCTATTATGATAGGATTAGCAACTATGTTTGCATAGGCGATTATCATACAAAGAGTACCGACGTTTGCATTGAGTTTGCGAATAAAGTTGTTGCGGTCTTGAGAGGGGATCAATTAGTCGCTGTCTGGGCAAAGATTAAGGAAGTATAGATTTCCGTAGATGCTAAGAGTATTCTAGACGACTGTCTTAATTGGGAGTAGTATCCCAGAAATAATCCAAGTAAATCACCAGGATCCAGGATCAGGCTGAATGTGGAAGGGTAACATCTTGAAGTAACGATTTTATCACAATCATGGATACCTTGGTCAAGAGCCTTCAACAGTGACCTTTGATCCCAGTTATGCTGCTTATATGAATACGACGCTTTTAACCTGTTGACCATGCCCTATGTCAACGGGGAGACAGTAAATTACACTTATCGAGTCGATGGCCTGAGGCATGCTAAATAGACATCTCGGAGATATTCTCCATCTTTAGGATGGATTTTTAATAGCTAAAGTACGAGGAAAATAATATGGTTTTTTACAAAGCAAATGGGTTTCCTGTTTCAGGAAGCCCATTTACTTTGTATTTCTATACTGTAATATTAGTTGTGAAAATCAGCTCAACCAGTGTCACATTTCGCTTAGTTAATTTGTTATATAAGTGAAAAAGCTTTTAAGGCGGTGTAGAATTGGAAAGCAAATTCCTTACTGTTTTCAATAATACGAAACACGATATTTATCGGCTGGTCAGAACCTATATGAAAAACAGCTTTGATACCGATGATATTGTACAGAATGTCTATTTAAAACTGCATAAAAAAATCGAGGACTTTAACGACGATGACCACATAAAACGCTGGCTGATCAGAGTCGCAATAAATGAGTGCAAGAATTACTTTTTATCAAGCTGGATGCGGAAAATTGTTCCCCTTGATGAAACCTTGGTTGACGAAACATCCTTTGAAACGGAGGATAAAGTATGGCTAGCGGTGATGGATCTGCCCCAGAAATATCGCATTGTGATCTATTTATTCTATTATGAGGAATACTCAACTGCTGAAATTGCGGGAATCTTAAAAACACAAGAAGCCACTGTCCGGAAACAATTGCAGCGGGCAAGAGAAAAGCTGAAAGCAACATTAAAGGAGGCGTGGAATGATGAGGAATAAAGAAACCTTCAAAAAAACTTTTAGTAAAATCACTATGCCACAGTATTTAGAAAAGGAGATATTAAATATGACTGAACAGAAGTCTAGCAAAAAATCTGCATTCATGAAATTTTCAACAGCCGTAGCAGCTATCTTAGTTATCCTGACCATGGGGATAGCCGGGGCATTTGCTAATAGTTTAGGCTTATTCGATTTCCTATTGTCAAATAAAGATGTAACGCCTGAACAGCAAGATTTAGTGCAGCAAACAGATTTAGAAGCAATCGTTGAGGGCGTAACCTTCAAAGCCCGGGAATTTTTGTTTGATGGCGATAACCTGTATATCAGAGCAGAGGTGACAAGCGCAGAAAATAAATTCATCGCCGGCGACGACGAGATTCCCCAGTTGAACCCGGAGCAATATAAAGCCATCGGTGTGGGACTTTTCGGCGGTGAAATCGCCCACAATCGCATTGATTGGAGTTATGAAGAGGACGGAACATTGATTTATGTTATTAAAGCTGAAACCAACAGTTTAGACGGCATAAAAATCAGGTTTGTCGTCAATCACATTGACGAAAATGGCCGCAGCGGTGTTTCAGAAAAAGGTGAAAAAACAAAAACAGCTGTTCCCTTTGTGGAATTGCCTCTTCTGCAATAACGCCAATATTAATAGCCAATATGTTGAGAGCCCGGTGTACAAATTTTGAGGTATTCTGGGATTTCCTCGGTCAAAATAGGCATCTCAATCCGCCTTAGACACTAAATGTAGCTAAAAAGCGGTGGGCAGTGCAGCAAAACTTGAAACTTTGAACGGTTATCCTAGGCAAATTCCCTCATTTTTTGTACACCCGGCTGGATGAAAAGCGGCTTTTTCAACGCCCTCCTGCAAACTGCATTTTTGAGGGAGCAGCCGGGACCGCTGCCAAGGGGTCGCCACTGCCCAAGCTTTCCAGGACAATCACCCAGCATTTATCCTACCGCACGCTTTCCGTTACAATATCAGCCATTAACAAATCCGCCAACACCTTCTTCGCATCCTTGCGCAAGGTGTTGTTTTTATTTTCATCGAAATTTGCCTCACTGAGGAAAGCCCATAGGCTGTTGCAGATAAAACCGCTTACCTGCTTAATGGAGTATTTGGGCCGGATGACATGGCTGCGGTGAAGAAGCACAAGTTCCACATTGCGCACAATATAGCCGTAAAACATATGGTAAAGGTAAGGATTCTTCTCGATAGTGGTGCGGGTCAGTAAGGACATGTTGCTGTTATAGAGATTCAAAATGCAGTCCAGCAGATTGCAAAAGGTCTGGACAACGTCATTGCCGGGATTATTTGCTTTTTGCATGGCCCGGTAGTCGGCGGCGGCGTTCTCCAGCATTTCGTCAAACATCTCATCGGCAAGGGCAAACTTGTCGCTGTAATGGGAGTAAAACGTGATGCGGCTAATATCGGATTTGACACACAGCTCAGTAACGGTAATCTGTTCAAAGGACTTTTGCCCAAGCGCTTCAGTCAGCGCCTGCTTGATATACCGCTTGGTTTTGCGGACACGCTTATCCTCTGCCATTATTTTTACACCCCTCTTATTTTTGTATAAATAACTGACCAAAATCAGATTGTGTATGTTGTATCCTTATTTTGTAAGCGCTATAATTTTAACAGGTGCAATATTATCTGTCAAAGTGTACAGTATTTTTGGAGGGAACTCTTATGAGAGATTGTCTGTTAAACCCTCGTTCCCTTGGGGGCCTCGGGGATGATTAGGCGGGAGCAGGCCGCAAAAGCCATCCGCGCCGTGACGGTGCCGCCGGTTATGGTGCTTGCGCTTTTGCTGATCCTGTTTTTTCGGGATAGGGATATCTTTGCCGGCTCTCAGGAATTGCTTTTATCGATTCTATTCCTTACCCTGATTCCGCTTCTGGCTTATCCCCTTGCCCATCTCCTGCCAAAGCACAAAAGCGCGGTGAGGGAGGGACAGCGGAATCTGGCCCTGGTCCTGAATCTGATCTGTTATGCCGGTGCAGTTCTCTATGGGTTTGCCCGAGGAGTAAGCAGGGGGCTGTCATTGATCTTTCTGGTTTACTTCCTGTCTGTCTTAATCCTTATCCTGCTTAATAAAGTGATAGGAATAAGGGCCAGCGGCCATGCCTGCAGCCTTGTAGGGCCCATGCTATTGTTCGTCTACTTTATTGGCGGGATAGCAATCCTCCCCTGTGTGCTGCTGTTTGGCGCCATCTTGTGGTCTTCCCTGACATTAAAGCGGCACACCCTTAAAGAATTGGTCTATGGCTCACTTACGGCACTATTTGCCTTTTTCTTATCCTTACTGGTCAAATAAGAAAGGAATGCTTCGGAGCAATATAATGGACAAATTTACAAATTAAGGATATTATTATGACAAACCAGGGATCTATTGCTCTATAGCTGCGGCGTACCAATATTAGAAAGTTAAGGAGAAAATAATTATGGGAAAATACATACTTAGCTGTTGTTCTACGGCGGATTTAACTGAAGAACATTTCAGGGAAAAAGATATTCATTTTGTCTGCTTTCACTACACTTTGGACGGAAAACAGTATGATGACGATTTAGGCAAATCCATACCTTTTGACCAGTTCTATAAAGCAATGCTTGAGGGCGCCGAAACAAAAACCTCTCAAGTCAATGTGGAAGAATTCATTGATTATTTTACGCCCTTTTTGGAGCAAGGACTGGACATCCTGCATGTGAGTTTGTCCAGCGGCCTTTCCGGCGTATACAATTCTGCAAGTATTGCAAGAAGCAGCCTGCTGCAAAAATATCCGGACAGGAAAATCTATATTGTGGATTCTTTGGGAGCTTCCTCCGGCTACGGCCTGCTTATGGACAAACTTGCCGACCTCCGCGATGAGGGCATGGATATTGAAAAATTGTATGTTTGGGCAAACGAGCATAAGCTGGAGGTGCACCATTGGTTCTTCTCCACAGATTTGACCTTCTACGTCAAAGGAGGACGCATTTCTAAAGCCTCCGGCTGGGTTGGCACTATGTTGAATATATGCCCCTTGCTCAATATGGACCATGAAGGCAAGCTCATTCCCCGTTTTAAGATAAAAGGAAAGAAAAAAGTCATCCACGAGATTGCAAACAAAATGGAGGAATATGCCCAGGGAGGCACTGCTTATGAAGGCAAGTGTTACATTTCAAACGCGGGCTGCTTTGAAGACGCAGAGGCTGTAGCGGCCCTTGTAGAAGAGCGTTTTCCGAACCTAAATGGGCCTGTGGAAATCAATAGTGTTGGGACTACCATAGGCAGCCATACCGGCCCCGGCACGGTGGCCCTTTTCTTCTGGGGAGAAAAAAGAAATAACTAGACAAGCAAGCTGCTAAAGTTATCCCTAGCGTTGCGGCAGACCGGTTTCCTTTTATTGCGAATAATCTTAGAGCTAATTCCATCTCAGAAAATTGAGATGGAATTATTTTTTACCAATTATTGACTATTATGGATTATCATGGTTAAATAAATTGACTAGACAAGTATAGCTGCAAAAACTTTTACCTGTCTAGTTATCTAGGCAAGCGATAAAGACAGGAGGGGATCAAATGGCAAAGTCATATGTGATTATCGGCGCCGGCAACGGCGGACAGTCCCTTGCGGGCGACATGGTTCTCAGGGGCGTTGCGCCTAAGGCAATCTACGACATAAACGAAGCCACTATCGCAAGCATCCGGCAGCAGGGGGGCATCAAGATGAGCGGCCCCGTTGTGGAAGGGTTTGCGCCTGTATCCGGCGCCACCGCCAACCTTGAAGAAGCTGTGGGCTCCGGCGATGTTTTTTTGGTTTGTGTCACCTCAAACATATACAACTTATTCGCAAAGCAAGTGGCGCCTTTTGTCAGGCCGAATCATACTTTCCTGCTGATCCCCGGCTATGTGGGCAGTTCGATCATGTTCGCCAAGACATTACGGGAAAACGGTGTCAAGGAGCTGCCTCTCATTGGCGAGACCATCAGCTTCCCTTACGCTACCCGCCTGATTGAGCCTGCCCATGCAGGCATCAAAGCCCGCAAGGCAGTATTGCCGATGGCGGCCTTTCCGGCGGTACGGAACCAGGAACTGCTGGACATCATCAAACCGGCCATTTTTGAAGCGGCCCTGGGCCAGGATGCGCTGAGCATCGGCTGCAACAACGTCAACCCCACCACCCATATCGTTCCTTATCTGATGAACATGGACAAAGTGGAGATGCCCCGGCCAGAAGATTTCGACTTTCATGCCTGGGGTTCCGAAACGGTGCAGCGTATTAAATACCAGCTGGATGAGGAGCGTTGCCAAGTGATGAGGAAGCTGGGCCTCGAAGTGGTTACTTACGACGGCTTTAATGAGCTTTGCTACAAAGGGAAGCACTATGTGCCGATCCCGCAGAAAGAGGCCTCCGGCCTGCCTTCCACCGCCAAGCAGGCGCCGGACCGCTACATCGACGAGGATGTGCCCATGGGCATCGTTCCCATTGCGGAGTTTGCCCGGCTGCTGGGCATGGAGGTGCCGGTCATCGATACAATGATCCGTCTGGCCAACATTGTGCGTAACCGCGACTTTTATGCCGCGGGTACCTCAATGCAAAAGATGGGGCTTGCAGGCATGGATGTTAAGGAGATTATGGATTATGTGATGACCGGAAAAACCGCTGCAAAGGGGGATTAAGGTATCATGAGAGAGCGATTAAAAACCAAACCCAGCGGCACTGTCTGCAAATACCTATTTGGTCCCGCTATTCTTGCGGACAACAAGCGCTCCTTTTACAATATGCTGTCGCTAAACATCGCCCATGCACTTATGCTGAGCAAGCAGGGTATTATCACGCCTGAAGAAGCCGGAAAAATCCTCTTGGCTTTTTTGGACTTGGAGAGGGAGGGAAACGCCGCCTTCAACCTCAACCCCGAATTTGAGGATTACTATTTCAACCTTGAAAACTATCTCATCGGCAAAGTCGGCATGGAGGTCGGCGGTAAGCTGCATACAGCCCGCAGCCGCAACGACTTGCATTCCACAATCAGCCGCATGAATGTGCGTGATCAGATGATCAAGCTTTACCCGCTGCTGTTAAATCTGCGGGAAGTATTACTCAAAAAAGCAGCCGAACACACAGAAACAGTATTCACCGGGTATACTCACATGCAACCGGCACAGCCCATCTCAATCGCCTTCTATTTCACCGCAGTGGCCCAAGGCCTTGAGCGTGATTACGAACGCATGTTTACGGCCTACCAGCGCCTTAACCAGTGCACACTGGGCAGCGGCGCTTTTGCCGGAACCAGCTTCCCCATTGACCGCCACTACGCCGCCGAGCTCCTCGGTTTCAACGGACCGATGTACAACAATATGGATGCGGTGGCATCCCGGGATTACCTTCTGGAATTACTGGGCTCCTTCGTAAACTTCGGCGCAACCATCAACCGCTTTGTCAATGACTTGTACATCTGGGCCACCGATGAATTCTCCTATATCGAGGTTGACGACTCCCTGGCAGCCAGCAGCAGCATCATGCCGCAAAAGAAAAATTCGGTGACGCTGGAGCATTGCAAAGCAAAGACCTCACACCTTTTAGGCGCTTATGTGGCTTCCTTCAGTTGCATGAAGGGCACTCCCTACGGCCATTGCCGCGATATTGCCGGTGAAAGCATCGCCCCTTTTTGGGACGCGGCAGATCAAATGGAGGCAATCCTCAATCTGCTCGGTGAAACGGTAGAAAAGCTGATCATCAAGACGGGCAACATGAAAAAACGGGCGGACCGGAATTTTTGCACAGTCACCGAACTGGCTGATGAGCTTGTCAAAAGGGAAGGCCTCTCCTTCAGAGTTGCTCACCACATTGTAGGCAGCATGGTGAGTCAGTGTTTGGATAGTGGGCTGGACGCCTCCCAAATGACGGTGGAAATGCTCAACAATGCAAGCAAGGAATTTGCTGCCAAGACCTTTGGGTGGAGCCAGCAAGAGCTGAGCAGCGTACTGGACTCGGTTAATTCGGTGCACAATAAGCACGACTACGGCGCACCGTCACCAAAGGAATGTCAGGATATGATCCTCCGCCTTTCCCAAAAATTAGATCAGGATAGGGCATCCTACCTGAAATCACTCGATGACTTGCGGTCAGCAAGGGAAAAGCTTGAGGCTGAGATAGGCAAGTTTGCCAAATAAACAGTAAAGTAGGATTTGTTTATGCCACAGCAAAAAATGAATAACAAATCTCTTTACAAGCAGATTGCGGACTATATACAGAGGCAAATAGACAATGGTGAGTGGGGAGGAGGCAGCAAAATCCCCTCCGAAACCCAGATAGCGGCACAATTTAAGGTAAGCCGGGAGACGGTGCGGCACGCCATAGCCGAGCTCCAAACAAAGGGCTTACTCAGCTCCAAACGGGGCGCCGGAACCTTTGTCACAAAGCCGGCTTATAAGTGGGACTACCTCAAGATGTTCTTTCCTACGGAGGCCGGCACCTACCACAGCCTGCTTGAGATCAAGATCATCCAAGCCAGCGAAAGCTTGTCCCAGATTCTTGCAGTTCCTTTGGAAAGTGAGGTATACGAGATCTCGCGGCTGCGTTACCTGGCTGACGAACGCAGCATTCCAACCATCTTCGAGAAATCTTACTTCTCAAAAAGCCTGAATGTTCAAATGGAACTAATTGATTTTAACAAGCGTTTGTATGACTTTCTTGAGTCCAACGAGGGTATCAAACTCACCAGGTTCAAGAATCTGATCGAACCGACGTTGCCGACGGCGGCTGAGGCCCGCTACCTTAAGTGCAATCAAAACAAGCCAATACTGCTCCTGTCCCGTATCGGGTACAGCGGCGACAGGCCCATCATCCTCACCAAAAGCATCGTCAATTCGGATAGGCTGAAATTGGAAATCGAACTGTGACCCTGTCCGAAGCGGTGATTTTGAAGATACTCCGCCCCGGCAAGAAACACAAACACCAATAATTAGAAGGAGGATCTACCATGAAAAAATGCTTGGCCCTATATCTGGCAGCCGCCCTAATTTTAGCAGCATTCGCCGGCTGTTCACCGTCAACGCCTTCCGCGTCTCCTACAGAACCCGGAGAAACCGCCGGCCGTCCCCTTGCCCGCCTGCTGCTGGGCACCTCCAGTGTGGGAGGCACCTATTATGTCTGGGGGGCTGGCTGGTCGAAAATCATGAATGAAAATGTGCAAAACGTAGACTGTTCAGTTGAAGTAACCGGCGGCCCGAATACCAATATGCAGCTAATCCAGCAGGATGAAATGGAGCTCGGCTTTGTCACCACCTGGCTGGGCGGTGAGGGCTGGAGCGGCACCGGCTGGGCCGGAGGTACAAAGTACGACAAAATGCGGGGCATGTTTGCCACCTATTACAGCGTTTTGTATATCTACACCCTCGAAGGCAGCGGCATTGAGTCGGTCTACGACTTCGAAGGCAAAAACATCGCCGTCGGCTCCCCCGGCGCCACCAGTGACCTTGCAGGCCGCGCTCTGCTGGAAATCCTCGGCATCAAGGCCAAGAGCGTCACAAGCCTGCCCACAGACGGCCAGATCAGCGGCCTTAAGGATGGTACCATTGACGCCTGCTTCTCCATCACCGGCATCCCCGGACCCTTCATGCTGGAACTGGAAACTACCCACAACGTAAAACATATCGGACTTACCGATGAAGATTTCGATAAGATTTTGGCAGCGCAACCCTATTGGTCAAAAAATATCATCCCTGCCAACACCTTCAAAAACCAACCCGAAGATGTTCCTGTCTGCGCATTCTGGAACATGATGGTCTGCCACAAAGATATGGAAGATGATCTGGTTTACGACTTGGTTAAGACAACATTCGAACAAAATGAAGCATTGATTGCTGTGGATCCGACTGCGGCAATGACCGTTCCCGAAGCCGTTGGCAACTGCGTGGTTCCTTTGCATCCCGGCGCACTGCGCTACTATGAGGAAGCGGGGATCACTGTACCTGATTCTCTTAAATAGCTATCAGCTAATCCGGCATCCTATTCTGCAATAGGAGGTATACATGTTATTCAAAAAAGCAAACAAAGTCCTGGAAGACGTCAATGTGGAGGAGCTGGATCAGGAATCCTCTGCAAAACGGGAGCTCTCAGGTATTTACAAGAAGATTTTCTTCACTTTTGCCATCCTTACAACTATTGCACACATTTACTATCTTGCTTTACAGCCTGTAACAGGATATTTCCTGTTTGCACTGCATGTGGGCACAGGTTATTCCCTGCTTTTGGCGTATTACCCGCCTTTTAAAAAGGGCAGGAAGGATAAGGTTCCCGTTTATGATCTGTTCCTCATTGCCCTGATGCTTTTTGCCGCGGCCCAGATGATTCGGGAGATGAACACCATCGTTTACCGCATTGGCATTTCGCCGACTACGATGGATATGATCGTCAGTATCATCGTTATACTTATCACACTGGAGTGTACCAGGCGTACATGCGGCAACATCCTGCCTGTCATTGCCATTGTTTTCCTGCTGTATGGCCGCTACGGCCATTTGCTGCCGGGAATGCTGGGTCACAGGGAATATTCCTGGTCCAAGGTGCTCTCCTATATGATCGGTATGGACGCCATCTTCGGCACCTCGATGAATGCATCGGCCAGAATGGTTTTCCTGTTCATCGTCTTCGGTGCATTCCTTGCAGCTTCAGGATCCGGGAAGTTTTTCATCGACCTGTCTCTGAGTGTGGCAGGTCATGCCCGGGGCGGCCCCGCCAAGGTTGCGGTTCTTTCCAGCGCTCTCTTTGGAACGGTATCGGGCAATTCCGTGGCCAATGTGGTCACAACCGGTTCCATGACTATTCCGATGATGAAGTCAATCGGCTACAAAAACCATTTTGCAGGCGCGGTTGAAGCGACGGCCTCCACAGGCGGGCAGATCATGCCTCCGATTATGGGATCGGCAGCCTTTATCATGGCGTCACTTATCGGTATGCCTTATAGCCGTATTGTCACCGCAGCCATTATTCCTGCGCTGCTCTACTTCTACACAGTATTCCTGATGGTGGATCTGGAGGCAATCAAGCACAATCTGCAGGGGATAGAACGGGCAAAACTTCCCTCCCTCAAGAAAATTATGATGACCCAGGGCCACCTGATTCTGCCCCTGATCGTGCTGATCCTTGTGCTGACGGTACTGGGCTGGAGCACTATCCGCTCCGCGCTGATGGGCATCATCACCTGCATCGTAGTCTCCTGGGTACACAAGAACACCCGTATGGGACCCAAGACAATTCTCAAAGCCTGCGGCGACGGCGCACTCTCAGCCACCAGCGTTATTGCGGCATGCGGAACCGCCGGCATCGTGGTGGGCGTACTCAATGTGACCGGCACAGGGCTGAAATTTGCCAGCGCCATCGTCCAGTTGGCGGGAGGCCGTTTGTGGCTGGCATTGGTGCTGACCATGTGCGCCAGTATCCTGCTGGGCATGGGTCTTCCAACTACCGCTTCCTACCTGATCTGTGCAGCGGTGGCCGCCCCCGCCTTGGTCCAGTTGGGACTTACTCCGCTGCAGGCTCACATGTTCGTTTTCTATTTTGCCTGCATCTCTGCCATCACTCCGCCGGTTGCTTTGGCGGCTTATGCCGGCGCCGGCATTGCCAAGGCAAAGCCTATGCAGGTGGCGGTGACAGCCTGCAAGGTGGGTATCTCCGCCTTTGTTATCCCCTATATGTTCTGCTATGGGCCAGCCCTTCTTTGGGAAGGTTCGGGAACTGTAATAATAACCACGCTGATCACCGCAATTGCCGGCGCCACATTTCTATCTTTTGGCATGCAGCGGCAGGCCATGCATATCCGGATGAACAGACTCGAAAGCATCGTCATGATGTTCGGCTCGCTGCTTTTGATCAAACCCGGCTTGCAGACCGACGCCATCGGCATCTGTATCTGCGGCGGCATCTGTGCAATCGCCATCGTCAGGCACAGAAAAAAACAGTCAAATATGGCGCCCATGGCATAAAAGCCTTGCTTATGTCAACTATAGCAAACTATTCACAAGGAGCTGCCGTAATGGCAGCTCCTTGTGCCGGTGTAAACCTAATTTCCAATAATTTTATAAAAAAATTAACCCGGATTTAGTTTTTTGATAATTGACAGAGTCAAAAACTGGGTTTATACTTATCTTAAAAATATTTTTCTGCACTACTAAACTTTTTTTAGCATTTGGTCTTTGTAATTGATCCTTATTGTTGTTTTATTCTCTAGCCGTTACTTCAGAGCTACCATAAGCGGTTGTTTCTTTCAATATTCAGTTTATTTTATCGATTATTGGGAAGCAAGGAGCCTGGGAAAAGGATTTAAGAAAGGGAGAACCGTATATAGCAGCACTGGGTTATGGGATATACAAGCCGTCTCCAAATAAAAACAGGTGAAAGAGGTGTTTCCATGAAAAGTGAAACCTCCGGTTTCGGTAGTTCAGCCTTGTTTGAGTTAAACGGTAAACCGCCCCTGCGATTCGCCTTCCCTCAAGCCATGCAGCATATTTTGGCCATGCTGGTAGGCAACATCACCCCGCCTATTTTGGTAGCACAGTTGCTGGGCTTGCCGGAGGAAAGCAAGATCCTCCTGATGCAGGCCGCTATGCTGATCGGCGGCATCACAACTCTTATTCAGCTTTTCCCTGTCTTCGGTTTCGGCATGGGCTTGCCCAATGTCATGGGCGTTGCTTTCGCTTATATGCCCATACTAACCTCCATCGGCCTGGCTTACGGCATACGGGCGATTTTCGGCGCCCAACTGGTAGCGGCCTTTGCTTCTATTTTCATCGGTATGGGCATCGGCAAAATCCGCAAATATTTTCCGCCCATTGTCAGCGGCACCGTTGTATTAAGCATAGGACTTTCCCTATACACCACCGCCATTAACTATATGGCGGGAGGCAGCGCCACCGCCAGCAATTTCGGAGAACCCCGCCTCTGGGCCATTGCTCTGATTACTCTGGCCGTAACCTTGGCCTGCAATTTGCTGGGCAAGGGCTATGTCAAAGTTTCCGGTATGCTTATTGGCATTGGCGCCGGCTACATTCTCTCCCTGATCTGGGGACAGCTCTCGGGTCAGCCCATGATCTCCTTCCAAAACGTAGGCACTGCCTCTTGGGTGGCTATTCCCCGTATTCTGCCCTGGGGCCTTGATTTCAATATCTCCGCCATCATTTCTATGATTTTGATGTATATTGTACAGGCGGTGCAAACCATCGGCGACGTTTCCTCCACCACCATCGGCGGCTTTGGCCGGGAAGCTACGGACGCCGAGCTGGGCGGCGCTATCAAGGGCCAGGGTATTTGCGGTATGCTGGGAGCCTGTATCGGCGGTTTGCCTACGGACCCCTATAGTCAAAACGTAGGTTTGATCGTTACTACGAAAGTGGTGGCCAAGCGGGTCTTTTTAATTGTAGGCGGGCTGATGATTGTAGCCGGCTTCCTGCCTAAGTTTGGCGCTTTGATGACCACAATCCCCTATCCGGTGCTGGGCGGCGCTACGATCACCGTCTTTGCCGCCATCACCATGTCCGGTATTCAGCTAATCTCCCAGCAGCCTTTAAACTACCGCAACCGCATGATTGTTGGTATTGCGTTAGCTTTAGGCGTAGGAATCAGCTCCGTACCCGTTTCGCTGCAGTTTTTCCCCATGGAATTGCAGAATATCCTGGGTAAATCGCCCATCGTCCTGTCCTTTTTGGTAGCTTTTATCCTTAATATTCTTGCGCCAAAGGATGACAGTGCCGAAGAAGATTGAGTTAACCACGGCAAAGTTTTAGGCCGGATTAGAAAATACACAAAGAGCATCGCCGGGGTAACGCAGCAGAAAAGCCCCTGGCGGTGTTTTTTTGCGTGGGCAAAATTGGCCTTATGACGCAAATAAGTATTGACAATGGCCCTATATTGGTCAAAATGAAAGTGTAGAAGGAGGGAAGACTATGAAAAAATACAAATTTATCATCTATCTTCTTTTGACTTTTTTAGCCCTCCGTTGGGGCTATCTGTATTATTTTAGCCCTGTAGGTTTTCGCAGCGAGATGCTGGCCAGAGATTATTTTTCAAATGAAGTGGTCAGTATTCCTATCGTTTTATTTAAAGCGCATAGTCAGGAGAGTGTTCCTTATTCTGCAAAAGGTTATGCAATGCAGCATTATAAACAAACCGTTTTCTATTCTATAAGATCTATTGATTGGCTGGCGCAGGAAATCTCCCTGGGACGCTGGAGTCTGGGTGGCAGGAAAATAGCGGAAAAAGACATGAGCATAAAAAATTTCGCAGATAGCCTTATTCTGTTGATTAATGTTGAGGATAAGATCAGTTCTTTTGCCATAACGAAAATAGCCAACAGTAAAAACGGTTATTTATTTTCAAACATGAGCAAACAGTTTTTTGATCCTGAAAACCCTCTTGTTTATTCCTATCTGGAGCTTATCCTGCCTCTGCAGTTTATCGCCGATAAGCGTATACATGATAATGTCTCGGTCTGTTATCAGGCAACGGATTACCTTGCTGCTGCAGGAAAAGAAGAGTTTATGGCATTTTATGAGGAGTTAAATCGCTATCAAATAGTAGCTGAGGAAAATGGCTTCGTACTTATGGAAGATAAGGAGCTGGGCTCGGCTCAAACTATTTATTGGCCTGTTCGCTTTATCTTTCAGGAGAAAGAGGGCGATACAAGCTTTCGCATTGCCCACATAAACAGTGAAGAAATTGACAATTTTCACTTTTAGTTTTTCGCAAGGCGGGTGCATCTCCGCCTTTTTTATGATAAAATAATTTGATAAACCAAGCCGTAATACAAAGGCTTTGCTATCTAAATAGTTGTCGAGATTCATATCGAAATTTATATCAGGGAGGATATCATGCAGGTTTACCTGGCCACATACGGCTGCCAAGCCAATGAACGGGATTCCGAGACAATTCTGGGCATGCTGGAGCAGATGGGATATAGAGAAACAAAAAAAGAGGAAGAAGCGGACCTGATCCTGCTGAACACCTGCAGCATCCGGGAAAAAGCGGAGCAAAAGGTCTTCAGCTATTTGGGGACATTGAAGCAATATAAGCAGGACAAGCCGGGGCTGGTTATCGGCCTTTGCGGCTGCATGGCCCAGGAGACGGATATGATCAAGCTGATCCGCCGCCGGGCTCCTCAGGTTGACCTGGTGCTGGGCACCCATAAGCTCCACCGTCTGCCGGAAATGATCCGCAATGTCCAGGGCGGCTTGGGCTTTCAGTGGGATCAGGAGGAGACAGGGGAGATCGTAGAGGCTCTGCCGGCTATCCGGCCTTATCCTTTCAAAGCTTTGGTCAACATTACTTATGGCTGCAATAATTTTTGCACCTACTGCATCGTGCCTTACGTCCGGGGCAGGGAGCGCAGCCGCCGTCTGGAGGATATCCTCTCGGAAAGCCGCCAGCGGGTAGCCGAGGGGGCCGTGGAATTGATGTATCTGGGGCAAAACGTCAATGCCTATGGCAAAACCCTGAAGGATGAGTCCGCCGATAACAAGGGCAAAGAAGCCAGCTTCGCTAATCTGCTTTACCGGGCTCAAGAGATCAAGGAGCTGGAAAGAATTCGCTACATGACCTCCCATCCCCGGGATTTTGGAGAAGATCTGATCCGGGCCATTGCCGATTGCCCCAAAGTCAGCCGTCACATCCATTTGCCGGTGCAATCCGGCTCCAGCCGTATTTTGCGGCAGATGAACCGGGGCTATAGCCGGGAGGAATACCTGGCTCTGGTGGAACGGATCCGCCGGCAGGTCCCCGAAGCTGTATTTACTACGGACATTATCGTAGGCTTCCCCGGTGAGACAGATGAGGACCTGCAGGATACGATTACGCTATTGGATCAAGTGGGTTTTGATTCCGCTTTCACCTTTATGTATTCGCCCCGCCAGGGCACTCCGGCGGCCAAGCTGGCGGAGCAGATACCTTTGCGTGAGAAGAAAGCCCGCCTTCAGGCAGTGATGGCAGCCCAGGCCGGCAACAGCCTCCGCCTCCATCAGGAGCTGCTGGGACAAACCCTCCACGTATTGGCGGAAAGCTGGGATAACGGCGTTTTATCCGGCCGGGCCGACGGCAATCAATTGATTCATTTTCCTGGGGAAGCCTCAGGAGTAGGAGCCTTCCATCAGGTGAAGGTCAAGGAGGCCCAGACCTGGACATTAAAAGGAGAAACCCATGGCCAAGAGTGATTTCGACGTCAAAACACCGATGATGAAGCAGTATTTCGATATCAAAGCAGAAAACCCGGGGGCTTTGGTAATGTTTCGCCTAGGCGACTTCTATGAGTTTTTTGGCGAGGATGCCCAGATAGCCGCCCGGGAACTGGATATTGTACTGACCGGCCGGGATGCGGGTATGGAGGAGCGCATCCCCATGTGCGGCGTGCCCCACCACGCTCTGGAGCAATATTTAAGCCGCTTGGTGCAAAGGGGTTACCGGGTCTGCGTCTGCGAGCAGTTGGAAGACCCGAAATCCGTCAAGGGCATAGTTAAGCGGGGCGTAGTCCGGATTGTGACGCCGGGCACCGCCATGGAAGTCGGCGGCAGCGATGAGGAAAGCACCTTCATTGCCGCTTTGCTCCATGGCGAGGAGGAGCATTGGGCTATGGCTCTTTGCGAAGTCTCCACAGGCCAGTTGCGAATGGCTGAGTTTACCGGTCCTGGCTGCCTGACGGAATTATCCGGAGAAATTCACCGGTTAAAACCCAAAGAGATTCTGATTTCCGAAAATGACTATCTTACCCTGACCGAATTGATCCGCCAATGGACCAGCGAGGAAAAAGAGGGCAGCGTTGTAACCCTGCGGCCCGGCTCTGCCTTTGCCCGGCAGGCCGGCCAGGAACGGTTAGCCAAACAGTTTGCTCCCGGATCTGGCACGCAAACTATTTCGCAATTCTCTCAAGAGCCAGGTTCCAGGCCTTTGTGGCTGGATTATCCCTTAGCCGGGGACTGTGCCGCCGCTATTTTAGGCTATTTGGAAGAAACCCAAAAAACTGCTCCGGCTCAGATTCGGGAGCTGGAGCTGGACCAGTCCGCCAACCGCCTGATCATGGACCCCACAACCTTTAGAAATCTGGAAATCACCAGAAACCTGCGCACCTATGAGAAAAAAGGCAGCCTCTTGGACCTGCTGGATGAAACCCGCACCGCTTTTGGAGCCCGTTTGCTCCGCAGCTGGCTGGAACGGCCTTTAGTGGATCAGGGAGCCATAGAAGCCAGGCTTAACGCCGTAGAGAGCCTGCACCGGGATTGGAGCCGGCGGCAGGAGCTGCGGCGTCTGCTCAAGGATATCTATGATATGGAGCGGCTGATGACCCGGGTGGCTTATCAGCGGGCTACACCCCGGGAGCTTCAGGCCTTATGCCAATCCTTTGGGGTGCTGCCGGCCATTCGCCGCCTGGTGGAAGAATTAAGCCAGGAAAGCCCCCAGTCCGAACTGGCCCGTATTTACAGGGAGCTGGATGAACTGCCGGATCTCCATGACCGGCTGGCCGCCGCCTTGGTGGATGATATCCCCAACAACTGGAAAGAAGGGGGCTTCATCCGGCCCGGCTACCATCCCCAAGCCGACGAGTATAGGAATAGCGCCCAAAACGGCCGCAGCTGGATGTTGGAGCTGGAGCAAAAAGAGAGAGAAAACACGGGCATCAAATCCCTTAAAGTCGGCTTTAATAAGGTTTTTGGCTACTATTTCGATGTGACAAAATCCAATTTATCCGCCGTCCCCGATTATTTTCAGCGGAAGCAAACCCTGGCTTCCGGCGAGCGCTTCGTCACCGAAGAATTAATTCGTTTGGAAGGGCTGGTGCTGGGGGCTGAGGAGAAGATGGTGGCTTTGGAGTTGGAGCTATACCAGGAGCTCCTGCAATTCCTGACGGCGGCTCTGCCCCGGGTGCAGACTACGGCAGCGGCCTTAGCCAAGCTGGATGTATTCCAGTCTCTGGCGGAGCTGGCCGCTGTCCGTCAATACTGCCGGCCGGAGTTTCAACCGGCCTCTTCATCGACTATCCGCATCAAAGATTTGCGCCATCCCGTTGTGGAGCAAATCCTTGATCAGGACCGCTTCGTGCCTAACGACTTGCTGATGGACGACAGCACCAGCCTGTTCATTATCACCGGTCCGAATATGGGCGGCAAAAGCACTTATTGCCGCAGCGTAGCTATAGCCTTTGTCATGGCCCAGATGGGTTCCTTCGTACCGGCTTCTAAGGCAAAACTGCCTTTAAGGGACCGGCTTTTTGCCCGGGTAGGCGCCAGCGACGATCTGCGGGGCGGACAAAGTACCTTCATGATGGAAATGAATGAAGTCGCCCATATATTGCAGCATGCTACCCAAAAAAGCCTGGTGATTCTGGATGAGGTAGGCCGGGGTACCGGCACCTATGACGGTCTTAGCGTAGCCTGGTCCGTCAGCCAATACCTGGTATCCCAGATTAAGGCCAAAACCCTTTTTGCTACTCACTATTTAGAATTAACTACTTTAGAGGAACAATATCCTGCAGTAAAAAACCTATCTTTGGTGGTGGAAGAAGAAGGGGAGAGAATCGTCTTTCTCCATAAGATATTGCCGGGTTCAGCCAACAAAAGCTATGGCATCCATGTAGCCCGTTTGGCGGGTCTGCCGGAAGAAGTCATCCAGCAGGCCAGTGCGAAACTGGAAGAGTTGGAGCAGGCGGAGGTTTATCAGGAGGAAAAATCTCCTCTTCCCTGGCCGGCAGAAGGCTCTCAGCTTTATCCGGGTTATCTGGAAACGGCGGAAGAAATCCACGCCGCACCTCCCGGCGTTACTCTCACCAAAAGAACTCTGGCAGAAAATAGCCCTAAATCCCAATTGGCTTTATTTGCTGAAACCGCCGGAACCGGCGGGGAGCTGGGGGAATCGGCGCCGGCTAATCAGGGAACCAAAAAACCTCTGAAAGATAAGGAATGGAAAGCTATCAATGAACTGAAGAAAAAGAATATTATGGCCATGACGCCTTTAGAGGCTTTAAATTATTTGCATAAGCTGCAGCAAAGCCTGCATAGCAGCTAAGAGAGTACATAGAAAGAGAATGTTTATGGAAAGAATAAGCACTGAAAACAGGATACAACGTTTAGATAACCTGACAGCCAACCAAATTGCTGCCGGTGAGGTCATTGAGCGGCCGGTTTCCGTAGTGAAGGAGCTGGTGGAAAACGCCATTGATGCCGGCAGCACTAAAATCAAAATCGAGATTCGGGAGGGCGGACTCTCTTTGATCCGCATTATCGACAATGGCAGCGGCATCCCCGGCCAGGACCTGCCTTTAGCTGTGGAACGCCACGCCACCAGTAAACTGCGGCAGATTCAGGACCTGGATGATTTGACGACACTGGGGTTTAGAGGCGAAGCCTTAGCCAGTATAGCTTCCGTAGCAGCCTTGGAGATCATCACCCGCAAAACCGGGGAGATTCAAGGCCACTGCCTGCGGGTCAAAGGCGAGGAGGAGGAGCCGGTTATCAGCAAAGCCGGTTGTCCCGAAGGCACCAGCATTACGGTGGAGCATCTGTTCTTCAACACGCCGGCCCGCTTGAAGTTTATGAAAACTCCCGGCTATGAGGGCGGTTTGATCCATGACCTGATCACGCAGCTTGCCCTGGGCTATCCGGCCACCGATTTCCGGCTGGAAAACCAGGGCAAAATGATCCTGGATACTGCCGGTATCAACAACACCGAAGACCTGGTGGAGCTTTTTTACGGCAAGGAGGCCAGACAAGCTCTGGTCCCCCTCGAATCAGCGGTTTCCAAAGGCCGGCTCAGGGGCTGGATTACGGCGCCGCCTTACAGCCGGGGTACCAGGAAAGGTTTTCACGTCTACGTCAACGGCCGCCGTATCTCCGTAAAAGATATGCAGTGGTCCATTGAACGGGCTTTTGAGTATGTGCTGCCCAAAGGCCGCTTTCCCCTGGCTATATTGGCTTTTCAGTTGCCGGGAGAGCTGCTGGACGTCAATGTTCATCCCGGTAAGTTGGAGATCCGAATTAATGACCCGGATTTAAATCCCTCCATTACCAGGGTTTTAAGAACGGCTATCTCCGGCGGCCAGTTGCTGCCGGACGCCGGCAAGCTGGGCATGGCGGCAGGAATCGGCAACTCCCCAATTGTCCAGTCCGCTAAAAACGATTCCGTGGCTGCCGGGACTGCTCAGGGCGGTCCAGGATTCTTCTCCGGCAGTTCGGCTGCCAAATCCGGCGGGGGCCAAATCAGCTTTGCCCAACCGGTACGCCAATGGGAGACTTTATATAGCTTTACTGCCGAAGGGGAAGACCAGCTAAACCGGCTGGTTGACGCCAATGCTTTCAGCCTGTCCGAAGAGCCCGCCGGCTTAAAACCGGCGAATTTAGAAGCTACAAGCTTAGCATCTCCACAATCAGCGTATGCCGCCGCAGAAAGCCAGGACGATAGGGCGGAAAGCGCAAATCTATTTGCCGGCCTTGAGGAAAAGACAGCAGGGCTTTTGCCGGGCCAGTGGGGTGTTAGCTCCCACAACAAAAGTATGCAAGCCCTGGCTGCCGACTGGCGGCGGGAAGACTTTTTTTTCGGCCCCGATGTGGAATTCACCATTATCGGCCAGCTCCATGCCACCTTTATTTTAGCGGAAGTCAAAGCCGGCCTTTTGGTGGTAGACCAGCATGTGGCCCACGAGCGCATCATCTACGAGCGGCTTTTGACCAAATCCCGGCAGAAAGAGACTGCAGCTCAAATGCTGATGCAGCCCATATCCTTAAGTCTAACTACCGGTGAAGAAGAAGTATTAATCCGCCATATTTTGCTGCTTAATGACCTGGGCCTGATCGTAGAGCGTTTCGGCCCCCGTCAATACGTGCTGCGCTCCGTACCGGCAGGGCAAACTATGGATCAGTCTATGTTTCGGGAGCTTTTGGAGAAGCTGGCAGAAGGAGGTGGCGGCAATGATCTGGAGCAGGCCAAACAAGCCTTGTTGATCATGGCCTCCTGCAAAAGCGCAGTAAAAGCCAATACGGTTCTCAGCCGGCAGGAAATGGCGGCTCTGCTGGGAGGCTTGCAGCAAACCTGCCATCCAATGACCTGCCCCCATGGCCGGCCCATTATGTATTTATTGCCTTACCACCGCCTGATTCAGGCTTTTGGGCGCTCCTCCTGATGCCGGGCTATCGTTGGGGAGTGACCACCAGCACCAAAAGCGGCAGAGACCAGGTAGAAAAAGCCCTGGAGCTGGCAGGCCGCTATAATGTACCCTATATGCCCCGGGAACGCTTAAGCCTCAGCCATCTAAAAGCGGACCGGGGTCTGGACTATCTGCTTACCCTGGACAGGGATTGCCATTTGTTTATGGAAGAACCGCCTCTGCATTGGCATCCCTCTATGGCCATACCCAGGCTGCGCCAGATAGCGGCAGGCAAACCGGATATCTTCTTAACTGCGGCGGGGCTGACTTCCGGCCAGCAGGTCCTTGACTGTACCTTGGGCCTGGCTGCCGACGCTTTGGTAGCCGCCTGGGCTGTAGGGGAAGAAGGAAAGGTGCTGGGGCTTGAAGCATCGCCAATTATCGCTGCCATTACCGATTGGGGCTTACGGCGGGAAACGCCGCAATTTGACAGCAAAAAAACGCCTCTTGTGGCTATAGCCCGCCGAATCAGCGTGCTTTCTGCAGAGGCTTTGGATTATTTACGCGGCCAGGAGGCAGATAGCTGGGACGTGGTTTATTTTGATCCCATGTTTCGGGCCGCCAACCATCAATCCTCCGGTATCAACAACTTGCGGCCTTTGGCCTGCTACGCTCCTTTTGATCAGGAAGTTTTGACCGAGGCTTTACGGGTTAGCCGGCGGCGGGTGGTTTTGAAAGAACGCTGGTTTTCGCCGCTTTTTAAGAAATTAGAGGCAACCCGGCTGGAAAAAACAAAATACGGCCCTGTGGCTTACGGTATCTGGGAAAAGGAAAGGTATACCTATGACAAATAAAGCCTTAAAAAAAGTGATTGCCGTGGTTGGCCCTACGGCTTCCGGCAAATCCGGCCTGGCCATCAATCTGGCTAAGGCCCTGAATGGAGAAATCATCTCCGGTGATTCCATGCAAATTTATAAAGGTATGGATATCGGCACCGCCAAGGTAACCCGGGAAGAGTGCCAAGGTATTGCCCATCATCTGCTGGATTTACGTCTGCCTGGCGAATCCTTCAGCGCGGCGGAATATCAAAAACTGGCCCGCGCCTGTATTGCAGACATTTTTCACCGGGGCAAAACGCCTATTCTGGCAGGAGGTACCGGCTTATATATCGACAGCGCCTTATATAATTATGAATATAACAAAGAAGAGGGAGAAGAGGCTGAGGCTAATTCCTTACGGGAAGCTTTAAGGGCTGAGGCCGCAAAACTTGGTACCGTTGAATTATGGCAGAAGCTGTACCAGGTTGATCCCCAGTCGGCCAAACGCCTCCATCCCAACGATACCAAACGTATAATCAGAGCCTTGGAGTACGAAAAGCTCCATGGCAAACCGATTTCCGAAAATGTCCAGGCTTATAAAGCGCCCCGGCTAATCTATCCCACTATTTTTTTTGGCTTAACTATGCTTCGTCAGGAGTTGTATCAGCGGATTAATCTGCGGGTTGACCAAATGACGGCGGCAGGATTGGCGGCAGAGGTCCTTGCTTTACAAAAAGGAGGTTTAAAACTGGACAGCCAGGCAGGTCAGGCCATCGGTTATAAACAATTATTGCTGTTTCTGGAAGGCACATATACTTTAGAAGAAGCTATAGAGGCCATAAAACAGGAAAGCCGCCGCTATGCCAAGCGGCAGCTAACCTGGTTTCGCCGTAACCCTTATATTTTTTGGCTGGACGGCAAAAAAATGCAGGAAGAAAGAAGCGCAGAGATATTAGCAGCATTTCTTCAAGAGAGGGAAGGAGTAAGCGAGAGCACCGAGGAAGGATCAGGCTGGGGTTCAGATAAGATCAGAGACTTTCTTCATCAAATGGGAATGGCTTTCCTGGATCATATTGGAACCGCCAAGAATCATTTGGGCAACGCCAAATCCGGCAATACTAAAACCGATGCGGCCGCCGATCAAAGCGCCTGCCCCGGTGATTAAAGCCCCGGTACCTAAAGCCGATTTGCTGGCCCTGTTTAAAGATCTTTTCATTTTGTTATCACCTCCGTTTTTTAGTATGCCACAGTCATCCCCGGCTATGCCGGATTTAAATGGCGAAATTCATTAATCGTAAAAGGAGTACCCATGACAGATATTCGTGAAATTTTGGATAACCTGGAAAACAATAACGCAGAAGAAGAGCAGCTTTTGCTTGAGAAAAATCTTTTAGCTGATGAGGCTCTTTGGCCTGATCAAAAAAGAAGCAGAAGCCTCCATATTGTAGAAAATACTGAGCCGGAAAGAGTTCTGCTTTTGGGTTTAAGCAACCACCGCAGTCCCGGCGAGCTTGATCCTCAAGCTTCTCTCCAGGAATTGGCCGGTTTGACGGAAACTGCCGGCGGCTTGGTTATTCATAGCCTAATGGCCAACCGGGACCGGCCTGATCCCGCCCATTATTTTGGCAAAGGCAAATTGGAAGAAATCAAAGATTTGATTGCAGAAAAAGTTATTGATCTGGTTATCATTGACGACGAGCTTTCCGTCCGGCAGCAAAACCAATTGGATCAGCGGCTGCCTTGCCGGGTTATTGACCGGACGGCATTAATTTTACAAATTTTTGCGGATCACGCCCACACCAGAGAAGGAAAATTGCAGATTGAGCTGGCTCAGCTCAGCTATTTGCTGCCCCGTCTCAGCGGCAAAGGCAAAGAGCTGTCCCGTCTGGGCGGCGGCATCGGTACCCGGGGCCCCGGTGAAAGCCAGTTGGAAAAAGACCGGCGCCATATTCGCCAGCGCATAGATAATCTTAAAAGCGAAATCGAACAGATCCGACGCCAGCGGATGGTCAACCGGGGCCGGCGGGAGAAAAACCAGGTGCCGGTATTGGCCCTGGTAGGCTATACCAATGCCGGCAAATCCTCATTGCTCAATACGCTGACCGACGCCGGCGTCAAGGCGGAGGATAAGCTGTTTGCTACCCTTGATCCTACAACCCGGCGCTTCCGGCTGGAGGAAACGGAAGTGCTGCTCACGGACACCGTAGGCTTCATCCAGCAACTGCCCCATTCCTTGATCAGCGCTTTTCGGGCTACTCTGGAAGAGGCTATCTATGCCGATGTCCTTATTCATGTGGCCGACAGTTCCCATAAGGATCTGGCCGGCCAGATCAAAACCGTCCACCGGGTACTGGAAGAGGTGGGCTGTGAAGAAAAGCCCATGATCCATGTTTTCAATAAAATCGATTTATTGCCGGATCCTTTGGATGTTCAGCATTACTTGTCGGATTACCAGCCGGCGGTGATGATATCCGCCAAAACCGGCGAGGGTATAGACCAACTGAAAAAACTACTGGCCCAGCATTTACCTCAACCTTTAGTCACAAAACAATTCGTTTTAAGCCAGGATCAGGGCGGTTTGCTGAACCGCTTTTATCACTTGGGCAGCGTCAGCCAGGTTAATTATGAAGCGGACCGGATTACCGGCACCGTTATTTTGCCCAAACATCAGGCGGAACAGTACCGCCAATATCTGACTGAGGATGAAATCAATGACCAACAGCAATAGTTTTAACAGCGATCCCAACAGCCGGCTCCGGCATTTTTTGCAGCAGACTTATCAAGTGCCGGAGCATTTAATTCTGGAATTGGAAAAAGCGGAAGTTGCTTTGCAGGCGGAATTCGCTTCCATAGAGAGCAGAGTTTATTATAATCAAGCCAGGCTGCTGCATATTTTTCAAAAAAACGGCATAACGGATTTTCATCTCAACGGTTCCACCGGTTACGGCTATGGTGATGTGGGCCGGGATGCCCTGGAAGCTATTTTTGCCGAATATTTCGGCGGCGAGGCGGCTTTAGTCAGGAGCCAGATTCTTTCCGGCACCCATGCCCTGGCTTTAGGCTTATACGGTAATTTGCGGCCGGGCCAGGAGCTGATCAGCGCCGCCGGCAAGCCTTACGATACTTTACTTAAAGTCATCGGTTTAGGAGGCGAGGCCGACTCTTTGCTGGATCTGGGCGTGACTTATCAGGAAATACCTTTAAAAAGTGAAAGGGCAGATCAAGCTGACGGCCAGGAAGTGGCCGGCAGCGTCATCGACCTGCCCCGGCTTTTAAAGGCCATCAATGAAAAAACAAAAATGGTTTTGCTGCAGCGGTCAAAGGGCTACCAGTGGCGGCCTTCCATAACTATTGCGGAGCTAAAGGAAGTCATCGCAGCCGTCAAAGCCAAAGGGCCTGATGTGATCTGCCTGGTGGATAATTGCTATTGTGAAATGGTAGAAACAGAAGAGCCGGGACATATAGGGGCGGATCTGGTTATCGGCTCACTGATTAAAAACCCCGGCGGTACTCTGGCTCCTGCCGGCGGCTACCTTGCCGGCAAAAAAGCTTATGTGGAAGCTGCCGGAAGAAGGCTGTCGGCTCCCGGCTTGGGTAAGGATTTAGGAGCTTCTTTAGGCTTTAACCGGCTGGCCTTTCAGGGCTTTTTTCAAGCCCCCCATACCGTAGGCCAGTCTCTCAAAGGCGCTCTTTTGGCTGCCGCTCTTTTTCAGCGTCTGGGCTATGAAGTGCTGCCGGCCGCCCTTGAAGCCGGCGGTACGGCCAGCGGGGCCGGTTTCGCCCCCCAAAGAGCCGACATTGTTCAGGCCGTCAAGCTGGAAGACAGCCAGAAGCTGGTGCGCTTCTGTCAAGCCATCCAGCAGGCCTGCCCTCTGGACAGTACTTTTTTGCCGGAGCCGGACCTGCTGCCGGGCTACGACCACCCGGTGGTAATGGCCGGCGGTGGCTTCATCCAAGGCTCCTCCAGCGAGCTTAGCGCCGACGGCCCTTTACGTCCTCCCTATATAGCATACCTTCAAGGAGGCTTTTCTCTGGCGCAAATACGGCTGGGGCTGCTCTTAGCGGCAAAAGCACTTGTCATGGAATGTATCTAGTGGTAATATATACAGATAAAGCCTCATCTCTCCCGAGATGAGGTAGAGGTTGCGGATGGCAAGATTACTCCCGGGAGCCGGCAGGCGTTGAATGGGAGGAAAGGGTCACCCGCCGAAGTCAGGGCTTGGCAAAGCCCCGGGCTGGGACTGCATTGAATAAGTGCAGGACTGTCACCATTATCAACGTCACTCTCCGCAAGGAGGGTGTGGATTGAAAGGTGGAGCACTATCTCATCAGAATTAAAAAAGGAGAGGAATCAAATGAAAAGACACGGTACAATGACAGTAAATGAAGATGGCCATCTGGTCATCGGCGGTTGTGATACGGTGGATCTGGTCAAGGAGTTTGGCAGCCCTCTGTACGTCATGGATGAAGATTTGCTGCGGCAAAACTGCCGGGCCTTTCACAAGGCTTTTATTGAAGGGATTCCCGGCGGCGAGGTGGCATACGCCAGCAAGGCTTTTTGCTGCCTGGCTATGTTAAGGCTGGCGGCTCAGGAGGATTTAGGCATCGACGTGGTATCCTCCGGCGAGCTTTACACGGCTTTAGCTGCAGGAGCCGATCCTTCCCGCATCGATTTCAACGGCAACAACAAGACTCCCGATGAAATCCGCTATGCTTTGGAAAACCGGGTAGGCCGGATTATCGTGGATAATTTTACGGAGATTCAGTTGATTGACGAGATTGCCGGCAGCATGGGCCTAAGGCCTATGGTACTTTTACGGGTTCAGCCCGGCATTGAAGCCCATACCCATGAGTATATTCAAACCGGCAAGATCGATTCCAAGTTTGGCCTCAGCATTTCTACAGGCCAGGCTATGGAAGCTCTGCACCTGATGCATGCCAAGGAGCATATGGAGCTGGTAGGTATCCAGTGCCACATCGGCTCCCAGGTTTTTGAAGTGGAATCCTTTGCCCAGACCGCCAGAATCATGGCTTCCTTTATGGCCTATGCCAGCGACAATTTAGGCTTTCATCTGCCTGAAATTAATCTGGGCGGCGGCTTCGGCGTTTATTACCGGGAAGGCGATACGCCGGTAACTCCCGCTGATTTTGCCAAGGCCATTTACGAAGCCTTACAGGAAGAGCTGTCCCGCCACAACCACCCCATGCCCCGGCGAATTTCCATCGAGCCGGGCCGGGCCATTGTAGGCAATGCGGGCACTACTCTATATACCGTAGGCTCCATCAAGACCATTCCCCGGGTTCGTACTTACGTGGCTATAGACGGCGGCATGGGAGATAATCCCCGGCCGGCTTTATATCAGGCCAAGTACGAAATGTGCCTGGCCAACAAGATGACGGCCGCCAATCAGATTGTGGCCTCCGTAGCCGGCAAGTGCTGTGAGTCCGGCGATATGCTGCTTTGGGATGCTTCCATGCCCTGGGTGGAAACCGGCGATATCCTGGCCATCTCCACCACCGGCGCCTACAATTATTCCATGGCCAGCAATTACAACCGTATTGCCAAGCCTGCCGTAGTCATGGTTTCCGGCGGCAAGGCCCATATTATCGTCAAAAGAGAGACTTTTGAGGACATTGTCCGCAACGACCTTATACCTGAGCATTTGCTTTGGGATCACGGCCACCAATGGCAAAAACTCACATTACCGAAGGGACAGGTGCCTGTTGATTAATTTTTCTTTTAGTGATTTGCTGTTCATTTTACCGGCAATCATTATTTCCTTATCGTTTCACGAGTTTTCCCATGCCTTTTCCGCTTATCAATTAGGGGACAGCACGGCCAAGAATGCTGGCCGTCTGTCTCTTAATCCTCTGCGCCACATTGATCCCATAGGTCTTTTGGCTTTGATGTTCTTTCGCTTTGGCTGGGCTAAGCCCGTACCGGTAAATCCCTACCAATTTCGCAATGTGGACGAAAAAACCGGTATGCTGCTTACGGCCTTGGCAGGGCCAATGTCCAATGTGCTGCTGTGTTTTATCGGCGTAGGCGTGTTCACCTTTATACCTGACTATTTCCTCTACACCATGCCCTGGCTTTACCGATTTTTAGTCTATTTCTGCTCCATTAACGCCAGCCTGGCTTTCTTTAATTTAATCCCTGTGCCGCCTTTAGACGGCTCGAAAATCCTTTTCGGCCTTTTGCCTGACCGCTTTTATCATGGAGCTCAGATCGTGGAGCAATACGGCTTTGTTATCTTATTGCTGCTGATATTCGGCAACGTCCCCTCAAGGATTATCGGTCCCCTTTCCAACGGCCTGGTCAATAGCTTTGTAAAATTATTCGGCTTGTTTAATTAACGAACTCATCTAAGGGAGGAACATCCATGTCACAAAAAAAAGGCATTATCTTGAGCGGTATGCGGCCCACAGGCCAATTGCACATTGGCCATCTCAGCGTTCTGGAGAACTGGGCCTTATTACAACAGGATTATCAATGCTTCTATATGGTGGCAGATTGGCATGCGCTAACCAGCGATTATGACGATACCTCCCGCCTTGACGGCTTCCGTCAGACCATGCTGCTGGATTGGCTGGCTGCCGGGCTGGATCCTCAGCAATCCTCCATATTTATTCAATCCCATGTCAAAGCTCATGCTGAATTAACCCTGCTTCTGGGTATGAATGTGCCCTTGCCTTGGCTGGAAAGAGTTCCTACCTACAAGGATCAGATTGAGCAGCTGGGCAAACAGGGCAAAGATATCAATACCTACGGTTTTCTGGGTTATCCCCTCTTAATGGCGGCAGATATCCTGGTTTACCGGGCTAATCTGGTGCCCGTAGGGGAGGATCAGGGAGCTCATCTTGAATTTTCCCGGGAGCTGGTCCGCCGCTTCCATCACCTGTATAATACCGAAATTTTCCCGGAACCCCAGCCCAAATACGCCAAGATTGCCTCGCTGCCCGGCATTGACGGCAGGAAGATGAGCAAAAGCTATCACAACGACATCGCCCTTAGCGCCACCACGGCGGAAATTACCGAAAAGGTGAGAAACATGGTGACGGACCCTGCCCGTATCAAGAAAACAGATCCGGGCCATCCCGAAGTCTGCGTGGTCTACAAATACCATACCATCTATAACGAAGCCGCCGTACCGGAGATTCAAGAGGCCTGCCGCCAGGGCCAAATCGGCTGCGTAGAGTGCAAAAAACGGCTTGCCGCCATCATCGACGCCAAGCTGGCTCCCATCCGGGAAAGGCGGGAGACTTTTGCCCAAAACCCGGGGCTTTTGGCGGAGGTTATTGCCGAAGGCGACGCCAAGGCTAACCGGCAAGCGGAAGCAACCATGGCTTTAGTCAGAAAAGCCATGAACATTTAATCCTATAATCATCAATATTTAGTAGCAAAGAGGCTAACATGAGCTATCAAGTGGTATTGCCCGTATTTGAAGGTCCCCTGGATTTGCTCCTTCATTTAATCGATACTCATAAGCTGGACATTTATAATATCCCTATTGCGTTTATTACCGGCCAGTATATGGATTATCTGAAGAAGGCAGATGAGATCGATTTGAATCTGTCCGGAGATTTCCTGGTGATGGCCGGTACTCTTTTGGCCATCAAGGCCAAGCTGCTCTTGCCCAAAAGGCCTCAGGAAGCAGCGGAAGGCACGGATGATCTGGACCCCAGAGATGAGCTGGTGGAAAAACTGCTGGAATACCGTCTTTATAAAGAGAATGCCCAGGAATTAAAGAAAATGGAGACCAGCCAAACCCGGATCTATTACCGGGAAGTGGATGACAAGCGTCTTTTGACTCTTTTTCCGCCCCCTAATCCCATCGGCAATTTGAAAGCCGCGGACCTGCATAAGGCCTTTCAGGAGGTACTCCGGCTGATGACGGCCAGAAGCCAAACCATCACTCTTCAGAAAGATACCATGAGCTTGAAGGACCATATGAATTTAATGCTCAGCACCCTGGCCGGTCATGGGGGCAGCGCTAAATTTGCGGATTTGCTGGAACCTTGCCAAAGCGTTATGGAAGTGGTCACGGCTTTTCTGGCCCTACTGGAGCTGCTGGCTAAGGGCCGGGTTTGGGTGCGGCAAACCAGCTTATTTGATGAAATCTTTGTCTGCATCAATAATTTCCCGGAAAAGGAGGAGCCGGCCCTTGAATCTGTATCAGCAGGAGACTAAAGAAATACTGGAAGCCTTGCTGCTTTGCTCTGCCGAGCCCCTGACCTTGTCTGCCCTCATCGAAATCACCGGTTACGAATCTGACCAGATTTTAGAGGCGCTAAGCCGTCTGCAGCAAGAATATGTCCAGCAGGGCCGGGGTTTTGAAATCTGTGAAATCGCCGGCGGCTGGATGTTTGCCACCTTTCCCAAGCATGCTCCTTATATTGAGAAACTGGTTAAGCCCCGGCTGTCTACTTTAAGTCAGGCTTCCTTGGAGGTTTTGTCCATCATCGCCTACCGCCAGCCCATTACCCGGGGGGAGATGGAGGAAATCCGGGGCGTTAGCTGCGACTCCTCCGTTAACACCCTGCTGGAGCGCAATCTGATCCGGGAATCGGGCCGTAAAGACGCCCCCGGCAAGCCTATTTTATTTTCCACCACTACAGATTTTCTGAAATATTTCGGCTTGACTTCTCTGCAGGATCTGCCGGCTTTAGAGACATTACAGACGGAGGAAACAAGCCCCTTAAATAACGAATCGCTTTATGGCAATGGCTGAAACTAGAACAAGGAGCTGCCTCATAAATTGGTTTTTGAAAGACCAGTTTATGAGGCAGCTCCTTTAAACAACTGCACAAAAATGCCAGTTTGAAGGAGCGCGCTGAACAAGTCGCCTTAATCTCAGGCAGATGCTCAGAAAGATGCTCAAAAAGGATGGTTGCTGGCCAGTTGCTCAAAAATCGAAGTTGTGTGACAGGCTTATGCAAAAGCGAATGCATATATGCAAACTTTACCTAATTATGCACATAATTAATCAAAAAGCGGGCTTTATATTTGTAATAATTACTATTAATACCACACAACCTCGTTTTTTGAGTGTTAGCAACCCCTAATGGTGATAAACCTGCATTTTTGTGCAGTTAGCTGATTACAATCAAAGCGGAAAAACCCTTAACTCTGTATTTGTATATTTTGCCAGTTCTTAGCTAACACTAAGGCCATGCTTATCATCATTATTTCTTTGCTGATCATTATTATGCTTTTGCTGCTTTGGCCCTTTACCGTCAAAATAAAGGGCCGGCTGGAAGAAAAGCCTCTGCATTTTCGCTGTCAGGTGAGAATGGGGCCTTTTCGTTATACCCTTTTTCCCGGTAAAAATATATCTAAGATAGCGGACATGCAAAAGGACGGCGCTGTCCCGGCCCTGCCGGCAATCCGGTACCTGACGAAGTATATCCGAATCCGGAAGGTAACCTGGCAGTTAGCCTACTCCTTGCCTGATCCTGCAGTCCTGGCTTTAAGCAGCGGCGTCTTGCTGACCTGCTTCGATCTGGCCGCCGGCTGGCTGCAGACTAAAAGCGGCAAGAGGCACAAGGTGGTCTCTTACAGCCTAAAGCCCGGCTTTGGCGGCGGCTATAGCCTGTCCGGGGAGTTTTTATGTATGCTGCGGTTAAACCTGGGGCATATTGTGGTTAGTTTAGGAATTTTTATGATTCAGCAGCGCAGGCTGCGAAAAAGGGAGGGTATAGCTTATGGAACAGCATCCTATTGAAGGTTTGATGCGAACGGCTCTGGAAAATATCAAAGATATGGTGGACGTCAGCACTGTGGTAGGGGATCCCATTGACAACGGCAGCGGTATATTTATGGTGCCCATTTGTAAGGTTAGTTGCGGCTTTATCTCCGGCGGCAGTGAGTTTGGCAGCCTGGAAATAGGGGGCGGCTCAGGCAACAGCAATGACAACAATGCTCAGAAGAAAGAGAGCAATCCCCAAGCCCCTGCCAATTCATCAAGCGGCGGTTCAGCAAATGCCAGACCGTCCTTTCCATTTGGCGGCGGCAGCGGCGCCGGCGTCGGCATCACACCTATCGGCTTTCTGGTTGTTCAGGGAGATCAGGTACGTTTGGTGACTTCGGACAGTACGGTAAATCTGGTGGAACGGGTGGCTGATTTGACGCCGAAAGCCATAGAAAAGCTGAAGCAGGTGCTGAGCAAAAAAGGCTCTGGCCCAAGCGATGCCGTCAGCACAGCAACAAATTTAAGCGGCATAGATATATAGCAGACTATCGCCTCGTTAAAACGCACATAGGTAAGAAAAATTTCTACACACGAAATTTTTCTACTGAGGTGTTATAGGGAAAAGCCTCCGCCCATAAGTTAAACGAAGAGACGGAGGTGGGACAGTTGTTGTCGAAAATCTGGCTGGGTATGATTCTGATCGGCGGGGCCTACGGCATATTAAAGGGAGAAGGCAGCGCCGTACTTCAAGCGGCGATTGCCGCAGGGGAGGCGGCGGTAAAAAACGGCTTGCAGCTAGCGGGAATATTGGCCTTTTGGCTAGGGGTTATGGAAGTGGCCCAGCGTTCCGGCCTGGTGGAAAAAATGGCCAAGGCTTGCCGGCCTTTGCTGGTCAAGCTGTTTCCCTCCCTGCCGCCGGACCACCCGGCCCTGGGCAGCATTTTACTGAATCTTACCGCTAATTTTCTCGGCATGGGCAATGCCGCTACGCCTTTTGGCCTGAAAGCCATGGAGCAGATGGATCAGCTAGCCGGCCATACCGGCACAGCCAGCGACGCCATGTGCACTTTTTTGGCTTTAAATGCCGCCGGATTAACCATTATCCCTACTACCGTTTTAGGCCTGCGGCTGGCTCAAGGTTCTCAATGGCCGGCAGCCTTTTTACTGCCCATGGTGCTGACTGGCTTAACAGGTACGATAGCCGCGTTAATCATAGACCGGCTGCTGCGCCGCAGCAAAAAGGGGTGGTGACTATGGATAACGGGATAACGCTGCTGCTTTGCTTTATCTTATTATTCGGTTATTACCGCAAGGTAGATTTGTATGATTCCTTCGTCACCGGAGCCGCCCAGGGCATCAAAAGCGGTTTGGGGCTGATTCCTTATCTGCTGGCCATTTTATTCCCTGTATATCTTTGGCAGGGATTGGGCCTGACGGGGGCCATTTGTGACAAGCTGGCTCCCTGGCTGGCTTTTATCGGCCTGCCCGGTGAAGTCCTGCCGCTGATGATCATGCGGCCCCTTTCCGGCAGCGCTTCTCTGGGTATATTGACGGATATTTTCAGCCGCCAGGGTCCCGATTCCCCGGCGGGGCTTCTAGCCTCCATTTATCAGGGAGGCACGGATACTACTTTTTTTGTGCTTACAGTCTATTGCGGCTCCGTAGGCGTCAAAAATTACCGTCACACTTTAAAGGCCTGCCTGACGGCGGATTTCGTTGTTTATGGAGCAGGGCTCTTTTGGCTGGCCTTGCTGCTTAAATGAACATTTGGTATACTATTAAAAAACAGATTAAAGGAAGCGGTACTTTGGAGCGTTTACAAAAATATATAGCCCGCTGTGGCCTGGCCTCCCGCCGGCAGGCTGAAGAAATGATCCGGGAGGGCAAGGTCAAAATCAACGGCAAAGTGATAACGGAGATGGGGACCCAGATCGATCCGGAAAAGGACAGGGTAACCGTAGAGGGCCGCCGCTTGCGGACAAAAGAGGCCCAGACCTATATTTTGCTTTACA
Source organism: Clostridia bacterium (assembly GCA_018436095.1). Classification (GTDB taxonomy): domain Bacteria; phylum Bacillota; class Peptococcia; order DRI-13; family UBA5745; genus WRMS01. The sequence continues at coordinate 343,861 of JAHDMJ010000008.1, read as the reverse complement.
AGCCGGCGGGAGTAGTTACTACCTGCCGGGATCCTCAGCGGCGCAAAACAGTTCTGGATTTGCTGCCCGGCAAAGAGCGGCTTTTTCCCGTAGGACGTTTGGACTACGAGACGGAGGGCTTGCTGCTGCTCACCGATGACGGCGAATTGGCCAATCAATTGTCTCATCCCAAGTATAAAATTCCCAAAACCTATTTAGTGGAAACCGACGGCTTAATCACCGAAGAAAAAGCAGCCAAGCTGGCTAAAGGAGTTAAGCTGGAAGACGGCCTGACCCAGCCGGCCAAGGTAAAAATCGAGTATTACAGCCAGGAAGGCAGCCGCTTTTATCTCACCATCACCGAAGGGCGCAATCGCCAGGTGCGCCGGATGTGCCAGGCTATCGGGCTGAATGTGGTGTATCTCTGCCGTACAAAAATGGGCTTTTTGAACTTAAACGGCCTGGCTTTGGGGGGTCACCGCCGGCTTAAAACCCAGGAAGTAAAGAAATTAAAGGCGCTAGTTGGCCAGTCCTCTTAGGGAATCCCAAAAGGGATTCTCCCTGGAATTGCCGATTAAAGGGCCTGCCTTGAAATACCTTGCAATCTTGAGCAGAAAATAGTAAAATTAAGATTGGACATTAACGAGGGTAGAGGCGTATTGATGGAACACGGATCAAAGAAAATCTCATCGGCTGCAATTCGCATGGCATTGACGGACACAAGAGAGGATGAGCAGGCCTTAAAAAAAGATCTGGCATTGATCGGTATTCGCGCCGTCGCAGTAGATTATGGCGGCGATTTCGCCATGTCCACAAAAAAGATTATCGAGAGGGCCATCGTTGCCGCAAAACGGGAGCAGGTCATCAAGGATAACCACTACGATGAGGGAGCCGTAGCCGGCGCCACCCGGGAAGCTTTAGGCCAGATTTTAAACAAGGCCTTCGGTCTTAATGTAGGCGGCAAGCTGGCTATTGCCCGCAGCGGCGATCATATTACGGTCTGCGTTTATTTGGCCATCGGCCTTCTTCACTTGAATGAGATTGCCATCGGCTTAGCTCATCGAGTAGCGCCGGATCTCAGGACAGGGGAGGGAGCCTCATCCAGGTAAGTATAGACGGACCTGCCGGAGCAGGAAAAAGCAGCGTAGCTAAAGCCTTAGCCGCTAAGCTGGGATTCATCCATATTGACACCGGCGCTATGTACAGAGCCTTGACTTGGCTGGCATTGCAGCAGGGCATCCCTTTGACGGATGAGCAGGCTTTAGGCCGGCTGGCCCGGGAAGCTGTTATTGATTTCCGGACAGGGCAGGACGCCGAAGCAAGCCAACAGGTGTTCTGTCAAGGGCAAAATGTTACGGAAGTAATCCGCAGCCAGGAGGTTAGCCGGGCAGTTTCCCAAGTAGCTGCTGTGGCAGGGGTCAGGGAAGCACTGACCAGGGCCCAGCGGCGTTTAGCGGCCCAGCGGGATGTGGTCATGGACGGCAGAGATATCGGTACTGTTGTTCTGCCCCAGGCTGATTGCAAGATTTATTTGACGGCTTCCGTAGAGGAACGGGCTTTGCGCCGCTGGAAAGAAAGAGGAGCCAAAGACCGGGATCAGACTCTGGAGGACATCGTTCAGGATATCGCCAGGCGGGATTACGAAGACACTCACAGAATTACCAGTCCTTTACGGCCGGCGGCAGACAGCATTTTACTTGATTCCACGGCTTTGAGCTTTCAGGAGGTTGTGGAAAAAGCCCTTGCTTTCGTCCGCTCGGTACAAGCTTGATAAATGGAGAGAATCACTGCATGTTGTATCAATTTGTCTATCACGTTGTGGCGCCATGGATCGTCGGCCCGTTTCTCAAGCTGTTTAACCGGGTGGAGGTCAAGGGTTTGGATTGCATTCCGGCCCAGGGGCCGGCAGTGATCATCGGCAACCATATCAGTTTATGGGATCCTATTTATTTGTACTGTTTGATTCGCCGGCGCAGCTATTTCATGGCCAAAGCAGAGCTCTTCGATATACCGGTCATCGGCTTTCTTTTACGCCGCATCAATGTTTTTCCTGTCAAACGCAACAGCCTTGACCGCCAAGCGCTAAAAAAAGCGGCGCAAGTCTTAGAGCAAGGCCACCTGCTGGTGATTTTTCCCGAGGGCAGCCGCAGCAAGACGGGAGAATTGCAGCCTTTTAAGCAAGGAGCCGCCCTTTTTGCCCACCGGGCAGGAGCAGCCGTTGTTCCGGTACTATTTGAAAATACGACAAAAACTTTTCCCAGGGCCATTGGCCAAAAAATCCGAATTATTTGCGGCGATCCTTTAGATCTTACGGAATTTCAAGGCAGAAAAAGCGATGCCGCTTTATTGGACGACATGACGGACAGATTCCGTCAAGGCATCGTTAGTCTGCAAAAGGAGGCGTCCCGGGCTTGAGGGAGGGAAAGAACCCCCATCAGGGGATAGAGGTTATTTTAGCCGGCAAATCCGGTATGTGCTTTGGCGTTAAGCGGGCTTTGGATTTAGCCCGGCAGGCCGGCGCCCCGGATGAAACCGGCGAGCCTCAGGACAACAATCCCAGGGCCTGGGTGCTGGGCCAATTGGTTCACAACCGGCAAGTATCTGACTGGCTCTCCCGTCAAGGCGTTGAGGAGATCAGCAGCGCAGAGCTGAAAGACCATGAAGCCGGCGGTATATACATTGTACCCAGCCATGGCAAAGGGCCTCTTATCTATGATATAATAGAGAGAAAAGGCGGCACCCTTGTAGACGCTACTTGCCCCTTTGTAAGCCAGGCCTTAAAAAAGGCTAAGAGCCTCCAGGCAGAGAATTATTTTCTGCTGATTTACGGCGATCCCGGCCATGAGGAAGTTATGGGCTACCAGGAGTGGTTGGGTGAGGGTTGCCGGGTGGTCAAGGATTTTGAGACGGAGTTGCAAGACTTTCCACCGCCTTCAAGGTTGGCGGTCATGGCTCAAACCACGGCAAATCAAGCAGAATTCAGCAGGCTTATCGATTGGTTACACGAAAAAGGCTATCAGCCCTTAGTATTAGATACAATTTGCAGCGCCACAAAGGAGCGGCGGGAAGCAGCAGAAAATCTGGCCGCCCGGGTGGATGCTATGGTGGTGATCGGTGGCAAAAATAGCGCCAATACAAAAAATTTAGCGGCATACTGTCAAAAACTGACGCCGACCTTTCTGATCGAGACGAAAGAAGACATCGATCCGTCGTGGTTTGCGGGGATAAAAACTATAGGGATCACCGCAGGGGCTTCTACCCCTGAGTGGATAATCAAGGAGGTTGTTGAGATGATGGAAGAGTTCAAAGACCAGGAGCAAGTGCAAGAGCAGACGGTGGCTGCTCAGGAGAACGAAACAGATCACGAGGTGGAGGCAAATTTCTCCGACATGGAAGCGGAAATGGGCTGCCTGGAATTCCATCCCGGTGATGTAGTTAAAGGAACTGTGGTTAAAGTCTCTCCCGACGAAGTACTGGTGGATATCGGTTATAAGTCGGAGGGAATCATTCCTGCCTTTGAGCTTGCTTTCACCAAAGTTGACCCCCAAACGGTAGTTAAAGTAGGGGATGAAATCAGTGTTGAAGTGGTGAAGGAAGACCGGGAAGGCAATGTCATCCTTTCCCGTAAAAATGCATTATTTGAAGAGCGGATTAATGCTCTTGAAGAGGCTTTCGAAAAAGGCGAACCGGTTACAGCCACGGTTATTGATGTAGTTAAAGGCGGCCTGCTGGTAGACGTGGGCATGAGGGGCTTTGTTCCTGCTTCCCATGTTGAACGGGGCTTTGTAAAGGATCTCAGCGAATACCTGAAGCAGACTCTGGATTTCAAGATTCTGGAGCTGAACCGCCAGGGCCGCAAGGTAATTTTATCCCGGAAGGCTCTGCTGGAAGAAGAGTATCAGAAAATCAAAGAGAGCTTCTGGAGTACCATTGAAGAAGGCCAGACCAGAAAAGGCATAGTGAAGCGGCTGACGGATTTCGGCGCTTTTGTGGATATCGGCGGCTGCGACGGTCTTCTCCACGTTTCGGAAATGGGCTGGGGCAAAGTCGCCAAACCTGCCGACGTAGTGGCCATCAATGACGAAATCGAAGTCTACATCTTAAAAGTAGACCGGGAAAAAGAAAAAATCTCCCTCAGCCTGAAAAAACTTATTCCCAATCCTTGGGATCTGGCTTCCGAGAAGTATCAGGTGGGCGGCATCTATACTGGTAAGGTAATGCGGGGTGCTTCCTTTGGCGCTTTCATTCAATTGGAGCCCAATTTGGAAGGTTTGGCCCACATCTCCCAGTTGGCCAGATTCCGTGTCAACAAAGTAGAAGATGTGCTTACCGAAGGCATGGAGATTCCCGTCAAGATTCTAGACATCAACCTGGAGAAAAAACGCATCAGTTTAAGCGTTAAGGAAGCCATCGACCTGCCGAAGCTGACAAAAGACGAAGCTCAGGAAGAAGAAAAAGCCGCCCCGGCCGCCGCCAGCGTTGCCGCTGAAGCAGCTCCGGAGCAAGCAGAGACGAAAGAGGATGAGACCCAGGCGGATGCCGTCAATGAAGCCATTGAAGAATAAGCCGTCAGATAACCGTGAAATAAAAAGGCCCTAACGAAACAACGGTTTTTATTGTCGAATCCCTTGGCAGCTTTGTCAAGGGATTCGTTATGAAAGAAGCAGTCTGCCGGATTCGTTTTGGCGGTAGCAGAAAGGCGGTAAACAAAATGCAGGTATCCCCAGCGGCGGCGGCAGCCGGCCCTTTCCTTGAACCGGCCATTTTGCCGGCAACTTTTAATGAGGACGGATCAATCCAATGCCGCCTGGTCATCTTTGACCTGGACGGCACCATTGTAGACTCCGGCCCCGGCATCAAAAACAGCATCAGCAAAGCCATCGGCAAGATGGGACTGCCGGCTAAATCAGAAGATCAACTGAACAGCTTTATTGGGCCTCCCCTGCGGGTTTCCTTTCAAAAGGAATTTGGCCTGACCACAGAAAAAGCCGAAGAGGCCCTCCATTGCTACCGGATGTTTTATTACCAGAAGGGCATTTATGAGGCTACGGTATACGACGGTATTCCGGAGCTGCTCCGGGAACTTCGGGATAAGGGCTATTTGCTGGCCGTCGGTACATCCAAGCCTTGGGTATTAGCCCACCGGGTGCTGAGCTACTTTGGCCTCCGCCAGTATTTTGATACGGTTTTCGGTTGCTATATAGACGGGCGTTTGGACAGCAAAGCTTTGGTGCTGCAGGCTTTACTGGAGCACTATTCCGGCAAAAAACTGCTGGCAGCGGGCCGGCAAAGAGGACAAAAAGACCGCGCCTTATCCCTGCCCGGTTCCCCGGCAGCAACGGCAGCCGGGATAAAAGCAGTAATGATCGGCGACCGCTTTTATGATGTGGCCGGAGCCAAGACCTGGGCATTACCTACCATCGGCGTCACCTATGGCTATGGTACCGCTCAAGAGCTGCAGGAGGCAGGAGCGGCCCTGGTTGTAAATCACCCTAAAGAGATAGGAGCCAGACTGTAATTATGGCCTTTATATTGGAAGCGGACCAGCTAACAAAATATTTTGGCGCCACTGGCATTTTTGACCAGGTACGCCTGGCTTTGGAAGAAGGAGAGAAGGCCGGGCTGGTGGGGGCAAACGGCGCCGGCAAAACCACCCTCCTCAATTGTTTAGCCGGCCGGGAGCCGGTGGAGGGGGGCTTTGTCCGTCTTAAACCCTATGCTTCCATCGGCTTTCTGGAGCAAACCTTGGAAATGGCTCCTGAAGATACTTTATTGTCAGCGGTAATGGCTGTCTTTGCCGATGTTTTTGAACAGCGAAAGCGTTTGGCGGATTTGGAAGCCGCCATGAGTCAGGTTCAGGGCGAGGAGCTGCAGCGAATTTTATCCCGTTACGGCAACGAGCGGGAGCAGTATGAGCGTTCCGGCGGTTTTGCCTGCGAAAGCCAGGTGCGGCGGGTGCTCATTGGTCTGGGCTTTACGGAAGAACAATTTAACCGCAATTTTGCCAGCTTCAGCGGCGGCGAAAAAACCCGAATCGGCCTGGCCAGAATACTGGTCAGAGAGCATCCCTTGCTGTTTTTGGACGAACCCACCAACCATCTGGATTTGACCTCCGTCGAATGGCTGGAGGGCTATTTGAAGACCTATCCCGGGGCATTGCTGATCATCTCCCATGACCGCTATTTTCTGGACAAAGTAACGGAAACCACCTTTGATTTAGAAAATGGCCGGCTGAAGCGGTACAAAGGCGGTTATAGCCGCTACGCACTGCAAAAGGAAGAGGAGACTAAGGCCCAGGCCAGAGCTTACGATAAGCAGCAAAAGGAAATTCAGGAGACGGAAGCCTATATCCGGCGATTTAAAGCCGGCATCAAATCAAAACAGGCCCGGGGCCGGCAAACCCGGCTTGACCGCTTGGCCAGGCTGGAAAAACCGGGCCAACTTTCCGTAATGAATATGGGTCCGGCCGGTATTGATGGGCGGACAGGGGAAAAGGTGCTGGTTCTTGACCAGCTTAGCTACAGTTATCCAGGCAAACAATTGTTCGCACAGTTAAATGCCGAAATTCGCTATGGCGAACGGGTAGCTCTTCTAGGTCCTAATGGCGCCGGTAAAACCACCATCCTGAGGCTGATCATGGGCCAGCTAAAGCCCGAAAAGGGCGGAGTTCACCTGGGTTCCGGCGTAAAACCGGCCTATTTTGATCAGGAACACCAAAATCTCAACTCCTCCAATACGGTATTTCAGGAGATTCTCAATCAATATGATTTGACCGTAGAAGAGACGAAAGCCTATTTAGCCCGTTTTCTCTTTACCGCTGAAGAATGGGATAAGGAAATCAATAAGCTCAGCGGCGGCGAACAGGGCCGCTTATCTCTGCTGAAACTGACTCTGGAAAAGGGCAACTTCCTAATCCTTGACGAGCCCACCAACCATTTGGATATTCAATCGAGAGAAGTAATGGAGGAGTACCTGGCCGATTATCCCGGTACCCTTTTAATGGTTTCCCATGACCGCTATTTCCTGGATGCTTTGGCAGAACGGGTTTTGGAGCTGACGCCGGAAGGCCTGGTTTCCTACCCCGGCAACTACTCCGATTACCGGGAATGGAAGGACCGCAAAGAAAGGGAAGAGCGGCGAACAAAAGAACAAAAATCCCCATCCGAACAAACGTTCTCACAGAAAGGTAATGGCGCCGGCAGCCCTAAAAACAATCAAAACAAACCCTTAGACCGTTATGCTAAAGCCAAATTGCGGCAACGTCTGCAGGAGCTTGAAAAAGAAATCAATGAACTGGAGTCCGAGGAAACCGCCACAACAGCAGCTTTAAGCAATCCGGACACATATAACGATAGTGACGCCAATACATTGGTGAGCCAGCTTAATCAGCGCTTGCAGGCCATTCAGGAGCGTTTGCCCGCTGCTTATCAGGAATGGGAAGAAGCCGGCAGCCAACTGGAAGAGGCTTAAAGGGGAGGGGTTCAAAAGAACCTGACTTACCCTTTAATCATTCTACTTTACAAAATGCTTATTATCGGAAGTAATAGAGGCAAAATAAATAAAGAAGATTCCGCAGTCGTAATATTTCGATTTATGAGGTATAATTTGATCAGGTGATTAATATGACAAATTACGATATGCTGCCTTCCCACCTGCAGGCTATCTTACTCTTCATCCAACAATATATTGAAGATAATGGCTATGCTCCCTCCGTCCGGGAAATCGGCAAGGCCAGAAACATCTCCTCCAGCTCCACTGTCCACGGTTATCTCAAGCGTTTGGAGGAATCGGGATTGTTGCGCCGTGACGCCGCTAAACCCCGGGCTATGGTTGTACAAATGGACAGCTTGGAAAAGCTCTCAGGTGATAAATTACCTGAAGACTCTTTTGAACCCTCTATAGGACATTCTGAGAAGCCGTTTTTAGACGATACTCTGAAAAAATTACCCTTTGTTGACTTTGACGGCAAGGCTGGCGCTGATGAGGGCCCCTGGCTGATTCCTGCCGCCAGGCTGGATGAAAGTGATTATTTTTTAACCCGGATGCCTGATGATACCATGCATAACCGTCAATTATCTGCCGGGGACCTGCTGATCATACGCCGGCAAAATTCAGCAAACAACAGCGATATCATCTTAGGCCGATTGGGTAGCGAAACATTCGTACGCACCTATTCAAAAGGTCTCAGACAGGTTCGTTTACAAGCCGAGCATGATGATAGCCAGGATCCTATCGAAGCCATAACGGTCAACGCCGATGAGCTGGAGATTTTGGGTAAGGTTGTGGGATTTATTCATATGCTCTGATAACTTCCGATAACTTTTACGGATCCTCTACCTTTCCTTCGTGGGACTAGTCACCGTAAAAAAGCCAAGCACCAGATGCTTAATAAGCAACTGACGCTTGGCTTTTAGGGACTTAAGGGACCATTTTGAGAGGCAGGAAGTCTAGAGGTTATTTCCGTTTCAAATAAGTGGTGGACATGTCTTCGGCATAATCCCGGATTCCCTGGGAGCCGCATTTCTCTAAAGGAATGCTGGTTACTCTTTCCCGGAAAATCACAACTTCCGCTTCCGGCAGATGTTTTTTGATGGCATTGGCCATAGGCATACCATTTTCAAAAATCTCCAGAGCATGGGAGTTGCCGCATACAAAATTCAAGCCTAATTCCTCTGCTTTGGCAATTAATTCATGGCCCGGATAAACCCGGCTGATGGTGGCCAGTAGTGTATCTACATCCGGATAATTGCTGACTAAACGCTCCAAGTGTTTAGCCGTAAAGCCGGTGTGGGGGAACATATGGATTACTTTTTTCATGGTATTTTCCGGCTTGCCCACTAAAATCTTGCAGCGGGCAGCAATACTAGTTTCCTCAATATCCTCGCATTTGCGGATCCTCTTCTCGGCAGCCAGCATTTCTAAATCTTCGTCAACATTCATGAGCTGATCCAGCCGGCTCATCATATCCCCTACCGTATTGATTTCCGGCAGTACATCGCCGACATAGACGATGTTGCCGGGAATGCCGTCATAAGCCACCGTGGCAAAATGAGGTTTATGACCATGGAGCCAGGGCAGACCGGGATGCATGCCGTGGAAGGCTTCATGAAGCTCAAAAGCTGCCAGATTGTAGGTGCCCAGGTAATATTTGATCAGCACGCCGCCGGAGTTGGCAGCATCGGCAATGGGATGATGGGTAACAATGGCGTTGACGCCGGTGGCTGCGGCCAGTTCGATGGCGCTTTCCGTCATGGTCATCATTACTGCGATCTTTTTCACTTCCATATCCGGATCGCCCCAGACCAAACCAGGGGTTTCCGTAACAGCTTTACCGGGAATATTGGAGCTCTTAGTTACAACATAAGGGTTTTTGCCGCTGCAGGCGTCACCAGGTGTCATAATACAACGGCCATTGGTCAGATCATCTAAAGCCTGCAATACGTCTTTTACGCGATAGGTCATTATCTTCTCTCCTTTAGGGTTATTTTCGTTTTAAATAAGTACCGGCAATATTTTGGCCATAAGCTCTGATTTCCGGCGATCCGATAGCCGTCAGGGGAATGCTGGCCATTCTTTCCCGGAAGATTACTACTTCTGCTTCCGGCAGGTGGTTTTGAATAGCCTGAGCCAAAGGTACGCCGTTTTCAAAAATCTCCATGGCATGGGAGTTGCCGCAGATAAAATTGAGACCTAACTCTTCAGCTTTAGCAATCAGCTCATGGCCCGGATAGACCCGGCTGATGGAGGCCAGTATGGTATCGATTTTAGGATGCTCCGCCAGCAATTGCTCCAGATGCTTCACATTAAATCCGGTATGAGGGTGGATATGGGCAATATGCTTAACAGGATTCTCCCTCTTACCTAAATAAATTTTAGCGCCGACTTTAATGCTGGTTTCTTCCAACTCCGGGCAATTACGGATCTGGCGCTCCATCTCCAATACCTTTTCGTCTTCTGCCCGGTTAATCAGCAAGTTCAACCGGTCAATGAGATCGCCAACATTGGAGATTTCCGGCAGGACCTCGCCCACATTGACCACACAACCCTGAATACCGCCTACAGCAATATTAGTGTAATAAGGCTTATGGCCGTGGAGCCAGGGAATACCGGGGTGAAGGCCGTGGAAGGCTTCGTGGAGCTCAAAAAGGGCTAAATTATATAGATTGAGATAGACATTAAAGAGAACGCCACCGGAGTTGGTCGCTTCGGCAACGGGATGGTGGGTAACAATAGCATCTACTCCTGTCCCCCCTGCCAATTCGATGGCACTTTCCGTCAGAGTCATTATAACAGCAATCTTCTTGATTTCTTTTTCAGGATCACCCCAGACTAAGCCAGGCAGTTCCGTAATCGCTTTACCGGGGATATTGGAGGTCTTGCTTACTACAAAAGGATTCTTTCCTGAAGACCAATCTGCCGAGGTTTTTAAACAGCGGCCATTCGTAATATCGTCTAAGGCATTCAAAAGATCTTTAACGTAATAGGTCATGCTTTATTACCCTCCTTCCGGTTAAAAGGGCCCATGAAAAATGTTAAAACCTGCGGGGGCAGGACAGCGGTTCAATTAAAGATGGAAATAATACTAGCTATAATTAGATATTAAAAACCGCTAAGACCGACTAGGACACCAGGGGAGTTAACAGGAATGCGCAGAGAATAGCGTAAACCACGCGGATGATACAACCCAGGACAGCAGCTTTCATGCACTCGCCTTCGGTCAGGTCCAGAATAGGAGACCAAACGGCAGGAATCTGACCGAAAGGAACCTGGATGGGGAAAGCGGAGTTGGCCAGTACGAAAGAGCCGACAACCAGCTTAGGCAGAATTACAGTGCCCTCCTGCAAGGTTTTTGCCAGGGTGCTCATAGCCAAGGTATTTGAAGTGATGATGGTCAAAACACCGCTTTCAGGCTCAATACCAACCGCACCCAGGAAGGAATTCAAAATACCGCTGATGGGCTGCCAAACGCCAAAGTGCTCTAAAGCGCCGATGAGTGAGAAAATAACCACGCCGGCGGGAACGATGAACAAGAAGACCAACTGAGCACCTTCACGGGCAGCGCCAAAGATCGTATCCATGGGGCTGGTGGTAGGAGTAAAACGAGGCAGATCTGTGATATCTACAGCCTTCGTATCTCTCCAGAACAGCCGCAGGAACAAGGGAACCACAAATATCGGCAGAATCAAGCCAACGATGATTACCGGAAAGACGCTGACTTTAGCATAAGTCAAAGCCATGATACCAAAAACGATGATAGAAAAAGAACAAGGGGCCTGACACAGGGTAGCAAGGGCGATCTTCTGTTCGTCCTTCGTACAGCCGGCTTTCATAACTACAGGAGCTGCGATACGGCCGGCGGCATTGACATCGCCCAGGATATTATAGATAACGCCGACTACGATAGCGGAGTTAACCTTAATGTATTTCATTAAAGGAACGAAAAGACGCATTAAAGCATCGGTAAAGCCGAGACGTTCCAGAATACGGCCGGTCATAACGCTAACGACGATAGCAGCGCCCAGATTACGGTCAAACAGATAAAAGCCGAAAATCTGGAAAGCTCTATTAAACATCGCATCATAAATCCCGGCAAAACCTTCTTGGAAAAACAGTAAAACGACAACGGAAAGGGCCACCATGCAAAGGCCAACATATTCTATAGGCGCCAGTTTTTTACGATCCATTGCTTGTTTATCAGTACTCATTATTTTCCTCCTGTCTTAAGTTACAATAATTGCAAGTATGATAATAAGGTAAAGAAAAATATTGCAGGAAAGATTCCGCAGCAGCTTGCCCCCGCAAGCCAAAACCGATGTTAAGATTTTTTTCTGTTGATCACCTCCTTACAAGCTAACCTTTTTGGATTAACTTTATTCGTTATTCAACCCTATAAAAAGAAAAAACCGTACTCTCCTCAGTCAAATCCCTTTTGCTTCCTGAAATATTTTTTGTATTTCAAGAGCAATCAAGAAAAACTGCGTCACGAGTAACGGTCTTTTTGGGCTCAATGGTCCCTCAGCCAGTTGTCATGAAATTGTCGTTTTAGGGAAAGGGGCCCACTTTATCTCGCGCGCAGGATTATACGGCAAAAGTGGAAATAGGGTCATGCAACCTTATTACTGTAGTAGCGGTTTCCGTAGGCGAATCATAGTCCTTGCTGATAAAGCTGACTTTGATACCTAACTCCTGATCAAGCAATGCCACCAGTCTCTTCTTGAAGTTGCTCAATAGAACATGATGAACCTCCGCTGTACTGTGGCCTTGCTTGTCCAATACCTCCAAAGCAGTTATACGCTTATTATGGGCCATGATCAAAATGATCTCGTCGTTAACGAAATAAACCTTTTGGGATTTCACTCCGTAACCGTAATGTTCCGTATTGACCTGATTGTTGATTCGCATGATTTCCTGACGTAATTCCGACAATGATAGCATCAGTTTTGTCTCCATTTTGTCTAGATTTGCAATCTTTCATCATATTCCGACACAGACAACAATAAAAACCGATTACCTTCTTTCTCAATTACCGCCCCGGCTGATGGATTCCAACAATTTTTTCCTGGCCAGGCACCTTTTCATTCTGTATTCCATAAAGTAAGGCATAAATGAAAGGGAGGTGGCCTTATGAAACTGGCCTTTGAACTGATTACCGGATTACCTGTGCATTTTGCTCCCCACCACAAATTTAATCTCTATTTGAAAAAGGATGATGTGGTGCTGAAAGACTCCTTGGGCGAGGATACCTTCGATTATAACGGCATGTTGTTGGCTGATTATCCCGTTACCGGTACCGGACGTAAAGTCCTCCACAGCTACGAGCCGGGACTGACTATCTACCAAGGCACTCCTGCTTGTCCTATTGAAGTGCTTCAGGAGGATTTTAAAGGGTTATCCCTTTGGCTGGACAATAATTCCATCATGTCCCAGGGAGAGTTGCAGACCTATTATCGCTTAAAAGTCTACTGCAATGACCGGGAATTTTCCCTGCCTCTGCTCTCTCCGCTGATGAAGGTATATTGGGAGGGCCAGGGCCTTTTCCTTATGGATCTTGCCAGCTTGGATAGTCTGATCAAACGTTGAGAACCAACCTGTGGCCATTTACGGACAAATAAAAACCGCAAAATACCGGGTATAACCATATATTATTCCCGAATTTTGCGGTTGTCTTCAGCACTCGTAAATGTACGGTACTGCCATTAAACTCTCAACATAATTCTATGATTGTGAGTTTCTTGGCGGATCCCTTTTTTGAGTTCTCAATTCACCCGGCTTATATAGTTGCTGTGAAATAATTCGACGAAAAAATTATTTCTCCTTCTTTAAAACTAAACATATGCTAAAAAAATTTAAAACAGGCAGCTAGCCAGTCGCCTGTTTTAATCGTTTGCTCACTTATTTTAATGGAAAATCCACTGATTGCCTATCTTCCTTAACTTTTAACGCAGGCAATATTTCTTCTACGGGACGGTCTAATATGGTAACACTTATGGAGATTTCTAAATGGGGGTCGTAATCTTTTAAATGGGATAGAACCTTTACGCCAAGGTGGTCCTCCATAGCCCGGACAAAACGGTCTTTAAATTCGATGATCAGGGCTATGTCCATTAATTTTGTGGTGGTAGTGTCCTTCTTGTCAACCATGGACAAGACTTTAACCCTGTTGTTGTTGGCAATGATCAGAATTTTATCCTGAAAAATCTCCACTTTTTGTGACCGCAAGCCCTGATTGAACACTTCCATATTAACCCTATTATTAACCTTAATAATCTCCTGCTTAAATTCCCCCATCTGCATGAGCTTCGCCCCCGGTCTAGTTTCTGCTTATATTATAACAATATTGTGAAAAAAGAGCAATATCTCCTTACTTCTCCCCGTAAAAAGATAATAGATTCCCTTTCAGTTCATCATAATACATCAAATGCCTGAGTTTTTGGGTAATTAGTCCTGTTAATTCCGGCCAGCAATCGGGCATCTCCCTGATAAAATCCCGGCAACCCTGCTCCAGGATTTGATTGACTAAAGTCTGGTTCCAAGGAGTTTTAACCAAGCGGGCTTCTTTCTGCAAAAAAGACAAGTAGGCTATACATTCCCAATATTCTTCAAAAGCCAAAAAAAGATGGTGCCAGCGCCATATAGGCTCTTGACGCAAATATTTCACCGCCATTTTTTTTACGGTGAAAAGGGGGATACCCTCCCCCCCTTTTTCCCGGTCAATATCCCCATCGTCATCATAGCAGGCTTCAAAGCCCAGACGGCGGCATAAACGCCACTGGGCAGGCCAAAACTTGTGTTGTCTCCGCAGGCGAAAATCCATAAAACTCCCCTGTTTTCTTTTCGTTAGCCTTTAGGGTTGCAGGTGGCTGCTATTACTACACCCATGATAATGGCCACAGAAATACCGACGGCACCGGCCTTCAAGCCGCCGCCTATGGCTTGCAGGAAGCCTTCTTTAGCTCCTTCAATAGCGCCTTGAGCCATGGAGTGGCCAAAGCCCGATAAGGGTATCGCCGCCCCGGATCCGCCAAAGTCAATGAGGGGCTTATAAAGCCCAAAGGCGCTGAGAATGGCCCCCCCGGTGACATAGCCAACTAAGACGTGGGCCGGCGTAACTTTAAAAGGCGTTAGATCCATAATCAACTGGCCGATAGCACAGATTGCTCCGCCGGTAATAAAGGCTTTCAAAAAAATAGACAGCATATCCGACATGTTAATTCCCCCTTTCCAAGCAAACTGCATGAGCTATAGTAGGTATCGTTTCGCCTTGGAAAGAGGTAGCCGGTGACAGCAATGCGCCGGTACCCACAAAAAGAACACGGTTAAGGGGTTTATTCCAGCGGCCCTCTAAAAACAAAGGGCCAAAAACTACGGCAGAACAGCCGCAGCCGCTGGCGCCGCTATGGGCATCCTGGGTTTCGTCGTAAATAAATAATCCGCAATCCGTAACCGGTTCTGGATTTAAATTAGCTTTTTGGAAAAAATCCAGCAAAACCTTATTGCCTAAGGAACCCAAATCACCGGTAACGATGCAATCATAGTCCGCCATTCCTCTGCCGGTATCCTCAAAATGAGTCATAATCGTATCAAAAGCGGCGGGCGCCATAGCAGAACCCATATCATTGCTGTCTTGCACACCCAGATCATTAACCTTCCCTATGGTAGCCATAGTTAAATGCCAGCCGGCAGGGCTGCCGGTTTCAGAAGGGGCCATAATATAAGCGCCGGCACCGGTGACTGTCCATTGGGCGGTCATCGCTCTTTGACTGCCCAGCTCTGTAGGAAAGCGCAGCTCTTTTTCGGCTGAATTATGATGACTAACGGCCGCCACGCCAATTTTATCACCGTAACCGCCGTCAATCAATATCCCTGCCAGAGCCATTCCTTCCGCTAAGGTGGAACAGGCGCCGTAGAGGCCAAAAAAAGGTACGCCCAACTCTCTGGCGGTAAAGTTTGATGAAATAATCTGATTAAGCAGATCGCCGGCAAAAAGAAAGTCTAGATCCTGGGGCTGCCATCCCAATTTTGACAATACTAATTCCACGCTGTACTGCATAAGCCGCTGCTCGGCCTTTTCCCAGGATTCCTGACCCAATAACGGGTCCTCACCTACCATATCAAAATAGCTTCCCATAGGGCCTTCCCCTTCCCTAGGGCCGGTTACCGTAGCCCAATTGAGGATCGCCGGCCGGTTGGGAAAAGAAATGGTCTGAGCGCCTACTTTCTTTAACGCCATATTATCATCCCTTTCCTCTGCAGTCACGCACATGACGCTTTTTCGTTATTCTGCCTGGGAAAAGGATGAAATATTCATTAATTATTCATTTCTACATCCGGCGGCACAACAAACAGGCTTTCTGCCGGAGCGCCGGTCTGAATCTCCGTAAGCTCCAGACTGTACCAGCCATTATCGTCGGTACCGATGTATTTAACAGGTAAGCCTAAAGTTTTGCTGACCCAGATTTTTAAAACGCCAAACTCATCTTCCGTCTCCACCACCTGGCAGGACAAGCCGGATAAAACTTCTTCCCCCACTGTCTTAAAACGGTATACCTGCTCATTAAGCAAAGCTTCCGTATTGGGAACGAGACCCATGTCGTCACCGGCTTCCATCATCCGGTAGCCGATTTTTTCCGGGAGGCTGTAATATACTGTGGACTGGCCGTCGCAAATAGATACGGATTGGCTCTCGCCTTCCTGGGTAACCATCTTGACCAGATTATCTCTTTTGTAATATTCGTAGATAAATTCATTATTGCTGCTGTTAAATTTAGCAGTGTAGCTGATGTTTTGGATGTCGAGACCTTTGGACAAAAGAGCATGAATCTCTTGGTGGTCCTTCTCTTTATCTTCTTCGGCATCGGTCACCGGATCCGTATTCTCCGGCTGCGTCTCGGGGTCGGTGACGGCAGGCGACGGAGAAACCGGCGTTTCTGCAGGCTTATTGCCACAGGCAGCTACAGTTAACAGAATAAAAATCACAAGCAGGTAAAAGCTTTTCTTTTTCAACAAGGTCACTCTCCTTCCCAAATTTTATGATATCATGAAAAAATCCATTAGAAAAGCAAATCAAACTTAAATTATCATTAAGATTTTTAAATAAAAAGTAATACTGGACAAAGGGCTCGATATATAGTATAACATTATTATTAATTAAAGCGCAATTATGTCACCATATATTGTGCGCAGATGTCCTAATTAGTACGCAGATGGTCTTACAGACTCAATCTGCTATCCTTAATTACTTAGTACGCAGATGTAGGAGGTGAATTTTATTTTACTGAGCAAGCGTCAGGAGGCTATTTTATCTTTAGTACAAAAGAAAGGCCCCATCACCGGCGAAGAAATCGGCGACGCTTTGGGATTGGCAAGGGCTACATTAAGGCCGGATCTGGCTTTTCTTACCCGTACAGGTATTATCGGCGCTAAACCCCGGGTAGGCTATTATTATGATGGCAGAGGCATTCCCGACCAGATCAGCAGTAAATTGAACAAACTCATTGTCGGTGACTGGATGGGTGTGCCTAAAGTCATTGACAGCAAGCTCTCCGTCTATGACGCTATCGTAGAAATGTTTATGCGGGATGTAGGCAGTCTATTTATTATAAACGCAGACGAAGGTTTAGTAGGTATCGTATCCCGAAAGGATTTGCTCCGGGCCAATATGGGCCAGGGGGATATCAAGCAGATGCCGGTTTCTCTGATTATGACCAGAATGCCTAATCTGATCACCTGTCAGCCTGAAGACACGCTGCTGTCGGCAGCCCAAAAGCTCCAGGATCACCAGATTGACAGCTTACCGGTGATCGGCAATGATCCGGTAAGCGGCGCCAAGACTTTGCAGCCTTTAGGCAGGATCACCAAAACAACTATTGTCAAGGCTTTTGTGGGCCTGGGATCCTAAGAGTCACGGGGCATAATTCAGGAGCTAAAATCGCTGAAAGGGATTGGTCGTTTCATGTTAATTTTCGTCATTTCAGACTCCATCGGAGAAACAGGCACAAAAGTAATCCAGGCAGCCACCAGCCAATTTCCTATCGATAATCTGGAAATCCGCCGTTTTCCTTTTGTCCGGGATACGTACACCATTGACAAGGTATTTGAGGATTATCAGCAGGAAAACAGCAATCCGGCAAATGGTATGATTGCCTTTACTCTGGTTTCTCCCGAGCTGCGAGCCTATACGCTGAACAAAGGCAAAGCATTAAATATCGTAACCATGGATATACTGGGGCCTTTTATGGAACAGGTAGCCCGCATGCTTAACCTTGATCCCCGGTTGAAACCGGGGCTGACCCACCAGATGGATCAGGCTTATTATAAACGGGTAGAGGCAATTGAATTCGCTATCAAATACGATGACGGCAAAGATAATAGCGGCCTGAAAGAAGCCGATGTGGTGCTGGTGGGAATATCCCGCACTTCCAAAACCCCTCTTTGCATGTATTTAGCCTATCAGGCCATCAAAGCCGCCAATGTCCCTTTAGTTCCAGAGACGTCAGTTCCTCAGGAATTGTTCCAATTGCCCCGGTTTAAAGTTATAGGCCTTACCATTCAACCAGACGTCCTCCATTCCATCCGGGTAAACCGGCTGAAAGAAATGGGCCTTTATGAGGAAACCCATTACAGCAATATGGAGAGAATATTGAAAGAACTGGAGTACGGTCAGCAAATTATGAAAAAACTTGGTTGCCCCGTCATTGATACCTCAAACAAAGCCATGGAAGAAACGGCAGGAAAAATAATGCAAATCATGCAGAGGAGCGTGTAATTATGACAGAACAGAAATTTGTGTATCTTTTTGAAGAAGGCCGGGCAGATATGAAGCTATTGCTGGGCGGCAAGGGTGCCAATCTGGCGGAAATGACTAATATCGGGCTGCCCGTACCTCCCGGTTTAACTTTAACCACCGATACCTGCAAAGAATATTTTAAAGCCGGAAAAACCTTCCCTGCCGGAATGGAAGAGCAATTATGGGCCAAACTGGCCCAGGTCGAGAAGAAAATCGGCAAGGTTTTCGGTGACGTCAAAGATCCTCTGCTGGTTTCCGTTCGTTCCGGCGCTCCCGTTTCCATGCCCGGCATGATGGATACGATTCTCAATTTAGGTCTCAACGACGACACGGTAGAAGGCCTCATTGCCGCCACCGGCAATCCCCGTTTTTCTCTGGACAGCTATCGCCGCTTCATCCAGATGTTTGGCGATGTGGTCATGGGTGTGGAACATTATCAGTTTGAGCTGGCTTTGGAAGATCAGAAAAAAGCTCAGGGTGTTAAAGAAGATAAAGACCTTAGCCCCGAATCTCTGCGGGCTTTAATCCAGACTTACAAGCAACTGGTTAAGAGAGAAAGCGGTGAGGATTTCCCCAACGATCCCAAGAAACAGTTGCTGAAAGCCATTGAAGCCGTCTTCGCTTCCTGGTACAATCCCCGGGCCGAAGTCTACCGCCGGATCAACAAAATTTCCGAAGATTTGGGAACTGCCGTCAATGTTCAATGTATGGTCTTCGGCAATATGGGCGACGATTCCGGTACCGGCGTGGCATTCACCCGCAATCCCTCCACCGGCGAAAAAGCTCTTTACGGTGAATACCTGATGAACGCTCAAGGCGAGGACGTGGTGGCCGGCATCAGAACCCCCCAGCCCATCTCCAAGCTGGCGGCAGATTCCCCCGCTATCTACCAGCAGTTCCATGATATTTGCACCACTTTGGAAAACCATTACCGGGATATGCAGGATATCGAATTCACCATTCAAAATCAGAAGCTGTATATGCTGCAGACAAGAAACGGCAAACGTACTGCTCAGGCGGCGGTCCAGGTAGCCGTAGACATGGTGTCCGAAGGCCTCATCACCAAGGAAGAAGCTATCATGCGGGTAGTTCCTGCCGATTTAGAACAAATGCTCCACCGCCGTATCGATCCCAAGGCTAAATTTGAAGTTTTGGCCACCGGCCTGCCTGCCTCTCCCGGCGCCGCCTGCGGTAAAATCGTTTTTGATGCCGACACTGCCCATGACCGGGGCAACGCCGGTGAAAAAGTGATTCTGGTGCGGCCGGAAACCACTCCCGACGATATTCACGGTATCGTAATGGCTCAGGGAATCTTGACCAGCCGGGGCGGCATGACCAGCCACGCTGCCGTAGTAGCCAGAGGTATGGGCAAATGCTGCGTCTGCGGCTGCGATGCCCTGCAAATTGATTTGGTTAAGAAAACCGTTGCCGTAGGCGATATTCTCCTGAAAGAAAATGACTTGCTCTCTCTGGACGGCAGCACAGGCCGGGTAATCGTCGGCCAAGTGCCTTTAATCGATCCTGTCCTCAGCGGCGCTTTCCTCACCTTTCTGGAATGGGCCGACGATCTCCGGACCATGGGCGTTTATACTAATGCCGACACGCCGGAGGATGCTGCCAAGGCCCGGGAAATGGGGGCTGAAGGTATTGGCCTTTGCCGCACCGAACATATGTTCATGGCTCAGGACCGCCTGCCCATCATGCAGAAAATGATTATGGCGGATACGCTGAAACAGCGCAAAGCAGCTTTGGATCAGCTTCTGCCCTTTCAGGAAGAGGATTTCTATGGCATTCTCAAAGCCATGGACGGTTTAGAAACCACCATCCGTTTGCTGGATCCCCCTCTCCATGAATTCCTGCCTTCTTTGGAAAGCCTGGTAGTAGAGATTACCACCTTAAGACTTACGCAATGTGACGAGAAAAAATGCCAGGAGTTAGAAGCTTTACTTCATAAGGTACGTTCTCTCCACGAAGCCAATCCCATGCTGGGCACCCGGGGCTGCCGGCTGGGTATCCGGTACCCCGAGATTTACCGCATGCAGGCCAAAGCAATCTTCCAGGCTGCCGTCCGATTAAAGAAAGAAGGCTTTAATCCTAAGCCCCTAGTGGAGATTCCCTTGGTCATCGATCAAAAGGAACTGAGCATCCTGCGGCAGGCGATCAAGGAAGAAGCCGATACAGTCATGAAGGACAGCGGTTTAACTTTAGAATACCATGTAGGCGTCATGCTGGAACTGCCCCGGGCTTGCCTGATGGCCGGCGAATTGGCTAAGGAAGCCGATTTCATGACCTTCGGCACCAATGATTTAACTCAAACCACCCTGGGCTTCAGCCGTGATGATGCTGAAGGCAAATTCTTAAGCGACTACCTTGACCAGAAAATCCTCAAGGAAAACCCCTTTGCCGTATTGGATACAACAGGCGTAGGCGAACTGATGGAGATTGCCATCAACCGGGCCCGGGCAGCGAAGCCTGGTCTTTCCTTCGGTATCTGCGGCGAGCATGGCGGTGACCCTGCCTCCATCCACTTCTGCCAGAAGGCTAACCTCACCTTTGTTAGCTGCTCTCCCTTCCGGGTGCCGGTCGCCAGGTTGGCAGCGGCACAGGCGGCGCTGAAGGCGTAAGTATCAATAAAGCCGTAATCAGAGGGGGTGTCTCAAAACAGCACTGAAAAGAGCTGAGGAGGGGCACCCTCCTTTTTTGTTTTTCGCTCTTTTCGGTATTCGCCAAGCCCCCAAGGTTCCATGACCTGAGCGTAATCGCATCGCTTCCGGCATACCCAGGCTATTATTTGTACAAGCTGCCGCCGCCAAGGGTCCACTAACAGCAGTACCGGCAGTCATCGCTGCATTGTTCTATTGCCGCGCGTCGCCGGCCAATGCTCCATGAATTCTCCAACGTTTTGCTTATCTAAAGAACATGATTCGGGTGTCAAAAGTCATGTTTTATGAATTATGGAAATCAAGCACACTATATATGTAGTATGTTCAAAAAACCCAGCGGATAATTAAAATGATTATCCATTGGGTTTTGTTATTATGCTATAAAAACTTTAACGGTTTAAATATATTTTTCAACCGGGATATTCAAAAGGTGCAATTTCCCAACTAAACTGTTATAATATTTTTATTAAAGGAGAGGATGAACAGGTTGGAAAAGGAAAGCACATCCAGAGTTTACAGGGTATTATCCGAATTAAACGAAATCAAATGGCGCCTTGCTCTTAACGGTATATTTTCCGGCATCATTATCGGCTTGCTGGTAGTCTTATATCGTTTCGGAATTGAATATGGAACTGAAACGGCATTACATATATATGACTTTTTAAAATCGCAGCCCGCTATGATTTTACCATGGATTCTATTTGCTATTATTGCCGGACTGTTTATTGCCTGGCTTATTAAATATGAACCAATGTCCTCCGGAAGCGGAATTCCCCAGGTTGAGGGGCAGTTAATCTACGGCCTGAGAATAAAATGGTATAGTGTTCTTTTGGTAAGATTTATCGCGGGGATATTATCATCAATATTTGGTCTCTCCCTTGGCAGGGAAGGCCCGTCAATACAGATAGGAGCGGCGGGAAGTCAGGCTTTATCCAAGAAGATAAGCAAAAACAAGCTTGAGGAAAACTATCTAATGACAGGCGGAGCTGCCGCCGGCCTGGCCGCTGCCTTTAATGCGCCCCTTTCCGGTATTGTCTTTGCTCTTGAGGAAGTGCATAGAAGCTTTTCGGGGCTTATCCTTGTAGCTGCTACAACGGCCGCTTTAACGGCTGATGTAGTATCAAAATATTTTTTCGGACTCAAACCGGTTTTGAGTTTTATGGAAACCTCGCCCTTATCAATTGACTATTATATCTGGCTTTTTCCATTAGGAATTCTCTCCGGTCTCGTCGGCGTATTGATGAATAAGGCTTTATTGAAGTTTCAATTATATTATGCTAAGTTCCCCTGGTTTCTACGCCCGGCTATCGCATTATTGATTGCTGTCGCATGCGGGCTTTTCCTGCCTCAGGTTTTGGGCGGGGGTTCGAATTTAATTGAACTGGCTCAAAAAGCTGATAGTGACTTTAGAGTATTGCTTCTTTATCTCGCAGTAAAAATATTGTTTACATGCATATGCTTTGGCAGCGGCACCCCAGGAGGCATATTTTTGCCTATGCTGTCTGTCGGTGCTTTATCAGGAAGCTTAGTTGGCCTGATTGCCATAAAATTCGGATTGCCGGTAATTTATATAGCCGACTTCGCCGTTTGCGGCATGGCAGGCGTTTTATCCAGCTCGGTAAAAGCTCCTGTTACCAGCATTCTTTTGACTGCGGAAATGACCGGCTCCCTTACTCATCTGCTGCCTGTGGCCGCCTGTTCATTTATCGCTCTTTTTTTATCCGACATTTTAAAAACGACGCCGATTTACGAAGCTTTATTGCAGCGTATTGTTAGCAAACATGGGGAAACAACAAAAAATGATAAGGCCGGCAGCCTGCTTGAGATCCCCGTTGAATTTGGATGTTCGGTTTCGAGCAAACGGATAAGTGAAGTGAAATGGCCTCAAGGGGTTTTAATTGTCAGCATACGAAGAGGAGATAGAGATATAGTACCTGGCGGCAATACCGAAATCAAAGCAGGAGACTATCTGATTGTTTTATCCTCCGAATCTACTTACAATGACATAAGCATCGGGATGAGAAATTTGTGCCATAGCAATTAATAACAAATATCAGTTTCTAACCTAGATTTAATTGTATTTACCATAACCTTGACATTATCTGAATACGTTGATATACTACCTAATAATTTAATAACCTTTTAGTTTTCTAGGGTTCCGCAACAAGAACTGTTGGTCTGGTCCGAGAGAAAACCCATAGTCTTATAAGACTATGTACACGGTAGGATAAAAGCCTAGGAGTTATTTAACGATATCTCCCTGGCTTCTTTTTTTGCTCAAAAAAGGAGGAAAATAAAATGTGGGGACTATTATTGCCAACAATTTTAGCAAGCGCTGCGGACAGCCTTAATCCCTTTGCTATAACTCAACAATTTGTTTTGCAGGGCATGGTTAAAAAGCCAAAACATATATGGTATTTTATTCTACCAACAGGCGTCGTCAATTTAATCGGCGGCTTTTTGGTATATTTCGGACTGGCCGCTTTTATTGCCAACTTCTTTAACAGAATTCTAGAAAGCTATGGACAACTTCTATTTATTGCCGAATTAATACTTGGCATCACTTTTTGCAGCAGCGTCTTCTTTTTAATTCATAACAATAAAGTTAGCCAATTAAAAAACCGGATTCAATCTATAGAATCCGGTGAAAAAATCAATAAAAATGATGAAGAAGAAGCTGTAAGCAAAATAAAATCCGTATCTCCCCTTGCCTTAATAACTTTAGGAGTAGGCGCAACACTTTCCGAACTGACGACCGCCCTGCCTTACTTTGCTTTTTTGGCTATCCTCCTAAATTATCAGCTCTCATTTTTACAATTATCATTTATACTTGTCCTTTACAATACGATCTATACCCTGCCTTTAATAATTTTATATTTTGTCTATATCAAGGCTCAGGATAAATTTGATCGCCTTTATCTGGTGATTAAAACTCAAATTGCGAAATGTGCTAATATTTTGGCCCCTACGTTGATGGGTATTATCGGTGCCGGTTTAATATTTCATGCCATGACCTTGCTGCTAAATCTTTAGGATATCATTTCAGCGCCAATGGTGTAGGTCCAGGCTCCCTCAGATTTTATGGCCGTGCATTCGTGGAAGAAATAGGCCCCGAGGCCGCTGCGCCATTTCCCTGCATTAAAGGTGAGTTCATCACCGGATATAGCTGTGTCTTCAATGTTGAACAATAGGCCTTTTTCAAAATACAGCTTATCCTTGTCGATATACCCTTGCTCACTTAGCTCTGAATAGGTTGCCGCCATGATCTCCTCGCTATAGGTTTCCCTAAGCAAATGAAGCAGCGCTGCTTTTTCTGCTTCCGTCAAATTGGAGACTTTGGTGAAGTCAAAAGCCAAAATGCTGATATTGCTATTCAAGCCGGGATCAACTTTGTATAAGTCGTCGATCACCCTCCTGTAAAGGCCGGTGATATCGTCGCCCCGGCCTTTAATATGGACGCCCTTTATGCCGCCAAGGCCCATAGGAAAGCTTTCCTGCACCCTGCCGTCGAAAGCCACATCCACCAGCATTCCTTGCTCTAATGCTTCGATACCTAATTGGGTTCCATCCTCTGCAATAACCTCTATTCCATCACCGCCAAGCCGGTAGATATCTGCCGGCCCCGCATCTTCCGCCATATTGGCCAGCAAGATTGATGAACCATTGATATCTATAACCTTTGCGGTCAAAATTGCCTCAGAAACATTAGGATCATCCTTCCCCTGGGTTTCAGGCCCGGGCGGGCAGGAAATAGACTGCGAGCAAGCAACAAGAGTCAGTATAGTTAACGTCGCCAGAAAAATCAAGACAGCTCTCTTCATTGGCAGCTCCCCCTTCATCTTTAAGGTTTCTTTATTGCTTAGACTCCACAGATGAACAAAAGGTTCCCGTTACCCTATCCTTCTTTGGCCTCTTGCTGATAACGCAGCCGTTGAGGAATCAAAGGCACAATATTCTCGATGTTCTCCTTGCCATAGTAAGTAATATGGATCACTTGATTATCCGCATAAGCAAATATATGTTTCCGGGTACCCTCCTCAGCAATATAAGCTTTATCCAGTCCGGGATAGTTAATTTCCCGGATATCAACATCCTCGCGATAAATATAGCGGTGGATGAGATCAGAAGTCAGATTTTCCGCCAGGCCGCCAAAAGTCAGCTGATAATACCGGGTGGTTATGCTAGGCGAATATATGCCGCTTTGATCGTCCCACATTTCATCTTCGATAATGCCGTGTTCATCTATCTCGTACTGAACAGGGGATAACAGGCTCCAGTCAGAGCTGACCCGATTTTCCCAATCCACATTATTGTCCCGATAACCTGTTTTGCGTATAAGACCAGGATGTTTTTCTATTTCCCCAAGCCGTATAACCGGCAGATTAGCAGTTCCTTCCGGCAGCGTATAATCCTTGCTTCTGGCAATATCGATGAAGGGGATAAAAACGGTAGATAAGGCAAGGGGTAAATATATAGCGGCCAATATACCGCCCAGCAGCCTGGCTCTTCGATAATCCTCATGATGGTTAATTTCCTGCCCTTGCAATAGGGATTCTCTAAGCCGGCGAACCAATATATAGTTGTGTGTCACTGTATAAAAGACGTAGAGTTCAATAATTACGAGAAGCATTTGCTGGACAAACTGCCCTTTTATCATGAACAAGAAGGGTTCATCATTAAAGGTATAAATGCTGGCCATCATCCCCAAAAACAAAACCATGCCAATGGATATGATAATTAGATTTTTTCTGAGCCGTTTATTTAACTCCGACAATGAAAAGCCTTGCTCAATCGTATCGGTGTGCAGCTCGGCGACGCAGGAATTCTCAGGGGCCGAAAAAATGGAAAAATCGCCGTTATTTGCGACAAAATCCCAGCCGCAATCACCATAAACCTCCAATTGTTCCGGCGAAGGCTTGCCCTTTATATAATCGATTCGATATTTTGTTTCCCTGGGCTCTTCCTTTTCAAAATAAACAAACAGAGTTCCGAATTTTCTTAAATGCAAGCCTTTTTTGGCCATCGCCGAAAACCAGTTTTCGTTGCGGCCGATGGCATAAATATCGTCAAGCATTAGTCTTTTTACTAATTTGCCCATTTATCGTTTCTCCTCCAGGATTTTTCCATCCTCAATCATCTGCTGCAGCCTTTTATATTCCCCATTAAGGGCTGCTTTACCCTCTTCCGTGATGGCATAAGTCTTTCGCCGACCGTCATCCTGCAATATTTCAATGAGTTGATCCTTTTGCAGCCTGGTAAGAACGCCATACAGTGTTCCCGGCCCCATTCTGATACGCCCCTTTGATACTTGCTCAATAGCAGCCATTAATTGATAGCCATGATTGGGATTTAGCAAAGCCAAGAGTATGTAATACATTGCTTCCGTCATCGGCATTCCTGAGTTGGGCATATGATCCCCCTCACTTATTATTATGTCTCACGATATATCGCATGACATAATAATAGAACGAAACATAAAACATGTCAATGCCCTAAACGGGATAGTCATTTATGAGAAAACAAATCAAGGAGGGGCGCCTAATTAATGGGCAGCCCCTCCTTATATGTTGCTATATTAATTCCCTTCCATCCTCTTTAGCGCCAAAGACTCATAATTCGTATAGTGCTATTTCAATTCGTCTTCAAAATCCAACTAATTGGTATCATCCAAAATTGCGCCTTCACTTGCGGAAGTTACCATTGCACGATAACGTTTCAGATATCCATGAACCTTTTTGATAGGCCTGGGCTGGATAGCAGCTTTTCTCTTAGCAATTTCTTCATCAGAAATATTCAGGTTAAGCTTATGACCGGGAATATTTATCTCAATGATATCTCCTTCCATGATGTAAGCCAGCAGCCCGCCAGATGCAGCTTCAGGGGAAATATGGCCGATTGAAGCCCCCTTCGATACCCCTGAGAAACGGCCGTCTGTAATCAATGCACAGGATTTATCCAGCCCCATACCGGCCAAAGTTGCAGTCGGAGTAAGCATTTCACGCATTCCTGGTCCGCCCTTGGGCCCTTCGTAGCGAACAACAACAACATCACCAGCCTTGACTTTGCCGGCAACCAGACCTGAAACACATTCTTCCTCGCTATTAAAACACTTTGCAGGTCCGGAGTGTACAAGCATCTCTGGAAGGACGGCGCCTTTTTTGACAACAGCACCGTCGGGACAAATATTTCCCCACAATACTGCAAGACCACCGGTCTGGCTATATGCATTTTCCTTTGTGCGAATAACATCAGAATTAAGAACTTTTGCATTAGCAATATTTTCAAAAACCGTCTTCCCGGTAACTGTTTTTACTGCTGAGTCAATCAGACCCATTTCATCCAGCCTCTTTAGAACTGCTTGCAGGCCCCCCGCCTCGTATAAATCAACCATGAAATGCTTGCCTGCAGGATTTAACTTAACAATATGGGGCACCCTCTCACTGGCTGCATTGACCTCCTTTAAATCAATTTTAATATTGGCTTCATGGGCAATTGCAGGCAAATGCAGTATAGTGTTTGTTGAACATCCCAAGGCCATGTCAGCAACTAAACCATTTAAAAAAGTCGATTTTGTAATAATATCATGAGGACGCAGATTCATTTCCAGCAACTTCATGATTTGCATACCCGCATGCTTTGCCAAGCGAATTCTCTCGGAGTAAACAGCGGGGATCGTTCCATTGCCAGGCAATGCTATACCGAGTATTTCACACATACAGTTCATTGAGTTAGCGGTAAACAATCCTGCACATGAACCACAACCGGGGCAGGCATTATTCTCAATATCACACGCTTCCTTCTTGCTCATTTTACCAGTTTCTAACGCACCGGGGGCTTCAAAAGCATCTGTTAATGCGACAGCCTCTCCGTTTGCTTTGCCAGGCAGCATAGGACCTCCGCTAATAAAGATCGAAGGCAAATTTAAACGCATTGCCGCCATCAGCATACCAGGAACAATCTTATCGCAGTTGGGTATGAAAACCAATGCATCAAAGGGATGGCCATTGGCCATGATTTCGATGGAGTCCGCAATAATTTCCCGGCTAGGCAGAGAATAAAACATGCCTTCATGGTTCATTGCTATGCCATCGCATACACCAATAACCGGAAACTCCACCGGGGTTCCTCCAGCTATTCGGATCCCGTCTTTAACCGCTTGCGCAATGTTGTCTAAATGCATATGGCCAGGAATGATTTCATTTTGCGCATTGACAACTCCGATAATAGGACGAGATATTTCTTCATCCGTCAATCCAAGGGCTTTGAACAGGGATCTATGTGGAATACGCTGTACACCGGCTTTCATTAAATCGCTTCTCATTTCGAACACCTCTCCTTATTTCTTGTTGAAATATAAAACTTTAGCAAGTTGAATATACAATTTGTCCCGTTCTGTAATAGCTTTATCTGCTTTATCGCCAGAATAATCATAGAAACCGGCGCCGCTCTTAACACCCAATTTGCCTTCTGCAACCATATCATGAAGTAATTTGCTACCTTCCTTAGCATCGCAAAGATCTTTATTCAGATAGCTATTAATTCGGTCAAAAGTATCAAGCCCGCCGAAATCAGCAACTCCAAAGGGCCCAAGAGCTGCATAGCGCAACCCCATACCAGCCTTCAGCACTGTATCAACATCTTCGAATGTAGCTGCACCGGTTCCAACGATATATAATGCTTCGCGAAGTACCGCAAACTGTATACGATTAATGATGAAACCATTGATATCCTTAACCACTACAGGACTTTTACCAAGGCCTTCCACCAACTGGCGCATCTTCTTAACCGTTTCCTCACTGGTTTTTTCACCAACAATCAGCTCACAGAGGGGCAGCAGATGGGGTGGATTAAGCCAGTGCTGTCCGATAAAGCGCTCCGGAAACTTAACAGATTCTGCAATATCAGTGATAGATAAGCCGCTGGTGTTGGTGGCCAAAAGAGCTGTTGAAGGAACAATTTCAGAAACCTCAGACCAAAAATCCCGCTTGACATCTAACCGTTCTACAATGCATTCTACAACAAGATCACAATCCTTAAAGCATTCCTTTTCCAATGTATAGCTGATGAGAGAATAGGCTTTTTGAGATTCTTCAGGAGTAATAATCCCCTCGCTGATCAGCGTATCCTGATTTAGATCTACTAAATGTTTCCCTTTTTCCAGACCTGTTTCAATCACATCATAGACAATTGTTTCGTAACCGCTTAACCCATAGACTTGCGCCAATGAGGCTCCCATAACACCAGCGCCGGCAATAACTACCTTATTCATATAGAATCATCCCCTCATAAATTATTATAAAATTTCTTAGACGGCGTGATCCATTATATGGATCACGCCGTATTTAGAAAGAGGTAAAGATATACGGTGGAGCGATTATATTTTTAAAAACTTTTTCCCTCAAACCCTTACTTTTTGTAATACTTTATAAGAGCACTATGATCGCTCATTCCATCACCATCTGCACGAAGATAATTAAACATATTCTGAACTTGTATGGTAAGCGGAAGAGGGGCTCCTGTTAAATAGCCAGTCTCCAACACATTATTAAGATCCTTCCAATGTAGATCAATCCGGAATCCAGGTGCATAGTCTTCCTTAAGCATTTTCGGACCTCTAGCGTTCATTGCGTTAGACCCAGCAAATCCGTCCTTAATCGCATTAAATACCTTCTCAACATCTGCACCAGCCATTTCTGCCAGATTTAACGCCTCAGCACCACCAGCAAGGTTTGCGGCAACCATGATTTGATTTGCTAATTTGCATACATTTCCTGAGCCAATAGGCCCGACTAAATTTCCGCCGTTGCCCAGAACCTCGAACAAAGGTTTTGCCTCTGCATAATCTTCATCTGCTCCGCCAACCATAATAGACAGCGTAGCTGCAATTGCTCCTCCTTCACCACCCGACACCGGAGCATCAATCATACGAATCCCCTTTTTTTTCAACTCTGAATCAATCTCTTTAGATATATCAGGTGCAATAGAGCTCATGTCAATTATCAATGTGCCTTTTTCAGCGACTTCAGCAATACCGCCATCACCAAGGATTGCTGATTTCACATGAGGGCTGTTAGGCAACATAGTAATTATTGTTGTACAGGCTTTTACCACTTGATGAATAGATTTGCACTCAACAGCGCCAGCTTTTCCTAAATCCTGAACATTCGCACCAATTATGTCATATGCATAAACTTCATAGCCTGCTTTTATCAGGTTTTTTGCCATTGGTTTACCCATAATGCCCAGCCCAATAAAACCAACTTTCATAATTAACCTCTCCTTTAATCTGATGATATGACTATTATTAATTCAAAAAAATTTATTTACCTGCGGGGAAAAACTGCATACCATCGACTTCTCCGTCATCGCCACGGGCACAGTTTAGATTGACGGCTTCCGTAATAGAAACTTCGCAGGTAACCAAAACAGGACTACCACCCTTGATCAGATGTCCGCCGAAGCATACACCATCATCACCGCACATAATTGCATGAACATGCGCACCACCATCAACTAATAAACCTTGACCTGCAATCAGCTCTACAGGAAAATCTTTATGCAGGGGATCACCATATGCCGCACCGGCCTTGGTTTGTGGTTGTTTAGTTAGAATAAAGAAATTCGTTTCTCTCAGGCTGCCAATGCAATCAACCCAACCATTCTTAATATCGTTATCAATGCAGATTTTCTCGATGCCTTCGATAACATCACTTCCGGGTAAGATTCGGCCTAAAACCTTCTTCCCGGTGATAGTTGACGCATACTTAACTCTTGTTTCCATTGTGATTCCTCCTTAATATTTTTTATAAATTGCATTTTCATGCTGATACCCCATGTTAAATACGAATACCATCACAGTATTTTAATATTTTTAGTGAGCGCATTGCATCCTCCTGAAAATTTGTGGTGCCTGCCTCTATACTGATTGTTGAATCATAGCCACATCCTTTGGCACTTAAAATTGCCAAGGAAAAATAGGCAAGCTGATCTTCGAATAAATATATTCTATTTCCAATACCGTCAAACCCGTTGATATGCAGGTGACGGACATAGGGCATTACATATTTAATATCAGTTATATCCTCGTTCATCATACTCATCTGATAGAAGTCAAGGACCATAGCTATATTTCCAACATCTTGCAGCCGTTTTACTAAGGCAAGGGCTTCCTGTGTGTGTACCATATAATCACACATTTTTGTACATAGTGATTCAAAAAGAATTGTAATACCATAAGGCTTTGCAATTTCAGCCGTGATGCGAAGGAACTCCTCTGCTTGTGCATCCGCCCGTTTCAAGTCATACCCACGGGGTAGCTTCCTCGCCGCTGGAGAGCCAATTCCCAAAACTCCTGCACCTAAAAAAGCAGCTTTTTCACAAATTACTTCTGCATAAGTTGCTGTCGCTTCACTTCTATAGCCATCTCCCACAATCGGCAAGGACCCATCGCAATAGCTGTTAAATCCGATACAAGGTACACCTGAGTCTTGTATTTTTCGTCTCAACTCTTGCAAAGCTAAATTCGTTACCTTTAATACCTCAGTACCTGCCAGCTCAATATAATCATAGCCGATTTTGCAGAGTTGTTCATAATTAGCCATGTCGGTACACAATCCGTATTTCATATAATCCCACCTCCCTTCATGTTTTCTTCCATCAATGGTATTAACTATTTAATCAATGCGGGCAAGGCTAGGGAAATCCATGGGATATACGTTACCAGCAGTTGAACCACAAGGAGACATATAATCGGTGCAAGAACAGCATGTACAATTTTTTCGAAAGGAGCATGACATATGCCCTGTACAATATATAGCGCTATACCCATGGGTGGTGTCAAAATACCTATGAGCAGGTTGACCGATATGATAATGCCTAAATGTACCGGATCCACACCTAACGCTGTCATCGTCGGCACAAGAATTGGGGTAAGCAGGATAACTGCGGAATTCGTTTCAACAAAGCACCCGACAATGAGAAGAGCTACGTTTAAAAGTATCAAAACCACTATCTTTGAACTGCTAAAACTAGTAATAAAATTCAGAAATAATTGTTCAGCGCCTAAAGAAGTCAGTAGCCAAGAAAATGCATTGGCAAAACCAATGATAAGCATAATACTTGCCGAGGTCTTAGCCGTGTCGATAAGAATCCTCCATAGTGATTTCAACGTAAATTCCTTATAAATCAACCCAAGAATGAATGCGTAAAATCCTGCGACAGAAGCTGCTTCAGTAGGTGTGAATATACCGAAAAGTATTCCTCCAATAATAATGACTGGCGTCATAAACGAAGGCACCGCACTCAGGAACGCCATAAAAAGCGCCTTGCCTCTAACCTGGGGCCGACGAATATATTGCTCCGGGTGACGGCCAGCGAGAAATGCAACATAAGCCATCAGAGCTGCTCCCATCAGAACACCTGGTACAACACCGGCAATAAATAGCTTGCCGACTGACACACCTGCCAAAACACCATAAAGTACAAAAACTATACTAGGCGGAATTATTGGACCTATGGTGGATGCCGCTGCAGAGATTGCCGCTGCATCTTCCGTTTTGAATCCATCCTCTACCATACCCTCGATTTGCATTTTCCCCAATCCGCCTACCGTGGCTAATGCAGACCCGCTCATTGCCGCAAATATCATGCTGCTGACAACACTTACATGACCAGAGCCCCCAGGAACATTACCAAGAGCACTGCGGGAAAATTGCCATAACCTTCGGGTTATGCCGCCGCCGCCCATAAGATTGCCTGCTAAGATAAACATTGGTAAGGCCATCAGCGGAAAACTATCAAGCCCCACGAACATTCTCTGAGAAATCAAACCAATCGGAAAACCTTGAGATATGATGGCCAGCAGCGAAGTAAAGCCAATGGTGAAAGCCACAGGGACGCCGAGCAGCAAAAACACAACAAATAATAGCAGCATCAATCCAATAGACATAAATTATCAGTCCTTTACTTTTAGATCAGGGCAATAAATTATCTATCATTCTCCTTGACATTTTTGTCTATCTCTTTTATCTCTAGCAGTGCGACAATTTGCGCAATGATCATCATAATTCCGGATAAAGGCAATATTATGTAAGTTATCCACATGGGAATCTGCATACCCGGAGAAGTCTGAGTTAGCGCCATACTCGTGCGCATTATCCCAAAGCCCCCAACAGTAAAGCAACCCAATAGTACAAAAATCAGAAGGCTGGAGAAAGCTACAAATACCTTTTTCCAATTGGATGGAAGTTTTTCAAGGAAATAATCAAGCATGATATGCTCTTTAGTCGCAATAAGTACAGGAGATGCAATAAGGATGCTCCAAATCATTGCATAGCGAGCTAATTCTTCCGTCCAGTTAGGAGATGCATTTACTATTTTTCGCATAAATACTTGGTAAAGCACCATTATTATCATTATTAAGAATAGACAACCTGAAATATGTTCCAGATTTCTAATCATTTTCTTATACATCAATACACCGCCTCTCATTTTTTATAAAATAAGGTGCAGAATTAACCGCACCTTATTTCCCTATACAAAAATCATTTAATCAAAGCCACAATAGCATCATATTTATCCTGTCCATATTTATCTGCCCAGGCTTTACGAACTGATTCAGTAACATCTTGAAATACGGAAAGTTCAGGTTCAGTTATAATCATACCCTGTTCCTTTAAATAGTTAATTTCTTCCGCTTCACGGGATGTTGCAACCTGACGCTGATAATCGACAGCTTCTTTTGCGGCCTTATTGCAAGCATCCTGTTGTTCCGGTGTAAGGGTCAACCAGAATTTTTCACTTACGCAAAGTGGTGCATCAAGATACATATGACGTGAAATGGTAAGGTACTCCTGAACCTCGTAGAATCTTTGCGTCTTAATATGTGCGGTAGGATTCTCTTGCCCATCAACTACTCCTTGCTGCATTGCGCTATATAATTCATTAAACGCTACTGGAACCGGATTAGCACCCAGCGCTTTAAAAGTGTCTGTCCACACTGGACTTTCAGGTGTTCTAATTTTCAGACCTTTCAAATCAGTAAGAGTATTTATTGGTCTATTTGATGTTATCAGTCTCCAACCGTTCTCCATATGCCCCAGACAACGGACCCCCTTATCTTCCAGTCCTTTGTATATTTCTGTTGCGATATCACTATCAAGATATTTGTAAACTGCTGCACTATCTTTGAACATATAAGGAAGTGAAACCATAGATGACTCAGGAAGGAAAGAATCAATGGGCCCCTGGATACAGAATTCAATTGTGCCCATTTGGAGCCCTTCAAAAGTATCTCGGTCTCCTCCAAGTGAAGCTCCAGGATAAGTTTTAATCTCTAATGAACCGTTGGTATATTCTTTAACCAATTCTGAAAATTTCTGTGCCCCTAATTCAAAGATGTGATCCGGTGCCCCCACATGGGCGAGTTTAGCGGTAACTACCTTCCCAGCATCTGGTGTTGAACTGCTCGAAGCACTAGGTGCGGCATTATTCTTGCTTCCACAACCCGCTAAGACCAAGAAAATGCACAAGACCAAAACTAGTATCACACCCATCCTTTTGCTGTTCTTTTTCATGTTATTTCCTCCCTTTTTGTATGCAATAAGATCCTGAGTAATAATTTGCTCGCAACATCACCTCAGTTCATAAAATCATTCAATTATGGTATTATCCGCTTCTAATGATCTGATCATATTATCATAATACCTTTGTGCTTTGTGTTTGTCAATTACTTTTCAGTTTTAATTAACTATTTTTTAGACAAATCTTTTAATTTTTGTATAGAAGTTCTTAATTTTGCATACTTGATTGACCTTTTCTTTTGCGTTATAGTATAATGATCGTATTATTGTACTTTTGTACTTTTATTTTAAATTTTGATAAAGGATTGATGATATGGCGGCTATTAGGCAGAAAAAAATGTCTGAAATAATTATTGATGATTTTAAAAGTAAGCTTGCCAGCGGTGAGCTGAAGGAGGGTGATAAGCTTCCCAATCTCAGCGAATATGCTAAGAGTTTAGGTGTGAGCCGGTTGTCGCTGCGAGAAGCGTTGCAAATCATGGAAAGGATCGGCGCAGTCACCAGTCGCCCCAAAATTGGCACAAGGATCATATGTGGTGATCCTTCGAAATGGGCATATCCTTTGCTTCCTTCTATTCTGGATGATGAAAAGCTAATATACCAGCTACTGGATGCACGCATGTTGTTAGAGGGCTTCATTTCTGGACAATGTGCTGAAAATATTAGTTCTGAAGACATCCAAAAATTATCTGTTATATTAGAGAATCAAAAACAGGCTTTGGAGGCTCAAGACTTGAATTTGTTCTATGATTTGGATTCTCAATTCCATGCATTTATTGCTACTAATTGTCAAAACGTCTTTTTACACCATATGTATACAGAATTATTACAAACGACCAATCCACCTGTTACCGAGCTTTTAAAAAAACATTCATTGGCTCCTATGCATTCTTTTTCAATGCACACAAAGGTTTTTGAAGCAATCCGTAATCGAGATGCCGGCACTGCCGAGCACTATGCTAGAGAGCACCTTCGGCAAGTAAAAGACAACTACAAAGAAGAAGCAAAAGCAAGTCACCAAAAATGAGGTGACTTGCTTTTGCTTTGTTAAAGTTTATAATCCTCTTAGAATTAACTAGGGTTTTCCATCCTCTTTACAGCCAAAGACTCATAATTTGTATAGTGCTGTTGCAATCTGTCTTCAAAAACATAAGCCCCCTGCAGGATTAAGTCCTCCGTCCTGGCATAGGGAATCCCTAATGGATGTGTGCGGTGAATGTAGCTAAACAAAGAATAAGCGGAGTAAACATCGCTGTCGGCTATGACGTTATAGCGGTAAAGCACATACCCCCTCTGATCCGCGGCGCCAAAGGGGTAGCTTAAAGCCGCTGTGATGGGAGTGGAGCGGTAGCTGCCAAACATTGTTTCCCGGATCACCGGCTCACAAGTAAGGCGGGGAAAATCCGCCATATACTTTATACCTTTTTTACTATAAAACAGCCCGCTGCCGACAATCTCCTTATCCTCGTCTTCCGTTCCGCCTGAGATCAGAAAACCGTCCTGCCAAACCGGCTTCCCTCCCTGCCAGCTAAAATATTGCATAACATACATCTGCTTTTCCGGCATTTCGGCATAGATTGTGGTAACCTCCAGGTTTTTTTGCCCCGGCTCATAAGTATGGGTAATAAAGATATGGCCTTCATTGCCCTCCCGGTGCTCAATTTTCTTTGGATCAAACATCAAGAGCTTGCTGAAAGCCTCAACATGTACGGCTTCGCTTAGTAATATCATATCTTCGTCGGCAAGATGCTCCAAAGCCTCCGCCGGAAAATCCAGATCAAGCAGCCGCCGCCTTGACTCCGTAATTTGCGGCGGATGATATTCTTGGGGTTCCAAGCTTAGGTGATTGTAAAACCCATTACAAGCAAGAACAAGGACTAAGGCGGTAAGGCAATAAGCTTTTCCAAAGGCCCCGCTGCTAATCCTCACCGGTGCATTTGCCAGAAGATATCCCGTATCCTCCAACTGGCCTTCTATGCGGTACAACAGCCTGATAATAAAAATATAGCAGGCGATCATAGGTATAGCCACCAGCCAACTTCGGGCAAGGGGGGATAAGGCAATAAAGAATATTGCTGCCGTCCATAAAGCGGCCCAAATCAAGGGGGTATCCGTCATCAATTTGCCTGCTTTTTTGAAGGTTACCTTCAAGGCCCCATGAAAAAGGAGAAACATTGCTATTTGAAAACCCTGCATAATCAAGCCTGCGGCCAGCTCAGAATAATTTAATAAATGCAAAGGAGTAGACAGCCAAATCAGGCTGGCTAACTGCACAAGCAACTTAATTATCGAAAATATCCATAGCATTTTAAAATAGCTGTTTTCATTCCTTAAGCTGCGAAAGCCAAGGAAAATCATTACTGTGCCTATAGTAGGCAAAATGTATTGCAAATAGAAGAAATTCAGATGCAGCGTTGTCAGGATCAAGCCGCCGATAATCCGGTCCAGAGGTATACTCCAGGGATTCGTCTTACGGATCTCTTCATCCGGAGGCGCTGCTTCGCTGAGTCCTTCAATCATTTGGCGGTCGAAATGAAGCTCTTTTTCGCTCATCTAAAATCACCTCCCAATTCCTTTTGCAGCTTTTTGCGCAGGCGGTATAGCTTGCCCTCTATACTGCGCTGGGTCATTCCAAGCTCTGCAGCAATTTGAGCAGTCTGCTGCAGGTAATAATACTTACGATAAAAAATATGCTGCTCTTCAGGCGACAGGGTCAAAATAGCCCGTTTCAGAGCTTCAGCCTGTTCCCGCCGCAGAATGTCATCCTCCAGGGAAGGAGTATGGATTGATTCTTCTTTTAGCTCTTCATGCTCTCTGAGGCCCCGCTTTTGATAATTGAGAGCGGTATTGCGGGATATGGCGGTGAGCCATGTAGAGAATTTAC
Organism: Clostridia bacterium; assembly: GCA_018436095.1. Classification (GTDB taxonomy): domain Bacteria; phylum Bacillota; class Peptococcia; order DRI-13; family UBA5745; genus WRMS01. Next base: position 306,469 of record JAHDMJ010000008.1, on the reverse strand, counting down.
CCTTTTCCGGAGCATAACTCTCTATAGAATGCCAGACCTTCATACAGATATCACTGATGCATTCTTCTATATCTTTGGGGTTCGGCAGAATATGGCCCACAATATAGTGCATCATTCCCGAATAATGCTGCTGCAAAAGCTCTATCCCTTTTTCCTCTTGCTCTTTAATCATCTCGACAATCTTATCCTGCACGCCCTCACCTCCCCCTTATTCTACTATACAGGAGTATTTTAAAAATCCCACGGAATTTTTAAATTTTCCTGGGACACTGACTGGTCATGATTACCCGCCACCACAGAAGCGCCATGATAAGCTTAATAAAAGTTGCAATTTTCTGATAAGAAAGTTATAATATTATGAAAAAGTATGTTATGAAAAAGTATATTATGAAAGAGGAGATTATATGAGACAGACAGAACCTCAGCATAGCGGTGTGGCGCATTCCAAAAGACGTTCTCTCAAGCGAACCTTTCTAATTGCCATCATTGGTCTTTCCGTGGCCATAAGCGTGACGATAGGGGCAGTCAATGCGCTGCTGCTGTACCGCGATGCCACAACGAATATGCAGATTCGCCTGGAAGAAAACAGAAACGCTTATGCACAGTCGGTTGAATATGCTATTCAAATTTTCAAGACTCGAATTGAGGCCATTGCCAGTGACGAGGCCCTGACCGACGCCAGTCTTACGGTGCCAGAACTGGAAGCCCGTTTTGAGGAAGTGGCCAAGCGCTATGATTTTGCGGCCCTTATGTTCGCAAATGATAAAGGCATTGCCATAGATGGCTTTGACGTCAGCTCCCGGGAGCATTATCAACGGGCCATGGCAGGTGAAACCTATGTCTCCTCTACCTTAACCAACGCAAGAACCGGCAATACAACGCTGATGGTAGCAGCCCCCGTCAATCACCCCGGCTTTCGCGGAGTAGCCTTCGCAACCCTGGACAGCGGTACCTTCAGCGCCATGGTTGACGGTATTAAAATCGGCCAACAGGGCTACGGTCTGATTGCGGACAAAAACGGTAAAATCATCGCCCACCCCAACCTTGAGATAGTAGACAAGCAGCTTAATTATCTTGAGGAAGCCAAGGAAAACGATGTAGACCCATCCCTCATCGCGCTTTTCGAGGACATGCGCGCCGGAAACAGCAGCATGATGCAGGTAAACATGGGCGGCCAGAAGCTGATAGCCAGCTATATGCCCATTCCGCATACAGATGGCTGGTCTATCGGAGTATGTGCAAGCCCGGATGAGCTGCTGCAGAGCTTTCGAACCTCCCTCACTATTGCGGTGCTGCTGATAGTTGTTGCTGTTGCCGTTTCAATTCTGGTGGCCTTCCGTATTGCAACCCCCATCGTGAAGCCCATCGTGGAACTAGTGGAACGTATTCGTGGCCTGGCCGTAGGCGATTTGACCTCTCCGGTGCCTCAGGTCAACACCCGGGACGAGATAGAGACACTCTCTGTCTCTTTCCGCGAGACCACTGAGAGCTTAAACGGCTACATCGGGGAGATTTCCCAGCTGCTGGCCAATCTGGCCCAGGGCGACTGCACCGCCGTAACCCAGCAGGAGTATCGCGGCGACTTTGCGCAGTTGAGGGACTCCCTCAACCGCATCTCTGAAAACTTAAACGCCACTTTCTCCAGCATCAAGGGCTCCATCGAGCAGGTAGCCGCAGGATCAGACCAGGTCTCCAGCGGGGCTCAGGCCCTGGCCTCCGGATCCACAGAGCAGGCTGCCACCGTGGAGGAACTGAACGCCTCGATTACACAGATCGCCGAACAAGCCGCTGCCAACCTATCTACTATAGAGGTGGCCGCAGGATATATTGAGCAGGCCGCCGCAGGCGTGAATACCAGCAACGAATATATGCAGCAGCTTTCCGATGCGATGGCAGAAATCAGTTCTTCCTCCAGCCAGATTGCAAACATTACAAAAGTTATTGAGGATATCGCTTTCCAAACCAACATTCTCGCACTGAACGCCGCCATCGAAGCTGCCCGGGCCGGCAGTGCCGGAAAGGGCTTTGCTGTTGTGGCCGACGAAGTACGTAATCTTGCCGCTAAGTCTGCCGAAGCCGCCGGCCAAACTGCGCAGCTGATTGCAGCCTCCGTGGCTACAGTAGAGCGTGGAAAACAAATCACCTCACATACGGCACAGGAATTGCAGAATACAGGTGTAAATACCCAGCGGGTAGTCGAGGGATTTAGTAAAATCGAAGAGTCCTCGAAGGCACAAACCATCTCCATCGAGCAAATCAAGGATGGACTGAACCAGGTTTCCGCCGTTGTACAGACTAACGCCGCCACCGCCGAGGAAAACTCCGCCACCAGCGAGGAAATGTCGGCACAGTCCGCCATACTGCGCCAGGAGGTTGAAAAATTCAAGCTTCGGGCAGGAAGTATGCCTTCCTACCGCGAAGCAGCAGCGTATTCCCATACCCTTGCCCCATCTGCTGCCTTGCCTAACCCAGGTTTCGGGGCAGAAGCAGCAAAATATTAATAAAACGAAATAAAAACAGGGTATGCCTGCAAGCAAAAAGCTTGACGGCATACCCTGTTTTTTAGTTAATCCTGATTGGTTTTTATTTGGCGCCCATGAAAAAATACACTATACCAATAATAGCGGAAACAACAGTACCGTATACAACCACAGGGCCGGCTACCGTAAAGAGTTTATAACCCACTCCGTAAATAAAGCCTTCCTTCTTAAACTCCAGAGCGGCGGATACAATGGAGTTGGCAAAACCGGTGACGGGTACAATGGTACCTGCCCCCGCCCTTCTGCCGATTTCATCAAAAATGCCGATACCGGTTAAAATACCGGTGATGACGATCAGAATGCTGATAACAGCGGCATTGGCCATTTTTTCATCCAGGCCTTTGCCGGAGAACCACATATTTAAGGCCTGGGAACAGGTACAGATCAGACCGCCTATGACAAAAGCCATCACCATATTCTTAAACCAGGGGACAGGCGTGGGCATATCCTTAATGTTATCTAAATATGTTTTTTGCATCTTTTTCTGGATATCTGATAGATCTTTTTCCAGAGCCAGCCGCTGATTCCGCAGCTTTTCTTTCTCTGCCTCATCGGTAGCTTTGGCTTCCTGAGCCAGTACCTCTTGATGCTGCCGCCGGATTTTTTCCTTCTGCTGCAAATCCTCAGGAGCTAATTTACTTTTTTGATCTTTAGCCATACGATGCGCCCTCCAGCTAATAGTCTTCAATCCATACTAAATATAGTATCCACTATTTGCCGGAGTTTATACGAAAGCAGGGCAGATTAGTCTCACTCACTCCTCGCCGGCCAAATTGAGAAGATAGAATTTAATTAATCAAGGTAATTTGGACGGCTGCGGACGTTCGACAAGGCAACCCATCCCTTCCTTAGGAAAAATCAAGTGAGCAAAAAAGAGATAATGCATTAAGCGAAAGGGCAGATATGCATAATTTGGTATATTCGTTCTGCATATGCGCATATCTAACAAAAAATCTGCATATATCCTTTCAATATTGCTGCACTACCTCGTTTTTTGAACAGAGAGCCCAGGCCTCAGCGCCGTGGACACCCTAAGCCGAGACTGCATACAACCCGCCTCACTCCTTCAAAAAGGCGCGGCAACGGGCCAAAATGCTTTTCTCCAGGCGGGATATCTGCACTTGAGACAAGCCCAACTTGGCGGCCACCTGAGCCTGAGTTTTGTCCTCAAAGAACCTCATCCTGATGATCTCTTTCTCCCGGGGCGCCAACTGGTCCAGAGCCTCTTCCAGAATCAGCCTGCGGAAAGTGTTTTCCTCATCATCCTGGCTGCGAATTTGATCCAAGCGGTATAAAGGATCCTGTTGATCATTATTCACAGACTCATAAAGGGAAACCGGCAGGCTGGTGGCCTCCAGGCTATTGATCAACACCTCCCTGGGCATGTCCAGCTTTTCTTCCAGCTCGGCTAAAGTTGGCTCCCGGCCCAGTTCCTCTTCCAACTTGCTTTGGGCCTGGCGGATCAGGCGGAGATTGTCTTTATAAGACCGGCTGACCTTAACAGGGCCGTCATCCCGCAAGAAACGTTTGATTTCTCCCAGGATCATGGGAACGGCATAGGTAGAAAATTTGACGTCAAAGGAAAGGTCAAAGCGATCAATGGCTTTGATCAATCCGATAACCCCTATTTGAAAAAGGTCTTCTCTCTCCGGGCCCCGGCCCTGAAAACGGGAGGCTATGGTAAAAACCAGACGCAAGTTGCCTTGAATCAGGCGTTCTCGGGCCTCTTCATCTCCCTGCCGGGCGGCGTTGAGATTATGCACCATCTCTTCATCGGAGAGCCTGGGATAGCGGGGTAAATTCATCTCTGTATAGCCCATGATCCCCACCTAAGCCTGACAAGCGTTTTTCTGATCTCCCTGGCAGAAATATTTAAACATTCTGACCGTGGTGCCCCGGCCGGGAGCGGATTCTACCTCTAAGCGATCAGTGAACGACTGCATGAACGCAAAGCCCAGACCCATCCGCTCCGGATCCTGGGAATAAGACGGCTCCATAGCCTGAGCAATATTAGCTATTCCTACCCCTTCATCTTCTACGGCAATCAGTATGCCGTCTTCCAGCAGATCAGCCCGCAGGATCAACTGCTTGTCCTCCTGATTCTCATACCCATGGATAATGGCATTCGATACCGCCTCCGATACGGCCACCTTCAGCTCCTCTAAAGCGTTAACGGTAACCGCATCGCACTGGGAGGCCAAGGCCGCCACCATGGATCGGGCTAAGCCTACATTTACTGCTTTGCTCTGCATTGTCATCATTACGGAATTCATTTTAAGCTTGTCCCTGTTCATTTCACGGCCCCCTTTCGCAGCAACGCCATAGCCTCATCCTCTGTCTTCGTTATCTGCAAAAGAGGTATGATCCCTGACAAATTTAATACTTTTAGCACTTCTGGCCGTACGCCGGTCAAAAACATCCTTCCTTTCCGGTTTTGTATGAGCTTTAGTCTCCCCAGGAGCACACCAAGGCCGGAGCTATCCATGAAGGTCATTCTGGACATATTGACAATCAAATGCCTCGGCCTTTGATCCTCCAAAGCCGTATCCACCTTTTGCCGGAACTCTGCGGCTGATACCAGGTCGAAATCGCCATTGACCCAGACCAGCAGCGCATCATTCCGGCATTCTAGTTTTAAGGCCATCCCATTACCTCCTAGTAGTTTGTCTATTCATCATTATATGCTTATTCTCCATATTTTACCAGTATCCTGCAAATCAGGAAAGTAAATTTGTAAAAATATTTTTCATCATAAAACCCATGTTAGCCCTTTCCACCGATTGATCGCCGCGTACCGGCAGCTTAACTAATAATTGCTCCTGGTCATTGGCAACCAGCAGGTAGCCTAAGGGCTGGCTATTGTCATAAGGGGCTGAAATATGTTCCGGTCCCTCCCAGGTATAATGAAGAATGGTTTCCTGGCCCTTCACCGCCGGTATGCCCCACTGATCCGGCAAAAGCCCTTGAATTTGGGACACCTTTCCCTTATTGACATTAATAATGATTTGAGGAATCTCCTGGGGAGCCGGCTTATAATTGACATAGGTATTAAAGGCCCAGTTTAGCAAGGTTTTCGTATCATTGGTATGGCCTTTGGCCTTAGGGCTTTGCAGCACCACGGAAACCAGGCTCAGGCCCTGACGCTGGGCATAACCCACCAGACAGTAGCCGGCTTCCAAAGTCCAGCCGGTTTTCAGCCCTTTGGCTCCTTCAAATTCCCAAAGCAATTTATTTTTGTTGTCGTATTGGAAAGGCCTGCTGGTATGCTCTCTAATCCTATAGTGTTTAAGAGCCGTCATTTCCAAAAGATCGGGATGCTTTACTGCCTCCCGGGCCAGCAGACAGAGATCCCAGGCAGTAGTGTAATGGTTTTCGTCGTGCAGACCATTGGCATTGACAAAATGACTGCCTTCCATGCCCAGCTCTTTCGCTCTTTCATTCATTTTCTCCACAAAAGCGCCGTGACTGCCGGCCAAATATTCGGCTATGGCCACCGCCGCGTCATTGCCGGAAGCTAAAGCTACTCCCAGAGCCAGCTCTTTTAAAGTAAGAATTTCTCCTTCCGCCAAAAAAATCTGGGAACCGCCGTAAGATTCAGCCAAAGCGCTGGCCGTTACCCGGTCCTCCCAGCTTGCTTCTCCCCTTTCCACCGCTTCCACCGCCAAAAGCAGGGTCATCAGCTTCGTTGTACTGGCAGGATAATGACGCTCCTGGATTTCCTTTTCATAGAGCACCATTCCCGTACTGACTTCCATAACGATAGCCGACTCCGCCTCCACTTCCACCGGCAATTGAGCCGTAGCCAAAGCCTTAGACTCTGCCAGAGGGCAAGCAAAGATAAGCAAGGCCAGGGCAATAGAAACCAGACCCTTGATTTTTTTGTTCGTCTTCAATGTAGCCACCTCCTGAGGTCTATTCTTACCTCTCAAGAAGAATATATGTACAAAGTTGGCAATTTAGCAAAATATTTTCTACAAAAAAAATCCGGAATTCGCTGAACTGCCGCAAATCCCGGATTTTTCTTGTTTGTCATTTAGCGTCTATAATGCAGGCGGTGATCAGTCTATCTTGATTCCGTCGGGCTTAAATTCCAGCCAAAGGTTGCCGGAAATAAATACGGAAGAATAAAAGCCGGCCACGTTGCCTACAATCAAAGCGATGGCAAAGACCCGGGTGGTTTCGCCGCCCAGGAAAATCAGGCATAACAACACCAAGACCACGGTCAGGGACATATTGACGGAGCGGGTCAAAGTTTGACTGATACTGGCATTGACCAGCTCATTGCCTTTCATTTTGCTGTTAACCTTCATGTTCTCGCGAATACGGTCAAAAACGACGATGGTATTGTTGATGGAATAACCGATAATGGTCAATACCGCAGCGATAAATGAGCTCTCCACTTCATACTGGAAGATTGAGAAAAAGCCCAGCATAATGATAACGTCATGGAGCAGGCACAAGATGGCGGATACTGCAAATTTCCACTGGAAACGCAGGGAAATATAAACAAGCATCAAGGCTGCGGCCAGAGCCAAGGCAATTAAACCATTGCGGGTCAATTCCTTGCCGACAATAGGGCCGACGCTTTCTATGCGCTTTAATTCATATTCACCCAGCGTCTCTTTGAAAGCATCCAGGATCTTATTTTGGGTAGCCTCATCTATCTCAACGGACTTGATGATATAGGTGCCTTCGCCGTCCTGGATGATGGTGCTGTTGTCCAGACCGTCTTCTTTCAGCACATCTCTGACTTGTTCCATAGTAACGGCCTCGCTGCTGAATTTCAAATCCAGCAAAGTACCGCTTTGAAAATCAATGCCTTGGTTTAGACCTTGGGCTAATAGTGAAACCAAACCGGCGACGATAAGCAGAGCAGAGATTATATAGTAGATCTTACGGTTTTTATAAAAATTGATATTCATTTTCCTGCTCCTTTCCCGCCATATAACCAGGGATTGGTAAACATACCAGACTCAGCCACATTTTTCAGCAGGAACCGGGTGTAAACGATAGCGGTAAACATGCTGATCAGAATACCCAGGCTTAAGGTAACGGCAAATCCCTTGATGCTGCCGGTGCCTTTCCAGAATAGTACGGCAGCGGCAATCAGCGTGGTGACATTTGAGTCGATAATCGTCCACAAGGCCCTGGAAAAGCCGGCGTTAATCGAAGCCCGCAGAGTCTTGCCCCGGCTCAGCTCATCCTTCAGCCGTTCGTAAATGATGATATTGGAGTCCACACACATGCCTATGGTCAGCACAATACCCAATATGCCCGGCAAGGTCAGAGTGGCTTTAATTAAAGCCATAGAGGCCATCAGAAGCACTGTATAAAGGACCAGGGAAAAGCCGGCAATAACACCGGGGAGCCTGTACACCACTATCATAAAAATCACTACCAAAACAAGACCTACTATACCGGCCTTCTGGCTTTTTTCAATGGAATCAGCGCCCAGGGTGGGACCGATAGTCCTTTTCTCTACAATCTCCACCGGCACCGGCAAAGCGCCGGATTGCAGGAGCAAGGCTAGCTGACGGGCATCCTGTAAGGAGCTGTAGCCTGTAATCACCGCGTCACCGGTAGGAATGGCCGTGCTGACAAAGGGAAAAGAAATCATTTCCTCATCCAAATAAATAGCGATGTTGCGCCGCATATCGCCCTTTGACAGGGCGCCTTCAATAGTCAACTCAGGATAAGACTCCACCAGCATTTTGGTGGTATCGGCAAAGATTTTCTTGCCCTCATCATCAAATTCCAGCCTGACCACATATTCGTCAGTTTTAATCGCCCCGGGACGATTGCTTGACTGTATAGCTTCTGTAGCGCTGGCCAGATGGCTGCCGTCTAAAATGACGGTTTGATTGCCTGCCTCATCAAAGGTGCGGAAGGTCAGATAAGCTGTCTTACCGATCATGGCAATAGCTTCCTCGGGATCCTGAACCCCCGGCAGTTCAATCAGTACCCGGTTATTACCTTCCTGCTGTATGGTGGGCTCCGTTACTCCCAAACTATTAATACGAAGATTCATAATCGACATAACTTTATCCATCTCCGCCTGGGTTACATCCGTGGTGGCCTGCACCCGGACTTGAGCGCCGCCTTTTAGATCCAGACCCAGCTTCAGATAGCTGCCTAAATAGGTCATGCCCAAATAACCGCTGACTATTGTCAGGATCAGGACCAATATGACGGCCGCCGTCTTTCCGGTTTTCATTGCTCGTCCTCCTCCATCATGGATTATACTATTTACGAATTAAAATCCGGCAACAGTATTACTGCAATATTATATGGCTGTTCATTAGCTTTGTCAAAATAAAAAGCGCGAACCCTGGCGGTTCGCGCCGTCATTAAGGAAGTCTTCCCTTTAACGATTCTCTTGATCGTCGTCCTGATCCTGATCAATGACATAATCAGCATCTGCCATATCTTCGTCCGGCAATACCTCAGGCTCCGGTGTTTTTGAAGCCTTGGTTTCACTGCGTAAAATGCTGCCGATAGCCGACTTGGCGAAATGGACATAAACTTCTGAAGCAATTTCCAAGGTAATCCGGTCTTCCTTGATCCCTCTGACGATACCATGGATACCGCCGATGGTCACTACCCGATCTCCCTTCTTCAGGCTATCCATCATCGTCGCTCTTTCTTTTTGCTGCTTTTTCTGGGGACGCAGAATGAGAAAATACATCATGGCCACCATAACGACGATCCAGATGAGGCTTCCATATTGGCCCATTTAAAAACCTCCTTAAATATAATACAAAAACTCTCCAAAGAAAATAATACATTGTAGCGGCGAAGAATGCAAGCCTATTTTAATAACCCCAGGCATTTAACAGTCTGGCCGCCGTCTGGCCCAACCGGTTTTCTTCGATGGCCAGCCGCAGCTCCGCCATTAAAGAAACCAGATAATGCAGGTTATGAATGGTGGCCAGCCTGGCCCCCAGGATCTCTCCGGCGATAAATAAATGGCGGATATAGGCCCGGCTGAAATGGCGGCAGGCATAGCAGGAGCATTGCTCATCCAAAGGCCGCATATCTTCTTTATACTGGCTGTTGCGAATTACCAGCTTGCCTTGGGAAGTAAACAGGGTACCGTTGCGGGCTATCCGGGTGGGCAGCACACAGTCAAACATATCTACTCCCCGTAAAACTCCTTCCACCAGGCAATCGGGAGAACCCACTCCCATCAGGTAGCGGGGTTTTTCCTGAGGCAAAAGCGGCGTGGTATGCTCCAGAACCTCATACATCAAAGGTTTTTCTTCTCCTACGCTTAAACCGCCGATACCATAGCCGGGAAAATCCATTTCCACCAGTTCGGCGGCGCTTTGGGCCCGCAGGTCTTTGTACATGCCCCCTTGAACGATGCCAAAAAGGCTTTGGTTTTCCCGGCAGTGGGCAGCTTTGCAGCGGGCGGCCCAGCGGCCGGTACGGGCCGTGGCAGCCTTGGCGTATTCGTAAGTAGCCGGATAAGGGATGCACTCGTCAAAGGCCATGGCAATATCAGCGCCCAGCTTTCCTTCAATATCCATGACGCTTTCCGGTGTGAACAAATGTTTTGAGCCGTCAATATGAGAGCGGAATTCCACCCCTTCTTCCCGGATTTTACGCAGTTCGCCCAAACTGAAAACCTGAAAACCGCCGCTGTCCGTCAAAATCGGTCCCTGCCATTGCATAAAGCCATGAAGACCGCCATGGGCCGCTACCAGGTCGGCGCCGGGCCGTAAATACAGGTGATAAGTATTGGACAGCAGAATCCTGGCCCCCATATCCTCCAGCTCTGCCGGCGTCATGGCTTTCACCGTAGCCTGGGTGCCTACCGGCATAAATACCGGCGTCTCAACAGGGCCATGGGGCGTTTCCAGGCGGCCCCGCCGGGCCATGGAACCCTCATCTTTTTTTAAACAGGTCCATTTTACTTTCATTTACGTTTTGCTTCTCCATTTCTATTATAGTAGCAGCATGCAATCGCCAAAAGAGAAAAACCGGTACTGCTCCCGAACCGCTTCTTCATAAGCCGCCAACACCCGCTCTCTGCCGGCCAAAGCGCTGACCAGCATCAGCAGCGTAGACTTAGGCAGATGGAAATTAGTCAGCAGCCCGTCAATAATCTTAAATCGGTATCCGGGATAAATAAAAATATCCGTCCAGCCCTGGCCCGGCCGCAAATTCCCCGTCTGGCCCATGGATTCCAGGGTTCTGACGGCAGTGGTGCCCACAGCGATAACCCGGCGGCCTTCGGACTTGGCCCGGTTCACTGCTGCCGCCGTTTTTTTGCTGACCTCATAATACTCTTTATGCATCTTATGGTCCTCAATCTTCTGGGCTTCCACAGGCCGGAATGTACCCAGCCCCACATGAAGCAATACTTCCGCCAGCTCCACGCCCATTGCTTTCAGTTCCGCCAAGGTATTCTCCGTAAAATGCAAGCCCGCTGTGGGAGCCGCCGCCGATCCCGCCTTATTTCCATATACCGTCTGGTACCTTTCCGGATCGTCCAGGTCTTCGTGGATATAGGGAGGCAGCGGCACCTGGCCTACTTGGTTAAGCACCTCTTCAAAATCACCCTGCCACTCAAAACGGACCAGCCGGCCGCCTGCTGACCTGCGCTCTTCTATGGTTCCCCTCATCTCTCCCTGGCCAAAAATCAGCCTGGTGCCGGGCTGCAGCCGCCGGCCGGGCCTGACCAGGCAATCCCATAGCCCCGGCGCCGCCTGATGCAGTAAAAAACATTCCGCCTGGCCGCCGCTGCCTTCTTTATAGCCCAAAAGCCGGGCCGGCAATACCCGGGTATGGTTAAATACCAGCAAATCTCCCGGCTGCAAATATTGAGGCAAATGATAAAAACGGTCGTGGATCAGGCCTGTATCCTTTGGCAAAACCAGCATCCGGGAATGATCTCTGGGCTCCATAGGGTGCTGGGCAATCAATTCTTTAGGCAACAGGTAATCAAATAAGGAAATTTCCATCCATAAAAGCCTTTCTATACATTAATTTGCAGAAATGGTACATCCGGCTGACTTGGGCGACTTTTAGTGCCCTCGTCTTATTGCACCGTTTTGATCACCAGACGGCCGTCGTTTTTACCCTGGTTATAATAATGCTCAATGATTTGTCCATAGGTCATGCCGGCCTGCTGAGCCATGCCGATGGCTCCCCACTGGCTCATGCCCACGCCGTGGCCATAGCCTTTGCCGTCAAAAACATAGGCAGTCACTGTGCCGGATTCATCCTTGTTCATTTCCTTAACCCCTTCGGCGGTAATCACATAAAAACTATTGCTGCCGGGATTGATTTCCGCCGCTTTGCCGTAAGCCGCCACAGCCCGGGATTCCCGGATGCTTTGACCCAGCATTACCGCAGATCCGGCGCCGTTGAGCACCGTGGTGCCGCCTTCCGGCGTGATGGTAAACAAAGTGCTGCGCAGGCTTAGAAAAGACCGCAGGGTCTCCCGGTGCATGGAAAAGGTATTGGTGCTGCCCACAATATCCAGCTTAGTAATCCGGCCGGAGCTATTTGAGCGGTCAGTAATCTTTCTCGTATTTGGGTCATAGGCCAGAGCGTAGCCCTTAAGCTGGCGAAAACTGCCGATATTTATGGGAATGCTGGGGTTGTCCTGATTCCATTTGGTTATTCTGCTTTCCAATTCGGCAATGGTATAGCGAACCTGCCAGCGATAAGTATAACCGGGATAGCCCGTACTATCCTGAGCCATTTCTAAAGCATAAGCGTCGTAGGGAGAGGCTACAGCTTTGGCATAAGGCAATGCTTCATTCCAGACGTTTTCCGCATCCTCCGTATAGCCTCCGGCATTGGCGCTAAAAAAGGCTTCGATGATTTTGCCGTCATAAAATATAGCCTGTCCCTTTGTGGCCTCCACTGCCGCCGTAGTAAAGGACTTTTCATTGCCATAGCCGCCGTACAATTGATCGGCAGTGCCGGAAACCAGGTCATAAGAACCGTTAGCAGACTTTTTGCGCAGGGCGTAAGTCCTGCTGACTACGGCCTGGGCTTTTAATGCTTCCGGCGGCGCGGTGCTCATCCCCATTTCCATAGGCAGCACACCCAAAAGATAAAGATCCACGTCTAGAATATTGATGACGTTTAAAGTGCCGTTCTTGTTTTCCACCAAGAAACTGCCTCGATAGGTACGGCTGCCGTGATTGATCAGGGTTCTGCCCTCTCCTTGAGGCGTCAGCAAAAGCCGGCTGCCCGTAATATTTACGGTATTGCCCTCCTGGCTTACCGACAGGCCGCTGCCGGCAGGGCTGAGAGACAGCCTTTGCCCGGCGCCGGCGGCTCCTGCTTCTATTCCTTTGTCGGGATCCCCCAGGCTGTAGGTGCCTTCCCGCACCGTCAAGACGGCGCTGGACTGATTAAGAGCCACCGCCACCCGGACAATAGAGGCTCCCTGGGGCACAGTCACCGCCGCTTCCAACTGCCGGCTTCCTCCTATATCTAATAAGGAAAAGAGCAACGCCGTTAATATAAAGAGTGTTGCCAGTGCAAAGCCCTTTTTTAAAAATCTATCTTTCATGACGCCTCCCAAGCTTATGCTTTACTAACTCATTCTCCTCCAACTCATGCTTTGCTGCCATAACGTTCGTATTCGCTGAAGACACAGCCGCAGTAGCCTTGCATATACAGGTTTAAGGCCCGGGCTTTTTGTTGTCCCTGCCGGAAGCCAGGCCGGAAATCCCGGTATAGGAAGGTCACCCCTGCAGCGGCTGCCGCCTGCCGGCCGGCTTCTTTAATCATTTCATGCTGCTGGTAGGGGCTGACCAGCAGGGTGGTGCTGAACACCTTAAGTCCCGCCTGCCGGCAGGCCTGGGCCGCCTTCTCCAACCGCAGCCGGTAACAGGTCTGACAGCGTTCCGCCGATTTCGCCTGATAAACCCCGAGATCCTTGTCCTGCAGTTCCTCCAGAAAGACAGCCAGGCCGTAGTCTTCTTCTACCTGCACAGGCAAATCCTGCACTGCAGCCATCTGGCGGTAGGAATCCAGACGGGCTTTAAACTCCCGATAGGGGTGAATATTCGGATTGTAAAAATAGCCTTGTACCGCAAAGCCCTCCTGCCGCAAAGCCTCTAAAGGGTACATGGTACAGGGGCCGCAGCAGCTATGTAAAAAAATCTTATTTTCGCTCATAGTCCTTCCTGCTCAAACAAACTCTTTTGGCTGATGCTGAGGCGGGAAGCACTGCTCCCTTCCTGAGTCTCATCCTGTTCGCCGTTAAAAATACTGCCTTGGAGGATTTTTGCCTCTCTGTCGGCGGGCAGGGGCTGCCGCAAATACTGGTAAGCCTCTGCCGTGGCCATCCGGCCCCGGGTCGTCCGCTGCAAAAGCCCCATCTGCAAAAGGTAAGGCTCGTAAACATCCTCGATGGTCTCCGTCTCCTCGCTGATGGAGGCCCCCAGAGTATCCAGGCCTACGGGTCCGCCGCCAAACTTCTGGATGATCGTCAACAGCATATGGCGGTCCACCGCATCCAGCCCTAATTCATCCACCTCCAGACGGTCCATGGCTTCCTTGGCGGTGGTGTAATCGATCATATTGTGATTGGTAACCTGGGCAAAATCCCGGACCCGCTTTAATAGCCGGTTAGCTATTCTGGGGGTGCCCCTGGCCCGCCGGCCGATTTCTTTGGCCCCCTCCGGCTCAATATCAATATTGAGGATTCTGGCGGCTCTGGTGACTATCGTCACCAGGCTATCCACATTATAATACTCCAGCCGGTTGATGACGCCGAAACGGTCCCGCAAAGGCGCCGACAGCCTGCCCGCTCTGGTAGTGGCTCCCACCAGGGTAAAGGGCGGTATGTCCATACGGATAGTCCTGGCGCTGGGGCCTTTGCCGATCATAATATCCAGACAGAAGTCCTCCATGGCCGGATAAAGGACCTCTTCCACCGAGCGGTTTAACCGGTGGATCTCATCGATAAACAGTACATCCATAGGCTCCAGATTCGTTAAAATAGCCGCTAAATCCCCTGGCCGCTCAATGGCCGGCCCTGAGGTGCTGCGCAAATTAGCCCCCATTTCCGCCGCTATAATATTGGCCAAAGTGGTCTTGCCCAAGCCCGGGGGGCCATAAAGCAAGACATGGTCAAGAGGGTCCCGGCGCTGCCTGGCGGCAGTGATAAAGACCTCCAGGTTTTCCTTGACCTTTGACTGACCGATGTAGTCCGCCAGCCGCAAAGGCCGGATGCTGCCTTCCTCTGTTTCATCCCGCCCCGCATCAGGGCTGACCAGACGTTCCTCCTCCATGTAGCCTCCTTATTTTCCTTTGCCTGCGTTTAAAATCTGGCTAGCTGTTTCAAGCCGAATTTAATCAAGCCTTCCACATCCAGATCGCCTATTTCCTTGCCGGCAAAGACTTTCATCACTTCGCTGCGGGAATAGCCCAAGGCCTCCAAGGCTTCTATAGCCTGACCGATTATTCCCTCGGCGTCGCCGGCGGCAACCGCCGCTAATTCGCTGCCTTCGTACTCCGGCAGCATTTCCTTGCTCAATTTATCTTTAAGCTCCAAAATCAGCCGTTGGGCCGTCTTTTTGCCGATGCCGGCAACGCTGGTCAAGGCCGCCAAATCCCCCATGATTATGGCTTTTTTTAAGGTGACGATGGGGTAAGCCGACAGCGTAGTCAGGGCCAGCTTCGGTCCCACACCGGAAACCTGAATCAGCAGTTCAAAGAAAGCTCGTTCCTCTTTAGTGGCAAAGCCATATAGGCTGATATCATCCTCCCGCACTTGGAGGTTAGTATATACCAGGGCCTTGCTCCCTGCCGGCGGCAGGCTGGACAAGGTTTGATTGGAAACCAGCAGGCTATAGCCGATACTGCCGGTTTTGACCACCAGCCGCTGCAGCTCTTTGGCTACAATCTCACCCTCAATAAACTCAAACATGCAAACTCTCCCTTATCTGCTTTTCATCCGATGGACAGGCTCCGCATCAGCCTTTGCTGCTGCGCCAGCTACTCTTTCCCCCGAACTGGCAATAGCAAATGGCAATGGCCAAAGCGTCCGCCGCATCATCGGGTTTTGGTACTTCCTGCAGCCCCAATATACGCTGAATCATGTACTGTACCTGCTGCTTTTCCGCCCGGCCATAGCCCACCACTGCCTGCTTGACCTGCAAAGGCGTGTATTCGCCTACCGGTATACCCCGCAGGCTGGCAGCCAATAAAGCCACGCCCCTGGCCTGGCCTACGGTAATGGCCGTAGTTACATTGCGATTAAAAAACAACTCCTCCACCGCCATCACATCCGGCCGGTACTCGTCTAAAAGCCCGTTGATCCCGTGAAAAAGCTTTTTTAGCCGGTCTTCCGTCTTCTCCTCTTTATCTGTCCGTAAGACCCCGTAAGTCAAAGGTTTATGCTTACTATTCTGATAGCTTACCACACCGTAGCCCATAATGGCAGTGCCGGGATCTATGCCCAAAACGATCATCGTTTCTCCTTTTTGAGCCGATTATGCCGGTCAGGCCAGCTTCTCGGCAATCTCATCAGGCACGTCGAAATTCGTAAAGGTGTTTTGCACATCGTCGTGATCCTCCAGTGCCTCCATCATCCTTAGCACGTATTTGGCCTGCTCTAAATCCGTCACTATTACGGAGTTTTCCGGCACCATGGTCACTTCGCCGTCGCTGAACACCACGCCGGCGGCCTCCATACCTTCTTTAACCGCCTGGAAAGCCTCGGGAGGCGTAGTAATCTCAATGGCGTCTTCTTCTTCCTGCAGATCATCGGCCCCCAGGTCCAAAGCCAGAAGCATCAGATCGTCCACACTCTGCTTACAGTCTTCTTTATCAATAGTCAGGACGCCCTTTTCTTTAAACATCCAGCCGACGCAGCCTGTCTCCCCCATATTGCCGCCATTTTTCGAAAAAATATGGCGGATTTCACCGGCGGTCCGGTTGCGGTTGTCCGTCATGGCCTTAACCATAACGGCGGTGCCGCCGGGACCGTAGCCCTCATAGGTCAGCTCCTCATAATTGGCCCCGTCCATGCCGCCGGCGCCTTTTTCGATAGCTCTCTTAATATTATCATTAGGCATATTGGCTGCTTTCGCTTTTGCTATAGCTATCTTTAAGCGGAAATTGGCCTCGGGATTGCCGCCGCCGGCTCTGGCCGCCACGATGATCTCCCTACCCAGCTTGGTGAACATCACGCCTTTTACCGCATCTTGTTTGCCCTTGCGATGTTTAATATTGGCCCATTTTGAATGACCTGACATATTGTTTCCTCCCTCAAGTATACCTGCAATTCATTTTTTCATCTTTATATTATACTTCACCGGATTATCTTCTGCAAGGCGCATGGGAGCCAAAGCATTGGCAGACAAAAACAGGGCATACTAGAAAAGGGCAAATCAGCCTGCCCGCTTTTCTGCGCTGCTGCCGACTTGCCCTTTCCTAATTGAGAGGGTTTTATCCCTTGTTCAGATTCTGTCTTCTCACGTTCTTCCCAAAGTGCTGCCAGCTAACTGTCCAGGCTGTCGATGACATTTTGCAGGTCATCCCGGTTTTGAAACTGCCAGCTACCGTTGCGTACCTTTTCCTGATAAGCCTCCGGCAAAGAATTTACTTTAATGGTTGTGGAAAGAGTCAGCTCACCCAACTTGCCGCTGCCGGCAGGACCTTGGTAAACCTCAATATTGCCCCTGTCGCCTTCTTCAAAATGCCAGTATCCGGTGTGCTCCGGACAGAAGCCTTCTTTCGTCCGCCAAATTAGCAGCTCGGCCCCGCCGTCTTCCCATTGCACCTGCCAGCCCTCGGCGCTGCTATATAATAAGGAAATCTCTTCGCTGCCCTTGCCGTTTAAGGCTTGCCGGGGCGCTCCCGTCAAAGGCCGCCTGTCGGCACAGCTAAAGCCGCTTTGCCGGCAAAAACTGTAGCTTTCCTGGATATCCACAATGGTGCCTTCTTCCACCACCGCCGGCTTTATCGGGACGCCGGCCTGGGTCTCTTCCCGATAGTAAGGCAAAGGCGGGCCCAATTGGTTTGTATAGGCGGCAAAGCCAAAGCTAAGTAGAAAAAGGCCGCAAAAAAACAGAGTTAGCCTTAAATATCGTTTCATGATTCCACCCCATATTTAAAAAGAATTATTAATAGGGTGGACAATTTTAACATTTTTTATACCTAAAACATTGCATTATACAGAGAACTGTGTATAATTAATATCTACCAATTCAATATGAAAAGAGAATTATCCAGAAACGAGGTCCTTTATGAGTGCAAGCAGTAACGGCTGCCCCTGCAGCAGCAAAAAAAACCGTAAGGAAATCGAGCCTTTACCTTTATCGGCCTTTACCCCTGCGGATTTAGAAAAATATTCTTCTGCCGTTAGCCTGTCGGACATGGAAGTCTTTATTTTCCCCGATCTGATTATTGCTTTGGCTTTAGCCAATATCATGTCTCCCATGATCTGGTCCTGGCGGGAGGATCCCTGGTTTGAAGGTATGGAAAAGCTTTCCCCCTACCGCAAGGTACTGCGGGTAAAGCAGTTCATCATCGACCGTTTTGCCTTCAACCTGGACCTGGATACCTGGGGTCTTACCACCAAAGAAAAAGAATTAGCCAGATTCAGCTCTTTTGTGGATGAGAAAGCCTTGTCCCAAAGCAACGCCCTTTTTGGTTACGAAGGGGATAAATATTATTTCGATATCGATATCCGCCGCCATTTTGGCCTGGACAAATACCATTCCAATGTGATTCCGTATTGGAAAACAGAGACTTTGGAAGCCATGGCTGCCTTTTACCGCAAGGAAGGCCATGACAGAGGCGCCGGCGAATGCGTTTCCTTCTCCGTGCTTTATTATGCCGCTCTCTATGTCTTAGCCGGCATTCCTCTGGAAGACATGTATATGATGGCTACCCCTCTCCACTCTCAAAACTTCATTGATATGAAAGACGGGGTTTTGACCAATAACCGGCGGCTGGTGACGAAAGCTATGTGGTGCAATGGTACGGAGCTTTCGGCCAAAGCCCGGCGGGCTCTGGAAAATGAACAGGTCACCATCGTTTGCACCAATGAGGGTTACGTTCATACCCTTTACCCCGAAGCCACCCTGCCGCCTAATCGCTATGACCATTTTTGCAAGCAGATTACCAGCTTCCTGGATTCTCCGCCCAATCAAGACCTGCTGGTTAATTTTCTGCGGCAAGCTCCCCAATGGCAGGAGAAGTTTCAATTTCGCCTGAATCTTGAAAGCGGTCATTATTATGCCGCTGCCGAAGCCGTGTACGCTTTGGAGCCCGGCAGCAATTATACGGCCAATGAAGCTACATTAAACAAACTGGCCCCTTTGCTGCCTTCGGAGGCATTATCTGAGGCCCCTTTAGCAAACCGGGTTCTGTTGCGCAAGGATCTGGAGGCTATTTATGAAGAAGTGCCGGAGCTCTTGCGCCAGGAGTTTTTAGCCTTCTGCCGGATTACCCCCCGTTTGCCCGGCAACGAAAAAATCTGGCTGTCCCAGCCCGGCCTGGATCTGCGGGATCTGGGCAGCCGCCAGGAAGTTATTGATTATCTGCAATCCATGCGGGGCGTTTCACCTGTAGCCGACCTGGCCTTTATGGCTTACCGGGATATGGAGTTAGCTCCCTGGGAGCCCTTTCTCAAAGCGGCCTTAGAGCGCAACCCCGTATGTCTGGAAGCCGGCCGCCGCCGCTCGCCTATGGCTTTGTATGAAATTCTCCGCAAATTTGATCATGATTCCATCTATGACGGTTCCCGGCTGGCTCAGCCCGACGAGGTCTGGAATTTCAAAACCGGCGACGGTCTGGAAAAAGCCATTTGCCTGTGGGCCTTGATGAATGAGCGCTATCCCCAATCCGACTGGTCTTTGGAGATCCGGGATCAAAATGCCTGTTTATCCTGTGCTACTCACAGCTATTGTTTCCCCACCCAAAAGGGCTACGAAGGCCTGCGTCTGGTGTACCCCTTGAAGCAGGGCTAGTTATCCTTATTTCCCTCGTCCTTCCTGCCGTGATGGTGATCCCAAAGCATTGGTTCAGGTATGTGACGATAGCTTTCCAGCCAACGGTCAAAGCCGTTGGCTTTTTTCATGTGTTTTATCTGCTTGCTATGGCCTTTCTCCCAGCGGTGGATAAGTTTCTCCAGGACTTCCACAGACAGAAGATCATTGATTAATATAGACATCAGTACGCCGAAGCCCGTATCGATCATGCGGTTGATGGCATAACTGACGTATTCGTTTTCCGGCGTATTCAGCATAACAATAAAAAAGACCACAGCACCGGCCTGGATGCTGCCGGTAACGTGCAAAAGCTGGCAAAGAAAAATCAGCAGAGTGACGCCCGCCAGCAAAAACAAAGGCAGAGGCAGATGAAAAGGAATGCTTAGACTGGACTGCGTATGGTGAAGGTAAAAAAGGAGCATGCCGAGAAAGCCGCCGATGACCGTGCCGATCAGGCGGTTGCCGCCGGTATACAAGGACCGCTGCAGGTTGCTGTCCATGCCGAAGACTGCGCCGATGCAGGCAAAAGTAGCATTCCTGTCCCCCAATTCATAAATGAGGGCGCAAAGGGCAGCCGATATACCCGTTTTAATATTCCGCATGCCAATGCGGGGAAACTGTGATTCTGTTGTCAAAGGTACCGCTCCTTGAATTAAAACTTAACTCCTGTCCGTTTAAGCATTTTATCATAAATCCTGATTAACTCCGGCTCACCGGAACGGGCCGGCGCTTCCGCTAAAGGTACCCAAGCTACACCGCTGTTTTCTTCCCGGCATATGGATAAGGCCTCATCTTCAGAGGCCTGTAAAACATAAGCGGCGTTAAGATGAAGATGGGCGCTGACGTAACGGTCTTTTTTCATATGGCCATAGACGGGAATGATGTCCAAAGAAGCCATCTCCGGCAACAATAGACGAACTTGTCCCACCCCGGTCTCTTCTGCCGCCTCTTTGAGGGCGATGGCCGCCAGATCCTCATCACCGTCGGCATGGCCGCCGGTCCAGGTCCAGGTACGGTAAATATTATGGTGTACCATTAGTATTTTATCGCAGTTTTCATTGAGAATCAAACCGGAGCTGGTCAAATGGCAGACCAGATTTTCCCTGGTCAGGATGTCCGGATACCGGAGGCAAAGCTGCAAAATCAGTTCTTTGTCCGCCGCCTCCTGAAGGCAGCCCGCCTGAAACTCTTTAATCTGTCTCACATAAGCCTTGTCCAAATTATACGCCCTCTTTCCGCTTATTCTATCATTGATTATGGTAAACCACTGCTGCTCAAATTAAGCTGCGCTGCCGCCACAGACCTTGCCGCCAGCGCCAAAGATAAATCACTGCCCGGAACACCTCATCAAAGGCCATAACCGCCCAAATACCCACAAGACCATAGCCGGCCCTTACTCCAAAGAGATAGCAGCCGGTGACTTCCACAAGCCAAACGCAAAGGATACCGGAAACAACGGGAAAACGGATATCACCGGCAGCCTGCAGGGAGCGAACCATCACCATATTGACAGCCCGGCCGGCTTCCAGGGGAATATCGATAAGCATAATCTTTCTGCCTAAAGCAATAACCTGAGGGTCCTTCGTAAATAAACCGAAAAGCTGCTCCGATAAGAGAAACATGATCACCGACATAGTGCAAGAAATCATGACGGCAAGGGCTGCCGTTTTGGTAACCTGCTTGTCCACCTGGTCCTTTTCGCCGGCGCCGATCCGATAGCCCACCAAAATCTGGGAGGCCTGGGCCAGGGCCAGCGAATATAAAAAGGATAAATTGGCAAACATCTTACTATAAATACCAGCAGCTACCACCGGTGTGCCGAAGGTATTGATCATGCGCAAAATGCATACCTGAGCCGAAGTATAGGATAAAGAATCCCCTCCCGCCGGCAGGCCGATAGACAAAAGCCTCTTTTCCTGGGCCCAGGGAAAGGGGTTAAGATAAGCAACGGCTATCCCCAGCTGCTGCCGGCGGCGGCGCAAAAACCAAATAAACAGGAGGATTCCCGCAAAGCGGGCAAAATTGCTGGAGTAGGCCACGCCGCTGAGGCCTAAAGCAGGCAAAGGACCAAAGCCATGAATCAACAGGGCATTGCCGGTAATATTCAGCACATTCATCACAGCGGAGATGCCCAAGGCTTCCTTCAGCCAGCCGTTGCTGCGAAATATGGCGGAAAGCGTCATGAATAATGCGGGCAAAACCAGGCAGCTTCCCACAATATCCACGTATCTGCAGGCCTCGTCAAAGGCATCCGCCGGCACCTGCATCCAAGTAAAAATCCGGCCTTTGGCAGCCACTAAAATCCCGCCGATCAAAAGACCCAGGATCATATTGGTCAGCAAAGCCAAGCTGGCCACTTGATTCATCTTTTCCCGCTGGCCGGCCCCTTTATATTGGGAAAACAGGATAACGGTGGCGGTGTTGACTACGCCAAAAGATAAGAGCAGCACATTGAGAACCTGATTGCTATTGCCAATGGCGGCCACTGCTGTCTGGGAGTAACGGCTGATCATAAATTGATCGGCATTGCCGACCAACATTTGTAAAACCAATTCAAAAAAAATCGGCCATGTCATCTCTAACAGGCCTCGTTCCACCTTAGGCTTTATGGTTTTCCCCCCGTTCCCACAGCTTATTTGCCGGCCACTTCCTAATTATTATATGATGAAAAGCGGCGGTTGTACATATGAGGGAACAAATAATCGCCAATTTTCGTCTTATATTAGGATTACTGCCCGAAGGAAGCCGGCGGCGTCGAAAATAAGCCGCTGCCGGGGGACAAATAGACCTCCGGCACCTTGCCCACAATAACGGAATCGGCTATAGGCAGCCGCAAGCCTGCCTTTTCCTTATGGGGCATAAAAGGCAGCACAACCTGTATATCCGTTTGTATATCCATATATATGGTATGCTTGACCTGATTGATCCCGGCTTGCTGGAAGCTATCCTCTACTTTTATGTCCACAACGCCCATAGATTTCACCGGGATTTTCAAAACCGGACCGTAATTGGCCAGAAGGTAAATCCCCGTGGCCTGGCCCAGAGGCACTTCAATAATCTTTTGCTCCAAATCCGCCAAATGCTCTTTAATGGCGGCGGCGCTGGCCGTCACCAGCCGGCCCAAAGCCACGCTGTCCACCTTGAGATAAATCAACTGGCTGCTTTCATCCTGGCGATAGATAACCAGATCCTGATAACCGATCTCCGGCAGTATCTCCTGGTACATGGTTTTATAAATGATTTCCGTGGCCATCTGATGAGCCGTCAGGCTGGCTATATCCATTACCGCCGGCCTAATCCTGTTATCCACAAAAGCAATGCTATAAAAAACCAGCCACAGGGTTAAAACCAAAGCGGCATAGCGGATTATTCGCCGGCGGCTCTTCCCACCGCCCGGTCCTTTATCGGGCCCCTCTGTTTTGCTCTTCCCTATTGCCCCGGACTTCCATGAGGACCGCCGCAGCGGCGGACCTGCCGGCAGCCGCCGCAGCCGCCAGCTACCCCGGAATTGCAGCTTTTTCCTTCTCAGCATGGACTCTCCTTCTCTTTACTCTATAGCCATTTGAATATTTTGTGATATAATAGCTTAGTAGTTAGCATTTATGGATTCCTATGGTTTCCGTGTATATCCCACTAAGGAGGAATATGTTATGGCAGCGAGCAAAGGCAAAGGCCGCCGCAAACCAGTTAAAATCGCCGGCCGGATACTTTCGCTGATTTTCTTTATTTGCGTTATTCTTGGTTTTGTGGCCGCCGGCTTGGTAGGCGGTTACGTCTACAACGTAATTAATTCTATGCCGGATATGGATCTTACAGTACTTTCCGGCGAACTGACCACTTATGTTTATGACCGCAACAACGAGCAGATCGGCGTTTTCCATTCCGAAAAAGACCGGGTTCCTTTAGAGCCTACGGAAATCCCTTTGCGAATGAAGCAGGCTATAGTGTCCATTGAAGACCAGCGCTTTTTCCAACACAAGGGCGTGGATCCCATCCGTGTCCTGGGGGCTGCCCGGGCCAATCTGCTTTCCGGCAGCCGGGGCCAGGGGGCCAGCACCATCACCATGCAGGTGGCCCGGCTGGTTATTCTGGAAGTAGGCAATGAGGAGAAAAAATACGAGCGCAAAATTCAAGAAGCCTATATCGCCATGGAGCTGGAGAAGGTCTACTCCAAGGAGCAGATTCTGGCCTTCTACTTAAATAACGTTTATTTCGGCCAGCGGGCCTACAGCTGTGCCACTGCCGCTCAAAACTACTTTAATAAAGACATCCATGATCTGAGCATCGGCGAATATGCCTTCCTGGCCGGCGTGGTCAACGGCCCCGGCGTATTTGATCCCTTCAAAAATATGGAGAAGGCCAAAAACCGCCAGGCCATCGTTCTCAATGAAATGGTAAAAATGGGCTACATCAGCGAAGAGGAAGCCAAAGCGGCCAAGGAGGCTCCTTTAAATGTAGTCAAAGCCACCAGCAGCGTGGAAGACCGGGATTTTGCCAACCAGTCCTTCCTGGACTATACGTTCAATGAAGCCTGCACTATCCTGGGCATCGACCAGTCCAACGCCATCCGTATGTATACCGGCGGTTACCGTATTTACACCACTCTGGACACGGTTACCCAAGCCAAAGCTGAAGAGATTTATGCCAACGATGAGAAGTTCCCCAAAGTCAAAGGTGATGGCAAAATCATCCAATCGGCTATGGTGGTAACCAATGTAAAAAATGGTGAGATTCTGATGATGATCGGCGGCAGAAACATCAACGAAGTCCGGGGCTTCAACCGGGCCGCCGACGCCCTGCGCCAGCCCGGCTCATCCTTTAAGCCTGTGGTGGTTTACGGTCCGGCTTTGGAGATGGGCTGGAATCCCGGCAACGTCTTGGACGATTATCCCGACGGCTTTATGGTTCAAGAAAAGAAGTTCGTCAACAGCGACAATACCTATCGGGGCCTGGTAACCTTGCGGGCCGCCGTCCAAAGCTCTCTTAACACTATCGCCGTCAAGCTCATCGAGCAAATCGGCGTAGAAAACGGTATTGCCTTCGCCAAAAAGCTGGGCATTACCAGCCTGGTAGAATCCGGCAGCTACAATGACTTAGGCCCTGCCGTTGCCTTAGGCGGCGTCACCAAGGGCGTCTCCCCTCTGGAGCTGACTGCGGCTTTTGCCACCTTCTCCAATGGGGGCGTTTACAATAAGCCCTTTGCCATCCGCCGCATCGAAGATCATAAAGGCAACGTACTTTATGAACATACTTTAGAAAGCCATGTGGCCATGTCTCCTCAGACGGCCTACCTGATGACGGATATGCTGGTTTCCGCTGTATCCAGCGGCACCGGTACCAGAGCCCGGCTGGACCGGCCCACTGCCGGTAAAACCGGTACCACCTCTCTCAACGTAGACGCCTGGTTCGCCGGCTTTACCCCCGATCTGGCCGCCGCCGTCTGGATGGGCTATGATATCTCCGAGAAAATGCCCGGCGTCTTTGGCGGCACCTACTGCGCTCCCGTCTGGAAAGAAATCATGACCGTGGCCCACCGGGATCTGCCGGTGACCAACTTCCCTGTCCCGGAAAATATCAGGACCGTCACTATCGACGCCAAATCAGGCCTGCTGCCTTCGGAGCTGACGCCGAAAGAATTTACGATTTCCGAGAAATTCAATGGCGATTACGTTCCCACCGAGGAATCAAACGTTTGGGTACAAGCCCCCGTTTGCGCCGACAGCGGACTTTTGCTGACGGACAATTGCCCTCATACGGAGTTGAAGACCTTCTTGCGGCGGCAAGTGCCTTGGGTAGGCGATATAGCTCCTCAGGATGCGGCCCTGGAAGTACCCACGGAGTACTGCAATATTCACGGTCCCGGCGGTGTTATCGACATCCCCGGCGACGGCTCCACCCCCCTCCGCCTCTACAGCCATGTGGACAGGGGTGATGAAGGCACTAACGTAAGCCTTTCCTGGTATGCCGCTAAGGCCGACGCCAATACCACTTTCCATATTTACCGGGCTACGGAG
This sequence comes from Clostridia bacterium, assembly GCA_018436095.1. Taxonomy (GTDB): domain Bacteria; phylum Bacillota; class Peptococcia; order DRI-13; family UBA5745; genus WRMS01. Next base: position 280,942 of record JAHDMJ010000008.1, on the reverse strand, counting down.
CCCCGCACCCCTGTCAATGCCGCCACCAGAATCGCCGTGCTCAACAGCACCAGCGCAACCTATACCGACGCTTTCGCACCTACCGAATACGGCACCTATTACTATTACATGCAGGCCATCGACAAAACCAACGGCGAAGTTCTGGGCTCTTCCCCGGAAACCAAAGCAGTCATCGGCGAGTCACCTTTCGGTAATTCCCAGACCTCTCTCCGCCTGGAGGGCGCTTTGATTCCTTACGGCTCCAAATACGCCGTCCAGCTTCTGTGGAATGAGATCAACCCCGGCAACCAAGCTATTTATCAGATCTACCGTTCCGAGGAACCCAATTTTGAAATCGGCGCTTCCACCTTACTGTCTGCCGCCGGCAGCCTGGAGACCAATTCCTATACGGATACCTCCGTGGAAAGCGGCAAGACCTATTACTACCGGGTAGCCGGCATGGATATGACCCTCAATACGCCTATCTCCCCGTCCAGCCGGCTGTATGCCACGGTGCCTTGATTAAAAAGCAGCTGAATTACCGTAAGGGAGTCTGCAAACAGATTCAATAAATAAAAGAAGGTTGAAGAACTGCAGCTGCAGTTCTTCAACCTTCTTTTTTAGGCGCAGCCCCTTTGCAGCGAATTGACTTTCATGGGAGGCAAGAATATAATAAATGCGGATGCGAATCATATGCATCTAATTGCCTCCTGCCGCATATCAATACTAAATAGTTGGACATTCTGATAAGGGCGGTTTATTTTCTTTTAATCGGAGTTGAAAGAATGATACATGAGAATCTTGAAAGCTGGCCGGCCGGCATTATAAAAACAAAGCACCGGGAGCGGATGCTCTTTGTGCTCAAAAATGCGGCAAAACCCTTAAGCGCCATGGAAATTTGGGCTGAAATAAAAAAGAATAATCCCCCTTCTTCGCTGTCAACAGTTTATCGTTCCCTTGAACAGTTTATAAAAAAAGGAGTCATAACAAAGCTGACAATCATGAATCATGAATTGGCGGTCTACGAGCTTACCCGGTCCCAGCATAAGCATTATGCCGTCTGTTGGGGCTGTCAGAAAATGTTTCCCATGGAATACTGCCCGGTGGAACAATCGCTGCCGGAGATGATTGGTGACGGCTTTCAAGTAAAGGGCCATAATTTAGAGATTTATGGCTATTGCAGGGAGTGCAGCCAGCAATAACTTAATGGCAAGCATAGGATATGCTTGCCATTAAGAAAAAATATTGAATATAGGGGGTTGTCTATGCTTGCAGAAATTTATGTAATTTCAGGTTTTTTGGGGGCGGGGAAAACCACGCTGATCCAGAAGCTGCTAAAAGAGGCCTTTCAAAGAGAAAAGGTGGTTCTGATTGAAAATGATTTTGGCGACATTAGCGTTGATGCTGCCCTCTTGAAATCCGGCGGCATCGAAGTAAAGGAGATCAATTCCGGATGCATCTGCTGCAGCCTTTCCGGTGATTTTATCAAAGCCATGAAAGAGCTTCTGGACCGCTTTCAGCCGAATAAAATTATTATAGAGCCGTCGGGCGTGGGCAAGTTGTCGGATATCATAAAGGCCTGCTCTGATCCACGCATCCTGCCCCTTGCTAAAGTACAGGCAAAAATCACAATTGTGGATGTAAAGCGCTGCAAGATGTATCTTGACAACTTCGGTGAATTTTTCGAAGATCAGATTCAAAATGCTGATACCGTCTTGCTTAGCCGCACGGAAGCGTTTCCGGACAAAGTACCTGCCGCTCAGGCAATCATCCGGAAGCTCAATTCTCACGCCATCATCCATGAAAAGCCCTGGAGCCAAATTCATGGGGATGTGATACTCTGCCCTCGCCGCGATGAACCCCTTTCTGCGAAAAGTCACGATGCTATACATTGCGGCTGCCAATGCGGGCATCACGACGGCGCCCACAACCGCTCAGGGCATCACCCTGCCCATGACCATGACCATGGGCAGGGGCACAACTGCGCCTGCGGTCATAGCCATGCTGCTGAAGAAATATTCGACACCATCACCCTTCGAACCAACCGGACATTCAGCATGGAGGAGCTGCGGGCCCGGGTATCCCAAATGGAGGAAAGTGCAAAAGGAACAATCCTCCGCGCCAAGGGTATTGTCCGCGGGCCGTTGGGGTATATGAATCTGCAATACCTGCCCGGAGATATCAAAGTAACCAAATGTGCCGCCAAAGGTAATATGCTGTGTATCATCGGCCGGAATTTAAACAGGCAGGAGCTGTGCGCTCTCTTTGGCGGGGAGTAATGAGATGGCGATACCTGTTTATGTTGTAACCGGTTTTTTGGACGCCGGGAAGACTACTTTTTTGAATACTCTGCTCAACAAGTATAACTGGCAGGACATAAAAATGCTGGTAGTACAGTTTGAAACCGGCGAAGAGGAATTCCGAAGCTGCTATCGCAACTGCCAGTTCATTTCTTTTCCCAAAAAAACCTTAGAGCAGCAGCCCCTGCAGATTGTCGAAGAAATACTGGAAGTTTTGCGGGTCTATACTCCCGACGAAATCTGGATTGAATGGAACGGCGTCGTTCCATTTTCTGATTTACAGGCTTTGCTTTTACAAAAAGGTCTTCGTGACCTATGTAAAACCCAAAAAGTTATACATGTCGGGGACGGAGCAGCCATAGAAGGCTTGTTGGGCCGAACGGGAAGCGCTCTGCCTGAACAAATCGCCAGCAGCGATTTTATCGTGGTGCGCAATATTTATTCTTCCGTTGCTTATCGGCGAATTTGCCGCCTGCTCCGCGGCCTCAATCCGGGTGTGGATATCTATGAAGTCAGAGGGACAAAACTGCATCAGGATTTGTATCGGCGGCTTTTCGGCAGGCGGGAACATCCGCTGAGCCTCTTCTTCCTCACTGTGCTCCTTCTCATAGCTCTGCATATTTTTGCCCGGCCCGTTCTTGAAGTCCTTCAACTCCCTGTCAACACCATCATCAATGTGTTCTTGGGAATTATCCTACAGGCCATCCCCTTCTTACTAATCGGTGTCTTGCTCTCCTCGGCGATTCAGGTTTTTGTACCCCAGCGTTTCATTGAACGTTGGTTTCCGAAATCCATTGGGTTGGGCATGCTGGTGGCCATCCTGGCCGGATTTTGCCTGCCGGTCTGCGACTGTGCCTCCATCCCTATTTTCCGGAGTTTGGTGAGAAAGGGCATACCGCTGCCGGTAGCCATTACCTTTATGACGGCTACGCCGGTCATCAATCCTGTAGTGATATTATCAACCTATTATGCCTTCAGTGGCAATCTCTCTATCGTTATCACCCGGGTAGCCCTTGGTATTGTGGCAGCCACCCTCATCGGGTTGTTTTTTGCCCTTCGGCCGCCGAAAGGCCAGGTACTCTCGGGAGGCGCTCTCGACCGGATGATGTGCAGTTGCGGCTGCTATGAGGATGCCGATTCCATCAGCACTTTCTTCGGTAAGGCAGGCCTGTTTATCCGCCATTCCCAGGCGGAGTTCTTTGATGTGGGGAAGTATCTGGTGATCGGAACCTTTGTCGCCACGGTTTTTCAGGTAATGGGGGCCTCAATTTTCAACGCCCCGCAAAGCGGAGGCGGACTGGCTCTGTCCATGATCATCATGATGGCCATGGCCTTCCTTCTTTCCCTCTGCTCGTCTTCCGACGCCATCATTGCCCGTAGCTTTGCCAATCGCTTTCCCATGGGAGCAGTCATGGGCTTTCTTATCTTTGGCCCCATGATGGACATCAAAAACCTTATGATGCTTTCCTCGGGATTTTCAAAAGGCTTTATCGTTAAACTACTGCTGATTACCTTTATCCTATGTTTTGCTGTCGTTTTTATCTTTTACGGCTTGGGAGTGATATGAATATGCAAATACGGGCTAAAGTCTTTAATCCCCAGATATTTTTAGAGTTAATCTGCTATGTTTCATATGCTGTTTTGATGATCTATTTGTTGAGCAGCGGGAGATATCTATCTTATGTCACGCCTCGAATGAAACCCTACTTGATCTTTTCGGCAGTAGTCATAGGAATCTGGGCTATGGTTACCCTGGGCAGATTGTTGCGGCCCCAGCACAAGATACGCTCTATGCACTGTTTCGTACTGGCGCTCCCCATTTTGCTGCTTTTGCTTCCCCATAGATCTTTGGGTACAGCAGATATTTCCGGCAGCTATATTGGCGGGAATATTCTTTCCGGTCAAGCAAGCCCATATGGCAGCACACCGCAACGGCAGAATCCGCCGGCCAACTCCGAATCCAATGCTGCCGGACCCATGCCAGCCGAAGCTCCCGCAGAAAGAAACACCGAACCTGCCAGCGATCCTTTCTCTGCTGTTGACAGCGAGCTCTTGCCGGAAGATGAAGCACCAACAGATTCTCTAGACTCCGCCATTCTGGACACGCCGAATTATGCCTATGATTTCTCCAATTTGCCCGGCTTGGATTCAATCAATAAAACAATTACTGTTTCCAATGAAGATTTTGGCCTATGGATTTCTGAACTCTATGTGAATATGGAGAAATATGAAGGGTACACGGTTAGCATAACGGGATTCGTATTTAAGGATTCCAAAGAACTAGGTGAAAATGCCTTTGTCCCTATGCGGTTGATGATGTCCTGCTGTGTTGCGGATTTAATGCCTGTTGGACTATTATGCAAATATGATAAGGCTTCCCAACTGGAAAACGACTCTTGGGTAACGGTGGAAGGAACCCTTTTTATTGGTGAATACACATATGACGATACGTCTTTTGACGAACCTCAGATCAATGTAACGAAAATTACCCCCGCCCAGGCAGTGGAGGGCTATGTCTATCTGTATTAAGCGGGGGTTGCTTCTCATGACCATTATATGATTTTAATAAGGGCTTAAATATTTGCATCCTTCGCAAAGGCCTCTGAACCCATTGGGGAAATGGTGACGTAAAGGCGCAAGACGCCTTCACCGGTGTTTATAACCTGCATGTTTTCCTGCCCGTCAATCTGCATTAACTCGCCGGCCTGCAGCAAGGTTTCTTTGCTATCCGCAACAACCTTGGCATTGCCCTCTATGGCCTGCAGCAAAAGAGTTGATTCCAGATGCGTGTGTGCCGGCAGTATTTCCCCTTTTGCAATGTTTAAAACAAAAGCAATCACATTATCGCTTTTGAAAATCATCCGCTTGGCGATTTTTCCCTCAGGATCATGAAAATAATCTTTGAAAATAAACTTGTTCACAGATAAACCCTCCTTTTATTATAAGCTTAAGCTTTAATATGCCCCTATTTTAGCATATAAAAACTAAAAATACGAAATCACTGGCGTGACATCCATCTGCCGCTACTGCCTTGATGCGGCCGCCGCCATAGCCTCTTTCATCGCCTGCACATATTGCCGCAGCAAAAGCCCGGCCTTCTCACCATGGGCCGCCACTATTTTTACTAAAGCACTGCCCACAATTATCCCATCGGCAAATTCAGCCACCGCCCGGGCTTGCTGGGGATTGCTGATCCCAAAACCCACGGCCACCGGCACTTGGGTTTCTTTTTTGATGCTTTCCACCAATTCCCCAATGCTGCCGTCCAAATTGCTGCGAACCCCCGTAACCCCCATGGAAGAAACGGTATAGATAAAACCTTGGGCCTGCTCTACAATTTGTTTGATCCGGTCTTTAGAGGTAGGCGCAACCATGGAAATAAGGATTATCCCATACCGGCTTGCAACCTCCTCCACCTCCTGCCGCTCTTCGTAAGGCAGATCGGGGATAATGATGCCGTCCAACCCGCATTCCTGGCAGCGGCTAAAGAACCGCTCATAGCCATAGCGGAAAACCGGGTTCAGATAAGTCATGAACAAAAGAGGCGTTTGGGTTTTCAGCCGCAGGGAAGCCACCATAGCAAAGAGCTTGTCTACGTTGGCCCCATTACCCAGGGCCCGCAGGTTGGCTTCCTGGATGACGGGCCCTTCTGCTATGGGATCGGAAAAGGGAATGCCTATCTCAATGACGTCGGCGCCGCCGGCGATCATCTCCAAAATAAACTCTTCCGTTTTGGCCACCGACGGATCTCCTCCGGTGATAAAACCAATAAAAGGCCGATTAGCTTCAAAAGTCTTAGCAATTCTATTCATAGATATTCCTCCCTCTGTACCGGGCAATGGCCGCCACGTCTTTATCACCCCTACCGGACAGGCAGATTACAACACTGTCTTGGGCTGAGAATTCTTTGGCCATTTTCATGAGCTGGGCTACGGCATGGGCGCTTTCGATGGCGCAAATGATGCCTTCCGTCCGGGCCAGGTATTCAAAAGCCTGGACAGCCTCCTCATCGGTGACGGGCCGGTATTCCCCCCGGCCGCTATCATAGAGGTGGGCATGCTCGGGACCAATACCCGGATAATCCAATCCCGCTGAGATAGAATAAACCGGGGCAATCTGACCATACTCATCCTGGCAGAAATAGGACTTCATGCCGTGGAAGACCCCCAGGCTGCCTTTGGCAATGGTGGCGGCATGCTTCTCCGTCTCAATGCCCTGGCCCGCAGCCTCGCAGCCAATCAGCCTCACTCCCTCATCCTGAATGAAAGGATAAAACATACCCATAGCATTGCTGCCGCCGCCTACACAAGCCAGCACAGCAACGGGAAGGCTGCCGGTTTCTTTTAGGATCTGGGCCCGGGTTTCGCTGCCGATAACGCTTTGAAAATCCCGAACCATCGTCGGAAAGGGATGAGGTCCCATCACCGATCCCAGCACATAAAGGGTATCCTCCACCCGCCGGGTCCACTCCCGCATGGTTTCGTTTACCGCGTCCTTCAATGTCATGGTTCCCGTTGTTACCGGTATTACCGTGGCTCCCAAAAGCTCCATACGGTAAACGTTGAGCAACTGGCGCTCCACGTCTTCTTTGCCCATAAAGATAACGCATGCAAGGTCCAGGAGAGCGGCAGCCGTGGCAGTAGCTACCCCATGCTGGCCGGCCCCCGTTTCGGCAATCACCCGGGTTTTGCCCATACGCTTTGCTAAAAGCACCTGGCCCAGCACATTGTTGATTTTATGGGAGCCGGTATGGTTCAAATCCTCCCGCTTCAGGTAGATTTGGGGGCCGCCTAAATCTGCCGACATCTTTTTGGCATGGTACAAAAGGGAAGGCCGGCCCGCATATTTGGTCAGCAAGCTATTGAGCTCCTGCCGGAATTCTGCATCCTCCATTGCTTGAGTATAAGCCTGTTCCAGCTTCAACAGCTCGTTCATCAGCGTTTCAGGGACATATTGGCCGCCATGGAGGCCAAAGCGTCCTTTTTTTATGGGTTGATCCATAGTTTTCCACTCCTTTTCGGCAGCGATTTTGCTTCATGCAGAAATGCACTGACCTTTTCTCTGTCTTTTTGCCCAGGCCGGGCTTCCACGCCGCTCAGTACGTCCACTGCACTGGGCGGCAAATCAGCGGGAAGGATTTCCCGGAGGTTTTGGGCGGTCAGCCCTCCCGCCAGTATTACCGGCAGGCTGCTGGCTCCGGCAATGGCCCGATAAATCGCCTGATCCACAACCAGGCCGCTGCCGCCGGGGCGCTTTGCAGTGCCGGAATCCACCAGCAAGGCGGCTACGCCGGTTTGGCTAAGCAGGCGGGCCGCTTCAACAGGATCGGTGATCTCAAAAAGCAGCCTGCCCTCTGGCCCTACCCGCAAAGCCTTGATCACGCCTATGTTTTCGGTGGCAAGGGCCTCGACGATATAAGCGGTTTCCTCCAGAGTCTCTTCAAAGTGCAATTGCACCATCTGAGGCCGCACCTGCTTGGCCCTGGCGATAATCTCCTCCGGCTTGCCGCCGGTGACCATACAGGCCGTTACGTTGGCAGGAATGGCCCGGCGCAAGGCCTGGGCCTGCTCCGCCGTCAGGTTCCAGGGAACAGGCAAGGGATATTCCACAACCAGGCCCAGGGCCTGAACCACCAGCTGCGAACACATGAGAATATCCTCTTCATTGGTCATGCCGCAGATCTTCACCGGCATCATGGCAGAGCCGCCTGCAATTCTCTATATTTAGCGCCGGTATCCGCTGCCTGCAAAAGGGCGGTACCCACCAGCACAGCATCGGCGCCGGCGGCCAAGGCCATCTGCACATCCGCCCGGTCATTAATGGCGCTTTCGCTGATCACCAAGGCCGGCCTTTTGACCAGAGGCGCCAGGGCGGCGGTATTGGTCACTGTACCATTATCTTTTTCCAGCCGCAAAATATCTCTGTTGTTGATTCCCATCAGCTTGGGGCCTAGCCGATTGGCGATCTCCAGTTCCGCGGCATTGTGAACCTCCACCAGGGCATCCAGTCCGCAAGAGCCGCATTTGGCAAACAAACGGGCCAGAGTTTCCTCATCCAGCATTGAGACGATAAGCAATACTGCCGCTGCCCCGGCAGCCGCCGTCTCTTCGATATCCCGCTCTGTTTTGATAAAATCCTTGCGCAGCACGGGCAGTCCCATGGCAGCGGCCTCCTTTAGCATTGTCAGAGAGCCCTCAAAATGCCGGGCTTCGGTGACCACCGACAGAACAGGCGCACCGGCGTCCTGCAAGGCTTCGGCCAGCTCCCGGAGTTCTCTGCCTTTGAACAAATCTCCCTCCTTGGGAGATTTGCGCTTCAGGTCAGGGATTACCGTTAAAAGACCGGCAGCTTTTCTTTTTTCAAGCTCACTGCTAAACCTCATGCCGACTCCTTCTCCCTTTTCTTTCCGGCATACATGTTGGAAGTCTCGGATAGCTGCTGCAATTTTGACTGGGCTTTGCCGCTGTCAATCAGGCCGGCAGCCATAGTCAGGCCCTGGGCAACGCTCTCAGCAAGCCCCCCTACATACAGGGCTCCCGCTGCATTCAGCAAAATGGAGTCACGGCGGGGACCTTTGTCGACGCCGGCAAAGACCTGACGGATAGTATGGGCATTTTCCGCAGGCGTACCCGTTGCAATATCGGCAATGGTACAGCGGCTCAGGCCGAATTGTTCCGGGGTGATTTCATAACGGCTTATTTCGCCGTCCCTCAGCTCATGGATAAGAGTCGGACCCAGCAGAGAAATTTCATCCAAACCGTCGGTACCATGAACAAAGAGCCCCCGCCGGTAGCCCAGATTGCGGGCCACCTGGCTTACGGTTTCTAACAACTCCGGCTTATATACGCCCATGAGGTGCAGCTTTGCTCCCGCCGGATTAATTAGCGGCCCGATAATGGTGTAAAAAATAGTCTTAATGCCCAGTTCCGTCTCCGGCGGCAGCACTTTGCCCATAACGGGATGAAACAGAGGCGCATACAAAAAGGCGATGCCGATATCTTCCATCATTTTGGAAGCGTCAGCGGGATCAAGGTCAATAGCCACATCCAGAGCCTCCAGCACATCGGCGCTGCCGGAAAGGCTGGATATGGAACGGCTGCCGTGCTTAGCTACCGGGATACCTGCCGCCGCCGCTACAATAGCTACGGCGGTGGAGATATTGAAAGTGGACAAGCCGCCGCCGGTACCGCAGGTATCCATGAGATCGCCGGGCACCTTGGGAGAAAGCTGGACACAATTGTCCCGCATGGCTTGAGCAATAGCCGAGACTTCCGCCAGAGTGGGACCTTTCATCATTAAGGCCACCTGGAAGCCGGCAATCTGTACCGGGCTGATTTTATCTTCGTTGATAGCCCTGATCAGGCCGGAAATTTCCTCACTGGTCAGCTCCATTTGCTTTGTCAATTTGCTCAATATATTGGTAATCATCGTTTTCATCCTTTCAGTACGCTATGTTTGCATTAGAATATTGTGTTTATGTTTATGGGGTTGTGAGTTATAGAGGTACGGCCGCCATCGTCTCTGCTCTAATTTCAATTGAATCCCTCCTTCGCTGCAATAAAAAAACGCTTCTGTCCCTATAAAGGGACAAAAGCGTGAACTTCTGCGGTACCACCCAAATTGGCGAAAACTCGCCCACTTGCTCCATGCACCAACATGCATGCTTCCTTCATAACGGGTGAAGATCCCGTCGGCCATTACTCGCTTGTGCTTTCTTGCCGCCCTCGTGAGTCCATTCCCCTGCTTCGCTACTACCGCACTCTCACCGGCGGCGGCTCTCTTTGAGTAGGCTTGAAATAGGGTACTCTTCTCAGTCATAGGTTTGTGGGTATTCTGTTGTGGCAAATTATACGCCAGGGATTTTAAGATGTCAAGGAAAAAGTTTTATAGCATGCCCTAGCCAGACCGAGCCAAAATCTGCTTTAGGTTTTTCGGGGCAGGGGGCTTGGGAACCACAGGAGCGCCAGGGATCTGGCGGCAGGACATTCCTGTACATTTTTTTCGTCTGTATGCAGCTTCAGGCTTCTGCCTGTACAATTTTTCCACTTGTATGTAAATTGCAAGCACTGCCGGGCCAAATCCGGGCCGGTTCAGATTAGTTTCAACCCAAATCGGTGCATTTATTGCGTTTATGGGCAAGTTCACTGACTGCCTGGACTTTGCACTCTACTCACAAACGAAAATTTTGTACAGCTGATCTTCTTCAATAGCGTATAAGCGGAAATTTTGTACACCGAAAGCACTGCCCCGCCTCGGCTGGGCAATTTCCTTGTCCGCTACAAGGGATCAGCCCCAAAATTGTGTAAATTGATCGCCTAAAAGAAGGCCGCAGGCGCCCACAAAAAAAGCCAAGCCGGAGAAATAGCATCTCAGCTTGGCTTTCATTTTATCTTGCTATTTTATTCTTTTTACTCCTCGTTGCTTGAAACATAGTCCTGAGGGGTATCCTTAATCTCATCTTCCAGAATAGCATCAGGATCTGCCGGCAAATATTCCTCATCTACGAGAATATCATCGTCGTCCTCAATATTGGAAGACAGCTTCACTTCTTCGATCTTGGCCTTGCATTCCTCAATCCTGGACAGGCTGCCGCTGATCTGTAAGAACAAGGGTTCCAGCACGGAGTAGTCCTGGGAGCTGCAATAAATGTCGTAAGCATGCTTGCCGATATCTTCATAAAGCTTGGTGATCTTGCCGTTTTCCACCATAATGTCTTTTTTCAGCTTACCGATCTCAATGGCTTGCTCTGACTTTTCTTTAGCTGCCATAGCTGCTGACTTGGCAACAGATGCCGTGGTTTCTCCTACCTTTTTACCAAGTTCGAGAGCTTTATCAAAAAATGCCATATGAATACCCTCCTCGCTGTCTATTATCCATTAGTATATCATAATTAAATCAACAGCGGTAGCCGTTTTTGTAAAAATATTCTTTCTGAATCTCTTCATTTTGTAAGGCTTGTCCCTTTTTTACTCGATATCGCTCTGCCTGCGGTAGCGCTCCATCATTTCCTTAAATAATTCTCCCGGGGTAGGCGGCGTCCAGGTAATGGCGTTGGCGCCGGCATTTATGGTATCCAAAATGGACTGCTCGGTGGGGCCGCCGGTGGCGATAATCGGCACCTCGGGGAACTGGCGCCGGATTTTTTCCACCAGCCAGGGAGTCTGTACCGACGACGAGACATTAAGAATGGCAGCGCCGGCCTCCAGACGGCCCCGTATATCGTTCTTCTCACTGACCACGGTGACCACCACAGGAATATCCACTACTTGATGAATGGCCTCAATGGTGCTGTTGGGCGTAGGAGCATTAACCACCACGCCCATGGCGCCTTGAAATTCGGCGTCGGAGGCTAGCTGCACCACCCGGCTGCCGGTGGTGGTACCGCCTCCCACACCGCAAAACACGGGAATATCCGCCGCCATCATCAAGGCATGGGTGATAATAGGCTGAGGCGTAAAGGGATATACGGCAATAACCGCATCGGCATTGATATTGCGGATCACCGCCACATCCGTGGTAAAAACAATGGACTTAATGCGTTTGCCAAAAATACGGATACCGCCGCATTTATAAATATTCTCAGGTATTTTGATCATATGGCTGCGTAAATTGCCGCTAAACTCCGGAATAAACTTTTCTTCCATCCCCTGCACTCCCCTTCTGCTTTTGGCTCTATTTTAGCGGCTGCAGGCCCATCATTTCAACTTAAACTTTTTGCTTCAACCTTAATTTTCTGCGATGACTTTCATGCCCTCTTTAACGCCCTGATCAAAGGGATCCAAAATCAGCAGGTCTCCTGCCCCCACACCGGAGGACAGTTCCACATAGCCGCCGCCTGTTTTCCCCGTTACCACCGGCGTTAGTATAGCCTTCTTGTCTTTTATCACATAAACCCCGTCCTCTCCCGAAGCTAAAGGAATAATGGAGGACAGAGGAGCCGTCAGCACATTTTCCGCTTGCACATTGGTAAAGACAATATCCACCTGATGGCCGGCGCCTACAGATGCCGGCAGCGGGCCGGGAGCCAGTTCAATCGTATTGCGGCTTTCCTCTATGCCGATAGCGGATAAACCTTTGTTGGCTACGGGAGAAATATAGACAACTTCAGCAGTGAATTCCGTACCATCGGCCAAGGTACAGTAAGCAGTGTCACCGGCGGACAGCCTCATGGCGTCTTCCGTCAATACCCCGGCCTCCAGCTTCATCTCCCCTTGACCATAAAGTTTGACCAGGGGCTGATATTTTGATACATAGGTCCCTTCTTCCACAAAAAGCTCCCACAAAACGCCGTCATAGGGAGCCGTTACCGGATTGGCTTCCAGGGTTTTTTCCAAGGAGGCAATCTGGCTTTCCCAGGAGGTAATCTGCTCTTGATAATAGGCTTTGGTAGCCTCGCTGTTTTCCCGCTCCGCCAACGCCAAATTCTGCTCTGCCGCTGACAAACGGTTTTCCAGCCCTTTGGTTTCCGCTTCCGTATAAGTGCCGGGAATGGCCTCATTCATCTTAAGAACAGCATCGTAATCCCATTTTGCTCTGTCGTACTCCCCTTGAGCCAGCTCCAGATTGGCCCGGATGGCGCCTTTGTCGCCATAGCGGGCAGCATATTCCTGCCGGGCTGCCGCCAGGCCTTGCCGCAACTGAGCCAGCCGCAGCTCCGTTTCGGGATCGCTTTCACCGCTGAGCACTGCCACCGTCTCACCGGCTTTCACCGGCTGGCCCGCCGGAAAAGGCAGCCTGGCTATAATTCCGCTTACACCGGCGTTGAGAATCAGGCTGTTTTTAGGCAGCAGAGTTCCCTGCACAGCATACTTCTCCTGTAAAGTACCGGCAGCCAAGGTTGAAGTCTTCACCGTCAGGGGCCGGGTCATGGACCAGCCTGCATAACCGAGGCAAATCACCGCTAAAATTACGGCCAAAATGATTTTATATTGTTTTTTCATGTGCTCTACTCCCTTTCCCGCAATAAGACTACCGGTGCTATTTTTTTAATTTTGCGATGCATAAGTTTGCCGCTGATCCAGACTGCCATTAAAATTAGAAAAACCGAAAGAAAAAGAGATGAGGCGTCCACAAAGCTTGGAATAGTGAACATATCGGTAGCAATGGAAACGGAAATCAATCCGCTCATCCACATAGTCAGGGGAATGCCCAGGATAATGCCGGCCACAGTCAACAGCCCCTGCTCTACGGAAACCACCTCCAGGCATTGCTTACTTTTCATGCCCAGAGCCATCATCACTGCAATCTCCCGTTTCAGCTCCTCAAAGCTGATCAGGGAGCTGACGTAAACCACCGCTAAACCAATGATCACGCCGATCATGGCCATAGAGGCCATAATACCGTTCATATTGCCCATGGTGCTCCGGTACATATCCAGCTTTTCCTGGCGGCTGGTGACGGCGCTAACCAACTTAGCCTCATCCAAAGCTGCCGCAATTTCTTTGGCCGCCCCCTGATTGCCTTTTACCAGCACCGTGGTGTAGGCGCCGCCATAATCACTGACGGCCCTCACCCCTTCGTGGGAAAGATAAGCTGTGCTGCCGACATATTGAGCGGCCACACCGGTTACCGCAATCTTAGCCTGCCTTTTTCTCGGGTATTCCAGTTCCAGCTCCAGGTAATCCCCAATGCCGACTCCCAGGGAGTTGGCCATGTGAGTGGAAATCACTATTCCTCTTTCCTGAACCTGCAGGGGCCGGTCGGCCTCGTCATAAAGCTGAAAGAGCCGGGAATCCCGGTTAATTCCCTGTAAGGAAGCGGTGATTTTGCCCTCCGGCCCCTTTAATGTGCCGCCGAACTCAATGATGCCCTCGGCATATTCCACTGCCGGATGGCGCAAAGCTCCCAGGGCTTGCCGGCCCTCCACCGGCCTTTCAAAATGGATGGAAATATCCTGCTTTTGGGTAACCTCCAAATAATCAAAGAGAAAGATATCAAACATGCTGTACATGGATACCAACGTAGCGGTGATCATATAGGCCATGGCAATACCCCCTATGGAAAGCAGGGAGCGGCGGCGGTTTCGGGCAATGCCCCGCAAGGCCATAATGCCGGGAACCGTCAGCAGGGAAAGAAAATGAGGGATTCTTTCCAAAAAAGACTGGCGGGCAGCTTTCGGCGACGGAGGCCGCAGTGTCTCCGCCGGCATCAGATTACCCAGTTGAAAAGCCGTCAGCCAGCCGATGCCTGCACAAAACACAGTGGCCATTAAAGGGCCCGTCACCATATAGTCCAGGGAAACGGGTACGTTGATATCCGGCAGACTGAAATAGGTCCGGTAGAATTCCACCATAGGGTCGGCGGCGGCATAGCCAAGCAGAATACCCAAAAGACCGCCGGCAAAACCTACTGCTGCGCCGTAGCCCAGATAATGCCGCCGGATGACCTTAGGCTTTAAGCCGATGGCCAGCATGCAGCCGATCTGCAGCCTTTGCTGCTGTACCATCCGGTGTAAGGATATATAAAGGATTACCGCAGCTACCATCAGAAACAGGAAAGGCACCACCAGCGTCATTTTCACTAACTGCTCCAGCTCCATTTCCAGCATAGCCACAGAAGATTGATCTTTGCGGGGATATACCTGATAGCAACCGTAAGGCTCAAGAGTATTGCGAATTTCTTCCTTGACCTCCTCCCAGACGGCGCCGGGCTTCAGCATAATCAGAAATTCATTAGCCATGCCCGGCTTGCCCAAGAGCTTCGATAGCGTATCATAGCTGATGAAGCCCGCGTCATAGCCGGCAGGATCCGGCAGCAGATCACTGATGGATTTGAGCATATAAATATTTTCCGGCGACAGTCCGCCGCCGCAAATGGTAAAGCTCAGCTTGCGGCCCTGGACCACCAGTTCCACGTCCTGGCCCACTTTCAGGCCATTGGCCGCCATGAAGTTATCGCCGATAGCCAGCTCCCGCAGGCCGGGCCGGGGTATTTGGCCCTGGGAAAGCAGGGGCATGGCCATTTTTTCCGGGCCTAAGGAAAAGAGCTTCAGTTCGGCCTCTTTGATGCTGTCTTCCTCTGTCAGTCCCGCCACCCGCAGGGTTGCCGTCAGCCGGCCCTCCACCCGCTCCACACCCTCGATGGCCAGCAGCTTTTTGGCAGCCTGCAAAGGCGCCGACTCCACCTCGGCTATGGCGTCAGGAAAGGAGGTTTGGCGGTAAAAGCTCTGACTGGCCGCCGTCAGCTTATCGGAAGCAATGGCCAGCACCGAGTAGCCGCAAAAGCCGATGGCGATGATCAGGATACAAACGCCGTAGGTGCCTGCACTTCTTCTGATTTCTCTGAACATTTTTAAAAATAATAATCTTATCATGCCAGTTCTTCCGGGGACAGAGGCCGGTCATTAACCTCCTGGCGCTCTATCCGGCCGTCCTTCATATAAAATATCCGGTGGGCCACTTTTGCAATGGACAAGTCATGGGTGATGACAATAACCGGGCAATGGAGCTTTTGGCCTATATCGATAAGCAGCTTGATAATGGCGGCGCTGTTTTTGCTATCCAGGGCCCCGGTAGGCTCGTCGCATAAAAGCAGCCCCGGCTGCTTGACGATAGCTCTGGCAATGGCTACCCGCTGCTGCTCGCCGCCGGAAAGCTGGGCCGGGAAATGGCTTTCCCGGCCCTCAAGGCCTACCATTCCTAATACTTCTTTCGGCGCCATGGCATTTTTCACGATGCTGGCGGACAAATCCACATTTTCCAGGGCTGTCAATGAAGGAATCAGATTAAAAAATTGGAAGACAAAGCCCACTACATCCCGGCGGTAGTCCGCCAATTTCTCCTGGGAGTAATGGGTTATCTCCTGGTCCTTATACCAAAACCGCCCTTCGCTGGGCCGGTCCATACCTCCCAGGATGTTTAACAGCGTGGATTTGCCGGAGCCGGAAGGTCCCAGCACCGCTATGAATTCACCGGCATAAATCTCAAAAGCCGCCCCGGCCAATGCCGTAACGCTAAAGCCGCTGCCTCCATAATAGCGGCCCAGGTTTTCTCCCCGCAATACCGCTTCTCTCATCAATGACCACCCGCTTCCTGCTTTGCCTGAAGGCCCCGAAAAAGAATATCAAAATATATCTTGATTTTATCGATGGCCGCCTTTTGATTCTTGGAGCTGTAATATTCCTGAATAAGAGGATAGGAAATATTCTGAATAATTTCCAATATGGCCTCTGCCTCCACATCTTGCCTAATCTTGCCTTTTTTCTGATCCTGTTCGATGATAGTGATCATCCTGCTTTTGGAGCCTGCCATCTTTCTTATGGTCTCCCGCATAAAATCAGAATCATCCTGAGCCATCCGCAGGCCGATCATATTGTAATCCTCATTGTCGTCGGCCCAGGCAAAAATGGCGTGTATGGCCTCCTCCATCACATCGAAAAAACCCCGGCTGCTATCGGCGACAGTGAAACGGTTGTAGACATCAAGCTTTTCTTTGCTGATTTCTTGCAGTATATAAAGATATAAATCTTCTTTGCCGGCAAAATATTGATAAAAGCTGCCCCTGGGAATGTCTGCTTGCTTAATAATCTGATTGATGGATGCCTCGGAAAAACGGCAGCGGGCAAACTCCCGGACAGCCGCCTGGAATATTCGCTGCTTTTTTTCCGCCGGCAAGCGATGAAAAGTTTCTGTTGGCATGAAGCTTCCCCCTTTGCCTTATCTTACCATAGGACAAGACTATATGACAAGGGTGTCATTTATTTAAAAATAAAATCGGAGCAGATAATTTCGCTCCGGTTTCATTGCCTTAACCCTGACTATTAATACAGGAATAATGAAGTTCTCCCTATCAAGGGGATTGCCCAATTTGTCAGCTTTGCAAAAATCAAATATACACTTGCTACTATTATTAACTACATGCTTATTTGTGACAACAACTGGCATATAACTTTTTGAACTTATGTCTTGGCACAAATGCATCATAATTTTCTGATAGAACTTGCGCTCCGACAGGCGTATTTCTCGGATGTATTCGAGTTGACGGTCAAAATATTCATCAGTAAACATATGTCCGTTTTTCAAGCGGCCCACATCCATGGTCCACCCTTGAATCGTATAATCCTTTACAATTTGGCCCGCCCATTTACGAAATTGCACAGAGCGATCAGAATTCACTTTGAAGCCCACTGCGATAATCATTTGTAGATTGTAATGTTTTGTATTGTACTGTTTGCCGTCTACGGCAGTTATTAAGTAATCCTTAATAACTGCCGTAGATATCAACTCGCCATCTTCAAAGATTTTCTTTATATGTTGATTAATTGCGGGCACGGACACATCATATAAGGTCGCCATCATCTTCTGCGTCAGCCAGATATTTTCATCCTCGTAACGCATTTCGAAGCTATCCTGGCTATCTCCCGTCGATGCAATGAAAGTCAGATATTCGGCAGCAGAGCTGCGGATTGTAATGTCATTATTTTTTTCTTCGTCATATCCGTTTGCCCCCTAATCTACTAAAAGAATAGCACAACCCCTCACTTCTTGATCGTAATCACCGTTACCCCGTCGCCGCCTTCATTATGCGCCCCTTGCCGGGCCCCGGCCACGAAAGGATGCTTCGACACCAGATCCCGGATGGCTTTGCGCAAAGCGCCGGTACCTTTGCCGTGAATGATGCTGATTTGGCCAAGGCCCGCCAGATAAGCATCGTCAAGATATTTTTCTACCTCTTCGATGGCTTCGTCCACCAGCTTGCCCCGCAGGTCCAATTCCGTACTGATGCTTTTAGCCTTGGCTGCCCCCAGGGCGCCGGCGCCGGTTTTTCCTTTCACCTCTTCAATCTTATCTTCCATCAGAGGCTCTAAATCTTTTGCTTTCACCGTCAGCTTCATAATGCCGGCTTGGACCAGCACTTCGCCCTGGCTGTTGGCCTTGGCCAGCACCTGGCCCTTTTGCCGCAGCTTCCGCAGATATACCAGATCTCCCGGCTCCAGTTCCGCTGCTAAATGTTCGTTTTTCGGTCCCCGGGCCTCTAAATTATCGTAGAGACGGCCTTCCTGCTGCCGCAGCTTCTCCCTGGCTTTCTGGGCGGCCTGCTCGTCCATGGCTTTAAAGCCCAGCTTTTGCATTTCCCGGATTTCTTTTAATAAGCTTTCGCTTTCCTTGCGGGCCTGGGTCACTAATTCTAAAGCCTCTTCCTGGGCTTTTTCCAAAGCTTGAGCCGCCCGCTTTTTCGTATCCTCTTCTTTTTTCTGTAGCCAGGCCAGCATATCCGCCGCCTGCTTCCTCATATCCGCCGCTTCCTGCCGCTCCTTTTCCGTCAGAATCTGGTTGGTCTCCAAATCCCGGATCAGATTGGCCGTCCGGGCCTCTTCTTTTGACTGGAAAGCCTTCGCTCCTTCCACAATAGCCGGATCCAGACCCAGACGCAGCGATATATCGAAGGCATTGCTGCGGCCGGGAATGCCCATCATCAGACGGTAGGTAGGCCGCAAAGTCTCCACATCAAACTCCACGCTGGCATTTTCCACCCGTTCCCGGCCGGAAGCAAAGCTTTTCAGCTCGCTGTAATGAGTGGTGGCCACCAGCTTCGCCTCTTTATTGAGAAGGTCCTCGATGATTGCCATAGCCAAGGCCGCGCCTTCTGCCGGATCGGTGCCGGCTCCCAGCTCATCCAAAAGCACCAGGCTGCCCCGCCGGGCTTTGGCGGTGATGGCAATAATGTTCATCATATGGGAGGAGAAAGTACTTAAAGACTGCTCGATACTTTGTTCATCGCCGATATCGGCAAAAACCTGCCGAAACACCGCCATCTCCGTACCGGTTTCTGCCGGCACGTGGAGGCCCGCCTGGGCCATCAGCGTCAGCAGACCGATGGTTTTGAGCAGTACCGTTTTGCCTCCCGTGTTGGGGCCGGTGACGATAATAGCGTCAAAATCCCGGCCCAGCTCTACGGTTACCGGTACTACCTTGCCGGCAATCAGGGGATGGCGGGCCTGCTTCAAGGCAATCCGCCCTTCCTCATTCATCACAGGACGGCCCCAATCCCGGCTGGCGCTGAGTTTACCTTTGGCCATGGCAAAATCAAGCTGGGTCAAGCTTTCCCGTATATCTGCCAGTTGATCGCCGCAGGACTTCACCTGCTCCGTCAACTGCCGCAGAATTCGCGTCACCTCTGCCCTCTCTTCTATCTCGCAGGTTTGCGTCTCATTGTTGATTTCCACCACCTGTATGGGCTCCACAAAAATTGTAGCGCCGCTGCCGGACTGGTCGTGGATAATGCCCGGTATCTGCTGGCGGTATTCCAGCCTGACGGGCAAAACGTACCGGTCGCCCCTGATCGATACGATGGGATCCTGCAGATATTTGGCAATATCCGGATTGCGGATCATCGCCTCCAGCTTCTCCCGGGCTTTACCCTGCAGGGAACGGAGCTTTGCCCGTAACCTGGCTAACTCAGGAGTGGCTTTATCCGCCACCTCTCCCTCATTGGTAATGGTGCGGCTGATGGCGCTCTCCAAATGAGGCAGGGGATGAAGGCCATAGGCCATCTCTTTTAAAGCCGGAAAAGGCAGCTCCGGTTCTTTCAAAAAATCCCTGATCCGGTGGGATGCCCGCAAGGTATCCAAAAGCTGCAAAAATTCCTGGCCGTCAATAATGCCGCCCATCAAGGCCCGTTTTTCCATGGCCCGCAAGTCGTGAACGCCGCCCAGAGAAAAAGTGGGATATAGCCGCTGCAGCTCCTTGGCCTGGCTGGTTTCCTCAAGAGCCAAATTAATCTCATACAAGCTTTGCATGGGCAGAAGCTCTTGGGCCCGTTCCTTGCCGGTAATGGTAGCGGCAGACTCCCGCAGCATAGTAATGATCTGCGGATATTCTAATTTTGCTAAAACCTTTTCTTCCATAAAACTTGCTCTCCAATCAAAATGCCGTCAATAAACTCCAATCGCAAAACCCGGGGTTGACCTTGCCTCAAGCCATCCTGGTTAAAATCATAGGCCGTTCCCTGATTGAAGACCTTCTCCGCAAGAGAATCTTTTAAACTTATTGCCACTGAATGCTTTTCTTCTTTTTTGATCAGTTCCGCCAATTGCTGCTTCAGCAACTCCTCCTTTGGGGGCGGCCCTTCTTTATGCTCCTCCGAACCCGCTTCCTGAACCTGATCTCTAAACTCTGCCGGCGATAGCCAGTCTGCCGCCAGCAGGGGCAGTCCCCGGTCTCTGGCCAGAGCCTCCATAACTTTTTTTATCCCTTGGCCGGAACCGCAATAAATACGGTCCAAATGGCAATCCGCCAATATCCGGCTAAAGCCTCCCGGCTGAGGATTTTCTTCTCCATAGCACACCACATAAAGTAGTGTCCGGTTATTGATCAGCCATCTTTCCACTCTTTGCAATAGCTTTGGCTGAATAGCGGCATAGGTCAAATTATCGGGCAGCTCCGTAATAAAGCGGCGCTCTGCCATTTCGTAAGGTGGCAGTTCCCCGAAGCTTTCAATATGAGCAAAATAAAGCATGCCGTAAGCGGCTTTATAGCCGTTTAAAACTCCATAAGACGTAACGGGCCACAAATGAAATTCCGCAGCGCCGCTTTCTTCATACAATTCCCGCCGGGCCGCCCCTTCGGGACTTTCCCCCGGCTCCACATGACCGCCGGGAAATTCATAGGTATTTCTTTCTTTATGCCTGACCAGCAGCCATTTACCCTGATAGCGGCAAATGATCACCACGATAACAATAGGCTCAGGTTGTTTTTGCGTATAAAACAGCATGTTAAACCTCCTCGGCCAAACCTCGAAAATAGTGGCCCGTGGTATATCCCTGAGGCGCCAATTCCTGGAGAGGGGGCCGGTAGCTTTTGGCCACGGCTTTACCGTTTTCTCCTCTGGCCATGGCGGCAATGGTTTGCCGGTAGATATCCGCCACTGCGGCAATCCATTGGGGGCTTTGGTCCGCTGCCTCAATCCGCCAATGGCTGACGCCTGCCCGGCCTAAGGCAAACAAATGTTCAAGCAGGCTATGAGTTTTCGCATTAAACAGCCAATTACGGCAGTCCCGGTCTGTTTTCACCGGGAATTGCAGCCCTAAACGGTCCTCTAAAAAATAGTCCCCCTGCAGGCAGGGTTTCTCCCCCGGACCGTCCCATCTTGAGCAAAGCTTGCCTGTTTTGCCCTCAATTAAAGTTCCCGGCAAACAGTGTTCAAGGATCATTAAAGGCAGCCGCCCGTGAACTACGGCTTCTTTTTGGCAGCCTGCCAGGCTCATCTCCTTGATTTGAGTCAATGTCAATTCCGGCGAAAGACAAATTCTTTCGGGCCCATAGCTTTTAAGCAATTCCGCCGTTAAGCTGTTGCAAACGTTTAAGGGCCAGTCCATGGTGAGCAGAGGCAAAGCCCATTCCTCAGCCATGATGATAGCGCCGGGGTTGGCTGCCGCAAAGCCGGCAGCGCCGCAGGCCTTGGCTGTCAGGCAGGCTTCCTTCTCTTTAGCAGCCTGGTCCTCCTGAATAAACCGGGGAATCCGGTACTGCCAGGAAACACCGGCGGCGGCACAAGCGCGGCCTGCTTTTTCTATAGCCTCCAGACGGCCTTTTTGGCTTTTGCCGCCAAAAAAGACGCCGTCTATATATATTTCTTTCAGGCCAGCGCCCAAAGCTGCCGTCAAAGCTTCCGGGCTGCCTACGCTGATGGTCAGCACCGGCAAGATTTCTTCCTGCTGCCGGCTATCTGAAGATTTTTGCTCCGGCCGGTTATGGTTAGTCTGGCCGGAATCTTCAACCGTCACAGCAGACAGACTGCGGCATAGCTCCTGATAGCGCTGCTGCAGCCCTTCTTTTTCTGACGTTGTTAATTGATAGGGCTTGAGCCGGGCTTCCTCCAGCGCTTCAATTAGCTGCCGCCGCAATTGGTTCAGCAAGCTGGCCGGAAGGAAAGCCTGGCCGTCGGTATCAACGGTTAGCTCCGCCAAAGAAAATACCGTATTGCCTAAACGGTCTAGCTGGGACCGCAGCCTTTCCTCATTTATCCCGGCCCCGGCGGCTCTTTCGCAATTGCCTGAGGATTGGACGATTACTTCATGGCCCTCCTGATCCTTGGCTTTCAGAAAAAACGGCTCACCGGCAAAGGCCCTTACACTCATAGCAATGGGCAAACGGCGGCGCAGGCCGGGCTGATGAAAGCTGTCCCTGGCTTCCTGGAGCAACCCTTCGTCAACTTCGCCTCGGTTATTGGGCTTGTCCCGGCCCATCAAATGGGGGCCGGGGGCTTGGCGGTAATAGCCGCCGGTGAAGCCTCTGTTGAAGCAACGGCTCAGGATATCCAGCCGCCGCTTTTGACCCGGCTCCCTGCCTTGGCGGGTTTCCTGGCTCCGATCCTGCTCTTCTTGATTCCGCACTAGCTGCTCATGGTACTGGCGAATGACCATGGCCACATATTCCGGCTGCTTCATCCGGCCTTCCAGCTTATAAGAACTGACGCCGGCTTCTGCCATCTCTTCCAGAAACTCCAGGGTCCGCAAATCCTTAGTTGATAGTAAATATTCTTCTTCTCCTGCTAGCCCTGCTACTCTTTCCCGGCCTCTGAGCAGTTGATAAGGCAGCCGGCAGGGCTGGGCGCACTGGCCCCGGTTGCCGCTGCGGCCTCCAACCATGCTGCTGAACAGGCACTGGCCGGACCAGGCGGTGCATAAAGCCCCGTGGCCAAAAGCTTCTAATGTCATCGGATTCTTTGCTTTGATGCGGCGGATGTTGGCTAAAGAAACCTCTCTGGCCAGCACCACCCGGCTGGCCCCCAGCCGCTGGGCAAAAGCCACGCCCCAGCTATTCATCAAAGTCATTTGGGTACTGGCGTGCACCTCGGGCCTATCGGTAAAGAGCCGGCCCAGGACAGCCAAAAACCCCGGATCCTGAACGATAACGCCGTCCACCCCGTCCAAAGCCAAACTATAGGCATAGTCCAAGGCCTGAGGCAGCTCCCGGTCAAACACTAAAATATTGAGGGTGATATAAACCCTGACGCCGTGCAAATGAGCATAACGGGTAAGGCGGCGGATTTCTTCGGCCTCAAAATTCTTAGCAAAATGCCGGGCGTTAAAAATTTTGCCCCCTAAATAGACAGCATCGGCGCCGTTTTCCACGGCGGCAATGAAAGCCTCGGGGCTGCCGGCCGGAGCTAAAAGCTCCGGCCGTTGGCGATCTTGTCCCATATTTCTCCTGTAGGCGGCTTCCCGCCGGTTATTGCTTATCCAAAATAGCAACCAATTCCTCGTAATCCCGTTTTACCCGCAAAAGCTCATCGGCCAAATTAAAGGCCGTCAAAATAGCCAGGTTCTTTTGGGTCAGCATGGGGCAGCGCTTATGCAGGTACTCCAACTGCTCATTGAGATAGTCGCTGGTTTTCTTGATTTCTTCCTTAGTAGCGGCTCCTTTTACCGTGAAAGTCTCTCCCAAAAACTTTACCTGCATGCGGTTCTGATTCTGAGGCATATTCTTTCACTCCTTTATCCCCAAGTTATCTGCCCCGGATGATACCGCCGAAGGCTGTAGCCAGCTCTTTTTCGATCTCCTGGTGCAACACTTGAATTTCTTCATCTTTCAGTGTACGTTCATCGGAGCGCCAGGTCAAGGCAAAAGCCAAACTCTTTTGATTTTCCCCTAACTGGCTGCCCTGGTATTCGTCGAAAAGCTGTACATCCTGCAGCAGATTGCCGCCGCAAGCTTTAATTTTTTCCTCCACCGCTGCCGCGGCTACTTCTTTCGGTAAAGCCACGGCCAGATCCCGGGTCATTTCCGGATATTTGCCCAGGGGCCGGTATTCTTTTTGGATCGAGGCAGCCAACAGCTCTTCCACATCGAGGGAAGCAACGCTAAGGCGCTGATCCGCTTCAAAAACCGCCGCCACCTTGGGGTCCACTTCGCCGATATAGCCTAATTGCCTATTGCCGCAGAAAATCCGGGCGCTACGGCCTGGATGGAGGCCGGGAATATCCTGAGCTCTTTCAAAACGGGGATTGCCGGCGCCGGCGGCGGCCAGCAGGGTTTCCACCGCGCCTTTTAAACTATAGAAATCCAGAGGGCTTTCCGGGGCCAGCCAGGTTTTGGGGCTGACGCCGGTGCAAAGGGCGGCCAGGGTCCAGCGTTCTTCCGGTTGGCCATTGCCTTTTTTGGCCAGATAAACCTTGCCCATCTCAAAAAGCTGCAGATCCCGGTTACGCCGGTTGATATTAAATACCGCCCGCTGAATCATGCTGGGCAATACGGTGGTCCGCAGGATACCCTGCTCCTCGGACAAAGGATTCATTAAAGGCACCGCTTGCCGCCAGGGATGCTCCTGGGGCACTTGCAGCCGGTCCAGATTGATCGGATTGATGAAGCTGTAATTGATGACTTCCCGGTAGCCTAAGCCGATCATGGTCTGGCTTAAACGGCGGCGCAGCTGGTGGCCCGGCAGCCGGTAGCCCTGAGTGGCGGATCCCGCCGGCAAAGTAGCCGCCAGCTTATCATAGCCATAGAGGCGCACGATTTCTTCTACATAATCCTCTTCGATCCGCAAATCCTTCCGCCAGGAGGGGGCTTCCAGCAGCCAACCATCGCCTTCTTCTTTAATTACTTTGATTTGCAGAGCTTGCCAAATGGCGGCGGCCTCCTCCTTCGTCACCTCTATACCCAAAAGCCAATTGATACGGGAGAGGCTGACCCGGGTTTGGGGCAACTCCTGGGGCTTGGGGTAAACGTCGATATGTCCGGGCACGGCAACTCCTGCCTGGCAGGCTTCAATTAACTGTACGGCCCGGTCTATAACGGCGATGGTTTCCTGAATATCCACTTCTTTTTCAAAGCGCTGGGCAGCTTCTGAACGCAAGGCCAGGGCTTGAGCGGTTTTCCTGGTTTTGGGACCGTTCCAGCAGGCAGCTTCAATAAGGATTTTATCGGTGGCAGCCGTCACCTCGGTGCGGGCGCCGCCCATGATGCCGGCTATAGCTACAGGGCCTGCCTGATCCGTTACCATAGTCATGGTCTCCGTAAGCTGGCGCAATTGGCCGTCCAGAGTCTCCATGGTCTCCCCTGCCTTGGCCCGGCGGATCCATAAGCCTTTGCCTTCTAATTTATCAAAATCGAAGAAATGCAAAGGACGGTTCATTTCCAGCATGACAATATTGGAAATATCCACCAGATTATTGATGGAACGCATGCCCATGGCCATCAGCCGCTGTCTCATCCATTGGGGGGAAGGCCCTACCTTTACGTCCTTGACCATGCGGCCGCCAAAGCGGTAACACAAAGCGTCTCCTTCCTCCACTTCTATGGAAGCAAGCCGGGCGCACTCACCGCCGGGCTCAGAGGGGGTGATGGCAGGCAAAGTCAGCCTACAGCCGGTAAGGGCTGCCAATTCCCTGGCCACGTTGATCATGCCCATGCAATCCGCCCGGTTAGGGGTCAGACCCAACTCCAGCACCACGTCGTCCAGACCCAGAAATTCCACAATGGGCTGGCCCGGCTCCGTATCCGCCGGCAGAGGATACAAGCCCTCTTTTTCCTCCGGGGAAAGTTTGCCGACATCCAGGCCGATTTCATCGGCGCCGCACATCATGCCCTCGGACCAGACGCCCCTCAACTGAGACAGCAGGATTTCCGGATGATTGTCATTGGGCAGCTTGGCTCCTATCAAAGCCACCGGCACGCATTGGCCCGCCTTGACATTAGGGGCTCCCGTTACGATGGTAAGAGGCTTTTCCAAACCGGCGTCTACTTTGGTCACCACCAGCTTGTCCGCCTGGGGATGGGGCTCCACTTCCAGGATACGGCCGGTGACCACATTTTTCACGCCTTTATCCAGGTATTCTACACCCTCTACCTCCAGGCCGGCCTTAGTCAGCACAGCCGCCCCTTCCTCCGGGGTTATATCTATATCAACCAGTTCTTTTAACCATTTCCAGGATACTCTCATTTTCTTTTCCTCCCGTCAGCCTATGGCTTACTAAAATTGCCGCAAGAAACGTACATCATTTTCAAAGAAGAGCCGCAGATCATCCACGCCATATTTCAGCATGGCCAGCCGCTCCACACCCATGCCAAAGGCGAAGCCGCTGACCTTGGCCGGATCATAGCCCCCCATCCTCAACACATTGGGATGAACCATGCCGGAGCCCAAAATCTCCAGCCAGCCGGTGCCTTTACAGGTACGGCAGCCTTTGCCGCCGCAGATGACACAGCGGCAATCCACCTCGGCGCTGGGTTCTGTAAAAGGAAAGTAGCTGGGCCGCAGGCGGATCTCCTGATCCTCGCCAAAGAACCGTTTGATGAAGGATAGCAAAATACCCTTCAAATCGGAAAACCGGATGTGCTCATCGATGACTAAACCTTCTACCTGATGGAACATGGGGGAGTGGGTGGCGTCGTCATCCCGGCGGTAGACCTTGCCGGGGATGATCACCTTAACGGGCAACCGAGGACACATCTTCTCCATAACCCTGGTTTGGGTAGGGGAAGTATGGGTGCGCAGCAGAATATCCTCGCTAATATAAAAAGTGTCCTGCATGTCCCGGGCGGGGTGGTTTTTCGGCAGATTCATGGCTTCAAAGTTGTAATAATCCGTCTCCACCTCATAGCCTTCTTCCACGCCAAAACCCATGCTAATGAAAATCTCTTCGATTTCATCCATAGCCTGGTATAAGGGATGGCGGCTGCCCAGAGGCCGCTGGCGGCCCGGCAGGGTGATATCCAGGGTTTCCCGTTTTAATTGGATCTGGTAAGCTTGTTCCTGAAGCTTCTCCGCCATATTGGCAAAAGCCTCTTCCAGCTTGTCCCTGACCTCATTGGCCAATTGGCCCATTACCGGCCGTTCCTCCGCCGACAAACCGCCCATATTCCGTAAGATCTGAGTCAGCTCGCCTTTTTTGCCGGTGTATTGAAGCTTCAACTCATTCAGTTCTTCCAGTAAGCCTGCTGCCTGGATTCTGGCTAAAGCCTTCTCCTGCAATTCCCGTAATTGTTCCCGCATACGCTTTTCCTCCGCTAACTTTTTTAAAATTTAACAAGTATTTATCATATAAAAAAGAGGCCTTCTCCCTAGGGACGAAAAGCCTCTTTCCGCGGTACCACCCTGATTAACAGCCCCCAAGACCGATCCTTGCCGGTATATCACAACCGAAAGAAGCCATCCTTGCAGGCGTTCACTTTTATGCCGGTAACGGCGGCGGCCGGCTTGCCCTACTATGATCAGCGGCCATTGACCGCTTCCTTTCAGGCAAACAACTCCCGGGCGAACCTGTCACCAGCAGCGGCGCAAGGTTCTCAATCACCCCTTGCTCCCTGTAGCCGCCATCTTCGGTGCAGCTCCCGTTCACGGTCTTTGCTTATCTTATGCAGTTTAAATATATGGCTGATTGTATCATGAGCAGAGCCCTGCTGACAAGGGAAAAATCTTTATTCCCAAGTCACTATTCTCAAGTCACTATTCTCAAGTCACTATTCTCAAGTCATTATTCTCAAGGCGTGCTTATAAAGGCGGCGGACAACAAGTTTTTGGCGGAATCAGATGTTAGATGAAGATAACTGCACAAATTTGCAGGTTTATCACCATTGGGAGAGGCTAACTGTTCAAAAAACGAGGTTGTGCGGTCTTAATAGTAATTGTTACGGCTCCAAAAGCCGATTTTTGATTAATTATGTGCATAATTCGGCACGACCTGCATATATGCACTGGCTTTTGCATAAGACTGTCGCACAACCTCAATTTTTGAGCAACTGGCCTTTTCCTTTTCATGAGCTCGCCCTGCACCGCTCTAATCCCGGCTGCGTTCAAAGCCCAGATAGCGTGTGCCCTGGAAGGTCAGCCTGCCCCGGTCCCCCTCCACAAGGAGACCGTATTCTTTATTAGGGACTCTAAGCTCCATGCGGTCACCGCTTTCTACCTCAAAGGTAGCATAATATACCGTTGATGAGGAAGTATGGTGCATATGTGCCTCTCCCCCGCTATGGTTATGGTAGCTTACCTCCGGCCGTTTGGTTACTACTGCGGCGTCTACCGTAAGCTGGGGAGAATCGTTATTCCTTTTCCATTCCTTGGCACCCCGGATGGAACGTACAATAATAGTGCCAAAGACAAAGATAAATCCTGCAGCCACAATTACCGGCACAATGGTGAACATTATTCCCCCAAAGCCGCCGAAAGGCGAAATTCCCATGTATCCTGCCCCCATCTGCCTTTACTCAGGTCTTTGGTCTCCGAAGCTCTCTTGGCTTTTGTCTTTAAACAGCTCCACATTATTGACCACGTTTTTTAGCAAGCTTTGCAGGTCAATGCCGGAAACGGTTTTCACCATGGCGGGGACCTGAGTCAGCAATTCGGCGGAATAGCCGGCTACCTTGGATACGCTCTTTGAGCCGTCGCCGGAATCCACAATGGTGATCTGACCGATTTTGCCCACCGGTTCGGCAATGGCCTGGGTGATGGAACCGGTAATCTCAGGCAGCACCTTGACCACCATTTCCATCATGGCCGCTTCGCCGTATTCCTTATAAGCTTCTGCCAGCTTCCGTTTGGCCTCGGCTTCCGCAAAGGCTTTCTCCCGGATAACCTCCGCCTCCGCCAAGCCTTCGGCCTGGATGGCCTGAGCCTTGGCTTTACCGATGGCCTCGGTGGACTGCGCCTCAGCCAAACCGCTGACCTTCACCGCTTCGGCTTCAGCTTCTGCTTCCAGCTTGCGCTTGGCGGCTTCCGCCTCGGCTTTGGCAATGTCTTCGTACTTTCTGGCTTCCGCTTCTTTTTGGCGGCGGTAAGCTTCGGCGTCGGCCATGGTGCGGATTTTTTCCGCCTGGGCCTCGGCTTCTTTTTGGACCTCGGAATTCAGTTCCTCCTGGCGGCGCAACGCCTTTTGACGGGCCACTGTGGTTTCCTGCTCTTCTCTGGTACGCTGCACTTCCATTTGGGCTTTGGTCAGCTCAACGTTTTTCTCTTCCTGAACCAACTGGGCATCCATCTGGGTGGCAATGATCTCTTTTTGCACCCGGTTGCTTTCGATCTGGTAGGCAGAGTCGGCCATAGCCTGCTTCTTTTGGGTGGCTTCCATATTGGCCAGCACAATCAAATCTTTATCTTTAGTAGCATTAGCGATCTTAATGTCCGCCTCCGCCTGGGCTTCCTGCTCCTGCTGCTTGGCGATAGCCAACTGAATAGCCGTTTCTTTTTGGAGCTCTGCAGTTTTGGTAGCCGTTTCCCGGGCATTTTGCGCAATGGTGATTTCCTGCTCCCGCAAAGCATTGGACTCGGCAATCAAAGCGTTTTTCTTCACCTCGGCCACTTGCTTTTTGCCTAAGGAGTCCAGATACCCTTGATCGTCTTTAATTTCTTTGATGGTAAAGGCCTTGATTTCAAGACCCATATCCTCCAGCTCTTTGGCCGCCACTTCCTGAACGGAAGAGGCAAACTTCTCCCGGTTTTGGTAAATCTCTTCCACGGTCATGCCGGACAGAATTTCTCTCAGCTTGCCTTCCAATACCTCTTTGGAGGTTTCGGTAATATTTCTGATGGTGCCCGTAATATCGCCGGTATTAAACTGCTCCATAGCGGCCAGGATTTTTTCCGTAACATTCTTAATTTTTATAATTGTTAAGGCGCCAACCTCGATATCCACGCCGGTGGAGGTCAAGCCTCGGACATTGACGGAAATCTGCATATTTTCCAGACTGATGGCGTCGGTCCGTTCCAAAAGGGGTATCACCAGGCCGCCGCCGCCGGAAATCACCCGCTTTTTCAAGCCGGTTACCACGAGAGCCTTATCCTGGGGCACCTTGCGCCACATGGATAAGACGCTGACGATCAACAGAATGAGAACGCCCAAAACTATTGCCGCAATGATGATAGGGTTGTTCATTAATGTTTACCTCCTGACCTTATTTTATTTTGCTGAAAAGAATTGTAAATCTTCGCAAACGTAGTGAATATTGTCCTGAATCGATACAATGAAGACTTCCGCTCCCCTGACAATACCCGGTCCGGGCTTTTTTTCCTTGGCTGTGCCGGAAAGGATATTGCCCTCTAGGGTATAAGATATCTTGCCGAAGCCCCCCGGCGCAATAGCTTCCACCACCTGAGCCCGCAGCAGCAAAGCATCTTCCTCCCTGGGCACAGTAGTTTCATAGCTTTTGAGCTTGAGATAAACAAAGCGGTAAAGCAGGGCGGAAACCACAAGGCCGGCAAAGGCACTGAGCAGCAAGCAGACAAGGGGGGGCAACAGAGTTTCAAAGATTAGGCCGGCGCCCCCCAAAACCGCAGCAAAAGCCATCAGCGTAAAGGGCTTTAAAGGCAAAATAGCCCCCAGGCCGAAGTCAAAATCGAAATCGAAGTCGAAATCGAAGTCAAAATCCAGGCCGTCCAAGAGATTGCCGGCCAGCAAGGAAAGCAGGCTGAATAAAACGCCTACAAGCAGGCAAACCATATATACAGTATGCATGATCGCGGCCATAGCAAACCCTCCCAGCATTGGAAACTTTATCTTATCTCAATTATAACGGATTGTGAAAGCATATACAAGGAAACATTGCATTTTGCTTGTTGTTTGGCCATTGTGATGCTATAATGACACATAAATCGTGTCCACACTAATGCATGACGAGTATACCATGCCATCACTTAAGGAGATATGATCGTATGAGCGGAACTATACCCAACTTTATTCATGATGTCATCGACGCCGACTTGGCCGCCGGGCGGGAAACCCACGTCCATACCCGCTTCCCGCCGGAGCCTAACGGCTGCCTCCATATCGGCAGCGCTAAGGCTATCTGGATCAATTATACCACCGCCAAAAAATACGGCGGCAAATTCAATTTGCGCTATGACGATACCAACCCGGCCAAAGAGGATGATTCCTTTGTACGTTCCATCGAGGAGGATATCCGCTGGCTTATCGGCGAAGAGCCCAGCGGCGGTATTTTTTTCGGTTCCGATTATTTCGACCAATGCTATGAATATGCCTTGAAGCTGATCCGCCAGGGCGACGCTTACGTCTGCGACCTCTCTGCCGATGAGATGCGGGAGTACCGGGGCACCCTGACGGAGCCCGGTAAGGAAAGCCCTTACCGCAACCGGACGCCGGCGGAAAACGAAGACCTCTTCGTCCGCATGAAAAACGGCGAATTTGCAGACGGCAGCCGCACCCTGCGGGCCAAGATTGACATGAGCTCCCCCAATATCGTCTTACGGGATCCGGCAATTTACCGGATTTTACGGGTACCCCATCACCGCCAAGGGGACAAGTGGTGTATATATCCTTTATATGACTATGCCCATCCTATTCAGGATGCCATCGAAGGGATCACCCACTCCCTCTGCTCCCTGGAGTTCACCAACAACCGGCCTCTTTATGATTGGGTCATCGAAAAAATCGGTTTTGCCCATCCTCCCCATCAATATGAATTTGCCAGATTAAATATTACCAATACCGTCATGAGCAAACGCTATTTGCGCAAGCTGGTGGAAACGGGCCTGGTGGACGGTTGGGACGATCCCCGCATACCCACTCTTTCCGGTTTGCGCCGCCGGGGCTATACCCCTTCCGCCCTCTTCAACTTTTTGCGCAAGGTCGGTATTTCCAAGGTCTACAGTATCGTGGATATCCGCCTGCTGGAGCACTGCATCCGGGAGGAGCTCAATGCCGTGGCTCTGCGCCGGGTGGCGGTTCTTGAGCCTCTGAAAGTGGTCATTACCAATTATCCCGGGGACAAAACGGAATATTTCTCCCTGCCCAATCACCCGGAAAATCCGGAAGCCGGCAGCCGGCAGCTTCCCTTTACCCGGGAGCTTTATGTAGAGCAGTCCGATTTCATGGAAGACGCCCCCAATAAGTTCTTCCGGTTGAAGCCCGGCGGCGAGGTACGGCTGATGGGCGCTTATATTGTGCGCTGTGATGAGGTCATTAAGGATGACAGCGGCAAGGTAGTGGAACTGCGCTGCTCCGCCGATTTGGAGACGGGCAATGCCATGCCTGCCGACGGCCGCAAAGTCCGGGGCACCATCCACTGGCTCTCTGCTGCCCATGCCAAGGATGCAGAGATCCGCCTTTATGAAAACCTCTTCACCATTGAGGATGTCAATAGTATTCCCGAAGGCAAGGACTACGACGATTACATCAATCCCAATTCTCTTCAGGTCAGGAAAGAAGCTAAAATCGAGGCCGCTTTAACCGAGGCCCAGGCCGGCCAGTCTTGCCAGTTTGTCCGCACCGGCTATTTTACGCCCGACAGCCATACGCCGGGAGTCTTTAATCAAACGGTGGCCCTGAAAGACAGCAAGGGCACTTTCATTGTCAACGGCCAGTAAAATAAAAACAATAAAACCGATAAGACATAAATCCATAAAGCAAGGGTGTCTCGGAAACGAATCCAAAGATTCATTTTCCGAGACACCCTTTTATCATCCTATAAATCAAGGAGCTTAATGGCATCCACATAAGAAGCTATGCCCTCGGCTACCCTTTTGGCTTCTTTCATAGCCAGCACCACCGTGGCAGGCTTATGCACCACATCGCCGCCGGCAAAGACGCCTTTTCTCGTGGTCATGCCGTAAGGCCGCTCCCTCGTGATGACATAGCCGTTTTCATTAACTTCTATGCCCGTTGTGGTGGATACTATCCGGCTGGCGGGCCTTGAGCCTACGGCAAGCATCACGGTATCCCCTTCAATTTCTTGTATCTCGCCGTTTTTCCGGTATTTCAGACCTTTGACGCTCTGATAACCGGTAAACTCAAGAGGCTGGGCATCCCAGAGGAATTCCACCCCTTCCTCAAGGGCGCTGTTGTATTCGGCAAGCAAAGCCGGCATTTTATCGAAGCCGCTTCTGGACACCACCGTAACGGATTTCGCCCCCATCCGCAGAGCCGTTCTGGCTGCATCCATAGCTACATTGCCGGCTCCGATGACGATGGTCTTATCCCCTTCTTCTACGGGAACTTCGTCTCTGTCTACATTGCCCCCGTTATACAGAGTGACCATGCGCAGAAAATAGGTGGCCTGCAGTACGCCGCTTTTGCCCCGGCCGGGAATATCCAAATCCCGGGCCAGAGCCGTGCCTGTACCAATAAATATTGCATCGAAGTTTCGGGCAAACATATCGTCTATGGTAAGATCCCGGCCCACCATCACGCTGGTTAAAAAACTGACGCCCAGGGCTTCGATTCTTTTGATTTCCCTTCTGACGATCTCTTTGGGCAGGCGAAATTCCGGTATGCCGTAAAGCAAGACGCCGCCGGGCTCGCTTTCGTTTTCATAAACCACCACA
Organism: Clostridia bacterium; assembly: GCA_018436095.1. GTDB lineage: Bacteria > Bacillota > Peptococcia > DRI-13 > UBA5745 > WRMS01. Next base: position 247,448 of record JAHDMJ010000008.1, on the reverse strand, counting down.
TTAAAACCTTGCCTGGCCAGATCGCCGGCTACGGTAAGGCCCGCGGGCCCGGAGCCAATCACCGCTACCTTGCCTCTGGTTTTATGAGGCAGGTTTTCTTTGATCAAGCCCATTTCCGCATCAAAATCAGCAATAAACTCTTCCAACTTGCCTACCTGAATGGGAGCACTTTTGCCATTTAGGATACAATGACCCACACATTGTTTTTCGTGGGGGCAGACTCTGCCGCAAACGGCGGGCAGATTAGTCTTCTTGGCCAGTATCTCCCTGGCCTCCCCCAGATTCCCTTTTGATAACTGATAAATAAAATCAGGGATGTCGTTATTGATGGGGCAGTTCTTTTGGCAGGAAGGATTTTTGCAGCGCAGGCAGCGCTTGGCCTCTTTTATGGCTTCATACATGGAATAACCCGTATTGGAGGTTTCTTTTGGTTCTGTCATATAGTCCTAATCCTTTTTTATTGTTATCTTACGGCTTCATAAATCAATATGCCTGCAGCTACCGCTGCATTTAAAGATTCCGCACCCTGAGCCAAAGGGATAAACACCCGTTCGTCCACCTCTGCCACAGGGATGGACAGCAGGCCCCGGGCCTCATTGCCAATACACAGCATAGTCTTGTCCTGCCAGGTCAGCTTGCGGTAATCCCTGCCGCCGCCGGCGTCGGCAGCAACCGTTTGATAGCTCTGATCCAGGGCCCACCTGGCCGCAGCGCTCCAGGTCACATCCGTAAATACCGGTAAATGAAAGATGCCGCCCATAGAAGCCCGGACAGCCTTGCCGCCGTAGGGATCTGCAGACCCCTGAAGGCAGATCAGGCCTTTGCCGCCTGCCGCCCATAAGGTACGCAGAATAGTCCCCAAATTGCCGGGATCCTGCAAGCCGTCCAATACAACCACCGGCCCCTCAGCCGGACGGAAATCCTTTAACGAGGAGGAAGCACAGCGGCAAACCAGCACAATTCCCTGAGGGGTCTCGGTCTCCGCCAGGGTATTTAACACTTTTGAAGTAACCTGAAAAAAACGGCGGGCTTTGGCCGACAGGGTTTTTAACAGCTCCTCTCCCCGTTCCGTAGCCCCCAGAGTCTCATGATAATAGACCTCTTCCACGAAAGCCGACTTAGCCGCTTCTTCCGCTAAGCGCAAGCCTTCCACCAGGAAAAGCCCCTTGGCCTCCCGGAACTTCTTTTGCTGCAGTTTTCTGGCCTCCAGCACCCATTGGTTCTGGGCCGAGGTGATGATCTCCATAGTGGGTTCTCCAAGTTTAGTGTTTTTCCGCAATTAGCTATAACGATTTGTTTATATTATATACTAAAATCAGTATTTCTTTAAGCCTTATTTAATGTGGCAGTTATTTTTGTTTCATCATAGCTTAGTTCTATTGTGTGATTTGGAGGACAGACCAAAAATCTTTCCTCGTCCCATCGGCCTTCAATTAAATCCTCAATTAGCGAATCGTCGGCCTCTGCTATATCTAAAGTCCAATCATAATTGAGGGCAATTTCCCGGGCCTCTTTTAAGTAGTTCTCATTTTGATAAAACTTATTTTGAATATAAGTGAGATAAGAATACTTTTTTGTCCAATCGATATCAAATTGGTACAAATACTCTGCCCCTTCTTCCCCAAACTCTCTGATATACCCCTGTTTTCTTTCTAACATCGTTTTCTCATTGGGAACAAAACCATGTTCTATCCAGCCCAAACTAAGCCAGTAGGTGGAATTATTTTTATAAAAATACTCCAGATATCGTTTTTGCGAACCCAAAAACACCGCAATGCAATCGTCTGTGCGGGGAACAACGAGAGGAAATTTAGAAGAAGAAAGCCCAACTACTCCGTTAGAGCAAAGTCCATATCCCAAGACGATTGCATCAGGTATATTTTTCTTCCTTTTCTCTGCTTCTAAAATAGCGTTTTGCAGCTTTTCTTTTAAAATAACGGGAGTATCGTGCAAGCCCTGTTCCAGCCAGCAGACATCAATGATGTTGTCGCTCTTGGCAATATAATGAGCAAACTCCCTATTAAATACCTGACAGGCAATTATATGTATCCGCATTTTTTCTCCTGACGGTCAATCCGTTATAGCAAATTTGCTTATATTATATACTAATATTCGTATCTTTTTAAGCCTTGACTTTCCGGTTGTGATACACAGTCGTTCTCCGCTAGGAGAATTAAAATTTTACATATCCGCTCCACGGATCACTTGACTATGGTTTAGTTCCCTTCTCTGCGATGCCGGCAACGCTAACCCGCTATCATACGACTATTCATCAATTTCTAGGAGCTATATCTGAAAAGACTTCAATCCACACTCTCCGTAAGGAGAGTGACATCGCCTCCTTTCTCTGATACAAGCATACCAAGAACTTCAATCCACACTCTCCGTGAGGAGAGTGACCTGCCGGGCCAGGGCCATGGGCGCTACGGCGAAAGCCAGAGCATTGAGGGTCAGCGTGATATTCTGGACAGCTATATTGCTTCCTGCCCTGACCTGTGCGGTGCAAAGCTCCTCGAATTTTCCGACGATGGTTATACAGGAACAAACTTCAACCGCCCCGGCATCATAGAGCTTTTGAAAAAAGTAAGGCGCGGCGAAATCCATTGTATTCTTGTGAAGGATTTTTCCCGGTTCGGGCGGAGCTACATTGAGGTTGGGGACTATCTTGAGCAGATTTTCCCCTTCCTTCGTGTACGGTTCATCAGTGTCAATGACGGCTTTGACAGCGCCAGGCAGGAATGCTCGGCAGGCGATGTGAGCGTCGCGTTCAAATCCCTGTGTAACGACTACTATTCCAAAGACCTCTCCCGCAAGGTGCGCTCCGGCATTGCCGCCCTGCGGGACGGCGGGAAGTATCATGCGTCAACCGCCCCGTTCGGCTACATTAAGGACAGCGCGGATATTCACAGAATTGTGGTAGACCCGGACGCTGCCGCCATTGTCCAGCGCATTTATAAAATGGCACTGGATAGCATGGGTGTGAAGATGATCGTAAAAATCCTGAACACAGAAAACATCTTGACACCGGGGCGCTATAAACTGGAGTGTACCGGGCGCAAGGTCGGCTACAACACCAATAATGTCTGGACGGACGGAACCGTCCGGGCGATATTAAAGGATGTGCGATACACCGGGTTACTGGTGCAGGGCATGACACGGTGCAGTGTTGTAGGCGACAACCGGCACCATCTTGTCCCCAAGGAGCAATGGCATATCTCTCCAACCCGTCATGAGGCGATTGTTTCCAAGGAGGAATATGAGGCGGTTCAGAGCCTTTTCCGCTCCCCAAAATCTATCGTAAAACGTCCGCACACAGTTCGTCCGTTATCCAGAAAGGTGCGCTGCAGCGGCTGCGGTCATGTAATGTCGCGGAGCAATGCGAAAAAGCCGGCCTATCTGTGCGGGTACAAGACCTTCTATACAAACGGTGATTGTCCGCATAAGGGTGTCAAGGTATCCGCTGTGGAGGAAACAGTGCTTGCGGCTTTGCGTGGATTATACAGTGCATTCGCGGCAAAGGAGAAAAAGCGGCGGAGCCGGGATGAAAAGCAAACGGCGGCTACAATGGAACGCATGAAAGGTATCCAGGTCATTGAACGGCAGATTGATGCCATTGAGAACGACAAGCTGTCCTTTTATACACGTTTCTGTGACGGAGATATGAAAAAAGAAGAATACCTTCGCTTACGTGAGGATGCCGACAGAAAGCTGCAAGGCTTCACTGAGCAGGTTCGCGCCATGGAACTCTCCATAAAAGAAAATCCAAAAGAAACCATATCAGACCCATTGTATGATGTGCTTTTCGACCTGCCCTTTGACGGCAGCCTGACTCGTGAAATTGTCGTTGCGCTGATCGACCGGGTAATTATCTATGACAAGGATCGCATTGAGATTAAGTGCACGTTTTCCGATGCGCCACTTGTATAATTAAGTTAATTAAACTTGTATTATCTGTAGTGACATTAAATCTGTTTATGGACAAAAATAAAATATTATGTTTCAAAAACAATAATTTTGCGAACGCGAAGTTTTAGCTTGTATTTTCCAACAATATTTAATATAATAATTAAATAAATGACATTTAGGCGGTGTAATCGTGATTGTTAGCTATAAAAAGCTATGGAAGTTGTTGATTGATAAAGATTTAAAGAAGCGTGATTTGTGTCAGATGACAGGAATCAGCTCTGCTTCGGTTGCAAAGCTTACAAAAGGTGAGAATGTGCAAACAGATGTATTAGTAAAGATTTGTGCTGCACTAAGTTGCGGCATTGAAGACATAATGGAAATTCTGCCTGAACAGGAGGAAACTGAGTGAGCACTAATATCTCCAAAGAAAAAAGGGATAACTTAATTAACAAAATCGAAGCCATTCGAACGTATATTGCAGAAACCCCACATGACGAAAACACAGGGGTTTTGATGGTGTACCTATCTGAACTTGAAAAGGAAGTCAAGTCTAAAAAATATGGTTTAGTGTTTGAAGAGCATCGCGAGGAAATAGATGAAATCCTTGCGGAGAATGTACCTGTACTTACTGAAGAACCTGATTTGTTTATCAACAATGATGGGCAGGTGAACTTTCTCATTGAGGGAGACAACCTTGCCTCTTTGCAATTGCTGTTAAAAACGCATCGTGGAAAGATAGACCTTATCTATATCGATCCACCGTACAATACATTAAAAGAAGGTTTTACTTACTCTGATTTGTTAGTAGATAAAAATGATACATTTAGACATTCCAAATGGTGTTCATTCATGTTGCGTCGGTTGGAGCTTGCTAAGAGCCTTCTGTCTGATTTTGGCGTTATCTTTATTTCCATAGATGATAATGAGGTCGGAGCTTTGCGGTTGCTTTGCGATCAGATTTTTGGTTATCAGAATTTTATTGCTAATGTTATTTGGGAAAAAAAATTCTCACCACAAAACGACGCGAAATGGTTATCTGATAGCCATGATCACATTCTTGTTTATGCCAAGAACAAGGAAAAGTGGCATCCCAATTTATTGAGTAGAACTGAAACAATGGATAAAAGATACTCAAATCCCGATAATGATCCAAGAGGTGTGTGGGCTTCAAGTGATTTTACGGTAAAAACGGCATCTGAAGCATATATGTACCCAATCACAACTCCGTCAGGAAGAGTTGTCATCCCTACAGCCAGCCGTAGTTGGGTAACATCTCAAGAAAACTATGAGGCACTGAAAAAGGATAACCGAATTTGGTTTGGGGCAAAAGGAAATAATGTGCCTCGAATAAAAACATTTCTTTCCGAAGTTCAGCAAGGAACTGTATGTAAAACTATTTGGTATAGAGCAGAAGTTGGAGATACCCAAGAAGGGACAAGAGATTTGAAAAGCGTTTTTGGCAAAGCGGGAATGTTTACAAATCCAAAACCAATAAGGCTGATCGAGCGAATACTGGATATTAGTCTAAAGTCCAAAAATGCTACCATTCTTGACTTCTTCGCAGGTTCTGGTACAACTGCTCACGCTGTTATGAAGCTGAATGCCGAAGATGGCGGTACCAGACGCTTTATTCTTTGCACAAACAACGAAAATAATATTTGCCGCGAAGTCACATATGAACGCATTAGACGAGTTATTGACAGAGATAAATACAAGGAGTCATTAAAGTATTACTGTGTTGATTTTGTATCTCAAAAAGATAAAGACGGCAATCCGACCTTTTACTACGATTATGCGCCGAAATTGCTGGAACATGTGAGGGAACTGGTCGAACTGGAAAACGGCGTAAATTTCACAGACAATGCCCAGAACGCCATTGTCTTGACCGATGAAGAAGCTGATTCTTTTTTTGATAACACCGAAGCCCTCAATCCATGCAAGCGGCTCTATGTCGGGCATGATGTCCTACTATCCGCCGAACAGGAAGAAACGCTTAAATTGCTTGGCATTGAATTGTTCGTTATTCCTGACTATTACTATAAAGGATTGGAGGGTTAATCTATATGAGTATTACATTAGCTGATTTTCAATTAAAAGCTATTGCTGACCTTATGGTAGCTATGCAAGATGATAAGCGGGATATTATACTAAAAAGCTGCACGGGAAGCGGCAAGACAATTATACTCACCCATTTTATGGATGAGTATCTCAAATCATTCGCAAAAACGGTATTTATTTGGCTTACTCCGGGCAAAGGCGATCTGGAAGAGCAAAGCAAAAAGAAGATGGATAAGTATATCCATAACTCGCAGACAAAAACACTCTTAGATGTTATGACAGGTGGCTTTGAAGAAAATGATGTCTGCTTTATTAACTGGGAGTCGCTGAACAAGTCCAGCAATAACGCGCTCAAACCGACTGAGCGGACAAACTTCCTTGAACATATAGAAAACGCTCTTGACGCTGGTCTTTCCTTTAAAATTATAATTGATGAAAGCCATGAAGGGGACACCATCAAAGGCAAGGAAATAATTGATTATTTCAAAACGGATAAAATCATCCGTGCTTCTGCTACGCCAAAAGCATACACCGATGCAACACGCATTGAAGTGCCGGAAGCGGAGGTTATTGCCGCAGAGCTTATAAAGAAAGTCCTTGTTATTAACGAGGGTATAAAGCAAGGCGATGAAGTTACAGACCAGATAGATTATCTACTGACAAAGGCTCTTGATAAACACAGGAAGCTCTATTCGTCGTTCTCTTCTCGTGGTTCAAAAGTGAACCCTCTTATTGTCGTACAGCTTCCGAACAAAAACGATGTCCTCTTGGATGGCGTTGAAAAGTGGTTTGAAGCAAAAGGCATAACTTATGACAACGGATTGCTTGCGGTTCGTCTTTCCGAAAAGCATGAGAACTCATCGGAAGAAGAAATTGTACCGAATAGCGCGAAGCCGATTGCAATAATCATCAAACAAGCAATTGCTACAGGCTGGGACTGCCCAAGAGCACACATCCTCGTTAAACTCCGTGACCATATGAGTGAAACATTTGAAATCCAGACAATCGGGCGCATCCGCCGGATGCCGGAGGCAAAGCACTACGGTGATCCGTTACTCGATAGCTGCTATCTGTTTACACTTGACGAAAAATTTACCGAAAGCGTAAAGCAAAGTCTCGGAAAAGGTGCGCTGGAAGGTGCCACGCTGTATCTCAAGTCAGAATATAAATCGGTTCGCCTGACTTGTGAACAAGTTTCCGGAGTTCCTTTTGCACGGGATCAACGAGAGATTCTTAAAGCGATACACAGCTATTTCAAAAAGCAATATAACATAGACGGAAGAACAGTTGAAAATAAAAAACGCTTGGAAGCTAACGGCTTTATCTTCTCGGATCAGGTAAGGCAGTATGTCGCTGAAGAAAATGAGATTATTGCCGCCGGAGAAAGAAGCAGCTACCAAGATTTGAACACCACATATATTCAGGCACCTGTAAGCACAACTATTCATGGCAGAGAGTATCACCACATTGTCGGTGAAATTGCTCTGCGTGTGGGTTTAAAATACGAGCATTTGAACGCAATTTTCAGAAGGTTCTTTATGAAAAACTCGAATAAGAGTACCTATCAAATTCTTATATTCACCACGACCAGCGAATTATATGCCTTTACGCTCAACAATCGCGAACTTTTGAAAAATATCGTGCGAGATGCATCGGCGGCTACTCTGAGTCAGATCAGATTGATATCGGACACTTTAAACGACAAGCGGACGGACAAAGAGTTCAGATTCTTACATGAATGTGAGTTTACCTATGATGCGTCAGAAAAGCTTCAAACCATTTGGAAAAAGAATGTTTACGAAGGCTATTTATCTTCTGCCGCTCCTCGTTCTTCCTCAGAAAAAGCATTTGAAAAATTCTGCGAAACGGCTTCTTCCGTAGAATGGTTATATAAAAACGGTGATAAAGGATCGGAGTATTTTTCCATCGTGTACGAGGATGCCTTTCAGAAAGTTCGCGTTTTCTTTCCCGACTATATCATCAGTGTTAATGGCGAATGCTGGATTATTGAAACAAAAGGCGGCTTTGATAAATACGGCAACAGTCAGGATATAGACAAATTCTCACCTCGCAAGTTTGCTGTATTGAAAGATTTTGTGCAAAGACACGACATGAAGGGTGGTTTTGTCCGTGAAGATAAAAAGAGCGGCGAACTATGCATTTGCACAGAGGAGTATAGCGACGACGTTTCCAGTTCTTTTTGGTCGTTGCTCCGCGATGTAATACTGTAGGAGGGATATTGCAATGAAGGTTATTGAATATAAATCTGTGGCTCACGAGGATAATAAGAACATTACCTTCATCCGCATTGATCCCGAAAATTTGCAGGACACACTCTCCCAAATAATTGAAGTACTTATGGATTTATCATGGTTGAGCCGTTTTGATGAAGATTATTTGAAAAGTAGTTTCAAGAAGCGCGCGGAGGAAACAATCGCTGATATCAAGAAAAAGTTCGATGATTGCTCGAATGATAATGTAACTAAAGAAGCTGGTGAATATGTGGTATCTGAGCTGGCGCGTGAATCACTCCTAAGCCAGATGAGCTACCTACATATCCCTCTGGCTGAACTGCTTGGTATGAAAATCTCTGGCAACCCCGGTTTCGATTTTCACAGTCAAAATAACACTACCAATACCGTTATTTTCGGAGAGGCAAAATACAACTCACGACAAAGTGCTCACGCTACTGCGATTTCACAAGTCTCAAAATTTATAGAGGATTCCAAAGATATTAAACAGTTAGCTGATTTGCGCGATTTTTGTACTTCCGAAGCCCTAAGCAGAGCGAACGATGGCTTCAAGGGATTTGCAATAGCGTTTTCTGCAAAATCCACGGCAAGCACCAGCCTGATTGATAGCGTGATTAAACACCAAGATTTCATGAAGCTTCTTCCGTTTGAAGAAATTGTGATAGTGGCGGTGAACATATGATAGTTGCAAAATCCTTAAACCGAATAGCTGAAATCCGCGACGGGACAAATCTTGATGCACATCTTGCTTACGCTCGGCAAAGACTCTTTAAGGAAGGTTCAGTCGACAGTTCTGTACTTGAGATATTTTCATATCTCAAGCTCTTTCAACCTGCCTATTTTAAAGAACATGAATCTGATATCATTGAAATGATGGGCCTATACTACAAAAAACCGAACCCCGACACTTTTCTTAGTCTTATCTTCGCCGATTATGGAAAATACATAAAAGAAGAGTTCGGCGAAGAATATACTCCTGTTCAGGCAGATATTTTGAAGAAGATTCGGCAAATGAAAACCTTCAGCTTTTCGGCTCCGACGAGTACCGGGAAATCGTTTGTCTTTCGAAATCTTATTAAAACAGCAGATTACGATGTTGCCGTTATCGTTCCCTCAAGGGCTTTAATAAATGAGTATTTTGATCGTGTTCATGAAATTATTGAAGATAAAACTGTTAATATCCTTACTTTCATCGATATAATCAATACTAAACACGCAAAACGCAATATTTTCATTCTAACCCCGGAACGGGCAAGAGAGCTGTTCAAGTTAAAAGATAAACTGAACATAGGGCTTGTGCTTTTTGATGAAGCCCAGCTAAGCGATGAAGATTCAGTTCGAGGCTTATATTTTGACAGTATAGTTCGTCGTGTTCAAAAATCATTTCCTAACGCTAAGTGCGTTTTTGCCCATCCTTTTGTAGCTAACCCTGAAGCGCAATTAAAGAAAAACAACGTAGACATAAGTGATAATGCCACGGCTATTCAGTATGAACAAAAGAATGTCGGGCAAATATTCTATTCTCACGATCAGTCCACGGGGCAGTTTTATCATTTTGGTATTGATAAAAGCGTTATGGGAGAACGCCGTGTTCCTGCCGCTTTTGATCCTATAGAAAAGGCAATAAATGATGGCGGTAGCGTCCTTATATATGTACCGAAAAAACATATTTACAACGACAAAATCTATACAGACTTTAAGAAATACATTCAATTATGCCAACAGATAACCGATCCCGAAGCATTGGAATTAGTAGAAAAACTGCGGGAATATGTCGGTGCCTCAAATGGAAAAAACGCGAATTATTTTTCAAGAACACTTGAACATCTGAAACATGGTATTGTTGTCCATCACGGTTCTATGCCTCTTCGGGCAAGAATGATATTGGAGCATTTTACTCAGAAAGGCTTCTGCCGGATTTGTTTTGCTACTTCTACACTTGAACAGGGTATAAATATGCCGTTTGATGTGGTTTATTTGAATCGCTTTGAAAAAAGCAAGCCTCTCTCTGTAAAAAACTTAATAGGCAGATCCGGGCGCTCTACGGAAAAGGATGTATTTGATATTGGCGCAGCAATTGTAAAAAAAGACAATCAAAGTTCATTTCGTTCGGTTATAAGCAAGCCAGAGCGCATATCGGAACAATCTCATCTCGACAAAGACGATGAGAAACTTGACGAAAAGTATGAAGAATTCAAGGAAGCAATAAAAAATGATCAGTTCAATGATGAATACAATCTAACGAATAACGATGTCCAAAAGCTTGCTACGGAAGAAATAACATCCATTATACCAACTTTGTTAGATATGATGTTTGACGATGGACAGCTTGTCTATCCCCAATGGGACAATGAAGAACAAAATGATCGAAAAGAAATGTATCAAGATTTCTATTCTCTTTACCAGATTTACCTTGGACGCGAATTAGTGTCTGCTGAAAAGAGCATCCTGAATCAGGCAATAAAGATTATGCTTTGGCGTGTTTACAAAAAAACTTTCAGCTTAATTTGTCAGCACAGATATGATTATGCCTCAAAAAAGAAGGAACGTACACAACTTGAAAAGCTCGAAAGGACGGATGAAATTGGTAAATTGGAAGCACAGTTTTTGAGGGAATACGATGATATTCCAGATAAAACGCTTAATAACTATTCCCTATTCGGCACAATGCCAGCAATTCAGGTCGATTATGATCGTGTTATTTATGACACCTATGATTACATGGATAAACTTATAGGCTTTAAACTCACAGATATTTTTTATGCTATATTCCATCAGTATTATCAAAATCAAACCTCAAAAGATGATGACCGTGCCTTGAGGTTAGCAAAATATATTCGATATGGAACAGATGACGAACGTGATATTTGGATGCTCCGTTATGGTTTAACTTTTGAGGAAATTGAGTGGGCAAACAATTGTATTGATGGAATTAATGAGCAAGAAATCATCTTTAATGACAAATATGATGAGTTGACTGATGAACAAAAAAAGATTGTCGAGCGATTCAAATACCCAGATGCTAAATAAAATACTATTTGCTGAACTTCTCCCAAAAGGTAAAAAAATTGAGCCATATCATAAAACGACTAAAAATCATGCAAGCTGGCGTCGCTTTTCAAGCGGTGTCAGCTTAGTTGCTTTTTATGCAAGATACTCACTTTCATTTAAAAATGATATTTCGCAAAAATATAAAATATTTTTGTAACCTTACTTGACATCGGCCCACACTCTCCGTGAGGAGAGTGACTCATTGAGGCGTTGATGGTAAATCCCTATATTGAGACTTCAATCCACACTCTCTTCACAGAGAGTGACAACGCATTTTATCTGTGCGGGATACCGCAACCGGATTTCAATCCCCACTCTCTTCACAGAGAGTGACACAGCGAGATGGAGCCGCAGCCATTGCCGCTTATGATTTCAATCCCCACTCTCTTCACAGAGAGTGACCGAACCAAAAATAAAATCATCAAAAACACACCAAATTTCAATCCCCACTCTCTTCACAGAGAGTGACAGCTACATATAGTCATATTATCCTTAGACATGCGTACATATAGATTTTGCTATCATCTATTATGTAAAACAAAGGATAATATTACATCACACAATACCTTTTCATGCTATTTTTAGTGCGAAAGATATGTCAATCATACTACCACTTAGGGTTCGCACTAGAAAAACACTCTTTTCTCTAAAACGTTCTCAAACCTTTCTATAGCTCATAATTCCTTAATCTTTAATCCCTCTTCTTATTAAATAAAGCAATCCCAAAATTTACGAACTCCCACTTGAGTATAAGGTATTCTCCTTTCCACCATTTGTCAACTCTCCATAAATGTTTTTATTATGCAAAAACTCAATTTCCGACAAAAAAAGACATCCCGCTCTCACGGAATGCCTCAATTCATTGCTATTTAGTTGCAGCCTGCTTAAAGATTTCCCTTTAACCCTGATTTACAGGTTAGCCTTGGCCACTTCCACAAGCTGGGTAAAGCTTTGAGCGTCGCTGATGGCCATCTCGGACAGCATCTTGCGGTTCACTGCTACGCCGGCCTTATTCAAGCCGTTGATAAAGCGGCTGTAGCTAATGCCGTTCATTCTGGCGGCGGCGTTAATTCTGGCAATCCAGAGCTTGCGGAAATCGCCTTTCTTATCCTTACGGTGAGCGTAAGAATAAGCCAGTGAATGCATGACCTGCTCGTGAGCCGGCCGGTAAAGCTTAGATTTGGCCCCCCTGTATCCCCGGGCCAGTTTTAATATTTTAACATGTCTTTGATGGGCACGGCTGCCACCTTTTACTCTCGTCATGGATTATTTCCTCCTGTCTATTGATGCCGTTTTATTTGTAAGGAATTAACTGGGCTACACGGGCGGCGTCACCTTTATCCATGATGGCGGCTTTCCGTAAGTTTCTCTTTCTTTTCTGGGTTTTTTTCGTTAAAATATGGCTGGTAAAAGCGTGATTTCTACGAATTTTACCGCTGCCGGTTTTGCTGAACCTTTTGGCTGCGCCCCGGTGGGTTTTAATCTTAGGCATGGATGTGGCTCCTCTCTAGTTTTGTTTAGGGGATACGATCATACTCATGTTCTTACCCTCAAGCTTGGCACCCCGCTCAATATTGCCCAGATCTTTGATGATCTCGGCAACTCTGTCCAAAAGCTCCCGGCCCAGCTCAGGATGAGACATTTCCCGTCCCCTGAACATGATGGTGACTTTTACTTTATCTCCCTCTTCAAGAAAACGGATGGCATTACGAACCTTCGTGTGGAAATCGTTGTCCTCAATATTAGGGCGTAGTTTCACTTCTTTGACGCTGATGACATGCTGCTTCTTGCGGGCTTCTTTTTCCCGCTTACTTTGTTCATACTTATAGCGGCCTACGTCCATAATCTTGCATACCGGGGGCTTGGCGGCAGGCGCTACCTCCACCAGATCCAGACCTCTTTCTAAAGCGATCTGCATAGCGTCCCTGGGGGACATGATTCCCATTTGCTCTCCGGCCTCTCCGACCAGACGAATTTCCCGGGTCTTGATTTCTTCATTGACCCTAAAGCCATCTTTACTGATATGTTTCACCTCCGTAAATAAATAAAAGCGGAGAAACCTCCGCTTAAATAGCATCACAACTTAAAGTTGAAATACGTGTTTACCTTGACGATTTTTCGTAAGGTGAGAAGCGGATGGCTTCTACTTGATGTAATGTACCTATTTATAATATGAGGATCAGTCGGATTTGTCAAGCTTTTTTTCTTAAGAATACTGACGCAGAGAGCATCGCCAAGAATTCTTCCTGACGATGCTCCTTTCTCTTATCATTTTATGAGCGTGGTGCTAATTATAAGCGTAGTAATAACCCAGGTATTAGCTGGCAGCAGGCTCTGCTTCGGCAGCGGCGGCAAGAGCGGAGGCAGCTTCTTCCTCTTGAATCTTGGCCCATTCCTCATCATTATATCTGGTTATATTGATATCAAAAAGACCAAAAATAATATCGGTAGCAAAAAGGAAAAGGCTAAAAAAGATCCAGGGCATTACGCTCACAATAGGTACGCCTAAATTAGTGGCGATGAAGATAGCACCAATATTCCAGGGAACAAAGGCAACGCCGCAATTACTGATATCGTTAATAATACGGGAAGTATTTTCCGGCTTTAATCTGGCCTTTTTAAACAAAGGCGTCATCAGCGTGCCCACAAATACCATGGAAAAATAGTAGGTTCCTACCATGGCTGTGGCAATAGCAGCAGCGATAGTGGTTGCCAGGGTCAGGCTGCGTACGCTCCTCAAGGATTTGCTCATTGAAGTAACAATCACATCCAACATGCCGGTGCCTTTGAGAATGCCCCCCATTCCTAAAGAACCTACGATAACGGCTACCAGCTCATACATGCTGGCCATGCCGCCCCGGTTCAAAAGAGAGGCCAAAATAGCATTATCGGTCTGTACGGAAAAGCCGCTGGCCATAAACTTAATAACCTCTGTAAGAGCGTAGCCCTGATAGAAAACGGAGAGCAAAGTACCGACTACGCAGCCTACCATAATAGCCCACAGAGCGGAATATTGCAAAATCAGCATGATAATAACGACCGCCATAGGGACTATGGTAATCCAGCCAATATTGAAAATGCTGTCCAGCGCCATTTTGATGCCTTCTATCGTACTGACATCCAAGGTTGTGCCGGCAAACTTAAAGCCTAAAATCAGATAGGCCACAGCCGATAGACCCCAAGCGATAGCGGTGGTGGTCCCCATATGCTTGATATGCTCCATCAGAGGAACCTCGCAAACCGTAGCGGCTAAGATCGGCCCGTCGGAAAGGGGTGAGAATTTATCGCCAAAATAAGCGCCGGAGACAATTGCCCCTGCAATCATGCCCGGGGGCAGCCCAAGTCCTAACCCTACCCCCATCATGGCAACCCCTGCGGTGCTGATGGTGCCCCAGGAAGTGCCCGTAGGTACGGAAACAAGGGAACAAATAATAAAGGCCACAAGTAGGAAAACCTTAGGCGTAATCATTTGAAGACCCCAATAGATCAGAGTGGGCACCGTACCGGCGCATAGCCAAATGGAGATCATAGCGCCGATAGCAATCATCAGTGCTAAAAGGCCTACGGCAATCTTAATCAGATCATAAGCTGAATTCTCGATCTCATCATTGGTATATCCCAGATAACGAGCAAAAGGAATCAGCAAAAGCCAGGCAAACAGCATGACTACAACAATAGGGGCATTAGCAAGGGAAAGCATAGCGGCAATGAAGAGGATCAAAGTTACCAAGGTTGTGATGGAAAAGGCAAGGGTTGGCGTCTTTTTAGCATTATCCATAGATATCCCTCCTCTACTTGTAAAGGCATATAGCCAGAACATTTCAACAGTAACCATATTTAGCCACGACGAATAACGTTTCTATTGATTCACTAAGCCCCTCCTTTCCGCAGACGATCTTTCCTGCTCCTTTTCCCTTAATAATCGCAGGATCAACTTCGGCCTGGCCGGTACTTGGCGTATCCGGATACCTGCCGCATTGTAAATGGCATTCAGCACTGCCGGTGTTATGGGAACCGTGGCTACTTCCGAAATGCCTTTTGCCCCATAGGGTCCTGCCGGCTCCGGGTCTTCGATCAGAATAATATCGTACTGCGGCGTTTCATCGATCCGGGGCAATCCCAGTTCACCGAAATTTTTGGCTTTGGCTACACCTTCCTCCATTACATAGCCTTCCGTCAACGCATAGCCAATACCCATAGAACAGCTACCCTCCACTTGCCCCGCAATAATCTGGGGATTAATGGCCCGCCCCACATCGTGAGCTGAAATTATATGAAGTACCTTAACCTGGCCGTTGCCGGTATCTAACTCGATAATTACGCATTGGGTCAAATAGGCATAAGAGGGATAATTCCGGTAATAATCGCCGGCCCTGGTCACCCTCTCTTTATCTTGTATGGAATAGGTGGGGCTGGCCAAATGCCGGTAAGCCGCCTGCCGGGTTTCTCCCGGCTGCCAAGGCTCTTCAGCCAGTTTTTCTTTAAGAAGCTTTGCCGCTTCCAATACGGCTTTGCCGGTGCAAAGAGTCTGTCTCTCGCTAACAGCCTGGCGGTGCTCCAGGGTCAACAGCGTATCACCGCTGACTAAAGTAAAGCTTTCCGGCTCTGCCTCCAAGGCCTCTGCCGCCAACTGGATCATGGCTGTGCGGAAACCCTGGCCCATATCCACGCCGGAGATTCTAATCTCATAACTGCCATTGGGCAAAAGGGTCAAAATACAGCCGCCGTCATCGGGATTGCCTTTGCCTACCCCTACGTTTTTATAACCGCTGGCTACGCCCATCCCCAGAAGCTTCTCCCCTGGCTTTATCCTGCCGGCAGCAATATCCTCCTCCAGCTTCCGGCGATAGTGGTCCAGGATTTCCCCGGCCTTTTTCTGACAGGCTGCCACCGTATCGTAAATCCCTACGCTGTCTTTCAACCGCTCGCCGGTAATGGTCAGGTCCCCTGCCCGCAAGGCGTTGCGGCGACGTATTTCAAAAGGGTCCATTCCCAGCTTTTCTGCCGCCTCATCCAGTAAGGTTTCCACGCAAATGGCCGATTGATTAATGCCGAAGCCCCGAAAAGCCCCGCCCTGGGCATTGTTGGTCCGCAAGGTCCGGCCCTGAATTTTGACATTGGGTATGCGGTAAGGCCCGCCGGCAAAAATACAACCCTGCTCTAAAACGCCGGGACTTAAAGTGGTATAGGGACCGGCATCGGAAGTCAATTCCGCATTCAGATAACAAATCTTGCCCTGGCGGTCCACTGCCAATTCATAGTTGTTTTCATAACGATGTCTTTTGGTGGATAGCTTTAGAGATTCCTCCCTGGTTAGCCTGATCATGACGCTTCTTTGCAGTCGGAGGGCTGCTACAGCCGCTGCCGCCTCCACAGTGGCGTCACATTTACTGCCAAAACCGCCGCCTAAAGGAGCTGCCGTGACCCGGATTTTTTCTTCCGGCAATCCGGTAATCGGCGCCAGCATTCGGCGGACCTCAAAAGGCGATTGGGTGCAGGCCGTCACGTGAACTCCGCCTGACTCCAGCCAACTGCCCAGAGCCGCCTCCGGTTCCAAACAGGCATGCTCCACCCGCTCAATATCATAAAATCCCCGGACCACTACCAAATCTTCACCGGTGAAGCCGGTGACGTTGCCGGCTTCATAATTGATTTCCCTGATGATTTTCCCTTGCTGCAGACTGTCACTGATGCTGTATGTGCCGGGCTTATCCCGGTACTCTGCTTTTACCAAAGCCGCCGCCTGCCGGGCTGTCCCTTCATCGGCAGCCACCACTAAAGCCAGCATATCCCCAAGAAAATTTACTTCTTTATCGCAAAAAACAGGCTGCTCCGGGTTAAAACAACCGAAGCTATTACGGCCCGGTACATCCTTTGCCGTTAATACTGCTGTCACGCCGGGAAATTCCTGGGCGGCAGCGCTATCCAAAGAAAGTAGCTCCCCACTGGGCCGGTCCGCCCAAACAAAAGCGCCGTGAAGTGTATCGGCACCGGCCAAATCCCCGGTATAAGTCAAAGTACCCCGGACTTTAGCCAGGCCGTCTACATCCTGAACCATCCGGCCTACCTGCAAGCCTTGCAGCCCTTTAGACTCCTCCCCCCCTTTATCCCGAATCAGCACTATCCGTTCCAGGGTCTTAAAGTTCTCCGGATAGGGCGTTTCCCCCCGTAGTTTAGCAGCAGCCAGTTCAACAGCCTCAATGATTTTAACGTACCCTGTACAGCGGCAATAATTATGCTTTAAGGCTTTATAGATTTCCTGCCGGCTGGGAGAAAGGGTTTTATCCAGCAAAGCTTTTGTAGCCAGTATCATACCCGGCGTACAAAAACCGCATTGTACCGCTCCCATCTCTAAAAAAGCTTCCTGAATCGGATGGAGACCCTCAGGCCCCTTTTTACTGTTGCCCTTTAACCCTTCTATTGTCAAAATGTTTTTACCATCCAACAGGGCCAGCTTCATTACACAGGAACGGATGGGCCGGCCATCCACCAACACCGTACAGGCGCCGCAGTGACCGGTACCGCAGCCTTCTTTCGTCCCTTTCAGGCAAGCCCGGCCTCTCAGATATTCCAAAAGACTGCCTTGAGGATTCACTACTTCCCTGCTTTGGCCGTTCAACTGAAATACGATGAGCCCTTTTGCTTCAGGCATGTTTATTCCTCCATATAAATCCGGGGCATCTTTGCACTTAAATAAGTAGGGACCTCACAGCCAACCCCTTGGTAAAAGGCTGCATATTCCTGCAAAGAAACGTAAGCGCCATCCTCTTCTCCAAAAACAGTAACCAGATCTCCTTCTTTTGCTTCCGGCAAGTCCGTTAGATCCAACATCGAAAAATTCATACCCGGCTTACCTAAAAGCGGAACCCGCCGGCCCCTTACCAGCATTTCCGCCCGGTTGGCGCAACTGCGCAGTAAACCGTCGCCAAAGCCGATATTAACGATACCCAGGTTAGTCTCCCTTTTGGTATAAAACAAGGGCCCGTAACTTACCGGCGTATCCGCAGGCACCTTCTTGATTTGTAGAATATTGGCTTTTAATTGAACAATGCACTTCACCGGCGGCGCCGTGGGGATCTCCCTTTGCAGACCGTACAACAAAGAAGCCAGGCGTATAAATTCCCCGTCGTATTCCGGGTAAATAGAGTGAAATAAACTGGAAGAACAATGCCGTTTTAAATAATGCCCCTTTCGGGCCAGCAATTGATGTACGTCGGCAAAAAGTTGATATTGGGTCCGGTTAAACTCATCTGCCCCTACTCCGCTGGCAACGGTGAAATGGGTCATCATGCTTTCGATTTCCAGCCCCGGCATTGTCAAGACGCCGGCAATTTCCTCAGCCGCTTCCTCCGGCCTGTCTTTTAGAACAAAACCAAAACGGGAAAGTCCCACATCCACCTTGATATCGGCCTTCAGTTTACCTCCGCAAGCACAGGCTGCTTTGGATAGCTCCTTGGCCTGGGCTACACTGACCAAAGGCACCCTATAGTTTTGCCTTATGGCCATTTCTGCATAAGCAGGCTGTATGGGGCCCAACAGCAGAATCGGCAAAGGGATTCCCGCCTGGCGCAGCTCTTCGGCTTCCCCCAGGTTGGATACCGAAAGAATCGGGCAACCCAACGCCTCCAGCTTACGGCTGATTTTCACCGCTCCCAGGCCGTAGCAATTTGATTTAACTACGCCGATAATCTGGCAACCATTTTTTAATCCCTTTTCAACAAGCCGGTAGTTTTTTTCCAGTCTGGCCAGGTCGATTTCCAGCCAACATTGGTCTTTTTCCAGCACCATTCTCACTTCCTTTATAGCTCCGCTACCAAATAGCGTTTAATCTTCTCTTCATCCAGTTCCACGCCAAAGCCCGGTTTGTTTGGGGCATGGAGGCAACCATCCTCTTTGTTGATAGCTAAGGGCTCTTTGATGATGCCCTGGAAATTATCCGGTGTCATTGTAGGCGGATCATAAGGATATTCCAGCCAGGTGGCATTAGGATAAGAACAGATCAAAGCTACACAGGCCGCTACGCCCACTCCCGGCACCCAACCATGGATATTGCAAGGCTTATTGCCGTGCCGCTCCGCCAGAGCCGCAATTTTTCTGACCTGGCTAAAGCCGCCGCAGAGGGTGCAATTAGGCATCACAATATCATAGCAATCATTCTCAATAAGCACCTGATGATCGTTGATGCCGTTCATGATCTCACCGCCGCCAATGGCTATATCCGTAGCCGCCGTCAGCCGGGAAAGCCCATGATAATCGTAATGGTCCAAGGGTTCTTCCAACCAAAGAACCCCTAACTGATGAAGCTCCCGGGCCGTTTCCAAAGCCCGTTGATAGCTCCAGACCGGTAAATCCGCCCGTTCAAAATTTCTATCTCTTACCACACCCTGGTTGGCATCGGCCATAATGGTTAATTTATCTCCCACAACTTTACGAATGCACTCAACCTCTGCCAAGTCCTCTTTGAGAGTCTGGCGGAAGAGCCTAACCTTGACAGCCTTAAAGCCTTCTTCCACCAGGCGTTGGGCCTCCTCTGCCCGTTCCTCCAGGCTTCTTAATTCTGTCCAGGCGGCATAAGCCGGTATTTTATCCCGATAAGCTCCCAGTACCTTATAAGCAGGCTGGTTACAAACCTTACCCATCAGATCCCACAAAGCATTTTCCACCACCCAGGGACGGCCGGCCATACGTCCGTCGCCTTTTAGCTTAGTGGCCAGCCTCTCGATCATCAAAGGATCCTGCCCGATCATCCATGGCTCAATTAAACCTTTAATCATTTCCATATAGGTAGGCGTCAGATTAAAAGGGCATTCCATACTGCCCCAGCCTTCCAGTCCCTCATCGGTTTTTAGGCGAACCAGCAAAATATTTTGATGACTCTCACTTCTTCCCGGAAACCAGGTAGGGTAAAAGGGTCTGGCGTAAGGCACCTGCACCCATTGGGTAGCTACGTTAATGATTTTCACTAAGCATTCCTCCTTTGAGCTTGCCATTCTTCCAGCAGCTTTGCCGAGTCTACTACCAAGCCCAGATAGCTGCCAATAATATCTTTTGCAGCCTGTTCATTTTGCGGACTGGAGCCCCGGGTCAAGTCCCAGGCATAAAGGATTTTATAGTCCTTGCCTGCCGCCGCAAAGGCCGAACAAAGGTCGCAGCAATCCGACATAATGCCGGTAATCACCAATACATCTTTGCCTAGCTGCTTCATAAGAAAATCCATATCCGTAGCTTCAAAAGCGCTAATTCGTTTTTTCGTATCCACCACGTAATCCTGGTCGCCCAGTTCTACCGCCAGCCGGCTCCACTTGGTGTTTTCCAAGCCTAAGTTGCCATAGGGACTATCCGGTCCGATGACTTCCCGGGGCAGCATACTCCGGTGGCCTTCCGTTAAACGCCGCCAAGCGGACTCAACTCCCTCGAAATCGCCCTGGCGGTAGGTATTAACCACATGGACTACCGGTATCCCCAATTCACGGCAGCGGCGATTAAAAGCATTAATCGGTTCGATTACTTCCTTACCCCGCAGGCTGGGAGCGGGGCAATCCGGCCCCGGGTCCAGATGGCCGCCGTGCATATCGATTTCCATAATGGCTGCCTTGGAAACATCCAGATAATCATCGAATTCCGGAGAAAGGGCCACTTTCTTTTTCTTTAACTCCGCCATGATTGCAGTCTTAGGCATTTGCTTTTCCTCCTTTACCGGCCTTAGCTGCCTTTTGCAGATGCCACTCTTCCAATAAGGAGCCGCTTTCCACTACCAAACCAATGAATAAGGAGAAAACCCTTTTTGCCCCTTCCTCAAGCTCCGGGTCCTTAGCCGGGAAAAGATCCTCCGCCAGAAAAGCCCGGTAATCTTTGCAGATACCGGCAAAGCCGGTACCCAGACCAAAACAATCACAACCCAAGCCCGTTAAAACGATGACTTTTTTATTCAACACCTTCAGCAAAAACTCCAGATCCGTAGCTTCAAAAGCATTGTAGCGTTTTACAGCCGTCAGCCGGTAATCACCCGCCTTCACTTCTGTAGCGAATTCAGCGGCTTTTGTGCCCTTTTCCATAGTCAGCACAGGGTAAATGGTCAAATCATTGAAAGCCTGTATTTTGGAAAAGCCGGCCTGAACCAAGTCCTTACCATCAGGCCGCCAATTCACACCGGCGTGAATCACCGGAATGCCCAGCCGGCGGCAGCTTTCATTAAATGTGTTTAATGAAGCGATCAACCTTTCCCCAGTTTCCGGGGCCAGCAAAGGAGAGGCAGAATCAAAATGAGCCGCCTGCATGCCCAGCTCAATCACCGCGGCTTCTTCCGGGTTAAAATAATCATTCAATTTGTCCGAAATCAAAATACGCTGGTTTTCGACGGGGTAGCGGATAAAAAAGGCATTCATTTTACTAATTGGCATAATGTTCCTCCTCCATTTGTCTTGTCGTAATATTGTTAGGTTGTTATACAATTAGGAGAAAAGAAAACTCTGCTCTTTGCAGGGTTCTCCATAAAGGCACATAATTATAATGGCTGCTGCAGCCTATATTATTTCGCCGCCGCCCCGTCTTCTTTCTTCTTCCACTTCCACTTTTTTAATCAGGTCTCTTAAATTGCTGTCCATATAAAACACGGCTTTACCCGGGTCATGTTCTTTAATAGCCTCATACATACCCCAGTGATAAGGAAAGTTGCCTTCTATGCTTTCCGCAGAGGAATTGGTTTCAAAGAAATCCGACAAAGCACTGCGCAACATACGCATAACGCTTTCCAAAACGGATATTTTGGAAATGCGGGCAATATAGGAATGGAATTCCGTATCTATTTTCCTGTAGCTTTTGATGTCCTTGCGATCAGCAGCATCCCTCAGCCGCTCCACAATCTCACCTAGATGGGCGATTTCTTCATTAGTAGCAATTTCCGCCGCCACTTCTATCGTTACAAATTCGATGCCCCGCCGGAATTGCAGAAGCTCCGCCACGCTTTTATTATTCATGGAGATAATCTTAATCAATGGGCTGGCTACCACATCGCCGGTCAGACTTTTAACGAAGGTGCCTTCGCCCACTCTGGCCTCCAAAAGATCCCAGGCAATTAAACGCTGCAAGGCCGTCCGTACCGTCAACCGGCTGACTCCCATCATTTTGGCTAAGTCGTTTTCCGAGGGTATCTGCACCCCGGCCACCCATTCGCCGGTGGTAATCTTCTCCAGTAGCTGCTCTATAATCTCTTCAACAATGCTTCTTTTTTTTATGGTTTTAAAATTATCCATTGCTATCCTCATTCCCTACTTGTAGGGTTGTTATACAACTAATTTGTCTGTATCTTATAACAATTGTTTCCACCTGTCAATAGGTCAGTGCTCCCTGTTTTGGATTTTCTTGAGTTTTCTCTATAGAACATTTGCTTAATCAGCCAAAATAGGGTAGAATCTACAGGTCTATCATTACAAATTAAGGAGCGTAGTAATTAATGTTAACCGTTGATCAAGTCGGCTATTCCTTTGGCGCCAGTAAGCTTTTTGCTCCGGCCAGCCTGTCATTTACCCCGGGCAACTGCTACGGCATCATCGGCGCCAACGGTGCCGGCAAGTCCACTTTTTTAAAAATCCTGGCCGGCGAGCTGGAGCCTACTACCGGTTCCGTTCACCTAGGACCGGGTTTGCGTTTATCCGTTTTGCGCCAGGACCAAAACCAATACGATGATTGCCAGGTCATGCAAACGGTACTCATGGGCAACAAGCGCCTTTACGAAATCATGGAGCAGAAAGAGGCTCTTTATGCCAAGCCGGACTTCAATGACGAAGACGGGGTGTTGGTATCGGAACTGGAAGGAGAATTTGCCGAAATGGACGGCTGGGAGGCGGAATCCGACGCCGCCAAGATTCTGCAGGGTCTGGGCATTCCTGTGTCCCTTCACGAAAGCCAAATGTCGGAGCTTAACGGCCGGGAAAAGGTAAAAGTCCTGCTGGCCCAGGCCCTGTTTGGCCGGCCCGACGTCATCCTGCTGGACGAACCTACCAATAACCTGGATTATGCCTCTGTCGAATGGCTGGAAAACTTCCTGATGGATTTTTCCGGCACCGTGATCCTGGTCTCCCATGACCGTCATTTTCTCAATACGGTATGCACTCATATCCTGGATATCGACTATACGAAGCTGAAGCTTTACGTAGGCAACTACGATTTCTGGTACGAATCCAGCCGCCTGATCCAGCAAATGCTGCGGGATCAAAACCGCAAGGCTGAGGAAAAGGCCAAAGAGCTGCAGGACTTTATCGCCCGTTTCTCAGCTAATAAATCCAAGGCCAAGCAGGCTACCTCCCGCAAAAAGTTGCTGGACAATCTATCCATCAACGACCTGCCGGCCTCCAGCCGCCGCTATCCCTGGGTGGGCTTCAAGCCGGACAGAGAAGCCGGTAAGGACATCCTGCTGGTGGATGATATCTGCCTGACCGTTGAGGGTGCTCCTCTGCTGAGCCATATATCTTTCTATCTTAACCACGGCGACAAAATTGCCTTTATCGGCGAAAACGAGCTGGCCATCACCGCTTTGTTCGACATTCTCATGGGCGAAAGGCAAGCCGACAGCGGCAGCTTCAAATGGGGCGTCAGTACCTCCCAGGCCTATTTCCCCAAAGACAATACGGAGTTTTTCGCCGGCCATGACGAAAGCCTGCTGGATTGGTTATCCCAATATTCCTCGGAAAAAAGCGAAAGCCATCTGCGGCAGTTTTTAGGCAGAATGCTGTTTTCCGGCGACGAGGTTTGGAAGCCCGTCAATGTGCTCAGCGGCGGCGAAAAGGTTCGCTGCATGCTGTCCCGGATGATGCTTTCCGGCGCCAATGTATTGGTTTTGGATCAGCCTACCAACCATTTGGACCTGGAGTCTATTACCGCTTTGAATAACGGCCTCAGCGATTTTCCCGGCAATGTGCTCTTTACTTCCCATGATCATCAGTTTATCCAGACCATTGCTAACCGGGTTATCGAAATAAAAACACCATCCCCAACGGAGCCCAATGCCGTGGGAATGGTGGATAAAGCAATGACTTTCGATGAGTATCTGGAGTTTTCCCGCTCATAATATGGCCCGGATGAGCAAAAAACGAGGTAGTGCATTAAACGGAAGCCGAAATATGAATAACCCGGCATATACATTCTATATGTTTGCATATCAACCCAAAAGCCTGCATGCATTCTGGCAATATCCATACACAACTTCGTTTTTTGCTTACTTACTGCATCACTTACTGCTTACTTACTTTCTTGCTCCGCCTCGGGGAAGTCCAGTTTTAACAGGACTTCTCCGTTTTCTTCGTCAATGACGGCAATGGCAACCTCAGGCTCCTGGCCCAGCATCTGCTGATACTGCTCAAAGGGCAGGCTGAAAAAATAGGGCAGCTCGCGAAGGGTGTCTTTGTCCGTGTTGCCGGCCACATAGATTTCCATGGCAGTAAAATCCTCGGCATATTTGATCTCTTTCAGATAGTCCAGCTCGGATTTAAAGTATTCGATGTTGTAATCCACCGTATCCTTGATGGACGTCAAAAACTCCTGTTGCCTTTCCTTGGTCATGGTGATGGTCACCCTGCCGTCAGGATTTTTTATTGCCTCGATATAATGATTTACTTCTTTAAACTCCTGGCTTAACTCCACTCCCTCAAACATTTCAGCGGGAAAAGTCAGAGACACACTCTCGCCGTTGTCTACTAAATTAGGCTGCTCCCTTTCACCCCTATTTTCGCTGTCAGCAATAACACCGCCGCTATCAACGCCGCCGCTGCCGCTTTCGCCGCTGCTGCCGGTACCGCCGCAGGCCGTAAACAAGAGCATAAAGACCAATAACAGATTAATGAAAAACACCATTTTTATTTTCATGGAAATCTCCTTTTCGTATCTGGGTTTATCCGGTAGGGGTACAAAGGCTATTTTAATGCTTGAATAAGCCATAGTCAACGCCATCCCCAAAATGTTCATTTAACTTTCATTTCCCTTCCGCCCATCGTTCACCTTTTCCCCGGGGCTGAATAGAATATGAAAACTCAGCATTTTGGGGGTGTCTGCCCGAATGGAGCCGCAATTAACAAAAACCGTCTCACCTGCTCAAGCCACCATAGGCGGCATCGTCGCCTTTACGATAAAGGCTGAGTTTGATTTATCAGCCATACAGGATAAAATCATCCTTGATGATTATTACGACAGCTCCTGCTATGCCTTCCTTTCTGCCAGCGCCGACCTGCCCCAGGCAGGTATCGATGGCCAAGCGGTAAAGCCGAAAATCAGCGGCCATCATTACCGGTATACCGTAGAATTGCCGCTGCACTCCCCAGGCACAATCCGGCAGCAGCCGGCAGGCCAGGAGCAGCAAGGGTTGGAGCCGGTTTGGCAGCAGCATTCACAACCGAAAGAACCTCAGCTTTGCCAAATGACCTTATCCATTCTGATGGCCATACTGCCGGGCTCCCTGGCCGGTATATCCCGCAGCCAGGCTAAGCTGCAATATCCTGCCGGACCCAAAACTCCTCCTTTGACCGTTCATATTCTGCCTAATCCCCTTTTTATCAGCAGCGATATGCAAAAGGCGGCGGCCGGCGCTTCCCTGACCTATAACCTAACTTTTATGAACCATACGGCGGAACCGGTTTCCGACCTGCTGCTGGCCCTTTCTCCCGGTTATCCTTCCTTTTCTTTTCTTGCCGGCAAAATGATCTACAGCGGCAAAGAGGCCATCGTCCTCAGCAAAAGCAGGGAAAACAGCGATTCTTCCTCCCTTGCTTCGGCAGATCTGCAGGCCGAGACCGGCTTTTTTGCGGTGCCCTGGGCAATCCTGCCCCACAGCACTTTGGCTCTGGTTCTCGTTTATCAAATCGGCAGCCAGGTCTCCGACGGCTTATATTCAAGTAAAGCCTGGGCGGAATACACCCAGGCTGTGCCCGTTTCTCATCTTATTATTACGTCTGCCGCAGCAGAGGTGGAGGTCAATCATCGTTTAGCCGGCGCCGAAGGGGTTTTGCGGCCTTTGCATTGATCAAGGGAAATACTGCCTCATAAGATAATGAAAGTCTCTCATCGTTGTATAGCTATATACTCCCTCCCTGGGCAGATTCATTACCGAGTGAGTCTGTCCTTCCTTTTGGCTGGGCGAAGCGATAAAGCCCATCTCGAAGTAACGGGAAGCTGCCGTTATCACACCCTCATCATAGCCGCCTCTAGGGTAGGCGATGGCTGTTACAGGACCTGCCGCCAGCTCTTCCAGAATCTCTTTGCCGAGTCTGAGGTTCTCCTCTAACTTCTCCGCTGTTAATTCAGTGAAATCCTGATGGAGGTAGCCGTGGCTGCCAATGGTCCAAACCCCTGAGTTCTCCATTTCTCTTAGCTGATCGGCGGTCAGGCGATTATAAAAGCTGATTTTCGAGGCCACCATAAATATGGTGGCTTTAGCGTCGTATTTTTGCAGAACAGGGAAGGCCTTGGTGTAATTATCCGTATAGCCGTCGTCAAAGGTTAGCAGCACCGCTTTTTCCCCAGGCTGCCAGGTTAATACCTCTTCCGGCGTCAAAAAACGATAACCCTCGTCTTTTAACCAGGCCAATTGCTTGTCGAAGTCCCGGGGTCTTACGTATAAATAATCGAAATCCTTGGTTTTGGCCTTGTCCCGCTGGCTGGGGGGCACATCAATGCAGTGATAAACCAAGACCGGCAACTGGCCGGTCTTGGTCCCTACCTGATAAGGGGTCCTGAACAGACGGTAAAGTCCATAGCTGCCCCCTGCTAATACGATTAAAAGGGCTAAAAACAAAGCTATTTTTTTCTGTTTGCTCATTTCACTTTATTCGTCCTTTTCCATAAGTGCTAAACGGCGCTCCGCCACCTCCTCCTTTAGCCGCCTCTTGAAGCTGAGGAAATTCACGGTGCCTTGATCGCCCTTGCCTCTGATCCACAAGGATACTGCTCCCTGCTCTTGTTCTTTATCGCCTACCACCAGCATATAAGGCACTCTCTCGTTTCGGGCCTCCCGAATCTTATAGCCGATCTTTTCGTTACGGTCATCTACCTCCACCCGCAGGCCGGCAGATTTTAAATCTTCGGCCAGGAAGGCGGCATACTTGTGCTGCCGTTCCGTAATGGGCATAATTTTCACCTGAACCGGAGCCAGCCAGCTTGGGAAAGCGCCGGCAAAGTGCTCCGTCAGAATGGCAATAAACCGTTCCATGCTGCCAAAAGCCGTGCGGTGCACCATCACCGGCCGGTGTTTTTGGCCGTCTTCTCCCACGTAAGTCAAGTCAAAGCGTTCCGGCAGCTGGAAGTCCAGCTGGATCGTACCGCATTGCCAGGTTCTGCCCAGAGAGTCTTTCAAATGGAAGTCGATTTTCGGACCGTAAAAAGCCCCGTCTCCCGGATTGATGGTGTATTCGGCGTTTAAAGATTTTAAGGTTTCCTCCAGGGTATCTTCGGCCATACGCCAGGTCTCTTCATCGCCCAGATGCTTCTCCGGCATGGTAGACAATTCCATATGATAAGCAAAGCCAAACTTTTTGTAAATGGTGTCGATGAGTTTAATGACGCCGGCTACCTCATCCTTGATCTGAGAGGGCAGCATATAAAGATGGGCGTCATCCTGAGTGAAGCAGCGAACCCGCATTAAGCCGTGAAGGGCTCCGGAAAGCTCATGGCGGTGGACGATACCCATCTCGCCCCAGCGCAGGGGGAAGTCCCTATAACTGTGAAGCTCGCTGTTGTAGATCAGCAAGGAACCGGGGCAGTTCATGGGCTTAATGGCATAGTCCTCATCATCAATAACCGTGGTGTACATATTGTCCTTGTAATTAAACCAATGGCCGCTGCGTTCCCAGAGCTCCCGGTTCAGAATAATAGGAGTCATCACCTCTTCATAGCCCCATTGCTTATGGACTTCCCGCCAGTAAGCGGACAGCTCATTGCGCAGGATCATGCCTTTGGGATAAAAGAAGGGGAAACCGGGGCCTTCGTCTTTGATGCTGAAAAGCTTCAGTTCCTGGCCCAGCTTGCGGTGATCCCGCTTCTTGGCCTCTTCGATCCGCTCCAGATACTCCTGCAAATCTTTTTTATTGAAGAAGGACACCGCATAGATCCGCTGCAGCATCTTATTTTTTTCGCTGCCCCGCCAATAAGCGCCGGCTAAAGACATCAGCTTGAAGGCTTTAATGTAACCGGTGGAAGGCAGATGGGGACCGGCGCAGAGATCCACAAACTCTGCTTGCTTATAGAAGCTGATCTCCGCATCCTCCGGCAAGTCGCTGATCAGCTCAACTTTATACTGTTCGCCTTTTTCCTCGAAAAATTTAAGAGCATCCTGGCGGCTCATCACAAAACGTTCCAAAGGATAATTTTCTTTGATAATTTTTTCCATTTCCCGGGAAATCAATTCCAAATCCTCGGGAGTGAAAGGTTTTACCGGGTCAAAATCGTAATAAAAGCCGTCGGTGATGGCAGGGCCAATAGCCAGCTTCGTGCCGGGGAAAAGCCGCTGCACCGCCTGGGCCATGACGTGAGAGCAAGTATGGCGGTAGGCATCCCGGCCCGGCTCATCTTCAAAAGTGAAGATTTCCACTTCCGCGTCCTCTTCGACAGTTGCGGATAAATCGGTAATTTTGCCGTTTACTTTGCCTAAAAGAGCCGTCTTTTTGAGTCCTTGATCTAAGCCCTGGATAATGGACAGAAATTTTGTACCCTGGGGAAATTCCATGGATTTATTGTCTTTTTTGTACTGGATGTTGATATTCATTATTTTCCCTCCTATTATGCTGTAAATATGCCGAAAATGCCGGACAAAGAAAAACGCCCCTATATAAACATATAGGGACGAGTCATAACCCGCGGTTCCACCCTGGTTAAGCCCGGGCTTGCTGAAAACCCAGACCTCACTTTGGCGCCGTTAACGCCGGCTAGCGTTCGGTTTTGCCGAAAACTCCCGGGTGGTCCATGTCGGCCCTTGCCGAAGACTTCTTACAGCCGGCGGTCTGCAGCCCTAAAGTGCGGCAGCCTTACCGAAAGTCTCTCTCTGGCGGCGGTCTCCTCCACGTATGTCCCGTTCAACGTTTTTTCTTATTATATGTATGCAGTATAGCGCTGCCGCCGTCAAAAGTCAATGAGTAATCTTTTGCATTAGCATTTCGGCGCAGCGTATACCATCCACCGCCGCCGACATAATTCCGCCTGCGTAGCCGCCCCCCTCGCCGCAAGGGAAAAGACCTTTTACTGAGCTTTGGCAGCCGGAGTCCCGCAATATGCGCAAAGGCGAGGAAGAACGGCTTTCGATGCCGGTCATAAGGCTTTCCGGCGCCGCAAACCCCGGCAACTGCCGGTCAAATATGGGCAAGGCCTGGCGTAAAGCCTCTGCGGCAAAATCCGGCAGACAGGCAGCCAGATCCGCCCCTCTCACTGCCGGCTGGTAAGTAGCGACAGCGGCCTTGATCTCTTGGGATGCACGGCCGGCCAAAAAATCAGCCACATATTGAGCGGGAGCAGAGTAATCGCCGCCGCCGGCCCGGAAAGCCAGTCTCTCGAATTGCCTTTGGAAAGCTACGCCGCCCAAAGGTCCGGCCTGGGGAAAGTCCGCAGGGGTCACACTGACCAGCAAACCGCTATTGGCCTGCCGGCCGCCCCGCCGGTGATAGCTCATGCCGTTGGTGACCACCCCTCCCGCCTCGGAAGCCGCCGCAACCACCAGGCCGCCGGGGCACATACAGAAAGAATAGACGGACCGGCCCATGGGCAGATGGCAGGACAGCTTATAATCGGCGGCTCCCAAAGCCGGATGGCCGGCAAAGCTGCCATATTGGCAGCGGTCCAGCCATTCCTGGGAATGCTCGATGCGGACGCCGATGGAAAAGGCCTTGGGCTCCATGGCAATTCCCGCTTCATGCAGCATAGCAAAGGTGTCTCTGGCACTGTGGCCCAAAGCCAATATAGCGTTGGTAGCCGGTATCTCAATTTGCGATAAACCGCCGCCGGCTTCGGCAGGCTTTCTTTCTTCCACCTGCAAGCCCCGGAGCTGCCCCGACCCAATCCTCAATCCCACAAGACGGTGATTAAAGCGGTATTCGCCGCCTAAGCTTTCGATTCTCTGCCGCAGCCGCAGCAGTACCTGCCGCAATCTGTCGGTACCTATATGGGGCTTGGCCTGATATAAGATTTCCGCCGGCGCTCCGGCCTCAGCCAAGGCTTGCAGCACCAGCCGGCAGCGGCCGTCTTTGATGCCGGTAGTCAGCTTACCGTCGGAAAAGGTACCGGCGCCGCCTTCCCCAAATTGTACATTGGCTTCTGTATCCAAAGAACCGCCGTCCCAAAAGGTTTCTACCGCTTTTATTCTTTCGGCCAAAGCCGGCCCTCTTTCCAGAAGGATAGGCCGCAAGCCGGCCTCCGCCAGAATCAAGGCTGCAAAAAGTCCCGCCGGGCCGCTGCCGACGATTACCGGCCGTTCTTCTGCCTTTGGGCTTCTTATCTTGCTCTCGTTTGCCG
This sequence comes from Clostridia bacterium, assembly GCA_018436095.1. Taxonomy (GTDB): domain Bacteria; phylum Bacillota; class Peptococcia; order DRI-13; family UBA5745; genus WRMS01. The sequence goes on along the minus strand of JAHDMJ010000008.1, from coordinate 216,699 downwards.
CCGCTGTAAGGGGTCTTGCTGCCGGGCCGTTGCCCCCGGCACTCATCAATGGGCCTTCTTCTATTTGCTTTAAATCGGGGAGCTTTTTTCGCAGCAAAGCTTCTTCCAGATTGCCTGTCAAAGAAAAGCGCAGGCTGAATACCAGTTTTACTCTCTCCTTATCCCTGGCGTCCACCGACTGTTTTTCGATGGCCAGACTAAGGAAATTTTCCGGCTGCAGCCGGAAAACCCGGCAGGCTTTATCCCGCAGAAAGCTCAGGCAGGCCTCTTCTGTATAATCCGAGGCCTCATCCGTAGTCTGCAGCACCCGTTTAATATTGCTCCATAGCAGCATACTTTCAAGCCTCCCCCTGATGCCGGGCTACAGCCGGTATCTCTATTATAGTCTCAATACAGTCTTACCAGCAGCATTGGGTATTAATCCCTATTAGCCGGCGTTTCTCGGTTTTAAAGACCTGGCTGCCGACCAGCCGGCCAAAAGCCCTGAAGACCAGGCCCATTGCAGGTTGAAACCGCCGCAGGGACCGTCCACATCCAGAATCTCCCCGGCGGCATATAACCCTGGCAGGATTTTGGATTCCATGGTCAAGGGATTGAATTCATCAAGGTCAAGCCCCCCCAGGGTCACCTGGGCATTTTGCCAGCCCACGGCACCTTCCACAGGAAAAGGCCAGCCTTTGATGATACCGGCCAAAGCCTCCAATTCCTCTTTCGTCAGGCTGCCGCAATCCCGGTCCTCCAGTTCTAAATGAATAGCCTTCATTAGCTGAGCCCCTACCATCTTCTGGAACACGCCGGTGAAAAACTCCTCCAAGGGCCGGCCCGACAACCGCTCCGCCCTTTGCTGCAGTTCTGTAAACAAGTCCGGCATGGAGTATTTAGGCAAAAGATCCAGCAGGATCAAATCGCCGTCGTACCGGGAAAGCTGGAAAACAGCAATGCCGGAAAGGCCGTATTCCCGGAAAAGGATTTCCCCTGCTTCTTGAGCCAGCAGCTTTTCCTGACGGTAGAGAGAGACGGTGCCCGTTACATGGAGGCCGTTCAGGGAGGGCAGACCTAACTGGCGCTGCTGGGCTGCGGGACATTTAACGCCTGCCAGCCCCGGATTTAAAGCCGTCACCGTATGGCCGAGATTTTCCGCCAGCTTATAACCGCTGCCATCGCTGCCTAGCTGGGGGGCGGCTTTGCCGCCGCAGGCCAGGATAACTTTTTCGGCCTGGACCATGCCTGAGGGGGAAGACAAACGAAAGACCCCGTCCCAGCGCATGGTCAAAACCTTAAACTCCGTATAGACGGAGACATTTTTTTCCTCCATCAAAAGCCGCAGGATATCCACCATGGAAGAAGCTGTGCCGGAAGCGGGATAGAGCCGGCCCTCCTCCTCTTCCGTCATCAGGCCGGATTTGGTGAACCGGTCCATAATATCTTCCGGCGAACAGGCTTGAAAGATGCGCCTGACGAAATCCGGCCGGTTGTAGGCCTTGGCCGTTATATTTTTATTGCTATAATTGCAGCGGCCATTGCCGGTGGCCAACAGCTTGCGGCCTACCCGCTGGCCTCCTTCCAATACCGCTACCTTGCCGTCAATACCAAGACGGGAAGCTGCGCCGATAGCCGCCATCATGCCGGCGGCTCCCCCGCCCACTACGGCAACATCAAATACAATCGAAGAATCCACCATTTGACTATTCATCCTTTCCCATGGTCAAAACTCAGCATCCGTTCTTTCACAGGCTGAACAAAATTCATGATTTGCGGCACAACCTCCACCTTCAATTCGGTGGCGCTGATCAGTTCTCCATCCAAGCTGATGGGCAAAGCTACCGATGAGCGTATGGTCAAAGACCTAAGCCGTTTATAAGTAATCACGTCAGCCAAAAGAGGGCTTTCCAGATGCCGCCCCTCTTTATATATATTAATCAGACCCGGAATCCGCCGCCGGGACAGCTTTTTGACCAGGATTAAATCCAAAAAACCGTCGTCTACTTTAGCTTTAGGCGCACCCTCATAAGCGCCGCCGTAAAACCTGCCGTTAGCCATCACGGCTAACAGGAACTTGTCATCAATATACTGACCGTCTTCCAACTCTATGGTAAAGGCATAAGCCGTCTTTTTAAAAAAGCAATAGAGCACCGATAAGCCGTAAGCCGAACTGCCGTGGACAAAAGGCATTTGTTTGAACTTGGCCATATGCAAAGCGACCTGGGCGTCAAAGCCCACATTGCAGATATTGATACAAAACCGCTGATTGACTTTAAGCAGGTCAATTTTTGACGCCGGGGCCAAAGCTTGGCAGCCAATATCCCAAAAGGCTTTTTGATCGGAGAAGTTTTTGATAAAGTCATTGCCTGTCCCCCAAGGCAGGGAGGCCACGGACACATGCTCAAAGCCTGCGGCGCCATTAACCACTTCATTTAGCGTGCCGTCGCCGCCGCAGGCATAGAAGCGTACCTCATCCTGATGATGGCGGCAATATTGGTTCACAAAATTTGTGGCGTCGCCTACGCCCCGGCTAACATAAATTTCCCAAGGCAGCCCCAGCTTATCCATGGCCAGGGCAATAGCGAGTTTTTCTTCTTTTTTGCTGCCGGCCTGGCCGGCTACCGGATTAACAATAAAACAATGCTGCATACATCACCCTATATCAAGAGTAGTAAAACCATAAATTTTCTCCAGGGGCTCCTTGGGAACCCCGCCCTTATATAATCTGAGCCTGGCGCCCCAGGGCACCATGCCCATGGCAAAAGCCAGGCGGATGGACTGCACATTGGCCTCCGTAATATCCATGTATACCTGTTCGCCAAAGGTCTTAAGAGCCAAATGGCGCAGAATCTCTTCGGCAAAGCTATGATGCTGGGCAAAAACCGGCCCCAGCCGCCAGCCCCGGCGGCAGCGGCGCATACAGCCCCAGCCCTGGAGCTTGCCTTCCTTCAGCAGGCAGACGCTTTCCATAGCCGGCGTTTCCAGCCAGGTCTTCAAGAAAGCCTTCCGGGGAAAACCGAAAAAACCGGCGTCATAATCAGCCAGTTGTCCCAGGTCAATATCCTGGGCAGGGTAAATATCCTCACTGAAACGGGCTTCGGAAAAAATTCTGCCGCCATAACGGATAACATTATAAGCTGCCTGAAAACCGTAGGATTCATAAAAGCTTTTGCCTTCCGGCAAGCCGTTGATGCCGATAAGCCGGTGGCCGGCCACCTTCATCCCGTGCTCCCACAAAGCTTTGCCGATGCCCTGACCCCGAAAGGGGGGTAAAACAAAATGATTGCCGATAAAAACCAGCTTGTCTCCATAATTGACCGCCGATATTCCCCCCACCATGCCCCCTGCTTGTTCGGCCAGAAAAAAGCCTTCCGGGTCTGCCTGGTAAAAGGCTACGCCGTCATAAAGGCCGGGATTCCAGCCCTCTTTATAGGCCACTTCCATGGGAAATACCATTTCCTGAAGATTAAAATTACGAATGGTCAACACCGGCATGACTCCTTTTTAGCGTATGGTCAATAGTCTTTCTCCACTTTAGCCAGCTGCTGAAAGCATAACAGGCCGGAAAAAGCAAGGGGTAAAAACTCAAAGGTATATACTCCGGCCCCACTCCCAGCATGGCGGCGGGAACGGTGCTGCAGATATTCCAAGGAACTAAGGGCGAAAACATCATGGCTGTGCTGGCAATACCGAAAGCCAGCAGCTCCCGTTCTTTCTCCATTTCCTGGTCGTATAAGTCCGCCGCAAATTGATTAGTTACCATCATGGCAAAAACCTGGGAAGGGGCAAATAAGCAGGTAATCAGCGCCGCCAGTGTAACCCCCACTGCCCGGCTGGCTTTTTGGGCCACTTGCCGGATCAGGTTTTTGATGGGATTCAGCATGCCGGTACCTTTAAATAATCCGCTGTACAAAGCCGATACCAGCAAGATCATCTCCGAATAAGCCATAGACATAATACCGCCGCCGTCCATGACGGTTTTTAACGCCGCCCCCTCCCCCATGCTGTAGCCAAAAACTATACTTCGCAAAACGCCGGCCGGCGGCTGTCCCTGGATAAGCCAGGCGGCAAAAGCGGCCACAAGGCAGCTAGCGGTAATGGCCCTGCTGATCTTAACCTTGCATAGGATCAACAGCAACACCACTGCCGCCGGCAGCAATACCCAAGGGCTCATCACAAAGGCCCGGCCCATTTCTTCAATCAGGGAGCTTTCAATGACAGGGGCCGCCTCCTGGCGGGACAGCAAAATAAAAAGAAGAGAGGCCAGGGCAAAAGGCAGCAAGGCTTGTTTCATCAGCCTGGCAATCAACCGGTGAATGGAGGATTTGGTCATTATCGCCACTAAATTTGTGCTGGAAGACATGGGAGAGCAGACATCACCTACGAAGGCGCCGGAGATGATGGCGCCTGCCGCCAGAGGCAGATTGACCCCGGCAGCTTTGGCCATGACGATAAGAGTCAGGCCCACGGTGCCGGTAGCGCCAAAGGCGGTGCCTAAAAGCAGCGACATAAGGGCCGTCAGCCAAAAGCAGCAAGGGATAAACCACTGGGGATCAATCAGCCTAGCTCCGTAATAAATAATCATAGCAATGGTGCCGCTGGCCCGCCAAGAGGCGGTAATGGCGCCGATAGCCAAAAAAACGTATAGAGAATTTAAAGGCAGCTTTATGTCTAAAAGCAGCATCCGCCATAAGACCTTAAACTCCACCTTGTGATACAAGGTAACGAGGCAAAGCAGGATAATCCCTGCCGTCAACGGATACAATGCCGGAAAACCCATAAAACTGCAAATAATCAGCCCTGCCACGATAACAAGCAGGCTGACGGCGGTTATCATATAAGCTGCTTCCCTTCTGCTAGGAGTCTTTGTTTGTCTGCTTCATGGCCTTTAAATTGCCGATTTTTTGCCGTCTTTCCTCCAAAAGCTCATAAAGCTCTTCTAAAGGCAGGCCGGTTTCTGCCATTAAAACCAACAAATGATAAATCAGATCGCCGATTTCCGCCTTTAGCTCATCCCGGCTGCCGTTTTTGGCCGCTATGATCACTTCGGCGGCTTCTTCGCCGCATTTTTTGAGGATTTTGTCCAGGCCTTGTTCAAAAAGATAACAAGTATAAGAGCCTTCCGCCGGTTGGGCTTTCCGCTCCAAAACGATTTCATAAAGCTGGTCAATCACCTTGCTCATGGCTTTTGTGCCTCCTATACAATTGTATTGAAAAAGCAACTGTGGCTGCCGGTATGGCAAGCCGGTCCCGTCTGCTCCACCCGGATCAGCAGGGTGTCTTGATCACAGTCGCCGGTAATGCTCACTACTTTTTGAACATGGCCGGAGGTACCCCCTTTATGCCAGAGGCTGGCCCGGGAGCGGCTGTAAAACCAGGTATAGCCCGTATCGAGAGTTTTCAGCAGACTCTCCTGATTCATGTAGGCCAGCATCAGCACCTGGCCCGTATTGTCTTCCACGATGATGGCCGGAATTAATTCCGCCTTTTGAAAATATTCTGCCGCCAAAAAATCCGGCGCAACCGGTAATCCTGTTTTTATTTCCATTTTTTTCACCTGCCAAATTTAAACACTATACCTATTCTACAACGAAAACTCCAAGACTGCAAAAGAAATTCCCAATACAGGCAACCCCAAAAAATAAAAAACCGGTCAGGCAAAAAATTTACCTGGCCGGTCTTGCATTATTCCTGGCGCAATCCGCAGTATTTCTCCAGCTCGTGATAATAAGGCGGGAAGCTGGGCCGTGCATTGAGGCCCGCCACAATGGTGGGAATCCGGGCCACACCCCCTTTATGGGTGGCGGCCAGGCCTTCCATAACATCCCGGATTTTTGAGGCCGGCATAGCAAAAGCCAGCTCGTCGTCAGCGGTGAGGGCAAATACCCGTTCGCCGCCGCCGGGTATAATGACATTGCACTTGTTTTGGATATAAGGAACCACTACCTCGCCGCCGCAGGCTCCCCGGCCGGCAAAACGGGATTCGATGTAACCGCCGGTATTATAGAGAGCCCCCTGTACCATCCTGGTAACTTGTGCCGCATTGGCATAAACCACTACCACATCGGGTTCAAAGTCGCTTTTATCAAGAGGGGCCAGCAAGATGGCATAAGTGTCCGCCTTACGCATTTTGGGGGTAGTGGCCTGGGTTTTTACGGCGGCTTCATCGTTGCCCGCATAAAGGGGTTTCACCAAGCTGCCGTCTTTGACAAAATCCGGCTCCTCTTTGTGGCCGAGAATTACCTGGCCCAGAGGGCAAGCCTGGTCCTCTTGACGAAAAGCTATGGCCCAGCCGTATTTGCGGGCCAAACTCATGCCCTGGCAAAAAGCGATGGGATAACCGAAGTCTCTGGTGGGGACCTTCGTTTTAGGCGGCAGCTCCTCCCCTTCCTTAAGGAATTTTACGGCTACCGGAAAAGAGATGGGGCGGATATATTGGCTTAATGCCGCGTTTAATTTTTGACAAGTCTCGTTCATTGCAATCCTCCTATTTAATGATACCGGCTTTTTTAAGGCCTGACTTCATGCGGTTGAGACCCTCTTCCAAAAGGGCCTGGGGGCAGGCGATATTGATTCGCTCAAAACCTTGGCCGCAGGGACCGAAAATATAGCCCTCATCCAGCCAGACCTTGCCCTCTTCCAATAAAGCATCGTGGAAAACCTTGGAATCCACCTGCAATTCCCGAAAATCCATCCAGATCAGATAAGTGGCGTCAGGCTCCATGATCTTGATGCCGGGCAGATGCTTCGCCAGATACTGCCGCAAAAATTCCAGATTGCCTTCCAAATAGTCCAATGCCTGCTCCAGCCATTCGTCGCCTTCGTTGAAGGCGGCCATAGAGGCCTGAATGCCAAAAGCATTGGGCCGCATGATGCCCAGGCTATCCATGAATTTATCGTATTTCGCTTTAATTTCCGGATTGGAAATGATCAGAAAAGAGGTTTGCAGTCCTGCCAGATTGAAGGTTTTGCTGGGAGCTATCGCCGTAATGGTGTTCTGAGCAATTTTTTCGGAAATTGCAGCCATGGGGATATGTTTTTTGCCGTGGTTTTTAAAGACCAGATCACAATGGATCTCGTCGGAAATGATCAAAACGCCGTTATCTGTACAGATATCCCCCATCTTCTGCAGCTCTTCCTTTGTCCACATCCGGCCGCCGGGATTGTGGGGACTGCAAAGATAAAAGACCTTGACCAAAGGATCTTTTGCCTTGGCCTCAAAGTTGGCAAAATCGATCTCATAGCGGCCGTCTTTATAGATCAGTTCATTTTCCACAATGGGCACATTATTCTTTTTGGCGGCGCCAAAGAAAGGATAGTAAACGGGCATTTGCATCAGCACCTTTTCGCCGGGCTGAAAAAATGCCTTGGCAAAAATATGCAGAGCCGGCACGATGCCGGGACAGTGGCTATACCAGCTTTTTTCCGTTTTCCAGCCATGGCGGCGCTGCAGCCAGCCCATAGGCGCTTCAAAATATTCTGCCGGTGGCAGAGAATAGCCGAAAACGGGATGCTCCGCCCGGTGGATAATCGCCTCCTGAATAGGTTTGGCAATAGCGAAATCCATATCCGCCACCCACATGGGCAGCAGATCGGCGGCGCCGGCATCCCATTTGAAGCTGTTGCTGCCCCGCCGGGAAAATACTTGATCAAAATCGTACTTCATTTAATCACTCCTCCATGATAAGGTCCTATTTCGCCGCAAGTTTAACTTGTACTTGCCGCTCCATAAATTCTTTCAGCAGCTTGACCGCTTTCACCGTGGTGGGCTCGCAAAGGTGCTTCGGCGCGTCTTCGGGGGTAAAAGGGTAAGGCCGCAGATCTTTACAGTGAATACCCTCCATGGTTTTTTCAAAGGTCTCAGCCCACTGGTAGCAAAGCTTGACCAAACCGGCTTTTTCTAGGCCTTTTTCTTTGCCGTAAATGGTGATAAACATCAAGCCCCCTTCCAAAAGACCGCATTGAGCACCGTATTTGCCGGCGCCATGCATGCCGATGGCAGCGTCGTAAACCTGATCGGCCAGGGGCAAATCAAAAATTTCACTCATTAGCTTTAACGTGCCGATGGCGCAATTAATCCCTTTATGGTGATAAAAATCATGAATCTGCTCCTCAATATAAGAATCCCAATCTTTTGTCATTTCTCCCTCTCCTCTTTCTATATCGGCCCGGGCGGGCAGCTTAAGCCGCCCGCCATCCGCCCTTATATCATGCTCTATTGGCAGCGGGTGAGAATATCCTGCCATTTGCGGTCTACTTCCGTCTGAAAAGCCTCAATCATCCATTGATTCTCCGGCTTGAACATATGTTTGAAACGGCCCTGGGGCTTTAGGTACTCTTCTATGGCCAGCTTCTTCTTTGGCTCGTAAGTCAGCCGCCACTTGCCCTCCTCCACTTCAAACATAGGCCAGAAGCAGGTATCTGCCGCCAGCTTGCAGATTTTCATCAGATCCTGGGTTTCATAGCGCCAGCCCCGGGGACAGGGGGCCAGGATATTCATAAAAGCCGGACCCGGCGTATAGACGGCCTTTCTGGCCTTTTGGTGCAGATCCCTGAAATTACCCATAAAGGTGGTCTGGGCCACATAGGGGATATTGTGGGCTATCACCACATCCGTTAGATTCTTTTTGTTCTGCAGCTTCCCCGGCACCACTTTGCCCGCCGGCGAGGTGCTGGTGTCGGCAAACCGGGAAGTGGAAGAAGAGCGCTGAATTCCCGTGTTCATATAGGCTTCGTTGTCATAGCAGACATAGACAAAGTCATGGCCTCGCTCCAGGGCTCCCGACAGGGATTGAAAACCGATATCATAGGTACCGCCGTCGCCGCCGAAGGCGATGCATTTGTAGTTGCCTTTTACCTTGCCCCGTTTCTTTAAGGCCCGGTAAGCCGTCTCCACACCGCCGATGCTGGCTCCCGCATTTTCAAAAGCGCTGTGCAGAAAGGAATCCTCCCAGGCCGTATAAGGATAGGGAAAAGTAGATGCCTGCAGGCAACCGGTAGCACTAACGATAGCCGCCTTGTCCTCCGGTTCCAAAGCCCGCAGCACCGCCCGTACCGCCAAAGGAGCGCCGCAGCCGGCGCACATGCGGTGACCGCTGCTAAACCGTTCCGGCTTACTCATTTCTTCTTTCAGTTGATATGCCATTTCTATTCCTCCCTTAAAGCCAGATAACGGTAGTAGGGCCCGGCTTTTTTGATCAACTGCTCTTCATCGGCTTTGCCGGCCATAGCTGCCGCCAAATCCCGGTAGACTGCCTCAATATGCTCAGGCCTTACGTCTCTGCCGCCCAGGCCGTACATGTAATCGATCAGCCGGGGCCCCCCCAGGCCGTTCATGGCTACGCAGATGTCGCCAAACAAGGGACCGCCGATGCCCGACATGCCCTCGGCTTTATCCATCACCGCCACTGCCTTGGCCTTTTTAATAGCCTTGGCTACTGCCGCTGCCGGAAAAGGCCGGTAGGAGCGGATCTTAACCAATCCTACCTTCTCCCCTTTGGCCCGCAGATTCTTGATCACCTGCTTGGCCGTACCGGCCGTGGAGCCCAAGACCACCAGGATTCTTTCCGCATCCTCCGTTTGGTATTCCTCAATGAGTCCGTAATGGCGGCCGCTAAGCGCGGCAAACTCCGCCGCTACCTTTTCGATCACCGGCAAAGCCTGCATCATGCCTTCGGCCTGCTGCCGCTTATGCTCCATCAAATAGGCAGGGGCGTCATAAGGCCCCATGGCCACTTTTTCCTCTTCATTCAGCAGATACTCCGCCGGCTCATACAGTCCCACGAATTTGCCGATCTCTTCATCGCTTAACAGCTCGATATTTTCCACGGCATGACTGGTAATAAAACCATCCTGGCAAGCCATCACCGGCGTCAGCACCTGCTTATCCTCAGCGATTTTCACGGCCATAATGTAGTTATCGTAGGCCTCCTGGGCGTTTTCCGCATAAAGCTGGATCCAGCCCGTATCTCTGGCCCCCATGGCGTCGCCGTGGTCGTTGTGGATATTGATGGGCCCTGTCAAAGCTCTGGTTACGCAGGCCATGGTCATGGGCAGCCGCAGAGAGGCCCCCACATGGAGCATCTCATACATCAGGGCCAAGCCGCAGGAGCTGGTGGCCGTGGAAGCCCTGGCGCCGGCGGCCTGGGCGCCGATACAGGCCGACATGGCGCTGTGCTCCGATTCCACCGGAATAAATAGGGTGTCTGTCTCGCCGTTGGCGACGTACTGTGAAAAATACTGCGGTATTTCCGTACTGGGTGTGATGGGAAAGGCCGCCACCACATCCAGATTCATCCCTTTCATGGCCAGGGCAATGGCTTCATTGCCGCTGAGCCGGTCTCTTTTTCCCATGTTCAGCTCCCCTCCCTTTATTTTTCTTCCTTTTTAAACAAGATGGCCTCAAAGGGGCAGACCTGGACGCAGACCCCGCAGCCCTTACAATGGTCATAATCGAAATCCAGCCGTTTACCTGCCTCTACCGGAATGGAGCTGTCGGGACAGACCGGTGCGCAGAGCAAACACTGCTTGCACTTTTCCCAAACCATCACCGGCCTCATACTCCGCCAGTCTCCTGTAGCAAACTGCTTAGCTGTGCCGCCGCCGTAAACGGCCCCCGCCAGGGTAATGTTCTGCCAGCTTACCCGGTCATTGATTTCAATACCTTTTTGCTTCATAAGCCCTGCACCTCCCCAAAGGACCGCCGCAGCACCTGCATATTGCCTTCCACCATCTTGGGCTTCGTGGCAAACTTATGCTTCAGGGAATCCTCCATGTTCTCCATAAATACCTTTTCCGGCAATAAATTCGTCATTTTAACTACGGCGGCCAGCATGGGCATATTGGGGAAATTGGCTCCCAATACCTCCTCGGAAATTTTACCAGCATCGATGGTCAAAACCTGGCCTTTATACCCATTCAAGAGGGGCGCCACCTGGGCGGGGGATTTGGCCGTATTGACCAAAACAGCTCCTTTTTCGCTTAAGCCGCCGGTGACAGCCACCGTGGACAGTAAGCTTTCATCCACCACCGCCACATAGTCCGGCTCATAAATGTTGGAATGGATCAAAATTTCTTCGTCGCTGATCCTGTTGTAGGCCGTCACCGGCGCCCCCATCCGCTCCGGGCCATATTCCGGAAAGCCCTGAACCTGTTTGCCGGTGAAAAAGGCCACATCCGCCAGCAGCAGGGCTGCTGTCTTGACCCCTTGCCCGCCCCGGCCGTGCCATCTGATTTCTAATACTCCTTCCATGTCTGCCTCCTTTTTTCTGCCAATCAAAGCCCGCTGCACCGTCTAGCTCCTTAAGCCTGCTGAGCCTGTTTGATAAACCGGTTGGGGCTAAAAGCATCAATATTGAAAGAAACCGGCTCTCCCGCAATCATCTCCGCTACAAGTTTACCGGTAATAGGAGACAAAGCCACGCCGTCTCCTTCATGGCCGGCGGCCATGATAAAACCGGGAATCCCTTCCACAGGCCCTATCAGAGGCAGGCCGTCAACCACATAAGGACGGAAGCCGGAGAAGGTGCGGATCACATGCATATCCCGGAGACAAGGTAAATAGGTACAGGCTTTATTGACTATATACTCAATGCCCTCCAGGGTGGTGGATTTATCATAGCCGGCAAATTCCCGGGTAAAGCCGATAAGGATAGTGCCGTCTCCCGTCTGCTCGATACAAAAACCGGAGCCCAGACGTTTCATGGTTTCATCGGTGATTTTTTCAGGATGAAATTTGATCACCAAATACATACCGCTTTGCATCGTTGTGTTGATTACGGTGGAGGTGGGCTCCGTGACGATGATCTGACCCCGGCGCGGCTCTATGGGCGCCTCAAGACCGGCCATGGCGGCAATCTGAGCACCCCAGCTGCCTGTGGCATTGACCACATAATCGGCATAAAAATCTCCCTTACCCGTTTTGACCCCCGCCACTTTTTTATCCTGCCACAGCAAATCCCTTACTTCTGTATTGACCATTATCCCTGAACCCATTTTTTTTAGGTTGCGGGCATAGGACATAACCAATTTAAAAGGATTTACCTGGCAGGCGGCGGGGCAATGGAGGGCTCCCGTCAGGTTCGGCGACATATTAGGCTCATGCCGGCGAAACTCATCAATATCCATCATTTTGACTTCCAGGCCGCCGGCCATGAGAGCCTTGGCGTTTTCACTGACCAATTGAAAAGACAGTTCATCTTCACAGGGCTGAAAGCCCCCTCTTTGCCAATATTCCAGATCATCCCCCAATTCTTTTTCCATATTGGCATAAAGCTTCAAGCTTTCCAGGCAAAGGGCCAGATGAAAGCCGGGCTTCTTTGTATGAGGGGTTATATAAGCGTCGCAGGCGCCGGAGGTACCGGAACATAAATCATTCCGTTCAATAACCAGAGCTTTTTTCCCTCGTTTGCTAAGTTGATAAGCGATGGAGGTACCGATGATACCGCCGCCGATTACGATTACATCCGCGTCCTTTTTAGGCATTCATTTCACCTTCAATCGTTCCCATTTTGACCGGCCTCACCGGCGGCCGGCTGGTAGCCGGCAATACGTCTGCCGGGTCTTGGCCGGTTTTCTCAGCAATAATTTTGGCTACCAGGCGCTCGCAGCTTTTGCCTTGACAAAGGCCCATACCGGCCCTGGTTCGTTTCTTGACGCCGTCTACAGAAAAGGCCCCTTCGGCAATAGCCTCCTCAACCATAGCCAAGGTTACTTCCTGACAGCGGCAGATTAAGATCTCTTTATTTGCTTCAGCCATTTTTTATTCTCTCCCTTCCCGGAGCATCGGTTTAAAAGGCGTCAGGCCTCTGACCTGAAAGCCCATAGCTTTAGGTACGGCTAGAGTAACTACCGCCGTTTGTTTAAAGGCTTTCGGCATTTTAATATCCAAGACCCGGCCCCGGCTCACTACCTTACCCTCCCGGTCCACGGCCTCCACCAGATCATTTTTTGCCGGCAGGGGCCGGTACTCGTAAGGAAAGGCCACCGCCGCTTCTGTCTCGCTATAAGCCATATTCACCGTAAAAATAGCCAGGCCCGGACAGGCCGCCACACAAGCGCCGCAGCCGGTGCATTTTTCTTCATCCAATACCGGCAGAGAGGTAATGGGTTCCCCTACTCCGATAGCCCCAAAGGGGCAGGCTGCTTCACAAGGATTGCAGGGAATCTCCTGCACGCATTCGATCACCGCCACCGGGCCTTTGGCCATTCTGGCCTCACTGGGCATTCCCGGGATTTTGGCCAGTTCTTCTTTAGAAGGTACACCGGTATAGGCTACACCTGTTTTCACCATATCACTTCACCCCGCCTTTTTCCGCTGTCAGAGCCTGCCAACCGGCCATATCTGCCATCTGTTGTTCCTTGGCAGCTTTACGTTTTTCGCCAAAGAGGCCTGTGCGCAGCATATCCAGACGGCGCAGCACCTCCTGCTTTTTGGCCGCCGCCTCTTCTTGGCTAAGACAGCCAAGAGCAGCAGCAGCAGCAATACCCGCTAATTTTCCTTCTTCCATAGCGGAAGAAGCCTCTTCCACACCGGTGATATCGCCGGCTACATAGATGCCGGGCTTAGTGGTTTCCATATTGTGATCGTGGAGGGGCACATGGCCTCCTAAGGCGGGTATATGGGTAAATTGACAACCGGCCATCCAGGCCAATTCCGTCATGGGATTAAGGCCCACCGCCAGGCACAGGGTATCGGCTTGAATATCCTGCTCCGTACCGGGGATCATCTGCCATTTTTCATCCAGCTGGGCCAACACCACGCCCTCCACTTCTTCCTTGCCATAAACCTCTTTAATAGTATGGCTGGTAAGGATGGGCACGCCGGCCCGGCGGATTTTACCGGCATGGACGCCGTAGCCGCCAATGGTGGGGGCCGCTTCCACCACAGCGGCAACCTGGGCCCCGGCCTGCAGCAGCTGATAGGAAACGATCAGTCCCACATTGCCGGAGCCCAGCATGACGATACGCTTGCCGGGCAGGACCCGGTTGACATTAATCATGGTCTGGGCAGCTCCCGCACCCATGACGCCGGGCAAAGTACTGCCGGGAAAAGCCATATAATTCTCTTTGGCGCCGGCGGCCAGGATGATCTTCTTGGCCTTGACTTCATAATGATATTTATCTTCGGCAATCACTCCCAGGCTATTTTCAGCAAATAGTCCGTATACTACGCTGTCAAGCATGACCTTGGCGCCGCTTTTTTTCACGTCCTCTAAAAGCTGTTGGCCGATTTCAAAGCCCCGCACCCCAGCTTGATGCTCCCTGGAGCCAAAAAACTTATGAATTTGTTTAAACAACTGGCCCCCGGGCAATTGATTTTCGTCAAAAACCACTACGCCGGCGCCGGCGGCGGCAGCCTGGATAGCTGCGCAAAGGCCGGCTGAACCTGCCCCAATAATAGCGATATCCGTTTCTATTTTTCTCATTTTGCCTCCTCCGCCTTACCGTAACCCAGCTGCCGGGAAACTCTCATCCCGTCTTCTACCGGCGTAACACAAGTGCGGATATTCGGTTTGCCGTTTACAATCATCATACAATCTGTACAGCGCCCGATCGCGCAAAAGATGCCTCTGGGTTCCCCTTTTTTTACCGTACGCCGGAAAGACCGCAGACCGGCGCTCATCAAGGCGGCTGCTATGGGCTCGCCCTCATAAGCGCTAATGGCCTGACCATCATAATAGATCGTCACTTGCTTGCGGGCTACTTCCGGCAGTATCGGATGTTCCTGGATTCTTCTTTCTCCCGATAAGCTCATGGAAATGAAACGCCTCCCTTTCGATTTACATCTAGACTGATTAAATTTTACATGTGCCCAAAATATTGGGGGCTTACCAAAGCTCCGTGTACGTAATTAATCAAGGTAATGATGTCGAAAACCGGCAAACCGGTTTTTTGCTGAATTGCCCTGGCAAAAGGCGGCATATTGGTACATTCCAAAACAATAGCGCCGATATCCGGATTCTCGCCAACCATTTTTTCCGCTACGGCCAGCATTTCTTTTTCGGCCAAAGCAATATCGATATGATCCAGGCCATTAAAAAACACCTTACCAAACTCCGTATCTTCAATGCCGTACACCACTTTGGGAATGTGGGAAATACCTACGCCCGCAAAATGCCTTTCCCCTAAAGAGGAGGCTTTTGCCGTTAAAATCCCTACTTTTTTGCCGGGCTGCAGCATAGACGACACCAAAGGAACCTGCAGCAGACTGGAAGAAACCACCGGCACATCAAGCTGGGCTGCCATTTCCTTTTGAAAAATCGCCATAAAACCACAACTGGTAATAATAGCCCGGCAGCCTTCGGCCACCAGCTCTTTTGCTGCCTCCACAAAGGGCTGGATCAAAGCGGGATCGGCTTGCAGCACTACCCGGTTGGAATCGGCGCCTTTAACTACCTTATACACCACGGGAAAGGGAAAGGTCGTAGCATTGCCGATATCTCCCGGTACCCGGGGAAAATGAGTTTCCAGCATCAAAATACCGATAGGCTGGCCATAATTAGGGGTTTTACCATAAACGATAGTCATTTTTTTCATTCACTCCCTTTATGTCTTTATTCATCAACCAGGGCTTGCGCTGAGCAAGCCCTGGTTTTACCGAATCATTTCAATGGGCTGGTCAATAAAGCTTTAGATGTATAAAACAATCATGCCGGCAATAAACAGCCAAAGACAAAACACCGAGGAATAGATCATGGATTTGAGGGGATCAACCTTCCGGTTGAGCATGCCGCCGATGAGACCGGCCACCACGAAGGTCAGCAGATCCGCAGGAGGCAAGCCCTGGCCGGCGGCAGCCACGTGAGAACCAAACACGCCTACCTGATTGGCATTGATGCCCATTTCCACCAGTGTTGGTCCCAAGAAAGAAAAGATAGTAGTCTGAGCCGTGGATTGGGTACCGGTGAGCATGCCCAAAATCGTTAAAGCTCCAGCACCGCCCCATTTCAACATCGTTGCATTAAGGCCCATAGCAAAATTCTTTACGGCTTCAATTTGACCGCCGGCATAGAAACCGCCCAGCATCAAACCGGTACACAGCTGAACGCTGGCGCTGGTTCTGACATTCTTTAAGCCCTGGATAAAAACGGCCCCGGCGTCTTTGCGTACTTCCTTATAGAAAATAAAAGCAATAATCGCCGCAATAATAATCGCCAAAACAATAATATTGGAAAAGCCTTTCAGAATAGTTATACCGCCGATCCAGCTTAAGAAGGTTTTATCGCCGATATGGATCATATCCAGTACCATCTTGATCAGATCAATGCGGAAACCGTTAGGAAAAGGAATGGAACGCAGAATGACCAGTGTGGAAAGAACCATCAGAGGAATTAAGGTTTTCCAGCGCTGAGCCAAAATCTGGCCGGCCGTTTCCTTCGGGATCAATTCTTCCGGCAGACGCACGTCTTTTTTGACATAGAAGGTAGCCACGAACCAGCAGCAGAAAACAATACCTAACCCTACGGTTATATAGGAAATCTGCACCAGGCCATCGGGATTGACGTTTAAGAGAGAGGCCGAAAGGAAAATGGCCTGGCTAATAGGAGGCATAATTGAGCCCATGCTGGCGCCGATAACGATAATGCCGGAAATTAATTCGCCGCTAAGCCCCAAATCGGCCATGGATTTGACGGTAAGAACACCAACAACGGTGGCTGCCGCTATGGAGTCGCCCAGAAGAGAGCCGGCGATACCCAAAGCGATAAGAACCGTAACAATCAAGCCCCGGGGAGAGTGACCAAACCGGGCCCGCAAACTGCCCAACACCGTCTCCAGCGCACCCATCTTAGTCTGGGTTTCCGCATAAATACTGCCGAAAACCGATAGAAAAATAACCCAGGCAATCCGGTCAACACCGGAGATCCATGCTTGCAACCAGTTAATCGGATTATAAATACCGCCAAGGATCAAGGAGAGCAAACCCGCTGATATCAATGCTACCTGAATGTTGCCGCCGATGACGGGTATCTTCTTGATGAGAACGATGCCGATCATGACTACCATAGGAATGATAACAATATACATAGCCCTACCCCTTTTCTATTTTTTCGTGCGCACAATCTAAATAAAAAGCAAGGTCCATGCCACGAAAAAAAGCCCGGCATGTACCAGGCTTTTTTGGTTTTTCTAATTTTTATAAAATTTGATTTAGAATCAGTTTAGAAAAAAATGTCCTTTTCTTATGTTTTGTCGATTTTTTCCTCATCCCCAGATTGGAATTTTTATTTCTGATTTTAGAATTTTCATAAGTTTTTAGAAAAAATTTATTTTTGCGTAACAAAAATGCTCCTTTCTCTTCCAATGGCTGGGAATTTCCCAAAGCCAAACTGGAGATCAAGGAGCACAACTTCTAGTAAATCAGAATTTTTCAAAGGTCGAATGAAAAATTCCTTATTGTTGAGCCATTTCTATTTTCGATTTTTAGAATTATTTTTGTAACCGCTGGAAATTCCGTATTTTTTCATTTTATTATATAAAGTGCTTAAAGAAATATCCAGCTTTTCTGCGGCTTGCCGCTTACCCTCCACGTCTTTTCCATAAAGCTGCAGCGAGCGCTCAATCAAAGCTTTTTCTCCCACAGCTAAGGAAGTAGTATTATTCTTTTCCAGCTCTATCCGGTTAGCCGCGGGATAAATAAACAACATATCGGAACCAATGATTTGATTCTGGTCAGCAATCAACACCGCTCGCTCCAGGACGTTTTCCAGTTCCCGGATATTGCCGGGCCAATCGTAATCAACCAGCTTCTGCAGAGCCTGACTGTTTAACGCGCAATTTTTATTATAACGGCGGTTTTTCTTTTTTAAAATCTCGTCGGCCAAAAGCAGAATGTCCTGGCGACGCTCCCTTAAGGGTGGCAGCCGCAGGGGGATAACATTAAGACGATAATAAAGATCCTGGCGGAAGGTGCCTTTTTGGATGCCTTCAAGGAGATTGGCGTTGGTAGCGGCAATAATCTGCACATCGATGAGCCGGGGCTTGCTGGAGCCCAGACGTTCAATTTCTTTCTCCTGGATGACTCTGAGGATTTTGGCTTGCAGGGGCAGGGCCATATCGCCGATTTCGTCCAGAAGAATGGTTCCTTCATTGGCCAGTTCGAATTTGCCGATTTTTGTGGCGTTGGCCCCGGTAAAAGCTCCTTTTTCAAAGCCAAAAAGCTCGCTTTCCAAAAGCTGAGTAGGAATAGCCGCACAATTTACTTTAATAAAGGGCTTATCCGCCCGGATGCCATAATTGTGGATGGCGTGGGCCATCACTTCTTTACCGGTGCCGCTTTCGCCGGTAATCAGCACCGTAGAGGAATTGCGGGCTACTTTTTTTGCTAAATCAATACAATGGAGGAGTTCCGGATCCTGACCCACCATATCACTGAAGGAATAGCGGGCCGCTGCCAGGTCATTGAAACCTTTCTTTAAATTGTCCAGTTCCGCTTTATTCTCGTCAAGGCGGCGGGCCAGCCTTTTAATGTCGGAAATATCCTGGAACACCACTACGGCTCCCGTCATAATGCCGTCAACGATGATGGGGGAAGCATTGCACATAACGTCCACGCCGGTTTCCGTGACCATCATTTTGCCAAAGAGGGATTTTTTTGTGCGTAAAACCTCGGCCAAGGCTCCGTCCGGCGAAACATCAAAAACACTGACGCCCAGCCGTTTGTCCGGCAAAATACCGGTGACATCGGTGAAGGCTTTGTTGAGATAGATCAATATGCCGTCCTTATCCGCCACCTCGATAGCTTCTTGAGCAGAATTAAACACGGCATAGAGCCGTTCCTCCGTCTCCTTGGCCTTGGCCGCCTGCTGGCGCAAGCCTTTTACAATACTCCCCATGCTAACTTTATAGTTTTTTCGAACATTCAAGACTATACCTCCTCACTTTCATCTACAAAAGGCACAGTGATGCTGATCTGCAAAACTATATTCTAGCAAAAATCATGCCAGCAAAGCAAAGGCTGCTGCTAAATCAAGGGTTCCTTCATAAATGGCTTTACCGCAGATAGCCCCATAAATATCCAATTCTACTAATGCTTCAATATCTGCCAGATCTTTGACGCCGCCGCTGGCGATAACCGGGCAGTCCACCCGGTCCTTTAAGGCCTTTAATTGGGCAAGATTGGGCCCCGTCAAGGTGCCGTCCCGGGAAATATCCGTAAAGATCAAGGCTCCTGCTCCCCATTCCGCCATTTGCTGCGCCAGATCAAGGTAGTCAACGCCTCCTTCTTCCAGCCAGCCCTCCACCATGACTTTGCCATCCTTGGCGTCAATACCTATGGCGATTCTTTGTCCGAAACGAGCGATGGCCTCTTTGACTAAATCCGGCTGCCGGATAGCCGCCGTCCCCAAAACTACTCGTTCAATACCATGATTTAAATAATATTCTATGGTCTCCATATCCCGGATACCACCGCCAAGTTCTGCCAAGAGACCGCTTTCTCTGGCTATCCGGATGAAAATTTCGCTGTTTTCCCGGCGGCCGGAGCGGGCCCCGTCCAAATCTACCATATGGATCCAGGAAGCACCGCAAGCCTTGAAGCCGCAGGCCACAGCAAAAGCATCCTCCGCCACTTCATGAACCGTAGCAAAATCGCCTTTATAAAGGCGGACAGGCCGCCCTCCCTGTATATCAATGGCCGGTAGCAGAATCATGCCAACACTCCTTTTGATGATAAGACTTCTTTGGCGCCGTTTAAGGCTGCCGCCTGCTTTAAGCTGTGGGCGAAGGCCTTAAAGATGGCTTCACAAGCATGATGGTCATTTTCTCCTTCCAAAAGCCGGATATGCAAAGTAATGCCGGCAGAGACGGCCAAGCCCTGAAAAAACTCCTTCGTCAGGCAGGTATCATAATTGCCGATCATCTGGTTAATAAAGGCCGCTTTAAAAACCAGATAAGGCCTGCCGCTGATATCTAAAGCCACTTGAGCTAAAGCGTCATCCATAGGCAGGAGCATCTGGCCGAAACGGCTGATACCGGCTTTATCTCCCAAGGCTTCCCTGAGAGCCTGTCCCAGGGCAATACCGCAGTCCTCTACCGTATGGTGGCCGTCCACCTGAATATCGCCGATGGCCTTTATGGACAAATCCATGGAGCTATGAACAGCTAAAGCCGTCAGCATATGATCAAAAAAACCGATGCCGGTATTAATATCCGCCTTGCCTTCGCCATCGATGTTGACTTCTACAGCAATATCGGTTTCTTTCGTCTTTCTCAGGCAACGGCCTGTTCTTCCTTGCTTTTCCACTATGCTTTTCTCTCCTTACTCCCTTTTTGATACTTTTTAAGGCCGGCCATTTTGCGCAGGGCCGCCAAAAGAGCCTGGTTTTCTTCAGGGCTGCCTACCGTAATCCGCAAAAAAACCGGGAAGCAGCGGATTAATATTTTTTTGCGTTTTAAATAATCGGCAATTTCCTGATGTTTGCTTTTATCCCGGAAGCGCAGCACCAAAAAATTAGTTTTCGATTCCGGCACCAAAGAAAAGGCTAAAGGCGTGGCCTGCCACTCTTGCTCCAGCTTCGTCAAAGCGCCGGCCAAAAAGCCCCGGCCGGCTAAAATGTCCGCCAAAGCATCTTTAAGAATATCCTGGCGCCTCAGTAAAGCCAGTCCTGCCGCCTGAGTCAGGCTATCCACATTGTAAGGAGACTTCAAGGCCTGGACAGCCGCCGTCAGCTCCTGCCGGCAAACGGCAAAGCCCAGGCGGATAGCGGCTCCCCCCATGGCTTTAGAGCAAGTCCGCAAAATGATTAGGTTATTATATTCTTCAACCTCCGTAAGTATGCTTTGATTCCAAAAGTCCATGTAGGCTTCATCCAAAATGATCAGCGTATCCGGCAAGGCTTTCAGAATCATGCGCAGAGCCCCTTTTTTTAGCCCCTGAGACGTAGGATTGCAGGGATTGGAGAAAATTAAGCCCCGGCAATTTTCCTTTTGGGCCAGTTCAATAAAAGCTTGAGGGTCAATCCGAAAATCCTCGGTCTTTTGGTAGCTGACCACCTGAAGCTCCGCTGCCTGGGCATAAAATCTGTACATTGAAAAATCCGGTTCGGCAATCAACAGCTTTTCGCCCCGGGAAAAGAAACCGCTGAGGATCAGGCCGATCAGCTCGTCGGAGCCGTTGCCCGCCGTAACTAAAGCGGGGTTTATGCCGTAATAGTCGGCAAAGGCTTTGCAGCATTCCGTAGCTTTCGGATCGGGATAACGGTTAAAGGCTATTTTCCTGATCAGAGCTGCCATATCTTTTTTAATATCTTTATGAATGGGCAGAAAGGATTCATTGGCCTCCAGGCGGACGGCATATTTTCCTGTCTCCGGTTCATAAGGAACCAGTTCCTTCACCTTTTGATTAAGTTCGTAGGTCATCATTTTCCTCCTGTCTGATGGCAACAGCGCCGGCATGAGCCGTCAGCCCTTCCTGAAGGGCCAGCCGGCGGATAAAGGGAGCCGCCGCCAATAATTCTTCCCGGGGATAATAGGTATAGCTATAATACTTCAAAAAGCTTTCCACAGACAAGGGGGAGAAAAAGCGGGCGGTGAAGCCGGTGGGCAATACATGATTGGGACCGGCAAAATAATCGCCCAAAGGCTCCGGCGTATAGCCGCCTAAAAAAAGGGAACCGGCATTTTGGAGGCGCCCCAGATAGTCCAGGGGGTTTTCCAGCATTACTTCCAAATGCTCCGGGGCCAGCTCGTTAGCCAGGTTGATGCTTTCCTCCAGGTCCCGGGTCACAAAAATAGCGCCGTAATCCTCTAAGGATTGGGATATGATGGCCTGGCGCTCCAAAGCCGCCGCCTGGCGGGCCACCTCTTTTGCCACCTGAGCCGCCAGAGCCGGGGAATGAGTCACCAGCATAGACGAGGCCATGGTATCATGCTCGGCCTGGGACAAAAGATCAGCGGCGGCAAAGGCCGGATTGGCTTTTTCATCAGCCAGAATCAATATCTCACTGGGGCCGGCAATCATATCGATATCCACTTCGCCATAAAGCAGCTTCTTGGCTGTGGCCACATAGATATTGCCGGGACCTACGATTTTGTCTACCTTAGGAATGGATTCCGTGCCGTAAGCCAAAGCCGCCGCCGCCTGGGCGCCGCCGATCAGAAAGACCCGGTCCACCCCGGCCAAAGCTGCCGCCGCCAGCACTGCCGGATCGGCCCAGCCTTCCTTTTGGGGAGGCGTCACCATAATGATTTCGCCCACACCGGCAATTTTGGCCGGTATGGCATTCATCAGCACCGTAGAAGGATAGGCGGCCCGGCCGCCGGGCACGTATAAGCCCACCCGGTGCAGGCCCCGGCTTTTGCGGCCCAGAACTATGCCGCCGGGCTTGCGTTCTTCAAAATCGCCGGGCAACTGGCGGCGGTGAAAATCCCGTATATTGGCGGCAGCTTTTGTCAAGGCCTCGGCTAAATCTGCCGGCAAGGCAGCCAACGCCTCCTGCAGTACCTGGGCCGGCACTTCCCGTATTTCCGGCAAAAAACCGTCAAACTTCATGGTATAGCGGTCGCAGGCGGCATCCCCCTCCAACCGCACAGCCTCAAGGACGGCAGCCACCTCTCCTTTGACTTTGCTGTCCGTATCCCGGTTGCGGTCTTTTAGCTTTTTAATAAAGGCCAATTCCTCCCGGCCATCGGTTTTGATAATTTTCATTTTTTCCTTCCCTTCGTCTCTCCGGCAGCCTCGGACCTCAGCGCCAGCCGCAAACGGCCGATAAATTTGTCGATTTCTTCCTTCCGCATCTTCATGCTGGCTATATTAACCACTAAGCGGGCGGATAGATGGGCAATCAGCTCTTTTTCCTCCAAACCGTTGGCCCGCAAGGTGCTGCCGGTCTCCACAATATCCACGATACCGTCGGCCAGTCCCAAAAGAGGGGCCAGTTCCACGGATCCCTCTATTTTTACGATGCTGACGTCCATCTCCTTGCTTTCAAAAAAAGCTCTGGCAATATTGGGGTATTTTGTGGCCACCGTCTTGATGCCAAAACCATGATAAAAATCCCTGTCTTTATAAGCTGCCAGCATCATCCGGCAGCAACCCAGGCCAAGGTCCATCACTTCATAAAGGCTTTGGGCCGTTTCCATGATGGTATCCTTACCTACTATACCCATATCGCAGACACCGTGTTCCACGTAGGTCACAATATCCGGGGATTTGGCCAAAATCAGCTCCAGCCGGCCCTCATCGATGGGCAGAATCAGCTTTCTGCCTTTATCTTTAGCCCCGGAACAATCCAGGCCCATTTCTTTTAGCAATACCAAGGTTTTCTCTTCCAGCCGGCCTTTGGCCACCGCTATTCTTAAAGGGTTCATTTTTCGGCGCCTCCTCCCTCCAGGATTTCTATGGTTTGACCCACCACATGAATATGGCGGATACCCTTGGCGGCGGCGTAGGTCCTGCACTCATCCAGATTCTGAAACAACCCGTTTTCCACCACCAGCTCCGGCGTCTGCCGCAGGGTTTTGGCATATTGCAGGCTTAAGATTTCGTAGCCCGGCTCTCCCCATACCAGCACCTGGGGAGGCTGGGCCGGTAATTGCAGCCCGCTGTCCAAACGGTTTTTCGTCAGCAAATCCACATTAACGCCGAAGCCTATAGCCGGCAGCTTCTCGCCGAAGCGCTCAAGGAGCCGGTCATAGCGCCCCCCTAATAATACCGCCTCGCCGGAACCATGGATATAGGCTTGGAAAATAATACCCGTATAATAGTCATTGTCATTGACAAAACCCAGATCCAGCATCAGCCGCTCTTTTAAGCCCAACTGCTGCAATACGTCGAACAAGGACTTCATATAGGCCAGAATTTCTTTAGTCTCCCCGTCTTTAAATACCTCTGCCGCCTGATCAAAAACCTCCCGGCCGCCAAAGAGGCTGGGCAGGGCTTTAATCGCCTGGATCTCGTCTCCCTGGCCTAAGGTGTCCAGCAGGTCATTTAAGGCTGCATAATTTTTCACTTGAATAAGCTGCCGCAACTGCTCTTTGTCGGCTTCCGCCACCGCCAGCCGGGAGATCAAAAGCTCGCACAAGCCGCCATGGCCCAACTCAATCCGGTATTCCCTCAAGCCGCAGCTTTCCAAAACCTCCATAGCCATTTGCAGCATTTCCAGATCGGCCTTGATACTGTTGGCGCCGATCAGCTCCACTCCCATCTGGGCCGTCTCGATGCGGCGGCCGCTGTAAAGGCCCTTCTGCCGGTACACCCGCTGATTATAATAAAGCCGCACCGGCTTGCTGCTTTTTTTCAGCCGGGAAGCCGTCAGCCTGGCGATGGGCGCTGTGGAGTCCGGCCGCAGCACCAGTATTCTGCCTTCATTATCGATGAGTTTAAACATATGTTCACTGCCCAGATTGCCCGGCGCCTCGGCATAGACATCCAGGTATTCTACCCCCGGAGTCTTCACCTGGCCATAGCCGTAGCTTTTAAAAATCTTTTTGAGCCGTGACTCAATCCAGCTTTGAGCCTCGCATTCATCGGGCAAAATATCCTTGGCCCCTTTGGGGGTAGTCAAATAATCCTTTTTCATGGCGTTTCCTCTTCACTTCTCTTCTGCTGTTATTTTCTTTTGCTTAACGTTTTGCCGCTTTCGTTTTCGCTGCGTTGTTGCTTCGTCGCTTTGTTTCTTTATCTCTTTATCGCTTTATCTTATTAAAGTAACAATCGGTGCAATTTTACCATTCTTCCGGCTGCCTTGTCAATACTGACAATTATAATATATAATGTAATAATGTTACTTGATAACCGATCACTCAGCACCCCCTCTCTATTTGATTTTCTTTGTGAAGGAGCAGCTACATGTCTTATTTATTGCCTATGGATCTGCACAGCCATAGCGAAAACTCTATGGATGCCAATCATCCTGTGCAGGAAATGTGTGAAGCGGCCATAAAAAAGGGTATTGCCATTTACGCCATCACCGATCATTATGAGGTGGGCGGCTTTGAAGGAGAAGATTTTGACTTTGACGGCTATCTGGAGAAATCCGTAAAAGAGATTCAGGCCGCCAAGGACAAATATAAAGACCAATTACGGCTTCTGACGGGCATCGAACTGGGCCAGCCTTTAGAGGACATAGCCAGAGCGGAAAAAATCCTGGCCAGCCACCCCTTCGATTTTGTTTTAGGCTCCATGCACAATGCCCCCGGCCGCCGGGACATCTATTTTTATGACCCGGCAGATAAAGACTATGACTTGGATAAAGAGCTGGAATTTTATTTTGTTCATTTACTGGACGTTATCCGCTGGGGCCTTTTCGACAGCGCTTCTCATTTGACCTATCCCTTCCGCTATATTATGGAGCGGCAAAAAAAGCCTTATCCTTTCCGGCGCTGGGACGACCATCTGGATACCATAGTCAGAACCATAGCGGAAAAGGGGCTGGCCATGGAGCTGAACACCTCCGGTATAACCAAAAATCCTTCTCATACGCTGCCGGAGGCCCGCTGGATTCACCGCTTTAAAGAACTGGGTGGCGAAAAACTCACCTTGGGAGCGGACGCCCATGTTCCGCAAAAGGTAGGCTCGGGCATCCTCCAAGGGTTGGAAATTGCTCTGGCTGCCGGCTTCCGCTATCTCTGCTATTTTGAGAAGCGCCAGCCCCAATACGTAAAAATCCAGTCATAATTACGCTTGAATTTATGCGCTGAATTATGCTATATTAGAGGCAGGAAGGAGTTGATTTCTATGCCGACAATTCGTCCGATCGCCGATTTGAGGGACACCAGTAAGATTTCCGAGCTATGCTATAAAAAAAATGAGCCCGTTTTTATCACAAAAAATGGCAGCGGCCATCTTGTGGTAATGAGTATGGATACCTACGATAAACAAATGGGCCTTTTGGACATCTACCGGAAGCTTGGCGCTGCTGAATGCCAAATTAATGAGGATGTTCCCCTTTTAGATGGTGATGAGGTTTTTAAGCGTCTGAGGAATAAACATGGAAAATGAGCCTTGGCATATCCGCTATACGCCGCTAGCCTATGAGGACTTGGACAATATTGATACCTACGTCAGCACCGTGCTCTTAAGTCCTCAGGCAGCATTGAACTTGCTGGATGAAATAGAAGAAGCCATCAACCGTCTGAAAGAGTTTCCCTTCACCGGCTCCGAAGTTTCAGATCCTTACTTGGCTTCCAAAGGTTACCGCAAGCTGGTGGTTCAAAATTATCTGGTGTTCCACTTGATCAATCAGGTGCAAAAACGAGTCATTATTATGCGGGTGCTGTATGGCGCCCGGGAATACAGAAGCCTACTATAAGTTCATATTCTGCAAGAAAAAAGCCGTCATTGGCGGCTTTTTTCTTGTATCTATTTTGTTTCAAATAATCTTTCAATGAGCTCGTGGCCTTCCGGCAGGAAGGGTCCTTTTTCTCCCTCGGCCTCCGTATAAGCCAAGCCGCCGCTACCACCGGCAGCTTTTCTGCTGTCGTAAAGGATATAGGGCACGGGTTCGCCGTCATGGCCTCTGGTAGAGGTTAAGGTCTTGTGGTCGCTGAGGATCAGCAGCCGGTAATCCTGGCCCTGCTTATCCAGCCCCTCGGTCAGCCTGGCAATGCAGCGGCTGTCCAGCCATTCGATGGCTTGGATTTTGCCCTCGGTGTCGCCGTTATGGGTGCATTCGTCGGGAGCCTCAATATGCAGCACGGCAAAATCCGCCCCTGACTCCAGGCCCTCCAGCACCGCATCGGTCTTGCCCTCATAATCCGTATCCAGCTCGCCGGTAGCGCCGGGCACCGTGGCATATTTCAAGCCGGCCAAAGCACCGATGCCCCAAACCAAAGGTACGGCACTCATGACAAAGCCGGTTTTATGGTGCCTGGCCTGGAAGCCGGGCAAAGCAATGGCCGTACCCTCCGCCCAAAACCAAATACCGTTGGCCGGCAGCTTGCCCTCGGCCCTTCTCGCTTCATTGATAGGGTGGTGATCCAATATCTCATTGGCCAGCTCCATCATCTCCGTCAAGCCTGCCGCCATGGCACAGCCCTGAGGCAAATAACCGCCGATGACTTCACCTAAATGGTCATGGGGCGGAGTGGCCACAAGGCCCCGGATATCTACGCCTTTTTGCAGGGCGATATGGCGGAAGGAAGGATTCAAATGAAAGCTCATTTGGTTTTTGGCAGCGGACTCCTGAAAACGCCGGTCCGCCAGCAGGTCTTTCATTAAAGCGATGGCGCTTTCCCCCTCGATGGAGCCGCCGCTATGGGAGAGGATCTTTTTTTCCCGGTAGGGCATATGGCCGTCTTCTAAAGCTACCATATTGCAGCGGTAAGATACGTCGCCATCGGACAAAGCTACGCCGGAGCCTGCCGCTTCCAGAGGAGAACGGCCGGAATAATATTTTCTGGGATCATAACCAAAAATGCTTAATATGGCGGTATCGCTGCCGGGGGCCAGCCCTTCCGGCACCGTCCTGACACTGCCCAATTCGCCTTTTTGGGCCAGTCTGTCCATTACCGGAATATTGCTATATTCCAGAGGGGTTTTGCCCCCAAGCTCAGGAACAGGATTATCCGCCATACCATCACCGATTACGATCACGTATTTCATTCTCTCGTCTCCTTTTCGCTATATTAGTGCAGTGTCCCGCTCATCCTTCGGCAAATCACTAGTGTGAATTTTCCTCGGCGTTGTTGTCGTCACTACACTAGAAGTGCAGCCGGCGGTTAAGCTGGCTGCGAAAGCCTTTGTCCAAGAAAAGATAAATCATGATTAAAGCCGCCAGATTGACTAAAGCCGACAATAAAGAAGGCCACAAGCGGCTGGTAAAGCTCAGCACATAAAGACCGCAGGGCAGGAAGCCCAGGAACAATAAGGTTAAAACGTAAGCCGTATAATCGCTCCATAACCGGCGCTGCCGGTAAACTAAAGTCAGCAGGGACAGGGAAGACAGCATTAAAAGCAAGGGGATAACGTAATCTAAGGCCCAGCCCTGGTTCCCCGTCAGATTATCGATCAAATACAGCAAAAGACTGATGTTGGTCAACTGGATTAAAAACTTCTTGCCTAAATGAAGCCTGGACAGCCAGGTGTAACGAATAAATACCCAGGCAAAGCCGATGCCCAGGGTCTCCCCATTCAGCCAGAGATCTCCTTCGCCGGTAATGATGGTCAGCAGCGTAGGCACCAAAAAGACGCCAATCAGCAAAATCGGAAAAATCCGGCGTATAAAAAAATGAAAACTATTTAGCAAATCACTTTTTTTCTGATAATTGGGATAAAGCTTGACTTTCGTCTCCTCTTCCTTCCCGTAATGGATGCGACCACCACATAAGGGGCAGGCAACAGGGTGATCAGGCAGCTTCACCTGACACATTTTACAACTAGCGATAAATATCCCTCCATTCGTTGCCATAAACCGCAACTTCTAACCCCAGATTTTGACTTAAATGGCGAAAAAATTGCTGCACAATCAAGCCATCCTTAATGGAACGGGCAAAAGTAATGGTCAATCTGTCTTTTACTGCCAAAATACCGCAATTAACAGGATTGCTGGCAGTCGGATAAAAAACCAGCTCACCGCTTTCCACATAAGGCTCCATGGACTTGGGCAGCCGCAAAAGCCCCATATTAGAAACAGTACACGTTCTCAATTTATCATTATAATACAAAAACAAGCTTCGGACAATGCCATCTTTTAGAAGCAAAGGCAAAAAGCGGGCGATCATAATCTTTTCCAGCCGCTGATGGCCTACGATATAGCGCAGCAAGCGGGGCCGCCGGATATTGACCTGCATTTGGGCTTTAACTTCCTCGACAATTCTTTCCAGGCTTTGCTCCCGATTGCAGGGAATGTCAATGTAAGTGACGGCAAAAAAATTGCGCAGGGTGCGGCTGGGAAAAAACTGGCGCAAA
Source organism: Clostridia bacterium (assembly GCA_018436095.1). GTDB lineage: Bacteria > Bacillota > Peptococcia > DRI-13 > UBA5745 > WRMS01. Next base: position 187,871 of record JAHDMJ010000008.1, on the reverse strand, counting down.
TTAACCGGTACAGAAACCCGGATAGGCCGCTTATCTCCCGGTTCCAGGGCGCTGCGCTTATAAATCATGTAAATAACCAGAGCCAAAAGATATTCGTTGATGCTGGCCCCTTGGCGGGCGGCAATTTCCTTCAGGGCGGCTACGGAGATTATACCATGGACCACTTGATTGCCGTAAGGCTCAAAATATTCTCCTTCTATCTGGTAGGCCTTGCGATTTCTCTCTATAACGTCTTCAAGGGGTTCTTCCTTTTTTTCTTCAACCAGCTCTGCATAATAACGGTGAAAGCTGTCTTCCCCTTCCTCTTGAGAAAAAGCTTCCTGGGGCAGACGTACCAAATCCTCTGCCTCCACTGCATAGCCCTTCAATTGCAAATAAACAAAAGCTAAAGTTTTCATAAATTCCACGGCCCCCGTACCGTCGGTAAGACCATGAAAAATCTCCACCGACAGGCGCCGCTCATAGTAAAGAACTCTGACTAAGGGCTCGGCTTCCGGCCCTTTGGTCATGGAACGGCAAGGATAGTATTGGTCTTTTTCCACCAGAAAACGGCGTTCATCCTTTTCCAGATAGCGCCAAAACAGGCCTTTTCGCAGCTTTTGCTGCAGCATGGGATAACGGGGCAGGCTTATATCCAGGGCCTGCTGCAAAAAACCGGCTTCCAGCCTTTCGGTAAAGATTAAAGAAAACCGGTAGACGGCAGAATTGTTTTCCCCGGCTACCGCCGGATAGACTATGCCGATATTGTCCAGCTTCATCCATTGAGACACCCAAGCCCCTCCTTCCCTGCCTTTAAGAAAAGTATACCACAAAAAAAGAACGGATAGTCACCGCAGTCCGCGGCCTATCCGTCTTTTTATTAAAATACTTTTTTCAATTGCTGGGATTTAGATATCTGTCTTCCATAGACTATGCAGGTTGCAGTAAGCAAAAGCTGCCACAGCCTTGTCTTCGATAACAGAGAAAAGGGCTTCCGGCTCGTCGCCGGCTTTCAGGTTCTTTCTTTGGCCGCCTTTTTCCGTCTGTAAATAAATCCAGGTAATCAAATGCTGCTCAGTCATAGGATGAGGAGCGGAGCCGACTTTAACCTTGACTTTGTCGCCGTCTACCTCAACTACAGGAACGTGTTTTTCCTGAGAGGCATCGGTAGTATTGGCTTTCAGCTCCGTCATGTGCTTACCGCAGCATACCATAGGAATACCGGTATTATCAATCATTCCCACCAGATTGCCGCAAATTTCGCAAATGAAAAAGTTCTGCTGTTTAACCATAACAAAAAAACCCCCTTTTCTGTCCTCTTACTAGTAATAATTAGTAATTAATAATTATTATCAATTATATTTTACACTGATTCAGGGCGGAATACAAGCCCCCTTCGGCTAAAAATTGGATTGCTTGCTTTCTTTCAGTACCACATCGTGATGGCTGCCTTCCACGATGCTGGTGGAGGAAACCAAAGTGAGGCGGGCATTTTCCTGCAAATCAGGGATGGTCAAAACGCCGCAATTGCACATGGTGGATTTCACTTTGTTTAACGATACGCTGACGTTGTCTTTAAGACGGCCGGCGTAAGGCACGTAGGAGTCTACCCCTTCTTCAAAGGACAGCTTATCTTCGCCGCCCATATCATAGCGCTGCCAGTTTCTGGCCCGGTTGGAGCCTTCGCCCCAATACTCTTTCATATAATTGCCGCCTACCAGCACTTTATTGGTGGGGCTTTCGTCAAAGCGGGCAAAGTAACGGCCCAGCATCAGGAAATCCGCTCCCATAGCCAAAGCCAGGGTCATGTGGTAATCATGGACGATGCCGCCGTCGGAACAAATCGGCACATAAATACCGGTTTCCTCATAATACTCCTGCCGGGCTTTAGCTACCTCGATTAAAGCCGTAGCCTGCCCCCGGCCGATGCCCTTTTGCTCCCGGGTGATGCAGATAGAACCGCCGCCAATACCTACTTTAATAAAATCAGCGCCGGCTTTCACAAGATAAAGGAAGCCTTCCCGGTCCACCACATTGCCGGCACCGATTTTGACGCTGTCGCCGTAATTATCCCGTGCCCAGGCCAAGGTATCCCCCTGCCACTGGCTATGGCCTTCGGAGGAATCTATACACAACACGTTGGCGCCGGCTTCCACCAGGGCGGGGATCCGTTCCTGATAATCTCTGGTATTGATGCCTGCCCCCACCAGATAACGTTTTTGGCTGTCTAAAAGCTCATTGGCATGTTCCTTGTGGCTGTCGTAATCTTTACGGAACACGATGTATTTTAACCTTTGCTCTTTGTCCACCAAAGGCAGAGCATTCAGCTTATGTTCCCAAATAATGTCGTTGGCCTCGCTGAGGGTTGTGGTGTCCGGAGCCCAAATCAAATCCTCAAAACTGGTCATGAAGGTTTTTACTTTGGTCTGGGGAGCCATCCGGCTGGGCCGGTAATCCCGGCTGGTCACCAAGCCTACCAGCCGGCCGTTGGGGGTGCCGTCTGTGGTAACAGGCATAGTGGAATGGCCGGTTCGGGCTTTCAATTTGAGCACTTCTTCCAAAGTGCTCTCCGGTGTAATATTGGAATCACTGGGTACAAAGCCGGCTTTATAGCTTTTGACCCTGGCCACCATTTGTGTCTGGCTTTCAATGGATTGGGAGCAGAAAATAAAGGATACGCCCCCTTCTTTAGCTAAAGCAATAGCCATCTTATCATCGGAAACCGATTGCATGATGGCCGAAACTAAAGGGACATTCAAAAGGATTTCTGGCTTTTGGCCTTTTTTATATTTGGCCAAAGGAGTTTTTAGACTGACATTGGCGGGAATACACTCCTTGGAAGAAAAGCCGGGAATCAGCAAATACTCGCCAAAGGTACGGGAAGGTTCGGGAAAAATGTAAGCCATGATCATCCTCCTTGCTTATTTTTAGATGTGCGTCAGTATACAAATTGGAAGGCCTTCCGCTTATTTTCATCGCTATTCGGCAAAAATAACCTGGTCGCCTTCGAAGGCTTTAATGATAGCCAGGGATTCCACCCGGACCCCTTGCTCCCTCAGCAGGGAGCCGCCTTCTTGAAACCCTTTCTCAATGACGATACCGCACCCCACCAGATGAGCTCCGGATTGGGCAACAATATCTACCATACCTAAAAGAGCGGCGCCGGTGGCCAGAAAGTCGTCAATGATCAGCACTCTGTCCCCGGCGTCAAGGTACTTTTTGGCTACCTGGATATCAAAGGTATTGCCTCTGGTAAAGGAAGTAACCTGGGCCAGGTAGAGATCGCCGTCAAGATTTTTTGATTTCGTCTTTTTGGCAAAGATTACAGGACAATTGCCGAAATGCTGAGCGGTGATGACAGCCAAGCCGATGCCGGAAGCCTCTAAAGTCAAGATTTTGTTTACGCCTTCACCGGCATAAAGCCGGCTGAATTCCTTGCCCATCTCGTTAAAAAGGCTGATATCCATCTGATGGTTGAGAAAGCTGTCCACCTTAAGAATGTTGCCGGCTTTCACACGGCCCTCCTCGCGAATCCTATTCTTCAATAGTTCCATACTCATTCTCCTCCGCCGGCAGCCGGCAATCTATAATATTTTATTTTATGATAGTTTGTCCTGCTTTTCAATGGCTAAATCACAAAGCCGCCATTAATACCAAAAATCTGGCCGGTAATGTAGGAGGCTTCCTCTCCGGATAAGAATAATGCCAGCCGGGCCACTTCCTCCGGCAGGCCTAAACGGCCCAGGGCGGTGGATTCCGCTAACTGGGCCATCACTTCTTTATCGAAGCAGCCATTCATTGGCGTGTCGATTACGCCGGGAGCCAAGGCATTAACCCGGATACCCGAAGGCCCCAGCTCTTTGGCCAGGGCTTTAGTCATACCTTCAAGAGCCGCTTTGGCGGCGGAGTAATGAACTTCACAGGAGGCGCCGGTTTGGCCCCAAATGGAGGAAATATTAATGATGGAGCCTTTTTGCCGGCGGATCATGGCAGGCAGCACTTCCCTGCTGCAGTAAAAGGCGCCGTGAACGTGGACGGCAAACATATCTTCCCATTCGCTGTCGCTGATCTCGGTAAAGAGCTTTTGCTGGCCAAAGCCGGCATTGTTAATTAAATGGGTAATTTCCCCCAGCTCCGCCTCTGCTTTGGCCACCATAGCCTCCACCTCCCGGCTATGGCGAATATCCGCCCCATAACACTGAGCAACGGCTCCTGCTGCCCCAGCGGCTTGCCGGGCAGCTTCTGCTCCCCGGCGGTTTTTGTGGTAATGTATGGCGATTTGGTAGCCGGCTGCTCCAAAGCAGCGGACCAGAGCCTGGCCGATGCCGCCGGAAGCGCCGGTAATGAGAACGGTTTTTTTCACTTCTCTATGCCTGCCACCTTTTCCACCGCATTTAAGATGTTTTGGTAGCCGGTGCAGCGGCAAAGATGGCCGGAAATCAACCGCCGTAATTCCTCCCGGCTATAGCGGCGGCCGCTGTCGACGATCTCCGTGGCCGTCATGATCAGGCCCGGCGTGCAAAAGCCGCATTGTACGGCTGCTTCATCAATAAACGCTTGCTGGACGATGGATAATTCGTTTTCCGCACCCCGCAGGCCTTCGGTGGTCAAAATATGCTTGCCTTCGGCCCAGCGGGCCAGATAAATGCAGGAATCGATGGATTTGCCATCCACCAAAACAGTGCAAGCGCCGCATTCTCCCACATCACAGCCCTTCTTGACGCTGGTCAGCCCCAGATGATTGCGCAGCATGTCCGCCAGGGATTCCCGGTTATCGATGGCCACTTCCACAGGCCTGCCGTTAACGGTACAGCTCATAAACCAGCGGCGCTGATCGCCGAAACCTGCCGGGGCCTTCTCCGCTTCTTGCGCCGGAGCGGCCCCCTCTTTCAAGCCGGCACTTTCTTTCAAGGCAGTCTCCGCCCTGGCAGAGCCTTGCCCGCCGGCAGCCCCCTTGGCCAGCCGGGCTTCTTCAAAGCAAGCCAGGCCGCTGCGGTAAGCCAGCTCTTCGGCCAACTGCAGCCGGAAAGAGCGGGAAGCCCGCCAGGAATCCCGGGGATTAATTTCTTCTAAAGCCAGGCTGCCTAATTTACGGAAGGCTTCTTCCCCCGGCTCCATCCCAATCAAGGCTTTTTCGGCCTGGGGGCAGCGGCAGGGTGTGGGGCCGGCTACGCCGTAAGCCAGGCGCACCTCTTCAATTCTTGACAAGTCATCGCTAAAGCGGCTGTAAACGGCGCAGCCTAAAGTGGCGATATCCATGGCGTTGCGCATGGAGTATTTCGTATAATGGCCAAAAAAGTTCTGGTATTTCTCTTTGGGGATATAAATATCCGTCAGCATTTGATCAGGAGCTATATCCACCCGGCCGGGGCCCTGATAAAAGCCGCCGATGGCCTTTTCTTCATTGACCAAACGGCCGGCTTCATCCAGCCGGGTTAAAACCAGCACGGCCTCCAGCACAAAAAGGCTGGCAGCGCTGTCGGCGCTGGTAGCCCCATTGCAAATATTGCCGCCGATGGTGCCTACGTTTCGCAGTTGGGGGCCGCCGGCCTGATCCACCGCCCGGCCCAGCAGGGGAATTCTGCTTTGGATGACCGGGTCGGCAGCTATCTGGCCAAAAGTTGATAAAGGTCCGATATGGATATTCTCCGCCCCATCCAAGGTAATGCCCGTAAGCTCCGGAATATCCCGGATAGCAATAAGATCGGCAACCGCCAGCTTGCCCTCCCTGATCTGAATCAGCAGGTCGCTGCCGCCGGCAATCCAGCGGGCTTTGGGATTTGCTTGCTTATACTGCAAAGCTTCCGTCAGGGTCTTTGCTTGAACATAACTATTAATGGCAAACATATCTTCTCACTCCTTTCCCAAAAGCCCGGCGACAGCAAATTCTTCAATGAGCCGCTGGGGGGACATCGGCAAGCTGTTGAGGGCTACGCCGGTAGCATGGTAAATAGCATTGCGCAAAGCGCCGGATTGAGGAATCGTAGGCGGCTCACCCAAGGACTTGTTGCCAAAGGGGCCTGTAGGATCATCGGTCTCCACAAAGTCCACTTGCAGCTCCGGCGTATCCATACTGGTGCCGATTTTATAATCCAAAAAGTTGCCGTTCAGCATGCGGCCTTTAGCATCATAAAGGAGCTGTTCGCTGAAGGCATAGCCCAAACCCATGCTCATGCCGCCGTGGACCTGAGCTTCGGCAAGCTGAGGGTTGATTAGCCGTCCGCTGTCATGGACATCCAGCAGTTCCAAAACTTTGACCTTGCCCAAAGCAATATCTACTTCTACCTCGGCAAAACAGGCGCCGAAGGAATATGTATTTTCCTTGCAGTGATTGGTGCTTTCCGCTGTAATATGGAGGGATTTGTCCAGGCTGTAAAAGGCTTCCAGAGCCAATGGCCCCAATTCGGAAAGCACCTCCCCCGTCTGGCGGTCCAGTATTTGCGAATCCTTAAGATCCAGATCCTCCTTGTCCCTTTGCAGCAAATCGGCACAGTATTCCAGAATCCTGGCCTTGAAAAGTTTAGCCGTTTTGACGACGGCTTTGCCGCTTACATAAGTCTGGCGGGAAGCATAGGCGCCGGTATCAAAAGGAGCCACATCCGTATCCTGGAAAGAAACAACATGTACATTCTCAAAACGCAAGCCTGCCGCTTCTGCCGCCATCTGGGTTAAGACTGTATCCGCTCCCTGGCCGATTTCTGTGGCTCCCATATGGAGCTGGGCGGTACCGTCCTGGTTGAGAATCATCCGGCAGCTGGAAGTTTCCAGGGATATGGGATAAACCCCTGTCTTATAAGAGAAAATGGCCATACCCACTCCCCGGCGTACATTGCCGGTCTGCCGGCTGTAAGCCTGGCGCTTGCTGTCCCAGTCAATAAGCTGCCGCCCTTTTTCCATGCATTCATCCAGGCCGGAGCTGTGGCAGGTAATGCCGGTGCCGGGATCCACGTAACCGGCCTGCATAGCGTTTTGCCGCCGCAAAGTCAGGGGGTCCATACCCAGCCCGGCGGCAATATCTTCTATGTGAGATTCCATAGCAAAGCTGATCTGGGGTATGCCATAACCCCGCATGGCGCCGGCGCTGGGCAGATTGGTGTAGACGGTATAGGCCTTGCCCTCCACCAGCTTTTCCGACTGATAGAGATGGCGAAAACCGTTGACGGCATTGGCCACAATGGCGTGGCCATGGGAAGCATAGCCTCCCTGGTTTGATATGGCCTCTACCTGCCGGGCTAAAAACCGGCCCTTTTGATCAACGGCGGTTTTGATATGAAAATCAATGCTGTGGCGGATTCTGGTGGCGTAAAACGTCTCTTCCCTGGAAATAGCCAAGAGCACGGCACGGCCGCCCACTAAAGTGGTGAGATAGGCATTGAGGGGCTCATAGAGCACCTCCTGCTTATTGCCGAAGCCGCCGCCGATGTAAGGCTTGATTACCCTGATCTTGCCCCAGCCGATGCCTAAGGCCTGGCCGATGACCCGGCGGACGATATGAGGAATCTGAGTGGAGCTGACGACGACGATCCGTTCATTGTCCATGTAGGCGTAGCTCACCGGTTTTTCGATATGGCAATGCTGAACGGCCTGAGTGTGGTAATCTCCTTCAATAATCTTGATGCCTTCACCGGGGTTTGCCCAATCGAAAGCGCCGAAGCTGTAGGAAGTTGCTTTCAGCACATTGCCGGGAAAGTCCTCCTGAATAGCCGCCGCCCCGGGCGCCATGGCCTGGGCGGGTGTCAGCAATGGATGATATTCTTCATATTCCACGTTGATGAGGCTTAAAGCTTCTTTGCAGGCCAATTCATCTTCCGCTATTACCGCTGCAATCTCATCGCCGTAATAGCGAACCCGGCGATTGAGCAGCCTCCGGTCCGCCACATCCTGATGGCCGGGATCTGTGGACCAAGGATGGCCGGCTGTGGGAAAGGTAATGTCCGGCACCTCAAAGCAGGTGACGATACGCACTACCCCCTTCACTTGCCGGGCTTTGGAAACGTCCATTTTAGTAACGAGGCCGTTTGCCACAGTACTGCGCAAAAGCATAGCCGTCAAATGATTTACCGGCAAAAGATCCTCCGTATATTTTGCCTGGCCGGTAACCTTGGCAAAAGCGTCCACCCTGATTTTTCTTTCTCCTACTGTCATATTATCCGCCCCCCTTTAACAGTATGTCCCTATTTTATCATAAAGCTGCCTTGTGCAAAACATCCCTGCCCCGAACAAATTTTCGTTCCAAAATACATCTGTCCGGGTCATAGATAATTCTGGCCAAACGTTCATTTAAACTCAAATCATAAGGAGCCTCCAGCTTACTGTCATCGATAACTAAAGCATCGAATTCATAAGAAGGCAGGAAAGAACCGACTTTGCCGAAAAAGGCGCCGCCCCCCATGGTGCCCAGATAAAACGCTTCCTCGATAGCCAGAGGCGCCTCATTTTGATCCAGCAGCCGCCAATAAAGCTTTGATACCTGAATGGCGTCGCTCATGGCCCGGAAGATAGAGGTATGACAGCCTCCGGCCACATCGCTGCCTAAGCCCACCGGAATACCCCTGTCCAGGAAACGGCGGATAGGAGCAATACCGGAGGCCAGGTTCATATTGGATTGGGGACAATGGGCCACAAAGACCTGCCGCTCTGCCATAAGAGCCAGCTCCTCTTCTTCCATCCAGACGCAATGGGCCATAATGGTAGGTGTGTCCGAGCCGCCGAAAAGACCAAAATAATCATAGGCTGCGCTATAGTTGGCCGCATCGGGACAAAGCTCCCGTACCCAGGCAATCTCACCCTTGTTTTCCGATAAATGAGATTGAACAGGCAAGCCGTATTTTTGTTGGATTTCCTTTAATTTGACCATCAGCCCGTCACTGCAGGAAGGGATGAAGCGGGGCGTCAGGATAGGCGCCGTATTATGATAGGCCTTCTCTGTTAAAATCAGGCTGACCCAAGCTTCAGTATCCCGGGCTGAGGCCTCCGGGCCGGACTCCTGCAGCTGCGGATGGCTGTTGCGGTCCATATTGACTTTGCCTACTAAGGTTACCAGGCCGGAAGCTTCCAGCATATCCATCAGCAGCAAACTGGCCGGCACATGGCAGGTGGCGAAGACGGCCGCCCTGGTATTAGGTCCCTGCCGCAGGTCTTCCACAAAACTGCCGTAGGCTTTCTCCGCATAAGCTAAGTCTTTGTATTTGGCTTCTTCGGGGAAAGCATAATGGGACAGCCATTCAATCAGCTCCATATCCATGCCTAAGCAGCGAAAAGCATACTGAGGAGCATGAACATGAATATCCACCAGCCCCGGCAGGATCATCTTGCCCGTACAATCTTCCAAAGGCAAATGTTGATATTGCTGAGGCAACTGCTGAAAAACACCGGTGCATAAGCCTTCTTCGCAAACCAGGTAGCCATCGGCTACCAAAGCCAGTTCTTTTGCGCTTTTGCTGTAACAAATATTCCCCTTTAATACAAAATCCTTTCCCATAACTTTCCCCCTTTCTTTGTTAAAAAAACTGCCAAAAACAAGCCCTGGCCGCCTGCTGCTTGCCGGCAGCTCAGCGACTTATAGACAACTGTTTTTGGCAGTCTGTAGAAACGTCCGCCCATATTACGGACATATACAAGTCAGAAAAAAGCTATTCAATTTCTATGTTTAGCATATCCTTTTACAGGCTCTGTGTCAAGCCAATTCCTCATCGGCAGCCTCCAGTTTTGCCAGCTTGCTGTATAAAGTAGAACGGTTGATTCCCAATAATTTAGCGGCCTTTGCCTTGTTGCCGCCGGCCCGCTCCAAAGCATCCAAAATTACGTTTTTCTCCGTATGGGTCACTACATGCTTCAACCCAACCGTATCTTCTGCCGCAGCAGCTAAAAAGGTGGTGTATTCCGCTAAATCGCTATAGGTGATATCCGTACCGTCGCACATGATGACAAACCGCTCCATCATATTTTTCAGCTCTCTTACATTTCCCGGCCAGCCATAGTTTTCCAGGATTCCGGCCACAGCGGGAGTAAGGGAAAGCACAGGCTTATTAAATCGCCGGCCATATTCTTTCAGAAAATATTCAGCTAAAAGGAGAATATCTTCTTTACGCTCTCGCAATGGAGGCAGATGCACATTTACCACATTCAACCGGTAATATAAGTCCTCCCGGAATTTTTGCTTTTTGATCATATCCGGTATATGATCATTGGTGGCCGCAATGATTTTCACATCAACCTTTTTCTTTTTAATGGCGCCCAATCGCTCCACTTCTTTATCCTGCAGCACCCGCAGCAGCTTCGCCTGCATGGGAAGAGGCATGGAAGTAATCTCATCCAAAAACAATACGCCACCGTCGGCCAATTCAAATTTTCCCGGTTTGCCGTTGGGACTTGCACCGGTAAAAGCTCCCTTCTCATAACCAAAAAGCTCCGACTCCATTAAATCTAAAGGCAAAGAAGCGCAGTTGATTTTGATAAAGGGGCTGTCGGCCCGGTTGCTTAGCCGCCAAAGCAAATCCGCCGCCACTTCTTTACCGGTACCTGTTTCGCCGGAGATCAAAACCGTGTCAAATAAGGGGGCTACTTTCCGAATGTTCCTATATATCTTATCCATAATGGAGGAACGATAAATGAATCTTACCGTTCCGATAGCGGAGCTGGTTTTCAATTGATCGGTAAGATATTTGATTTGGGATTCCCGCTCAATAAGCTTTGTCCGCAAATCGTCCAGGGCTTCGTGGCTTTCAATTACCAACTCCGCCAAAGCCCCTTTTAAGACGCCTTCTTCATAAATAGGCAGGCGGTTACCAAAAAGATGACCTTTTTCAGTCTTTTGCCAGACACCGATTTCCGCTATGCCGCTTTGGCAAACATGATCCAGATGGGTATGGGGCAGGATCTTACGGATATGCTGGCCCAAGATCTCTTCCTTTGTCCTTTCCAAAAAAGCCGCATAGGCGTCGTTCAAATAGATGATTTTCCCCTTAGTATCAACTGCCAGGATTCCAATAGTAAGCATATCAAAGCTGCGAAAATCCATCACATTGCCTCCTGTTATTCAAAAGGGAAAGAATATACAGAAATATTTCTTTATTCAGTATAGCAAGAAGTGTCTAAAAAAACAACGCATGTTGAAAAAACCAACAGAAATTCTTTTAGCTTGCGCTCTCTTTCACATCTGCAAAAATGGCTTATTGAATAAAAAATCATAGATATCATCAAGCTTTTTAGCCTCCCCAAAGAATTTCATGTCTCTCATGGCATGGGCTTTGCAATTAAGAGATTGCGAAAATATTTTTTAAGGAGGCGATTTTGTTGCAGGTTGTTGATCTGACACTTACCATCTATGAAGGTATGCCCTGTTTTCCCGTGGACTGGTATCCTAAACCAAAATTTGAAGCGGTTTTAACGCCGGATACCGATCCCAGCGGCTCCCACCGCCACGCCAGTAAAGCGCTGTTATTCAACCATGGAGGCACTCATCTGGACGCTCCCCTGCATTACAATTATTTCGACGGCAAAAAAACCATTGACAATGTTCCCATAGACGCCTTAGTGGGCGATTGTGTTTGGATACACCTGCCGGGGAAACAAAACCTGGAGCCTATCACCGCCGCCGATCTGGAAGAAGCCTCCTCAGGCATTGTCCTGGCGGGAAAACGGCTGATTATCACCACCGGCTATACCGACGCAAACTGGGGAAAAGATGATTATTTTCAAGTATCGCCTTATTTGGCCGCCGATGCCGGCCAATGGATGGTGGATAAGAAGATCAAACTGGTCGGCATTGATTTTCAGACCGATAAACCCGGTGACGCTGCTTTTCCCGTACACAACATTCTCCTCAGCAATGAAATTTACATTCTGGAGTATCTTTGCAATATTGAGGAGATGTTTCAGAAGGGTTTCGGAAAAGAATTTTTGCTGGCGGTAGGCGCGATTAAATTAAAAGGTTTAGAAGCGTCTACAGCCCGGGTATTTGCCATCTCCCTGTGAATTCCGGCGGTTGTCTCAAGAAAACAATACCCATTATTATAATTAAGGGGGAAAAACATGAGCAATGCAGCTAACACAGCTTTATTAGAGGCTGAAGCTAAAACCGGTTTATCCCGTTGGAAGGCCTACGCCAAATTGATGGGTCCTGCCTGGCTGGCCATCGCCCTCAATATCGGCGGCGCTACGGTGGCTAATGCGGGGCAGGTAGCGTCCCAAACAGGCTATGCCTATCTCTGGGCCATTTTACCTGAGGTCTTCGTCATTTGGATCGTCTGCGTCCTTTTTGTCCGTACAGCCTTAAAAACAGGCAAAGGCCCCATCTCTATGGCCCGGGAATACATTGGCCCCTGGGCAGGCTGGGTCACCGCTATCTCTATCTTCATTGTCAATACCGTTTTTCACGCCATCCAATACGCCATCGTAGGTAATATCATGAATACCTTATTTGGCGTCACACCGAAACTGGGTACGATAATCGGCTTCATTTTTGTTTTGTCCATTGTGCTAAATCCGGCCAAAGGAGAACGCAGCATTAAGATCATCACCAATGTCTGCCAGTGGCTGGTCTGGATATTGCTGGCTTCCTTTACGCTGATCCTTTTTGTTGTTCCCATTAACTGGGCTGACGCATTAAGAGGCTTCATTCCTTCCATCCAAGGTACCTCCCAGGAGCTGGTTTTACTCTCCGGCTTGATGGGTGCAGCCATCGCCATCAATGTTCCCTCTCTGGCCGCCTACGCCTCCGTACAAAACAAGTGGGGTCCGGAACGGAAAAATCTCAGTGTTTTTGAGCTGACCTACACCAATTTTATGCTGGTCATCGTTCAGCTGGTGGTAATGATTGCTGTTACAGCGGTGCTCTTTGGAACGGGTACGGTGATTACCGGCGCCGGCACCATGGCCGCTACCTTTGAGCCCTTTGCCGGCAAGTTCTCCACCATACTGCTGTCTATCGGCCTGTTGGGCTCCGTACTGTCCACCATGGTTTCCCAGTGTCTGGTATCCGGTTATGTGATCACCGACGCCTTCGGCTGGGAGGCGGATATGACCTCTCAAAAATTCAAGATTTCCGGGCTGGTGGTTACGCTTTTCGGGCTTTCCGCTCCCTTGATCGGCTGGAACGCTTTTTCTCTCAGCACCTATGGCTCCGGCTTTAACCTGACCTTCTTCCCCATTGTCACCATCCTGCTTCTGTATATTGCCAATAAATCTTCGGTCATGGGCGAGTTGAAGGCAGGCAAGGCTATGAATATCACCGTAATCATCGCCGTGCTGCTCTCTCTTTTGGCTACGGGAAATTACTGGGTCAACATATTCAAATAAAATTATCAATAAAAAATTTTAATAGTCGGCGGCGGCAAGGTAGGGAGGCCCTCCTTACCTTGCCGCGAAATATTAAAAGGAGGTTTTTCATTTGTTTAATGAATTCGATTTCTACCCCCTCAAAGGACAGCCCTACTTTGATAACGAAAAATACTGGGTTTCCCCCCTGAATTTTCTGGAGGAAAACCTGGCCCCTTATCCGGAGAAGGTACTGATTCACGACTGCACCTTGCGGGATGGCGAGCAGACACCGAAAGTCTATTACAGCAAAGCTGAACGGATACGTATTGCCCGGCAGCTGGATGAGCTGGGGGTAGACCGGATTGAAATCGGCATGCCTATCATCTCCCGGGAACTGCGGGAGGCCATTAAAGAAGTGGTCAAATTGAACCTGCAATCTAAAATTGTGGCCTTTGCCCGGGCCCATCCCGACGACGTCCGCCTAAGCGTGGAATGCGGCGTTGAGCACATCATTATCGAACACACCGTCAACCCTTATCTCTGCAAATATGCTTATAATCTGGATCAGGAACAGCTTTGCCAACGGATTTACGACAATGTGCTTGCCGCCAAGAAATCCGGTCTTTGGGTGAACTATATGGGCTGGGATTTCTCCCGCACACCACTGGAATACAGCCGAAAAGCTTATCAAGCAGCTATTGACGCCGGAGCTTCCGCCATCACCATCGTGGATACCTTTGCCGTAGCCACGCCCAAAGCCATCGGTTATGCCGTTAAGCAATTCCGGCAATGGTTCCCCGATGTGATCATCGAGTTTCACGTCCACAACGATTTCGGCATGGGCATGGCCACCGCTTTAGCCGCCGTGGAAAACGGCGCCACCATTATCCATACCGCCATGAACGCATTAGGAGAACGCACCGGCAATCTGGCCACGGAAGAAGTGGCCACTACCTTCGGCATTCTGATGGGGGGGCGCACCAATGTCCGGTTAGAGAAGCTGGCGGCAACCTCCCAGGTAGTCAGCGATATTACTCAGATTTATCCCAACGTGAATAAGACAATATTCGGCAAAAACTGTTTTGCCATTGAATCCGGCGTGGTCAGCCATTATACCAATGCCTTGCGGAATGTGGGCTTTAAGCCTATTGCCTACCCTTATTTACCCCATGTGGTAGGCAGAACGGAAAAGGATTTCCTCATCGGCTCCTTAAGCGGCCGGCTGACTATTGAGTATTATCTGGAGAAAAACAAGATTGAAGCCACTCCCGAAGAGCAGGAGAAAATTTTGGCCGCGGTAAAAGACGAGTGCATTATCCGGCGGACCCTTTTGGAAGAAGAAGAACTGGTAGCTATCGCAATAAAAATCTTAAATAAAATAAGATAAAAAAGGACGGTCGGGAAATGAAAGCATTACAAACCAATTACGGCTCCCTGGCTCTACGTTCTCCCATCATTTTAGGCTCCTCCGGCATTACGAAGGCTTACGAAAACATCAAAAAAGCCGATCAATACGGAGCCGGCGCCGTGGTGCTCAAGACAAAATTCCAGGAGCCCCTGATGGCCCACAGCCCTACTCCCCGCTTCACCATTATCCACCGGGGCGGCAAGGACTATGCTTCCACTACCAATTTATCTTATGAACAAGGATATGAGTTTTCCATTGACAACTATTGTGAAGAAATCCGCCGCTGCAAACAGGATTTTGCCATAAAAATCATCGCCAGCATCGGCTGCAGCACCATCGATCACTGGCGGGAATGGGCCAAAAAGGTGGAGCAAGCCGGAGCCGACGCCATAGAAATGAACTTATCCTGTCCCCATAGCGATTATGTGATGGGCCGGCTGGGTCAGATCAACGAGATGGTAAAGCAGGCAATGCCGGAGGTCCGCCAGGCCGTATCTATACCGGTTTTCAGCAAAATGACGCCCCAGTTGGAAAATCCCCTGATCACTGCCAAGGTCATGGAGGAAAGCGGCTCCTGCGGCGTGGTAGCCTTCAGCCGTTGCCTGGGCCTTGACCTGGATATTGACAGCCAAACACCCATCCTCCACGGCGGTTATGGCGGCCACGGCGGGCCCTGGTCCATCCACTATGCCCTGCGCTGGATTTCCAGCATGTATCCCCATCTGCATATTCCGGTCAGCGGCTGCGGCGGCGTAGTGGAATGGCAGGATATTGTGAAATACATCCTCTGCGGCGCCACCACCGTTCAGGTCTGCTTTCTCGTCTATACCTACGGCTATGGAGTAATTGAACAGCTTAATCAGGGCCTGGCCCGGTATATGGATAAGCATGGTTATGCTACCATTGAGGACTTCCGGGGCAATATCGTACCTAAGATTAAGGATCTGACCCAGGTAGACCGGGAAAAGACTTTGATTGCCAAAGTGAAGGAGCCGGCCTGTATAGGCTGCAAACGCTGTACCGACATCTGTATCTATGACGGCATCGATTTTACCGGCAAAAAAGCCTTGATCAACGAAAAGTGCGACGGCTGCGGCTTATGTCCCTTCTTCTGTCCCAAGGGAGCTATCCATATGGTACATAAATAAACGAATAAACGGAAGGAGCTTTTCCATGCCTATTGTCAAAGGCGAAGAATTATCCTGGGAACAAGCGTCAGAGAAGTTGAAAATTAAATATTTACTGAAACAATATGCCCTGGAAAAGGGCCCGGCAGACGTGGGCATTGCCAACTGGGCAAGCGGTCAGGCCGGCGCCCTGCACATCCACGATAATCATGACGAAGTCTATATCGTATTGCGGGGCAAGGGGAAAGTCAGCTTTAACGGTGAAGAGCATATTGTAGAGCCGGGAGATATGATGCACGCCAAATCCGGCGACGTTCATGCTACTATTGAGGGCTTATCGGCGGAAGGCATTGATGTATTTTATGCCTTGCTGCCGGTAAAAAAGGAGGCTTGAAGCGATGAAGCAGCAGCCCGGCAGGCCTGAGAAACGAAAAATGGCGGTGGTGGAAAAAGCCGGCCAGGTCAGCTTTCAGGAATTTGACCTGGCCCCGCCCGGCCCCCATGAAATTCTATTAAAAACCTGTTACTCCGCAGTTTGCGGCAGCGACCTCCATTTGTATCATGACATCCATCCTTTTGTGAAAGCTCCCTGTACCATCGGCCACGAATTATCCGGCCGGGTGGTGGAAATAGGCAGCTCTGTCCGGGGCTTTGCTCTTGGCGACCTGGTGGCGCCGGAGCCTGTTTTAGTCTGCGGCAACTGCAGCTATTGCCAAAAGGGCGATTACCATATGTGCAACGACATCTCCTATCAATACCGCCGGGGCCAGGCCGGCTTTGCCGATTATTTCCTTGTGGACGACCGCTGGGCCCACAAGGTGCCGGAAGCCGTGGGGGAAAAGGCGGCTGCCCTGATTGAGCCTCTGGCCGTAGCTATCCACGGCGTAAGAAAGGCCGGCAACCTTTTGGCCAAATCCGTAGCGGTAATCGGCGCGGGGCCCATCGGCACTTTAGCCGCCCATATCTGCCAGCTGGAGGGGGCAAGCAAGATCTGGCTCATGGACCGCAACGGCAAAAAACTGGAAGCCGGCACCGCACTGGTGACTGAGGCCGAAGGCGTTGATACTACGAAAAAGGATGCTGTGGAAACTGTCCTTGCCGCCACCGGCGGCTTAGGCTGTGACGTAGTTATCGAATGTACCGGCAGTGAAGAATGCGCTGTTTATGCCTTGAATATGGCGGCCAAAATGGGCGGCATCCTGCAAATGGGCATCAGCACCCGGCCTTTTTCCCAATATCCTTATGCCCGCATTTTGCAAAAAGAAATTACTTTATGGGGTTCTCAAGGATACTGCTTTGATTTTCAGCGGGCTATCGCTCTGTTGACCGCCGGAAAATTGAATTTGCAGGCTTATATCACCCATGAATTTGCCAGCCGGGATATCGCCAAGGCCTTTGCCCTGGCCGCCGACCCCTTGACCGGCAGCATGAAAATCGTTTTATCCTACGAATGATCTATCTTAGGAATGATCCGGCTCCATAGACGGGAGGATTTATGAGGGAAAAGTTTGCGAAGCAATACTATACCAAGCAGTTTTATACGGGCAAAACCGCAGCCCACCGCCGGGCCGTTTATAAAGGCATGGGCTTCACCGATGAGGACCTCAGCCGGCCTTTAGTGGCAATTGTCAACACTTTCAGCGAAGTCTGCCCCGGCCATATGCATTTGCAGGCCCTGGTCCGCAGCGTCAAAGACGGCGTCTGGCAGGCAGGAGCCACGCCTATGGAATTCTCCACCATCTCTCAGTGCGCCACCCAGGTGCTGGGTTTGGAGGGCATCCGCTACGACCTGCCTGCCCGGGAGTTGATAGCGCTGGATATTGAAACCATCGTAGCCACCCAGCTTTTTGATGCCTTGGTGATCGTCACCACCTGCGATAAGACCATCCCCGGCGCTCTCCTGGGCGCAGCCCGCCTCAATATACCGGCGGTAATCGTGCCCGGAGGCGTCATGGCTGCCGGCTCCATCGACGGCAGTGAGGCTTCTCTGGCGGATTTGGACGAGAAAGTATTCAGCGGAAAAATCCACAACATGTCTGAGAAGGAAGTAAGGCTTTGGGAGGATCAGGTAATACCCGGCTGCGGCGCTTGTCCCATTATGGGCACGGCCAATACTATGCAATGTTTGGCTGAGGTACTGGGCGTCGCTCTTCCCGGGTCCGCCACCAAACCGGCAGGCTCCGGGGAGCAGCGCCGTTTGGCGAAGCAAGCCGGCTATGCTATTGTCCGGCTGATTGAAGAAGGCAAAACCTTTACGGATATCGTCACTCCGGCTTCCATGCACAATATGCTTACCGCAGCCATGTCCATCGGCGCCGCTTCCAATTCTATTCTCCATATGCTGGCCCTCAGCCACGATTTGGGCTATGAAAAAACCATAAATCTGGAGGCCATTGCCTCCATCAGCGCCAAAACCCCCTGTATTGCGGATATCAAGCCTGTAGGCAAGTATTACCTGCCCTATTTGGAACGGGCCGGCGGTATGCCGGCAGTGATGGGGGCCATAATGGACCAACTGGATGTCCGCTGTGTAGGCGTCTCCGGCCACTCGGCAGCCGAAATTGCCGAAGCCGGCAAAGCCGCCTATGAGCGCAGCCGCTCCTCTATCCTCCGCTGCCGGGAAAATCCGGTGATGGAGCAAGGCGGTATTGTGGTGCTAAAGGGCAATATGGCCAAAAGCGCCCTGGTTCGCATGTTTGCTCACAGCAAAAACACGTTTAAAGGCAAAGCTAAAGTTTTCGATTCCCAAAACCAGGCCATGGCCATGATCGCCGCCGGCGGAATCAAAAAAGGCGATGTGGTGGTATTACGCTTTATGGGGCCGCGAGGCGGCCCGGGTATGCCCGATTGTTTTGGGGTAGCCGGCGCCATAGTGGGAGCCGGCCTGGAAACAGATGTGGCCGTGATTACCGACGGCCGCTTTTCCGGCTTTGCCCGGGGTGTAGGCGTCTGCCAGATTAGTCCGGAAGCTGCCCTGGGCGGCCCTTTAGCTCGGGTACAAGACGGTGATGAGATCATTATTGATACTAAGGCCGGCTTGCTTCAAAACAGTGCAGCCGGTTTTGACCAGCGTCAGCCTGCTCCCTGTCCCCCCCGGAAGGAAAAAGGTATTTTGCATATTTACGCCCGGATCGCCGGCCAGGCTGATACCGGCGCTAGACTGTAACCAAGATCGGAGGGATTTCTTTGGAAAAGGCATATGCAATGGTGCTTAAGCAATTCGGTGGTCCCCTGGATTACCAGGAGTTCCCCAAACCTCAGCCGAAAAATAAAGAAGTGCTGATCAAAGTCATAGCCTGCGGTATCTGCGGCTCCGACGTCCATGTATGGAAAGGAGAGGACAAACGGTCCCGGCTGCCCATGATCCTGGGCCATGAGGGAATCGGCATAATTGAAGCACTGGGCGGCGAAGAAAAGTATGACATTATGGGCCATGCCCTTTGCGAAGGGGATGTGGTGGTCTGGAACCGGGGAGTCAGCTGCAAATCCTGCTACACTTGTCTGGTTAAGCGGCAGTTTTATCTTTGCCCCAGCCGCTGGACCTATGGATTTTCCAAATCAATTAATGATTATCCTTTTTTAAACGGCGCCTATGCCTCCCATGTTTTGCTGACTCCGGAGACGGAAATTATCCGTGTTGAGTCCCGGGAAAAGGCTGGAGCCCGGAAGGATTACGCCCCTTATGCTTCCCTTTGCTGCGCCGGCACCACTACAGCCTGCGCCTTTGAGCAGGTAAAGCCGGAGTCGGGCCAGCAGGTGGTGATCCAAGGACCGGGTCCTTTGGGCATCTATGGCGTATTATTTGCCCGGGAAGCCGGCGCCAAAACCATCATCGTAGTAGGAGGCACCCCGGAACGCCTGGCCCTCTGCCGGGAGGCCGGCGCTACTCACGTAATCAACCGCTGCCAAACGCAAGAAGCTGAAAGACTGGATTTGATTAGAGAAATCACCGGCGGGCAGGGAGCTGATGTGGTATATGAAATGGCAGGTACCCCCGAGGCAGTCCGGGAAGGTGTCGGTTACTTAGCTCCGGGAGGTACATATGTTTCGGCCGGCATCGCTGTGGATACGGGAGAGGTCCCCGTTAACTGGTTCCGGGATATAGTACGGAAAAATGCCCGTATCCAAGGGGTCTGGGTAGGCGACGGCAAAAACACCTGGCAGGCCCTGGAGGTTTACCGCCGCCATAAGCCTTTGCTGGATAAAATGATTTCCCACCGGCTGCCTTTAACTGAAGCTCATAAAGCCCTGCAGATGATGGAGCGCAAAGAAGTGATCAAGGCATTGCTGATTCCTTGAGGAAAAGATATGATAGTATAGGTTCCATAGGATAGCATAGAAGCCAATGAAAGGAGGATATGGATGACAGAATATGAAAATATTCTTTACAGCAAGGAAAGAGGTATTGCTTATATTGTCTTTAACCGTCCTAAGGTATTGAATGCTCTGAACCGCACCGTATTTGAAGAGCTGAAAGAGATCCTGGACGACCTCTACGCCGATAAAGAAACCCTGGCGGTGATCGTCACCGGCCATGGCAAGGCCTTTGTGGCAGGAGCGGATATCGCCGAGATGAGGCAATATACCCCCGGAGAAGGCCGGGAATTTGGAATATTTGCTCAGGAGCAGCTAAACCGCCTGGAGAATTTGCCGAAACCGGTAATCTGCGCCATCAATGGCTACGCTTTGGGAGGTGGACTGGAAGTAGCCCTGGCCTGTGACATCCGCATCATAGCGGCCGGAGCCAAAGTGGGCCAGCCGGAGACAGCCTTGGGCATTTTCCCCGGCTTCGGCGGCGCCCAGCGCCTGCCCCGGCTGATCAATCCCGGCAACGCCAAGTATTACATCTACACCGCCGAACACATCTCCGCGGAGCGGGCCTACGAAATGGGCCTGGTACAGGAAGTAGTGACCTTAGAGGAATTAATGCCCCGATGCAAGGCTCTAGCGGAAAAAATCATGGCCAATGGTCCTGTAGCCATCCGCCTGGCTAAACAAGCGATCAATGAAGGCCTGAATATGGGCCTGCGGCCGGCCCTGCAATATGACGCCGAAATCTTCGGTGCTTTATTCGGAACGGAAGACCGCATCAGCGGTATGGAAGCTTTTTTAGCTAAGCGTAAGCCGGAGTTTCATAACCGCTGATTGTACCCGCCGCCGTTAAAGTGGGGACGTCAATTGCCTCGTTATATTTCTTTTTCTTCCTCCGGGCCCTCTCCCTCTTTATTGGCATTGTTAACTTCCTTGGCCATTTGGGCTTTAAATTCCCCGGCGGTGCCTTTTCGCTTGCCCCAACCGAAAAAACCTGCCTTAGCCAAGCCCTCGGCTTTTCTGGCCTCTTTGTCTTCGGCGCCTTTGTTTTCGGCCCCTTTACCTTTAGCTTCGTCTTCCCGTTCCGCAGGTTCCGCCACGGCTTCCCCTTCGATAACCCCGGCAGTGATGGCCGGAGAGAGCTGACCCCCTTCTTCGGGGTACAGCTTCAGGATTATGGTGGATTTAAATAAATCCCCGTCTACCGAGATATCAAAGATGCCTTTCTGCAATTGTACCAGATCCCGGGCAATGGCTAAGCCTAAGCCGCTGCCTTCGGTAGAACGGGCCTCATCGCCTCGTTTAAACCGCTCCATCAATTCATCCGGCGATATATTAAGCTGGTTTTTGGAAATGTTCTTCATCACCATAATGGCTTGAGTTCTGGTTTTTTTCAAGTCGATATACACCCGGGTATTTTCCTGGGCATATTTCAGCACATTGGTCAGCAGGTTTTCAATAACCCGCCACATCAGCCTGCCGTCGGCTTCCACGTAGTATTTTTCATCAGCGGCATTGATGATGATATCAAGGCCCGACTCCAAAATAGCCCCTTCCATTTCCCCCAGTCCCTGATTGACCAGGGACTTCATTTCCACTTTGCCTATTTCCACCTGGATGGCGCCGCTGCTGGCCTTAGCCGCTTCAAAAAGATCCACCGTCAGCTTTTGCAGCCTTTGGCTCTTCTGGTCGATGATATCAAGATAATGCTGGCCGTTGGGAGAGCTTAACCCCTCTTTCTTTAAGAGGTCCACATAGGTAACGATAGAGGTCAGAGGCGTCTTTAAGTCATGAGAAACATTGGAGATCAGCTCCGTCCGCATCCGTTCGTTTTTCAGCCGGTTTTGCACCGCCGTATCCAAGCCGGCGGCAATGTCATTAACATCGGCGGATAAACGGCCCAGCTCATCCTTAGGCTTCAGCGGAATTTTATAGGTCAGTTCCCCTTCCTTCACCCTTCGGATACCGGATTTAACCACCTCAAATTTTCTACCCCAGGCTGCCGCTAAAATCATAAAGACCAGCATGGTCAAGGGCAACAGGAAAAGGCTGACGCCGGAAATTAAAGACACGACGCCGATGGTCAATACGGCTTTACGCTCCATGGAGCCCCCGTGAAAAATAGAGCGGCCCAGATCCAGTAATTTGTATGAAACCAGGCCCAGACAGGAAGTTGACCATAACTGTCCTGTCTTCATTTTTTTGATTAAAGCCAAATAGGAAGCCAGGCCTATGGAGCAACTGACCAATCCCGCCAAAATAGCGACGAAAAACTCCACGCTGACCGATAACTCTAACCCCGGCAAATAAAAGCCGAAGCTATTGCGGTCATGAATACCGTATTCCAATAGCTGCAAATAAACGAAGCCGCCGCCCAGAGCCAAGCCCAATAAAAACAAATGCATTTCCGTCCATAAGCGGTCAAACCACCGCCGCCTGGCCTTTTCTTCATCGTCCTTGCCGCAGTTTACCGTTACATAAACGAGCAGCAGAAGGAACAGCAGAAGAATAAAAGCAAAGGCAGGCAAAACTTTTTTGTTGTAATAGCGGAGTTCTTCATAAGCGGCAACTTTTGCCCCTACCGCCTCATCCCCCAGGGAAACGTAGAGGGAAAAACCGGGCTTGCCCTGGGTTTCATTGATCTGGCTAAGCAGGATCATATCGTAATAAGAAAGGCGCTCCGGAGCGGCAGGCTGCCGGGAAAGCATTTCCTGATCATAAATCAGCCAAACCCGGGACTGTCTGATGCTTTCATTGATTGAAGCCATATTGGCCAGACGGCCGGAAGGAGTTTGAGCCTCGGTCATATTGGTGATTACGCCTTCGCCATTGTGTGCCAGATAACGGACGCCTTCATTTTCCAATTCCTGCTTGATCCGCCGGTAATCCCGGAGGCTTTCATGGATCATTTGCTCCCGGATGGCCTTGATTTCCTGGCCATAAGCTTTTTCAAACTCCACCTGCAAAACCTGGAGCTGCTTGTCGCTGAGCCAATAGGGTTCGGCTATGTCGGTATAGGCGCTGGCGCTCCCCCGATCCGTCGAATCTCCTTGGGCAACTCCCGCGGACACATCTTCACTGGCAACGGGGTCAGCCGTAATATAGGACTCCGTATTGGCATTGATGCTCTCTTCACTGTTGGCTGTATTGGCTTCAAAATATCTTTGCAGCCTTTCCCAGGCAGCGCCGTCGGCAAAAACGATACCGATTCCGCCGTCGTTGTTCATATTCAGACTGACATAGTCTATGCCTTCCCTGCCTAACCAACCGTTGACAAATTCGTAGTATAAGTTGGATTGGCGATGGCCCATGATATCCTGATCCAAATAAAGGCCCTCGGCAATGCCCTCCTCGCCTAAAGGATAACTGATTATCCGCAGCACATTATCAACCGTATCGCGAACCGAATCCTGAAACTCGGTGGTATCTTCGTAGTTTTTCACCTGCAGGCTTTCCAGCCAGCTATTGGAATAATGATTCAGCGAGTAAAGGTTTAGTAAAGCAAAGGTTAAGCC
Source organism: Clostridia bacterium (assembly GCA_018436095.1). Lineage (GTDB taxonomy): Bacteria > Bacillota > Peptococcia > DRI-13 > UBA5745 > WRMS01. Next base: position 164,271 of record JAHDMJ010000008.1, on the reverse strand, counting down.
TGCAACAAACAGCAGTACCAGAAATATACAAGATAAATAATAAAGGCCCTTAGCTTTCTTAACATTTTTCCATTTTGTAGCCAATGCCCCACACCACCTTCAAATATCTAGGTTCTTTCGGATTAATTTCGATTTTTTCCCGGATCCGCCGGATATGCACGGAAACCGTATTCCCCGGATTGTAGGCCGGCTCCTGCCACACCGCTTCATAAATCTGATCCATAGAGAAAACCCGGCCGGCGTTTTCCGTCAGGAACCGTAAAATTCCGTACTCGATGGGAGTTACCACCACTTGCTCGCCATCCAGCAACACTGTTTTTTGCTCGTCATCCACCACAAGATTACCGGTACGATAAATCTTGCCATGGGTTTCTTCTTCCTTTTTTAAACTGCCCAAATCCGTATAACGCCGCAATTGGGATTTTACCCTGGCTACCAATTCTAAGGGATTAAAGGGTTTCGTTATATAATCATCGGCGCCGGCGTTAAGACCCGTGATCTTATCGTAATCCTCGGATTTGGCGGAGAGCATGATGATCGGAATGTTTCTCATCTCCCGGATTTTCATGGTAGCCACCATGCCGTTCATTCTGGGCATCATGATATCCATGAGAATCAGATGGATTTCCTGATCTTCCAAAACCTGAAGAGCTTCAATGCCGTCATAGGCTTTATAAGTTTCATAGCCCTCACTTTTTAAATAAATCTCAATAGCCTCCACGATTTCTTTATCGTCATCACAAATCAGGATATTCATGACACTGCTCCTTTCTTTATCACAGCATACAAAAAAAAAGTTAAAAACCTAGACGCCTTTTTCTTACAATTTCATTAACAAAAAAGGGGGCTTCCGAAGCCCCCTTTTTGCCGATTAAATATTCCATAAGTAGAGCCATTGTTCTTTGCGGTAAAGCCGATAACTGATCAGGCCTCTATAGATAATGTCCGCAATCATCGCTATCCAAGCGCCATAAATGCCAAGACCTAAAGGATAGCTTAAAATAGTTACCAAAGTCATCCGCACCAGCCACATACCGGAAAGCATGATCAGGAAAGGGCTCTTCGTATCGCCGCCGGCCCGCAGTATGCCGCTGATCACAATGCCCAAACCGGAAAAGGGCTGAGCAAAGGCCATGATCCTTAACCCGATGATCCCCAAAGCAATAACTTGAACATCGGGAGTAAACAGGCTGATCAGCGGTTTGGCAAACAGGAATAAGCTAAAGCCCGCTATAGCCATCATGATCGTACAATAGGTAATGCATTTTTGACCGTAGGTTTTGGCCAGTTCCTTTTCTCCCGCGCCCAGAGACTGCCCTACCAAGGTAGTGGCAGCTATGGCAAAGCCAAAGCCCGGCAAATAAGAAATGGATTCCAGGGTGTTGCAAAGATAATAGGTTGCCAAAGGCACAGTGCCTAAGCCGGCTACTAAACGGGTTAAGACTAGCTGCCCCGAGGAATTGCTGATCCGCTCCAAGGCCACAGGCAGGCCTAAATCAAAAGCAGTTTTAAGTATGGCATTGTCCTTCCGGTAATCTCCCCGTATACTCAAACCCAGAACGCCTTTTTTTTGGAACAAAACCCAAAAAAGCAAACATCCCGCCAGGAATATGGAAAAAGCCGTAGCTGCGGCAGCCCCCTCTACGCCCAGGCCGGCCCCCCATACGTAAAACTCTTTCCCCAATATACGGACGTTTCTGGGCGAAAAGATCAAAAAATAATTGCCGCATACATTGGCCAGATTGGCCAATATATTGATTTGCAAGGGTGTGCGGGTATCGCCGGCGCTGCGCAAAAAGCCGCCGCACATCACCATGGAAAGATTAAATAAATGAACGGAAGAGAGTATCCGCAAATAATTAACGGCATGAGGGACTACTTCTGGTTCCGCACCTAAAATTACCGGCAGACTGCCGGCTAAAAGCTGAAAGATCAGCGTTAAGCCTAAACCGCCGGCTAACAGGACCAACATCCCCTGCCGGACAATACGCCGGGAAAGCTCCAGGTTGCCGTTGCCCACGTGGCGGGCTACCTGAATACTAAACCCAAGGGTAGCGGCATTCATCAAACCGTTGATCAGCCAGGTCAAAGAGGTGTTGATAGCCACCGCCGCCGTAGCTCCGGCTCCCAGAGAGCCTACCATCGCGGTATCCACATAGCCCGTCATGGTCTGCAAAAGCTGCTCCATGACCGTAGGCCAGGCCAGCAGCCATATGGTTTTTGCCGGCGGACGGCTCTGATCCAATATATCGATTGACTGTGAGGCCATGGCAGCATTTCTCCTTATGGGGCTTCCTTTGCGCTTTCTATGCGCTTCTTTTCTTTGTATAGGTTATTTTTTCAGCCAATAAGGCCGGATCAGTGATTGACTGGCCGGCTCCTGAGACTGGTCTTCGCCTTTATTCCTGGTTTCTTGCTTGCCGGCAGCATTATTATTTTGCCGGTTTTTGTTGCGGGAGAAGAAGCCTCCCTTTTTCTCTTTTGGAGCAGCTTTCGCTTCTTCCAAAGAAGTGCGTTTAACAGGCTCAGCAAGCACTTCTTTTGAAGTATGTTTGGCGGGCTCAGTAGGCACTTCTTTGGAAGTGCGTTTAGCAGGCTCAGCAAGCGTTTCTTTGGCAGTGCTTTTTTGTGCGTTCTTGGGCGCTTCCAAAGAAGTACCTTTCGAAGTACTTTTGGGTGCTTCTTTTGCCGGCCCGCCTTTTTTAGGCTGAGCTTCCGGTCCCCGCCCGCCGCCGTTTTGTTTATTTTCCGGCCTTTTGTTTTCCTGGCGGCCATCCTGGCGGCTTTCCTGCCTGCCGTCTTGCTGGCCGCTCTTTTGCTGCTTCGGCTCCTGCCGCTTGCGGTCCCGGTCCTTTGCTTCCTGATTCTGAGAACCGGACCAGGGCCTGTCTTTTTGCTGCTTTTGCTGCTGCTTATCCTTTTTATCCCCGTTTTTTTCCGGGTTTTCTTTTTTGTATTCCGGCTGCTTTTTTTCCTGGGTCTGCTGTCCTTCCCCATTAGCCTTGGTTTCCGCCCCGTTTTCCATAGCGTTCAACAGCTTACGGCGGCCGGGGGCCCGTCCCTCCCAATAATCCGCTTGCATTTTAGGCGTTTCAGACAATTCAAAGGGTACAATTTTTTTCTTTTTGGGCACAAAAGGCCGGCCGGCTCCCATCTCATAAGACTCCCGGGTAAAATCAGTATAGGTCAAATCAATGCTGGGACGCTCGGGTATGACAATGCCGGGATCTAAATCCAGGGCATGGGCATTAAACGTGACGGGCTTATCGGCTTCTTGGCTGCCGCTATTTTTCTGATTATCTTTGGCTTTGTCATCATTGTTGCGGCGAAATTGCCTGTTTCTTTTTTTGCCGCTGCCTTCTTCCTGGGCTTCTTCTCCCTCTTTGCCCTCGCCTTTATATTTCTTGCCGTGGCTTGGCGGCCTGCGATGCCACTCTCCGCCGGCCTTTTCCTGAAAACTGTCCATATTTTCTCCTTTCACCGTTAATCTCATTTTAACGGCAATGTATTATGAATGCATTATCAAAAAAGAAACACTCCTGCTTCTTTTCTATATCTAGCGAGGATTATATCATTATTCCTTCTGTTGAGCAATATCGGCAATCATCCACTGGCCGTTGACCCTGAGATAATAAAAGGTCAGGGCCGTATCGAGAGGATGGGTTTTGCCCTTTGCCCGGATAATAGTATAGGTGTAATTGGTATGGGCAGCCAGACAGTCAGGGGAGTATAAGCGTACATAATGAACCTTTTCATCGCTGAAGGAAAAGCCTGTATGATCGGTATAATAACTAGTCTCCAGCGTCTGCATTTCTTTATAGATTTTGGCGTTGCGGATCAGCCGCCTGGCCAGTGAGCTAAAGGCGGCGTCCCTGGAAGTATAGTTTGAATAAATACGGATATCGGCCAGAATCATTTCTTCGATGGCCGGCAAATCCTCAGGGGGAGCTAAAGGAATGATTGCTGCCGCTTTTCCCTCCTCGGTTTCCTGCCATTTTACGGCCAGCTCATTGCCGTAAGGTCCCATAGCCTCAATAACCGGCTGATTATACAAGCCGGTCAGTAAATATTCGCTTTGTTTCGGCATCTCTATTAAATCCTGGGGCAAAGCTTGCAGCTCTTCATAGGGCAGACCCTGGTTTATCCGGTCACCTTCGTCCAAGGGGTTGCCATTGACGGTGACCTGAGCCCCCTCGGGCACATAAAGCCTCAACGCCCCGTAAACAGGCAGCCGCAATTCGACATCAGCGGCCTGCCAATAGCCGAAAGGACCCTGGTGTACTTTTTCCAAAGTAAGAGCGGCCAAAGTCTCCTGGCCTGCTTTGAATAAATACAGTTCTTTTCCTTCTTTCGACTGGGAGGCGGAACGTCTATACTCCAGCTCCCCTTGGCTCAGTAAACTGCGGATAAACTTATCCTTAACCTGGCTGCTTTCATATTTGCCAGGCAATGCGGCTTCATGGGCAAATAATTTGGGCAGTCCCCCCTGAATGGCCGGGCTGGAATATTGGGACAGCACATAATCCGGCATACTTGCTTCGTAAGCCGTTAAATTCCGCCATAAATAACCCAAGCCGCCGCCAACCGCCACCAGCAGCAGCCCCAGGATCAAACCGTAAATCTGCCAAAAGTCCGGCCCTCCCTTTTTGGATGAAGGGAATAATGAGGGTCTGGCTCCTCTGGGTATAAACTGCGGGGACTCCTCTTTGCCTGTTGCTGCGGTTGCTACGGTTGCACCGGTTCCTGAATCTGCAATGGCAGCGGTATCCGGCTGGCCAGCGGCATCAGCGCCTGATTCAGCGTCAGCAGCCGCCTCAGCTTCAGCAACTGTCCCGGCATTTGCAGCGGCATTATCCCCGGTACCGGCCCCTGCTTCAGCAACTATCCCTGCTCCCGCAGCAGCCGCGGCTTCAGCGGCCGCTTTATTTAAAGCCGTCTGCAGCGCCGCCAGCTCTGCTGCCGCCGCCTTTAAGGCCTTCAGCTTTTTCCTTGCTTCTTTGCGTAAAGCTTCTTTTTCGGCCTTTAACCGCTCCTGCTCCGGGCAGCCCTTCCTCTCCTGGTCCACAATGTCCCCCCTGTAGGGCAACAGCCCTTATTTTACGACGATGGCAGTGGGCATAGCCCGGGGCCCATACAAGGAGCCGCAAACATTGATCAGCTCTCCTTCGTAAATCATTACGGTGGAGGAGCCGCCATCCAAATTGGCTGCGTTAACTGCCTCATACTCAATCATCAAATCAATGACGTCGCTCATACTGCCTCCTAAACTATTGACTTGCCTGCCGTCAATGGTTAAAAGCAGCATAGCGCCGTCAGCCCTTTGGCCGATGGCCGTCCTGGGATTCAAACCGCCGCCGGCTCCCTTTACTTCAAGGGCCTCGCCATTGATGATCAGCATAGGCCCAAAACTCACCGCATCCCGTATACCCCGGTCTAAAGCTTCTTTGCCGGTCATTTTACCAATCACCAATTTATGCTCATCGTCGATTCCAATTACTTCATAAGCAGTGCTTTGGCTGCCCCACTTCAATTTGCCTTCACTGATTACAATCCCCACAGGAATGCTGCCGTCCCCCTTGCCCTGCTCATCCAGGAAGCCGCCGGCGTTAACGCCGGCCGTACCTTCATAGCGCCGGATAATATCGGCCACAGTCTTGCCGCGGACGCCCTGGACAAAGCTATCGTGAGCTACTCCCACCATAACCCGGGAGGGGTCCCGAACAATCATCATTTTAGCCTTAAACGTATCCCCCACAATGTCTTCGATAATAATGTCTTCCGCTTCAACCTCTGCCGCCGCCGGCCCATGGATTAAGCTGCCGTCGCTGACCCCTTCCAGGTCCATAACCCTGTTGGCCTCCAAAATTTCCTGCACCTCCGTCTCAGAAAAGTAGATGCGGGCCAGAAATTTAGCGGCGCTGGTTTCCATTACCGATACCACAAATAAATCCCGGGCTGCCGGTGAAGGGCCATAGTTAACAATAGTCAGAGCTCCAAAAAAAGCAGTGAGAATCAACAGAATTACGGTTATAAAAACAACCAAAAGACGATACCATATTTTGCTGCTCAGGGGCTTTCGCGCCGCAGCAATCTCCAACCGTGACAAGGTCACAGGATCACCCCCTAGAATATCCATTTCTGCTGCACGCGAAAGCTCAGCAGAAACAATAAAATATCGGCAACCAATTTAAATAACGTATCGTATATAGGACCGCCGGGCAACAGGATCGATAAACCCAAAACCATCAGATAAGAGGCCGTCATCTGAAAACAGCACAGCAACACATAGCGCACCAGAGTTTTCTTATGGGATTCTTTGCTGCAAAATACGGCCTTATGATTGCAAATATAATTAAATAATGACGAAATCACTCTGGCGGTAACAGTAGCCACCAAAAGCCGGTGGCCCATCCAGAGCTCATCATCCAATGTAGTGTTTAACAGGGTAAAGATACCCAGATCTACCAATGAAGCAGCTAAGGAGCTTAGCATAAAACGAAAAATAACGCCGTAAATCTTGAGGGAATCCTTCAATACACGAAAATGGGAAGAGGCGTTTTTGCCAATATAGACGGTAGCTATAGGCACTTCAAAAAAAGGGATGCATCTTGCTCTGGCTTCCAGCAGCACTTTTGTTTCATACTCGAAACGCTCCCCCTCCACCTGGCAAAACTCGGCCAGATGCCGGCGGGAAAGGGCCCGCAAGCCCGTCTGGGTGTCGGATATTTTAATGCCGCAAAGGGCTTTAAAAACAAAGGTTGTAATATTGTTGCCCCAGCGGTTGCGCCAAGGCACCTGGGGACTGCTGAAATCCCGGACACCCAGAATCAGGCTGTCGGGATGCTGAAGCAGGGCCTGGCCGCAGGCTATAATATCCTGAATCTGATGCTGATCATCACCGTCTACCGTCACTACTCCCCGAACATGGGGGCAATGCTCCAATACATAAGCAAAGCCGGTTTTTAATGCCCGTCCCTTGCCTTTGTTATGTTCGTGCCTCAATACCCGGCAACCGGGCCAAAAGGCCAGTTGCCGAAAAGGTTCCAGGTGTTCTTCATCGCTGCCGTCATTAATAATAATAATATCTTGAAAACCGGCTTTGACTAATTTATCGACGACCCGCAGCAGCTTTTCGTCGGGGTTCAAAGACGGCAGTATTATTGCGATTTCTTCCATTAGGTGTTTGCCTCCACTCTAAATGCTTTGCTTAAACGGATGCAAAGCGACGGGCCGCTTCTTCCCGTAAACTTCCCAGGCTAAAATAATTGCCTATCCCCGCGGACCCATAGCGTTTCAAATCAAACCGGGGCAGTTTTAAATCTTCATAAGGGAATCTCGCCACAGGATAAGGGGCCAGGCCTTCCATAAAATCGCCGCCGTTAAGATCCGGGCCCCGGTGGCTGCGGTAAAGCCCAAAACTGCGGCAATCGTGAACACCGGTTTTTCTGACCGAATACCATTTTTGCTGAGAAAAATGACAGGCAAAGCCTTTTTGCGCCATTTCAAAGGCCGTGGCGCCGCCGAAACGGGACAAAGGCCGGTCCCAATCCATTTGGAGTTGATTTTCCGGATAGAGATGCAAATAGGTCTTAGGCACATCCCAAAGGCCATAAAGCCCGGCGGATTCGGCCGCCGCCTCGGGATCGCCGCTGGCCTCCAGAGCCAGGCGCAAAGTATCCGTATTAAGCATGTGAACGCCATGGCCGTACTCTCCGCCAATATCGTGGCCGATTACTACCAAAGGCCGAAACCGGCGGAGTAAGCCAATCTGGTAATCCACCATTTCCTCTGCATCATAGAGACTGCGGGCATGATCCAGGCTTCTGGAGGGATAATCCGTATAGGGGCCGATGATCGGATAATGTTCTATACCCACAATCCATAAGCCGTTGAGCAGCTCGTGGGGCCGATAGGGTTCCCCCCAGTGGTTGGTCAAATAAGCAACCTGTACTTTTAAGCCCAATTCACCGACATAATAAGGCATAGTACCGCCAAAGAACAAATGTTCGTCATCGGCATGAGTGGGCAGCAGCAGCAAATCGGCTCTCTTATGAGGAGGCTGCCATATCTGCACCCATTCCGGCAACAGGCCGGGGCCGAAAGCATAAATCTCACACAGTAAAGCGCTGCTTTCCATCAAACGGATACGTAATGAATTTATGCCCTCTTTAAAGGAAACATACTCATGAAGATAACCCTGATTGCCCCATATTTCTTCATCTTCGCCGCCCCAGCTTAATGCCCACTGCCCCGGCGGCCGGTCCCAGATCAAATAAAGGCCGCTGATCACCTGGTCCTGAGTCACTGTAATATCCAGAATAGTCTCTGCCGGCAAGGATAGCTTAGTGGAGGTTTTGCCGTCAAGAAGACAGGCGGTTTTTTGGCCGCCGGAAGAACTTACGGTTAAAACCTCCGTCATCACTGCCGCTTTTGCCGTCTCCGGCCTTTCTACAGATTCTGCGGAAGCGGACACTGGGAAACCAGACTCTGCAAAAGCGGCGCCGGCGCCGCTAAGAAAGCAAACCAGCATATATACCAACAATAACCGGCGGCTTTTAACAAATAGATTGTTTTTATGTTTAAAAAGTTCCATATCGTTTATTGTAACATAATTTTCCTATAACGGGACTCCTATCTTTAAAATTTTTGTAGCTATTTGCCGGCAAAAAGCCAGATCATGCTCCACCAAAATCATCGTAGGTTTATATTCCAGCAGCAGCTTCTCGATTTGCATCCGGGAGATGACATCCACGTAATTTAAGGGTTCATCCCAAATATACAGATGAGCCGATTGGCTCATGCTTTTAGCCAGCAGTACCTTCTTTTTCTGCCCGGCGCTGAAATCCGCCATATCCTTATCAAACTGCCGCCGGCTGAAATCCAGTTTGTGCAGCAAGGTTTTGAACAGGCTTTCGTCTAAGCCTTCCTTTTCGGCAAATTCTCTCAAATTTCCTTGCAAAAAGGCGGTATCCTGGGGCACATAGGAAACCGCCAAACGGCTGCCCATATCTATTTTTCCTTCGTAATCCGGCAAACCTTCTTTTACTCCGGCCAGCAGTTTTAATATACTGGATTTGCCGCTGCCGTTTTGCCCCTGCAAAAACAAACGGTCTCCTTCTTCTATGGCAAACTGCAGAGGACCGCAAACCTGCTTCTCACCATAAAAAAGAGTTAAATCCCTTACCTCCAGCAGTCTTTGCTTGTGATAGCTTAAAGGCCGGATAAATAACGGATCAGACTGCTCCACATTTTTCAGCAAAGCTGATTTCTCCTCCAGAGCCCGCTGCTGCCGTTCTTCCGTTACTTTGGAGCGCTTCATCATCTTAGCGGCCTTATGACCGATATAGCCTTTATCCGGCTTACTGCCCGACAACCGTTGACCGAACTTCGTCTTTTCCACTTGATCCGACCAAGCCTCCGTCTGTTTGGCCGCTTTGCCCAGCCGTTTGACTTCCTTTTCCAGCCGTTGGTTTTCCGCCAGCTCGAAAGCCTCCTGGCGGGCCATATTCTCCTGCCAGGTAGTAAAGTCGCCCTTACGAACTGAAATATCTTTTTTATTGATGGATAAAATATGATCGACGCAGCCATCCAGGAAAGCTCTGTCGTGGGATACCAGAATGAAGCCTTTCTTGGCGGCTAAGTATTGGCTGACCACGGTGCGGCCCAGCATATCCAAGTGATTAGTCGGCTCATCAATGAGCAGAAAATGGTTTTCCCTCAGGAACAAGGCAGCAAGCAGAACTTTTGTTCGCTCGCCATTGCTTAACGTGGCAAAGGGCCGGTCTAAAGCCTCCTCGTCCATTTGCAGCAAAGACAATTCCCGCTGGATTTGCCAAGGAGCGGCTTCCGGACAGACCCCTTCTATGATCTCCGCAGTGAGGCGATGGGGCTCCGGCATAGGAAAAGGGAAATAATCAAAATCTACGGCTGCCGAAATCCGGCCCCTGTATTCGTATTTTTTCATTAAAAGGTGCAGAAATGTGGTTTTGCCTCTGCCGTTTCGTCCTACAAACCCCAGCTTCCAATCCGTATCAAGCTCAAAAGAAACATTCTCAAATACTGTATCGGCGCTGCCGTCATAGCCAAAAGTTAGGCCTGCCACCTGAATCATCGACATATAAACACCTCCAAAACAATCAATGCAAATAAAATAAGCTGCAGGGTAGTTACACCCTGCAGCGAAATAGCGCCGCCAATCCCCGCTCTTAGCGGCAATCGGCAAATTCTAAATCAGAGAAATGGGGACGTTGTAACTTTCCTGCTTAGGCACAGCAAAAATAGGGCGTGTTTCGCCTGAATGATTACTATCGCTATGCCCGGTATAACCTTTAGCAAGAAAGCTGACGCATCTTCCCAACTCCAATCTGTTTATCTATAATCTTTTTATCATGAAAAAGCCTTTCTGTCAAATCAAAGGTTTTCCAAGTTCCGATCAAGCTTTTTCAGGGTTCCTGTTTTTTGCAGTGAATAAAGCAGTAGGCCCGACAAGGCGGAGCCCGCCGCCGTAGATATCAAGAAAGGCACAATATAGGCGTAAAAAGCAAGCCCGGCGGCGCTTTTCCCCATCAGGAGGATTGCTATGGGATAAGCGCATAAACCGCCGAGAATGGCTGTGCCAAATACCTCTCCAAGCAAAGCAAGGGAAAGTTTTTTTGTTCTCCGGTAAAGAATACCGGATAAGAGAGCGCCGATCATACTGCCCGGAAAAGCCATCAGGCTGCCGATCCCCATAAGATTGCGGATCAGGCTGGCGGCAAAAGCCGCCCCCAGGGCATAAGCGGGGCCGAGAAACACTGCGCACAAGACATTGACCATGTGCTGCACAGGCGCGCATTTGCTGCCGAATACGGGCACAGAGAACAAACTGCCTACAACTGCAAGGGCGCAAAGGACCCCTGCAACCGATAATTTCCGGATGTTGTTTTCTTTCATCTTCTTAAACTCCTTTAAAGTAGTGCAGAGAAAACGGCAATAACAGCGTCGCTTCCCTGTAAACAGATGGGGCGGGTAAAATGCCCCATGCGAATCAAGATTCGCTGAAAGGTCGGTCGAGACTTATTGGTCTCCTCTCACGCCGGAACACGGCTTCCCATCGCTGTTATACAAAGCACAGGGAGCTCCCCCTCTGCCCGTCGCAGGCTTTCTGCCAGTGCCGTCAACACTTCCTTTCATCAAAGGAGCCATCACTCCTTTTGGAGTTTTCGATAAAAAAGGCAAAAAACAGGAGCCGCCTGCTGTGACGCCTCCGCAAGAATCAATCTATAGCTTCCTACGGCGGCATTATCCGCATCAGGTAAAAGGGTCGAAGTTTAACCACTTCCTCTCAGCCTGCTTTACAAGCTCCCCTGTTTCATAATGATTTTAATAAAAATAAAAGTATCTGTCAACAGACAGACTTTAATATTCAAGGCATGTTCATCAAAAATCCGGCAGATCCTTATTTTGAAGTTGTCCCACAGCCGCAGTATTCAACGCAATGACTGAATAGGATTTCTCTGCCGGCACAAACTAAACCGGAAGAACATACGGGAAAGGATGATTGACTATGGACAAAACTCTGCGCAAAAAAAATGGCGCCGTTAATCAAGGAGCCATTTTTGAAACGAAAGTTACCACTTCCGCTATGGATTGTACCGGGCTGATCCCTTCGTTAGTAACGTCCGACAGCGAAGCTGAATCTTATGAAGACCTCTATCCTATCAATCTGCCGGGAGGCAAAGAGAAAGTGTAAGGCTGTAAAAAAGCATATCCGGCAAAGGTACCCAGACAAAAGCGGGCTTGAAAACAAAAGCCCGCTTTTGTTATAATAATAATTACACCGTTCTAATTAGAGATTCAACAGAAAGGATGATTCTCCGTGAAAAAAGCTCTGCTCCTTTCAGAAAAGGATAATACGGCCACTGTTCTTGAGGATGTGACTATAGGCGACGATGTGGAAATAAAGGATGCAAACAAGGCGGCTGTTTGCATGATCAGAGCTTTGAATGATATAAACAGAGGCCATAAAATTGCGATTAAGAATCTTCAGGCTGACGATGAAATCATCAAATATAATCATACTATTGGGACGGCTACGCAAGGGATTAGCGCCGGCCAGCTTGTTCATATTCATAATCTGGCCAGCCGCCGCGGCAGAGGTGATTTGCGATGAACATTAAAATGTACCGGCGTGAAAACGGCAGCTACGGGGTGAGAAACCGCATTGCGGTGATACCCACAGTAGCCTGTGTGAGTCATGTAGCTCAGCTTATCGCTTCTGCCGTAGAGATAGCCGATGCCTATACTCATCCTTACGGCTGCGACCAGCTAGGCTACGATAAAGAGCTTTCCAGCAAATGTTTAGCAAAAATGGGTATCCATCCAAACAACGGCGCCGTTCTTGTCGTTGGCTTAGGCTGTGAAGAAATACTTCCCCATGATTTGTATGAAGCGATAAAATCCCAACAGCCAAATACGGAATTGCTGGTTATGCAGGAGGTTGGCGGCACAGAAAAAACTGTGGGAATCGGCAGAGAAATTTGCCGAAAATTTGCGGTTCAGCTTGAGAGCCAGCAAAAAGTTGAGACCGATATTGCTAATTTAACCGTCGGTGTGGAATGCGGCGGCTCTGATTTCACTTCGGGAATCGCCTCAAACCCGGCGGTAGGCGTATTTACCGAAAAGCTTACCGCCCTGGGCGGCAAGGTAGTTTTTGGCGAGACAACAGAGCTGATGGGAGCGGAAGATATCATTAAAGAGCACTGCACCAGTGAAGAAATCTATGATTTTATTGTGGGCAAGATCAAAAAGGTTGAAGATACCGCCATTGATATGAAAGTGGATTTAAGGGGGACTCAGCCTTCTCCCGGCAATATTGAGGGCGGCCTTTCCACTATCGAAGAAAAATCTTTAGGCGGCGTCTGCAAAATAGGCCGGGCCCTGATTGTAGCAGCTTTGGAGTTTGGCGATACGGCTACGAAAAGCGGCGTCAGCTTCGTTGATACCCCCGGCAACGATATGGCTTGCTCCCTGGGACTAAGCGCAGCGGGGTCCCAAATTATCATCTTCACCACAGGCAGGGGTACCCCTATGGGCTTTGCAGCCGCACCGGTGATAAAAGTAACGGCCAATTCCAAGATAGCTCAGCTAATGAGGGAGAATTTTGATATTGATTTATCGGATATTGTGGAAGGCGATACTTCTATAGCAGCAGGCGGCGAGGCGATTTTTAATCAAGTCCTTGCCGTGGCAGAGGGCGAGTTGACGGCGGCCGAAAAATTAGGGCATAGAGAGTTTTCCTTATATAGAGTTTCGCCAATATTGACATAGAGATATTGACATAGAGGCATTGACAAAAGCTATTGATAGAAAGCCGGTGCGTAATGTTTCCCAGATTCGTCATGATTAAGCAAAATTATCATGCAGATAAAATCGCCGATATACCGGAAGCCGTCATCAAAGCAGTGCGGGAAATGGAATATAAATTGGGCAGCTTAAAGGGGAAAACTGTGGGTATTGCCGTAGGCAGCCGGGGTATCAGCAATCTTGAGACTATTGTAAAAACGGTGGTTGATCTGGTGAAGGAGCACCAGGGCCGCCCCATTATTTTTGCCGCTATGGGAAGCCATGGCGCCAGTACGTCTTCCGGGCAAGAAGAAATCCTCCATTCCCTCGGCATAACTGGAGAAAGCATGGGGGCGGAGATCAGCTGGACAACGGAAAGCGTATTGTACGGAACAGCGAAAAACGGCATGGAGGTTTACGGCGCTAAAACTGCCCTGGCTTTTGATCAAATGATCCTCATCAATCGCATTAAGTGCCATACGGATTTTGAGGATACCACCGAAAGCGGCCTTTGCAAATTACTGGCTATCGGTATAGGAAATCATCAGGGAGCTACACATATCCATGCCAACGCTTTAAGGCTGGGCTACGGGCCCGCCATCCGTGAAGCGGCAGCCCTGATGTTAGAAAAACTCCCCGTTATATTTGGCATAGCCATAACGGAAAATTGGAAGCAGGAAACAAACGGTATTCATGCGGTACTGCCCGAAAAGTTCGTGGAAACAGAAATTGCTCTATTGGAAAAAGTAAAAGACAGCTCCATCAAATTGCCTGTAGCTGATCTTGATACCCTGATTATACAGGAAGCCGGCAAAAATATTTCCGGTACCTGCGTTGACACGAAGGTTGTAGGCAGAATCATGATTCCGGGCCAGGCCGAGCCTGCAGCGCCGAAGATCAAGACCATAGCCGTACTGGATTTCACCGAGGTATCCCACGGCAACGCCATGGGCCTGGGGGTAGTCGATATCATTACCAAAAGGGCCTTTGCTAAAATTGATATCGAGGCCACCTCTATTACCGGTATGACTTCCACCTGCCTTCTCCAGGCAAAAATTCCTTGCGTGGCGCCCAATGACCTTAAAGCCATCGAGGTTTCTTTCACCGCTACAGGCATCGAAAAAACGGAAGCCCTCAGAGCTATTTACATCAAAAATACAAGCTCCCTGGAATATATGGCCGTATCGGAGCAGGTCTTTGATGTCATAAAAGACAAGACAAATATCGAAAAAATAAGTGGCCCCTTTGAATTGTCCTTTGATGAGGCGGGAAATCTGCAAACTTTATTTTAGGAGGTTATCTTTACAAAACCCATATTTTTGTTATAATAAAAAAGTCAAGCAGGAAAGCTTTCTTTCCTTGCTGCAAGGGCCCGTAGCTCAGCTGGGAGAGCGCCGCGTTCGCAATGCGGAGGTCAAGAGTTCGATCCTCTCCGGGTCCATAAAATATAGCTTCTCTGTTAAAGAGAAGCTATATTTATTTATGCAAAAACATATAAAGTAATACCTTCCAACCTGAGTTCCCGCAAAATTACACCATAAAATCCTAGCCCCTTAATAAATAAGGGTTAATCAAATCCTTATCCCAAAAGCTGTATAGTATAATACACACTACCTTGGCGTAAGGGGCCGGCAGACAAAATTGCAGGTTTAAAGTGGGCCGTTTCTCTATGGTAGTAGCAAATTCCATGCAATAATGTTCTTTCTTACAACGAAACACTATATATAGCGCAATATAGCGCAAAGATGGTATTAGGAAGCTTAAGCATTTTTTGCAGTTTGGTAGTGAATTCATTTCCGCCAGGGCACTAGATACAGTCAAGGTATACGTTTCTACTTGTTTTTTGCGCCGCCATAACTCTAAGAGGTGTCTACAAACTTGCACTTTTGCTCAACTGGCGCCCTTACTGGATACAAACATGCATTTTTGCACAGAGAGGGTAAAACCTACAGAGGGGACAAAACCTGCAGACCGGACAAAAGCGAATTCCGAGTCAAGCTTGACAAGACAAATCTGGTCATTGGCGGCTTTTCTCGGTGTATGGTTTAATTTTGCGGGAACTCAGGTAATACCTCGCAAATAAACTAAACCTTTCTATTGACTTCTCATCCGGCTTTTGCTAGAATGTCTTCAAACATGAAGACGTGGAGTAGTAAGCAGCATTGTCCTTACAGAGAGTTGCCGTTTGGTGCGAGGCAATAAGTGTATAAGCTGCCGAACTGGCCACTGAGTGGCTGTGCCGAACCGGGCTTAGTAGGTGCAGACGGTTGCCTCCGTTATAATGGCAGAGATGTGATAGCATCTCGTAAAGTGCATTCGTAGAGAATGAAGAAGAGTGGTACCGCGTAAGGAGTCATATCCTTTCGTCTCTTTGCAGACATTGCAAAGGGACGAAAGGATTTTTTATTTTCGCCCCTTTGGACAAGTAATTGGGAGGTCAAACATGAAAACAGCAGCATCCTCAATAACTCTTGCAACAAAGCCGCAAAAGGCTTCTTTCTTCCTCGCCTTTTCCGTGGGCTCGGTTCTGTTCTCGGCCCACGCCGGAGGCGGCTTCGCTACCGGCAACCAGGCCAACACCTACTATGTGGGTCTTGAATGGCTGGGTCCCTTTTCCGCCGTTTTAGCAGTCCTTTTGATGGTACTAACCATGCGGGAGGCCATATTCCTTTACAACTCCCGAAATCTAAAATCTTATAAAGAGCTTTTTGAGACCATCTTTAGTCCTGTTAAAAAGATAGAATGGCTCTTTGAGATATTTTTCTACATCATGGTGGTTATGGCCATTGCTGCCGCCATCTCGGGAGCAGCCTCGGCGCTCAACGTCTACTTTAGTATCCCCTACGCTATCAGCGTGGTAATGGTGGGCGTCATGGTGTTGGCCCTCACCATCTTTGGCGCTAACCTGGTACGGGTAGCCTCCTCCTACATGGGAATGGCTATTTTGGTTACCGCCATTAGCATCTACGCCATCGGCATCAGTAAGGGTGAAAGCGTCTCCGCTATTATGGCAGCAAGCTTCCAGAGCAACGGTTTTGCCATGCTCCCCAAAGCTGTTCTCAATGCTTTTATCTATGCCGGTTTCCAGTGCGTTACGCTACCCACTATGCTTGCCTGCGGCAGCCCCCTTCAAGATAAAAAAAGCTGCAACAAAGCCATGAATATTTCCTTTGTCATGAACGCCGCCGCTTTGGCTCTGTCCGTCTTTATGCTTTTGTCCTGGCAGAGTCACTACACCTCGGTGGAAGGAGGCAGCATTATCCCCACTCTCACCGCCTGCCGCGAAATCGGTATTCCCTGGCTTACGGCGGCCTACTCCGCTTGCCTCCTGCTTTGCCTGATTTCTACCGGCGTCACTACCACCTTCGGCTTTGTAGCTAAGTTCGAAAACATCACAACCTTCCGGAATATCAAAAATCCTACGATAAAGAACGCCATAATCGCTTCCTCAATCATTATCGTTTCAATGGGAATTTCCTTCGCAGGGCTAACCAACATCATTAAGTACGGATACGGCTACTGCGGCTATCTGGGGATTGCGGTGGTCATCGTCCCCATGCTGACTATCGGAGCCTATAAAAACCGCAAATTTCTTGCAAAACACCCGGAATACCGAGGTTAGGAGGAGTAAAATAATGGAAAGAACTATGATACCCGGCTATACCATTGGCGCCGATGCCTATAACGACATCCCTCATGTGTGTGCCAGCTACGGAACCCGTGCGCTGATGATCGGCGGCAAGCAGGCTCTGGCTGCCGCCCGGGATAAAATTTTTTCTGCGACCGAGAGCAGTCCGGTGGAGATTATCCAATGCCTGTGGCATGGAGGCGAGGCTTCCCTGGAAAACATCGAGATGCTCATGCCTGAAGCTGCGACTGCTGACATGATTTTTGCCGTGGGCGGCGGCAAGGCTATCGACACCGGGAAGGTTCTGGCCCAGCGTATGGGTAAGCCCTTCTTCACCTTTCCTACCATTGCCTCCACCTGTGCAGCCTATACCAGCCTGGGTATCCTCTACCACCCGGACGGCAGCCTGCGGGAATACTCTTTTTCGAAGATTCCCCCCAATCATGTGTTCATCAATACTCAAGTGATTGCCGAAGCGCCCGTCAAATACCTGTGGGCCGGTATTGGCGATACCATGGCAAAACACTATGAATGCACCATCTCCTCCCGGGGACACATTCCCTGCCATATCGACGGTATGGGTATTGCTTTAAGCACCATGTGCGCAGAACCGTTGAAAATTTTCGGGGAAAAGGCCCTTGCCGATTGCGGTAAAAACCTGGTTACTCCCGAATTGACCGAAACTGTTTTAGGCATTATTATTTCCACCGGCATGGTCTCCAACTTTGTGCAGGTAGACTACACCACCGGCCTTGCCCATGCAGTTTATAACGGCTTTACTGTGTTACCCAGCACCGAAGAGTTCCATCATCTTCACGGGGAAGTGGTATCCTACGGCATCTTGGTACTGCTTACCATCGATAAGCAGTATGACGAACTTAACGCTGTTTTCCAGTTCAGCAAAGCCATTGGCCTGCCCACAAAGCTTGCGGATCTCCATGCCACGGTCAACGACCTGCAGCAGGTTGCCGACAAAGCCCTTGCGGGAATCGATGTCCGCGTCTATCCCTATGAGGTAACCGATACTCTGATAATAGAAGGGATCCTGGAGCTGGAGGAATATAACCGGAAATATGAGAAAAGCCGCTAGGGAAAAGGCACGCTTTATAAAAGGCTGAATAAGAGTACCTTCCGGATGCTTGAAAAAAGACCGTAGCAGCTCATCGCTGCTCACGGTCTTTTTACTGTAGAGGGAGAATCAGTCAGCCATCACTTTGCCGTTGCCGTCAAGGGCAAGCAAGGCTTCATAATCACGGATACAGATGACAATATCCGGCCGGTATTGTTCAACGTACTCCGATAGCGGCATATCCCGGTAGTGGCGCAGATCGATGCTGCGCATTACGCCGCAGGAGGTGTACATAAAGCACTCCACGGGGTTGGTAAAGCTATCACCGTAGATCAGAACACCGGGCAGCTCCCGGCCCGTATCGATAACGGTCTCCGCCATATCGCCCCCCATGTATATCCCGTAGCTTACCTCCTCCCACTGGTTGTTCGGCAGGGAATAGACGGAGGGATTTCCCCGCTGGCTGCCATTATCCGTTCTTGTAAAGGGTATGGGTTCATTCAGCACAGCAATTGCCGTCCTCTCGGTTATGCCCGGAACGTTCATCAGCTTGCGCATGCGCGAGCCCATGTAGGGGTTAGGCAGCGTAATAAACGTAAAATCCTCTTCCTCCAGCAGCGGCAAGGTATAGGCCCCGTCCCCGTTTATTCTGCCTATGATATTGCGGTAGGTCTCATAAGCGCCGGAAAAGGTATAGTGATAATCTGACGCCGAATAGAACCCGGCGGGATTGCCCATGGCGGCAAATATTTCCCCCATATCGATAAGAGGTATGCCGGCAGCTGAAAACTCGGATCGGAAGGCCTCCAGTTCCGCTTTCGTATATTCCTCCCGGTTGTTTAAAAACCAGGGATGCTTCTCTGCAAAATAGGTATACTGGCCCGGCAGGGCAACGTAATAAAAGACTCCGCCATAGGAGGCGACCACATCCTTTAATGCGGCAATCTCCCTTGCCATGGCTTTGGCCTGCCCCCCTATCTTTTCAGTATCCACTGTCTCATATTCGTTGTATCTGAGATACATGCCCTCTGATACCACCACGTCGTTGACAACAGGGCGGTGAAGGAGATTGAGGTTTATCTTTGTGTAGAGCCTGACAAGGGTTTCCCGGCCGGCGGCGTGATCGCTGAAATACTTCTCCCAACCGTCAAAATAGTTGTCGTCGGCCAGGGCGTGCATATCAAGGGCAGGCCGCTGGGCCAGCATTCTGTTTTCATAGTAGGATGAGGGGTGCTTCGGCTTGAAAAAAGTTACCGCCGCAACCATAAGGATAAAGGCCATAAATACCGACACAAATACAATATCCGCAAAGCTTTTTGACTTCATAAATGACCCTTCCTTTAAAACCGGAAATAGATAAAGGGATTGAACGAACCTGTGACAAGCTTCATGTAGGAGAATGCCAGCAAACCAAGAGCCAGGACCTTCGGCCCCCAGACATATAAGGTGACTGCCGGGCCGTCCCGGCCTTCGAGAAACTGCGCCGCCAGGTGTTTCAACGGCATGGCGGCAATTACAGTGAAAATCAGCTCCGGCCAGTACTCCAATATATAGTAGACGCCCTGCCCGTCATAAAGCCTGCCGGATAAGCCGAACATGGCGCCCAGGTATCCTAAAGTATAGGTGAAGGTCTCGGAGCGAAACATCACCCAGCTTATGATCACCAGCAGCATCGTATAAAAATGCCTCAATATCTCCGGAGCCCTCTCCAGCTGTCTGCCCCAGACGTATTTCTCACCCAGCAGCAGAATGCCAAACCACATGCCCCAGGCCACAAAATTCCAGGCTGCCCCATGCCACAGTCCGGTTAAGAGCCAGACGATCAGAATATTGCGCATATGTTTTCCTTTGCTTACCCGGTTGCCCCCCAGGGGAATGTATAAATAGTCGCGAAACCAGGTAGACAGCGAGATATGCCAACGCCGCCAAAATTCCGTGACGGATTTCGAAACATAGGGATAGTTGAAATTCTCGAGAAAGTGGAAGCCGAACATTTTGCCTAATCCGAGGGCCATGTCGGAATAGGCGGAAAAATCAAAGTATATCTGGCCGGTATAGGCAAGAGCACCTACCCAGGCGGTCAGAAGGGACAGGGTATCGGGCGGCTGATTAAAAAGCTTGTCCGCAATCTCTCCTAAAGCATTAGCAAGAAGCATTTTTTTGGCAAAGCCAAACAGAAAGCGTACAGCACCATCTGAAAACTCCCGCAATGTCTCCTGCCTGGTATCGATCTCAGCCTCAATGGTCACATAGCGCACAATAGGCCCCGCTATCAGCTGCGGAAACAGCAGTATGTACAGCGCCACCTTGAGGATATTTTTCTGTGGCTGTGTATCGCCCCGATAGGTGTCCAGCACATAGCTCAGCCCCTGAAATGTATAAAAAGAAATGCCGATTGGCAATATTACCTGCGGAACAGGCAGGTTTGCCCCGAAGCCGTTTATGCTTTCCACCAGAAAGCCGGAGTATTTAAACCAGCCCAGAAGGCCAATGCCCAATATTGCCGCCGCAGCCACAGCAAGCTTTCGTGTTTTAAGGGGATATTTCTGTGATACAAACAGGCCGCAGATATAGTTTATCCCTATCGAAGCCAGAATCAGGATCAGAAACCTTGGCCCGCCGCAGCCATAGAAAAAAAATGAAAAGGCGAGGAGCACAAAATTGCGGCCCCCCCGCAGCCTTTGGGGGATCAGGTAATACATGACCAATAGTGCAGGAAGAAAAAAGAACAGAAAGTTCATACTAGAAAAAACCATAGATTTCTCACCATTTAATAAAAATTCTTCTTGACAGACGCTTTATTTTACTACAGAAAATCTGAGGAAACAAGTGGAAGCAGCAGCCTCTGTCCAGCCCTTCTTTCACCTCAAAACTGAACCTCTACCACACAAATCTCTTCTTCCTCGTCGAGAGCCGGCCGGGCCAAGGCGGCTCTATACTTTTTTTCTATGCAGAAACCTGGTATTATATTGATAGGGAAAAATTGACTCCACAGAATACTAATAAAAGGGGGAAGATTTATGCTCCTAAGAAAATATCAATCCTCCGACTGCCCTGTTTTAGCACAATTATTTTATGATACCATACACGCAATAAACGCAAAGGACTACACCCAAGCTCAACTTGATGCCTGGGCAACGGGCAGTGTGGATTTATCCGCCTGGGACAATTCCTTTTTAAAACATAACACCCTAATTGCCGAAATAAATGGCATAATTGCAGGTTTTGGGGATATGGATGACAGCGGTTATCTGGACCGGTTGTTTGTCCATAAAGACTATCAAGGAAGGGGTATTGCTTCGGCTATTGTAAAGGCACTGGAGCTTGCCGCCCTCAAACAAAATATTTTCAACTTTACCACTCACGCGTCAATTACCGCTAGACCCTTTTTTGAGAAGCAGGGATATCAGATTTTACGGGAAAATACGGTAATAAGAAAAGGCGTCCTATTAAACAATTTTATTATGGAAAAAGCTGTGCCTATTGTTTATGGAGGAAAGTAAGATGCGTATTGAACGTGGAAATTCTCACCGGACAAGCCCCCAGGAAAAATTGCATAAGGCTGCCGACCAGATGAAACATGAGCAGGCAAGGATTAAACAGGCCGGGGAAAACGCTAAGGCCCAGCAAGATGGTGCAAAAATCCTGGCTATCTGCCGGGAGATTGCCAGACGAATTGTCAACGGCGACCAGGTTCCCCGGAAGGATCACAAATATCTGATGGAACACGACATGGAGCTTTACGCCAGATCAATTTCACTGCGCAGGCACAAGGAAAAACCCCGTAAGTACGACCAGCTCTCCGAGGACGAGAAGTCCCCTCTCTCCCAAAGTCTGCCGGACGCTCAAAACTCCGCCGGCTCCGAAAGCCCCCTCCTTCTTGCCAAGCTTGACGACAGCATTTAACGGCAAACATAAGCATGCTAACGACAAAACTAACGATGACAAACCTATTTTCAAGGAGTGGCTTGAAATTAAGGTTTGTCATTTTTATGCCCTCAAGCAGCATTCAGCAATCCCCTTCTGATTGACTAACAAGTCAATTAGTGTTACAATTTAAATTGCGATTGACTAACGAGTCAATAAAAGGAGTTGCTTATATGAATTTTCTCGTAATAGAAAAAAAGGTTGCCTTCAGCCCTCCGGTTCAGGAGCACAAAATTATGACCATGGACCCGGATAAACGTGTGCGTGTCCTGAGCGCCGCCATGGAAGAATTTCTTAAGGGTTATAGTAAGGCCAATACGGATGTCATTGTGGAACAAGCAGGCATTTCCAAAGGACTGCTCTTTCACTATTTTGGCTCTAAGAAAGGACTCTTTTTCTTCCTGCTGCAGTATGCCATCGACATAGTCAGCACGGAATATGCCAAGGCTGTGGCTCCAAACAAGGACTTTATTGAAACAATATGGGATATCTCCATGATTGCCGTTGATTTACTCACCACCATGTCTCTGCTCCTTCGCTTTATGGGTTATGGCGTCTTGACTCTGCGGGAGGAATTTCCGGAAGAAGCAAGCCAATTTGCCAACCCTTTGGACCGGCTTTTTGAAAGGGCCCGGCGGCAGATGGACCATGGCGCTTTCCGGGAGGATATCGACGTTAAAAAAGCGTCGGATATGATTATCTGGACGATCCACGGCTACAACCACCGGATTGCCCAGTATGACTGGAGACAAGAGGACTGGAACAGGCAGATTGATAAAATCAAAGGGGATCTGCGGGAATATCTGGATTTGTTGCGCAAGGTGCTATACAAAGATGGAAACGAGGTCTGAGCATGTTTTTAACCGTATCGAATCTTACCAAAAGCTATTATGGCGGGATTACCACTCCGGTGCTGGACGGAATAAACATGGAGCTGGAACAGGGCTCTATCGGAGTGATTCTCGGTCCCTCGGGCTCGGGAAAATCCACGCTGATGAACATCATTGGCGGTGTGGACCGGGCAGACGGCGGCGAAGTCCTGGTGGATGGAATCAACGTAACAGCACTGACCGATGATCAGCTTACCGAATACCGGCGGGAACGGATTGGCTTTATCTTTCAGTTTTACAACCTTATACCTAATCTCACCGTGGCCGAAAACATTGAGGTGGTATCCAACATCAGCAAAGCCCCCCTTCCTGTTGACGATGTGCTGTCGGCGGTAGGACTGGCCGACAAGAAACGCCGTTTCCCCCGGGAGCTATCCGGCGGAGAACAGCAACGGGTTTCCATTGCCCGGGCCATTGTCAAAAACCCGGCCCTGCTCCTCTGCGACGAACCTACCGGCGCCCTGGATTATGTCACTTCACGGGATGTGCTGGCCCTTCTTCAGAAGGTCAACACCGAGTACGGTACCAGCATCCTGATGATTACCCACAACAGCGCCATTGCCGGCATGGCGCAGGCCGTTTATAAGCTAAGAGACGGCAAAGTGGCGGAAGCGTACCGCAATTCCCAGCTTGTTCCGGCGGAAAGGATTGAGTGGTAATGGCGCTGCAAAAACGGATTTGGCGTATATTAAGTGAAAACAAAGGGCGTTATATCGGCATCTTCATCCTTATTTTCCTGGGTAGTTTCACTCTTGTGGCAGCCAAAGGTTTCGCTGACAATTACGGGTTGCTGGTAAACCGTTTTGCTCTCCACAATTTGCAGGAAGACCTCTCCTTTTCCGTTGACCAGCCTCTGGAGGGACTGGCGGCCCTGAAACAGGAAACCGGCGCGGCCATTGAACCTTACCGGTATGCCGATATTCCCCTTTCAGACAAAGGAGAGCTGCGGTTGCTCACGCCGCAGCAAACTGTCAACCTGCCGGCCGTCACATCCGGCAGCGGGCTGCAGCAACCGGGTGATATTTTGATTGACCCCTTCTTCGCCTCCACCCACGGATTTAAAATCGGCGACAGAATTGACACAGGTCATCAAAGCTTTCGCATCGTCGGTACCCTGGCCTTGCCCCACTATATCTACCCCCTCAAATACATCAACGATATTCTGCCTCCCAGTGGCTTTGGCATTGGTCTGGTCTCCCCAGCGGATATGGATAGTCATCCGGAAGCGGTAACGGTTTATTCCGTCCGCTTTGCCGCCAGGGATAACCTGGGCGGGCAGGTCATCGGTTTGCGGGCAGCCCTGGAAAAGCAAGGTGTGGGGCTTTCCGATTGGACTGACGCCGGAAACAACAAACGAATCCGAATGCCCTGGGCTACCATCACCGGAGCAAAAACCATAGCGGTTCCTCTTCCGGTAGCCCTGTTCCTCCTGTGCTGTCTGATTGTGGGCATTGTGATCTGGCGAACGGTAAAGGCAGACAGCGTAATTATCGGCGCCCTGTATGCCCAGGGCTACCGCCGCCGGGAACTGACCCTTCACTATCTTACTCTCCCTTTGTTGCTGGCCGCCGCCGGCGGACTGACGGGGGTGCTGATGGGACTGCCCACAATCTATCCCACCGTAAAGTATATGGCAAACAGTTATTACATCATCCCCTATGAAAAGCTTGCTGTGTCTGCCGCCGATGTTTTGGCCGGTATCCTTATGCCGTCAGCCTTTTTAGGGTTGGCCGCTTTTCTTGTCATCCGGCGGGAATTGCGTAAAACCGCCGGAGAACTGATGAAAGGCGATAGAGGGAAAACGAAGATCAACTTTCTGGAGCGCGGGCTTCGGTTGGAGCGGTTTTCTTTCGGCACCAAATTCCGTCTGCGTGAACAACTGCGCAGCATTCCCCGGCTGCTATTTTTGCTGTTTGGCGTAACCGCCGCATCGGTCATGATGATGTTTGGTTTTACGATCAATCATTCCATGAATGTAGTTTTTCAGAGCGGCGTTGACGGTACCTACGATTACGCTTGGGAGTATTCCTTCAAAGAAACGCGCCAGGGCCAAGTGCCTAATGGAGCTACCCCCTTCAATGCCCTTCGCTGCTACCCGGAGAGTAAAGAAAATGCTGAGTTTTACCTCACCGGCATCGCTTCTAATGCTGATGGCATCTTTTTGCGGGATGCTGGCGGCAATCTTCTGCCCAAAAACCAGGTAAACATCACTTACCTGCTGGCTGACCGGCTGAAGCTGCGGGAGGGCCAACGAATTGCCTTTGTCAGCAAACTGGATGGCCGGTCTTATGAGCTGGTTGTGGACGGAATTGTCCAGACCTATTCCGGTCAGTTTATCTACATGCCCCTGGAAGACTTCAACAAGTTGACCGGGCAGCCGGCAGGAAGCTATACCGGCGTGTTCAGTATGGGGAAGCTTCCTTACGAGGACTGGGAGCTTGCCGGCGTTAAGGATTTGCAGAATCTAAACAATACTATGGAGGATCTGGCAGCCCCCATGACCTTAATGGTAATTTTTATGGCCTTAATTGCCGCCCTGATGGGAGCGATTATTATCTACCTTGTTACCTCTTTGATGATCGAGGAAAGCCGGGCTACCATCTCTCTGCTTAAAGTCTTCGGCTACCGGGGCAAGGAGGTGCGGTCCCTGATTCTCAACGGCTCCGCCTGGGTGGTGCTGCTTGGCTTTATGCTGAGTATTCCGCTGATGCTTGCTTCTGCAAGTGCGCTTTACGGTTATCTGGGGGAAATGATCAATATGGTGCTGCCTATAATGCTAAACCCGGCATACGTAATTCTCAGTTTCGCTTTGATTGTTACCGTGTACCAGGCAACCAAGGGGCTAAGCGGGCGGAAACTTATAAAAATCCCTATGAGCGAAGCCCTTAAGGCAGGATCGGAATAGAAGATTACGGCTGATCTGCCCCTTGACATTTCAATTCTACAAATGTAGTATTAATGTATACTACATTTGTAGAGGAGGATTTGCAATGGAGCAAATCGTACATCGCCTGCCTGATGCAGAGCTTGAGGTAATGCAGGCCATTTGGAGCTGCCCGCCGCCCGTCTCAAGAGCAGATATTGAAAATCTGTTGCGTGAGAGAAGGCCTATGGCTGTCACCACCATTTTGACGCTTCTTACGAGGCTGACGGACCGCGGTTTTTTGACCGTTGACAAATGCGGGCGCAGCAACTGCTATACCCCCCTTGTTTCAAAACAGGATTATCTTGCTTCCCAAAGCAAGCGTTTTTTTGATAAGCTCTGCGGCGGCGACCTCTACACCTTTGCCGCTGCCCTTTGTGACAGCGGCCTCAGCAAGTCCGATATTGACGAACTACGCCGACTACTGGAGCGAGGTGAGCTATGAATGCCTTCAATTTTCTATTGGGCCTGATCCTTGCCGTGGCCGTGGGCTGGGCTTTTCATGACAGAAGCCGCTATGAAGGAAATTTAAAGTTCCACAGGCTGAAGCCGGGGCGCAAAACCTATCTGACGGAGCCGCTGCTGCTGCCCCTTTTTCTGGTTATGCTCGTCGTCACCGTAATCGCTAAAAGCGGTACTTCCCAGACATTAATAAGGCTGGCAGCCGCCTGTACCGTACTCTTTTTGTACATCGGCCTTTATTTTGCCCTCCTCCTTTGCCTTTTGCCCCTTTTGCGGCGTTTTATCTCCGCCCGGGCCTGCGCTGCCCTGTGGCTTTTGCCCAATCTGCTGTATCTTACCATGGCTTTGGGCGGCGCCGGCATGAATCCCCTCATTACCATTACTCTGCCCAGGCAATGGCTTTCCCTGCTGATAGGGCTGTGGGCCGCCGGCTTTGCCGGCGTCCTGCTGTGGCAGATCATCTCTCATCTGCGCTACCGCCATTTTTTGCTGCAAGGATCTGAACCGGTTATCCGGGAGGAAATCCTGGCACAATGGAATTACGAGCAAGGGCGGCATGAGATAAAGAAAAACATTCCCCTACTGCAATCCCCGCTGACAGCCACGCCTGTAACCATTGGCTGCTATGAGCAAACCATGCGGCTTGTATTACCGCCCCAAAGCTATGATAAAAAGGAGCTGGAGCTGATTTTCAGGCATGAGCTTCGGCATATTCAGCGTTGCGATACCCGGGTTAAGGCCTTTCTCGGCTTCTGCACAGCCATGTGTTGGTTCAATCCCCTGATGTGGGTGGCCCGGCGCAGGATAGCAGAGGATCTGGAGCTAAGCTGCGACGAGGCTGTACTGGAAGGCAGCAACGAAACAACCCGCAAACAGTACGCTGAGCTTTTGCTGAAAACCGCCGGGGATGGCAGAGGCTACACTACCTGCCTGTCTGCAGCGGCCAACTCCCTGCGTTACCGGCTAAAAAATGTGATGATGCCCCGCAAACGTTTTCCTGGAGCAGTGGTTGTAGGAGCTGCCATGCTGGCCCTTTTAATGGGCGCCGGCAGCATCGCTCTGGCAGGCAGCGGCAGCAGCGTAAAGGAGCTTGTTTTTGACAAAGCCCCCCAAGGAATTGCTATAGACAGTATTACAACATACAACTGGCCTGGGGATCTGCGGGGCTTCCGAAGTGTCTACGGCTGGGAAGAAGCTGCCCTCACCGATTACCTTGCCGCCCTTCAGGTGAAGCAGGTTTATGCAGGCAATTACCCGGAAGGTAGCCAGCACCGGATCTATGTGGATTATACCGAAACTGTAGCGGGAGAGGCCGTCAGCTTTACCCGGCTGGAGCTGGGCGGCGGTTTGCTGCGGGCCAATATCCCCTACGATGAATTTGGCAATATCACTTATATTCTTGAAGACGAAATTGACTGGGCATATGTGGACTCCCTGCTTGATTTTGATGCGGCAGATCCCGACCCGGCCCCTTGGCCGCCGGAGATGACCATGTATTTTAACGAGGAAATCAGCGGCAAAGAGCTGATGCACGCTTCCAAGAGGATTCTCTCGATCAGCAGCGGCGGCCAGGCCCAGGAGGTCGATGAATTCCGAAATGATATCAGCGCAGGCGGCGTTGTCGGCGTTATTCCGCCTCAGGTGAAGTTCTACTTTTCGTATGAGCCGATGGATGGTTATAAAGTCAAGGTGGAAAACTGGGATCACACGGAAAGCTACTACGTTTCCAGTGAGGAGCTGACCGATGATACGCTGCCTCTGGCGCCCTACAGCGCCCACTATACCGTCAGCGGCCGATTCACCACCGTAAGGGAAACGGTATACGAGATGGAGTTTTTCTTTGATATTCTGTTGCGGCCGGATGATGAATAGTAAAAATCCCGGTTAAAGCAAAAAGCCCGATACAAAGGAGTATCGGGTTTTTTGCGATATTGAGGTATGTTTTGATTAAGGGAGAGCTCTACTCCAAGTTAAGCCTTTTAGACAGAATCCGCTCAGTTCCAAAGAAAAACAGGACAAGCTGCGCCAGGCCCACCAGCAGGGAAAGCAGGAATATAAGCTGAATGAACAAGTTGCCCCACTCCATAAAAGGCAAGGAGTTCAACTGATCAAAAAATCTTTGAATTGGGGAGAAATTGCTCAGAAACACCATACTAAATCCGAAAATAATGTTGAGTATAGTGGAAACAGCCACATAGGCCAGCACAGACATCATAATACGGTGTTTTCCGGAAAGATGGCCTAAAGCCATGGCAAAATAAATCTGATAAAGGCTGGCCAGGCCGCTGACAATGGCCAGCAACAGGAATTCTACAACGTAAAGCGGCCATAAAGGCAGCCAGCGGGACAATTCGGCCATCAGAGCGCTCCAGCCCCGGGCAAGTTCAGAGAAAAAGGTCACCAGACCCACTTCTCCGCAAACCAAAATTAAAATCGACAGCAGAGCCACCAGCATGCTGGCAACGGACATGACAAAGGCTACGGAGCCTTTAGCAGCGATAAGCTGCCAGGGCTTTACGGGCAGGGTGAACATCAGATAGCCCTCATCAGATAAAAGGCCTTTGTAAAACCGTTGAATAATAATGATGAGGGTCAGTACAGCCAGAGCCACCATTACGCCGAAGTAGACGAAGGCGGAGACGCCCTGCAGAATGCTGATCAAGCCGCTGAAAACGCTATTACCTCTGAGAGCCTGATTCAGGTTTCCGCTGGTTATGGAACCAAGACCAATAAACGTGTTGATGATGGCCACAGCAATGACGGCTAAATAGACAGGCCCAAGGGTGCGTACTAAGGACCTGAATTCATATTTGCAAAGCTTACTGAACATTGGTATTTCCCCCCTTCTCCCAGCTTCCATAAGCAAAAATTTCCCGGAAGAGCTGATCCACAGATTTGCCCTCTTTTTCCCGAATGTTATCCACCGTGTCATGGCGGACGACTTTGCCGTTTTGCAGGAAGATGGCCTCATCCAGAACCCGCTCAATGTCGGTGATCAGGTGGGTGGATAGCAGCACAGTACTGTTTTCACTATAATTGGTCAAAATAGTATTGAGAATAAAATCCCGGGCTGCCGGATCCACACCGCCGATGGGTTCATCCAGCAAGTAAAGCTGGGCCTGGCGACTCATGATCAAGGCAAGCTGGGCTTTTTCCTTGGTGCCCTTTGACATGGTCTTGATGCGGTCTTGAGGGCCGATACCCAAAACGCCAAACATCTCCGTAGCTTTTGCCCGGTCGAAGTCCGCATAAAAATCGGCAAAGAAATCCGTGATGTCATTTACTTTCATCCAATCAGCAAAATACATCCGGTCAGGCAGGTAGGAAATCACCGACTTGGTATGAGGGCCCGGCGTCTGGCCGTCTACCTGCAGGGAGCCGGATGTGGGCTGCAGCAGGCCGCAAAGCAGTTTGATGAAGGTAGTCTTGCCGGAGCCGTTAGGACCCAGCAGACCGACAATGCGGCCTCTTCCCACGGTCAAATCTATATGTTCAAGGGCAGCTTTGGAGCCGAAAAGCTTCGTCAGCCCTTGACAAGTAATAATATTGCTATTCATCAATTCTCCTCCTTTTTCTCTTGCAACAGCGCCTGGGCCTGATCATCGGTATAACCCAGCGCCTTCATGGACGCCAAAAATTCGTCCATTAGCTTATAAGCAAGCTCCTCCCGTACCCGGCGCAGCAAAGTCATATCCTCGGTTACGGTACGCCCCGCCGTACGGCGGGTTTCCACCAGCTTCCGGGCTTCCAGCTCAGCCAGTGCACGCTGCATGGTATTCGGATTGACCCCGGCTTCTGCCGCCAGCACCCGTACTGCAGGCACTGCTGTGCCCGGCCCATATTCGCCGGATACGATGCGCAAGGTCAACTGCTCGGCAAGCTGGAGCCAGATTGGCCGGTCTTCCGATAGTTTCCAATTCATATTACCTCCACCTTTGTATCATTGTATTAACCAACTAATACAATGATACAAAATAGTTGCCTTGTTTGTCAAGTATTTTATTTGGCACCTTTGCGGGCACATTAGCCTTGAAATTTTGTGTGGTTAGCAATACCGCACTCGAAATTTTTCCATTAATGCGTTATACTTATTCAAAGAATGATTTAGAGGTGATTGAAAATGCAATTTTTAGTATTGGGCTATGACGGCAAGGACGCGCAGGCATTAGAGCGGAGAATGCGGGTACGGGATCAGCATCTGGCCGGGGCAGAAAAGATGTTCAAGGATAAAACCCTGCTATATGCCATAGCTATGGTGGACGAACAGGACAAAATGATCGGTTCTATGATGGTAGTGGATTTCCCCTCAAAAGAGGCTATGGAAAAAGAATGGCTGGCCAAGGAGCCTTATATAGAAGGAAAGGTCTGGGAGACTATCGAGATTAAACCCTGCAAAGTTCCCGGATTTTGTATGAAATAATCAGCAGGTATGCCGCAGGAGGATATACAAATGAGTTTCTTGGAATTGGCAAGGGAAAGATATTCGGTACGGTCTTATGCGGCCAAGGCGGTGGAGGAGGAAAAAATCGCAGCAATGTTAAAGGCGGCTCAGGTCTCCCCTACTGCCAAAAACGGCCAGCCTCAAAAGATATATGTGATAAAAAGTCCGGAGGCGCTGCAGAAGATCAGGTCTATATGCAACTATACCTTTAATGCTCCCCTTGTCTTCATGATCTGCAAGGACAATACGTTGAGCTGGAAAAGCCCTTATGTCGAAGGCTATGACAGCGGTGAAATGGACGCCACCATCGCCTGCACCCATATGATGCTGGCGGCAAAGGATTTGGGCTTAGGTTCCGTATGGGTGATGCTCTTTGATCCCGCTAAGGCTAAAGAGATTTTTAACCTCCCCGATCATATCCAGCCCGTTTGCCTATTGCCGGCAGGCTATCCTGCCGATGATGCAAAGCCCAGCCCCTTTCATCAGAAATACCGTCCTCTGGAAGAAATGGTCACAGAACTATAAGCAAATCAAACGCCTGCGGCGAAATGCTGCAGGCGTTTGAATATAAGGCCGTGATAATTAATTGAGTCTAACGATAGGTTGCGCTGGTTTGGTCCACACCGTCTGTACGCAGATTGAAACGGCTAACCAGGCTTTTGAGAAGCTGGGCCTGAGCCGACAGTTCTTCGCTGGCGGCGGCGCTTTCTTCGGAAGTGGCGGCATTGGTTTGCACGACACTGGAAATTTCTTCGATACCTTGGGAAATCTGAAAAACGGAAGCTGCCTGGCCATCGGCGGCGATAGAGATCATATCGATGATTTCCGTTGCTTCCTGAACACCTGCCACTGCCGACTCCAAAGCCTTGGCCGTCTCATCGGCAATCCGGGTGCCTTTTTCAACCGCCTGGAGGGAACCTGCTATCAAAGCTGCGGTATTTTTTGACGCCTCGGCAGATTTACTGGCCAGATTGCGGACTTCATCGGCTACAACAGCAAAGCCTTTGCCGGCTGCGCCGGCCCGGGCTGCCTCCACCGCGGCATTGAGGGCAAGAATATTCGTTTGGAAAGCAATGTCTTCAATGGTTTTAATGATCTTGCCGATTTCGTCAGACTGGTGGCGGATATTAGCCATAGCCTCCAGCATCTGGCTCATCTTTTCATTGCTTTCATTAGCCGATTTGCCTACGGCATTGGCTTTCTCACTGGCCTGCCTGGCATTTGCCGCCATCTGTGTCACCTGCTCAGAAATCACATTAATGCTGGCGGCCAGTTGTTGCACGGAAGAGGCCTGGTTGGCAGCGCCTTGAGAAAGAGTTTGGGCGCCGCTTGATACCTGGTCGCTGCCGGAAGATACCTGATCCGAGGATAACAAAATCTGCAATAGTGTATCGTTCATCTTTTGGTTCAGCCGGCGCATGGCCTGCA
Source organism: Clostridia bacterium (assembly GCA_018436095.1). Lineage (GTDB taxonomy): Bacteria > Bacillota > Peptococcia > DRI-13 > UBA5745 > WRMS01. The sequence goes on along the minus strand of JAHDMJ010000008.1, from coordinate 132,180 downwards.
AAAACTCTGTGAAATCACCAACATAACAATCCGATGCCCGGCTTTTTATTTTAAAATTCCCCTCGGCCAATTCGCCCAGAAGATATTGGACGTCTGTAACCATTCGCCGCAAATTATCGGTCATGTTCTGAAAAGCTGACGATAACGCCCCTACTTCATCCTGGCTATTGGCCTCAAGCTTTACATCCAAATGGCCCACCGAAATACTCTCCGCCGCCTGAATCATCATATTTAAAGGACGAAGGGCACGGCGCAAGACCAATACAAGCAGCAGGAGCAATACCGCCAAACCTGCCGCCGACAGGGCAACCAGCAAAGGAACTGCCTGGTTCTTAGGCATGTCCATCAAAAAAGTGGTTGCAAAAATCAGGAGAATAAATACCAGAGTTAAGGTACCGCCGATAATTACGGATAGCTTTGTCGCCAGTTTCATTTTCTTAAACATTGTCTGAAGATCTCCCTTTCCTTATTCTGACATGGTAAAGAACTGACTGCCTTAGTATTGGTAATATTCGCAAAAGATTTGCATATACAGTTTATTATTAATTTAGCATAATCTATATTCAGTATACTCTGCCTTATAGGGCTTCGTCAACACTGGAAAAAAATATGATTATGATGAAAATTCATGGGTTAAATTAGACCTTTTCGCTGTAATTCCTGTTTCAGATAAGCCCGCACCAGGTTTTCCGTATTGCCACCGCTGATGGAGTAGACAATATCCTCGGTATAACGGTCAATAATGACAAAGGCTGTGCCTTTATAGGTTATTTTTAACTCTAAGGCGGCAAGCTCCGCCCGGTAGATTTCATCCAGCTCTTCTGAGGATCGATGAGGATTATCCTCCAAGGGAGCCAGATAATCCGGAGCCGATGAGCCCGGCAGCCCTTTTCCGTCCGATGTGATGATCACTTCCTGCCGGCTGCTGTCCCATTCCACCTTAGCCTCTAAATTTTCCGCCACATAACGGGCCGGCACCAGTATCCTGCCATCGATATTCTGTGGCTTCACGTCCATCAAGGGCGTAATATCTTTGCCGTTAATGATCAACCTGATATCGGAGCCGGCAAACAAAATCGGAGAAACAGACAAGCTCAAGCCGATAGTTAAGCCCATGACCAGCCCTGCCGCAAATCTTTTCATAAAAAACACCTCCCTAAAAACTGTAACGTTAAGGAGGTATTTTGTCAACCTATCCATTCTATGCAATGAAGAATATATTATCCATTATTTCCCAGGAAATTTTTATGACTTAACTACTTGATGAAGCCGCCCGGCCAACCAAGCTGCCAGGGCACAGATCAGAATATCTTTAGGTATTTCCAATGTCAGGCAGGATAAAACCAAGGTCCAAAAAGGCAAAGAAACTTCCATAATAAAATTCGTAATAAACCAGCGGTAAAGAATTCCTAAGCTGTAAAGAGCCCCTAAACCGGCCAGGCCGGTCAGATAGTAATGGATAAATTTTCTCTCCAATCGGGGCCTTTTCTCCAGCAGCTTGCCGATTAGCCAGGCAGCCAGGCAAAAACCCATGAGATAACCAAAGGTAGGTTTTAATACATAGCCGAAGCCGCCGCCGCCGGCAAAAACCGGTACACCCACCAGCCCCAGTAATACATAAGCAATTTGAGACAAGGCCCCAGCCCGGCTGCCCAAAAGCATGCCGGCTAATAAAACGGCCAGAGTCTGCAAAGTCACATAATCAAAATATGGCATAGGAATTTTGAAAAAAGCCCCCGTAGCGGTCAACGCCGAAAAAAGGGCGCAATAAATTAGCTGCCGGATGGTCCAGGAGGATTTCGCCTGTTTTGCCGGCATTGATACTGAATTGGAGTTTTTCATAATTAACTTCCTTACCTCTCTTCTTCTGATTTTATATTACTGCTTTTTTATTGCCAGCTTTGGCCTTCTTGATTACGCAGACTGATTTCCCCTGTGTTTAATATGTGGCGGCAGCCCTGCTGATCCTCTACAATCAAAAATCCCCATTCATTAATGTCCACCGCCTTAGCCTGATTCAGCCCTTCATAGCCTTCAATCAGCACTTGTTTGCCCAATACGCAGGAGCGCCGGCGGGCTTCGTTTATCAGTTCTGCGGCTGCCGGCCCCGGTTGCTCTTCTAATGACTTGGCCATTTGCCATATACGATTAATTAATGCTGCAGCTAAAGGATTGCGCAGCAGCTTTCCTCTTAGCTGCTGTTTTTGATCCGGGTTAGCTTCTTCATCTGCTGCAGCCGGTCCTTCCGGGCAAAGAACCCCCGCTTTATGGGCCAACTCCATAGGAAAACCTTCCCGGCTGGATCTGACGTTAATCCCCACCCCTAAAACCACATGATCGACTATGCCTGTCTCCCAATTGGTAGCTGCTTCCGTCAAAATACCGGCGACCTTTTTGCCTTCCACGTATAAATCATTAACCCATTTAATCTTAACCCGGCAATCCCATAATTCCTCAATAGCTTGGGCAGCAGCCACCGCCACTCCCGTAGTCAAAAGCAGGGCCTGGCTGCCGGCTAGCTTTGGCCGCAAAATCATGCTGAGATAGATACCGGCGCCGGCAGGAGAATAATAGCTACGGCCCATTCGGCCTTTGCCTTTTGTTTGCTCTTCCGCAAGAATTACCGTGCCGGCTGCTGCCCCTGCCAAAGCCTTTTCCTTAGCCAGGTCATTGGTGGAATTGAGGCTTGGAAAGACTTGAATATTGGTTGGGGCAATATCCGCCTGCAGATAAGGCGCTATACCCGCCGCCGACAAAATATCATTATCCTCCCGCAAACGGTAGCCGCCATTGGTCTGGCCATTAATGCGGTGGCCTTCCTTCTGCAATTCCTTTATGGCTTTCCAGACAGCGTTGCGGCTTACTCCTAAAGCTTTGGCCAGCTCACTGCCGGATATGAGGCTGCCTCGCTCCCTCTCCAGCCTGGCCAAAACCAGATGCTTTGTCGTCAAGACATAGAGCCCCCTTTCAGCTTATTACTTTAATGCATTTCACTGTAATACATTTTAAGCAGAAACCAGTCTATTGTCAACTATTTTTATTTTTAGGGTGACAATGGTTCCACCAGGTTACTCTTCAATGGCCATCAGCCCATTTTTGCTCAGAAATGCAAGTTTGTAGAAGGGGGGCGCGGCGTTTGTGCAAAATTGCAGATTTGTATCATCAACTCATAGCGTTTTGCTCAAAATTGCAAGTTTGTAGTATGTGATTTGGCCCGAAAATAGGGTTTTCACCCCATTTCCGGGCCAAATTTGTTTCGAAACCGAGATTTAGGGGTTACAAACCTGCAGTTTTGAGCAGTTAGCCCAAGCGAACGATGACAAACTTGCAATTTTGCACAATCAGCCCCAGCGAACGATGACAAACTTGAAGTTTTGGAGCAGCCGCTGCGAAGCAGGGATTATCACTGCCCCACCGCGCGCTCTACTACTTCACAAGGCCTGTATCTTCCGGCAAGCCCATCATGATGTTCATGTTCTGTATAGCAGCCCCTCCGGCCCCCTTGCCTAAATTATCGAGGCGGCAAGCTAAGGTGATCCTTTCTTCATTGCCGAAAACAAAAATCTCCGCCCGATCCGTATCGTTGCATGCCTTCACATTCAAATAACCGGCGCCTTGACAACTGGCTCCCTCATAAGGCATCACCTGCACCATTTGGCTGTCCTGATAATGCTTGGCTAAAACCTCCCGGATCAATTGAGGGCTCACCTTCTTTTGAGGTGTTTCTCCTTGCGTTCCTTCGCTTTGAGGAGTTTCTCCTTGAGGAGCCCTCAGCAACCGGGTTTCCAAATGAGTGAATACCGCCAAGCCTCTGGGGAAGCTGGCTACAATAGGAGAAAAAGACGGCGCAAAAGCCAGCCCGGCGTATTTCTGCATCTCCGGCAAATGCTTATGAGCTTGACCCAAAGCATACTCCCGGGGCGCATCGTAATCGGGATAGCGCTCCTGCCTCTGAGGATCCTCATATTCGGCAATCATGGCTTTGCCGCCGCCGGTATAACCGGTAATGCTATGGCAGCTTACGGGATAATCCGCCGGCAAAATACCGGCTGCCACTAAGGGGCTCACCGGCAGCAGAAACGCAGTAGCATGGCAGCCGGGGTTGGCCAGCCGGACAGCAGCGGCAATGGCCGTTCTGGCCACCGGAGAAAGCTCCGGCAGACCGTAGACCCACTGGGGATGGGTACGGTGAGCGGTGCTGGCGTCAATAAGCCTGGTGATCCGGTTATCCGGATCGACCAAAGCCGCAGCTTCAACGGCAGCTTGATCCGGCAGACATAAGAACACTACGTCAGCCTTATTGATGAATTGCCGGCGCAGCTCTTCATTGCGCCTATCCTCCTCCGGTATCCGCAGAATCTCCACAAAAGGATGGCCAGCCAAACGTTCATTAATCTGCAAGCCTGTAGTACCGGACTGCCCATCCACATAGACCTTGATTGTTTTCATTACAACTCACTCATCTTCCTATATCTCATTATAAACTAAGCCCATCAGCCAAATCTCATCATACCCAGCCTTAAGGAGCAAGGGAAAAAGCGGCACTTTCACCGGCCACCCAGCCGGTAGAAAAGGCGGCCTGCAAATTGTAGCCACCGGTAAAGCCGTCGATGTCCAGAATTTCCCCGGCCAAATATAAGCCGGCTGCCTTTTTGGAGGCCATAGTTTTAGGCTGCACCTCCGCCAGGGCCACGCCGCCGGCAGTAACGATGGCTTCTTCCATCGGTCTGGTACCGGTAATCGCCACGGGCAGGGCTTTCAATACCTTGCCCAAAGCCAGCCGCTGCTCTTTGGTCAGTTCCGCCACGGGCTGTGTCTCTTCCAGGCCCGCTTCCGCGATCACTACAGGAATCAGCGCCCGGGGCAGCAGATCCGTCATGGCATTAACTAACTGCTTTTTTTGGTATTGCAGAAAATCTCTTTGCAACCTTTTGTCCAAAACCTCATGGCTCAAGGCCGGCTTTAAATCGATTAACACTTTGGCAGAGCCTGCCATTTCCTGGCGGTAATAGCGGCTCAAGCTCAAAATAATCGGCCCCGTCAGGCCGAAGTGAGCAAAAAGCATTTCTCCCTGAAAAGAAGCAAGCAAGCGGGGATTCCCCGGCGAATCGGAACTGCATTGGGAACTGTACTGAAAACTGCATTCGGAGCCGCATTCAGCCCCTGCTTCGGGACCAGATTCAGAAGCCCATAAGGAAGCTTTTACGTTTTTCAAGGTCAAGCCGGACAAGGCCGCCACCCAGCCGGTGGAGGATTCCAACGGCACTAAGGCCGGCCGGGGCTCCACTATCCGATGGCCTGCCCCTTGGGCCCAGCCATAGCCTTCGCCGGTGGAACCGGTAAGCGGATAAGACTTGCCGCCGGTGGCCAGAATCACCGCTTGAGCCCGAATCTCCAAGTCGTCCCAGGCGTCATAGAGCCTGACGCCCTTTACCCGGTAGCTAGGCTTTTCCTTTTGCTTGCCTTGACCCTTTTTGCTCTTCCGGTCCGGCGGGGAAACCGCCGCCGGATCACTAGGCAAATCGTCAGCCGTCCCCTGGGACAGCTCCTCCAAAAGCAACCCTTGCACCTTGCAGCCTTTACGAATTTCTACCCCAGCCTTTTGAGCGGCATTTTCCAAAGCTGCCGCCACATCCGCCGCCTGATCGGAAGCGGGAAACACCCGGCCTCCCCTTTCCGTTTTTAGCTCTACGCCTTCTTCCGTCAATAGCCGGCAGATATCCTCATGAAAGAAACGAGAAAAGGCGCTGTATAAAAAAGGTCCCTGCTCGCCAAATTGGCTGATAAAGGCGGGAATATCTCCCGTATTCGTTATATTGCAGCGCCCTTTACCGGTAATGCGCAGCTTTCTGCCCAGCATTTTGTTTTTTTCCAGCAAGACAACCTTAGCCCCCATGCGGGCAGCCGCAATGGCTGCCAAAAGGCCGGCAGGGCCGCCGCCGATCACCAGTACTTCCGTTTCTTTTCTCATCAATAAGCTCCTTGTTTAATCAGCCATTTGATCCAGCACCTTGCTGCAGCGGGGGCAAGTGCCGGCGTCATTTAAGTCTTCATGATAGATCCAGCAGCGCTGACATTTTTCGCCGGCGGCATTCGTTACCTCTACCGCTAAGCCGTCGCCGTCCACCAATAAAAGCTCGGTTTGGGAAACAATGAACAAGTCCGGCAGATGCTTTTCGTAGTCGGTGAGCCAGACATAGGCGTCCTTGCCGGCTTTCAGCACTACCTTGGCATCCAGGGAATGACCGATTTTTTTGTCGGCCCTGGCTTCTTCCAAGGCTTTTAAAGCCAGCTCCCGCACATCAATCAGCTTCTGCCACCGCTTATTCAGAGCTTCATCCTGCCATTCCTCCTCCCGGCTGGGCCAAAAGGCCATTTGAGCAAAAGGAATAGTTTGGGATTGGGGCAGATACTGCCAGATTTCCTCTGCCGTAAAGGTGAGAATAGGAGCGATCATAGCCGTCAACGCTTGCAATACCTCCCAAAGCACCTGCTGACCGCTGCGTCTTTGAGCTGAATCGGCTTTCTGGCAATAAAGCCGGTCTTTGATGATATCCAGATAAAAAGCGCTCATTTCCACGGTGCAAAAACGGTGCAGGGCATGATAAGCCGTGTGGAACTCAAATTCATCAAAGGCCCTCGTCACCAGATCCACCAGCCGGGCCAACTGATCCAAAGCCCAGCGGTCGATTTCCAACAGATCTTTGTACGGCTGGCGGTCTCTCTCATGATCATAATCATGAACATTGCCCAAAAGATAGCGGACGGTATTGCGAATCTTGCGGTAGGCCTCTGAAATTTGCTTCATGATGCCGTCGGAGTTGGCCATATCGTTGCGGTAATCTACAGAAGCTACCCATAGCCGCAGAATATCCGCCCCCATTTGCTGGATGACTTTATGAGGATCCACGGTATTGCCCATGGATTTTGATTGCTTGCGGCCCTTCTCGTCTACCAAAAAGCCGTGGGTTAATACTGTCCGGTAAGGAGCCTGGCCCCGGACGGCAACGCCGGTGCAAAGGGAAGAGTTGAACCAGCCCCGGTGCTGATCGCTGCCTTCCAAATACATATCTGCCGGCCAGGCCAGCTCAGGCCGTTTATCCAATACTGCCATATGGCTGGAGCCGGAGTCGAACCAGACATCCATAATGTCCTGTTCTTTCTTGAAGCGGCTGCCGCCGCACTGAGGACAAACGAAGCCCTCGGGCAAAAGCTCTGCAGCTTCCCGAATCCACCAGGCATTGGAACCTTCCCGGCCAAAGATCTCAGCCACCCGGTCAATGGTCTCCCGGTTGATAATGGCCTCGCCGCAATCGCTGCAATAGAAAATGGGAATGGGTACGCCCCAGGTTCTTTGCCGGGAAATACACCAGTCGCCCCGGTCGGCAATCATATTGTGGATACGGTCCCGTCCCCAGGAGGGCACCCACTGTACTTCATGATCGATAGCATCCAAAGCCTTCTGGCGGAAGCCGTCGATAGATACAAACCACTGCTCCGCCGCCCGGTACATCACCGGCTTTTTGCAGCGCCAGCAATGAGGATACTGATGGCGCAGAGAGCCTTTGCCTAAAAGCAGGCCCTTTTCTGCTAAAAGCTTTAAGATCACCGGATTAGCGTCGTCGATAAACAGGCCGGCCACCGGCCCTCCCTCTTTTGTAAAGACGCCCCGGAAATCCACGGGACAAAGTACTTCCAGTCCGTAACGCTTGCCGGTTTCAAAGTCATCCACACCGTGGCCTGGCGCCGTATGGACGCAGCCCGTGCCGGCGTCGGTGTTCACGTGCTCTCCCAGCACCACAAGGGAATCCCTGTCCATAAAAGGATGGCTGCAAAGCAAGCCCTCTAATTCTTTACCTTCCACCTTTTCCAAAACCCGGCAGTTTTCCAGGCCGCAGGCCTTGGCAAAGGTCTCCAGCAGGGCCTCCGCCACCAGGTATTTTTCTGTTTTTTCTTCCTGGCTGGCCTCCACTACCACATAAGTCAGTTCGGGATGGACGCAGACAGCCAGATTGGCCGGCAAAGTCCAGGGGGTAGTAGTCCAGATTACGGCAAACACATCCTGGGTTTTGATAACGCCTTTGCCGTCTTTTAAAGGGAACTTTACATAAATAGAGAAGGATTTCTTTTCCTCGTATTCGATTTCCGCCTCCGCCAGGGAAGTCTCGCAGGAAGGGCACCAGTACACCGGCTTATGGCCTTTATAAATGTAGCCCTTAGCTGCCATCTCGCCAAAGACCCGGATCTGAGCTTCCTCAAACTCCGGCTGCAAAGTGATATAAGGATTATCCCAGTCGGCACGGACCCCCAGGCGCTTGAATTCTTCCCGTTGAATATCCACAAATTGCAGGGCAAACTCCCGGCATTTTTCCCGGAAAACCAGGGTGTCAATCTCATGGCGCTTTAAGCCCAGATCCTTCATGGCCCGGTGCTCAATGGGCAGGCCATGGGTATCCCAGCCCGGCACATAGGGGGCGTCATAGCCCCGCATAGTCTTATATTTGACGATCATGTCCTTGAGAACTTTATTTAAGGCATGGCCAAGATGAATGTTGCCGTTGGCATAAGGAGGCCCGTCATGCAGGACGTATTTCGGCCGGCCGGCCCGGGATTGTTGAACCAGTTTATAGATATCGGCTGCCTCCTGGCGGGCCAAGATCTCCGGTTCTTTTTGGGGCAACCCGCCCCGCATGGGGAAATCCGTCTTTGGTAAATTCAGCGTATCGTTGTATTGTTTCTCTTGATCCTGTGTCATCTGTTCCTCTCCCTATCTTCCCTTAGAATATAATTAAAATAGAATCAGTCCGTAATCGTAAAGGCCGCCTTCTCCGTAATATAGCCGGAGGCGTCGCTCAAATAGAGCAAGGCCTCCCAATCCCCCTGGCGCTCCTGCCAATCTTTTTGCGTCAAATAAAAATCGTATACATTATAACCGGGCTGATCATCAATTTCCGCAGCCACGGTTTCGACGCCGTCATAATGCCATTCCAGAATAATCTTCTCCCCTTCCTCCATAGGACGGGCTAAATGAATCAGACAATAAATCTTTTCCAAGCTGCTGCTAAAGCTTTCGGCTTCACCTAGGGGCAGCCAGGTATCGCGGTCCACTTCCCTGCACATGCGCATCAGGGTAATCCCTTGCTTTTTTTGCTGAAAGGGTTTGTTAACCTCCTGGGAGCCTTGTTTTTCTGCCGGCGGCAGCAGGGCATATTCTAAAGCCGTGGCTTTACGGTATTCTTCCAAAGCTTCTTCTTCCTGGCCCAGCCTCCTATAGACCTCAGAGCGCCAATAATAGAACTCCGGCTCCGCCGGTTCAACATGAATAAGATAAAAAAGGCAGGCTCCAATGAAAACCAGAAAAACACCCAGCCAAATGCCCAGGGTGTTTTCTTTGCCTTGATCTTTTAACTTCGATTGCCGCCAATCAGCCTGCTGCCGATTTGAGGAATCAAAGGCTTTCTTCGCCATTCTCATCTGTCCCATACATTGTATCTAAAGCTTTCAATGCCTCCTCCATCTTTTGAGCCAAAAGCACAACCTGCTCCATGCTTTGCTCCATACCGCCGGCCTCTTTATCCAGCACAAAAGGGGAATTGCCGCCGTCGCCGGCTGCCGCCGAATCCTTAGCTATTTCTGCTGCCGTTTCCGTAGTGCCGGAAATTTCCGGGGCTGCCGTCCCTTGATCAGCGGGATTCTGCTGTTCTGCCTGGTCCTGGTTTAAACTTGCCGCCTCCTGGTTTTCCGGTTTTGACTCAAAGGCTGCAGCATTTTCGCCATTGGCAATTCCGGCAAATGAGCCTTCTTTTTCGTCAACTAAGCCCCCGGCTGCTTCTGAAACAGTATCATCTTTATCAATGGAAACCACATCAGGCAAACTGTGCTTGCCCCTGTCCTCTTCTCCCAGACCATGGCTTTCCCGTCCGCCCAAGGACAGTTTATCCATATCGCTGTCTGTTAAAACTGCTTCCCGGTCATTATAGCCGTCCAAAAGCTCCATCTGAAACTCTAAAAAGCCTTTATGCTTCAAGTATAGCTGCTTTTCATAGAGGCGCAGATGCTCAATTTTTTGCCGGATATCCAGAACTTCCCGCTGAGCTTCCTGGATCAGTTTTTCGCCTTTCTTTTCCGCTTCCCAAAGAATCAGTTCCGCTTCCTTTTTAGCCCGCAAGGTCTCTTCTTCAAAAACCTTCTGGGCCAATACCATGGTTTTTTCCAAAGCGGCGCCGACCTCCCGGCTTTTTGCCGCTTCTTCCTCCATGCGGGATACGGTTTCTTTTAACTCCTTATTTTCCCGGAAAAGGCTTTCGTGGGCCCGAATGACCTCATCCAAAAAGGCGTCAACCTCTTCCATCTTATAGCCCCGAAAGGCCCGCTCAAAAACCTTATTATGGATATCTAACGGCGTCAGCATCTACATAAACCTCCTTATTGTCTACGTCTATTATCTCAGGCATCCGGCCTGAGAGCTTTCTCGCTAAATTAAGGCGAATAATAATCTCATAACCAGCTGCCGGATCAGATAAAGAGACAGCAGCGCCAGCATAGGTGAAAAATCTACAGGTGATGCATAATATCTGCTCAGCAGATTTCGGAAGATAGCCAAATAAGGTTCCGTCATCTCAACAATAAATTGAGTGATGACATTTCTTCCCATGGGTATCCAGGATAAAATGCAGCGAATGAAAATCAGGAAAATATAAACTTCGAAAATAGCATTAACCAATGTGTAAAGCTGACCCATAGATTGCCCATCCTTTATCCGTTTCTTCACCGCTAACTGCTGCCGCACTCTGCAGACTTACATACGGCTGAATTTTTCCGTACCGACCTTTACCGCTTCCATTATAGCGCCCCGGAAGCCGGCTTTCTCTAAAGCATATACACCCTCTATAGTGGTGCCGCCGGGAGAGCAGACCTTGTCTTTCAGCTCTTCGGGATGGCCCGTATCCTCCAGCACCATTTGGGCAGCGCCCCGGACCATTTCTGCCGCCAGCTTATGGGCAAGGTGCCGGGGCAGCCCCATCATAACGCCGCCGTCGGCCAAAGCCTGAATCATCATGTAGACGTAAGCAGGACCGCAGCTAGACACACCGCTAATGGCGTTGATCATGTGCTCTTCCGCATCTACCACACTGCCTACGGCAGAAAATATCTGTTTGGCCAAATCCATATCCGCCTGCTCCACCTGGCTGCCGGCGCAGATAGCTGTAATCCCGGCGCCTACAACAGCCGGGGTATTGGGAATAACCCGGATTATCGATAAAATTTCACCGGTGGGTTTAACGGGCTGAGCCGTATCAATAACCGCTTTTTTAGGCACCTTTTTCCAGCTTCTCAGATCCTCCTCCATACGGGCTGTGGTAATACCGGCCATAATGGAAATGATGCGGTGCTCCGAGCGTAAAACCTTTTGCAGTTCCGGCACCACACTGCCATAATACTGGGGTTTCACTGCCAAAACCAAGACATTGCAGGCATTGACCAGCTCTTTATTGTCCCCGGTAACCGTGATACCGTATTTCTCCTGCATATATTCCCGGCGGGAGATCTGGGGATCGGAGCCCCATATTTCTGAAGAGGAAAAACCACCCTTCAGCATACCGCCAATAATAGCCTCCGCCATCATGCCGGAACCGATAAAACCGATGTTTGCCATAATTAGCCCTACCCTTCCTTATCCTTAGATATCCCTACTCAGTCTTCATATTGAATCTGGTTAATCCAGGGAATAACCTCTTTAGGCTGAGCAATATTCAATAAATCGCCGGTAATCTCCACATGGGAAGGGACTGCTACAAAGATGCTGCCGCCGGCCTTTTGCATGGAGCCATCCAACGCATAAGCCGTACCGCCTACAAAATCAATGATCCGCCGGGCGGTAGGCAAATCCAAAGCCTCCAGATTAATGATAACACTGCGTTTTGCTTTTAAGTGATCAGATATGACTTGGCAGTCATCGAAGCAAATGGGCTCCACCAGTACTACCCGCAAGGCGTCTTTAGCTGCGGCAGTGATGGGAACAACCTTGTTTTTGGCAGTATTGCTCCGACGGCTCTTTTCTGCCCAATCGTCGGCTGTTTCTTCCCTTTCCTCAATGGCCTCTTCTTCTACTTCGTCGCTTAGGCCCATGACCTCCATAAACTTATCAAAAACTCCCATTATTCTGCTCCTCCTTAGCCAATCTCAGGTCTGCATATTTATTCTTATTCGTAAACTCGATTGCCAAAAATAGCGGAACCTACCCGAACAAAATCTGCTCCCTCGGCAATAGCCACCGCATAGTCGTGGCTCATGCCCATGGATAAATACCGCATGTCCACCCCCGGTATGGTCCAGGAGGCTGCTGCTTCCTTCAAGGCCCGCATCTGCCGAAACAGGGGCCTGGTTGCCTCGGGATCTGCCATATAAGGGCCTATGGTCATCAAGCCCTGAACAGCAAGACCCGGTAATGCAGCAATAGCGGCAAGGCCTTCCCGCAGCTCCTCGGCAGCAAATCCGGCTTTTGTCTCTTCGCCGCCCAGATTTACCTGGATCAGCACCGGCATCTCCACATTCTTGAGAAGGGCCTGACGGCTGATTTCCCGGGCCAGCTCCAAGCTATCTACAGAGTGGATCATCGCCGCTTTATCAATTATATATTTTACTTTGTTTCTTTGCAATCGTCCAATAAAATGCCATTGGATATCTTTTGGTAAAACCGGCTGCTTTTCCATAAGCTCCTGTGCCCTGTTTTCCCCAAAAAAGCGCTGGCCCCTATCATAAACCTGCTGTATATCCGCCGCCGAAAAAAACTTGGAAACGGCGATAAGCTTTACTTCCTGAGGTGATCTGCCCGCTTTTTTACAAGCTTCTGCAAAAGCCTCCATCGTCTGACTATAATTTTTTTCTATTGAAGCTGTCATATTAGTCACTACCTTATACCTTTCCCCAAAAACCTTTTGATTTTTCAACGAGCAGGTTTTAGCCCCGCAGCCGCATGCCTTCCCAGACAACCCAGGGTCTGGTCACCACTATGTCGCCGGCTGCAATTTCCTGGTCTTCAATACCTTCAATAACCTGCAGGCCGTCTCTTTCCTCCAAAACCTGCACCGGCTGCCAGTGTACTTTGTTTTTCTTCACTACATAAATACCCTGCTGGCCATTTTTCGTTATCACTGTACCCTGGTTGACCACAGCTTTATCTTCGCTGCCTAAAACCAAAGTTAGCTGATGCTGCCGGCTGTGGCGCAAAGCCTCCAGACCGGATTCCAATTTCACCAATATGCCCCAGCCTCCAGGAATCTCCTGGCATTCAAAAACCGTACCTTTGCCCTCACCTGCTCCTTCAAGGCGCATGATTACCGGATCAGCTTCGGTTAAAGGGGCTTCCTCCTGCTCAGGCAAACGAATATAAACATAACAATCCGAGAGGTTGTCCGTTATTTTCATAATAACGGTACCGGCAGCTACTTCCTTTGGCGGCGTCTTTACTGCAGCAGCAGGGGCCTCTTGTCCCGGCAGGGAATCCGTACTAAGAGGTTCTTCGGGAGATGTTGACTCTTCCCCGTCCTCGCCGCCTTCCTGGGCCATTTTATCCTGCAGCAAGCCTGCCAGCCCCTGGTTTTCCTTGGTTGCCGGCATTAGCTGATTAATTTTCTCTTCCAGCAGAGCTACCGTCAATTCCTCATAATCCTTTTTCATACTGATAATCTCCAGGCCGTCAGGCTCATAAGAGACTATCCCTGCTACCGGACTATAAAGACGTCTGTTGCTTTCTTCATTGAGGCTGGTACCGCCTAGATAGTTTAGCCTGGCTACTTCCAGGCCTTTTGATACCCGCTCTCCTTCGTTGACAATAGGTATTAAAGTTCCTCTTTGATCCGTGGAGGTGATCAGCTCCCGTTGGAAAGACCAAGCCTGGCCCGATGCACTATATTCCCAGGCCATTGTTTTTACCATATCCAAATCCGCTAAAGAAGTCAGCAGAAAGCTAAGCACGCTATATAAACCGCCGGCTAAAAAAATCAAGCTTACGAATAGAATAACAAACCTAAACCGGCGCTGATGTTTTTTTCTCTCCCGGCGGATATCCTCTTTTGAGGGCTTGTCCTGCTGCCGGCGGTCAGATGTTTTGCTGGCGAGCCTTGCTGACTCCTGAAATCCCTTGGATTCAGGCCGCCCTTTTGATAGGGGTTGTCTTTTAGCCCCTTCTCTTCTTGCCGGTTTTCTGCCGGATAATGCCATAGCCAATGTCTTATCTCCATAATAAGTACTCTATAAGCACTTTTATTTTTGTCTTAAACCAATAAATGCAACTTGTCTTCCCCTGTCTCCCCGGCGATGCGAAAATAAACGTTGATTCTCACAAATCGTGCAAATACCGGCAATAGATATATGCTGAGGCAGAATAACGCTTTCTTCAAGCAAAATGGCATTAGCTTGCCACAAATCCAAATAGGCCCGGCCTGCCAAAGGGGAAGGCTTTAAAATTTTATCCAATGCCCGGGGCACCTTAGCAAAACAGAGCTCTGCCTGGTCTAAAACCGGCTTATCCACTTCATAATGGCAAGGTCCAGCCCCCGGCCCTATAGATACCAGCAAATCGGCAGACTTGCTGCCCAGGCGATCAACCATTGCCTTAACCATGGCGCCGGCTATATTTTGCAGAGTCCCCTGCCAGCCGCCGTGGGCCAGGCCAATAGCTCCATTAACCGGGTCTGCAAAATAAAGAGGGATACAATCGGCATGCTGGGTAACCAAGGTTATCCCCGGCTCCGCTGTAATCTGGCCGTCGGCCTTGAGCAAGGCCGGTTCCGGGTCCAATACGCCCAGGCCAGCCTGAGCTTTTGTGATCAGCTCTATCCGGGTGCCGTGAACCTGCCGCAAACCGGACCAGGATTCTAAAGAAAAATCACAGGCCAGAGCCAAACGGCGGCGGTTTTCCTGAACAGCCCCAGTCTCATCACCGGAGCTGTAGCTTAGATTCAACGAATCATAAGGAGGCAGGCTAACACCGCCCAGCCGCCCGGAAAAGCCCTGCTGCACCACGCCGGAGTCTATTAAAAAGCTATCCTCCAGCCAATCGATACCTTGATTGCTTTGCCATCTCCATGTATGCTGCCGCCAGCTTCCTGCCATTTTTCCTCCTAAAGCAAACTATTTATCTACATATAATACCACTTCTTCAGGTGGATTACCAGTATAAGCAAGCGAAAATGGGGGCAAGAGTCCCTGGGTGAAAGTAAACAAAATGTAAATAAATATACGGCAAAAGCTGATCTTTTATGTCCTGTTGGTGTTGGCAGCGGTGACGCTGGTGATTATGTGGCTGTTACCGCAGCCGTTGCCCGCCGCTTCTTCCGGCAGCAGCACGACTTTCCCCTCCTGGCGGCTGGCCTTCATATCAATGACTCTCTGATTGGCAGAACCCCGAAACCTCAGACCGATATCCTTTTGGGCCTCAATAAAAGGCCCGTCCACTAAAATATCAGTTTCCGCCAGCAGCCGGGCTATACTTTCATCTTCCCCAGCCATCTCCTGCAATTTTTCATAAGTATAGCCGGTATACGTCACCACATTGAGCCCCTGTTGATGAACCCTGGCGGCCAATTCCGCCATTTCCCGGGCTTGCAAAAAAGGCTCGCCTCCGGAAAGGGTGATCCCCTTTACCCAGCCGGGGGCTTTGTGAATCTCCCGCAACAGCTCTCTGACGGTCCGCTCTTCGCCGCCTTCCAGGATCCAGGTTTCGGGATTATGGCAACCGGGGCAATGATGAGGGCAGCCTTGACCGAATACCACAAACCGTACTCCCGGTCCGTCCACTACGCTTTCATGCAAAATACCAGCTATACGCATACGTACAATCTCCTTAGTAATCTTATATTCTAATTATAACGCTTCAGTGGAAAAATTTCGACTGTAGAAATTTTTCTTTCCTTTATGCGTTTCAACTGGCCTCGCTGACCATTTCTTTTCGATGGGTAATCAGCCACACCTTGTCTTTTCCCTTATTTTCCTGCCTTCCATTACCCCTAGGGGGTCTCTACAAATCTGCATTTTTGTTTTTGCTCAGTTAGCCTCAGCGGAAAGCGGCAGGGTAGTGACCGTCTGTGGCGGCCAGTCTTTGGCTGGATGCAGTGACCCTTAGACGATTCTGTACAATGTTTCTAGGATTGTATGGTTTAATTTTGTTGGAATTTAGGCTGAGAGACGGGCTCAAGCCTGTAATAACAAAAGACGGGTTCCGAAGATCCCGTCTTTTGGTCTGGCGATCAAAATGATTGCAAATTTCTCTAAGTGCGCATAAAAGGAGGCAGCTTCATATGTACCCGGCGGGCTTTGGCCTCTGCCAGCTTGCTGTCGTTGAAATTGTCCAGGGTGGACAAGTAGCCGGTAATCCGCCGCACCCGGCTGATATTTTTGCTGCCGCATTTGGGGCAGACACTGGTCTCAATAACGCCGTTAAGACCGCAGTCCTTGCAAATATCCACCGGGAAATTGACGGCGGCATAGCCCATGTCATTATCATACATGGCCCGTACCAGGGTTTCAAAAGCCTCCAGATTGCCTTTAGGAGCGGAAGGCAATTCCACATAAGAAATATGGCCGGCATTGCAATATTTATGGTAAGGCCCTTCCAAGGCGATCTTTTTCAGCGCATCAATTTCAAATTCCACCGGCACATGGAAAGAGTTGGTATACCATTCTTTGTCCGTTACGCCGGGGATGATGCCAAACTGTGCTACATCCAGTTTAGTGAATTTGCCGGAGAGCTGCTCCGCCGGCGTGGCCAGCAAGCTGAAGTTAAGCTTATACTGCTTTGTAGCCTCATCGCATCTCTGTCTCATATGGCTGACGATGGAAAGCCCCAGAGCCTGGGCGCTGTCGGATTCGCCGTGATGCTTGCCCAGCAAGGCAGTCAGGCATTCCGCCAAACCAATGAAACCGATGCTTAAGGTGCCGTGACGAATGGCTTTTTCCACAGGATCATTGAAGCCCAGATCTTCGCTATCCACGTAAAGATGCTGCCCCATAAGGAACGGAAAGTCTTTCATTTTCAGGTTTTTCTGGACTTCATATCTGGCCAGAAGCTGCCGGATTACCATATCCACAGTATCGTCCAGACTCTGCCAGAAGCCGGACATGTTTTTCTTGGCCTTAATGGCCAAACGAGGCAGGTTGATGGTGGTGAAGGACAAGTTGCCCCGGCCATTCGTCACTTCCATACCATGAACATCGCTCATCACCCGGGTACGGCAGCCCATGTAGGCCACTTCTTGCTCATGGAAAGGAGCATTGAAGGAAGAGTCCTGGAAAGAAAAATTGGGAAATAAACGGGAACAGGCTACCTTCATGCTTAAAATGAAAAGATCGTAATTGGGGTCCTCCGGATCGTAGTTGACTCCATCCATGACCTTAAAGCAGGCATTGGGGAATAAGGGCGTCTCCCCCCGGCCCAAGCCCTTTTCATAGGCCAAAAGAAATTTTTCCGTAACCATGCGGCCGCTCCAGGAAGTATCAGTGCCAAAATTGATGCTGGAAAAAGGCACCTGGGCGCCGGCCCGGCTATGCATGGTATTGAGGTTGTAGATAAAACCTTCCATGGCCTGATAGGTTTCGTCTTCCGTCCGCTCCAGAGCCACTTCATTGATTCTTTTTTCTTCTGCCGTTAAACCCAGCTTGTCCAGTTCTTCTTTGAGCAGCCGCTGCTGCCGCTGAAATTCAAGTTCTACATAACGTCCCATATCCCGGTCGAAATAAGCAAAAGACTGACCGCCATGCATATCGTTTTGGTTGCTCTGGAGGATAATAGCCGCTAGAGCTGCCGCCGTCTTAATCCCTTTAGGAGGCCGGATATAACCGTGGCCGTTGTTGAAGCCGTCCCGCAACAGCCTGTCCAAAGGAATCTGCAAGCAGGTAAAAGTTTTGCCGTACCAGGACAGGTCGTGGATATAGATGTCACCTTCTTGATGGGCTGTAGCTTCTGCCGGCGGGACTACCCGTTTCAGATAGTAATTCTTTGAGGCCGCTTCAGAAATCTGCAATACTTTGGCGGAAGGAGAATTGCCCACATTGGCATTGTCCCGGTTGGTCTCTTTCAGGATCTCCGCCACCGCATCCATCAGCTCTGTCCGGCCTTCCCGCACCATAGAGCGTTTTTCCCGATAAAGAATATAGGCCTTAGCCGTTTTGGCATGGCCCTGTTCGATAAGAATCTTTTCTACAGCATCCTGAACCTCTTCCACAGAAAAAATGTGATCCGCCGGCATTTTTTTTAATTCTCTGATAACATCCAGCGTGACTTCCATAGCCATCTGACGGTCTTCGCCTCCCACAGATTGGGCGGCCCTGAAAATTGCATTAGTAATTTTTGTTTCATTAAAAGGCACGATCCTGTCGTCCCTTTTACGAATTTGGGTAAGCATGCCCTCGCCTCCAAAAAAATAGTAGCCGGCTTGTCCATTCATATTCGATGGTTTTGCTCCCGGGTAAGCAGATCTTGAATTTCTTGCAAAAAGGTATTGATATCTTTGAACTCCCGATATACACTGGCAAAGCGAACATAGGCGACTTCATCAATTTCTTTCAACCGCTCCATGACCTTTTCGCCGATGAGGATAGTGGGAAACTCCCGGGAGCCCGAAGACTGCCGCAGGTCTCTCTCAATAGCTTGGGCCGTCTCTTCCAGAAGCTCCGTAGAAACCGGTCGTTTTTCACAAGCCCGCAGCATACCGCTCAATACTTTTTGCACATCAAAACGCTGGCGGCTGCCGTCTTTCTTAATCACCCACAAGTGGACTTCTTCCAGCCGCTCAAAAGTGGTAAATCTCTGCTGACAGGAAATGCATTCCCGCCGACGCCGGATAACGCTGCCATCTTCACTGTCTCTGGTTTCTAAAACCTTGGAATCATCGTGTCCGCAATATGGGCAAAGCAAGATTATTCCTCCTTATATATCGGCTTTTCAACTATTGGTATAGTGTCCGATACAATCATAACAACTAGATATAGTTGTGTCAAGAGCAAAAATGGATGATTTTTGCAAAAACTACTCATCTTCTTCGTCGGCTTTATCCTCTTCTCTTTCCCGCATTTGTTCCGGAACCGGCGTTAAAATTTCGCCAGTAATATCCACCAGAATCACGTCTTCTCCTATACGGTAAATTTGCTCATAGGGAATCCAAAGCTCCCGGGCACTCCGAAACAGGGAGCTAAAACCTCCCGCAGGTTCCTCCGGCAGAATCAAGGCTAATATCCTGCCTTCATCCAAATCCATTTCTATATCCATGATAGGTCCCAGACGCCGCCCATCGTGGAGACTGATAACCTCCATATCTCTCATTTCCGAAACCTTGATCAGCATAATGATTCCTCCCGCAAGAATGTCCGCTCAGCCACCCTAAAAGATGTCCCATAACCAAGCTTATGCTCAGAAAACACAAATATGATAATTTTTATCCTTGCATTTCCTTTTTATATTTGGTACAATGCTTTAGTGATAAGCCTAAAGGAGGTGGAGTTAATGTCTTTTCAATGCGATATTTGCGGCAAAGGAAAATCCGTTGGCATGCAAGTCAGCCATTCTCATATCCGTACTAAGAAGGTTTGGAAACCCAATCTTCAGCCTGTCCGGGCCAATGTTGACGGCCAAAGCGTAAAGCTTCGGGTTTGCACCCGCTGCCTCCGTTCCGGCAAAGTACAACGGGCTCAGTAGTCTGGTTTTTTTCTGATCCCCATAGAATTCCATGATTGTATAATCAATACAGACGCTCAGTAAGGGCGTCTTTTTTTGTGCTTTTGTAGCAATCTGTGGAGTCTGAGTTCCCGTAAAATTAAACCATACAGTAAAAAGCCAATCAAATTAAGAAGAATAGAAATAGGTTTTCCCCTTTTTCGGGTCAAAGTCCCGCACAAGTTCGATTTTTGAGTGTTAGCCTCTGCTTTCAGCTAAACCCTGGATCAACCAGTACCATCACAACCAGTACTACGCATGACTCTAATATCTTTGATACAGTCCCGCTGGCAAACATTAATCCTGGCACTGATGCCAGGGCAAAGTGACGGTAGCCGTATTGTTTAATTTTACGGGGAATCAGTTAGCAACTAACGATTTTGGCTACACTTTATGTACTGGCCCCTTACCTTCTCATCAAAAGTTTCAGTAGCTGTCCCAAATTTATTTTAAACACTTTGCAGTCAACTTCCCCTAAAGTAATAACACCTTGCAGCAATTCCACTTCTTTTTTATTCGTATCTTCTTTTTTATCTTTGATTACTATACTTTTCATCATATTGATTGCCATCTGCTTTTGCTCTATAGTAGCCTGAGCCAGCATGAGCTGGCTTTTCAGATGGCTGATATTTGCTTTAAGCTGAGTATATGCTACATTATCATAGGCATCGTAAGTTTCAATGTCAGGATTATTGATCAAACTTAAGTATATGATCAGACTCTCTTTGATATTATTTAACGCAGTTTCTTTGTCTTGTGGTATAACTTCAAAGAGTAATTGATTTATATATTCATACGAATTACTTTGGGCCTCAATTCCAATATCTCTTAAAAACTGAATAAAATAGTCTAAATATTGTCGGCAAGGAATCATGAAGTCATTATCTATTTCAAATTCAAAAACAATGGAGCCATTTTTATGCATTAGATCTTGATGTGCCTTCAAATAATACTCATGAAGCAATTGCAATAATTTCTCTTCATTTTCTCCAAAGCTAGCGTCCAGGCATACATCGGTCGTTACAAATTCTATACCGCTTATTTCGCCGGCTGCTTCATTCTTTGAATATTCTCCATAAAATATAGTAATTTTAATTTGATTATCCGATTCTATAATTTCCCTCAACTTATATACAAATTCACGAATTGTGTACCCCTTATTCCACTCCACAAAATTAATATCGCCCCAGAAATTTATGACGAGTTTATTATCAGGACTTGGATGGTAGCATAGTTCAGTTTTTATCTCTTTTAAAACCATTAAATTAGCTATTTCATTCATTGATTCAATTTGAATATATTTTATGCAATTTCTTTCGCCCAATATCTCCAATACACCTAATTCTCTTATGGCATCTGAATACTTCATATTCAAAATAAGATAGCTTTCACACTCGTTATCTTCTTCAAAACATGATTCAGTAATAATCTCACCATTTAAAGTTACTTTTCCCCCGCGCTTTGATTCGAGTTTAAATCCTAACAAGGTCTCATCCTCACTTTTGATATTATCATTCTGTTACTAGAGAAAATTTCACAAACATATTATATTAATCCTTCTCTCAAAAAAGGACTGTAAACGGGTATTCTGGTTCCATTATTATAAACAAAGCCTCGTACCAATAAATAAAATTGATACGAGGCTTAGCATTTAAATTCTCGCTTTCCGAGAGCGACACGCAGACCGTCAGGCGGCTTTTGCTTGACCCTATATTTCAATCCACGCTCTCCGCAGAGAGCGACACGCCAACAAATCGATAACAAAGCCCTTGATTGGAATTTCAATCCACGCTCTCCGCAGAGAGCGACACCTGGCTACCGATATACCGACGCCGTTTTCCTGCAATTTCAATCCACGCTCTCCGCAGAGAGCGACACTCATAGGTCATGCCGCATTTGTCTAAGTACCAGTATTTCAATCCACGCTCTCCGCAGAGAGCGACACTGCTATATATAGGCACACCAACTCCTTCTCCGCCTATATATAGGCTTTGCAATTATCTATATCCATAAAACACTGGATTTCAACCACATAAAACATATCTTTTTACGTAATTTTTAGTGCGAAGGTTCCAGGAAATCGATGGCCGCTTAGGGTTCGCACTGGCGAGAACTATCTTTTCTTCGAAAATAATTCCCACGCCAATAGCCGCGTAAAGCTTCAATTGCCAGCAAAACTCTCCCATTATAGCCTCTTGAGTATAAAGTATACTCCCTTCCACCATTTGTCAACCATTTACACACCACCGCCGGCCGCTCTCCCAGTCCCATCCAGCTGCAGATTTCTCTAAACTATGGCGGCAGGCATACTATAAATCAATTAACTCCTGATTTTCTCCCATACCTTCCCCACACTCATTAAGCAAAATCACCGATCACAAGCCATTGCAAAGTTTGGCAATACTTCCGGCATATGTACTATTTCCCCTTCACCGGAATACCATAGTGAGGAGGTGACGCTACGTGAATATTCAACAATATACTAATCAAGAAAAGCAAGGAAATCTTTATCCTTTAGATCTGCAATTCCAGCGGATGATGCAGGAAATCGGCGCTCAACCCGAAGAGCAAATCCGGCTGCGGCTGAATCTTCTTTATAAAGCCCTGCCGGACCGCATTCAAAAAATTCTGGAGGACTATTTCAAAAAATATGGCTTTTGGGGAACGCTGAACATATCTGCCGGCGATGATGGCGTCTTGGCCAACCGGGCCAAAGCCCTGCATGATCATTATGAGGATTTCATGTGGCTCTATCAGCGATTGGCAGACTACCGCTCCCGGCTGGTACTTTTTGCTTTCGTAAACAACTGGTACAGCTTTGATACGGAAACTCTCCGGGTGGTTAAGGAAACTTTATATAAAAGCTATTTTGACATGGATATCATGAAATGCGGCCAGTCAGAAGTGATGGTTGATTTGGGCGCTTATACCGGCGATACGGTTAAAGATTATATTTCAGTCTATGGTGCAAATTATAAACGTTTCTATTGTTATGAAATCTCACCCCGTACGATGCAAATGCTCCAGGAAAATCTCAAAGGCTACGAGAACATTGTTTATTGCCAAAAGGGAGCCTCAGACCACCCCGGCCGCATGTATATTCAGGAGCATGCTGCGGATATTTCCGCCAACGTTCTTACCGATCAAGGCTCTATAGCCGTGGAAGCCGTAACCATCGATCAGGATATTCAGGAACCGGTCACTCTGATTAAGATGGATATTGAAGGTTCAGAACAGCAAGCCTTGCGGGGGGCAGCCGCTAAAATTAAAGAAAGCAAACCGAAGCTTGCTCTGTCTCTTTATCATAATAATGAAGATGTCTGGAAAATCCCCCGTATGGTGGAGGAAATCTGTCCCGGCTATACCTTCTATCTGAGGTATCATGGGGAGAATCTCAGTCCCACCGAACTGACTCTATTGGCTGTCTGGGAAAACGCCGAAGAAAAAGCCTAAATCTAAAGTTCTGCGTATCATCAATATTTACTTAAAGGTCAGGAAAAGACGGCTTATGCCAGCCTCTTCCTGACCCTTTTTGAGTTTATCTCTATAGCAAAAACGCGCTCTTTTACGGCAACGCATGCAACCCCAGATAAGGCCAATAAAAATGGGACGTTGCCATTATGATCAGCCCATAGCCCAGAATTACCAGAATTCCTGTTTTGAACATATCTTTGGAAGTATAATAGCCATAGGAATAGGTAGTAAGCATAGACATGGACTGAGAAGGAACCAGAATGCCCAGGCTGCTGGCCATAATGCAGACTGTACAAGCCCAAACGGGATTAAATCCCAGGGCAAAGGACAGTGAAGTAAATACCGGCAGCAAAGTAGCCACAACCCCGGTCATGTTGGCCATCCCCAGCCTTACGGCTACAGTTATCAGAACAATACCGATAATTGCTGTAATCTCATTTAACCCCGAAAGGCCGCCGAGATTTTGTACCAGGTAGTTGATTCCGCCAGTCTTATTCAATGATTCGGCCATAGCCAGGCCTGAGCCAAAGAGTATAATTGATTCCCAATCCAAAGCCTTGAAAGACTCCTTGCGGTCCAGCACACCAATCCCCGGTAAAAAAAGCAGCGTCCCGGCCATAAATTCTACCGGCAGGGAATAATCCAAGCCTATCAGCCAAGCAAATAAAAGAAGTCCTAAATAAATAACCATTTTCCACTGAGCCGGGCTCATTGGCCCTAACCCTTGCAACTCCGCTTTAAGTATCTCTTCTTTTCCCTCCAGTTTACCGTTAAAAGGAAAAAGCTTCACTATCACAACATAAATGACAATAAGGATCAAAAGGTTTGGAGGCAAATTCGATTGCAGCCAGGAAAGATAGGTCACTTTGTAATGCAAATTCTTTTCCAGGTAACCTATGGCATAGATCGTAGCTGAAGCTCCCACAATAATTGTATTGGAAGTCACCATTGAAGTGACGGCAATGATAATGGAGGCTGCTTTAGCAAAATTATGGTCCCGGCCGTTATCCAGCTTTTGCACCAAGCCAAGGCAAACCGAAGCCAATATGGCAGTGCGGGCTGCCGCAGCCGGAACAAGAAAAACGAAAATGAAGGTGATCAATTCCATCATTAAGAGAAGATAATAAAGATTCCCTTTAGCCATATTGAGAATCCTGAGAGCGATCCGTTGAGCTAAACCCGTAGCCTCCATCCCTTTTGTCATCACAAAGATCCCTAAGAGCCGCCAGATAATAGAGTTTCCCATCACCATAAATGCATCTTCCAGAGGGAGAATCTTAAAAATAGGCAATAAACAAAAAATAAGCAGCGCAGTCAACGTCGGATGAATTATCTCCGTAGACCATAAAAAAACGGCTAAAAAGAAAACGTCAAGGCTTAAAATAGCCTCCCTGCTCAGCTCGGTCTTAAAAATGAGAAAATAATTAACGACCCCCATTAGCATAAAGAAAACCAACACTTTTTTCAGGTTGCCTTTCATGCCGCCAACACCTCGTCTTTTATGACCACCTTTTTAAATTGCTTGCCTCCAGCCCATATTGATCCAAAACCCGCCCGGTTGTTTGGGCAATCATTTCATCAATGGTTTGAGGATGTGTGTAAAAAGCGGGAACCGGCGGCATAATTGTTACCCCGATCTGGGCCAGCTTCAGCATATTTTCCAGATGAATCGGGCTTAAGGGGGTTTCTCTAGCCAATAGCACCACCCGGCGTTTTTCTTTGATTGCCACATCGGCCGCTCTGATCAAAAGCCCTCCGGTATAACCGTTGGCTATACCCGACAGGGTTTTCATACTGCAAGGGGCTACGATCATACCTTCGTTCTTAAAGGAGCCGCTGGAAATCGGGGCTCCCAGATTGTCCTCATCATAAGTAAACTCAGCCAAACTTTTAACCTGCTCCAGAGAATATTTCGTCTCCTGTAAAATTGTTTCCTTGCCCCATTTACTGATAACCAGGTGTGTCTCCACTCCTTGTTTTTTCAGTTCCTCCAAGATCCTTATCCCATAAATCCCGCCGGTGGCGCCGCTTATTCCTACAATAATTCTCATGTTCCTTCCTCTCTTTGCTATCAACTAAACATATGCTTTACGGCAATCAAATAAGGCCTGCTTCCATTGTTTGAATTGTAAAAAGAGGCGTTCACCCCCTAAGGAATAAACGCCGCAAACTATAGGGCGGGCTACTTTAGAAAATCATTGATATCAAATACATCCGACCCCATTGCATGGCTTCTGGTAAAGTGATCCCGGGCATCGGGCTCGGTCAGGGGCGGCTTCGTCGCATCGATACCCATTTTAGAGCCTCTGCGGATTTGGGGATGGGTTCCCGGAGGAGTAAGCAAGGGTAGTGAGGCGTCAAGATGATGGCCATGGGTTCCCCCGACAATGAATACGTCTCTCTCGGGATTGACCCGGGTTGACAAAGACCAGATCAGTTCTTTGTTATCATGGGGATCGATATCATCATCCACAACCATGGCAATCTTGGGATGGAGGTAGGTGCTGGAAAGAACAGCCATGGCTACGTCTTTGGCTTCCCCTTGAATTTTCGGCGTAATCTGCACAACGATAATATGGCTGCCGCCGGCGCAGGGGATAGCCACAACGTCTTTGATATCCACGAAACCGCCCACATCTTTAACCCGATTGTAGATAACAACTTCCATGGGCAGCCCATCCAGGATCTGTGACGAAGCGATCGGCTTGCCGCCTTGAAGGGCATAGTAGATCGCATCTGTCCTGTGGGTGATGGCCGTTATCTCGATGACCGGGTTAAGCCCCGCCCCGGCCCTGGCGTATCCGGTATGCTCGGCAAAAGGTCCTTCCTCTTCCCGGACATGAGGCAGCATATATCCCTCAATAATGATTTCCGCATCAGCCGGTACTTCCAGATCCACCGTCTTGCATTTCACCGTGCGCACCGGCTCGCCCAGGAATGTTCCGGCCATTTCGAATTCATCCACTCCGAAGGGGAAGGTCCAGCAGCAGGTTAAATAATAGGTAGCATGATGTCCGATAACGAGAGCAATGGGCATTTTTTCATTTTTCGCCTCATATTTTTGATAGATCATATCCATATGGCGGCCGGGATGAATCAAAACACCGAGACGGTCTTTGCCTTTGACCTGGTGGCGGTGAAGAGATACGTTCTGGATCCCCGTTTCCGGGTCCTTGATTACCGCCATAGCCCCACCCATATACTGACCGGCGTCAAGGTTTGACATGATGTGGATGGGCAAATCATAGAGGCTGGCTTCAGCTCCGATTTTAACTACTTCCTGTACGGGGCCCTCAGCAACCAACTGCTTTTTAGTAGGACCTTTTTTCAACATTTCATTCATTGTCGGAATAAACTCCCGGGGGGTAGTATCAACAGCCATAGAAAGCCGTTTACGGCTGGCGTCGGCATAGCTCACCGCCCTCCATCCGGGGAAACCCTTTAAGTTCGTAAAAAACGTAGCTTTGCCGAGCTTATTTTCGCCCTGCCAGGCCAAGCCGGCCAGATTTTTCAAGGGATCAACCTCTTTGCTAATAGTGACGATTTCATTGGCTGCTTCCAGTTCTTTCAGAAATGTTCTTAAATCTCTTGGCATTTTAATAGCTCCTTTCATTTTTGCTAAATTAAAAAGGGAACCTAAAAAAGCATTTAGCTTCTTATAGGTTCCCTACTAACCCATGATTCAAATATTTAGCTTGAGAGATTGCACACACACCCGGCTTATTGCCCGCCCTGGGCAGCTTTAAGGGCCTCTTGTATGTCGGGGATCAGGGCCTTCATATTGCTTTGGTAATCGGTTAAATAAGATTTGTAAGTCTCAGCTCTCCAGCCCTCCTTACCGATAGGCTGCTTGGCATTCTCAGCCCAGTCAATGAAAGCCTGGTCATTGCGGGCTTGATCCATAGCTTCTTCCAACTTAGCGATTATTTCGGGGGGCGTCCCGGCAGGAGCCATCAGGCCAATCACAAACAGGATATAAAGCTCGGGTTTTTCCAGTTCAATGAATGTAGGCGCATCAGGCCATTTTTCAGCCCTTTCTTTCAGGGTCACGGCAAGCATGTTCACCCGGCTGGGGTCCAGGCTGGCGGCGCCCGGGGAGCTGCTGCCTGCATCAACCTGACCGCCTAATACAGCGGAAGCTACTTCACCGGCGCTATCCATGGGTACGAAGGTCCATTTGCCGCCATAGATCTTGGTGAGAGTAATAGCTGTAATATGATCGGTGGAACCTATACCGGATCCTGCAATCTTGATGCCTTCTTCTGTTTGGGCCTTGGCAACCAGGTCGTCCCAGGTCTTAATAGCAGACTCTTGGGAAACAAAGATACCGTTACCATCGCCATTAACCCAGCTATAAATAGGAATCAATGCTTCTTCCGGAGCGGCCTTCAACTTATAGGATTCGGGAAAAATCATAGCATTGAGACTCATGGCATTGGTTGTTGCTATCAAGGTGTAACCGTCAGGCTTTTGCTCGCCTACGTAGTTCATAGCGATAAGGCCCTGATTGCCTGGTTTGTTCTCCACAAGAACCGTCTTACCGATATATTTTTGAAGATAGGGTTGAATTCCCCTTACGGCTGTATCCACACCACCGCCCGGATTAAATCCAACCATGACGGTGATGCTCTTTGTCGGATAATCTTCGATGTTTTTAGCGCTGTTATCACCGCATCCAACCAGGGTTAGAGACAGGATGACAATTAAGCTGATAGCCAAAACCTTCTGCCAAATGTGTTTCCTCATCATTTCTCCTCCTAGCTAACTTATTTGGGAAAACTAGAGATTACGAAGCAGTTTCGCCTCTTTGCGATTCTTAAATAGTTTGAAAAGAAGAGGCGCAAAGAGAATTAGGGCCAGTATGCACCAAAGACATATTGCCAGAGTGCCGTTGAAAAAGATTCTGTGGGAGCCGTCGGATAAAAGTAAAGCCCGGAAATAGTTCTTCTCAAGGATAGGTCCCAGAACCACACCCAGGATAGCCGGCGCCGGAGGATATTTAAGGACAGCCATGACATAACCAATCAGGCCAAACAGGAAAGCTACCACCAGATCGTAGAAACTATTGGTCGTGACAAAGGCGCCAATAAAGCAGGTAACCAATGTACAGGGAACCAAATACTCAATCGGCAGGATAGTCAATTTGGCAAACCAGTTGGCAAAAATAAGGCCAACCAACACATAGGCAATACTGGCCACGATAATACCCCACATCATTGCCCAAACCAAAGGAGCTTTATTGGTAAAAAGGTCCATTCCCGGAGTCAGTCCATACATGATCAGGGCTCCCAAAAAAACCGCCGAAGTGCTTCCTGCGGGAATACCCAAAGTAAGAGTAGGAATTAAAGCAGCAGGCTGGCAAGAGTTGTTGGCCGCTTCCGGCCCGATAATTCCTTCTACCATCCCTGTGCCAAATTTCTCAGGCGTCTTGGAAAATTTCTTCTCTACTTCATAGGCAGCCATGCTGGAAATGGTAATGCCAATTCCGGGCAGTACGCCCATAACGACGCCTACCAGAGAAGATCGTAAAATTGACATCGGGCGCTTTAGGGCTTCTTTGAACCCTCCCATAACGGTACCCGTCATCTTGCCAAACTCGGCTACGGTTCCCCCCTCTTCACCGGCTTGCATCAGTTCGCCTATGGCAAAGAAACCAATCAGAACTAATTCAAACTCAATGCCGTCAAATAAGTAGGCGGAACCAAAATTATAGCGTACAAACCCAGTGGTCAGGTCATAACCGATAAAACTCACCATCAGGCCGATAATAGCGGAAACCAAACCTTTGATCCTGTTTTTTCCCGCCATGCCCCCGATCAAAGTCATGCCTAATATGGCCATGATAGTATACTCGGCAGGCCCTATCTTTACGGCCAGCTTCGCCAGGGGAGGAGCGGCCAGCATTAGGACGAAGGTTCCCAGAATGCCGGCAAGCATGGAGGAGGCCATGGAAATCCCGATTGCTTCACCGGCTTTACCCTGTTGAGCCATAGGATGGCCGTCGAAGCAGGTAGCCACAGCTCCGGCTCCCCCGGGCACGTTCAAAAGGATCGAAGAAATAGAAGCGCCATAACCGTCAGAGGCCCACAGAGCTAAAAGCAGCATAAGACCGATCAGCGGCGGGACGTTGAATATGATGGGCAAAAGCAAAGATAGCCCAACTCCCGCACCAATCCCCGGCACAATGCCAACAGCAATGCCGACGAATACGCCAACTAAAACTGCTATTATCGAAGTGGGGGCCAGGGATGAAAGTAAGCCTTGCAATACAACTGATTCCATCTAAGCAATAACCTCCTCTTCTTCTCATCTCATATAAATCAACCATGTTTTCTTATCCTCCGAAAAAGATGCCATGGTACAAGCTGACCTTCAGCAACATTCCAAAGAGCAGATACACAACCACTACCGAAGCAAGAGAGACAATGGTCAGCGTCTTTTTGTTTTTGGCGCCAAAAGCCAGCCCGCAACCATACACAATCACAAAAGATGAGAGGGTCATGCCGATAAAATAGGTAAGAATCAGATAGAGGAGCATGCTGCCAAAGCCCAGGCTGACAGCCCGCCAATTCATAGGCCGGTCCGGTTTTTTATAGGAAGCGGCCGGCTTTTTGATCACGGAAAAGATTATGCTGCCCGTTAGCAATAACCCGATAATATCGACCATCAGCGGCAGCTCCTTTGGCCTGGGCGGATAAGTTATGCCGATGATAAGAAAGGCTGCAAAGAATATAAAAATTAGTATAGCAAACCCTAATTCCAGTTTTTTTCTCAGTTCCGGTTCCATCATTATCCCTCCCTTTTCACAAGTGTTGAACTGTTTCATCTCTCCACTCTTTCCACCTCCCCGGACTTTTCCCACGAAAAAATCAGTGCAACAGCTTGTTCCAGAGTGATCACGTCGGCATATTTGGCGTTCATGTCAAACAAATTTACCAGATGTAAGGTCGAGGACCGGTCAAAGGTAGCCTCTTCCACCACCAGCGGATGAAAACCATGGGAAAAGGCGTCAATTACCGTAGCCCTAACACAGCCTGATGTAGAAGTACCCGTTACCAAAATGCTGTCAATACCCACCTTGTGAAAATACGTAGCCAAGGGAGTATCAAAAAAGGCGCTGGCTTTATTCTTTTTAAGTACAAGCTCATTTTCCTGTGCCATGATACATATGGGTACCCGGTCTCCTTCAGGTTTAAGGTCCTTCTGTGTACGTGTCCTTATCGTAGCCCCTCCGAAAAACTTTTCCTGCGCCCTATTTCCGGTAGTATATACAATGGTTATTCCTGCACTGCGGCAGATATACAGAAGTTGTCTGATGGCATCTACTGCCTCCCAAGCCCCCGGGCAACTGGTAGCGTAGGATTCCGCTTGTTCCGGCGAGGGGCCCCCCGTAAAGGATTGAGTCACATCGATGATTAGAAGAGCCGGTTTTTTGCCTAAGTAAACCCTTTGCGTTCCATAGCCGGCTTTTTCGTAGATCAAGCGCTCCTCTTCACTGATAACGGTTTCCCATAGCCTCATTCCTTCATCTCCTTTCGGAAAATAAAAAAGCCTACATAAATTGAGCTATTTATGTAGGTTCCACACTTACCTATAAATCTGCTATAAAGCTATAGAATTGTCTTTTTCCCCCCGCTGTCCTTCATATTTGCAGGCAAACCCAATTTCCTAGCGCTACTGTAGAAAACGGAAGCCTGAAAATAGAAAAAGCCTACATAAACAATACGTTATGCAGGCTCCACACTAGCCTTTAACAAATATTATTTTTTACCAAGGGGCTCTTGTAAACTTTACCACAATTTGATTATAAAACAAAACTCATTACGTTGCAATATGCTTATTTAAAATATTAAGAGTATATTATCAATTAATTTTCCATAGCCGCATTAATCAAATCGGCATAACAGGAAGCCGTTATCGTACGGGGAATAGGCAAAACATTTTTTCCCTGCAGAGCGCTTTCGTCGGCAAGATCAAGCAATTCTTCCGGTATGACAAAGACGTCCACATTCATCCTTTTCATATCGGTAATTTTGCCTGCAAAAAAATGATAATCAAGTACGCCTGCTTTCAGGATCTCTCCCAAGAAGTAGTTGGCGCACCGCAAATGCTCTGCCACAACCCCAACCCGAGATCCTTTTTTTATGGCTTTCAGCATGCGAATGCCAATTGGCAAAAGGGTCAATTCGGCGGCTATAAGCTTTTTATTTTCGCTGCGAAACTTTGACCTGAGCTTTTCATATCTAATTCCATGGGAATAGGCAATATAAATATCGGATTCATTTTTATCCAATTCGTCAAAAAGGCAGATATCTACGCTTGCTATATCTTTTAAAATACCGCCAATTCTCCGCTGCAGCATTTTGCTGGGTGCATTGTACCCGCCAACAATAGTAGCTTTTAACATAATTACCGCCCCCTGCTAGTTGATATTTGCCTATTTTAAAACTTAATCATTCAGGCTTCATCTGTCAAGGAATAATATATGGCGGCGGCAACCGGTTAAGTCCGGCTTCTTTTTTTCGCCTCAGCTAACAAATCCGCCAGATCATTGGCCGAAAAGTCAAAGGTGTTGTTGCAAAAGTTGCAGCGCAGCTGAGATTTGCCATCCTCCTCCAAAATATCCTTTAATTCCTGTTCTCCCAAGCTTATCAAGGCCTTTTCCATCCGTTGGCGGCTGCAATCACAGCTAAAATTCCAGGTCTCCAAGGTCAAAGCCTGCAGTTCCTCCTTAGGGAACAGGGCCTGCAGCAACTCCACCGCGTCTCCCAACTGCATAGCCAAGGCGGATACCGGCGGCAGCACCTCCAGCCAATGCTCCATCTCCGCTAAGGTTTGATCATCGGCCCCGGGCAACGCTTTAATCAGGAAACCGCCGGCGGCCAGGCAACTGCCATCCACATCAATCAGCACTCCTAAAGAAACTACCGAAGGGGTTTGCTCGGAATGAAGAAAATAGGCCGCCAGATCTTCGGCAATTTCACCGCTTACTAATGCGGAGGTTCCCGTATAAGGCTCTTTCAACCCCATATCCTTTGTCACATAAAGAAAGCCGTTATGTCCTACGGCGCCGCCAACGTCCAGCTTGTCCTGGGCGTTTTTCGGCAATTCCACCCCGGGATTGCCTACGTATCCCCGGACTTGACCGCCGGGGCGGGCCTGAGCCAAAAGCCCTTCCAAAGGACCATCGCCTTTGATACGCAAAGTAAGGCTGTCCTGATCTTTTAAATTCAGCCCCAGCAAAACGGCACCCATAAGGCCCCGCCCTAAAGCCGCCGCCGCCAAAGGCAGCAAGCCATGAAGCCGGATAGCTTCGTTGATGATATCTTTGCCGATGATGGCCGCCGCCTGCACCTTGCCCTGAGCCACCACAGCCCGGGCTACATTAGGATTGCCTGCGCCCGCTTTATCTTCCCGCTCTTTCCCCGCTTCGCCGGCTGCAGTCTCATCATTAGCGGGAAATTGGATGACATTATGTTTATCTGAAGGCATATCTTATCTCCTCTATCTTTTTACTATCAAATCTCTTATCCTAAAAGTTTATCCAATTCTGCCTGCTCTATGCTGACTTGACCTGCTTCTTTCATTTGATGCAGTAAATAATACAATACATTGTATTCACCTGGCAGAAAGCTCTGCTGCAAATACTCCAGGCATAGGGCGTCCTTGCTCTGCTGCCCGTCACCGTTTTCCAGCAAGCTATTAAGTTTCTTTTTCAGCCGGATAATATCATTGGCGCTCCTTTTGCCTTCCTCCACCTGAGGCTGATCATAGGGGTTGATGCCAACGCAAGCGGCATAATAGCCTACCACCCGCTCAAACAGAGCAACAAGCCCGCCCAAAGAAAAAGGATCCAGTTTATCTAAAGTAATCAGCATGCTTTCCCTGCCCTGATTGGCCATAGCTTTCATAGTACCATGGCAAAAGGCCAGCAAATAATCCCCCATGGTAATGCCGCCTTCTTCCACCACCCTTTGCTGCACTTCCCCAGCTTGCTGAAGAACGCTGAAAAACAGGACAAAAAAATCGTTATGGCCGGCCAGCAATTGCTGGATATAGGAATGTTGATCGGTGGTACCCTTATTGCCGTACACCGTCAGCCCAAAACACTGGCTGCTTCCTTCCTTCTCCAGCGTTTTTCCTAAAGACTCCATAAAAAGCTGCTGCAAAAACCGGCCCCAAAGCTCCAATCTATCTTTATACGGAAGGACCACCATGTTTTGCTTTTTTTGGTCAATAGACTGCATCAACAGGTAATGAGTCAGCAGCATGGCCGGATTTTCATGGTAATCGGTGCTGCGGGTTAATTCGTCCATTGCCCTGGCGCCTGCCAGCAGGCTATCTACCGGCATGCCCAATAAGGCCAAAGGCAAAAGGCCTACCGGCGATAATACGGAAAAACGCCCCCCGACCCACTCCCAGACAGGGAAAATATCCAGCCAACCCTGGTTTTTTGCATAATGATAAAGCTCCGTATCGGCCATAGTTATGGCAATGGCATGCTTGCTAAACTGCAAGCCTAAACCAGCATAGACGCCTTCAAGAATTTTATAGCTGTTTTTGATTTCCGTCGTCTTGCCGGATTTCGAGGCCATGACAAATAATGTCTCAGCCAAATGGGCCGGTCCAATATTGCGGATCAGCATGTCCACCGTCTCCGGATCCGTATTGTCCAATGAAAAGGGCTGCAGCCTGAAACTATCTTTGGCTAAGGCTCTGGCAATAAACTGAAAACCCAATTGGGATCCTCCAACACCAACTACCACCAAGTAGCGAAAGGGCCTGCCTGCCTCATTGCAAATGCGGCCTTCATGGACAGCGGCGGCAATACCCTTGCATCTTTGGATTGCCTCTTTGATAGCCCCGCCGATTTCCTTATCCGGAGCCAAATCCGGATTGCGCAGCCAAAACTGGCCGGCCATCCTATCCTCATGACCGTTGACATGAAGTCCCTTTTCCGTATCCTTCATGACTTTTTCCGCTTTTTGCAGAAAATCCTGATCCGGCGGCCTATTCAAATCAAAAGTACAAGAATGACAAAAATCAAAAATATATGTACTTTGAGGGTGGGAGAAACGGATCGTTTTGCTGCCCAGCCGGGTTACTTCCCATTGCTTCATCTTTTCCTACCTGCATCTTCATTCATTTTATTCTGATTCATTCTGCTGTCTATTTTTCAATAAGCTCATGCATAATTTTCTTTAATTGCTCCAGCTTTACCTGAGCCTGCTCCCGGTCTTCGCCGGCCACGGAATAATAAATTTTCAACTTAGGTTCCGTCCCCGAGGGCCGTACAGCCACCCAGGCCTCTTCTTCCAGCACAAAGCGCAGTACGTTCTCCCGAGGCAAACCATATAAACCTAAACTGTAATCCTCCACCGCCCTTACTGCCGGCAGAGCTGTTTCGCCGGATTGCCGCAGGCTATCCATAAAGCCGTCCATTTTCATCTGGCCTTCCCGGCCCCGGAAGGTAAAGGTATCCAAGGCATCCAAATAATAACCGTATGCTTGATAAAGCTCTTCCAGCCTGTCCACCAGTGTTTTGCCCCGGGCCAGCCAATAAGCTGCCGCCTCACAGAAAATCAAGGCCGCCCCTATTGCATCCTTATCTCTGGCATAATCGCCCACAAGAAAGCCATTGCTTTCCTCATAGCCAAAAACGAAGGCCTCTTTTTCTGCCGCCGGAGCTTGTTCCTCCAGACCGTTCATCTGCTCGCCGATATATTTGAAGCCCGTTAGCGTTTTAATAATCTTCAGACCATAAGCCTCGGCGATCCGCTCTCCTAAGGTTGACGTCACTATGGTATTGATGAACACCCCTTGGGCAGGCAGGCTATCCAAGGACTTTTTGCGGGTCAACAGGTAGTCCGCCAGCAAAACACCGATCTGGTTGCCGGTCAGGTTTTTAAAGCTCCCTTCATGAAAAACCGCAGCCCCCAGCCGGTCGGAATCGGGATCCGTGCCCAGCACTACGTGGGCCTTGGATTTAAGCGCCAATTCCATAGCCATTACCAAAGCTCTGGTATCCTCGGGATTAGGCTGCAAAACCGTGGGAAAATCGCCGTCAGGGTACTCCTGCTCAGTAACGGCTTTAACCTGAGAAAAACCTGCCGCCGCCAAGGCTTGCCTGACATAAAGATTGCCTGCTCCATGCAGGGGAGTATAGACGATAGATAACGCCTCTTTTATGTCTCTATCCTCCAGCAAAGCTTGCTCTGCGACTTGCCGGAGGAATCGCTGAGGAGTCTCATCTTTTAAAAGCCGGATTTTATCCTGAGCCAGAAGCTCCTCCCAATCCCCTTCCGGCAAAGGAGCAAGCAAGGGCAGCTCCGAGATCATAGCCATTAAAGGCTCAGCCTCATCAGGCACCAACTGACAGCCGGCGCTGTTATATACCTTAATGCCGTTATATTCTTTCGTATTATGGCTGGCCGTAATGACCAGGCCGGCGTCAGCCCCCAACTGCCTCACGGCATAAGAAAGCACCGGCGTAGGGGTGGGCTCTTCAAATAAGCAAGCTTTAATCCCCGCTGCCGCCAGAATCATGGCCGCCAGCTTCCCATATTCCCAGGAATTATGACGGGTATCATAGGCAATAACAACGGTTTTGGTGATTGTTGCCTCGGCAATAACCATGGTTTTTGCGGATTTTGCAGGCTCTGCGGCCTTTGCCTCAGGAGGGTTGCCGGCTCCTTGATGTTCCTTTTCATGAAGCCACTGGACCAAGCCCCGAATCACCCGGCCAAGAGTGTACTGGTTGATTCTATTATTGCCCGGCCCCATAATCCCCCGCATACCACCGGTGCCAAAAGCCAACTCCTGGCCAAAGGCTTCCGCTTGCTCCTTTTTGTCCGTTATTTGGCGGATTTCCTGCTTCAAAGCTTCTTGTACATAAGGGCTGTCCAGCCAGCTTTGTAAATTCTCAATATAGCCCATCGTTATTCTCACCTCTTCTAATCCACATGGCTAAAAGTCTGCCCTCATCCCAGCTAATCCAGGCCTTGTCTGCCATCAGCTCATTGCTGATGCCCAAAGGAAATGTGCTGACGTACCGGCCGCCTTGGGGCTGATATTTTAACCCGATATTCTTAAAGCCTGTCACTTCCGGCGTAAGAGCAAAAAACGAGAGATAATCTCCTTTTTCACCATCAATCCACTGGCCCCGCCGGGGCAAAAATATACGGACGTCACCGTCTTCAAGTATTACCGCCGGCCTGGCCGTCTCCAATCCCCCGTATCTCTGGCGAAACTCCGGCTCAAACACCAGCTGCAAAAGCATAATATTGGCGTAGCTATGATCCGGCCGGCCTCCCAAAGCCCCCCAGATCCGTATGTCCTCATAGCCCTGCTCCAGGGCTTCCTTCAAAACCAGGCTGCTGTCCGTATCGTTTTTTTCCGCCGCTACCCTGCGGAACCGGCAACCCCCTTCTTCTAAATGCTTTATCTCAGCGGCAGTCAGGGAGTCCAGATCGCCATAGACCTGCTGAGGCATTATGCCTAAGTTCAACAAGTGCCTGGCGCCGCTGTCGGCGATGAATAGCTGATCCGCTTCATTAAGACGCTGCCGGAATAAGGCCATATCTTTTATGGCGCCGCCCAGCACCACCATACAAGTCTTTTTCATCCTGTTCTCCTGTATCTTTATCTCCTTGGCATCGCCGTCAATATTTCCTATCCCGCTCCTGTATTTCTTGTAAAAAAGTAATATAGCGCTGATAGCGTCCTTGGTCGATGCTTTTATCGGCAACGGCTTGCCTCACGGCACAATCTTGCTCTTGGTGATGAAGGCAAGAGCGAAAACGGCAGTGTTCCCGGTAGGGAGCAAATTCCTGGTAATAATTCACTAGTTCTGCCCCGCTAACTTTTTCCGGCAAAAGTATCTGGCTAAAACCCGGGGTATCTGCCACCCAGCCGCCTACGCTAAGGGGCAGCCACTCCACATGGCGGGTAGTGTGCTTGCCTCTGCCCAGTTTATCACTGAGGTCTCCCGTCTTCAGCAGGATTCCCGGCTCCACCTGATTAAGCAGGCTGGATTTGCCCACCCCGGAGGGGCCGGCTAAAACCGTGGTTTTGCCGGCTAAATGCAAGGACAAAGCTTCAACGCCTTGTCCGCTTAAGGCACAGGTAGCTAGCTGGGTTATGCCGGCTGCCTCATAAGGAGCCGTCAATTCTTTTAGCTTGCTGTCCTTTGCCAAGTCTTCTTTATTCCAGCATAATAAAGGTTCTATGCCTTCGGCTAAAATCATGATCAATAAGCGGTCCAGGAGCCAGAGATCCGGCTGGGGCCAATCAACGGCCAAAACCACCAATGCCTGATCCACATTGGCCACCGGCGGCCGCAACAACCGGTTGCGGCGAGGCAGCACTTTCTCTACAACACCCTTTAGTTTAGCCTCATCCACGGTGGCAAAAGCCACTAAATCTCCGGCCAGCACCTCTTGTTTTTCACGGCGAAAACGCCCCCGGAGCCGGCATTCCCAAAGGCTTTTTCCCGTATCGCGGTCTTCCTGGATGTAATAAAAGCCGCCAAAACCCTTCAATATCCGGCCCTGACGCAACTCTGCTTTTTGACCTTCCTCGATAATTGCCATCTCCTTGGTTTTATTCCCTTTATATTTGATCAGCGGGAGGGGCCCGGCCCCAAACTCACAACAATGTCAATAGGCGTTCCCACCTGCATCTCCGTATCCGGCGCCGGCGTCTGCCGGATAATCGTATCCTTGGCATAATCCCAGCTCATCTCATAACTGGTATAGCCAAACTCGATGCCCAGTGAACGGGCGGCCTCCTGGGCTTCGGTAATCGGCATGCCTAAGAAAGATTGGACCTTTACCATTTCGATTACCGGCCCCAGACTGATAATAATATCCACTGTCTCCCCCGCCTTCAACGGAGTGCCTGCCACGGGGTTTTGGCCCATAATAATGCCTTCCGGTGTTTTGCTGTCATTGATGGTCTCCACTTTACCCAGGTCCAGGCTGGCGTTGCCTAAGGCGATAACTGCCGCCTGCTGGGTCTGCCCGATAAGATAAGGTACGGGGCGGGTAGCCGGCCCTTTGCTCAGCGTAAGCCGTATGGTACTGCCGGGCTTAACCGGTGTGGCGGCTATGGGGTCCTGAATAGCCACATGATCAAGAGGAATACTCTCTCTGACTACTTTATCTTCCGATATTATACCCTTCAGCCCGCTGGCTTCCAGCTCCTGTAAGGCCTGCTCCTGGGTCTTGCCCACTACGGCGGGCACTTCCACATCAGCAGCCGGCGAATAAAGGAGATTGGACACATACATGCCTAAAGCCAAACCGCCGGCAGCCAGGCCTACAAAAATTAAAATCACCAGAAAAACCGGCAAGGGCTTCTTGCCGTTTTTGCCTTTACCGCTGCCGCCTTTAACGGCGGTCTTCCCGGTGCTCTTTGGAGCGTTTTTTACACCGCCAGCCATAAGCTCCTCCTGCTCCCTGAGGCCCATGCCTTTAATTTTAGACAAATCGTCACCGGATAACGTATCCTCAAAATGATCAACCTCCGGCTCGCGGGCATAAAGCAAGCGGTTATTAAAGCAGGCCTCCCGCAAATCATCCTTCAATTGCAGCGCCGACTGATAGCGCCGCTGGGGATTGCGGTCCATGGCTTTAAGAATCACCTGCTCCAAAGCCTCCGGCACCGCCACATCAGGATTGGCCGCCCCCGGCGCCACGGGATCCTGCTGGATTTTCTGCAAAGCCACACTAATGGGAGACTCACCTTCAAAGGGAAGCTTGCCCGTGGCCATTTCGTAAAGCAAGACTCCTAATGAGTAAATATCGGAGCGATGATCCGCCAATTCCCCTTTGGCCTGTTCCGGAGATAAATAGTGAACAGAACCCATAATATTGCCGGTATGGGTTACGGTAGCTTCGCTGGCCGCCCGGGCAATGCCGAAATCCGTCACTTTGATTTGACCGTCGGAGCCCGCAATAATATTGTGGGGCTTAATATCCCGATGAATAATGTTCTTATGGTGTGCATAATAAATAGCATCGCAAATTTGTGCGGCAATAGGGTAAATCTCCCGGGGTTCAAAAGGCTTATCCCGGCTCTGCAGCAGTTGTTTGAGATCCCGGCCTTCCACCAATTCCAGCACTAAATAGTAAACGTCCTGATCCTGGCATACGGAATAGATCTTAACGATATTGGGATGATCCAGTCCCGCCACCGCCTGGCCTTCCCGGCGAAAGCGGGCCACAAATACGGGATCGCCTACATACTGCTCCCGCAGCATCTTTATGGCCACCGTCCGGTGTTTCACCAGGTCTGTAGCTCTAAAAATCAGAGACATACCGCCGCTGCCGACTAACTCTTCGATTTGGAAGCGATTATTCAGCACAGTGCCTAGCTGAATCATTGCTCCGCCTCCTCTGCGATGAGAAGGGCAGTAATGTTATCCAAGCCGCCCCTTTCTTTGGCCGCTTCGATCAAAAGAGCAACTTTTTCTTCTAAAGTCAAATCCGCCGCTGTAATCAGAGTGTACATTCTTTCTTCTTCTACCATATTATATAAGCCGTCGGTGCATAACAGCAGATACTCTGCCTCCTCCGCCGCCACCTGGCTCCATTCCGGCTGAACATATTCATGGCCGCCCAGGGCCCTCGTCAGTACATTGCGGTGAGGGTGCACCTTAGCCTCCTCCGGTGTGATACTGCCCTGAGCCAGCAACTCTCCCACCAGGCTATGATCTTTGGTTAAGGGATAAATACCTTTTTGATTGACGACGTAAGCCCGGCTATCTCCTACGTGAATCACCAGCCAGCGGCTATCATGATAAAAAGCTAAAACTAAAGTAGTGCCCATTCCTTCCAGCATCTTTTCTTTAGCTTCTTCTAAAATTCTCGTATTGGCAAGGGCCAGGGCTTTTTCTACCCTGACCTGGTCTAAGCTATCTAAACTTGCCAGTTCCTGCTGCAAAACATCTATGGTAATGGTGCTGGCTTGCCGGCCGCCGGCATGTCCTCCCATGCCGTCAGCCACAGCGTAAGCCATCTGCGCCGGTAAAACCAAAAAGTTGTCTTGATTCTCTTTGCGCACCAATCCCACATCGGTCTTGCCTGCCGACCTAAAGGTCATATCTTCACGCTCCCTGATCCTGATCTCAGTCCAAGCATCTATCGCCTCATTAATAATGCCGCAAATTTCATAAAGGCTATAAAAGTATTTTAATTCCCTAGGCGGAAAATGGCAAGTGCCAATTACCCCTTGTCCGCTCCGCCCTTGCTTTTTCCCTTCTTTTCGGCAGTATACTCCTTAATTTGGCAACTTTGCAGCTATTTATGTGTAGACTGTAATTCTTTACTTGATTTATTACTAAAATAATAGCATAATACTTTAAAGGTATAATCCACCGGAAAGGATGAGGTTCTCTTGAGAGCTCGCATATATACGATGAATAACAGCTTCATCCTGGAAACCAAAGCTGTTTATAAACGGGAAGAAAACACGGTTTATCTCAGAACCGATATGGATATCCAGCACAAGGACGATGAGTTTCTCGTTCATTATACCGACGATAATCAGGGAGTCTTTGATTTCCATTGCGCATATAAGAGCTCTACCCGGAATGGTCTCCAATACATCATTGCCTTGCAGGTTTTAGAGACCCTTAAGTTCATCCAGCGCCGTAAAGACGTAAAAGTCAAGACCAACATTCCGGTAAATATCGTTCTTTTAGATTTTGACGGCAAAGTGCGAATTGATCCCCAGACCCAAACAGCGGTGCAGATGCGGGCCTGCTTACGGGATATCAGCGCCGGCGGCATCATGGTGGGTACAGAAAACCATTTGGAAATAGGTCAGAAACTGCTGATCCCCTTTGATAAAGGTACCGCCCCCATTCTGCTTACTGCTCAAGTGCTTCGGGAGCAGCCCCCCTATCAAGACGAACGGCGTTACGGCTGTCAGTTTGTCAATATGAATCATAGTAAAGAATCGATTATCCGGGAATATGTGTTTCGGCTGCAATTGGCCGGCAAAAACAAGGCTGTTCAACCAAATGATATATGAGATCATAAGCTTGGCAATATAGAAAACCTCTTCATGGACAAAATGGTACGCCGGCAGGCTGCCAGAAATCCGCTGAAGGGGTTTTTTTTTCAATATTATGTGCTAAACTTAAAGACAAGAATCCGATGATTATTTAAAAGCGTCCATAAATGATGTTAGTAAAGGAGATGTCTCCATGAAATTTGTCAAATCAGCTATTTGTATCCAATGCGGCGAGGAACATCACGCCCTGCCCGGCCTTACTACCTGCCGTCAATGCGGCGGCCTCCTGGATATCCTTTATGATTATCCAGCCATAGCCGCTAATTTAAGCAAACAAGACTTGGCTGCCCGCCAGGACAACACGATGTGGCGCTTTCGGGAGTTTCTGCCTGTGGCAGAAGAAAGCGTGGCTGCCGGTCTGCTCAGCAGCGGCTTAAAGGTCGGCGGCTCCCCTCTTTATCCCGCCAAGGCTCTGGGCGGTCAGC
Organism: Clostridia bacterium; assembly: GCA_018436095.1. Classification (GTDB taxonomy): domain Bacteria; phylum Bacillota; class Peptococcia; order DRI-13; family UBA5745; genus WRMS01. The sequence continues at coordinate 90,492 of JAHDMJ010000008.1, read as the reverse complement.
TGGGCTTATCCTCCCTCTTTATTAAAGACGACGGCCTTAACCCAACAGCCAGCCTCAAAGACCGGGCCTCCGCTCTGGCTGTGATTAAAGCTATTGAAGCCGGGGCAGACACCATCGCCTGCTCCTCCACCGGCAATGCCGCTTCCTCCTTAGCCGGCAACGCTGCCGCCAGGGGTCTGAAGACCTTTATCTTCGTTCCCTCCCGGGCGCCCAAAGGCAAGGTCGCCCAATTAATGATGTTCGGCGCCAAAGTCATCAGCGTAGAAGGCAGCTACGAAGACACCTTCCGGCTTTCTGCAGAAGCTATTGACCGCTGGGGCTGGTACAACCGCAATGCCGCCATCAACCCCTATATGCTGGAGGGTAAAAAGACAGTGGCTTTGGAAATTGCCGAACAATTAAATTGGCAAGCTCCCGATTATGTAGCCATTTCCGTAGGGGACGGCTGCACCATCGCCGGTGTTTGGAAAGGCTTTAAAGATTTGTACGAGACCGGGTTTATTGACAAGCTGCCCCGGCTAATCAGCGTTCAGGCCGCCGGCTGTTGCCCCATCAATAATGCCGTGGATGCCGATTCGGAAACATTAGTCCCCATGGAAGAAAATACGTTAGCCGACAGTATTGCCGTAGGGGTCCCCCGCAATTTCCTGAAAGCTGTCAGAGCAATTAAAGAATCGAAAGGCATCACCGTCAACGTCAGCGACCAGGAGATTCTGGAAGCTATGGCCTTGCTGGGCAAAACCCAAGGCGTATTCGGCGAGCCCGCCGGCGTCACCGGTACCGCCGGCCTGATCAAGGCCTTGGCCGAAAAACGGATTCCCGCCGACGCCACCGTAGTCAGCGTGGTTACCGGCAACGGTCTGAAGGATATTGCCAACGCCATCAATGCCGCCGGCCAGCCGCTGCTGCTGCCGCCGGATCTGGAACGGCTGGCTGGTGAGTTTAAGAACTTGGGCTGGCTGTCCTGATTGAGGAGAAGATACCTTGAAAGAATATGCGTTGCAGATTACCGCTTGCTGGATTGTCAAGAATGAAGAAAAAAATATTGCCTCCTCTCTGGAAAGTGTAAAAGCTATCGCCGATGAGCTGATCGTTGTGGATACGGGTTCACAAGACAAGACTATGGACATAGCCGCTGCTCTGGGGGCACAAGTTCACCATTTTCAATGGACCGGCGATTTCTCGGCAGCCCGCAACTATGCTTTATCCCTGGCTAAAGGGGATGTTTTGATCTTTTTGGATGCCGATGAATATTTTGAGCCAAAATTAGAAGCTTCTCATAAACAAAAAATTGCCGCCGCCTTTCAAGACCCCGAAATTGAAGGGCTGAAAACGGACCGCCTTGACATTGACCAAAACACCGGCAAAGTCTTAGCCCAGGGCAGCAATTTGCGGATTTTCCGAAACCGCCGGGGCTGTTTTTTTCAAAACAGCATCCACGAAATTATCCTTAACGGCCAAGGACGACCCCTGATTACTGCCGAACTGGCAGACTGCCGAATTATTCATACCGGTTATTCCCCGGAGATTTATGTGGCCAAAATGAAACGAAATATCGGCTTTCTGGCAGAGGCTTTAACCAAAGCCTCTGATTCCTATGAGCGTTTTCGTTTGCATTGCTACCTGATGCGGGAGCATAAAACCATTGGGGAGCACGGTAAAGCTTTTCAGTATCTCTTGGAAATACTGCCTCACCGGGAATTTTTAGAAAGGCTCTGCGGCGATTACGGCAAGCTTTTTATCGAGCAGCTTCACCACATGATTAACCTGGCCGCCGCCTGTCGTCATAAAGTAAGCCGCCTTTATCTTCAAAAGACTCTCTTTGCCTTAATCCCCAAGCATTACCGAGAATTTAACGGCACCGCCGCCATTGATTTATATTATCAGCTGTTATTCGATTACAGGGCAGACCGGTTTTTGATGAATTTTGATGAAATCATGGCGGAGAATAACAATAAAAACTATGTTCCCGGCCAGCAATTGAATACCTATGATCTATTGCTCTATCAGCAAGCCGCTCTGGAAATGTGGCTGCGGGGACAAAAAACCAAGGCCCTTGACTATGCCGTCAAAGGTCTCAGCAATAAAGACTATTTTAAGCAAAGCACTTTTGCCGTTTTACTAAATTGCCTGAAAGGCCTGCCCCTGGAAAACATTCTGGCCTTTCTGAACAAGATCTTTGATCCCCAGGATCAGGCCCTTAGAACCTTGATTAAAGAAGGCTTGATCCATGAAGGCTATAAACCCCTCTTCCTCTATTATCAGAAAAAACTCATGGACGCCGGCCTGGCTACCAAGGGAGATTACATTTATCTGCTGGTGGTGGCCGGCAAATACGGTCAGGCCCGGCAATACGCCTTAGAATTGATAGCAGAACCCCCAGGCGAGACCGGCCGGAGCGCATCGAATCAGTCCGTTGCCGGCATGGGGCTGCTGCTTTGCTGTCTTTGCAGCGGTCAGGAAGATTTCGGCTTTGGTCAAGATCAGTTGGAGTTGCTAGGGGAATACGGCAAATACACCGAGGCTTTTTACCAACACCGGCCCTTACCCCTTGTAACCGAAGAGGATTTATCTGTTTTGGAAAGGCTTTATCCTTTAATCGCCTTTGCCGGAGGGCTTGCCGCTGCCGACAAATTCCGCAGCCTTTTTCAGCAGGATCAAAGAGCCTGCTTCATGGTAAAAGCCGCTCATTGCCTAACCAATGAACTTTATGAAGAACTGTTAAACGAGCCTATACCGGCAGGCTGCAGCCAGGACTTGGCGGTGCAATTGTGCCGGGCTCAGTGCTGCCTGGCTTTGCAGGATCAGGAACGGGCTTTTGCGATCCTGGAGGCCCTGATTTTGGCTCACCAGTTTAATGATCAGCTATTCAACCTTCTATTCCTTTTGGCTGAACAAAGCCCGATGCCTCTGGAGCAGAAAGCCCTTGTTCTATATAATCACTACCGGCAAATCTACGACGAAATCACGGATCTTCAGGATATGATTAATACCGGCATTCCCTTATCTGGCCAAAGCGCCTTACAAATACGCCATTTCAAAAAAATGAAAATGGCCCAGCTTGATCAGCTAATTAAGGAAGAAAAAGGTCTTCCCTCTGTGCCGGCATTGATGGAACTTTGGGAAAAAGCCATCCCCTTATACGAAGAGCAACAATTGCTCTGCCCCGCTATTCAAGCCGCAATCCGGCTGCTGGCCCATAGCTGCCGGCAGGAAATCCCTTTGGAGAAACTGGCTTTCTTATTCGCCGCCATAGGCAACGAGGATCTGGCTGGTAAGTTAAGGTTAAGGGCTTTAAGTAAAGAAGAAAAGGAGCTCGGTAATGAAAATATCCGCCTGCTGGATTGTTAAAAACGAAGAAAATAATTTGCCCCGCTCTTTGGAGAGCGTAAAAGCCATCGCCGATGAACTGATCGTTGTGGATACGGGTTCACAAGACAAGACTATGGACATAGCCCGGTCCTTTGGGGCAAGGGTTGAGCCCTTTGCCTGGACCGGGGACTTTGCCGCCGCCCGCAATTATGCCTTGTCTTTTGCCAGTTTTGAACTGATCATCTTTCTCGACGCCGACGAGTTCTTCTCCCCGCCGCTGCAGGAAGCAGACCGCCAAAATCTGGAGTCCATTTTTGCCAATCCCGCTATTGACGTTCTGATGATTAAACGTACAGACATTAACCCCAATAACGATAAGGTAATCACTACAGGAGTCAACCAGAGAATTTTCCGGAATCATAGTCAATTATTTTATCAGTCGCCTATCCATGAGTCCCTGAAAAAAAAGCTGCCTTCAGGCAAATGGGATTCTCCTGCCACCGCTATCACCCAAAAGCTGAACATCAACCATACAGGTTACCATCCTGATCTCCTGCAGGAAAAAGCCGGCCGCAATCTGGAGATTCTCAAAGAGGCCCTGGCTTCGGCTCAGGACCCCTTTGATGCTTTCATTTATCATTCTTATTTAATGCGAGAATATAAAGTGGCCGGCGATAATGAAAAAGCTTTCTCTCATTTAAAATATATGCTGGAACATCCCGAGCATCTTGAGCCGGCCTGCCGGTTTTATAAAACCGGCTTTCTCCAGCGGGTTTATTATGCCTTGGATCTGGGTCTTCTCCATCGCCGTCAGACCAGTAGAAAACAATTATGGGATACCTTTATCCCCGTTGTCCAGCGTCTGCATCCTGAAGAAGAGGGCAAAACCATTAATTTATATTATCAAGCCCTATTTGACCTTCAGCCGGAGCGGTTTTTACAGGAACATGAAGGCCTGGCCGGTCAAATACCGGATTTGGCGGCAGATATGGACGCTCAGTACCGCCGGTCTTTATTCGTCATCCTGCAGAACGCCGCCGACCTCTATTGGCTGGAAGGCAGAAAAGAGCTGGCCTTTGAGCTTCTGCTGAAATTTTTGACACAGAATACCTTTTATAATCAGCATAGTTTTACTATACTGATGGACTGTTTGCGAGGTCAGCCTTTAGATCAAGTGATCGTTTTCTTACAGCAGCTTTTTGATTTGAGCCAGCCGGAGCTTTATGAGCATTTGTTGCCGGCATTGAAAACCGACCATTGGCGGCAGTTGTTCCTCTATGTGCAAAAAAAACAGCTGGATCAAGGAAAACTGTCAAAAACCGAATTCCTCTATCTGTTGCTGTTAAATAAAAAATATGAGCAATTAAGCACCCTGGCCTTATCCATCGAAACTCCGGAATTGCAGGCCGAAATTAGCTATCAGCTATTTTTAGCCGCTGTTTGCAGCGAAGACCGGCCTTTTTATGAAAAGCACCAACCGCAGCTGGAGGAATATGCTCATATACTGGAAGCCTATTTCTCTGCCTCAACCTTAGAGGGCTTGACGGTTAGAGATACCGCCGTCTTTCAGCAATGCTATCACGATATAGCCTTTGCTGCCGGCTTACCTATTGCCAATAAGCTGGCCCAGGTCTTTTCTGTTCATCCGTTGATCTGCTTTGTGACAAAAGCCCGGAACCACCTGAGCAATTATCGTTATGAGGACCTGCTTAGAGAAGACACTGCCGGTTTACCCGAGCAGGATTTTATCAGCTCCTCTCTTTTATGCGAAAGCTTGATTCGCCTCTCTCACTTTGATGAGGCTTTAGCGCTTTTAAAACCCTTCCTTGCCTGGGAAGCTTACGAGGGTAAGCTTTTCCAACTTCTCTTCGTCATTAGCCGCCTGGCTCCTGCGGATATAGCCTGGTCAGCCCGCCAGCTCTATGATCAGTTCTTACCCATAGCCAATGAAATTATTGACTTACAGGATATTTGCACTACGGAATACCTGCCAAAAGCCAAAAGCAATAAAGCGGAACGCTTTTATCAAAAGCTGAAGCCCGCTGTCTTTGAGCAATTGCTTCAAGAGGAGGCCAAGGTCAAGCTTACGCCGAAACTGCGGCAGCAGCTAAGCCAAGCCGCTTCTGTCCTGGCTGCCGGCGGCTCTCTGGCAGAGGCTGTCCAAGCCCGATTGCGGCTGGCTGCCCATGCCCGGGCAGATAAGGAAAATTGGGCTGCTTTGTGCGCCCTTCTGGAGCAGTTGGGCAATAGTTCCCTGGCTAAGGCTATTGCAGAAAATTAGGATTAAAGCCCAATTACAAAAAAGAGCTTTCACCAATTTATTTGACCGGTGAAAGCTCTTTAAATCTTAGTTTACCTTTTTGATATATTATGGTATAATTTGGATATAGGAACTGTTGCTTGGCGGTTTTTCCCTCTCATTAGCGAATAATGAGAGGGCCTGCGGCCTCAATCTGCTATCCACAAATAATAGGGCGCAGATGTAGGTAATGGTATGGGGATAACCTTCATGGAGTTATTAAACTTCTGTTTGGTTATGCTAGCCTTCGCTTCCTTGTTGTTGAACAACAAGAGAAAAAAATGACCGCCTGATAAACAGGCGATCATCACTCACTTGAGGGACTGACCGCCCTACCAAAAGCGGCAGTTCCTATACTAGTTATATCATAGCATCAACCATCTTATACTTCAAGAGAAAAATATGTTTTTCATTACTGCTGCTAGAGCAAACCCGGTAAAAAGGCCGCCCCGAAGGACGGCCTTTCGCTACGCTGAAATAAGGTAATCTTATTCTCGTCGTATAATCTTTTGAGACTACTGGAGCAGCTGCAGGATGGACTGAGGCTGCTGATTGGCCTGAGCCAGCATAGCCTGAGCAGACTGGGTCAGGATGTTCATCTTGGTGTATTCCATCATTTCCTTAGCCATGTCGGTATCACGGATCCGGCTGTTGGCAGCGGTCATGTTCTCGGCAGTGGTTTCTAAGTTGTTGATGGTGTATTCCAGACGGTTCTGCAGAGCACCCAGGTTAGCACGGTTGGTGGAAACCTTGTTGATGGCGCCTCTGATGGTCTTGATGGCATTGCCGGCAGATTCCTGAGTAGATACATCCAGACCTTTGATGCCCAGGCCATCGGACTTCATGTTCTCTACGGAAACCGTAACCTTATTGAAGGCGTCATTGGTGTCGCCGACCTGCAGAGTCAGTCCGCCGCCAGACATAGCCTTATTGACTGCAGGACTATCTAAGCCTAACTGAGTGGTCAGGTTGCTGCCTGTCACATCGGAGAAGCTGATATCCACACCGGTGTTGTTGGTGATCTTCAGGTTGCCGTCGTCACCTACTTCTACAGTAATATCATCCTCATCATAAGTGGAGCCGTCTAAAACACCGTTAGCTTTAGCAACAGCCGCGTTAATGGTGGCTTTCACCATATCTGCTACAGATTGCAGATTGTCCGTAGAAGAAACACCCGTACCTGTGGGTACTGTTACTAAAACTTCGGTATTGCCAATTTTAACGTACATTTGGGTTTCGTCTGCAACATTCAGACCGGCAGCCTGATCACCCATCACCTTGCTGTCGGCATCGACAAAGCCGTATGTGCCAAGTACGGAATCACCAGCGCTGTCAATCGTAAATCCACTAAAGCCAGCATTACCTTTAGTAGAGCCGCTTTGGATAGCTAAATTACCACCATCATCAATGGAAACCTTCACATGAGCTATGGCGGCACCGCTGGCGCTAATGGAGCTGTTGATCGCCTCCTCCAGAGCCTTGGTAACCTTATCCTGAATCTCTTTGGTCATGGTGGGGTTGGCGGGATTAGTAGCGGTATCATAATTGCCGCTGATAATGGCCTTAGCCTCATCACTCATTTTGCTCCAGTCAATGGTGATGGACTGGCCGTCAATATTGATAACATCTTTCTTGTCAAAATCAATGCCGGAGAGATCTTCACTTGTTACATCCTTAGGTGTACCAGCTTTCACCGTAGGATTCTTAACATCCAGAATCTTGCCGCCTAGGATCTCGTTGGCGCCTACAGTACCTTTGGCAGCCAGGTTGCCGTCGATCAGGTTGATGCCGTTGAAGTTGGTGGAATCGCCGATACGGTCGATTTCCTTGATCAGAGCATCCAGTTCGCCCTGAATAGCTTCACGGTCAACTTCGTTCTGGATGGTGCCGTTGGCAGATTTGGTAGCCAGAGTAACCATACGGTTCAGCATTTCATGAACCTCAGTCAAAGCGCCTTCAGCGGTCTGTACGAGGGAGATGCCGTCCATGGAGTTGGCAGAAGCCTGCTCCAGGCCCTTGATCTGAGCTTTCATCTTTTCGCTGATAGCCAAGCCGGAAGCATCGTCGCCAGCTCTGTTGATCCGGAAACCGGAAGCCAGTTTCTCAATGCTCTTGCCCACTTTGGTGTTGTTCTGATTTAGCTGACGGTTGGCGTTCATCGCCATGACATTAGTTCTTACTACGATACCCATTACAAATACCTCCTTGTTATCTTCGGGGAATTCCTTTCCCCCGTTTATTAGCTTGCTTGACCTCTGTGGCCGCAGGGGCCAAGCCTATTGAAGGGTTCCGGCTAAGGGGCCCTCTTCCTTCCCCCTTCAATCATGATTATTGCACTAAGCGACAAATCCACAACGGCTTCTTATTATTTTTTGAGAAAAGATATAAATTAAAATTTTTTCTGTTTTCCTGAAGAATAAAATAGAAAAGGGCTGTCCCTTTAATTTTGCTGCTGCACCTTTTTCGTATTGTGGATGCTGGAGGACGCAGCGGCAAAGGAGGGCACTAAAAAAGTCGCTTCCCATCCAGCCCTGTGTACAAAAAACGAGATATTATGTGTATTTGCCTTAGCTAACTGCTCGGAATTTCAAGTTTTGTCGCATTGAGCACCGTCCTTTGCCTACATCTAGTGTCTAAGCAGGATTAAAATACCTATTTCAACAGAGTGAACCACATAATACTTCAAATTTTGTACACCCGGCTGAGACTGAGGGCGACTTTTTCAGTGCCCTCGCGGCAAAGCTCCAATTTGGGCAGCGGCTGATTGCGTTTGAATCAACTTTGTGCAATTTTGCAGGTTTGTTACTGTTTGATCCCGCTAACTGAGCAAAATTGCAGGTTTGTCGGGACCCCCAGGGTTAAAACGGGCGAAAAAAAAGCAAAAACCGCAAGTTTATAATGGTTCCTCCTCTAAAATAGGGCGTTATTCCGACTGCAACACTATATACAGCCAAAAAGCGGTATGCAGTCTCGGTCCTACGGACTTAAACTAAGACAAACCTGCAAAATTGCACAAAGCTGACTCATAACAGGTCAATTACCTCTCCCTGGTGGGGTGGTTAAAGCCTCTCGACTCTTTCAATCCGCCAACTCTCCAATCAATTATACCAATCAAAAGATTCCAAGGAGCAGCAGCGGCATAGTATACCAAAACAATAAGGGGCTGCTTCAAAATTGGCTTTTGATAGACCAATTTTGAGGCAGCCCCTGGGTCCTATAAAGGTTCGATGGACATCATCAACAATTTTTCGCAAAACTCATTTTAGCTTATTTTAGCATCGCTCCGCTTTCTTTCAATCAGCCAATCAGAATCCCGGCCTTTCCGGCGCTTCCACCTTATTATCCATCTTGTTGGCTACCGCCTTGGCAATATGCCTGCCGCTGCCAATTTCTTCTCCTGCTTCATTGTTGAAGGGCCGCATCAGCTCGGTCCACATTTCATTGACGTACTCAATGACCTCGAAGTACTTCTGAGCAATGATGCCTACGGGGATCTCAAGCCGCTCGGCATAGCGGTTCATCTTGCTCCACTCCCCTTTTTCGTAGTGGATTACCAGATTGTAAAGATCGCCGGGCAAACCCTCCCGGGAAATCAGACCGGTTTTCAGCTCGTCGGAAATCGGCAACTGATTTAAGGCGTCCTCCAGACGCACCTCCAACAAGGCGTCCAGGGTGGAGAACATGCCCATGAGGTAAGATTCCGAACGGCTGAGAGGGAAGTTTTTCACTAAGCTGCCCAACTCCTGACAGAAGTTGGCCCGTTGGAAGGAAACCTTGATCAACTCGTCGGACATGCCGCCGCTTTCGGAGTTGAAGCTCAGCAGATAGACCCATTGCTTTAGCTGGCCCAAGCCCAGTATAGTTAAGGCTTGCTTTATATCACGCACCTTATTGGCCAGGGCAAAGTAGGCGGAATTGACCATTTTCAGCAGAGAATAAGTCAAAGTAACGTCTAACTCGATGATATCGGCAATTTCCTCCATATCCGGCTCATCCTTGGTGATGGCCACCATCAGCCGGAAGAAGTTGCTTTCTAAATGATCCATATGTTTTACCTTGGAGGCTATCATGTTGGCAATGCTCTCACCCTGGAAATAATCGCAGCCCAGCTCCACAGCCTTTTGCTTGGCTTCGGGGGAGTTGACATTATAAGCGGCTACCATTTTGTTGAAGCGCTTGGCAATGCTAATACTGGTATTGACATTGTCGCTTTCCGGATCGGAGAAGTCCACTTTCAGGATATCAATAGAACTCAAAATATTAAAATACCGGTTATTAAATTCAAAGTCCACCAAGGCCAGCCGATACCCCTGCTTCTTATAACGCTGGATGATCATCTGAGCTACCGGATGAACCAGCACATTGTCTTCAATTTGAATGACAAGCTTATTTTCCACAAAAATTCTGGGGATGTTCTGCATCAATAGATTAGGAGTAAAAGTCAAAAAAGCATCCTTGCCCTCCAAAAAATTAGAGTTGTCAATTTGCGTAAAAAATTGAGCCACCGCATTAGCCACCCGATAATCCCTCTGATTATACAGGGTACTGCTATCTTGATGATACAAGATTTCGTAGGCCACCACTTTTTCGTCCTTATTCATAATGGGTTGACGGGCAATATATGCATCCATGCACCTTTTCCTCCTTATTTTTTCATTCATTATCGCTTGGGACTCATTTAAGACTATTCGGGTTCTGCCCAATGAATACAGATCTCATCTCCTTCAAACAACTCTTGCAGATAAGGAGCCTCCTGGCCGTTTACCGTCTGCACTAAGGCCCCCTGGGGATTTTGGGTATCGATATCCACGTAAGAAAACATATCCACAAAAAAGTGAGGCATACCGTCAGCCTTGGGCGGCAGGTACATGGGTCGGCCATCAAGGTAGACAAGAAGACCCCCTTGCGTCCCGGCCACAGGCGAAACCGTCTCTGTCTCCGGAACTCCCCTGCCTTCACTCTCTATACTTTCCACTGCAACTTCCGGCACACTTTCCAACCTATCCCCCGCATCCCTCTCCACCGGAATCCAGGCAGCTATGGATGGCTCAGCTTCGCTGCTTGCACCTGAAATTTCTTCTGCCTCCTGCCCCCGGACTGAAGCTTCTTCCTTATTCGCCAGATTCGCCGGGGCTGCTTCTGCAACTTCTTCGGCCAATTGTATACTCCGGTTCTCTTTTCTTAACCTGGTTTCTATATTATCTCCCTTGTTCAACATGTAGAGGCCGGATTCCTTCTTGTCATTTACAAAAATCTCATATAATTGGAGATTTATTTTTAAATCCTGACATAAGTCATCTAAAGTAATAATCGTCTTCCACTTGATACTGTCCATAGAACGGATCAACTGGCCCGGTGCAGCTAAGCGGCCGTTGACATAAGCTGTGGTACCGGCGGTAAAATTAATACCGTTGATTATCACCGAAACGGCATTGAGGGTACCCTCCAGATCTTCAATGGCCAGATTGGCGTCAACACCATTTACCGCCGGCTGGAATTCAATCCGGTCGCCGGGTCCCACCGAATCGCCTAAAGCTGCCGGCTGGCCGTTGCAGAAGATCACCGCCCCTTGGGGTAGGCCACCCCGCTTGGAGCGGCGCTGACTGTTGACCTCATAGATCAGGGAATGGCCGGCCCGCCCCATGATCTGACTGTATTTATAGCCGGCCAATTGCAAAGCGTCCAGCACCGTCATTTCCCAGCCCCCCAGAAGAGGCACTTTTTCCTCATTGACCATCAGGCTGAAGGCTTTTTCTCTTTCCCGCAAGCTGGCCGTCAGGGCAATACCCACAGGAGTGGCAAACTCCGGCCCGAAGACTTCTTCCGCAGATTCCACCATCTTTTTCATATTCATACTGCCGCCTACGGCTACCCGATTTTCCTCCATGCCCAGTTTTTTTGCCGCCAGTTGCCGCAAATGAGGCACCTGGCTGGCGCCTCCTACCAAAAACACGGCCGCCGGCGGCTTTTTATTAATTGCCAGTATTTTATCCGCTATCACTTGAGCCAAATGTTCGATCACCGTCTGAATTTGGCTATAGAGATCGCTGCTGCTGATCTCCATGGGAAAACCCAGGATATTGGTATAGGACAGGAGTCCTTCATGGCCTAACTGGCGTTTTAATTCCTCCGCCGTCTGGAAATCCACTAAACAGCTTTCCATAATGGCCTCGGTAATCTCGTCGCCTGCCACAGTGGCCATGGTATAAGCGGAGACGCTGCCTTTTTCACAAAGGGCGATATCCGCCGTTCCTGCTCCTATATCCACTAAAGCTAAATTAAGCTTCCGCAGATCTGAGGGAATGACCACATTCATGGCGGCAATAGGCTCCAAGGTAAGGCCTGCCACCGACAGCCCGATCCTGGCCATGGTAGTGTTTAAACTATCCACTACTTCCTTGGGCAGAAAAGTAGCAATGACCTTTATCGCCGCTTTTTTGCCTTTATGGCCGATGAGGGTGGAAAATTCATAATCATCCAAACAGTAATGAACTGCCGAATGGCCCACACATAAAAATGTATGGACTTGATTTTCCTCCTGCTCCATCAATTGCTCATATACTTTTTGTACGGCCGCAAATTCCATTTTAGCCACAAAAGGAGCGTCAATGGCTTTACCTGCCGGCACCTCGGTCTCATATTCCCCTTCGCCGGTTTTCAGCACCCGGCCGGCTGCCGCAATGTGGACATGAGTTAAGGGATATCCCAACTTCTCCTCCAGCCTTTGCTTTACTTTCAAAGCAATTTTGGCCGTTTCCCGGATATCCTCGATTTGGCCGTCCACCACCGCCCGGTTTTGATACTCTTCAATAGCCACCGCCTCGATGACCAGCTTTTCTTCACCTTTTTTGGCGATGATACCGATAACACTGCGGGTACCGATATCCAGGGCAAATATTCTCTCGTCAGCCCCTGCCGGCGCGGCTGTCACGACCCCTCCTTGCAGCGGCTCACTTTGCGCCTTGCTGCCGGTCTTTTTGACCCAAGGATTAGGTTTAGCTAGACGGTATTTCTTCATGGGCTGACTCCTTAATTGCTGCTTTTTCTTCCTGGAGGGCGTCCGCAGGGCTCTTTGCGGGTCCGGCTTTTGATCCGGCTTGGGCTCCGGTTTTTGGCCCGCCTTCCGAGCCGCCGCTGCCGCCGGTTTTGATTTTGTTGGCGGTTTCTAATATTTGTACGTAAATCGTGGCCACTACCTGATAGAGTTCTTCGGGGATGTTTGCTCCAACTTCCAGCATGCACATCATGGAAGCGGCGCTATCATCCCGGTAAACCGGTATCCCTCTTTCTTCGGCGATATTGATGATCCGCTCCGCCACCGCACCGTAGCCGGAAGCGATAACTACCGGCGCCAAATCTTGCTCCAGATTATATTTTAGCGCTACAGCCTTTTTTTCTTTAGACATGAGCCGCCACCTTTCCCAAGACTTTTATTTTGCAGGCCGTACCAGCCTTTGCTCACTCTCCGCCCTTCAAATTTTTAAACAAGAAAGCTTCGTCAGGAAATTTGAAGGGCTGCGAATGTTCGCCAAGGCTGGTACGGCCTGCATCCTATCCCGCCAAGGCTGGTCTGCTCCTTCGGCTTATATCTTTACGTCCATACCCATACGCTTGTAGGGCAAGGTCTTAAATACTTCCATTAAGGAACGGGGATGATCCAGGGTCTCTATCTCCATCTTGCCCAGCCGGTAAGAGGTCTGCAGCATCCGTATTTTAGCCGGCAGCTCCTTGCTCAGGCCTTTAAAACGGCTTTCCAGACCAGCCGGGCAATGAAGCGACAAATCTACCACCTTATCGTAAACCCTTACCTCTGCCTCAAAACGGCCCATCATCTCCACATCGATCACCAGCAGGATATGGATCTTCCTGCCGGCCTCCACACCTTGGGCGCCGCTGTCATCATCATAAGGATTTACCCAAATCTCCGCAAAAGCCTTGATGTCATCTAAAAAAGCGGGTACTACAAAGTGCAGCAGCGGCGTAAAATTGCAGGGGGAAGACAGCAGGCTGTGGAGAATCTTGTCCACTTGACCTGCCTCCCCTTTGCCGGCCTCGTCGTCGGCGGACTGCCTCTTGACCAGCTCAATGAGGGCATTCATTACTTTGGAGGTAGTATCCGCCGCCTTATTTTCCTGAAGGGCAGCAGTATCAGTTTCCTGGCCGGCCTGCCCCAGCATTTGATTTAAAGCCTCGGCCCGCCCCAGGGAATGCCTGCCTCCCGCAGTCCCGTCTTCGGCCAGATTGGCAGCGTCAGCCTCCTGGCCGGCAGCCGCCTCTTGCCGGCTTTTTTCGTGATCCCGAAAAAATTTCATCAGGGATTCCACATAGCTTGCAAATACCATTCTGTCTTCACCGGCCAGCTTTTGCCAAAGAGCGGCGGCGGCCTCATGAAAAAACTCCATGCTGTCGTTGTGGCGGGACAGATTATAGATGGTGATGGACACCATCTTTTGCAGTTGCGGATTAAAAAGTATGCTTTCCCCCACTTCCTTAAGCACGGCCAGAGTCTCGCCTTTCAGGGCGGCAAACTGGCCGGCGCCGCCGTCTTGGCGGAAACGCAAAGCCAATAGCTCCAGCTTCTCAGACAAACCTTTGCTGGCCCGGAGGTTTTTAGCCAGATAGCTCAAACTATTGGCCACAGCATCTAAAATATCATCCTTGATCAATAAATTATTGATGGACTTCATCAAGTTGACCACAGAAGCTTGAATGTCGGACCGGGGTTGGGCCTCGCCGCTGATTTTACGGAGGAAATCAAAAAACTCCCCCTTAAATACCGTGGATTCCTGCTCCTGCCGCATCATTTCCTGTGCGATTTCATCATGGGGCATTAAAAGCTCGTTGAATAGGTTCTCTATTTCTTTGGTAAGGGCCATATTATTAGCCGGCAAGAGCTTAATGATCTCCTCCAGCATGAAAATATTTTTCAGATAGGTTACCGTCACACCGGGATCCTTCAGCAGGTCAAGCAGTATCTCGGGGCTATCGGCTTCCTTCAACAGCGTATTATTCTGCTGCAAAATATCCCTTTGATTGTGAGGTTTGATAACTTTGCTGATATCCTGGAGCTGGAAAGGCGTGGTGGGCTCCACCGCCGCTTTGGGCGTTACCTGCTGGTTTTTATTGATCAAGGGCGTTGTTATTCTCAATATATCTGCCACGGCCATCCCCCTTTCTCAGCCATTTTAAAAGTCATTATAACATATTTATCATATTATTCATCAAAAACTCAACATCCACTCTTAACATTTCCCCAAAAAACGGCTATAATTTATCATAACCATGGATTACGACGACCATCAAAATATAAAAAGAATAGAGGGTGACAGAATGAGCGCGATTGATCCCGGTATGGAGGCTCTATTAGAAACTTTTGTCTATGAATCCAATACCATGCTTGAGCAGCTGGATGAAATCCTGTTGGATTCCGAACGGGCCCAGAATATCAGCCACGAAAACATTGACAGCATCTTCCGTATTATGCATACCGTCAAGGGTTCCGCTGCGATGATGGGATTTTCTGCCATCTCCAGCTTAGGTCATGCGGTGGAGGATGTCTTTTTCATTGTTCGCGAGACTCCCGACAAGCTGACTAAGGTATTCAGCGATCTTTTTGATCTGGTTTTCCAAAGTTCCGATTTCCTCAAACGGGAAGTGGAACGGGTCACCAGCCCCAATTATGAGGAAGGGGATCCTTCTGCTTTGGTGGAGCGGCTTCACCATCTGGCAGCAGTAATGAAAGGCCAGTCTCCGCTGGAGGAAACCGCCTCCTCTGCCGCCGCCAAATCTGCCGCAGCCGGCAGCGACATGGCTAATGCTGATGAGCTCCACAAAATCCGGGTCTTTTTTGAAGACGACTCCCAAATGGAAAATATGCGGGCTTTTATGCTGCTGACCCAGCTAGCCAATTGCTGCGACATTTTAGAATCGGTGCCGGCCCATCCGGAAAGCGATTCCTCATTATGCGCCGACATCATTAAGAATGGTTTTCTGATCATGTGCCGGCCCCTTGATTCTTTGAGCGATGTAATTAAGATCATTGAAAACTCCTTAAATATTAAAAGCTACGAAATAATCCACGATGAAGAAGCCTCCTTCCAGGCCGCGGAAAGCGCCGACGCTTCCGAAGGAAAAGGCGAAACCAGCGAGGCCAAAACCAGTGCCGCCGCCGCCGGCGCCAGCGGCAAAACCGCCGCTGCCGGCTCCAAGCAAAGCCTGATCAGCGTCAACCAGGCTAAGCTGGATATGCTGATGGATCTGGTAGGCGAGATTGTTACCGCCGAGTCTATGGTGGCCAGCAATCCCGATCTCAAAGGCCTTAAGCTGGACAACTTCACGAAATCCGTCCGGGAGTTGAGAAAACTCACCGACGAGCTTCAGGATGTGGTCATGTCCATTCGGATGGTGCCTTTAACGGGCACTTTCCAAAAGATGAACCGTATTGTCCGGGATATGACGAAGAAGCTGGATAAGAAAGTGGAGCTGGTCACCTTCGGCGGTGAAACGGAAGTAGATAAAACCATTAACGACACCATTGCCGATCCTTTCATGCACATGATCCGCAACGCCATCGACCATGCTATTGAATCTCCCGAAGAACGCCTGGCTCTGGGCAAGCCGGAAGCAGGCACCATTACCCTCAATGCCCGCAATGCCGGCGGTGAAATTCTTATCGACGTAGCCGATGACGGCCGGGGCCTGGATACAGAAAAGATTTTGATCAAGGCCAGAAACAACGGCCTTCTGACGAAGCCGGAATCCGAATATACCGATAAGGAAATTTTCCAGATGATTATGCTGCCGGGCTTTTCCACCAATGCGGAAGTCACGGAGTATTCCGGCCGGGGCGTAGGCATGGATGTGGTTCGGAAGAATATTGAAAAAGTAGGCGGCTCAATTTCTATTCACAGCGTAAAAAAAGAAGGCACCACCTTCACTATCAAAATCCCCCTTACTCTGGCCATTGTGGACGGCATGAATATTTCTGTAGGCGATACCGTCTTCACCTTGCCCATCACTTCCATTAAGCAGTCCTTCAACATTACGGATCCCAGTCAGGTTCTTCACAACACCGACGGCACAGAAATGATTTTGCTGCGGGGCGAATGCTACCCCATCATCCGTCTCCATGACCATTTTAATATCTCCACGGAGAGAACCCAGGTTATGGAAGGCATCATGATCCAGGTGGAAAGCGGCAATTCCATCGCCTGCCTGTTTGCCGATGAGCTTTTAGGAGAATACCAGGTAGTGGTTAAGCCCTTCCCTACCTTCTTTAACAAATACAATCTTAAAGGCCACGGTCTTTCCGGCTGCAGCATCCTGGGCGACGGCAGCATCAGCCTGATTCTCGACGTCGGCAATTTGATGAACTTATCCTAAATATAATTCAGAAAGGTTGTGCCTCCATGGAAGATAGAAAATATTCAGACGGCCTGGATGATCTCAGCGGCCGCTATCTGACCTTCTATATTGACGAAGTTATCTATAGCCTGCCTCTGGGCCACATCATCGAAATCATCAATATGCAGCACATCACCCACATCCCCGGCGTGCCCCATTACGTCAAGGGCATCGTCAATCTGCGGGGCAAGGTAGTACCCGTTTCCGATGTACGGCTGAAATTCGGCCAGCCGGAGCGGCCCCATGACGACAAGACCTGCATTATCGTCACCACCATCAATGACATGCAGGTGGGCCTGATTGTGGATAGCGTAGCCGAAGTGGTGACTTTGGACAAAAACCAGATGGCCGCGCCGCCCAAGGCCGGCAAGCGGATGGGTGAAAGCTATCTGGATTCCATTGCTACGTTAAACGACAAAGTTATCTTAAATATTGATTGTACAAAGTTTTTCCAAGCCGATATGGCGGAATTATTTGTTCACGAAAACTAGGAGAGCTGCTTATCATGGATATCACTGCCCAAAATGCTCTGATTCGCATCACCGACGATGAATTTAAAAAACTGGTATCTTTTGTTTATCAAAAGTATGGCATTAACCTGATTAAAAAGCGGCAGCTAGTGGAAGGCCGCCTGTCCCATACCATTAAGGAACGGGGCCTTTCCAGCTTCAAGCAATACATGGATTTGCTGGTTAATGACCAAAGCGGTGAGGAAATCAATACTTTTTTGAATAAAATCACCACCAACCACTCTTATTTTGCCCGGGAAACGGAGCATTTTGATTTTCTCCTCCACCATGCTCTTCCCTACCTGGAAAAAACCCGCAGCCGGGAGCTGCGAATCTGGAGCGCCGGCTGTTCCGCCGGCCAGGAAGCTTACAATATTGCCATGACCATGGATCAATACTTCGGCAGCCGCAAAAATCAATGGGATACCAGAATTTTGGCCACCGACATCTCCATGAACGTTTTAAACAAGGGTAAGGCAGCCATCTACCCTGAGGACAATATTAAGGACCTGCCCCCTCAGTGGAAGACTCAATACTTTAAGCGTCTGCCTGACGGCTCTTATCAGGTTAACGACAAAATCCGCCAGGAAGTAATCTTTAAACTCTTTAATCTGATGGACCCTTTCGTTTACAAGAAACCCTTTGACATTATTTTCTGCCGCAATGTCATGATTTATTTTGATCAGGAAACCAGCAACAAACTGGTGGAAAAGTTTTATCAGGCTACGGCAGAAGGCGGCTATTTGCTGATCGGCCACTCCGAGGTACTGGATAAAGAGGCCACGAAATACCGGTACCTGCGGCCCGCCATATATCAGCGGGTTCAAAAGAATTAGCCCTTTGTCATTCAAATTTATACAAAGGGCTTGCTCCCGGAAAGGTAGGATTCTCCTATGAATATGAAGCTGCCGGTCATACGAGTTTTAATCGTCGATGACTCGCTGCTTTTTCGCAAAAAATTGGAAAGCAGTCTGGGCGACCAGCAGATCACGGTTATCGGCAGCGCCGCCAGCCCCAGTGAGGCTATGGACAAAATTGAACAGTTGAAACCTGACGTCATCACTTTGGATGTGGAAATGCCACAGATGAATGGCCTGGAGTTTCTTCGCAAGCTGCTGCCCCAGCATCCTATTCCTGTGGTGGTGGTTAGCTCCCGGCCGGAAAATGCCGGGGAAGCTTTAGGGGCCGGGGCTGTGGATTTTTTGCAAAAGCCCTACATCAAAACACCGGAAGATCTGGTGCTGTTTCTAAGCAGGCTTCGCAGTATGATCAAAGAAGCCTCCCGTTCAAAAATGCCACAAACGAAAGCCGCGGCAGCAGCCACGGCTCAATCTGTATTTTTAAGCGCCCCTGTTAGAGCCCATAGCCAGGCTGTCATCGCCATCGGGGCCTCTACCGGCGGCACGGAAGCTATTCTCGCCGTAGTCAAAAACCTGCCTCCCGCTACACCGGGAATCTTGGTGGTTCAGCACATGCCTGCCGGGTTCACCAAGCTTTATGCCGAGCGTTTGGACCGGGTCTGCCAGATGTCCGCCAAAGAAGCGGAGGATTTTGACCGGGTGGAAACCGGTAGAATCCTGGTAGCTGCCGGCGATTATCACATGACATTAAAGCGGGATGCCAAAGGCTATTATATCCGCAGCCAAAAAGGCGAAAAAGTCAGCGGCCACTGTCCTTCCGTGGATGTGCTCTTTCAATCGGCAGCGGCAGAAGCCGGTAAATACTGCATTGGCGTCATCCTTACCGGCATGGGGGCCGACGGTGCGGAGGGCATTACACAGCTTCGCAGCACGGGAGCTTATACCATTGGACAGGATGAGGAAAGCTGCGTTGTTTACGGCATGCCTATGGAAGCATTTAAAAGAGGCGGCATCTCCAAGCAGCTGCCTTTAAATCAGATCGGAGCAGAGATTATTTATCAGCTTGGCAAACAGCAATAGCCGGTACTGGTATTTGCTGGAGCCAACGATGAAGATTGAGCAAAATTTCAAGTTTGTAGCGGCGGCCCAGGCATTTTGTGCAAAATTTCAAGTTTGTAAGCCTATTCCCCCTTTAAAATAGGGGGTTCGTCCTAGCTTTAACCCTAAATATAGAAAAAATCAGCCTTCAGACCCTTTAAACCTGCAATTTTGCTCAAAAAAGCTATCAATGGCGGCTACAAACTTGCAGTTTTGAACAGTTAGCTAAGGCAAATGATGACAAACCTGCAGTTTTGAGCACAACTGGCCCAACTACCACAATCTACTGCCCAGCTATGCAGCATTATTACTATCCATGTGCGTCAGATGCCTTTTCGCCAAAAAAACCCCTTTCCGTTATATTCCAGTTTAACAACTGCAGTATAACGGAAAGGGGTTTTTGCATGGCAACTACTGATCTCCCCATAGCAGCCCTCTTTTTCATGGCTATCTCATCTATTCTTTCGCTGATTTTCATTCTGCCGCTGATTCCTTATTATTCTATCCTTCTACCAGACCCATTCCCCTTTGCTGGCGGATTTAATCCGCATCAAGCCGTCTTCAGCAGTCAGATAAAGGGTGCGGCCGTAATCCTTGCCCGTATCCTCTGCTATAATGGGAATCCGCTGACGCATCAATTCCATTTTGACGGCCTGGGTATTGCGCTGGCCGATATTAGCGATGGATGAGTTGCTCAAACCGGAAAACATCTGAGCGCCGCCGGCAATCTTGGCCTTAAACAGCACCCGCCGGCCGCCGGCGGCTTCCATTTTGCGAATTAGAAGCTCTATGGCCGTATCTGCAAATTTGTACGGCTGATTAGCGGAGCTGGGGGCCTGGCTGGCACTAGGCAACATAATATGGGCCAGACCCGCCAGCTTGATATTGACGTCATATAAACAAATTCCTACACAAGATCCTAAAGCGTAAGTTACTAACACATCCGGCGCCTGGGCAATGTTCAAATCCGAGATGCCCACGGTTATTGTACGACTCATAATTCCAACCCCAAATTCGTCATGATTTTTGCCAGGGAATCCATTTCCGGTATCATTAGAATGTGGCTGGAGGTTTTATCGTCTTCTTTTTTATCAAATTCATCCTGAATAAAAATAATTTTATCGCCGATATTGGCAAAATAAATAGCCGGCACGCTAAGTATAGCCCCTACCATATCCACACAAAGATCGGGCGGGGAAATATTGATATCCAGGCCCGTCAGCGAGGCAATGGCATTGACGTAAGATGCCGCCATAATATTGCCTACTTCCCGGATGGCAGAGCTGCTGAACTCATCCAGGTTGCCGAAATTCTCCAGTTCCATACCCGTTAAGGTATTGATCATCATATGGGCAAAATCCTTATGCAGCAGGAACATGATCATTCCCGTCACATCACCGCTGAGGGAAAGCAAAAGGCCTACTAAAAGCTCCTCAGGGCCGCCCAGGCTATCCGTCACTTCATTATAATCCAAAATCATGACCTTAGGCACAGAGATATCCACCGGCCTGTCCAGCATAGTAGATAAAGCGGAAGCGGCATTGCCGGAACCGATATTACCAATTTCCCTTAATACATCAAGCTGAAGATCATTTAAATCATCAAGGTTTTTCAACGCCTACACTCCTCTTTATCTTCTCAGGCCATTAACTATCTCTTCAATCTGGTCGGATACGGTTACCACCCTGGCGCTGACTTGAAAAGCTCTCTGGGTTCTGATCATCGCCGCCATTTCATCACTTAAATCCGTACCGGACTGCTCCAAAAAACCGGGAGCCAAATCACAGACCCCCTTGTTATCTCTGGCAGCCTTGCCCGATTCCTCCGTCTCCAGATAACGGTTGGCGGAAGCCGGCGACAAGGCGTGAGGATTAACAAAGCGATAGACGCCGATTTGGTCCTCCAGGCCCTCCAGATCATATTGGCCCGTCTCTTTGTTCTCTTTCAACTCAATTCTGCGGCCCCGCATATCCAAAACGTAAGCGCCGTCAGTAGTGGTCAAATAGGCCCGCTTGCTCCGGGTACCTATGGCAAAGGCGCCGCTCCGCGTGTATTCTTTTTGGCCTTCATTATCCACCATAAAAAATCCGTCCCCCTGGATGGCAAAATCCAGATTGCCGCCGGTGGGAATGAAAGCGCCCTGGCCGGCGTGAAGCTGGCTGGCAGCCGCTTTTGTACCTACCCCTTTCAGTAGTTCGGGGGCGGATTTAGTGTCCATGCGGACATAGAGCAAGTCCTCAAACTGGGTGGTTTGATGCTTATAACCAACGGTATTGACATTGGCTATATTATTTCCGATGGTATCCATAGCCTGCTGGTAAGCCATCAGCCCGGAAACTCCTGCATGAAAGGATGTTTTCATTGGCAATCTCTCCTCTACTCTTTGGCTTTGGTTAGCGCAAAGTCAAACTATAACGCCTCAGGTGGGGCATCAAAGGCCCCATTATACGGCAGCAATTTGGGAAACTGCCTTGCGGTTCATATTATCCATAATCTGCAGGGCCGAGCTGCAGGATTGAAAAGCTCTCTGGGCTTCAATAAAGGCCGTCATTTCTGTAGTATAATTCACATTTGAGGTTTCCTTGACATTTTGATGAAGGCGAAAACCTTCTGCTGCCTGGCTTTCCTGGCCTGCCGGCATCTGATACATGCCGTTATTCAGGCGAACCAGGGTGACGTCCTCGGGAGGCGCTGTGATCTGCAGATTGCCGATGCGGCGTCCCGCTTCATTATTGACGGTACCGTCGGCCAAAACTTTAAACTGGGCGTTTTTTACCTGGACCGGCCCGTCCTGACCCATAACCCGGCCAATGCCCTCCAGGATGAGGTAGCCTTCCGCATCCATGTTAAATTGGCCCCCCCTGGTCAAATAGGGCTGTTCCTCATTGCCTTGGATAACGAAATAGCCGGGGCCGTCGATGGCAATATCAAAAGGATGACCCGTATCCTGATAAAGGCCGGAATGATTCAGCGTCACCACGTCGTCCACTAGGGTGATGGGGCTGGCACTGCCGATGGGAGTTCTTTGGTAAGCCTCCTTCCGGACCATCAGCTCATGCTCAAAGGTGTTAAACACCATTCGTTGTCCCCGGTAGCCCGGGGTTTCCAGGTTGACCAGGTTATTGCCGATAAGATCGATATTGCGCTGCTGGGCCAGCATTCCCGAAGCAATGGTGTAAAAACCGCTCAGCATTCATCCTCATCCTTTCCATGTAGATATTGGGACATTATCCTGTTTAACTTAGTCAAAGCTGACGACCTGATAAAAGATATCCTCTGCTGGCTGACATTGAGGACCTCCCCAATCTCCCGCAAATTTAAATTCTCATAATAGCATAAAGTGATTACTTGTTTTTCTTTGGGAGAAAGCTGGTCAATAGCCTCCCCCAGCACCTGTTTTAATTCTCTTTGGAGCATGCCCCGGTCTACGGTATCTTCCCGAATATTAGCCAAGCCTTCCTGGCCGCCCCCCGTGCCTTCAATCAACTCTTCAAAAGAAACCATATCGGCTGTGGCAATCTCCTGCAGATTGCGGTTCAGCTCTTTTTCCGGCATGCCCAGATACTCGGCTAATTCTCTGTCTGTAGGCTCCCGCATCAACTGATTGCTTAGCTCCGCTTGTCCCTGGACGATACTGCGGCGGGCGGTCCTCACCCGGTAAGGCAGCCAGCTTTGCTTGCGCATGTAGCTAAGCATAGTTCCCCGCAAATGCTTATAAATAAAAGTACTGAAACTGGCCCCCCGGCCGGGATCAAATTTATCGATACACCCCATAAGGGTGATGATACCCTGATTAAAGAACTCATCCTGCTGAATGTTTTGGGGTAACAAAGAACGCATGCTGATGATGGTATTTTTTACGGTGGGCCCATAATGCATCACCAGTTGATTTCTGATATTAATATCTCCCGTCTGCTTATAAGCTGCCATCAGCTCCTCGGGATTAATTTTTTCTTGCGGCGGCTGATGCTCCATCACGGGTTCTTCTTCCCCCCTTTTTGTACTGACGCCGGATTTAATCCGGTACTAGTATCATATGGCGATATTGCCTAAGGATTGAATTTGAACGCCGCTATCAATATCATTAAAGGACAATACCACAACCTCCGGATAGAACTGATCCAAAAGTTTTTTGAAATATACCCGGACTACCGGAGAGGTAAGGATAATCGGCGTCTGCACCACCTGCTTCATCTGATTGATTTTTTCTGTAGTGGCGGTGATGATTTTTTGTATGGTATCGGACTCCAGAGCCAGGTAGGCGCCGCCGTCCATTTTCTTTACGCTGTTGATGATGATGTTTTCCAATTCTCCATCCAGGCTCATCACTTTCATTTGGCCGGCTTCGGAGAAGCGGTGGGTGATGGTGCGCTTCAAGGCTTGGCGTACGTATTCCGTCAACATATCGTTATCCTTCACCATAGCTCCGTAATCAGCCAGAGTTTCCAGGATAGTCTCCAGGTCGTTGACGGGAACACCCTCCCGCAGCAGGTTCCGCAATACCTTTTGCAGTTCGGTGGTGGTCAGCACTGCCGGAATGGTATCATCTACGATAACTTCATTTTTCTTGCGCAGGTTTTCCACCATTTTCTTAACTTCCTGCCTGGTCAAAAGCTCATGGGCATGGGTACGGATAATCTCCGACAGGTGGGTGATGATGACGGAGGTGGGATCGATCAGCGTATATCCGGCCATTTCCGCTTTGATCTTCTTATCCTCACTGATCCATTTAGCCGGCATACCGAAGGCCGGTTCAATGGTATCGATACCCTCGATAACCTCTCCCTCGGGAATCTCGGCGGGTTCCAGGGCCAGGTAATGGTCAATCAAGACCTCGCCTATGGCCACGGTCTCCCCCTTCAGCTTTATCTCATACTGGTTGGGATTAATCTGGCTGGAATCCTTTAGCCGTACCGAGGGAATGACCATGCCCATTTCATCGGCAAATTGCTTGCGGAACATGACTACCCGGTCCATAAAATTGCCGCCGCTATGCTCATCCACCAGAGGCAGCAAGCTATAACCAAACTCCATGCCGATGGGATCCACCGTCAGCAGATTATAGACATTATCCAGATTCTTATAAAAGGCTACCTCACTGGTAACCTCCTCGATCACCGGCGGCCCCTCTGCCGCTACTTGGGGTACAGAAGCCCTTTGCTGCCGCAGTAAGATGATGCCCAGGCCGATGAGCAAGGCGGAAACCATAGCCACCTGAGCCGGCGGAAAGCCAATAAAGCTAAGGAGGATCATGGCCGCTCCGGCAATGATCAGCACCACAGGCTGGGACCGGAACTGCTGGATGACATCGGTATTCAGATCCGCCTCGGAGGCTGACCGGGTAACGATCATACCTGTGGCCACGGAAATCAAAAGAGCCGGAATCTGAGACATCAGGCCGTCGCCTACGGTGGAAATAGAGTAAATATTGACCACCGCGGCAAAGCTGCCTTCCCTGTTGATCATGCCCACCAGCAAACCGCCGATGAGATTGATGAACGTAACGACAATAGAAATAATGGCGTCGCCTTTGACAAACTTGGAAGCGCCGTCCATGGAGCCAAAAAAGTCAGCTTCCCGCTGGATTTTGGAGCGGCGGCGGCGGCCTTCCTCTTCATCGATAGCCCCGGAGCTCAGGTCCGTATCGATGGCCATCTGCTTGCCGGGCATGGCGTCCAAGGTAAATCTGGCGGATACCTCGGCCACCCGCTCGGCGCCTTTGGTAATAACAATGAACTGCACCAGCACGATAATCAGGAAAATGACAAGGCCAACGACTACATTGCCCCGGATAACATATTGTCCGAAGGTTTTAATGACTTCGCCGGCATAACCCTGATTGGAAAGAATAGATCTGGTGGAAGAAACATTGAGACCCAGTCTTAGCAAAGTAGTCACCAGAAGCAAAGAAGGAAATATAGAAAACTCTAAAGGTTCCTTGATGTACATGGTCATTAATAAAATAACCAACGACAGCGACAAATTCATGAT
Source organism: Clostridia bacterium (assembly GCA_018436095.1). Taxonomy (GTDB): domain Bacteria; phylum Bacillota; class Peptococcia; order DRI-13; family UBA5745; genus WRMS01. The sequence continues at coordinate 65,020 of JAHDMJ010000008.1, read as the reverse complement.
AAACATGAAGTCCAGCACCTGGGTGCTCAGCGGTATGATCAGCAGGGCGACAATAGTGAGGACAAATATGGCGACGATGTTATTGAATACCGTTCTCATGAATAAATGTACCCCTGCCTCCCTAAATTAATGATTCGTTTCTTTCAGTGCCTTGCTTTTTGGTTTTCCTTCTTTTTCCCTTAAATTATACACAAAAGCTAAAACTTCCGCTATGGTTTGATAGAAAGATTCCGGCACCTCCCGGTCCAACTCCACTTCCTCAAAAAGGCTGCGGGCCAAAGGCCGGTTTTCCATGATATAGACTTCATTTTCCCGGGCTACCTGGATAATACGCAGAGCCAGGTGATCCATACCCTTGGCTACAACAATAGGGGCTTGATGCTTCTCCGTATCATACTGCAAAGCCACCGCATAATGGGTTGGGTTTCTGATGACGACGTCGGCATTGGGTACATTGGCCATCATCCGCTGCCGGGCCGCCTGCTCCCGCCGGGCTCTCTGACGGCTTTTGATCTGGGGGTCCCCTTCCGTCTCTTTGTATTCGTCTTTGATTTCCTGTTTGCTCATCCGCAGGTTTTTTTCGAATTCCCACCACTGATAAAAATAGTCTGCGGCTGCCAAAATCACGAAGATAGCGCCGGCTTTCCAGACGATGGATAAAATCAAACTGCCGGTAAAGGCTGCGGCTTTTGAGGCCGTCATATCCATCAGGCGGGGGATGCTGGGCAAGGCTTTTTTTAACTCACCGTAAATGATATAGCCCAGAATGGAAATCTTCAGTATGGACTTCAGTAATTCCACTACACCCCGCATGGAGAACATTTTCTTGAATCCACTAATGGGGTTAAGCCTGTCCCCTTTAAACTCAAAAGCCTTTGTGGCAAAGAGCATCCGGGTTTGGGCCATGGTAATAATTATAATGCCGACAGAGGTAACCAATAAAAGAGGCAACGCTGTAGTAGCAAATAAGATACAGCCGTTAATAAAGTAATTGGAGAGCTCCGCCTGGCCGATGGCCTCTACCCAAGAGCCCATAGAGAAATACTCCCTGATATACTGTTGCAAGCTTGTATAAATTCCGGGGCCCATGATCCGGAGGGCGAAAAAGATGGTCAGCAAGGAAAAAATCACATTGACTTCCCTGCTCATCAGAACATTACCTTTTTTTCGCTCCTCCTGCTTTCGTTTTGGGGTTGCTTTTTCGGTTTTTTCGCCAGCCATCAGGCTCTCCCCCCTTTTGCCGGCTCAAATTTTAGCCCAGGACAGAAAGGGCTCGTTCCATCTGCTGAAAAATAATGTCAATATAATTATCAATAAAGCCGCTGACCGGCAAAGAGAAAACAAAAAGCAGGATTAATCCCATAATTACCTTCATTTGAAAATGAATAGAAAACACATTGATCTGGGGCACCAGCTTCATCAATATACCCATGGTAATTTCTACGGTAAAGGAAGCTGCCACAAAAGGCAAAACGAGACGAATAGCTAAAGAAAATGCCTGCAAAAACATGTCAATCATAAAAAGGCTTAAATTCGTATTTAAGACAGCTCCGCCTAAACCCACAATTTCATAGGAAGCTGCAGCTAAACGAATCAATACCAGGTGGCTGTTGGTGACAAAAAGAAATAAGACAAAAATCAGGTTAAAGAGATTACCGGATAAGGACATTTGAATATTGGCATTACGGTCAAAGACCTTGGCCATGGATAAGCCTAAACCCATATCGATAACATCGCCGGCCATAAAAAGCATAAAGTAAAAGGTTTGGAAAATCAGCCCCCAGACCAGGCCCACCAGAAGTTCCGCCCCAATACCCATCACTAGAGATAAGGTGTTGGTGACAGGCCTCATGGTTGCCATTAAGCCGGGGCTGATCAGCAAGGATAATCCCAGGCACAGGGCCATGGTAAACTGGGTGGGCACATTACGGCGGGACAATATTGGGTTGAAACCCAGCACCCCCACCATCCGGCAAAAAACCAGAATATACACCATCAGTTGATTGTACGTAAATTCCCAGGTCATCATTTAAATCTCAAGCATCTGCATGCAGATATACATAAAAAAGTCCGTTAAATTCGTCATCATCCAGGGCCCGATCAGAATCATCAGAAGAGCGATGGCCAGGATTTTCGGCACAAAGGTCAAGGTTTGCTCATGAATCTGGGTGGCAGCCTGGAAAACAGCGATAATCAAACCCAGGGTCAGGCTGGTCAGCAATAAAGGGGCGGCCAGCTTCATAATCGTCCATAAGGCTTCCCGCAGGATACTTATCACATCACCTTGAGCCATTTTGCTCTCCTTTCTGTAAATTTCTTTCTACATTCCGCCGGCAGCTAATGAAAACTCTTAACCAGGGTTTCCATCAGCAAGCTCCAGCCATCCACCACCACAAAAAGCATCAGCTTAAAAGGCAGGGATATCATTGACGGCGGCAGCATCACCATGCCCATGGACATCAGCGTACTGGCAACAATCATATCGATAACCAGAAAAGGGATAAATAACAAAAAACCCATAATGAAGGCCCGTTTTAGCTCGCTGGTGATAAAAGCCGGTATGACAATCCGCATGCCCAGGTTCTCCAACAGCTCAGGCCTCAACTCCTCAGTCAGGCTTTCTTCACCTGCTAAAGATAAAAACAGATTCAGCTCGGGAGCTTTTGTTTGTTTTAACATGAAAATTTTAAGAGGCTCCTCCATATTGTCCAGGCATTCCGCCTGGCTGATGGTTCCCGCCATAAAGGGCTGCAGGGCCGTTTCATTAATCTCGTCCAGCACCGGCCACATTATAAACAAAGAAAGAAACAAGGCCAATCCTATAATCACTTGGTTGGGCGGCGTCTGCTGCAAGCCGATGGCGTTGCGCAAAAAGGAAAAAACAATGATAATCCTGGTAAAGCTAGTCAGCATGATCAGGATGGAGGGCGCCAGAGTGATCAACGTAAGAAAAAACAGCATTTGCAGCGGTCCTAGAGCCCCTTCCTGCCCGCCTGAGCCAAAGTCGATATTGAGGGAGGCTGCCTGAAGGCTGGAATGACCGTTCACCATAATCCCAAGGCCCAGAATTATTACAAGAAAAAAGACAGCTGCCTTAACCTTAACTCCTGCTCGTTCCCTCATTACCATACCCTTCCGAGAAGTCCCCTTTTTCTCAATCATGATCTGACCGTTTTTGCAGCCGGTCTTTAAATAAAGTAAAAAAGTCTGCATTTCCCTGGGCTGCCGTCAGACCGCTAAATTGCTGGCCATCCAACTCCGCCAGGGTTTCAATATGCTGGGGCGTCACACCAAGGAGCAGAGTTTTTTCGCTAATGCGCACAATCAGCAAGAAGCGGTCATGACCAAGGGCCAATTTGTCAATGACGGTCATTTCCTTTGCGGCAGCACCCATTCCCATATAACCCTTGCCAATAAGCTTTGTAACGTAGTAAGCCGCTACAAAAATCAGGATAACGAAAATAACTGCGCCCATAATGGAGCCAAAAGTGCTAAATTCCACCCGGTCTACCCCTCCCTGCCCGGCAACTAACACTGCCCTTATAACGAGAAAGCTGAGGCGTTATAACGGCAGTACCTTCGATACGGTCTGGACAATCCGCTCTTGCTTAAAAGGCTTAACGATGAAGTCTAAAGCTCCCAGCGTAATGGCTTCCATAACCATGGACTCCTGACCCATAGCGGAACACATGATCACTTTAGCGCCGGGGTCCTCTTGTGCAATTGTACGCAGGGCCTCAATACCATTCATGTTGGGCATGGTAATATCCATAATTACCAGATCCGGTTTTTCCGATTTATAAAGCTCTACTGCCTTCTGACCGTCTTCACCTTCTACAAAATCCGTATAGCCGGCTTTACTCAAATGGTTTTTAATCGTCATTCGCATAAAACCCGCATCATCAACAACCAATATTTTATACATCCCTTTTACTCCTCCCGGCTCAATAGTCTGCAATATTTCTATTATACTATAAGATCTTATTCCCTACAAACTGCCATCTAACGATTCCATCAGTTCTTTTGTTCCTACAATCTCCGTTATTCTGACACCAAAATTGTCACCGATGACAATGACGTCGCCATAGGCTAAAAGCTGTCCGTTGACAATAATCTCCGCCGGCGCCCCCGTTTGTTTTTCAAGCTCCAAAACCGTACCTTGGCCAAAATCCAATATTTCTTTGATTTTCCGGCGGGTTTTGCCAATGACGATGGAGACTTCCAAAGGCACGCCCATAAGCAAGCCAATGTTGCCTTGGGCTGCCGGCCCTTTGCGGCCAGGTTCGGAAAAGTCCGGGAACTGAGGTTTCTTTATGTTTAATGGGGTAAGCGGTGTAACCATATTCGCCATCCTTTGGCCTGCCATCGCTTCTTGATTGTATGGCGGCATACTCTGATTGGGCCAGGGCTGTTGCTGCTGCCAAGGCTGAGCCGGCTGTTCCATGGGCCAAGGTTGCGGCGCTGCTATGGGCTGTGGTGCTGCCATGGGCTGTGGTGCTGCCATGGGCTGTGGTGCTGCCATGGGCTGCGGCGTTGGCATGGGCTGCGGCGTTGCCATGGGCTGCGGCGTTGCCATGGGCTGCGGCGTTGCCATGGGCTGCGGCGTTGGCATGGGCTGCGGTGTTGCCATGGGCTGCGGCGTTGGCATCGGCTGCGGCACTTCCATAGGCTGCGGCGTTGCCGCCGGTTGTGGCACTTCCATAGGCTGCGGCGTTGCCGCCGGTTGTGGTACTGGCGTCGGTTCCGGTGCAGGCGTCGGCTGCGGTGCTGCCGTTGGCTGCGGTGCTGCCGTTGGCTGCGGTTCCGGCATCGGTTCTGGTGCTGGCGCTGCCGCCGGTTGCGGCGCTGTGGGCTGCGGCTCCGGCATGGGCGTCGGCGGCTGAATCCCCGGGCCATCCTCCGGCATTACGCTGGCGATGATATCCTTGGCCAAAGGAAAGGACAGAAAGCTGATGAAGTTGCTGTTCATCACGTCTTTGACCATCATATTGAAGGAAATCGCCACCACCATTTCCTCGTCATTCATTTGCATTAAATCTGAGGCAAAATGATTCATTTGCTCTGACAGGTGAGCCGTAGGCGTCGAGATATTGACGGGCCTGCCCAAAAGCTCCGATAAAGCTGTGGCCGAAGAACCCATCATTTGGTTCATCACCTCGCAGGCGGCGCTCATGCTCATATCATCAAACTCAAAATGATCATCTTCCGGCGGCAGGTCTTCATTACCCATAAGCAGATTCAGAATGATCTGCATATCCCGGCTGCGGAACATGATAACATTTACTCCGTTAATACCCTCCACATAATTGATCTTTACTAATACCGAGGGGTCCATATCGGAATAATCAACCTGACCGAATTTGCTTTGACGCAAAGTAGGCGTCGTAATGGTGACCTGTTTATCCAGCATGGCCGAAACGGCTGTAGCAGCGGAACCCATGCTGATATTCATAATCTCACCGATTACGTCCATTTCATTTTCCGTTAAAAGTCCAGCATTCATTGCCGTAATTTGTTCGCTATCCAATAAAACCCCTCTTTTCATATGGCAATGGAATCAACCAATTTAACTGCCTTTTTTGTTTTTGTTTCGCCCAGCCTGGCGTAATACCAGGGAATACCGTCTACAGTAACACAGATGTTGCTGTCGATTTTTTTATTTAAGGCGATTACATCATTAACTTGTAATTGCAAAATATCGCCGAAAGTCATTTGACATTGATCCAATATGGCTTCCACTTCCAGATCCGACTGTTTCAAATAATCCAAAACCAGATCTTTCTTGGCTTTTTCTTTCTCCGGATCCTGCTGTTTGGCCGCTCTGGCATATTTTGTACTAAAGCTGGCAATGACGGCATCCATGTTTTCAGCAGGCATACAAATATTGGCGGTACAAGAAAAACTGCCGGAAATGATCTCCAGAGTAACGATTACTACCACGTCCTGGGAAGAAAATGCCTGAATCATACGGCCGTTGGTTTCAATACTTCTAAGGGATGTGGTTACTGCAAAATAATTGCACCAGGCTTCTTTCAGATGACCGGTAATCCGCTCCAGCACCGTTTTTAGAATCGCCAACTCAATTTCCGTGTAATCCCGGTCCGGCATATAAACGTCGCCGATGGCGCCCATTAACCGCTCAATGATCAAGTAGCCGAAGGATGTGGAAAATTCGATCATCAGGGCTGTCTCATCATAATTGCTTTCACCGGGTTTAAAATCAATCATAGCAACCAAAGTAGTATCCGGCAAAGCGTTATTGAATTCATTATAGCGTTGCTCTTCAATTTGTACCACATTCACTTCGCAAATATCTCTTAAAATACTTGTAAAATAAGAGGCTACCACCCGGGAAAAAGTCTCATACAAATTGTTTAGTGATTTTAATTGGTCTTTTGTAAACTTTTTCGGGCTGCTGAAGTCGTATTCTTTTACTTTTTGCTTGGGCTCTTCTATTTCCTGCTCGACCTTTTTACCGCTCTGCATTTTTTTGAGCAGTTCGTCGATTTGGCTTTGAGATAGATTTTCCGCCACTAGTTTGCTTCCCCCTTTCCCCTGGGATTACGGATACCCTCTATTTGATTAATTTGTGCTGCCATTATTCAACCCCGGCGTCAAAAGCTCGCTGGCGCCGCCGCTGGTGGGAAATTGATTGCTGTCAAAAATTCCGCCTAAAATACCATATACGTCAAAATTAATCAAGCTTTTCTCACCTACGATTACCAGCTCCACCCGCCGGTTTTGCTGCCGGCCCGGTTCTGTGGAATTATCTGCAATGGGATAATTGTCGCCATAACCGAAGGTGATCATTTTCTGCTTGTCGATATCTCTTTCATCTTCAAAGAACATAGCCACGGTTGCCGCCCGCTCGCCGGAAAGCCGCCAGTCAGAAACCTCGGATTTTGCCCGGCCTGTTTGGGCCGTATGGCCGCAGACATTGATGACCCGAATCTTCTCTTCATATATCTTGAGAACTTCCCCGATGAAACCCAGAAGAGGTTTAGCCTCCTCTACCAAGACATAGCGGTCCGGCTGAAATAATATTTGGCTGCTGAACCGTATATAAACAATGTCTTCGTGCTTAGAAATGGAAACGGCTGCTTCCATACCCTGGGATTCCACATAGTCCTTGATATGCTGATAGAGAGAGTCCATAGTTAATTCGGCCTCAGACCCCGCTATCTCGCCGGCAGAATAAGCGCCGCCGGCGCCGCCGGCCCCCTGCTCAAGAATCTGAGCCCCGCCAAAAGACCGGATTAAAATATCGATGGTTTCCGTTTCAAAGGAGGCCATGCCCACTAGAACCACAAAAAAGGTGAGCAGCAACGTAACCATATCGGCATAAGTATCAAGCCAGGTACCGCCGCCATCATCATCTCGTTTTCTTCTTGCCATGTTCTCACCTTCTTTTCAATGCCTTATAATAATTGCTTTTAATATTATGCCTTTATCATTTCTTTTTTCTCTTTTTAGGAGTGGAATCTTCTTCATCCATATTATTGATTAAATTCTGTTTATATTGAGGCAGGAGATTCATCAGCCGCTCCTGTATAAACTTAGGATTCTCACCGGCCTGGATAGCCTGAACGCCTTCGCAAATAATCATATTACATAAAAATTCTTCTTCATGGCGGGTCTGCAATTTATTGGCGATAGGTGTAAAAATTAAGTTGGATAATATTGTACCATAAAAGGTAGTAATCAAAGCGACAGCCATGTTGGGACCTATGGTACTGACATCGCCCATGTCTTTCAGCAAGTTAATCAAACCAATTAAGGTACCGATCATACCAAAGGCGGGAGCATAGCTGGCGCCCTTGCTGTATAATGCTCTCTCTTGAGCATGGCGGTCATCCATATGATCCAGCCGCATTTCCAATTGCTGCTTCACCTTTTCCGGGTCCACTGAGTCTACAACCATCATCATGCTGTTTTTTAAGAAGGCGTCATTAATTCCCTCTAAATCTTCTTCCAAAGCCAATAAACCGTTGATCCTGGCTTTCTTGGCAAACTCCACTAGCTGGTTAATATAAATGCCGGGATCGTATTGCTTCGGCATCAGCACGATCCTCATATGCTTGGGCACCTTAGCCAATTGGCTGCCCGGAAAGGAAACCATCAAAGCCACCAGGGTGCCGCCCAATACGATGGCAATACTGGTGGGGTCAAAAAAGTTCACAACATTGCCAAGGTTAAAACTGTAGCTTCCATCCGCCAAGCTTTTTGTCAGGCACATGCCGATGACCATCAAAACAATACCGAATGCCCACCCAAGTATTGACATAAGGTCCATTTTTCTTCTCACGTTAGAAAACCATTCCTTCCCCGAATATTTGGCCGGCGGCTATTTACGATCCAACACGCCATTGATTTCTTTACGAAACTGAATTACTTTCTCCATGATTTCTTCCATGGTCTCCCTGACGATATAAAATTTCTTTATCGTCAAATGGATGGTGGTATCGGGATTTTCCACAATCGTTTCGATCAAGTCGGAATTCAGGGCAAAGGTGGTTCCGTCCAGCTTAGTTAACATTATCATCTTGCACTTCTCCTATCTGCTTAGCATTTTATGATGGATTCCGTCATCGGCAAAAGGAAACCTCAGCCGCTTTCCCCTTGCCGACGACGGAGACGATTGCCGCCGCCATCGGTAGATTCTTATTTATTATCGTTTAAGATTAATTAATTCTTCCAGCATGGTATCGGATACTGTAATCACCCGGGTATTGGCCTGGAAGCCTCTCTGGGTAGTGATCATATCGGCAAATTCTTGAGACAAGTCAACGTTGGACATTTCCAAAGAGTTGGATTTCAGCCCGCCGGTGCCGTTGGTACCGGGATCGCAGAGCACGGCCTTGCCGGAGTTTACCGTCTCGGAGTAATAATTGGTACCTTCCTGCAAAAGGCCGCGGGGGTTAGCAAAGTTAGCCAGGCTGACCTTACCCACGTTTATGGTGCCTTTATCGGGATGACTGACGGAGATGGTGCCGTCGTTGCCGATGGCGATACTGGATAGCTGATCCAAGGTGACGGGACCGCCTACGGTGCCGCCGGCCAGGTTGAAGCCTACGCTGGACAGGCCCAGGTTGCTTGAGGGAATGGACGGGGTGGCTGTGTTGCCAGTACCAAAGGGTGGGTCTACCTTGGTGCCGTCCATCAGATCTAAGGTTTCACCGTCGTTAGGTGTAGAGCCAAAAAGGCTGTTGATGTAGCTGAAGCTGGGGATGCCCAACTGAATGGAATCGCCGCCGGGGCCTTTCAGCAGCAAGGAAGAGCCTACCGCCGTTTCGGGGATAGTGCCGCTGTAGACAACCCCATCAATAGTCATAGCCACGGTCCAGCTATTGACACCGCCGGCAGTGCTATAGGTCAAGCCAAAGTTGGTAATAGCGCCGTCACCGCGGAAATCGTTGCTGGTGCCTTCAAATTTGAAATTGGCTACAGGGAAGCCCGTCACCTTGCCGGCAATCACGTCGTAATTGTCTACGGCGATTTGTTCACCGGTGAGACCGGTTGAGGTAGTTTGGGGAGCGGTAACAGAATAGCTGTGGTTGGTCAGATAATGGAAGAAATTAGCTTCTAGATCGGCTTCCGTAACTGAGGCTCCCACGGTATTGGCAACCATCGTTGCGATGTCGGGAATAGTCATTTCAATGGTTCCGTTAGCACCGCCACCGCTGGCAGCTAGAGTAACGTTATGGGGACCAGAAGTGCTGAGAGTACTATAAGGTATTGTAACAGTGTAGGTCCTACCGTCTTCATCAGTGGCGGTAATGGCCATATTGTTGCCGGCTGTAAAGCTACCGGTAAAAGTCAGATCACCAGAACCGTTAAAGCCCGAGCCTGGCGTTATTGTAGCACCGCCGAGAAAGCTGGCGCCAGTGGAGCCGGGACCGCCGGTAATCCCCCCAGTGCCATTGCCTGCATAATTGTGATTAGCTAAATAAGTAGAGAAAGCGGCTGCTAAATCGGTTTCCGTAACTGAAGCGCCTACCGTATTGGCAACCATAGTCGATATGCTTGGTATAGACATGGTAATGCTGCCGGCAGCTCCACCAACACCATTTAAGGTAACGTTCTGGGGACTACCAAAACTAGAACGAGGAATGGTCACGCTATAGACTCTGCCGTTGGCCGCCTCCGCTCTAAGAATCATATCTCCAGTGGCATCAAAGCTGCTGCCGCTAAAATCCAAGGCTCCGGTACCGGCAAAATCAGGACTCAGTTCAGTTATTGTGGCGCCGCCGAGGAAGCTGGCGCCGGTAGCGCCAGGTCCGCCGGTAATGGACGCCGGGATGGTGCTGCTGAACTTATAACTGGCGTCGTTGCCGGCTGCATCGGTCATGGTCAGCGTAAAGGTTCCTGCCGCATGAGGCTGGTTGTTGTTGGCCAGGACAATAGCCTTATTGATCTCATTATTCAGCTCCGTCAGGCTGCTGAATACCTCAGTGGCATTCAACTGAACGGTAATGGAACCGCTGTTGCTGATGACCGCTTTGGCCTTTTCACCGATGGGCAACTGGCCGGAGGTCAGGGAAATACCTACGTTGCCATCTTTGGTGGCATTGGAGCCGGTCAGGGTGTAGGTTATGCCGTTGATTTCCTGGCTGGCTTTGGGAGCCACGGGGGATACGGCGCCCACGCCGTCCAGCTTGATCTTCTGGGTATTGGGCTTGCCGTTGACGTCGGAAGCGCCCAACACAAAGTTGCCGTTGACGTCTACCAAATAGCCGTTGGCATCATAGTCCAAAAGGCCGGCTTTGGTGTAGAAAATATTGCCGTCGGCATCCATTACCTGCAGGAAGCCTTCGCCGGTAATAGCTACATCCAGACCAAAACCGGTGTTTTGCATGCTGGACTGGCTCATTTGGGTCTGAATGGAAGCCAGACTTGAGCCGTAACCTACCGTCGAGGGATTGGTGCCGCCCCGGCTGGCTGTGCCTTGGGAAGCGCCGTTTAAGGTCTGATAGAAAACGTCGCTGAATATGGCCCTTTGGGACTTATAGCCATAGGTATTGACGTTGGCAATGTTGTTGCCGATGACATCCAGCTTGGTTTGGTGGGTTTTCATGCCCGCCACGCCGGAAAACATAGCTCGATTCATTAATCCTTCTCCTTTTTACTGGAACCGCCCCTATCCTTCCGTCATTCGGGACAGGGGATAAGCCTCCTGAAAAGGTCCAGCTAAATAATTACGGTTCCGTCGATATTTGTAAATACATTTCCCTTTAATTCGTTGGCCCCTACTGTGGTAATCACCTTATTGTTTTTGATGTTGACTAAAAATGCTGTCTTATCCACCAGAATCAAAGGCTCCTCCAGATTCTTTTCTTCGGCCAGCCGCACGCCTTCATTAAGCCGGGCCAGACTTTCCTCGGAAAGCTCCAAATTCCTCTCCACAGCCCGGTTTACAGCGTGCTTGGAAAAGGAAAGGCTGCTGTTTTTTTGCAACTGGGCTTCCAGTGCTTGCCGGAAAGATAGCTGGCCTGAGTCGCCGTTTTTTTCCTCCACCCTGGGAGCTTGAGGTATTCTGTTAATATGAGGAGTGCCTGTAGTTACCGGAGTATAAAACTTTAAGCGCATATCCTCCATGATCCATTATCCTTCCTGGCTTTAATCGGCGTTAACAATATCCGACTGAGTTTTGATTTTAACCGGCCGGTAAATGGCTTCAGCTCCGTTTTTGTCCTTCACTACTACATTAATGTAATATTCGGTATCCGGCTCTAAGCCTGTAATGGTATCTACTGCGATATCCCTGCGGTCCGCCTCACCGGAAACACTGCCTTTTTTCACCGCCTCCAAAGTATCGAAGGGCCCTTCTTTACTGTAGTAAACGGTGTATTTCAGCTCCTTGGCCAAAACCACATCCTCGGTAGCCACTTTCCAGGTTACCACAGCCGCATCCTTCGTTGTTTCTCCTGCTTCCACATCTATCTTAGAAGGATCGACTGCGCAGACAGGTTCCTCTTCTTTACCGCTGTTTTGCCCGGCTTGAACCTCCATGATCTGGCTAAGGGTGTACTTCTTGCCCTGGATAGAAAGGACATACTCGTTATCTACAAAAGAAATCTTTTCCACCAGCCCCGTGGTCGTATCTAAACTGCCGGATACGGTAAATCTGGTGGCGGTAACGGTTTTTCCTACCAGAGACATGGCATAGTTGGATTTGGAGTATTCCGCCATCTCCTGCATTTGCTGCATGGTGGAAAACTGGGCCATCTGGGTGACAAATTGGGTATCATCCATAGGATTCATGAAATCCTGGCTTTTCATCTGGGCAACCATCAAATTTAGAAAATCGGAAGCCTTCACCGTAGCATTATCTTTTTTATCCGTAAACACTGCATCATATGTGTTGCCGGTGCCTTGAGTGCGTCTGCTGCTATCGGCGGCCTCTATTGGGCTCATCTATCTTCTCCCTCCTTCCCTGGCTTGTCTTTTTTCGTCAATACATCTGCGCCCTAATATCTACGGATAGCAGATTGAGTTCGTAGAACATTTGCGCCCCAATATCTACGGATAGCAAATTGAGCTTGTAGAGCCTACGTTGGCTGCCTCCATCTGCTCAGTCACGTACCAGTCAGTACGCTCCTTCGCATCTGTCGTTGCCGCCTTGTCTTGACCAAAAAATTCTGCGCCACTTTTTGTCTTTTTTGTCAATACTACGTTGGTTTGTAGAGCCCTTCGCCTGCTGCCTTAGACATAAAGATCCAGATCACTTTCCGGCGCTGCAGCCGGCCAGTGGGCCGAGGCCTCTTCTCTGCCTTCTTCCCCGGCAGACTGCCATTGGGTTCCCCCAGGTGACTCTCCTTGATTGCCTTGGCGGCCGAATTGGTTGAACTGGCCAAACTGGGCAAATTGCTGCTGGTAACTGGCGGCTTCGCTGTCGGGCTTGGCTTCCGGTATTGCTTCATGGACTTCCACCTGAATGGGGCGAAGAGCATCCCGCAAGGCGTTGATATCGTTGTTGATCAGGCGGGCTGTCTCACTGCTGGCAGTGATAATCCGCAGGGTGGTCTTGCCTTCTTTTTCAAGAAGCTTAACCGTCACTTCGCCTAAGCCCTCGGGCATCAGCTTAATGACAAACTCGCTTTTTTGGGCTGCCAGGTTTTTGGAAAGACCGGTAAAAATCTGCTGGGAGATATCCATTTCCTCTGTTGGTAAGGGTTCTGCCGCCGCTGACTCCAGATTCCCGACCAGCGTTTTGAAGATGCCCTCATTGCCTATGCTTGCTTCCGGAATGCTTTCCGAACCTTTGCCGGCCAGCTTGCTCTTGGCTTCTTCCACTGCCTGGCTAAACTGCTGCCGCCCCAGGAATAAGCGTTCTCCCGCAGCCCCTTGGCTGCTTTCCTCTTCGTAGCCGATAACGGTAGCGGCAATCCCCTTACTTCCAGCCAAAGCAACTGGTTCATGTTCTCCTTCCTGTCCCGTCCCGGTCAAAAAGCTCTCTTTGCCGCCGGCATCAACGGCTGGCTGGTTAGTTCCCGCGCCCTTAATGCTTCCCTGGGCTTTGGCGGCAGCTGATGAGGCGGCCACAGCTTCCTGAATCAAGGCCTGCAAAACCGGGTCACCCATGGCTTCCTGCTGCCCGCTCAGCGGATTATTCAGCAAGTTAGCTTCCGAAATAATAGCTGCAGAAGCCGCTTCCTTTGCCTGGTCCGGACTGGCCAAAGGCCCAAGGGCTTCCAGAGCATTTAGCACCGCTGCCATTTCGCCGCTGCCGTCCACCAAATCAGGCCGTCCTAAATCCGGGTTTTGTGGCATTACCTCCAGAGCCGCCATCAGCATTGCCCAAGGGGATTCTTTTTCCTCTCCCGCTTCTTCCTCCGGCATCAATCCTGCCTGATTCAGCAATTCTTGGCCTGTCTCTTTTGAGCCTGCGCCATTCATCATCTGCAGAAAAACCTGAGTAAAACCCTGGTCACCGGCAACCGTCCTGCCGCCTCGGCCTGCCGGGCCTCTGACTCCGCTAAGCTGTCCCGTTTCCATTGCCGCTGTCATTGCTATTTCCACTTTTCTTTCTCACCTCCCTTCTGGCTTGTTTTTTTGATTTATGATAATCCCCTGCCTAATGAAGGCTTTCTTTGGGGAAGATCAACTGATTGGTAACGTGCTCCAAAATAACCTTTTCGTTATATCTGGCCTCCAGATACCGGTAGTCATCCAATTGCTTTTCTTCCAGCTTGTCCAGGCTGGATACCTCCTGGGAGGCTTTCAATACCACTTTGCGCTGACGTTCCACTTCCATGACCGCCAACTCCCGCTCATTTTTTAAAGCCTCCAACTGCCGGCCGGTATTTTCCACATAAAACCGGCATTCGTCCAGCTCCCTCATCAGGGCGCCTTGGAATTGCTTGTTTTGCAGCTCTTCTCTTTTTACTTTCTGAAATACTTGACAAAGGCGGATTTTTTCCTCAATGTCCGCCAACCGCTTGTTTAAGGCCTGCAAAGCGTTCTTTTCCGTTTCCAGCAGCTGGAATTTATAGCCCCGCATTCGTTCAAGGCTGAAGGTGAAGGGTTTCATGCCGGTTTCTCCTCCCCTTTTTTATGGTGATACTCGTAATTACTATCATTATAAACCTTATTTCTTCATTACGATATAGTTTTTGCCATTAATTCTTTTGTTTCGTCAAAGCAAAACTTTTCGCCTACTTCTTGTTTCAAAAAAGCATTCATTCTGGCGTTGTGGGCAATAGCATTATCCAAGGCGGGGTTTGTACCGCTTTTATAGGCGCCGATGGAAATTAGATCTTCATTATCTTTATAGATAGCCAGCATATTGCGAAAGGTAGAAGCTACTTCCTTCTGGCGGCTGTCCACGATTTCATTCATCAAACGGCTGATGCTGCTGAGTACATCAATGGCCGGATAATGGTTTTTTGCCGCCATTTTGCGGGACAAAATAATATGGCCGTCAATAATACCCCGGACAATATCGGAGACCGGCTCGTTGGTATCGTCGCCCTCTACCAGAACCGTATAAATTCCGGTGATG
The DNA here is from genome assembly GCA_018436095.1 of Clostridia bacterium. Classification (GTDB taxonomy): domain Bacteria; phylum Bacillota; class Peptococcia; order DRI-13; family UBA5745; genus WRMS01. Next base: position 50,019 of record JAHDMJ010000008.1, on the reverse strand, counting down.
GAACCTATCTCAAAGTTACCGCAGCGCTCCAAAAGTTTCGGCATAGCCGAATATATGGAAGGCGTGTACCCTCTGGCCACAGGGGCCTCACCGGTACTAAGGCCAATCTCCCGCTGGGCCATGGCAAACCTGGTCAACGAGTCCATCATCAAGAGCACATGCTTGCCCTGGCTGCAAAAATATTCGGCAATAGCCGTAGCCGTCAAGGCGCATTTATACCGCATCATGGCCGGTTGATCCGAGGTGGCCACCACCAGTACGGAGCGGGCGGCCCCTTCTTCACCCAGGTCCCGGTTGATAAACTCCACTACTTCACGGCCCCGTTCCCCCACCAAAGCGATAACGTTGATATCGGCTTCCACATTGCGGGCAATCATGCCCATTAATGTACTTTTACCAACGCCGCTGCCGGCAAATATACCCATTCTCTGGCCTTTGCCTATAGTCAGCAAGGCGTCAATAGATTTTACCCCCATTTCCATAGGCTGGCTTATAGGAGGCCGGGCCATAGGATTTGAGGGTTCGCCGTCAATGGAAAAGGGAACGCCGCCTTCGATAGCGGGCCCCCGGTCGATGGGATGGCCTAAGGCATCTACTGTCCGTCCAATCAAGTCACTGCTGATCCTGACAGTCAGCTTTTTGCCTGTATTAATTACGGCGCAGCCGTAACCAATCCCATTCATGCTTTCATAGGGCATCAGATAAGAACGGTTGCCGGAGATACCCACCACTTCGGCCACAATGCTGTCGGCCTTCCCTTCCAAATAAATATGACAGATATCGCCTATACTGCAAACCAAACCGGTGGCTTCTACCGTCATTCCTACGATCTTACTGATTTTGCCCTCGTATACATGCAGATCAGCATGACGCAGGATACGGTAATACTTTGCTAAATCCTTTGCCAAAGCTCCCAAGAGTTAATCCCCTTCCTCCTCTGCCTGTACAAAAGCTTGCCTCAACTGCTGCAACTGTACGGATAAAGTGGCTTCGATAAAGCCGTCCTCCGTTTCGATGCGGCAGGTATCCGGCGGCACATCCTTAGCCGTCACAAAAATCCTTTTACCTTGTTCGGCTTTGCTCAGTTGAGCTTTCAAATGTTCCGCCAGTCCTTCCACCTGTTCGGAGACCTCCACATTGATCCATGGTGCGTTTTTTACTTCGGCAACCAACTCAAGGATCATCGTCTCCAAAGCTTTAGGATCCGTCTGTATTTCCCTTTGCAAGATCCGCTCCGCAATATCCAGGGCCATATACTTTAGTTCTTCGGTAAATTCTTTAATATAGGATTGATGACTTGCCTCTAAAGCTTGTAAACCTTGGTTCAAAAACTCCAGAGATTGCTGGATTTCCTGCCGCCGCTTCATTAGCTCTTCCCGGTAAATCTGATCCAGCATTTCCTCCAGGCGCTGCTGCAGGTCTTCTTGAAGCTCCGGCAAAATAGCGTTGAAAAAAGCTTCTTTGCCCAAAGCCAGCCGCTCTTTATAGCGGCGGATCAGGCCATCGGGGCTTGGGTCTGCTTCTGGTTCTTCTCCCTCCGGTTGGCTGCTTTCCGGCGAGGCTGTTATTTCTTCCGGGTCAATTTCCCCCTCCGGCGTTATACTCTCTGCCGGCAGCTCCTCTTCCCCGTCAAAATCCTGGGGCGCCGACCCGGGGATCAAGACAACATCCTCCTCCTGCACCTGGAAGAAATGATGCTTAAAAATATCAGGCAATGATCTCATCCCCTCCGCCTCTAGAAATCACGATCTCACCCGATTCCTCCAGACTGCGGATAATGTTGACGATCCGCTGCTGTGCTTCCTCCACATCCTTCAAGCGGACGTTGCGCAAGTATTCGATATCGGTAAGGATGGTTTCCTTGGCCCGGCGAGAAACGTTGTTAAGCAATACTTCTTTGACGTCTTCATTGGAACCTTTAATGGCAATAGCCAGATCCTGGGTATCCACTTCCCGTAAAAACCGCTGAATCGTCATATCGTCCAAATTGACAATGTCCTCGAAAACGAACATCAGCTTTCTGATGTTTTCCGACAATAAAGGATCCCGCCGGTTCAATTCATCAAAGATATGCTTTTCTGTATTGCGGTCCGTATGGTTCATGATATCCGCCACATAGTTGACGCCGCCGATTTCCGTCATATCTACAGATACTACGGAAGCAAACCGTCTTTCCAGCACCTCTTCCACAATATTGACCACTTCGGGAGATACGCTTTCCAACTTGGCAATACGCTGAATAACGTCTAGCTGCATTTCCTTCTCAAGCTGAGAAATAACAAAGGAAGCCTGCTCGGCTCTGGCATAAGAAAGCACGAAAGCAACGGTTTGGGGATGCTCATTCTGCAGCATCATCATCAGGTTTTTGCTATTGGCTTTTCTGACAAATTCCAAGGCCCGGACCTGCATGGATTTGGAGATCCTTTCCATATAGGAAGCTGCCATTTGAGGTCCGAAGGCTTTTTCCAGTACATCTCTGGCGTAAAGAACACCGCCTTCGGAAATCACCTTTTGCGTTATGCATAAACCATAGAAATCTTCTACAATTTCCAAAAGATCTTCCGAAGACAGCCGGCTAAGCTTAGCCACTTCCAAAGAAAGGCGTTCGATCTCATCCTCTCGCAGATGCTTGTAAACACCGGATGCATGCTCCGCACCTAAAGCCACAATAACTGCCGCCGCCCTGCCGGCAGAACTCAGCTTGGCCTTTGATTTTCCTGAAGCTGTAGCCATGCTTAACTGTCTCCTTCCTTCAGCCAATTACGCAGCAAATTGGCGGTGATTTCAGGATTATCCCGGGCAAATTGGCGAATTTCTCCGGTTATGGCGTCGTCCTTGGCATTGACTGTAGCCTTGGCGGCGTTAGCCAACTCCTGCTTGTAGCGCTCGATCTCGTTTTCCATATCCTCCTGCTGAGCCTTGAGGGCCTCTTCCCGTTCCCGGGCCAGGCGGGCCGCCCGCCGCCGCAGCAAGATAAAGAGCACAATAAGAATAACGATCAGCAGTAAAGCTGCGCCTACGGCAATGTAGACCCAGAAGGGAACCTCTGCGGCTTCCTCCGGAATGTTTTCGATGGGCTCAATAGGATCTATAGCCGGCGGCGGCGGATTCAAGGCTGACAAAGCAATAAATTCCGGCGCAATATCCGCACTCTTGGAAATAATATCGACGATTTCTGCCCGGCGCTCGTCCGTCAGGCTTTTTTCATCCACAATAACCGAAACAGTGCCCCGCTTGATATAGGCATTGCCCTTTTCCACCTGGGTTTTCAAATAACCGTAATCATAATCTATGCTGCCGTAGTAATGAGCGTAATCCTCATTGCCTGCGGGGCCCTGCAACTGATAAGTGGGGATGTCCGTATTGTTTTCTTCCCCTACAATACCGGCTACATTGTCTACTCCTTCTTTAACGCCCTCGACTACATGATGGGTAGTGAAGCCTCCCAAGTCTTCTCCCTCGGGGCCTACCTTATTTAAAAGCTCCATTTTTTCCGACATCATTTTGTCCAGATCCAAAGTAACCCTGGCTACCACGAATACACCTTGCTCTCCATACCAGGGAACTAAGATACGCCGGACATTTTTTTCGATGTGATCCTGGAAGGTGCCTTCCAATTGCAGGGCGTCATGGCTGCTGCCCACCACATCCTTAACCGATTCCAAGTCCTCTAATTCCAAACCGGTGGTGGCGTCCACCACCTTGACATTAGAAGGATCCATTTTCGGTACGCTAAATGCCACCAGGTTTTTAATAGCGCCAACCTGTTCAGGAATTAACACCACATCTTTTCCCAGGGTAAGCATAACGCCGGCGGTAGCCACCTGATCATTGGTAGCCAAAAGCCAGACATTATCGTTATTATCCGGTACCGTCAGATTAACTACCGCACTTTCGACACCCTCGATCCGTCTTAACGTGTCCTGAATGCGGTTTTGTAACTGGAACAGCAAAATCTGTTTTTTATCCGACTCGGTGGCAGTCATGCCTGCATTGTTTAAAAAAACGTCGTAGGCTAAAGTAGATTTAGGATACCCTTTGGAGGCCAACTGTAAAAGCAGATATTCATACCGGCTTTCCGGTACTAATATCTGCCCCTTGCCGTCCAGCTCAGGAACGACTCCTAAATTCTGCACAGCAGCATAGACGTCGGCCACCTCTGCCGGATCCATCCCGGTATACAGCACTCGATAACCGGTATCTTTTGTATTTAAAAAGAAGGTCAGCGCAGCCGCCACCAGAACCAGCCCGGCAGCGGCAAGAATAACCAGCCTTTTTCTTTTAAACGATAAGTTCTCAAAATATACTTTGATACTACGTATTACATTCTTGTTCTGATCCTCTGGAACCGCCACAGTTCAACCCACTTTCCGCCCGTATTTAAAAATAATTTTAACAGAAGTACGATAAAGACAACTATCTTTATTATACTTGGATCTGCATAATTTCTTTATAGGCACTAACTATTCGGGAAGTGACCTGAACGGTGGTTTGAATCATGCTTTCAGCTTTTAAAGTATTGATGGTGACTTCACTAATATTATCGATGTTGCCCATAGCCAATTGATATGCATCCTGCCGGGAAGTTTTTTGGCTGTCCTCCAGAGCCGTTATGGCATTATTTAGGACATTGTCAAAGGAGTTTTCTTTGGCAACCGGTTTCACCGCCGAACTGCTCCCGGAAAATTCCATGGGTTTCATCGGCTGGATTGGTACAATAAACATAGATTCTTCACCTCGTCGAATACTTGTCAGGAAATTCTAAAAGAATATTAATAATTACACTTTTTAGGGATTGCTTTTTTAATAAACTACTGATTAGAAACCTTACTTTTTTCTTTTTTGTAAAAAAGATCGCAAATTTTTTTCCTTTTTGTAAAAAAATCCTCTATCATCGTTCATTATACCCAGATTACGGCAAAATGTAAATAGTTTTTGAACTGATTCTGTGTAAATATGGTGTAAATGTGACCGAAGTGTGACCAAAATGTGACCGGAATATGCGATAAGCATCAAAAAAAACAGCCGGTTTTTGTCTGCCGGCTGTTTATATTTAGCGAGCCGATCTTCGGCTAACTCCTGCCCACCTCCAGGGACTTGGCAATCATAGCCTTAACCACCGACATGGCTGTTAAATTGGCTTCATAAGAATTGGAAGCCGCCATCAAGTCCACCATCTCTTCTGTAGTATCCACATTAGGGTACCAGACGTAACCGTCACCGTCGGCATCGGGATGCTGAGGGTCATAAACAGGTTTCAACTCATTGGTGCTGTCCACCATCTCCTGAACCCTTACGCCGCCGGAACTAGCCAGGGTATTATACCGGCTGCGGGCATGAGCAAAGCTCTCACGAAAACCAAGGGGCCGCTCTTCAAACACTACTTGCTTGCGGCGGTAGGGTCCGCCGGCGGCTGTACGGGTGGTTTTGGCATTGGCCATATTCTGCAGGATAATATCGGAACGGTATCGCTGAGCGGTTAAAGCCGAACCTACAATATCTAAAGAGTTTAAAAATGCCATGGATGAATATCCTCCTGATCACGATCATTTTGGTGCGTTATTGACCACGTAATTGTAATTATTGATCTCACTCTTCACCTTATCCAGCAACATACTGTAGTGAACGTAAGCCTTATACAAACTGATGCTTTCCGAATCCATGTCCACATTATTGCCGTCAGGGCGGATAGAGGTGTCATTATTCTCAATGACCTTAATCTTGAGAGCAGAGCCGTCTTTGCTTCCGCCGTCGATAGCCCGGGTGAATACTTCGTTAAAAACAAGACTTTTTGCTTTATATCCCGGGGTGTCATAGTTGGCCAGGTTCTGGGTGTGGATCTTTTGTTGCAGCCAGGCAGCGCTCACACCGGTTTCCATGGTTTTGAATGATTTATTCTGAAAGAACATGGCAGCAATCCTTCCTTAAATGCTATGCGTGCATTCGGGCTTTCCTGTCGGCCTGAATGTAGGACTCCTTAAGCTCGCTGATCATCTCCGCCACCTCACCCAGCTTGGCCGGATCTTTCTTGAGATTAGCCTGAGTCACAATCCAACTAAAATAATCATATAACGACATTAAATTTTTGGCAATATCATAATTCATGTCCAACGTGGTTTTTAAATGATTGAGGATGCGCTGGATCTTTTGCAAGCCCCGGTTTATTTCCGCATAATTCTTACCCTCAAAAGCTTTTTCCACCAGATAAAGCTCTTTTAGTATGCCGTCATACAGCATAGTCAGCATTTCTGTTGAGGTCATGGTCATTACCGATTGCTGCTTGTATGTCTGGTAGGTTTGTTTCATCATCATTGCCACCACTCCTATAGCCTATAATGTTTAGGATGCTTATTGCTACTGCCGCCGGCTAACTGAAAACGATCAATAACCGCCGAACTGCTGGGCAATATAATTGCTTTGACTCATATAATTGGCCATTACCCGCTCCATATCGTTGAACTGCTTCCAATAGCGGGCTTTTTCCTTTTCGTATTTCGCCTGGAGATCTTTCAGTTTATCATTGATCCTGGTAAGGTTGTCGTTCAGGATATTATTGGCGTCGGTGGCGGACCCTTTCATACCGGCCATAGCTACCAGGGATCCGGGGTTGGCTACGCTGACCCTGGCCGCATTATCCATTAACGTGCTCATTTGCTTGGCAATACCGTTAACACTATTGGTGAATAAAGCTTCCACAGAGCTGGGATCGGCGGACAAGGCCTCCCGCAGCTTCGTTTCGTCAAAATACAGCTTGCCGGGCTCTTTGTAATTGGTGGACTCAATGCCGATATCATAGAGGGCAAAAGCCGAAGCAAGAGGCCGGTTGTACAGTGTGGCATAGAGATCGTTGAGGAAGGAGGTCAATGTAGCATCCCGGCGCAAAAGGCCGCTTTTGGCTTTTTCCTCCCACAGCTCAATTTCTTTTTCACTCATCTCCTTCTTTTGTTCATCGGTCAAAGGAGCATAATCTTTATAAGTGGCTTCCGCCTTGGTATAGCCCGTCAGCTTTTCGATCATGGCATTATAGTCCTCGATAAAGGATTTAACGCCTTCCACAATGGCTTCCGTATCTCTGCTGGTGCCGATTACCGTCTCTTCACCCTCAGGGCTTTTAGCTGTAGCCTGGATGGTGATGCCGTCAATGGTAAAGGTGTTGCTGCTGCGGGTGGTCTGCACATCATTGATGGTAACGATGGCATCCTTGCCCGCTTTTATGTTATTCTCATCTATTATTTTTCCGTCGGCATAATTCAGGCTGCCTGGGCCGAATAAAGCTTCCACACCGGAGAGGTCAATGGAGTCTCCCGCATTTTCCGCCGTCAAAGAAAGGCGTCCCTGGGAAAAACTGATTTTGCCTTGGGCGCCGGTACTGCCCTGATAGCTGGCAAGTTGGGCTAAAGTGGTATCGGCGCCGGCGGCAGCACCATCGCCGTCCTGGAATTCTCCGTAAATATCCTTCAACTGATAAATCTCCGAGACCTTCGTGTCTGCCGTAGCCACATTGGATTTGGCGGTGGTGGTAAGCCCTAAAGCCAGAGCGATATCGCTTTTTTCTTCTTTTTTCAGGGTATCGGCGTTTTCCGTATCCACGGAAGATTGAGCAAATTTAACCACGGAACCGTCCCTGATCTCCAGCTTGCCGTCTTTAAATTCGATATTCTGCTGGCTGTCGGAGTTTGTGCCAAACTTGTCCTTCAGCCAATTGTTCAATAAGCCCATGACCTCAGTGGAGGTGTATTCCTTGTCCCTCTGCCCTAAAGAGAAAGAGTAATCCTTGCCGTTGACGTTGATTTTGAAGGAAGCGCCGCTGGCGGCGGTATAGGCAGTACTCAAGGCTTTACCCTGAATGGAGCCTACCGTCAATTCGCCGCTGGCTACGGAGTTGCCGGCATTAAACATGGAGGCGCCGTCTGCCGCCTGAAAAAGCTTCCCAAAGAGATTGCCTTCCGTCTGTTGAATATCTATACCAAACTGGCTGCCGGTGGCGGTAGCAGAAAGCTTAAACATATTGCTGACGGAGGAAAAGCTTATCTGCACTCCGGCGTTGCCGCTGTTGATCTTATTGATCATGGAACCGATGGTATCGTCTTTGGAAAAGGTGAATTCCTTGCCATTGATGGTAAAAGCAAAGCGTTCACCGGTTAAGCCCTCTATATCGCTGAGCTTGGAAGCGGTGGTCAAACGGCTGGAAGCACCGGCTGCGATACCAAGCTTTGCGCTTTCCATGCCATAGATGGTCAGGGAATGGCCTACCTCATCGCCAAAATTCATTTTCAGCTTTATTTTGTCACCGTCTTCCAGCGAAACTTCCACGTAATTGCCGAAGGTGCGGTTCAACTCCGCCTGCAGGCTGTCTCTTACCGCTTCCTTGGTGATTTTGCCATTACTATCCGCTGCGGGATTCAGGGTAATTTGTTTTTCCACCCCGTCCAGGTTTACGGTAATGGAAACCCCGGCGCCAGGACTGATATTGGTGCCGGACTGCAGCATTTGGGTGCCGTCGGTTTCCAATTTGGAAGAGGATTTGCCGGCAGAAAGCCCCGTCATTTTTAAAGCCAGTTCCGTACTAGCCACGCCTACGGAAATGGTATCCGCAGAATGGCTGCCGATAATCCTCAGTTTGTTGTCAAAGATTTTGGCGGTGGCGCCGGTGCCTTTGCTTTGCATGGCGCTATTGATACGGTCCAGCATTTCGTTTTGGCTGCTGACGCCATTTAAATCGACGTCTACGGTGGTGGCGCCTACGTTTAGCACCAGCTTTTTCTCAAAGCTGGCCAGCATGCTTTCGTTGAGAGCCGTGGCGGCCGTAATGCTGTCCCCTGCTCCTACGGCTTTGGCAGAGCTTAAAGAAGCGGCTTCCGCCAACTGATCCACAGATATCCGCATTTCCCCGACACTTGCACCGGCAGCGGTGCTGATCACTTTGACGGCGCTGCCGGAGGTTACGGAGGACACCATGGAATTAAAGAATTTGCTGCTGGATAAATTATTGACCGGAGAGGCGTCAAAAGCGCTGTTGAAATACTTATTGCGCACACTGTTTATAGAAGTAATAATTTCTCTATAGAACTCCTGGCTCCACAAGGTTTGCTGCTTTAGGGCGTTTTGCTTGTCGATTTTTTTCTGGGTGCCGGAAAGCATCTGCTTGACCAAATTCTCAGTGTCCATACCGGAAACCAAACCGGACATACCTTTGTTTGTGTAGGAGGACACGCTGAAATAATTAGAATTGCCGATATTGTTAGCCATGATTCTCCCTCATTTCTTACCTTCTAACCTGATTATCGCAGGTTTATTCGTTTATGAAACAGCAAATAAACCCCGCTTTATTTATGAAACAGCAATTTATGCTTCTTTTCCCTGATTTTCCGGGAAAAAACTGGCTGCTCCCGTCTGCATGGAGCGGTGATATTTCCCGGCCACCGCATGGGGGCGGCTGTTGATTTCCTTTATATTCTCCAGGGCCTTCTCCCTTTCCAGAGCAATCCTTTGCCGGATCATTTCGTCGTTTTGCAATATACGGGAGGCTACGGCTTTAACGCTTAAAGATGCATCATAAAGCTTGCCCAGCTCGGGGTTTAGCTGATAACGGTCGCATTGATGATTGACGGCAGATCTGACCAAAGGACCGCTTTGCTGGATCAATTGGGTTAATCTGACGTCCAGTTCTTCTATCTTTTTGATTATTTTAGCGCCCCGCTGCAGACAAGGCTCCAGTTCCTCCGCAGCTAAAAGGGGCAAAGCTTCCATTTCTTTTTCGTAATGCAGGAAATAGATTTTTTTTTGTTCTAATAAATCCAGCATCTGCTCCAGGTCCTTCATCGCCTATTCTTCCTCCGAAGCTTTCTCTGGCTCTGAACCCGCCAATGCCTTAGCGGCGCCGGTGAGCCTGGAAGCCATATTACGTATGCCGGCGGCAGAGGCTGCGGCGGCGGCCTGCTTATTGTACTCTTCTGTCAGAAACAATTCCTTCCGCCAGATTTTACAGCCCCGGGAGGCCTGAATCCCCAGTCTGACCTGGCCGCTATTCAGCTCGGTAACGACTATCTCAATGGGCTCTTCCTGGCCTGGAACGGAGATAATCAGGGATTCATTGACTTTTCTTGATAAAATCAGCATGATCCCTTCGCCTCCTCCATCAGCGGATGCCGGACAGGATAATCACCTTCCAAAATCAACTGGGCGCCGAAGCCTGTTTGCCAGTTGATAATAATCGGACTTTTCAGGTTCACCGTGGATTTGGTGAAATCATCCTTGATGACCGCAATGGCCCAATAATCATATTCGCCTTTGCCCAGCAGTTTTTCCGCATCCCTGGGCAATTCCGGCCGGTACATGGGCACAACGGACCGGATAGCCACCAGAATAAAACAGAGTTCCGATTCCTCCAGGGATTGCAGCCAGGCAATCTCTTTGCCTACCTGGGGATCCTGCAAAAAGGCATATTTGCCGTTATCCTCGAAACCGTATATAGGTTGATTGAAGGTCAGTATCTGTTTGACGTCAATCTCTATTTCACCAAAATCCCGGGTCTGGTATTTCATCTTTTTCTCCTTTATTCTTCCGGCGCCACATAATCAGGGCTGGCGCTGGGCGGAATATACATGGGACTGCCGGTATACTCTATCTCCACAGCAGGCCGTTGAATCATGGTCATCCGGATTTTGCCCGGCACATAGTTCATCACGTTTCTCATGATCTGCCAATCATACTGCATACTTCCCTCTTTATAATCGGCCTCAATCTGATGAGGAATCCAGGAAATTTCCGTGCCTGTGCTGGGCAAAAAGGCCGTATAAAGCACCGGCTGCTCCAGCATCTTTTGCTCAATGATTTGGCCGATGGTAACGCCTTCATGGATCCTGGACATATCATTGCCCATGTCCACATACTCCCTGGTGGTACGCCGTATAGATTCCTTGCCTTTTTCAGCAAACATTTTGGCCCAGTCCGCAGTATTGTTGAATCCCAAAGACCGGCGCATTTGATAGCTGTCCATCTGTACTTTGGCATTTTCTGTTTTTGTATCCAACCGGGCGGGCCTGGTGGCTACTTTAGCCTTAGGTATAAAATCCTGCTGCATTTCTAACCTGGCTCGTTCGATTTCCATTTCATATTTAGCCGGTGTAGTTGAGATTTGCAATACCTGCGTAATCATGTCGCTCTCTCCTCTTCAGAAAAATGATTGCCAGTCTGCCGGAGGCAATAACGGCTGATAGAGATATTATCAAAGATAAATATCTTTACACATGTCCAAGGAGATATTTATCTTAGGAAGTCCATCAAAGACAAAGGCAATACCCTGCTGCCCATCTGAAGCACAGCTTTCAAAATGTAATCATTCATCATCTGGTTGGTGGCTTCTTCCGCATCCTTCGTTGCCATCAAGTTGTGAATTCTCTCCGTATAACCGTCAACCTGAAGGTTGAACCTTTCTACGGCGTTTTCTAAATAATTGGTTTTGGCGCCGATATCCGTCAGGTTGGAGCGGAAGCTGTCCATCAGATTGGCCAGCTTGGCGTCATATTTCTCCAGCTCTTCCTGGTCGTAGGTGCGGATATTTTTCTCAATTTCCGCCAAAACATTATAAATGTTGTTGCTAACCCCATCGGTCTTGCCCCAGCCCATGATATCCAGGCCGGAATAGGAAATCTTAAAAGCCGTATCGGGATTGACCTCGGGGCCGGACATTTTCATTCCCAGGCCAAGGTCGTAAAAGATGTCCTCGTTCATGGGCACTTCTTTGCCGCCGGCATAATATTTGCCGTCATCAGGATCATAGCTGATGCTGTCCATATCGATACCGTTATAGAGCATTTTGCCGGTGGCCTTATCCACCGAAAACGGAGCGCTGATGGCATTGGTGCCGCCGAAGGAATACTTTTTGCCATATTGGCTGTTGGCGTATTTCAGCAGCTCCGACATCATGGATTTAATCTCTTCCGCCAATACCTGACGGCCCTCTTCATTCGTAGGCGAGTTTTTGGCTTTCATCACCTTATTCTCATGGACATTGGCCATGATATCGTTGATAGCCGTCAGGGCATTTTCCGCCACTTTCAGCTCGTCGTTAGCTTCCCGGGCGTTTTCCAGTTGTTTTTCTGCCTTGTATTTATCCATTCTGGTGCGCAAAACCCGGGAACCGGCGGAAAGGTCCTCGGAAACCTTTTCAAAGCGCTTGCCGGAAGCAACCCGTTTATTGGTCTCCGCATAATTGTATTGAGCTCTGTTAAAATACTTCAAATAATTTCTGATGCTGGTGCGGTCAGCAACTCTCATTCTTCATTCCTCCCCTGGTTTATCGTCCTAGAGTCTGTGATCCCGGATTTATAATCCTACCCGGCCCATGCGGTTGATGATAACATCCAGCATATCGTCCAAAGTGGTCATCATCCGGGCGGCGGCGTTATAAGATTTCTGGAAAATCAGCATATTGGCGGTTTCTTCATCCCGGTTAACGCCGGACACTTCGTCCCGGCGGTCCAGGAAATCATCGGCCACCATGGAGGTTGCCTCAAAACGGCCTTCCTGGAATTTGATTTCGGAACCCAACTGGGTTACATAGTCGGAAATGTATTCTTCAAAGGTGCCGTTGAAGGACTCCCCATAAGAAACGAACTTGTGCTCTTCGCCGGTCAGACTCAGGGAAATTTGCTGGGCATAGCTGGCGATGTTTTCCTGCTTGCTGAAAATAAAATAGGAAGGACCGCCTTCGCTCCATTCCTGGCTGATGGAGATATTGGCTGCGGTAATCAGCCCCTGACCCTTGGCTGCCACTGTACCGTTGCTGTCCCTGCCGCCGATCAAGGTCTTATAAACAATATTACCATTGGCATCCAGCAAAGGAGTATTATCGCCGGGATCATTAGGATTGGCCCTCTCCGGTATAGTGTTGTTGACCACATTGGCAAAGGCGGTGGCAAAAGTATTGAGCCGGTCCCGGTAATAGGGAATCCCCTGTTTCGTCGTCTCATACTCATTGCGCAGGTTATTGCCCCGGCCGTTGAGGTAATCCCGGGCGGCCTGGAAACTGCCGCCGGTGAGCTTCACGCTATCGCCGGAGGACACCCATTTGATATCTATGGTCAAATCCGGATTGGTTTCCAAACGGATTTTCTCACATTCCTTTTCCGTTACCGCCCGCTTGCCGCCAAAGTCCACATTGACCATGCCGTTGGCTAGAGCGACCACATTGATATCGCCATAGCCGGCCAATTCATCCAGAAGAACGTTGCGCTTGTCCAAAAGCTCGTTGGGCCGGAAATATTCGTTATTGGGATTAGCCATCACCGTGGCGTCCTGACTGATCAGCTCATTATAATGGGCAATTTCATTAAAAATTTCATTGACCCGGTCCACATCCACACCAACATCATAGATCTTGTTGTTGGCTACGCCGTTTAGCTTGGCATCCAACTGCTGCAGCACCTGGGTCATGTTTTTAAAAGCCGACAACACCAAATTAGCCTGAGAATCCATAGTGGGCTCATAGGCGTAGTCGTTAATGCTATTGAATATTTGCTGCATGGCCCCAAAAAGACTGGACTCGCTGGCCAAATCGCTGCCGTCGCCCAGGGCGCTTTGAATGTCGTTTAATATTTCGGCAGATTGGCCATGGTAGCTGGCCTTGCTGTATTCATCCCGGAAGCGCTTGTCCAGAAAAGAATCCCGTATCTGGCTTACACCCAAGGCTTCCACGCCTTGGCCGGTCAGACCGATACGGCTGCTGGCTACTCTGGAGGAATAGGATGCCGGAGAAACTGAAGCCGTATCCACCCTCTGTCTGGTGTAGCCGATGGTTTCCGTATTGGATAAGTTATTGCCTACGATATCGATGGCTTTTTGATTAACCTCTATGCCCCGTTTGGCTGTTTCAAATCCCATAAAAGTGGGACGTATCATACTCAATTTGCTTCCTCCTATCTCAATTAAATCTTCTTTTCAAAAGAAGAACTGCTTTGCCACTGAGCGCCGCTGCCGCCTTGCCGCTGGCCGCCGGCACTGCCGGAGTGCCGGCCTGATCCGGCACCTTGCCCCGGCCGGTAAACCCCTTGGGGCTGCTTTTTTTGCTCCTGGCCGGTAGCCAGGGTGTTCATGATCTGGAGATTAGCCCTGGTGATTTCCATAGCCTTATCGTTATGATAACGGATTTCCTCCAGGGTCTTTCGCAACTCACCCACCTGCTGGGCCAGTTCTTCCTTCTCTGGCCCCTCCGCCATCACTTTGAGAATCTCGTCGGCGGTCATCTGATTGTAGCCGGCTTTTTCCTGGGCTTCCAGCCGCTGTTTCTCAAGGCTTTCCAGCTTCATGATGGCAGCTTGCTGGCTTTGAATCATCGATTCCAGGCGATCCATATCATCGGCCAATAAAGCCTGCCGCTTTTCCTGTTCAAACTCCAGCATGGTCTTGCATTGGTTGACGCAACGCTGGGTAGCCGTCAGAAAACTCGCCAACTCATTCATATTGGGCTCCTTCTGCTTTGACCCGGCTGATTATGGCCTCGGCTACGGCAAAACCGCTGACCGGACAGGCGTCGCCGGCATATTTCTCCTTCAGCACAGCCATTCTTTCGGGGGTAACGGCCTTCATCTCTTTGGCCAGCACGGCGGAAAAGGTGCTGAGCTTGCCTTTTAATGCGGCGTCGGCGCTGATCTCCACCACGTCGGTTTTTCCTGAAGAAGCAGGGGAATTGAAATTAACGGAATAACCTGTTTCCCGTTTGGCCACCGGATATTGACGGCGGTCTCCGGCCCGGTTTACAGGATAAGAAGCATTTTGCAAATTTTTAAAGTCGATCATATGGGCACACCTCATCCCTATTGTTACTCATCTTAACTGGATTATCGCAGCTTATTCAGAAAAGTAAACGGTCAGTCTCAATTTTTTTGTGCAGCGGCGGCGGCAATAGCGGCGGCAACGGCAGCAATTTAATCCAAAAACCCTGCAATTCCGTAATTCTTCTTGCTTTTTTTCCTGTTCTGCGATACTTTTATAGGAAGAAGAAGGAGTGTATTTCATGGCAAGAATTATCTCTCTGGCCAACCAAAAGGGCGGCGTAGGCAAGACCACTTCTACCAATGCCATCGCCGTTTGTTTGAAGCACAGAGGTTTTCGGGTGCTCTGCATTGACTTTGATCCCCAAAGCAATCTGAGCTTTAGTATGGATGCGGATTTATCGGATAAATCCCCTAAGATTTACGACGTGCTCAAGCATGTGGTTAAATGCCGCCATGCGATTCAGCGCACCCCTATTGTGGATATTATCCCGACGGATCTGCTGCTGGCCGGTTTGGAGCTGGAGTTTACCACCCGGGGCCGGGAATTCATTCTTAAAGATTGCCTGCAATCCATAGCCAGCTATTACGATTATATCCTTATCGATACGCCGCCGGAGCTGGGCATTTTGACCATCAATGCTTTTACGGCTGCCGATGTGATTTTAATTCCCTGCCTGGCCGACGGCTACAGCCTGCAGGGTGTGCTGCGCCTCCACGAAACCATTGGCCGTGTTCAATCCTATCTTAATCCGGGCTTAAGGATAGGCGGCATTTTTTTGGTGCGTTATTATCCCCGGGAGGAGCTGTCCCGCACTGCCCGGGAAACGGCGGCAATGATTGCCCAGCGCCTGCAGGTTCCTTTATTAAAATCCACCATTCGCCACAGCAATGTGATTGCCAAAGCTCACAACCTCCAAAAAGACATGATCGCCTATGCCCCCGGCAATATTGTAGTCAAAGACTATATTGCCCTGGTGGACGAGCTGCTGAAAGGAGGCTTGTGATATGGCCAAAACAAAAAAAGAAATGGATAAGGAGACCATGTTCAATAAGATCATGCCCTCCTTTGCCGAACATTTAAGTTCCCAGGATACGTATGCTTCCTTTCGGGAATCCAGTTTAAATAATGACAGAACCGCCCTTTTTGCCCAGAGCGGCCCTGTAGCCAGCCAAGGCGTCATTATGGCCTACAATATCCCGGAACGCCTCGTCCTTAAGAATGTGGACGAGGTAATCAGCCGCTTCAATTGCTGCCGCTGCGACCGCTGCCGCCGGGATATCGTGGCTTATGCCCTCAACCTGTTGCCGCCAAAATACGTGGTAGCGGATCTGCAATCCGTAGAAAAGGCGGAAGAAGATTATTCCCGGAAGCCGGTGATCGACGCTCTGGTCAAAGCTTGCCTGAAGGTGCGGACCAGTCCCAGGCATTAAGCGGCGACCGGGGTTGCTTTAAGGGGCAGCGACCCCTGCTTGCTCAAAATTGCTGGTTTTGCAACGGCCACTGAAAAAGCCGCTTCCCATCCAGCCGGGTGTACAAAAAATGAGGTTTTACGTGTATTTGACTAAGCTAACTGTTCAGAATTTCAAGTTTTGCCCCACCGAACACCCTTTTTCACCTGCATTTAGCGTCTAAGGTAGATTGAAACGCCTATTTTAGCAGAGCAAACCACACAATACCTCAAAATTTGTACACCCGGCTGAGACTAAGGCGGCTTTTTCAGTGCTCTCAGTTTTGCAGCAGTAGGCGGGCCATTTTGAGCAAAATTGCAAGTTTGTTTCCGAGATCGTGGCATTTTGAGCAAAATTGCAGGTTTGTTTCCAAGATCGTGGCATTTTGAGCAAAATTGCAAGTTTATAGAATGCATTTTGGCCTGCAAATATGGTTTCATCCCATTTTCAGGCCAAATTTGTTCCAAAAACAGGGATTTAGAGGTATACAAACTTGCATTTTTGCACAGTTAGCCTATGCAAATGATGACAAACTTGCAATTTTGAGCAGTTAGCCACCGCAACCAGAGCCTATAGCTCCCCCGTCTCGGCCTCGGCCGCCGCTTTGCCGGCCAACTGGCCGCAAGCGCCGTCGATATCGGCCCCCCGCTCCTCCCGGATCACCGCCGCCAGCCCCGCCTGCTCCAAAGCCTGGCAAAACCGGAGCTGCTCCTGTCTGCCGGGCCGGACAAAACCATGGGGGCCGGGATTTACCGGAATCAAATTGATATTGCAAGGAATACCCGAGAGCAGTTTGCCCAATTTGGCGGCTGCCTGCTCTCCTATATTTAAATCCTTGATCATGATGTATTCGAAGGTTATTCTGCGGCGGCTGGTTTCCGTATAATAGCGGCAGGCTGCCAGCAATTCCTTCAAGGGATAGCGGTTATTTACCGGCATCAGCCGGCTGCGGGTCTCATCATCGGGGCCATGCAAAGATACGGCCAGTACCAAATCCAGGCCCTCATCGGCCAAGCGGCGGATCTGCTCCGGCAAACCGCAGGTAGATAAGGTAATACGGCGGATGCCGATTTTCTGGCCTTGGGCATGATTGAGCAACCGGATGCTTTTTAGCACCGCCTCCATATTAAGCAGCGGCTCGCCCATGCCCATATACACCAGGTTGTGGATATTCTTTTTCTCTATGGCTGCCACCTCAAGCACCTGGCTGACCATCTCTCCCGTACTCAGGTTGCGCTGGAGACCCAGGCTGCCTGTAGCGCAAAAGACGCAGCCCATGGGGCAGCCGGCCTGGCTGGACAAACAAAAGGTGCGGCGGATATGGCCTGTTTCTTCCCGGTGGCTCATCAGCACCGCTTCGATAGCTTGGCCATCGGCTAAAGAAAACAAGTATTTTTTTGTGCCGTCGCTGCTTTCCTGACGCCGCAGCAAGCGGGG
This sequence comes from Clostridia bacterium, assembly GCA_018436095.1. Taxonomy (GTDB): domain Bacteria; phylum Bacillota; class Peptococcia; order DRI-13; family UBA5745; genus WRMS01. The sequence continues at coordinate 32,356 of JAHDMJ010000008.1, read as the reverse complement.
ACGGATCAAGGGATATTCCTGCTCCAGCTTCTGTCTGAGGGCCGCCGGTACATTGGACATTTCCTGATAAGAAGCGACCCCTTCCTTCTGGAGCCAGCCAAAGATCTGGCCGGCCCGGAAAGCCGGTTCGCCAAGGCTCTTCATTAAGGAGGCTATTTCCTCCGGCAAAAACTCCCGTAAATCTTTACTCACCGGTGCCGGCCTCCTTCTCGATTACCGCCATATAAAAACCTTCCAAGCCATGAATGAAAGGCAGAAACTGCATGTCCCAATCTTTAACCGGCTCCGGCAAAAGCCGTCGGTTGGCTTCTTTGACCACAGGCAGAGCTAAGCCGCCTTTTTTGTATTGGGGATGGGCAGCCAAAACCTCCTCCACCAGCAGCCGGTTTTCCTCTGGCTCCACGGTGCAAGTGCTGTAAAGCAGCCGGCCGCCGGGAGCCAGCAAAGACAAGGCGTTGGTTAATATCTTTTTTTGGAGGACCGTTAGCTGGCGGATATCTTCGGGACTTTTATTCCAACGGGCATCGGCCCGCCGCCGCAAGACTCCCAGGCCAGAGCAGGGGGCATCCACCAAAACCCGTTGAAAAAGCCCCAGGCCCTGTCTTTGTTCTGCCAGATCTGACGAAGCGTCAAAAACGGCAGCCTCAATGCAGGAAATACCCAGCCGCCGCTGGTTTTCCCGGATCAGTTCCACCCGGTGGGGGTGAATATCCCAGGCCGTAATGCTGCCCCGGTCCTCCATCAATTGAGCAAGATGAGTAGTTTTGCCGCCGGGAGCAGCACAGGTGTCCAGTACCCTTTGACCCGGCTCAGGACTCAGGCCGTGAGCCGCCAGCATGGAGCTTTCATCCTGTACCGTAAATAAGCCCTTTTGAAAAGAGGCTAAATTTCTTAAACCCGGGCTTTCCAGCAAGGCCAAGGCCTCCGGCGCAAAGCTGCCTTCTTCTACCTGGCAGCCTTCGGCAATCAATGTTTCCTTCAATTCCGCCGCCGTTGTGCGAAGGGTATTGGTTCGCAGCCACAACCGGGGCGAACTGTTGTTGTACAGGCAAAGAGACCGGGTATTCTCCAGCCCGTAGCGCTGCAGCCACCGCTCCACCATCCAGCGGGGATGGGAATAATATACGGAAAGATAACCGGCAGGGTCCTTAGCCTCATCGGGCCATTTAAACTGGTCTTTCTGGCGCAACCAGCTTCGCAATACGCCATTGACCAAAGAAGCCACGCCGCTATGATAATTGATTTTGGCTAGCTGCACCGTCTCAAAAGTAGCAGCCCGGGCCGGAATTCCACCCATGTAAGACAACTGATAAAGCCCCAGACGCAAGAGAATTCTGGGACCTTGTTTTAATTTTTGATTCTTTTGTACCAATTGGTCAATAATCCAATCCAAGGTAAGCCGGTACTTGACCACGCCTTGCACCAGCTCCGTCAGCAAACCTTTGTCCTGACGGGAAAGCTGCCGCCCCGGCCCCTCCAGATAGCTGTCTAAGGCCAGATTGGCATAACCGCCTTCTTCAATGCGTTGGAGTACAGCCAAGGCTCCAGCCCTGGCGCCGCCTTTTGCCTGTATGCCCATTTATCTCCTTCTCCTGCCGGACAAAGCCAAAAGCCGCACCAACTGCAGCAAGCTGACCGCCAAGGAAGCTACATAAGTCATGGCTGCCGCCGACAAAACTTTCTTGGCCATAGGATATTCTTCCGCCGTCACTAAACCTTGGCTGTCCAAAGCAACCAATGCCCGGCGGGAAGCGTTAAACTCCACCGGCAAAGTCACCAGCTGAAAAATCACAACGGCGGTAAATAAGTAGATGCCGATTTCCGTCAAGGAATAGGAGCCAAAAATCAGGCCGATAAAAAACAGAGGCAAAGCCGCCGTAGAGGCAAACTGTACGCCGGGGGCCATAAAGCTCCGCAAGGACAAAGGCAGGTAGCTTTCATTATGCTGGATGGCGTGGCCCGTTTCGTGGGCGGCAATGGCCAAGGCCGCTACGGAAGAGCTGCGGTAAACTCCCGGTGACAGAACCAGTTTTTTGTGCCGGGGATCATAATGATCCGTCAGCTGACCCTGCCCCATGACCACCTCAACATCATCGATACCATTGGCCTGCAGCAGCCGTTCGGCCACATGAACGCCGGCATAGCCCCCTGCTGATTCTTCCCGGGAATACCTGGCATATGCATTCTGTACTTTCATCTGGGCATACATGGCCAAAATCAGTCCAGGCAACAACAAAAAGTAAGTGGGATCCCAATAAGGAAAGAACATAGATATCATCCTCCTTCACGTCAATTATATACAGCCGGCTATCTTGCCGGTTTGCAGCAATTTATTTACTGGATTATTTAAGCGGTTGGCTGCTAAATTATCTAACCGTGATTATTTAACCGGCTCTGTGTGAAACCGTTGTCCGGCCTCCAGGCGGCTGCCGTTTAACCAGGACCAGCCGTCCATGGGCTTTTTGCCTACAGGCTGCACAAAAGTCAGAAGCAAACCGCCGCCGCCGGTGGCCACCACCGGTCCCCGGCGGCGGATCGAGCCCAAAATCAAGCCTGGCTCACCCGGTTCATTTTTCTGGTCCAATCCTGCCAATTCTTCCGCCGTCAATACCTGGGCCGCCAAGATCTTAATCTCTTTGCCACCCAAGCCGGCAGAGGCGCCCGGCAGGGGGCTAAGGGCCCGAATCTGATTGTGGATCTCGGCGCTGCTTCTGCGCCAGTCGATGGCTTCATGCTCCCGCTCCAGACGAACGGCATAAGTCCCGCCCTCCGCCGGCTGGGGCTGGGCCTGCAAACGGCCGCCAGCCCATAAAGGCAGTGCCTCCAGCAGAAGCCGGCTGCCCAACTGAGCCAAAGCCGTATAAAGCTGGCCAAAATTCATATCTTCGGGAATAGGCAAGCGGCGCTGCAGCAGAATGGGGCCCGTATCCAAGCCTGGGTCCATCTGCATAATCGTAATGCCCGTTTCCTTCTCCCCATTGAGCAGAGCCCATTGAATAGGAGCGGCCCCCCGGTAAGCCGGCAAAAGGGAAGCATGGATATTGATACAGCCTAAAGGGGCTGCTTCCAGCCAGGCCGGCGGCAGTATGCGGCCATAGGCTGCCACCACCATCACATCGGGCCTGGCCTCCAGTATCCGCTCCAAAGCATCCGGCGTCTTTAAACTATCCGGCTGAAAGACCGCTAAGCCTTTTGACAAAGCAAATTCTTTCACCGGTGAAAAGGCTAATTTTTGGCCCCGTCCCTTTGGCCGGTCCGGCTGGGTGACCACCAGAGGCAATTCGTAGCCGGCCTGATAAAGGCCGGCCAGAGCCTCTGCCGCCAGCTCCGGCGTTCCCATAAATACAACCCGCAAATCTATTCTCCCTCTTCTTCCGAATCCTTATTAAAAGCTATGGTCTTATCCGTAAATAATATGCCATCCAAGTGATCATTTTCATGCTGAACCACCCGGGCTAAATAACCCTCGGCAAACAGCTCGCATTCCTGGCCTTCCCGGTTGAGATACTTGACCTTTAGTTTTTCGGCCCGGGGCACCAGCCCCTCTACTCCCGGGACGCTAAGGCAGCCTTCCCAGCCTTCTTCCCGGCCATCCATCTTGATGATTTGGGGGTTGATCATTTCGTAATAAATGTCTTCATCTGCAATCTCAATAACAAAGGCTCTCTTGGATATACCGATCTGGGGAGCCGCCAAGCCTACGCCTCTGGCCGTCTCCCGCAGTGTATCCCGTAAATTATTTAACAGCCTGAGGGCAGCGTCATTTACTGCCGTAATGGGCTTTGCTTTTTCTCTCAAAACGGGGTCGCCGTCTTTGATAATCTGGTATACTGCCAATTGAATCTCCCCATTCTTTCTCACTTATATAATATAATTTTACCTGTTTTGCCACCGGAAAGCAATGGCAACAACCATTGTTCATTCAAAGTTCACTGTGCTATAATACAAGTATTTACACAGAAAGGTTGAGTCCCTTGAGTTTTTCTCTGATTTTTATGCGGGTAATGATGCTGACAGCTATGATGCTGGTCGGCTATATCTCTGCCAAAACCGGCGTTCTTAAAGAAAATGCCGCCCCGGCCATCTCATCGTTGATCATGAATATATCATTGCCCTGCAACGTCTTTGTTATTATGCTGCAGCCTTTGGACAAAGAGCTTTTGCCATCGGCGGCAGCCATTGCCCTCATTGCCGTGATTTTTTATGCCGTCAGTATACCAGCCTCCTCTTTATATTGCCGGCTGGCCGGTATCAAGGACGGGGCAAAACCCCTCCACCGCTGTTCTTTTATCTTCTCTAACGTAGCTTTTATGGGCCTGCCCATCGCCGGCGCTTTTTTTGGCAGCAGAGCGCTGTTTTTTGTTACGATATGGAATATCGTTTTTCTTGTTTTCTATCTTGCGGCTGCTCCGGCCATTTTTTCCTCCGGCAACAGCTTCCGTTTCAAGGATCTGATCAAAAATCCGCCCATGGCCGCTTCCCTCGCCGGGCTTTTGGGCATGGCTTTTTCCCTTACCTTGCCGGCGGTGATCAGCGAAAGCCTGACCATGCTGGCCGCCATGATGACGCCTTTATCCATGATTTTTATCGGCCTCACCTTGGCTAAAGTGGATTTGCGCACCGCCTTCGGCAATAGCCGGATCTGGCTTACTACCTTTATGCGTTTAGTTCTTTTGCCCCTCCTGTTTTTCTTTTTGGTCCGTTTCTTTACCAAAAATCAGGAACTGGCTACCGTAACCGCTTTGATACTGGGGTTGCCCGTGGCGGTTTTAACCTCCATATATGCAGAGAAATACGGTGCTGATGTAGTGCTGGCCAGCCAGCTAGTCTTTCTCAGCACCGTTGTCAGCATGCTTACGCTTCCGCTTTTGGTTTATTTCCTGCAAAGCTATTAGCCTCAGTCAAAGCCTGGTCATAAGCCTGCTTTGTCTTCTCATCAAAGCAGACCATAGTCACCTGCTGTACCTGTTGTCTGTCACCATTTTGGGCCAGCCATTGCAAAATAGTTTTTACCGCGATAGCCGCTCCCTGCTCCAGAGGAAAGCGGTAAACGCCGGTGCTAATGGAGGGAAAAGCGATGGTTTTGCATTGATGGGCCGCCGCTAAATCCAAACAGCTTTTGTAGCAGCTGGCTAACAGCTCTGCCTCTCCCTGCCCGCCGCCCTGCCAGATAGGGCCCGGCGTGTGAATCACATAGGCCGCCGGCAAACGGTAGCCCTTAGTGATCTTGGCTTGGCCGGTTTCGCAGCCCCTCAGGCCGCGGCACTCCTCCAATAAGCCGGGGCCGGCGACCCGGTGAATGGCGCCGTCAACGCCGCCGCCGCCCAGCAGGCTGGTATTGGCGGCGTTAACGATAGCGTCTGTTTTCTGCTCCGTGATATCACCCAAAATAATCTTCAGGCTCATCAGTACATGCTCCTTTTGCTTTACGCTATATTGAGAATCAGCCCTCGGATATAACTTCATCCCGGGAAATCACCTGATCCGGTTCATACACGATATGGCCGGTTTCGTAAGCCTTGCCATCCACCGTGATGGTGATCTCCTCTACCTCAGGTATATTTTCAAAATAGCCCCGGAAAAGGTTTTCCAACAGATAGAGCTCTGTGCCGCTGCCGTAATTGCCATAAATGCTCCGGGTAAAATCGATCTTTAATAAAGAGCCTTCCAGAGAAATACTGTTGACCTCGATGGCCTGGCCGGATAGCACAGGCACCATATAAACGGCATTATAGCCGTCCAATACGGTTTTTAAAGTGGTTGCCGTACCCGCCGGTATAACGTACTCATGATCCTCCAGCACGTCGTCAACTACATTGTAGCCTTTGTAATGCAAAGTGTCGGAAGCAAAGGTATAAGCCGGAAATTTTCCGGCATCGCTTTCTTCCTGCCCGGCCGCCTCACCGCCGCCATCTTCTTTCTTTGTGGCTTCAGTGGTCCCATCAGGCTCTGTCGCCCCTTGACTGGGGGGCGGAGTGGTCTCCTTGCCCAAGCCGCAGCCGGCCATGGTCATTATCGTGAAAATCAAAATCAACAGAGCCGTTACGATATATTTCGGCCTCTCTTTTCTTTTGCTCTTTTTAAACGTGTTAAACATAACTGCCTCCTTTTGGTTACATGGTTTCGTGTTTTGCGGTTTGCTAATACCTGTTTTATTAAGATGGTCTTAGCGTACTATAATTATAGCCTTTTGTTAACAATAAATAAATACATATGCTATAATTTGCCTTAGATAATAGTGGGAGTCAAGCCGGCCGGCTGCTCCCTGTAAAGGAGTTTTTGAAGCTGGATACGATTATTGGTGCGGTAAAGGGCTATAACCATGAAGGTATGGGCGTTATTGCCCTGAAGGATCAAATTTGTTTTGTGCCCGGTGTTTTGGCAGGCGAAGAGGTGAAGGTTCGCTTAACCGGCAAGAAAAAAGGCAAGGTGGTTTGGGGCGAGGCTTTGGAAATACGCAATCCGTCCCAAGAGCGGCAGATTCCCCCTTGCCCTCATTATCTGCGCTGCGGCGGCTGCCAATTGCAGCATGCGGCGTATACCCATCAGCTAGAGATTAAGCAAAGCATTGTGGAAAGAGCTTTTGGGCCCCTCCGCCGCCAGGACGAAAACATCATGGCAAAGCTGCAGCCAATCCTGCCCGCACCTCAGCCGGCGGAATATCGCAATAAAGGAATTTTTGCCGTAGGCAGAGCCGGTAATGGCCTGGCGAAGCAGGCGGCGGTGACGGAGCTGTCTGCTTCTGAAAAGCAGTGGGCTCAGAAAGAGCCGTCGGCACAAATGGCATCGGCGCAAGCAAGGGAATCAGCACAGCCGGAACATCCGGCTTCGCAAAAAGCTCCTCTCCCTCCCGTCCAAATCGGCTTTTACGGCAGGCAAAGCCGGGAGATTGCCGGCCACGGCTGTCCCGTTCTTTTTTCTCAGCAGGTAAACGGTCTGCTGCATGCCCTGGCTTTCTGGCTGGAGCAAAATAAGATAGCGGTGGGACAGGAACTTCATCATATGATGATCCGGCAAAGTCACACCACTGGGAAAATTATTCTGGTGCTGATCGGTGAAAAAGAGCCGGACTGGCTGCCGGAGTTTTTGGCTACCTTTGTGCCGAAAGACCCAATAAACCTGCCGCCTTTAGCGCCTAAACCGGATCATCTGCTGGCCGGTATCGGCTGGCTCAGCGCCCCGGACAAGGCAGGCCCTGTCATCAGCGGCAAGCCAAAAACACTGTGGGGCTCCTTGATTACAATAGAGGAGTTGCAGCCGCAACCGTTGCAGGGCGGGATTAGCGGAGCCTTAGGTGGGGCAGGAAGCGTCGCAAACAATGCGGCAGGCGCCAAAGGCAGTGCTTTAGACGCTACCAACAGCGTTGCAGAGACCGCGGATTCTGCAGCCGCCTCTGCTCCCCTCCGCTTTGCCATCAGCCCGGAAGCTTTCTTTCAAGTCAATACGGCTCAAGCTAATACCTTGTATGATTTAGCAGCGGCAGCCTGCGGCCTCACCGGCAAGGAGATTCTCTGGGACCTGTACTGCGGCTCCGGCACCATCAGCCTGTATGTGGCAAGACAAGCCAAAGCCGTCCTGGGCATAGAAATCAGCCAGGCATCTATTAAAGATGCCTGGATTAATGCCAGGATTAATAGTTTCCACAGCGGCGCTGGCACTAGCGGTGATAGCATGGATGGCAATAATAATGGCAGATCTGACAGCCAAGCCTTCGCAGACCGTCTCTGCTTTCTAGCGGGTGCTGCCGAAGAGCTAATTCCCAGGTTGATTAAGGAACCTGACTTTCTGGCCGACAAACTAAAGCAGCAAGCTCCTCTCTATACTTCTCCAAAGGGCGAGGTCTTCCCTCCTTCCGAAGAGCTGGTGGAGCTTTTGGCAGGTAAAACCCCGGATGTGGTTCTGCTGGACCCGCCCAGTAAAGGGGCGGAAGCTGCCGTATTGGAAACTATATTGGCTGCCGGGCCGCAGAGGATTGTCTATGTTTCCTGTGATCCCGCTACTTTGGTTCGGGATGTGCAGGTTTTGATCAGTTCGGGAAAATATGAGGTTGAGATGATTCAGCCGGTGGATATGTTTCCGCAGACGGGGCACGTGGAGTGTGTGGTGAAGCTTAAAAGACGTTAAAAGCTAGTAATATCAACTGTATTGTATACAAGCGATTGAGAAGACTCCCTATTTGACGCTTACATTACATGGCTGAGGTTCTTTAGAATAATAAATCGGAAATCCATTCCGCTGCCAAAGGGATACCAAGATAGTACGACATCTTTTTTGTACACTCGGCTCACGTTAGGAGAACCCTGAACGGGATTTTGTTGACAAAATGCCAATGGGTTACAAGCGAGACAATGATGCATGAGTTGTTCAAGAAGAAGCTGATATCATAAGAAAAACCTTTCGGCTGTATATTTATGGCCAGAGTATATAATTTGAAAATTTGATCATTTCTTCTTGCCGGAATCCTCTAAAAAGTGTACAATTGACAAAATAATATATAATTCGTTTTCTAGATGAAATTGAACCGGCTGATTAATCTGAAATTAGTTCACGGTGTATTCTTCCGTTCTTATGCAAAAGAATGATCAGGTCATCGTTTCAAACATATGAGGTACAGTGATGGATATAAAAGAAAACAGAAAAAACCATGATGAAAAAACTATATTTTATAGCACGGCGAAAAGGTTATTGACTGTTGTACAGAGTTTATCCACGGCCCGTGATTTGGTAACGATTATGGATATAGTGAGACATGCTGTTCGCGATTTGACTGGTTCTGATGGCGCGACATTTGTTTTGAGAGATGACGATCATTGCTGGTATGCGGAAGAGGATGCTATTTCACCTTTGTGGAAAGGCAGACGTTTTCCTATCAATGTATGTATCAGCGGCTGGGTAATGCTGAATCGTGAACCGGCAATTATAGCGGACATTTATGAGGATTCCCGAATTCCTATCGACGCTTATAGAGAGACATTTGTAAAGAGTTTGGTTACCGTTCCCATTAAAACAACTAATCCAATTGGTGCTATCGGCTGCTATTGGAAAGATCGTCATATTACATCATATGATGAGATTAATATTCTCCAGATTCTTGCCGATACGGCCGCCATTTCCATGGATAATATTAATTATCAAAATAACATCGCCGCACAAGCTCTTCAACTTGAGAAAGCCATGGATGACACATTGCTGGCTATTGCAAAGATGGTGGAACAAAAGGACCTTTATACTTCAGGGCATCAGCAACGGGTTGCCAATATTGGTCGTGCGATAGGCGAAGAGATTGGGTTGGAGAAAGCTTGCTGTGATATGATTTATCGTGCCGGCGTAGTCCATGACATAGGTAAAATAGGAATACCCAGTGAGTTGTTATCCAAACCCGCGGAATTAAGCGCAGAGGAATTTAACTTAATTAAGACCCATTCGGAAGCCGGATATCAAATATTGAAGAATATAAACCTGTTAATACCCATCGCCAATATCATCCTGCAGCACCATGAACGTTTAGATGGCAGTGGATATCCGATGGGAATAGGTGGAGATGAAATACTATTTGAAGCACAGATACTGTCTGTGGCGGACGTTTTTGAGTCCATGACATCACATCGCCCATACCGGCCTGCCCTTGGACGTGAGGCTGCCCTTGAAGAACTAATCACCAATAAGGGAAAATTATATTCGCCGACTATTGTTGACGCCCTGGTACACCTTGTCGTTGACAAAGGACTCCGTTTTCAGGATTAGAAATTTTTCTTTCCTCCTTTCGATTTCAGCGATAGGAATAAGTGAAAATCAAGTTGATTTGTTATATAAAAAATTGCTCTTTGCGTTCTGTAAGGAGCAATTTTTATATCTATATTTAGTTTTCTGTACTACTTGAAAATAAGCAAGGGCATACTTAACTGCGTTTCCCCTACGCTTCATATCCGAAAATCGTAATTTGATTTTTACCCGCCATGCAAATTTCAACTTCTATAGCATCTAATTGTACCGTATTTCCAAGGCCTAAGCCGGTATGGGTTCCGACAAAAGATGTTTGTAAATTATTGATTACCTCCCAAGGGTCAGATGCTCCCCGTACCATATCTGTAATGTCATGTTTAATTGGGTTGGTTAGATAATTCGCAGTTCCTATAATAGACAGGCTTATTTCTTGCAAATTAATCCAATCCTCCTGGGTATTGGGCCGCCAATAAAGAATCATGGAACTAACGCCTACGGCAAGAGTTAGATTCAAGCGACAGTAATATTTTATGATAACCTGTTCAATCTCTAAATCCTTGTATTGCGTTGGTAACATACTATATCCTAAAACAATTCTCCCCCTGGTTTGAACAAGCAAGCCAGAGTTTAGAGAAGCCAGTGTCCCGTTGGAAAGCCCTATGGCATTACTGACATTGGTGAAATCACTTCTATTGTTATAGGCAACTTGAGTAGCGGTTACAGCGCCATAAATATTACATGATATTTCCTCATCAGAAGTGCTCAGCATAAGAGAATTACCTGCAGTAAGCTTAAAGGCTGAAGGAAAGGCTTGGCTTACCGTACTAAAAGGTTGTGTTATTCTTAAAGATAAAAAATTAAGATCAGTATCACTTAATATAATTGATACTGCTAACGGAGCAGATACTTGAACAGAGGTAAGATAAATACTTTTTTGTGGTTCCGGTGTCCAAAGAATTGTTTTTGAAGGCTGTATGCCAAAGCTATAATAATTAACGACATTAGAGCTTTCTTTTATCGTTACTAGAATCTGCTGATTCGTTGCCGGCATGCTTTTTTTATCTTGAATATTATGTTCCATTATGCAGATCTCCTCGAATTTCCTTTTGAGGCATTAAAGCTCATAGCCTAGAAGGGTAATATTGACCGTTCCCGCAATACTGGTTGTAATGGAGATTATCTCATCCGGATTGAATTTAATTGGTGAGGGAAAGCTCATACCATAGGTGGCAAGGGTATTGGTAAGAGTTATTGACATAAAGGCAGCATTATTTCCCCGGTTTAATTTCACAACCAGCGGGGCAGGGGCAGAAACCTGCAATGCGGTGAGGAAAATGCTTTTATTAGCAGCAGGCGTCCATATAGGCGTATTGGTCTGAAGCGTGGTAAAGGTTTGAAACAAGACAATATCAGATGGATATTCTCTTGTGAATACAGGATCTTCTAAATTAAAAACAATGCTCATCAGTTTTGTATTGCTTCCCATTAATAAACTCCTATCACAATGCCTTTTATCGAAAGCTGCAATTCCTATATTATATGACGCTGTCTGTATACGTTGCCTCAATAATAATTTTTAATTGTTTTATAAATATAAAGAAACGAATTTCACCAGGATGGGAGCTCCTTCCATGGGCGCATATGCAACTGTCAATGTAAGGATTCCTGGCTCAATGGTATAGTTGGCACTTGGTTGAATGACGCCATTCACAAAAAGGTTGTTATAAGAGGTTAGCTTAGGATCCTTAATACCCTGGTCTCCATAAACAGTTAATTCGTCTGCATCGGTATAGGTTTTCCCTCCATTTGACACGGTATTATACTGATAGGTTTCCGCCTTGATCAGTTGATTGTCATTGTCTTTGATTACTACATATTCAAGAATAATGGGCACATCCTTTTCCGGTGGTTCCGATACGGTTAAGGTTAGAAGACCGGGTTCGACAGAATAATTAGTTTCCGGTTGCAGTACTCCATTAATAAAGAGGTTAAAGAAAGACACCTCATTTGGATCAGGTATACCACAGTTTCCATATACCTCCAATTCGTCAGTATTGGTAAACTCTTTTTTGATGCCATTTGAAACCGCATTATATTGATAATCAGAAACGTTAAGGATTTTATTGTTTTCCTTATAAAAAGAGCCGGTAATTTCCGCTAGTAATACCACTGTGTTCTTAGAATTTAAAGTTCCGATAGCCCAGGATATTCTATTGTTTTCTTGAGATATAGTACCTTTGGTAAAGCTTATGGGGGTAAAACAAGCTAAATCATCCAATAGTAAGGTATTCGTCATGACGATATTGCTAACGGGGCCATACCCATAATTGGATACTCTGATTTCAACTCTCCATGTATTCATTTTATTTGCGTTTACTGCCAAAGGGCCTGATACAATATATTCCTCAATTCTTAAACCATCCAATATATCAGGACAATTTTTATTCTTACGAATAACGGTTGACCTGTCGCAAACAAATAATAAATCTTTCTGTACTGAACAACTAGGGCTCGTTTTAAAATGATTTGCATATTCGCATCGGGGAAGAACTTTGACGGGGCATCCTGACGCTATATTCGATATGATGCAGGAATTCGAATCTGAACTTGCAATAGCTCTGCTTAATGAGCGATAACCTGCGGTATTGAATAAACCATCAACTTCAATAATAGCTGTCAGGGTTTCACCGGGCAAAAGCTTTTCAATCTTCCATATAATAGAGTTATCGGAAACCGATATTTTACCCGATGTTATGCATTTAATTGTTATATTCCGAAATTCATCGAAAAGAATATAGTCTATGACAATAAGATTTCTCATCATCCTATAGTCTGTGTTAGTGATAGTGAGAGAGAAAGTCCATTTTTTAGGATGGCCTAAGAATGCTTTCATCGATTTACTACAAACGCGGGCTTTTAATAACACTTTCTTTTTTTCCGTATACATTTTTGGAGAAACCAGGATTTGAAAATCTTGAGCGAGATTAGAAAAAATTTTTTCGGCATTCACATTTCCTATCCCTAGAGCAATACCTAAAGCTTTAACTCCGTTTTCACAGAAGCAGCCTATGATATCGATCATAAGAACTGAGGTATTTAATTCTCTTAATACATCAATTTGCCAAAGAATTTCATTGCCGGATATATTTACTGTTCCATGGGAAATGCTGATGATTTTTATACATTTGATATAATCAATGAACAGATTATCTCTTATTAGGATATTAGATAGGGCATTAACACTAAGGTTAGATATTTTTATTTCTACCCTCCATGTATTGACTGTATTAACATTTACTTTTGCAGGACCTGAGATAATGGTTTGAGTGAGCTCTAATCCTTGACTAACATTGATAGGGTTTATGCAGATAATATCAGTGCTTGTGGAACCTAAGCCAGTACTTCCATAGGCCATGCTTCTACCGATACAACGGGTCCCCGCCACTTGAAAGAAGCCCTCTACTCTAAAATCAGCAGTGGCGGATTCACCTAAATCCAGAGTATCGATATCCCAGGTAATTATCCCATTCTTTATCAATATGCTTCCGCAGGAGACAGAGGTATTTTCAATATTAGTGATTAAGTCCAATAGAATTGTATCTGTTATAACAATATTTGTGACGGATATGTGGCTTATATTGCTTATTGTTAAGGTGAACTCCCAAGTTCCGTTGCAACCTGAGGGAATACATGCAGGTCCGCATAAAAGAGTACTTTCCAACTGAAGGTAATTGCTTATGTTATTTCGCACACAAATATTTATATCTGTTGCGGGGCCGCTGCAAATTGCTCCTGAAGGATGGATGCCTTCAACCTGAGCCGAATTAAGTTTCGTTGATTTTGTACTTTTATCTTCAAAAGTAATGAAAGAGATAATAATCGTAGAATCCTTTATCGGAACATCTTCTGTTTTAAGAAGGAGAAGGCCTTTTTGAATTTCATAATTAACTTTTGGCTGCAAAACCCCATTAATAAACAGGCTGAAAAAAGAAACCTCATTAGGGTCGAGAATGCCTCTATCACCATATTGACTTAATTCATCATCATTCGTATAAATTTTTTTGGCACCATCAGACAAAGTATTATATTGATAGACATCGGCACCTATCCGATTCTTTTCAGGACTGATCGAAAGCGTATTATCTCCAAGCATAATGACCCCCGCAAAATAAATAATATCGAGAAGGGATGTGCGAAGGCACATCCCTAATTTAATAATTAGGTTGTTACTGTGGTGTCAGAATCGGAGACCGGAGCAAAGTTAGTTACAATTAGAGTAATTGGAGCTCCAACCGGTATTGTTTCCGCGTTATTAACCGTAACCTCGGAACCATCAGTATTAACAGTGTACAGACTGGATTGCTGTAATACACCATTTATAAACAACAGATAATATCCATTGTCTGTTGTAACAGGCGTAAGATTATCGGTCATGATATCGCCCGCATCGTTTATAAATTTCGTTGCCGGGATAGTAAGAACACCGCCTGTTCTCTCATCTTCATTTAGCAGATAAAAATATTTTTCGACTTCTGGGTTGACATTTACATCAGTTGTAGTAGTAGCATCGATTGCCAGCTTAAATAATTGTGTAGCCATTATCCTTTCCCTTTCTATATTCATTGTGTAAATGGTTTACACTTTAATAATATTCACAGGGCGCCAATTTGTTACATCCTTTTCATCAAGCTGAATACTCAAATATACCCTTGGAAAGAATAAGAAGAAGCAAAATGCTATGTCTTGAAAATATAACTATATTTTAGGCAAGGAGGAGAATCAATGAATCAACATCACCAATATATTGGTATGGTAAAGCAAGAGGTAAATCAGCCGATTGCTTTCCCTGCACAACAACAGAATCCTCCCGGATTTGAATATCTTATGGACCCACGTCCGGTTTTTGATTGCTCAGATTATGTTGGCAGTGGAAAATTGAAAGGAAAGGCAGCGATAATTACAGGGGGTGATAGTGGTTTCGGCAGGGCGATTGCGGCAGCTTTTGCAAAGGAAGGCGCAAATCTTACAATTTTATACTTGAACGAGCATAGAGATGCAGAAGAAACCAAAGAGTATGTGGAGAAACTTGGCGCAAGCTGCCAGCTGCTGCCCGGAGATTTGCGAGATCCGTCTACTTCTGAATCAGCGGTGGCTCATACCATTAAAACGTATCAACAATTGGATATAGTAGTGAACAATGCGGCTGTACAACCCTATACTAGAGATATAATGGATGTATCGGACGAGCAACTGGAAAACACCTTCCGCACGAATGTCTATCCCCTTTTTTATATGACAAAGGCCGCATTACCTTATTTAAAATATGGCAGCTCTATAATTAGCACAACCTCTAGAGTTGCTTACGAAGGAGCGCCAACAGTCATTGACTATTCGGCTTCTAAAGGCGCTATTGTTTCCTTTACTCGCACTATGGCTCTATCTCTTGCAGAAAAAGGTATTCGCGTCAACGCTGTAGCACCGGGACCATCCTGGACACCATTAAGTGTTAGTACTTATCCTCCAGACGATATCGCAATCCTTGGAACAGATACCCCTATGGGGCGCGCCGGTCAGCCATTTGAAATTTCACCGGCATATGTTTATTTAGCTTCAAATGATTCAGCATATGTTACCGGACAGATACTTCATGTTAATGGCGGTCTAATTCGTTATTCATAGTCACAAATAAGAGTCGTCATGCTATAATCAGTATAGCTAATTTATAATTTGGTGAGCAAAATTTGCCTGCACTGCCTGCCCCTGATGGTAAGGATTTTTATTAGAATCGGAAGATATGGAGGATTTATTTTTGAATATACAAATATTCGGCAAACCCAAATGCTTCGATACCAAGAAAGCAGAAAGATATTTCAAAGAGCGCAACATAAAATATCAGCTCATCGATCTTGCTCAGAAAGGAATGAGCAAGGGAGAATTCAACAGTGTTAAACAAGCTGTGGGCGGATATGAAAATCTAATTGATCCGGACTGTAAAGATAAGCAATTGTTGGCGCTCATCAAATATCTTAGAGCAGAAGATAAAGAAGAAAAAATCCTTGAAAATCCTAAACTAATCAAAACACCGGTTGTTCGCAACGGACATAAAGCAACGATCGGTTATGAACCGGATGTCTGGAAAAGTTGGGAATAGGCATATAGGAATGGGGGCTGCGCATAATTCTTCACAGCCTCCCCCTCCGCTCTCTTTTCATCACAACCACAGCCATTGACACCGGCCCCTTTCTGTATTACATTCTATTGCGAAGGATTCCTAATTTTTTATTCAAATTAGAGTCTTAATTGAAAGAAGATTGGAATGTGAAATGATTCTCAAGAAGGCAGAAGAAAATAATGAAATCATAGCAAAGGAAGAAGCAACCAAAAGGCGGGGATTACGATGGCGTTCAAAACAGCTTATCGTCATTCTGGCAGCCGGTATACTCCTCTTTTTTTTCGGCCTATCCGGCCCAAGCTTCCAGCTTTATCCAAAGGCCGTGGCAGGAATCCTTGATTTGACGCAATTAGAATTCGAAAATGATATTGTCTCTTTAGACGGCCAATGGGAATTTTTCTGGCACCAACTTCTAAGCCCCGGCGAATTAACAGCCGGCCGGCTAACCGGCTATGTGGATCTCCCCGGTTCATGGAACGAACAGCCAGCTAATGAGAGCGCTTATTCCGGGGACGGTTATGCAACCTTCCGGCTGACTTTTATAACTGATGAGAGTAAGAGATTTGCTTTAAAGATTCCACGGCTGCGTACGGCATATAAACTCTGGCTCAATGGCGAATTAATTGCCTCTGCCGGAATAGTGGGTACAACCAGAGATACAATGAAACCCCAGTATCTGCCCCAGATTGCTTTTTTTGAAGGGCAACAAGGAGAAAATGAGATTTTAATTCAGGTTTCTAATTTTTATCACCGCAGCGGCGGCATACTGGAGAGCTTAAAGCTTGGCGCTGAAGATCAGATCCTTGAACTCAAACTAAAAAATATAGCTATGGAATTTTTTCTGTTTGGAAGCCTGATATTCATTGGAACATATCATCTTACTTTATTTTTCTTCAGAGGGAAAAAAGACGGCTCTCCAATGTACTTCGGATTGTTTTGTATTTTGATCGCAATAAGGATTTTGTTGGCAGGGGAATGCTTTTTTGTCTACCTATTTCCTGCCTTTAGCTGGGAAATTGCCCATAAAATATTGACGTTGACCTACTATTTGGGCGTTCCCCTGGCCTTAATGTTTTTTATGTCAATTTTCCCTGGATATTTCCATACAAAAATGATCAAAACAGCCCAAATAGTGGGAGGCATTTTTGCAGCAATCGTGCTTTTGACCCCTGCCCGGTTTTTCACGTCTATTAATATTTTATACCAGATGTGGAGTCTTGGCGTAATTCTCTACATTGCAAGGGCATTTATCAAAATATCCCTTCATAAGCAAAAAGATAGCTGGCTTATCGGTTTAGGCGCCATGGCTCTATTGATAAGCAGTATAAATGATATTATTTTCTTCAGCCCATGGATGCATGATAATAAACTCATGTTTCTAAGGGCCTTAGTTAAGGTTGGCAATCTTACTCCTTTTGGGCTATTCATCTTCGCTTGTGCAAACTCTTTGCTGATAGCAAAGAGAGCTTCCGATGCCTTGGAACAAAAGGAGTTGATGACGGCAAAGCTAACGGAAATTAATGCCCATTTAGATGAATTGGTACTCCAGCGGACAAGGGATCTAGAGAAATCCCATCAAAAAATAGAATACCAGAACCTTGAATTAGAAAGAAAAAACCGGATTTTGCAGAGATATTCTTTTAAGGATTCTTTAACCGGGATATGGAACAGGCGAAAATATAATCAAATGGTCAAAAATGCGTGGTGCCACTGCTTAAGATATCAAAAACCCCTGGCTTTATTGCTTCTGGATATTGATTATTTTAAAATGTTCAATGATTTTTACGGGCATTTGGAAGGAGATAAATGTCTCATTAAGGTTGGCCACACCCTCAAGAATTCCTTGTCCCGTTCAACAGACATGTTGGCCCGTTATGGCGGGGAAGAGTTTATCGTGCTGTTAATCGGGGCGGGTAAAGGCGATACAATAAAGGCCGCTGATATGCTGCGGCAAAAGATCGAGGATCTGGGGATTCCTCATGAAAAATCGCCGGTAAGCAATTGCATCACTGTCAGTATAGGATGTTCTTGCATGGTTCCGGATCATGACTCTTCTTATCAAGATTTATTTAATATGGCTGATAAAGCTTTATATCA
Organism: Clostridia bacterium; assembly: GCA_018436095.1. Classification (GTDB taxonomy): domain Bacteria; phylum Bacillota; class Peptococcia; order DRI-13; family UBA5745; genus WRMS01. The sequence continues at coordinate 14,364 of JAHDMJ010000008.1, read as the reverse complement.
GGCAAAAAATACCGGTAGAAATCAAGTTTGGTTTTTATAGAAAACCGTTTCAAAAATAAGAGCTCTCATGTTATAGAATATAGTTAATGGAGGCTAGTGAAAAATGCAGGCTTTGCAATATAATGCAAGCGTAGTTTTTTTCGTCATGTTTATTTTAACAGTTTTAGTCCGGGCCGCGTTGCTGCGGCGTAAAGGAATTCGTGCTATTGTCTTCGGCGCTACGGATAAAACAGACTTTTTGCTTGTACCCTTTGTATTGGCGATAATTTATGCCGTTCTTGCCAACAGCCTTCAGTTACCACTATGGGAGCCGTTCATTCGTCCATTCTGGAGAACTATCATTCCGGGCTGGCTGGGGTTGGCCCTCTCTGCGGCAGCCGTTATGGGGCTGATATTTACACTTATCTCCTTTGGGGATTCCTTCAGGGTAGGTATTGATGAACAAAAACCCAATAGACTCGTCACAACCGGGATGTTTCGCTTCAGCCGCAATCCTATCTACATTTGCTTTGATTCTTTCTTTATTGGACTGTTCCTGGTCCACCGAAACGCCGTTATTTTAGTGGCGGTTATTGCTTTCGCACTATTAATACACAGGCAAATATTGCGTGAGGAAACCTTTCTGCGTTCGTATTACGGTGCGGAATATGAGGATTACTGCCGGAAGGTGCGGCGGTATTTGTAACGGCTGGGATTATAATAAAACATAGCGAGGTGAGCATTCATATGGCTCTGCAAATCAAACGGATTTATGACCCATTTCAGGAAAGTGACGGAATACGTTTGCTGGTGGATCGCCTCTGGCCCCGGGGCATTGCCAAAGTAAACGCACACCTGGACGGCTGGGTGAAAGAACTGGCCCCCAGCCCTCAGCTACGCATATGGTTTGGTCACAAAACGGAAAAATTTGAGGAGTTCTCTGCACTGTATCAAGCCGAACTGGATACAAATGCCGAGGCGCAAGCAGCCGCCCGACAGGTAATTCTGCAGAGTAAAGGGAATATGGTTACTTTGTTGTATGGGGCGAAAGATCCTCAAGTCAATCATGCAATAATTTTAAAGGAATATCTGGAATCAAAGAGTTTAATTTTATAATTTAGGGGGAGCTGAAAAGGCAATTATGCGGGTTGTGCGGCGGCTTGTACAAAAATTGCGGTTGTGGTCAATTGGCCGGAACAGGGTGTACAAAAATTGCGGTTGTATGTAAAATGCAGGGGAAGTATTTCTCCCCCAACCGAAGAAATTGCACAAATCGGCTTGATTTAATTAAAATCGGTCTCGATTTGGCTAAAATTGGAGAAGGCAATGCTCCCCCTTGAGGATTGTTTGTCGGAGGACGAAGTGGAGCGGTAAATGAAAGGTTGCGAAAATGGGTCATATCACAAGCAAAGATGCTTACAAGAATTTAGAAGAACGAATCAATTGGTTTACCCAAGGGGCCCCGGCGTCGGAAAGCCTGTATAAAATCTTGCAAGTTTTATATACAGAAACGGAAGCCAGACAGGTAGCTTTATTGCCGGTCCGGCCTTTCACGGCAAAAAAAGCGGCAAAGCTCTGGCATACTACGGAAGCTGAAGCCGAAGCTTTCTTAGAGCGCCTTTGTGAGAAGGCCTTGCTTGTGGACTCCTTCTATAACGGGGTGCGGCAGTTTGTTATGCCGCCGCCCATGGCTGGCTTCATTGAATTTGCCCTAATGCGCACAAGGGGCGACATCGACCAGAAATATCTAAGTGAATTGTACTATCAATACATGAATGTGGAAGAAGATTTCGTCAAGGATCTATTCTTCGCAACAGAGACCCGCCTGGGCCGGGTTTATGTGCAGGAGCCGGTCCTGACCAATGAAAACACCATTCACATCCTGGATTACGAGCGGGCCAGCCATATCATTGAAGAAGCGACTCATATAGGAGTGGGGACCTGCTATTGCCGGCATAAGATGTTTCATGCAGACCAGCCCTGCAAAATAAACGCACCCTTGGATGTGTGTCTCACTTTGGGCAATGTAGCCCGCTCCCTTGCGGAAAATGGCCGCCATGCCAGATTAATTGACAAGAAAGAAGCAATGGATGTGCTGGAGCGTTCTTATGCAGCCAATCTGGTACAGATGGGCGAAAACGTCCGCCAAGACCCGGCGTTTATTTGCAATTGCTGCGGCTGCTGCTGCGAAGCCTTGCAGGCAGCAAGGAAATTCAGTCCCATGCAGCCGGTGGCCACCACCAACTATATCCCGAAAATTTCTGGTGAATGCATCGGTTGCGGTAAATGTGCAAAGGTTTGCCCTGTATTGGCCATTGCCATGATAAACGGCGAGGATGGTAAAGTAGCTCAAGTCGATAATGAAGTATGCCTAGGCTGCGGCGTCTGCCTGCGCAACTGCCCCACAAAAGCCATTGAATTAGTGCGGCGGGAGATTCAAGTCATTACTCCGGTGAATAGCACCCACCGCTTTGTCTTACAAGCCATCGAAAAAGGCACCCTGCAAAACCTTATTTTTGACAACCAGGCCTTTGCCAATCACCGGGCTATGGCGGCAGTTCTTGGGGTTATTCTTAAATTACCGCCTCTAAAGCAGCTTCTGGCCAGCAAGCAGTTTAAATCCATCTATTTGGATAAGTTGTTGTCAAAGTCTCAAAAATAGTCGGCCTTAAGAGCAAAATTCTTCATGATGAAAAAAATACATATTGCAGCAATACTATGCACTCTGTTTTTCATTGCGGCAACAGCCGGCTGCAGCACAAAAAATCCAAATGGCGCAACAACTACCCAGGTTGCAGCAAATATCAGCAACGCTATTACCTGCTGGAGTCCCTCCGGCGAAAAACTGGCTTATACCCAATGGGATGGCAAGCAATATAACAGCAGTATTGTTTCTTTAGAATTCAAAGAATGAGGTGAGCGCATGGACAAATTGCGCCAGATGGGGGGAAACGGCAAATTACATTGAGTATGTTTGGAATTCCGATAAAGACAAAGATTTATTTGCCCGATAATCACCAATGGGAAACATCCCGGAGAAAGCACAGGCGAAAATATGGAGCTAAAACAACTGGAATTCTTTCTTGTTGCCTGCGAGTGCGGCAGCCTTGGCAAAGCGGCTGCCAAGCTTTATACTTCGCAGCCCAACGTAAGCAAGGTAATACGCAGTCTTGAGCAGGAATTAGGTGATATTCTGTTTGAGAGGACAAGCCGGGGGCTTAAGCTGACGCCTTATGGCAAATCTATATTCGAATACGCCTCCAATATTGTGAAAAACGCAAACCTGATCACAAATACGGAGCATAACAAAAGTAAAAACACTTTCTATTTGTCCACCTATCAGAGTAATATTATCGCTCAGCTTTTGGTGGAGCTTTACAAAAAACATAAAGATATAAGCATAGAACACAGGCAAGGCACTGTGGAAGAGATTTTAATTCATGTTGAGCATGGTATTTCGGAAATCGGCATTTTGTATGTATCCCAAAAACAGATCAACGCCTTTCTTAATGTGGCGGCAGCAAAGAAGCTGGATTTTATCATTCTGGGCAAGCTGAGCCCCTGTATTTATGCCGGTCCCAACAGTCCTTTGTATACGAAAGACGCTGTGACCGTCAATGAACTGAAAAACTTACGATATGTCAGGGGGCTTAATGACTTTTTTTCTTTGGAAGACGAGCTGTCCCAAACCGGCTTAGGCCTGATTAATACGGCGGCGGCCTTTCAGCCGGCGGTGTGCACAAACAGCGAGTATTTATCAATAAATCTGTTGGCGCAAACGGATCTGGTTGATATCGGTATCGACTTAAGCTATCCTAAATTGCAGCAGTACAATTTGAAAAGCTTGTCTGTTGCAGGCATGGGTCCGACCCTTACTTTAGGTTATGTGAGAGAAAATGGCCGCGAACTTTCCCCATATGCCAAGAAACTGATTGCCAATATCCAGCAGCTTTTAGAGCCATAACAAATCGTTATGGCTCTTTATGTACATAACGCTAATGGTGTCTAAGCAGCATTACCAATATAATGGAGATGAGGTTTAGATTTTGATTAGGAGGAATGCAGTTTGGAGAAAAACGGCCTGACACTGAAAGATATTGATGAAGCAGAAAAGCGGATACATCCCTATACTGTCCGTACCCCCCTCCTTCGCCCGGGCACACTGGATGAAGTGCTGGGTTGCGAGGTTTATTTAAAACCGGAAATGCTGCAGGTTACAGGAGCATTCAAAATGCGGGGCGCCACCAACAAAATCCTTTCCCTCACCGAGGCGGAAAGAAGCAAAGGCATTATCACCAGTTCCTCCGGCAATCATGGACAAGCCTGTGCCCTGGCGGGACGGACTATCGCTATCAAGGTAACGGTAGTTTTGCCGGAAGACGCGCCTCAGATTAAAATCAAAAAAGTAAAAGCCTTCGGCGCCAATGTTCTTTTAGGCCCCAGAAACTATAAAGAACGTATGAAAATCGTCAGAGAAGAACGGGAAAAGCATGGCTACATATTGGTACATGCCTATGAAGACTTTGCCGTAATGGCGGGTCAGGGAACTATCGCCTTGGAGATATTGCGGGATTGCCCCGGTATCGAAACCATATTGGTGCCTATTGGCGGCGGCGGCTTGATTTCCGGTATTTCCACAGCCATCAAAGAAATCAATCCCAAAATCAGAGTGATCGGCGTTGAATCAGAAAAATGTGCTCCCTATGCCGAAAGCCGGAAAGCGGGCCGCAGGGTTGAGGTTGACTTTCTTCCCACTATTGCCGACGGTTTGGCTTGCCGGGAGCCGGGAGATAACCCCTACCCCATTATCGAAAAATATGTGGATGATATTGTGACTGTGGATGAAGAAGATATTAAAACTGCTATGCGGCTGATCGCCACTCATGCCAAATTGATTGCCGAGCCCTCCTCTTCCGTGGGCATCGCAGCTTTATTGTCCAAGCGTATTAAGCTTCGCCCCGATGAAAAGGTTTGCTCCGTGCTGACCTCAGGAAACTGGGATATTGATATGATCGGTAAAATATTCAACGAGGGCCTGTAAAGCAGCCTGCAGAAAGGATGAGATGCATTATGGAGACTTTGCTTTTAAATAAAACTGAAATAGGCAGCTTAATTGATTTGGATACCGTACGGGAAGTCGTAGAAGAAGGCTACCGTTCCTTCAACAGCGGCCATGTGGTTCAGCCCGACTATATGCATATTGCCCAGCCGGGAACCGATGCGGAAATAGATTTTAAATGCGGCCTGGATATGGCCGGGGGCTATATATCCATCAAATGCTCCTCCGGCCGCTATCGGGATAATGTCAAAATCGGACTGCCCCCGGGAATAAGCACGGTATTGCTTTTTGACGCCAATACCAGCGCCGTAAAATGTATAATGGACGGCTTCTGGATCACCGGCTGCCGGACCGCTGCCGCCGGCGCTATTTCCGTAAAATATTTGGCAAGAAAAGATGCGGATAAACTATGTATTATTGGCGCCGGCAAACAGGCCCGGCAGCAGCTGCGGGCCATTATGCGGGTTAGGGATTTAAAGGAAGTGGCCGTTTGGAGCTATCGGGAAGAAGAAGTCCGCAAATTTGCAGAGGAAATGTTCCGGGAAACCGGCTTAACTATCAAGGGCTATGCCTCTGCCGAAGAGGCCGTTGGCCTTGCTGACATTGTCGTCACCACTACCGTAGGCCGCAGAGGTCCCGTCGTAAAAAGAGAATGGCTGAAGCCGGGCACCCATATTGCGGCAATTGGCGCCGATCTGCCGGATAAGCAGGAGCTCCATACCGATATATTTAAAGGCGCCAAAATAGTTAATGATTCCATTGGCTTATGTATTAAAAACGGCGATACCCATCACGCTGTGGAAGAAAAGGTGATCGGTCCGGATGATATTTACGGCGAAATCGGCGAAATCATCTTAGGCCTAAAGCCCGGCCGAGAAAGTGACGAAGAAATAACTGTGTTTGATACCGTCGGCATGGCAATACAGGATAACGTCACCGCTGCCTTTTTATACAAAGCCGCCTTGGCAAAAGGTTTAGGCGTATACTATGACTTTTTGAAATAGCCCTTTTCGTATAGAACCATAACAAATCGTTATGGTTCTATATCTATTTAACGGTAATGGTGTGCTGCCGGTATTCCAAATATAATGAGGATAGCAATTCAGAACTTGATTAGGAGGAATGCAGCATGGAGAAAAACGGCTTGACACTAAAGGATATATATGAAGCAGAAAAACGGATACAGCCCCATATTATCCGCACCCCTCTGCTTCGCCCGGGCACACTGGATGAGGTGCTGGGGTGCGAGGTTTATTTAAAATCTGAAATGCTGCAGGTTACAGGCGCATTTAAAATGAGAGGCGCAATCAATAAAATCCTCTCCCTTTCAGAGACGGAGAAGAGCAAGGGCATTATCTGCAGCTCCTCCGGCAATCATGGACAAGCCTGCGCCTTGGCAGGCAGAACTTTCGGCATCAAAGTAACGGTGGTTTTGCCGGAAGACGCGCCTCAGATTAAAATCAATAAAGTAAAGGCCTTTGGCGCCAATGTTCTTCTGGGACCAAGATATTATAATGAACGAATGAAAATGGTTAAAGAGCAACAAGAAAAACATGGATATACAATGGTTCATGGATACGAGGACTATACTGTGATGGCGGGGCAAGGAACTATCGCCTTGGAAATATTGAGAGATTGCCCCGGTATCGAAGCCATACTGGTGCCTGTTGGCGGTGGCGGCCTAATTGCAGGTATTGCTACAGCCATAAAAGAAATTAACCCTAAAATCAGAGTTATTGGTGCTCAGTCAAAGGCGAGCGCAGCATATGTGGAAAGCAGAAAGCTAGGGCACAGAGTTGAGGTTCAGTGTCTGGACAGTATCGCCGACGGTTTAACTTGCCGGGCGCCGGGAAATAATCCCTACCCAATTATCGAAAAATACGTGGACGATATTGTGGCTGTAGATGAAGCGGATATCAAAACCGGTATGCGGCTGATCGCATCCCATGCCAAACTGGTTGCCGAACCCTCCGCCTGTGTAGGTATTGCCGCTTTATTGGGAGGACAGATAAAGCCTCGCTCCGATGAAAAACTTTGTTTTGTGCTGACCTCGGGAAATTGGGATATTGATATGATCGGCAAAATATTTAATGAAACGCTATAAACCGGCCTGCAGAAAGGAGGAAATTTTATGGACACATTGCTGCTAAATAAAAGTGAGGTAGGCAGCTTAATTGATTTGGATGCTGTGCTAAAAGCAGTGGAAGAGGGATATTGTTCATTTAATAGAGGCCAGGTGGTTCAGCCGGATTTTATGCATATTGTAAAACCCGGTACCCATTCGGGCTTTGATTTCAAGGGTGGATTAGATATGTCCGGCGGATATATCACCATTAAAGCATCCTCAGGAGGATATCCTGACAATCCCAAAATCGGGCTGCCGACAGGGATGAATACTGTCCTTCTCTTTGACGCCCATACCAGCGCTTTAAAATGCATAATGGATGGCACCTGGATCACCGGCTGCCGGACCGCTGCTGCCGGGGCTATTTCCGTAAAATATTTAGCAAGAAAGAACGCAGATAAACTATGTATTATTGGCGCAGGCAATCAAGCCAGGCGGCAGCTGCGAGCTATTAAGCGGGTTCGGGATTTAAAGGAAGTGGCTGTCTGGAGTTACCGGGAAGAAGAAGTCCGTAAATTTGCGGAAGAAATGGCCCAGGAGACTGGCCTAAATATACAAGGCTATGCTACCGCCGAAGCGGCCGTAAAAATTGCCGATATTGTGGTAACCACCACCGTTGGACGCAGAGGCCCAATCGTAAAAAAAGAGTGGTTGAAGCCGGGAACCCATATTGCCGCAATAGGAGCAGATATGCCGGATAAGCAGGAGTTGTATATTGATATATTTAAAGGCGCCAAAATAATCAATGATTCCATCGGGTTATGCATTAAAAACGGCGATACCCATCATGCCATCGAAGAAAAAGTTATTAGTGTGGACGATATTTACGGCGAAATCGGTGAAATTATTTTAGGTGTTAAACCCGGCAGAGAAAATGATGAAGAAATTACTGTCTTTGATACCGTTGGCAGGGCGATACAAGATAATGTGACGGCAGCTTTCTTATACAAAGCCGCCTTGGAAAAGGGCTTAGGCATATACTATGACTTTTTAAAATAATCCTTTCATACCCATTCATTTTTTAGGATAGTCGGAAGATTACACTCGTATTTTTCGACTATCCTTTATTATTCTGCTATAATAATTAAAACTGCTATAAACCCTGGAGAAAAGCGCTATGCCAAAGAACCGGATCGATTTTGAAAAAAAGCTGCTTCGTAAAATGGTCGCCATGTATTGCAAAAAAAAACATGGCAACCCCCTGTGCCCCGACTGCCGGCGGCTGTTGGATTATGCTTCACAGAGGCTGGATGCTTGCATCTTCGGCAACGATAAAACCTTTTGTTCAAAATGTACAGTCCATTGCTATAAACCGGCAATGCGTGACAGCATAAAAAAAGTGATGCGCTATTCCGGCCCCAGGCTTCTTTATTGCGATCCTCTGGCCGCTTTAAGGCATATCTTTAATAAATAAAACCGAGGTGCATTTCATCATGAGCAAACGGGACCTGACCCTGGCTTTATTAGTCATCATCATCTGGGGAGCCAATTTCACCGTAATCAAATTAGGTCTTGGCGGCGTACCGCCTATGCTGCTGATTACCTTACGTTATCTGCTGGCCACTATACCCGCTATCTTCTTTGTCAAGCCGCCTGCCGTAGGCTGGCGCTATGTCGTGCTCTACGGCGCCACCGTGGGCATCGGGCAGTTTGCCTGCTTATTCTATGCCATGAGCATAGGCATGCCGGCCAGTGTAGCTTCCGTTTTACTGCAATCCCAAGCTTTTTTCACCCTTTTATTATCCGCCGTCTTATTAAAGGAGCCCATAAAGCCTGTTCAAATAGCAGGCCTGGCGGTGGCCGGCTGCGGTCTCTTCTTTATCGGCGGCAATTGGGGCAGCGGTCCCGGCGCCGCTGCTTCTATTCCTCTTTTCCCTTTTCTGCTGACGCTTTTGGCCGCCGCCTTTTGGGGTCTTTCCAATATTGCAGTACGCTACGCTGACAAAGCAAGCTCTGACCAAGGCAATAAATTGGACATGCTAAGCTTAGTGGTCTGGTCAAGTTTGGTACCGCCGGTGCCCCTCTTTGGCCTTGCTTTGCTGCTGGACAAACCGATCACTTTGCTGCATGCGGTAAAGAACCTGAATCTGACCTCCATATTTGCCGTATTTTATCTGGCTTTCGGCGCAACCTTATTCGGCTATTATACCTGGAGTAAACTGCTGGCCAAATACCCCACCAGCAAGGTAGCTCCCCTTTCCCTGCTGGTTCCTGTAATCGGGCTGCTTACGGCCCGGCTGGTTTTGGGAGAACAGCTTTCAAGAATACAGTGGTTAGGCTGTCTCGTCATATTTGCAGGACTGCTGATAGCCAATTTCGGCGATGCTTTAGTACAACGTATCTTTCCGGCAAAAGAATGCTAGGGTTATGGAAATAAGGAAAGAGCAGCTATCTGATTGTTGATAGCTGCTCTTTCCCTGTTATTAAAGCTATATCCTCTATTCAATGTCATTTAGTTTAGGAGTCAAACGTAGAGGGACAGTTTACTTCCGTTCCCTAAGGCTAACTGCACAAAAATCGAAGTTGTGTTGCACTATTTCCTTTAAATTGGCTCAGATTACGAAAACTGCCCTATAATCCGTTATACAACTTCGATTTTTGAGCGGACTTGACCAACCTAACCCGGATTTGCGTCCCTATGAGTTCACCACTTTTTTTAGCTAGCGGAAGCACAACAAAATTTGCCAATACCCCCCGTCTATTTAACGCATATATAAGGTATTATAATAACCTAGTAAACAAAAACAGAAGCAAGGTGCCGCCAAATGGATACAGACAACGCAAAGCAAAAAGACAACCACAACAAGCTCGTCGGCTTACAGGCCCAAATTGCCCAATGCCGCTTATGCCGGGATACTTTTGGGTTTGAACCCCGGCCTATTATATTCGGCAGCTATCACGCCAAGATCATGCAAATCAGCCAGGCTCCCTCCAAAACTGTCTATGAGACAGGCAAACCCTTCAATGACGCCAGCGGCCGGAAGCTGCGCCGGGATTGGTACAATATCACGGACGGGGACTTCTATCATCCCGGTCATTTCTATATTGCTTCAATGGCTCACTGCTACCCCGGCAAAGCCCCCGGCCAAGGGGACCGCCGGCCTCCGAAAATCTGCGCCCAACAGTGGCTATTCAAGGAAATGCCTCTTGTGGAAAATGAAATCTACATTATCATCGGCAGCTATGCGGCGGAAATGCTCTTTCCCGGCGAAAAAATTACTGCCTTGGCCTTTGAAGACAGGCAGCTCAACGGCAAGCCCGCTTATATACTCCCCCACCCTTCTCCTTTAAATATGAAGTGGTTTAAGGACTATCCTCAATTCGAGAAGGTACGGATTCCCCTGATCCAAAAAGAGGTGCACAAAATCCTAGGGATCTCATAACCTTCTCCACCTTTAAAGAGCGGCCGTTTCCTACCTCCCTGATAGACAATCGCCCCTCTACAGCTTATAATAAGGACATCTTTTTTCTATTTTGGGTAGCGGAAAGGTGATATAAATGAGAGCAGCGAAAGATAGCTATTGTAATAGAATATTTGAGGCTCTACTTGAAGGCTATGTGTTATTGGAGATGATACGGGACGCCAAAGGAGAAGTCTTTGATTGCCGTATTATGGAAATCAATAGCCAGGCAGAGGCACTGATTGAATTATCCTCCGGCGAAGTCATTGGCAAAACGCTAAGTCAAATATTGTCTTTATTTGATGAATATTGGCTTAGATTCGGCAGCCAGATTCCCCAAGGGCAAGAACTTATTCAATTTGAGTTTTATGCCGAAAATATCAATAAATACTTTTCTATCAGCGCTTTCATCGATGACCGGGATATGCTGGTTCTTTTCTTTATGGATGTTACCCTGCAAAAGAAGGCTCAGGATGCCTTGCGGATTCATGAAGTCCTCTTTGATAACGCTCAGGATATTATGCTGTATATTAAACCCGAAGGGCAAATTCTCAACGCCAACAAAAAGGCCTGTGATGAATATGGTTACACGAAGCAGCAGCTCTTAGCCATGAGCATACAGGATATACGCCATCCCTCCACGATTCATGAATATGATCAGCAAATGAAGCAGGCCGCTTATGGCGGTATTGTTTTTGAGTCCATCCATGTCCGCAAAGATGGGTCAAGCTTCCCGGTAGAAGTAAGCGCTAAAAGCACCTTTACGGCACGGGGCCCCCTGCGGCTTCACATTATTCGCAATATAACAAAACGTAAAGAAAATGAGAAGCAAATAACCTGGCTTGCCAATTACGATGCTTTAACAGGCATACCCAACCGCAGGAGTTTTATTGCCCATTTGGAAGAAGAAATTAGCCGCTGCCTGCGCAGCGAAACCGCTTTTGCCTTAATGCTCTTTGATATTGATAAATTCAAGTATATCAATGATCGCTACGGCCACGAAGCCGGTGATATGGTTCTGAGGCATGCAGCAACCGCTGCCCAAAAAGTGCTGAGAGCCGAAGATCAAATCGGCCGTTTGGGCGGAGATGAATTTGTGGTGTTGCAGACAAACATCAGGACACAGGATGATATCATCGCTTTGGCAGAAAGAATACAAGCGGCGGTAGGAGAGCCTATCCACTACAAAGAAATAGCACTTTCTATAAAGATCAGCATAGGTATCAGCCTATTTCCCAAAGACGCCCCGGAGGCCGACGGACTTTTGCATTGCGCCGATACAGCAATGTATCAGGCAAAGCACACTGGCGGCGGCTCCTACTGTTTTTTTGCCGTAAAACCAATATAGTATAGCGCCGCTGCAATCACAATAAAGAAAGAAAAATAGAGGTACATTTTGCCGTAGCCTGCCGAAGAAGCAATCATACCTCCGACTACGGAGCCAAATCCTATGCCGCCGTCAAAGCCTGTAAAGAAAGTGGCATTGGCGGCGCCTAATCTCCCTTTGGGGGCGCGAATTATTGCCATAGTTTGAAGGCTGGACTGAACTGCACTAAATCCCATGCCATATACGGCAGCACTAATTAAAAACACAAGCAATATCTGGGCAACCGATAAAAGGAACAAGGCTACGATCAGCAAAATCAAGCCGGGATAAATAATTACGCTAAAACCAAAACGGTCGGTCAATCTTCCGTAAAAAGGCCTTGATAACAATAAAAACAGGGAATAAACAGTGAAAAATATGCCGATATTCCCAATCCCTTTATCGGCGGCATATAAAGAAAGAAAACCTGTTATAGAGCCGTAGGTAGCACAAGCAAAGAACATAATAACGGATGGCAGTATGGAAGCACGCTCATAAACTGCGGCTTTTACTTTCACACCTTCATTCGCTGTCTTTCTGCCCCTATTGATAAAAAAGACCAGCAATAGCGCCGCTACGCCAAAACCGGCAGATACAAGGGAAAGCAGATCAAAGCCATAGGCAGTCAATACTCCAAGGCCAATGCCCGGAGCCAAAGCCATGGCCAAGCTGCTTGACAGACTGAAATATCCCATGCCTTCCCCAAAACGATGTTTAGGTATGCTCTCTGAGGCAATGGCACTGCTGGTTGTGGTGGCTATGCCCCAGCCCAGACCATGCAGAAAACGCAGAGCAATAATTGCGGCAACAACAGGAAACCAGCCGTAAGACAACGTTGCAACGAGAATAATGCAAATCCCGGCGATAAAAATAGTCTTGCTGCCGATTCTATCGATAACAATTCCCGAAAACGGCCGGATAATCAAAGAGGCTACGGTAGCTGCACCAATAATCCAACCGAGAATTGCATCGGAACCGCCTAAGGCTTTCGTATATAGGGGCAGTGTCGGCAAAAGCATTTGAAATCCACAAAATAAGAAGAGATTAATAATTGAAATTGTAACAAATTCTTTTGTCCATAAAAGCTTTTTTTGCTCTTCCATCGAAAATGCTCCTTACTTCGTTTTTTACAGCGGTTTACTTCAAAAGATTTTTTTCCTCCACCAGCCCCTCGAGAATAGCTTTTAACAAAGCAATGGCCTGCTCTGCCTCATCTGCCGACAAGTTTCGCACCGTAATATCGACAATCTCCAAAAAAGTATCCTGAATCCTGGACTTAATCAGTCTCCCTTTCTCCGTTAAATACAATTGTTCGCAGCGCTTATCCTCGGGGAGAGGCGTTTTTTTTATGTATCCGTGGGTCATCAGACTTTTGACAGCCTTTGCAGTGGTAGATTTATCAACAAAGAGTCTTTGGCTAAGCTCCTTCTGAGTTATACCCTCATGCTGTGAGATTACATATAGAAAATCATGCTGCCCGCTGCGGATAGGAATATCTTTCAACTTGTCATTTAATATGCTTTGCAAATTTCGATAAATAGCGGCGTTTAATTTCCCGATATTTTCCATAATCTCCACAATGCTTTCAGCAATTTTTTAATAGTTGCACACGAAACTAATATTAATTATATCTTAAATTAGTTTCGTGTGCAACTAATCTATTGGCTTTATCAAACTTGCTAATGGCTTTAATATCCTTCTTAAATCTAAGCGTCCCCTTTTTGCTCACATCCTATTAAGCTGCTTCATATCTTATTGTTAGATGTAATTGATGAGTGGAATAAACTCCTTCACAAACGGCTTTTTATCATTTGCTAATATTCAAATAAGCAGGCAAGAAGGGCGATGACAATTGAACATATATAATAAAGGTGATCCTTGCGCTAAAAATAACCATTACAATAAGCCCTGTTGCCCTGTATGCAAACAGAACTGCGAAAATAGGGCTTTTTCTTGTTGCCCAAAGCAATACTATCCTCATCCTATTTGTCCACCTGGCCCACCCGGGCCTTGCGGCCCTAAAGGTACTACTGGGGCTACGGGACCGGCAGGGGCTACCGGCACCACTGGAGCAACGGGAGCTACGGGAGCTACCGGCCCCGCCGGCCCCACTGGGCCAACGGGAACGACAGGAGCAGCGGGAGCTACGGGAGCAACCGGACCCGCGGGAGCTACGGGAGCAACCGGACCCGCCGGCCCCACTGGGCCAACGGGGGCCGACGGTGCCGACGGGGTAACCGGACCCACTGGACCTACCGGTCCAACTGGGGCTAATGGAACTGACGGAGAAACCGGCCCTACTGGCCCAACGGGGGCCGACGGTGCCGACGGGGTAACTGGACCCACCGGTCCTACTGGGCCAACGGGAGCTAACGGTGCAGATGGTGCAACCGGACCCACTGGACCTACCGGTCCAATTGGGGCTAATGGTACT
>JAHDMJ010000022.1 GCA_018436095.1 Clostridia bacterium | reverse complement strand
GATCGGGTAATGGCTGTCATCAGCGAAAGTATGTCAAATGGATGGAAGGGTATTATTTGGGATCGTATCAACAAGGAAGGGGTGATGAGTGGTGCAAACCCTGGGTCAAATTATGGACCAAGCGCAGAGCCGGAGGTTCCACGCCGGCAGATCAGCAAGAAGCTCTGAGGACGGCCTGTCCCAGATGGATGCCTCTGTCCTACTCACCCAAATCAAACAGCGCATGGAAGAGCTGCAGCAGGAAAAGCAGCCGGAAACTTTAGCTGAGAAACGGGTGGCTTGCCAAGTAGAATGCGACTCCTATAACCAGAGAGAAGGGGAGCTTCCCGGGGATTATTGCGAAAAGTGCAAAAGCAAAGGCAGAGTTCTAAGGCCGGTCTTTGAAAAGCTTTATAACGATTACGCTGCCACATCTTTTCCCTGTAGATGCATGCCGGCAAGACTGGCCAAGCAGCGCCTCCTGCTATCCGGAATAGGGCCGATGCTGATGAAATGCACCCTGGATAACTTCGATACCTCCCAGGGCTACTGGCAGAACAGCATGAAAACGGATGCCGCCAAGTTCGTCACAATGGCGCACCAAGGACACTGGTTTTACATCGGCGGCGATGCCGGCAGCGGAAAGAGCCATTTATGTGCAGGCATCATGCAGGAGCTTTTGCGGCTAGAGATGTCTTGCACCTGGATGGATTGGGTGGATGACTCTACTCGGGCCATATCCGGATGGCGGACAGAATACGATGCCGCATTGGACCCCTGGCGCCGGGCGCCAGTTTTGATCATTGACGATTTTCTCAAGCCCATAAGGAGCGCTAGAAACAGCAATAGTAATAACGGCAACAACAATCTGCCGAAAGAAGAGAGTCTGAAGCTAGCCTACTCGATCATCAACTACCGGTACAACAATCCCCGGTTGGTAACGATTATTTCCAGCGAACATAACCTGGAAACCCTGGAGGGCTTTGATAAGGCAATGGCCTCCAGGATAGAACATCGCTGCGGCCCAGATTTTGTTTTGGACAATGGAAAGGCCGGCGAGCGAAACGTAAGGTATCGTTATCAATTCAAAATCGAAAAACAGCCGGCGGCGGGCCAGTTGCAGATTCCGGAAGAGTTTATCGACGAATCCTTAGCAGGCGTTTGAAAGGGGAAGACCATGGCGATAGTGAGAACTTACTACATTTGCCCAATCTGCCATCGGATGCATGAGTCGGTCAAAGAAGCTACCAGGTGCAGAAACGAGCATCCCATCGAAGAGCAAAATTGGGCAGTTGGTAAATACAAGATGGTTAGGATATCCGAGAGGTGCCATCCAGATGGAATGTATGGCTTAAATTGGGCACTCAGGGAGGCAGACCTGAGCGATATTATTACGGAGCGAAAGAAGCAGTTAGCAGAAATAAACAACGGGGTGAGGCAATGATTATAGCAATAGATCCCGGCCCGGAGAAAAGTGCCTTTGCCATCATCGATTATGATTACCGTATTTTGGAGGCCATGATATTACCGAACTGGCAGGTGATGCAGGTCCTTGAGGATTGGCCAGATGGTAAACAAAACGAGGCTGAGCTGGCCATCGAAATGGTTACCTCCTACGGCATGCCGGTCGGCGCCGAAGTCTTTGAAACGGTATTTTGGATCGGTCAATTTTGGCAGGCAACGAAAGGTTTTCAAGCAAGAACACGAATTCGACGGCTGGATGTAAAAACAAACCTCTGCCACGATAGTCGGGCGAAAGATGGCAATGTAATTCAGGCCCTTAAGGATCGCTTTGGCGATAAGGGCACAAAAGCAAACCCTGGTTGGTTTTATGGATTTAAGGCTGACATGTGGCAAGCCTACGCCGTGGGCGTCACTTATTTAGACCGAAAAATAGAAAGCGAGGAATAAAAAATGGCTAAGAACATAGCAAAGATGGTTAAACCGGAAAGCTTACTCCCCAAACTGGAGAAGTCACAGGAAATTTATGAAAATTATGTCGTGCCTCTGGTGAATACCTGCCATGGGCACCTGGCCCAAGCCAGAATTGCCGTACTGCTCCGCCGGGGAAAATGGTCCTCCAAGAGTCGGGATACCTGGGGTAGTGCAAAGAAAATAAGCCCCGAGATCAAGGCCCTTTACCCGGAGGCTGCGGTTGACTTTTTGATTACGATTAACCGGGATATCTGGGACAAGCTTGATGAGAAGCAAAAGACGGCATTGATTGATCATGAACTTTGCCATTGCGGCCGGGGCGATGACGATAAGGCCGGAAATCCGAAGTGGATGATTGTCGGGCATGATTCCGAAGAATTCAACTCCATCCTCCGCCGGCACGGCGTATGGTCTGACGAAATATCCAGGATGCTCAGGGCTCTCGAGGCCTCCAAACAAGGCCGTTTGTGGAATGCCAAGGGTGAACTCGAAGAAGATGTTACTGAGGCTGAGGAATTTGCAGCTCTTGCTTCTGGGCAGTAAAGGTGACGTGAGCCTTACTGGGGCTGATATCGTCCCGGTAAGGCTTTTTTATAGCCAAGATGAGCCCTGGGCCTAAAGAGGAGGACAGGGTAGACCAAAATAGAAAGGTGGGCAGTAATGAATGAGTAGCAAGCGATGGGTTCAGGAGGGTGAAAAGCATATTTTACATTTCGCGGGATTTCACGACGTTGAGATAGCCATAGCAGAGTTGGAACATGATGACTACGGCTGGTGGATTAGCATCAAAGGCCAGCCTCTCCGCCGGCTTATGTACCGAGACAAATATGATAAATTGCCCTTGGCTCAGAAAGAGGCAGAGGAAATGATTGCCGATTACTACAGGGACCAGCGGGACTATTATACCGCCCTGCTGGCAGCATTCGAGGAGACTGACGGCGATGGCTAAGCATAATTTTATGACATCCGTGCGCAACGGCGACCAGGTGCAGGGCGATACCCGACCCAGCGAGATTGTTACCTACCGGCTGTCAGCGGCGGAGGTTGCAGCCTTATACGGGCCGCCAGGGGAGTCGGTAAGGCGAAAAATGGCATTGGACATAAGCAAATGGCAAAGAGGAGGCAATAAGAGTATGACAGATAAGACAAAAACGTGCCGCAAATGCGGTGTTGATAAGCCCTCGGGCGAATTTCGCCCGGGTTGGGCTATATGCAATGACTGCCGAGAGGATAAAGCGGTAGACCAGGCCGTCAAGGACTATGCGGCTCAACACGGCATTAGCCTGGAGGCTACCGGCGGCGGACATATGATTGAGCCGGCAGTGGTAGCAGTATTGGGTCTATTGGACGAGGCCCGTCGGTATCGGGTGGCGATAAGCGTGGAGGAGGCATAGACGGCATGGCATTACTAAACTACACAACCAAGGTTGACGCATTCAAAACGCAAAGCGAGATATCCTACATCTTGGCTAAGCACGGAGCCCGGGCAATCCTCCAGGAGTTTGACGATAGGGGGCGGGTAGAGGCGATATCCTTTAAGCTAAGGACAGCGGTCGGTGATCAGGCGGTCCGGCTTCCGGCAAATGTTGATGCTGTGTTTGTCGTGCTAAAGAGGCAAAAGGTCAAGTGTGACAGGGATCAAGCGGAGAGGGTAGCCTGGCGAATCGTCAAAGACTGGGTGGAGGCCCAGATGGCCATCCTGGAGAGCGAACAGGTCAGTATGGATCAGATATTCCTGCCCTATATGCTTAATCACCAGGGACAGACGTTTTATGAGCTTTATGCCAGCAAGCAGCTAATGTTGACGTCGGAGGAGGTACAATCATGATTAAAGCAAGCATAACACCACGCATGGCGCAGGACCGGGGCGGGATCCTCTGCTTGCCTCTGGTTCGCAACCTGGGCGATCCGGCGGCGGTCATAGCCCGGCGCCCGGACTGGCGGATCGTTAAATGCCCGATATGTGGGGCTGAGTGTTACGAAGGTAACCGCCATCGGCATACGCTGGCCGAGGATAGTAGTATCAGGGCGCTTTGCACGGAGTGTGCGGCAAGAGCGGTGATGGGGGTGCAGCATGGATAGAGCAAAACTAACATCGATCAAAAAGCTTATAGATAAGTACGAAAGGCAAGTAAAGTTGGTGCCTGCCGGCTGTGCTTTGCAAAAAGAGGCGGCCGCCACGAAAGAGTACCTTTACAATTTGGTGCAGTACCACGCCACAGACCTGACGCCGGACGAAATAAGCAGGTTGAAATCGTTAGTTGCTAGAGCCGAAGCCCAGGAGCTGGAGGCCCTGGCCATACGGGACGGGCTGCAGGAAATGAGTGAAAAAGAGTCATTGTCCCGGGATTTGGTGCTAGAAATGATAGACAACATCCTGACGGCAGGGGATGGGCCACGCTGCCGTGTCTGTGGCTGCACCGATAACAACGCTTGTCCCGGCGGCTGCTACTGGGTGGAGGATGATCTGTGCAGCAAGTGTGCGGCAAAGGAGGCTACGGATGAAAATAACGATTGAAATACCGGATGGCAAATACTGTACCAGTTGCCCTTGCCTGGGGCTAAACGGCAAGGAGGATGACCATTGCGGTTTTTGGGATAAGTCGCTTGACTGTAAAAACGGGGAGCCGATCCGGCATAAGTATTGTTTAGACATGCAGAAAATGCGACAGATGGAGGTCACGGATGGACAAACAACGCCTTAAACAGTACCGGGACTTAGCCGCAGAGGCTGAGGAACTGGAAGAAAAAATAAAAGAACTCCGAGGCAAAGCTGAATCACGCACCTGGCCTGACGGAATGCCTCACAGCAACTTTGCCGGGGATCGAACTGCCAGCATTGTGGCCAACATTGCAGACATGTGTAGTTTACTTGATACGAAACAGGCAGAATTGCTGACCAGGCTCACGGAAATAGAAGAAGCCATAGAGGCATTGGAGCCAGTGGAGCGGCGCTTAATTCGTCTGCGGTACATATCTTGCTGGGAGTGGGAAGATATCTGTGAGGCGATAGGCTATGCAGAACGCCAGATGTTCCGCCTTCATGCTACAGCCCTTCGAAAAATTGAAAAAACATGGCAGTGAATGGCAGTAACATCCGTGGTATATTGGTATTGGGCAAAGTTGGCAATCTCATGTAATCTCTCCGGCGAAAGAGTCATCGAAAGGTGGCTCTTTTGTTCTGCAAAAGGACATGAAAATGAATTATAAAAGTACAAGATGGCGGCGAAAACAAGCGTATATTCTGGCCAGGGATAAATACCAGTGCCAAGAGGCCAAGCGTTACGGCCGCTCCGAAGAGGCTACTACGGTTCACCACATCTGGCCCGCTGACCAATATCCAGAATTCGCCTGGGAAGATTGGAATTTAATAGGACTCTCCACAAAAAATCATGATGCAATGCACAATCGCAAGACCAGAGAGCTGACAGCAAAGGGCCTTGAATGGAAAAGCCGGACGATTCCGCCAGAGAAAAAATTATAACCCCCCCGGGTAAAAAGGGCAAAGGGGTGCCCCAAGGGAGCGGGGAGGGGGCCCCTTTTCCAATAGAGCGACCGCTGAAATATTTTTTTCCGGACAAGGAGGCTGAGGGAATGTCGAAAAAAAAGCATGTGGAAAATATCAATGCGGCAATGAAAAATCTGGGAACTTATAAACCGGAATTCGATACCGTCATTTCCGTTTATGCCGACCTGCTGGACCTTTACGATAAAAATATGGCGGTTTACCGGAAGAGCAAATTCCAAGCGACAATCAACACTGAGAACGGTGGACAAAAAACCAACCCGGTAATCAAAACCCTTGAAACGATACGCAAAGATATTGCTGCATACTCTGACCGGCTTGGTATAAATCCGAAGGCATTGGAAACGATGCGGCCAGACCAAAAGGGGCCGCCGCCCAAAAAATCGGCGCTGGCCGATATCTTAAAGATGCATGGATAGTTATCCGAACCAAGCTCTGGTAATCGAATATGCGGAAAGTATTGTTGAGGGAAAAAAGGTTGCTTGCAAAGAAACTATCCAGGCTGCCGAGCGGTTTTTGAACGACCTTGCCAATCCAGAATATGATTTTCGGCCTAGCGATGCCGAATTTGTAATTAGCGTCATTGAGCGGACGTTTGTCCATCGGCAAGGAGAACGGCTTGACGGATCCCCGCTGATGGGAGAACCGTTTTTATTAGAGCCGTTCCATAAATTTATTGTTTATAATCTCCTGGGATTTTGGCATACGGGAACAAATCTTAGACGCTACAAAGAGGCGTTTATTTTTATTCCCCGGAAAAATATCAAAACAACCTTCGCCGCTGCCCTGGCCTGGGCTCTTGGTTTGCTCAATCGCCGGAGCGGGTCAAAAATCTACATTGTAGCGGCCGCGCTGAAGCAAGCCAGAGAAAGCTTTGACTTCATCAACTTCAATTTAGAGCAAATGGGGGAGAAGGAAAATTTCAGGGTTATCGACAACAACCAGGAGCATTCCATTTCCGGCCAGCTATCTGATGGCTCTATTTTCATTCAAGCGCTGGCGGCCAATCCAGATGCCCAGGATTCCCTCAACTGCAATATTGGCATTGCTGATGAAATTCACGCCTACCGGTCCCCGAAGCAATACAACATCATTAAAGAGGCGATGAAGGCTTATAGCAATAAGCTGATGATAGGCATCACCACAGCCGGCGATGATATGACAAGCTTTTGCTATCACCGGCTGCAATACTGCAAAAAGATTTTGGACGGTACAGTAAAGGACGAGCAATATTTCATTTTTATTTGTAAAGCAGACCAGGATGAAAAGGGCGAGGTGGATTATCTAAACCCGGCTATTCATGAAATGGCTAACCCGGCCTATGGTGTAAGCATTCGGCCGGCCGATATTATGGCCGACGCCATCCAGGCTAAGGAGGACCCACAGCAGCGCAAAGATTTCTTTGCAAAGTCCTTGAATGTTTTTACCGCTGCAATGAAAGCTTATTTTAATATTGAAATATTCCGGGCAAGTGACCAGAAATACAACTGGAGCCTTGGAGAGTTGGCCCAACTACCGATTAGCTGGTTCGGTGGCGGTGACTTATCCAAAATGCACGACTTAACCGCTGCGGCCCTATATGGGACCTACAAAGGAGTAGACATCGCCATTACCCATGCATGGTTTCCTATAGTAGCCGCCGCCAAAAAGGCTGAGGAAGATAATATTCCCCTATTCGGATGGAAAGATGGCGGCTGGCTGGACATGTGCAACACGCCCACCACCAATTATAGCGATATCATCAACTGGTTTATCAAAATGCGCAAAATGGGATTTAAGGTGAAAAAAGTCGGCTTTGACCGTAAATTCTCTCGGGAGTTCTTTTTGGGTATGAAAAAGGCTGGCTTCAAGATGGTAGACCAGCCACAGTATTTTTACAAAAAATCAGAAGGCTTCCGGCGGATTGAAAAGCAAGCCCTAGACGGCAACTTTTATTATCTGCATTCGGAAGCCTTTGAATATTGCGTGCAAAATGTTCACGGCATTGAAAAAACAGACGATATGATCCAATACGAAAAAATATTCCCCAACCAAAGAATTGACTTGTTTGATGCCGCAGTTTTTGCGGCAATCCAAGCTCTGGAAGATATGGAAAAAGCCGCAGAGGCAAATGCCTGGTTAGGAGGTTAAAGAGTGGGAAAAAAATCAAAACAAACGGATCAGAAAATCAGGGCGGACACATCAACGGTGGGCTTGGTTATGGATAGCATGTGGGAATCGTTAAGCCTGCCGGGCTACACAAGACTAAGCGATAACCCGCAGGTTCAAATCGCCGCTGGGAGAATTGCCAGCCTTATCGCATCCATGACAATTTATTTAATGGAGAACACGGAAGATGGGGATGTGCGGGTTAAGGATAGTCTTTCTCGGAAGATCGATATTGAGCCAAGCCCCTTGATGACCAGAAAAGTATGGATGCAGAACATTGTTTACAACATGCTTTTACCCGGCCGGGGAAACAGTGTGGTCTACCCGAAAATCAAAGACGGCTTACTTGACGATATGGTTATTTTTGAGCCGGCCAAAACCAGCTTCCGCAAAACTCCTGGGGGCTATACGGTGCTTTACAATACTGTACCTTATGTCCATGACGAGGTGATTCATTTCGTTAACAACCCGGATCCGGATAACCCCTGGATGGGTCGGGGCTACCAAGTAACCCTGAAGAGCGTGGTAGAAGGGCTAAGTCAGGCAGCCAAAACCAAAAAGGCGTTTATGTCGGATAAGTGGAAGCCATCGGTTATTGTTGCCGTTAACGCTATGACAGAAGAGCTGTCCAGCGAAGAGGGGCGGGAGAAGGTACTGCGGCGATATGTTAACGATACCGGCGGCGGTAAGCCCTGGGTTATCCCCGGAGATTTAATCCGGGTAGAGCAGATCAAGCCCCTAAACCTAAATGATCTGGCCATCAGCGATGCGGTGGAAATTGACATCAAGACGGTGGCTGGCATCTTCGGGGTACCGCCGTTTTTTCTGGGTGTCGGCAATTTTAACGAAGATGAATATAACAATTTTATCTCTACCACCATTCAACCTATGGCTGTAGGCATCGAACAGGAATTAACCAGGAAGCTGCTGCTGTCCCCCACCCGGTATTTTAAATTCAACTCCCGGAGCCTTTATGCGTACAAGCTTAAAGACCTGTCGGATGTGGGAGCAAACCTGTATGTGAGGGGAATCATGACCGGCAACGAGGTTAGGGATTGGGTCAACTTATCACCTAAGCCCGGGCTATCCGAACTGGTCATTTTAGAAAACTATATCCCCAGGGGAATGATCGGGGAGCAAAGCAAATTGACGGGAGGTGAAAAAAGTGAGGACGGATAAGCAAATACGCTGCATTGTCCAAAAATTGCAGACTAGAGTCGAGGGTGAAGAATTGGCCATCGAAGGTTATTTTGCTGTTGTGGAAAAGACAACGGAACTCTGGCCGGGAGCCTATGAAGAAATCGCCGCCGGCGCCTTCGCTAAAACTTTAGGTAACGACATCCGGGCCCTGATCAATCATAATACCACCTTAGTCCTGGGTCGTAACAAAGCAGGCACCCTGGAGCTCCGAGAAGATAGCCACGGTCTTTGGGGTCGGGTGGTCATTAATCCAAGAGATTCCGACGCCATGAACGCCTATGAACGGGTTAAACGTGGGGACGTGGACCAATGCAGCTTTGGCTTTAATATTTTGGCCGAAGAAACGGACTGGGACTATCAAGGCAAGGGGCAGATCAAATGGAGGATCACGGAAATTGATCTGCAGGAAGTCAGTGTCTGCACCTTCCCGGCTTATGAACAGACCAGCATCCAGGCCAGGCATAAAGAAGTTGAACAATACAAAAAAAGGCAATTGGAGCAACGGAAGCAGCAAGCGAAAGAGAGGTTAACACGATGCTAAAACAATTGATGTTGGTAAGAAAAATTCAGCAGCGCAAAGATGAACTGGCCAAGCTGCTGGAGCAGGAAGCAGCCCTCAAGACCAGGGCAGAGGAACTGGAAGTGGCGATCACCGAGACCCAGACCGATGAAGAAATGACGGTGGTGGAGGAATCCATTACACAACAGGAAAAGGATGAAAAGGATCTTCAGTCTAAGAAAGAAGGTTTGGAGCGGGAAATCAAAGATATTGAGGCGGAATTGTCCAGCCTTGATCAAAAGGATCCGGGAAAAGAAGAGGAACGTAATGCAGCCGGCGGCGCCGAAACAAAAAAGGAGGATAGGGAACATATGACCACCAGAGCAAGGTTTTTTTCTACCGTAACCAGAGAAGCCAGGGACACCTTTCTTTCCCGGAATGATGTCAAAGAATTTTTACAGCGTGTACGGGAATTTAAGGGACAGCAGCGGGCGGTAACGGGAGCGGAACTGACTATTCCCGAGGTTATGCTGGATTTACTCCGGGATAACCTGCACCGCTACAGCAAATTAATCGGTAAAATCAGATTAAAGCCTGTACCCGGCAAAGCCCGGCAGAATATCGCCGGTACCATCCCGGAGGGTGTCTGGACTGAGGCGGTAGGAAAATTAAACGAATTAACCTTAGGCTTTAATCAGGTTGAGGTTGATGGGTACAAGGTTGGCGGGTTTGTGCCGGTACCCAACTCTACTCTGGAAGATTCCGACTTGAATTTGGCCAATGAAATCATGGATATCCTTGGGCAGGCTATTGGACTGGCTGCTGATAAGGCTATCCTCTATGGGA
Organism: Clostridia bacterium; assembly: GCA_018436095.1. Lineage (GTDB taxonomy): Bacteria > Bacillota > Peptococcia > DRI-13 > UBA5745 > WRMS01. The sequence continues at coordinate 9,909 of JAHDMJ010000022.1, read as the reverse complement.
CCGGAATCAAAATGCCTTTGGGTATAGCTACCCGGTTAGCCCAGACTACCAAGCCCAGTGATTGGAGCGACAAAGCCCCGGAATGGGTAGACCTGCACGAAACCCACCTCTTGAAATTTGACCCGGCGGGTATGACTGCCGAAGAGTTTTTTGCCGAGGTCATCCTTTACTTAGGAGTGGCTAAGCCGAATTATGCCATCGGTGGTACTTTCTGGTGCATGAATCGGCAAACCCGTATGAAGCTGTTGTCCAAAGCGATTTCCTTTAATGCCGCCGGTGCTATTGTTGCTGGCATGAATGGGACTATGCCGATTGAGGCTGGAGATATCGTGGAACTGGAGTTTATCCCCGACAATGACATCATTGGCGGATTTGGGTCATTGTATCTGCTGGCGGAGCGGGCCGGCGGCCAGTTTGCCGTATCTGAGCATGTCAAATTTATTGAGGATCAAACAGTATTCAAGGGTACCGCCCGCTATGATGGCGAACCTGTAATAGGGGCAGGGTTCATCATCCTCAATATTAACAACACTGCGCCGACTACTACGGTGCCCTTCGCCGCCGACACGGCCAATTCGTAAGGAGAGAAAACGATGAGTAAAGTAATCAGCGGATTCAAATGCCGGCACACCGGCAAAATCTATCATGTTGGGGAAACCTATGACGGCGAAAAGGTAAAAGGCAAAAAAGAAGCCTTTACTGCCGAGGCTGAGCTTGATGCGGCCGCCGACGGTCCTGAGAATAAAGAAGAATAAGGGGAGGTGCCCCTATGGAAATGACCGCAGATTTGGTTCTTCCCCTGCTCAAGGAGCGGATTGGCTTAAAAACCAGTATCCGGGACACCTACTTAACGGCCATAGCGCAAAGCGTTATTGATGAATTAACCAATCAGAAGGGGCTATCTCTTGATGGAGATAGCCCCACTGATCTGCTTTTTTGTGTTGACATGGCCACATGGCGCCACGAAAGCCGGGACAGCAAAGATGGAATGCCCCTGCATATCAAAGCCCGGCTCCATGACATGATGATCCACAATAAAAAGGACTGATGCCAATGACCTTCGATAGTTTGATTTACCTGCTGACCCCGGATGGGGAGCCGGTTATTACGGCAGGGGGTGATCGGCTCCAGCTTTACAAAAAAGAAGAGCGGCTTTGCGAGGTCAACTCCGTCAAGATGGCAGAAACCTATAAGGCTTTGGCCGTAGGGCTACAGCCGGAAATTGTCATTACTCTTGCCGATAAGGATGAATACGCCGGGCAGGAGTTTTTGGAATATGAGGGCTATGAATATACGGTGCTACGGGCATATGCTCCGCCGGAAAAACGCACCTTGGAAATCATCGCTCATAAAAAAAGGAGGGCAGCAGATGGCTAATCCTCCCCGGGCTATAAAGATCACCAAAGATGGGATTGAATACCTAAACAATGTTGATCGGGTCAATTACACCTTGGAAGAATTGGGAATGGCGGCTCTGCGGGATGTAGGCCGCTTTTTGCAAAAAGAAGCCCGTTCCCGGGCCCCTCGAAAAACAGAAAATCTGATAAAAAATATTTCTGTCTTTGCCCGGAAAAAGGCCCATGACTTGCAGTTGGGTATCTATAAAGATGACCGGGCAAAGAAAAAAGGATTAAAGCCTGCTTTTTATGGAAAATTTTTTGAACTTGGCACATCCAAAATGACGGCCCGTCCCTTCCTCGAACCATCGGTAAAGGAAAACATTGAAACAATCCGGAGGATTCAAGGGCAATATCTTTCCGCCATCGAGGATGAAAACCAGGCCATGGGCCTGATCGACGATACTTGGGAGGAAATGGAGGTGGGGGAAGATGGGTAAGACGAAGGCTTTGCGGGAGGCTTTGAGAAAGGAACTGCTGCTTTTTTGTGCGAATACCTATTATGGTGATGCATCCGAGCAGACCACATTCCCCCGCCTTGCCTTTGAACTGCGAGAAGTGTTTAAGGAAGATGAATGCACCAGGTTAGACTTAGAGGTTAACCTTTTGGATCAGAGCCGGGATACTGCCTGGGTTGAGGCGGCAGCGGATAGCCTCCAGCGCCATCTCAGCCAATTTTATTATCTGGATGAAGAAATCCAGTTTGCTGCCTACGTCGGCGGCCGACTGATCATTCGGGAAGATGATAAAAGCATACAGCGGCGGCGCTTGATTTTTGAAATACGACTGCACGAAAGGAGACAAAGCGATGAAATCTAAGGCTATTTCAGGTTTTACGAAAAACACCCCGGAAAAATTGCTGCTGGACGCAGGGGCCTGGTTTAAGAACTTCGACCCTTTAATAGATACCTTTGACAGTGCCAGGGATGCCGGGAAGCTGCTTGGCGCAACCCAGGGCGGAGGATCCTTTTCCGCTATTCCAGCCATAAGAAAAATAGAGATCGATGGCGTAAAAGGGGCGGTTAAAGGATTGGAAACCATCGATGAATGGGCTGTCACCATGACCGCTAATGTAAAAGAGGTTTCCGTGGATTCCATTAAGATAGCTTTGGCCACTGCTAAAGCGGAAACTACTGAAAATGGCTATACGAAAATCACAGCCCGACCGGATATTGATCAGGGCGCTTACATGGAAAACCTGACTTGGGTAGGCCGTTTGTCCGGATCCTTATTGCCGGTTATCATTGTACTGAAAAATGCCCTGGCCAACTCCGGGTTGACGCTCAACACGGCAGATAAAGCAGAATCCGTGGTGGCGCTTACCCTGACCGGACATTTTAATTATGACAACCTGGACGAGGTGCCATTTGAAATTTACTACCCCGGCGAATACCTCAGTTCCTTGGTTGTTTTCTCCCAACCCTCGGTCACGATGCCAGGCTTTACCAAGATTACCGTTTCCCCGGAGATGGCCGCTGGCAACTCTTATTTTACAGCCGTAGGCAAAGGCTTGCTGCTTCCTGTACTTAATGCAGACGTTAGTGCCTTGGATGAATGGGATGGGGCGATTGAAATTGAGGCGGACAGCGGAGATTGGATCATGGTCATTGAAGCCAATGCTGAGGGTAAAGCCCAAAGGGGCGGAACCACCCAAGTTCGCTCTAACGATTAAGGAGGATATATGCGCAAATTAAAAACGCCGGACCTGTTTAATGCCTTTAGGATCATTAAGCGGGCGAATATCAAAGCGGAAACAGATTCGCTGCTGAAAATGGCAGCAGAAAAAAAGCTGAAGCCGGAAGAAATAGGGGTAACCGGCTTCATTACCATTTTCGAGCTTCTGGCGGAAAAAAACGCCGAACATGCGATTTATGAGTTTTTAGCCGGCCCCTTTGAAATGGAGGTCAACGATATCAAAGATTTAGAAATATCGGAGCTTTTTGAGATGCTTGGGCAGTTGGGCAAGGAGAATGACCTGAAAAGTTTTTTTACACAGCTTGGCGGTTTGATTGGTACGAAGTCTTAGATGTCCTTCACCACCGCTATCACCATATAGATTTTTTGTTGGAGATGAGTCTTGAAGAAGCCTCATCTTTTTTGTGTTTTCTTTTTGAAAAAGAAAACGAAGAAAAAGCATGGCAGCATTGGCTTTCTTTGGGACCATGGGCCCAGCAGGAAATATCCTGGGTATCCATAAAGGAGAGCCTGAAAACACCTAAGCCCCGTCAAAAAGAGGATGAAGAAATTTTAGATGATGTGAAAAACATCCTCCAGGCTTTCCGAAGGGAGGCGGAAATCAATGGAAATATTTAAGCTTTTCGGGACAATTTTAATCAACTCCGCCGAAGCGGAAAAAAGCATAGCCAAGACGGGCAAGGATTCCGAAGGATTAACCACCAAACTGGGAAACGGCATAAAAACGGCAGCGAAATGGGGAGCAGCGTTGGTGGCCGGTGCCGCCGCTGTTGGTGCTGCTATGTTTGGAGCGGCTACCAAAGTAGCAGAAGCAACGGATGCAGTCGATAAAGCATCACGCAGAGCTGGCACGGACGTGGAAACCTGGCAAAAGTTGACCTATGCAATGAGCCAGTCGGGGATATCTGCGGAGTCCCTGGAGCGGAGCATGGTCAAGAACCAGCAAGCCTTATCCAAGGTGGCGGACGGAAACAAAACCGCCATCGCTGCCTATGAAGAGTTGGGCGTGGCTGTCTATGATCTTGATGGCCAGATGCGGGACTCCGATGCTGTTTTCCAGGATGCCCTGAACTCCTTAGCCGACATGGAGGACATAAACAAAAGAAACGCTTTAGCCAATACGTTGTTTGGTAAATCCTATGCCGACTTGGCCCCGATTTTAGACGAGGGATCAGACGGAATAGCGGAACTCACTTCAAGGGCGGAAAAACTTGGGCTGGTCATGAGCCAAGATGCAGTTGATGCTGGTCTGGTTTTTGGGGACACCTTGGATGATGTTAAGCAGATGTTTGGTCAATTGGGGCTTGTGATTGCGGGGCAGTTTCTCCCGCTTTTACAGCGGGGCCTGGATTTTATTATCGACAATGCTCCATTGCTTATCGAAACGGCCCAGGGTATTGCTGACAAGGTAACGGAGGCTATTGCCTGGATTACAGATTTTTGGGATAAACACGGCGAAAAAATACGGAAAATAACGGAACAGGTTTTTAGTGTCATCCAATTTATTATCGAAAAAGCCATGAATATCATCCGAGGAATTATTGATCTGGTTATGGGGATTATCCGGGGTGATTGGGAAAGAGCCTGGAATGGCCTAAAAAACATCGCAAGCAATGTTTTTGATCTACTAAAAAATGCTGCCAAGCTTGCTTTGGATGCAATCGCCGCTATCATCCGGGGAGCGGCTAACATCCTATGGAATGCCGGCCGCTCCGCCTTTATGGGAGTTTGGGATGGAATGCAGTCTGTCTGGTCATCCATCAGCAATTGGGTTTCCGAAAAGGTTTCCTGGCTTGCGGACAAACTGACCTTCTGGCGGTCCAGTTCCTCAGAAATGTCCAGCACATCCATAGATGGCAGCCATGCCGGAGGCTTGCCCTATGTTCCTTATGATGGGTACATTGCGGAGCTCCATCGAGGTGAGAGGGTATTAACGGCGGATCAGAATGCACAATTGAGCGGTGGAGCAGTTGTCTATAACCGATTTTACCTAGAGAATGTCGAAATCCGCAGCGAAGAGGATATTGAGCGATTGGCGGAAGAATTCGCCCGAAGAGAACAGCAAGGATACAGGGAATTGGGGGTGGTTAAGGCGTGATCGGTTTTAACTTTAAGAACCGGCATTTAAGTGAATTCCCGGCTGTATTCATGAAGTCGGATAACCGGACATTGCGGCCGGAAATAAGGAAACTTACTGCCACCATTCCCGGCCGAGATGGCACTTTGGATTTTGGCAATGATGGATATGAAACCCGAGACATTGAAGTTACCCTATCAATGAAAACAGGCCAACTCCCTGAACTGCGAACTTTGGTCAGGGAATTGGCCTATTGGTTATCCGGGAGCGGTCAGCTCATTTTTGATGATGAGCCAGATAAAGCCTATCATGCTCAGGTCATCCGACCTATTGACCTGGAACAGATAAGCCGTACCGGTAAGAGCCAGATAACCTTTACCTGTCAACCATTTGCCGAGGCGTTGGATTATCACCGTATTCTGCAAACCGTGACCAAGGCGGCAGAGGAAATACCTTTAGTCAACATTGGTACCCAAGAGACGCCCTGCCGAATTACCATTACTAACATCGGCAATACCAACATTGTAGACATAATCTTAACAAGATTATCTACGGGATAGGAGGAAAAAGTGAGTGCATCAAATCATTTGGAAACTGCAATTTTAGAACATAACTTCCGGGCGAATCCCCAAGCATCTCCGCAGACTTTATGGCTTGCCTTATACATTTCTAATCCCACTGACGAGGACACGGGAACGGAAGTGACCGGGGTAGGATATGCCCGCCAGCAAGTTAGCTTTGGCTCTGTGCAGCAAATTGGTGGTAAAGCGACTGTCAAAAATAGCAGCAAGATAGAGTTTCCCATCGCCGGCGGCGCTTGGGGTGTGGTAGCATACACTGGCGTTAGGGATGCGGCAAACGGTGGTAATTTATTAGCCCATGCTCCCTTAACGGCATCAAAAGATATTCAAGCCAACGACCAGATGGTTTTTCCGGTAGGTGAACTTACCGTTACGGTAAGTTAGGGGTAAGTTATGTTCAATCGATCAACTTTTAACCAGCAGCCATTTAATCGTTCATCGGCAGATGTTTTTCCCTCTGTTACCTTTGTTATTGCAATTAAATGTGTAGCCGCCGCCGGTCTGCGGCAAAGCGGATCATCCCAAATACCGATTAATTTAGGAATGACGGCAACGCCAGTCCTGGTAAGGCATGCCAAGATTAGCCCTATGGACATAGTGGTGAAAGCTTCTTCCAATGCCACAAGACAGCGGCAATCCACCGTTTTGCCCATGGACATGGAAATTAAGTTCAGGGCTAATCACTATACCTATGGAACAGAAGTCATTAATCTTGAAGGACTGACGCTGGCACCGGGTGATGAGTTGGTTATTGATACTGACTTAATGACCGTAACCCTGAATGGAGAAAACATAGCCCATTTGGTTAGCAGGGATTCTGATTTTCTCAAACTACTTGCCGGCCTGAATACCATTGTTTATCAAGACGCTTCTGGGCAGAATCGGAGCGCAAATATCCGCATTGAATGGAAGCCGAGGTGGGTATAAATGCAGGAAAGCATACCACAAGTATACGATAGAAACATGAAAAGACTTGCCTTTTTACAAAATGCCATGCATGTAAAATATGAGCTAAAGATCAACCCGCTGCATACGGCGGGTTTTTCTTTGCCGGCGGAGGATCCTAAAAATGAATATTGCAAGCCAATGAACTTTGTGGAAATTTTCGATGGGGCGAGGAGAATTGAGCTATTTAGGATCATCGGAGAAGATTTATCCAGGTCAACAACGGCCTATACTGTATACGAATGCGAGTTTGTTTTGGCAACCCTGCTGAACGATGTTTTGTTTAAGTATCACCAGATCGGCGGCTTAGGTATACCGACAACACGAGTATTACGCTACATCCTTGACCGGCAGCGGAAGCCTTACTGGCAATTGGGCCGCTGTGATTTTTCCCGGCAGTTTGAATATAAGTGGGAAAATCAGACTCTGCTGGCCGCCTTACTTTCTGTGCCAAATGCCTTTGATGAGCCTTTTATGTGGACTTTTGACACAACGGCAACCCCTTGGCGAATCAACTTAGTTAAAAGGGATACCACTGTAAAAAATGAAATCCGCTATCAGAAAAACATGCAGGAAATCCGACGCACAAAAGACAGCAGTACAATTATCACCAGGATCTACCCGCTGGGCTATGGTGAAGGGGATAATCAGCTTGATATTACCAGCATAAACGGCGGCCTACCTTACATTGACGCTGATACAGTACCGGAGCATGGTCTGATTGAAGCCGTCATGATCGACCGGCGCTATGAGTCAACGGAAACCCTGCTGGCTTATGCCAAGGCCATGCTGGAACAGTTGAAGAATCCCTATATTTCTTATCAGGTAAAAGCGGCTGATCTGGCCCGATTTTCACCGGGAATTTATGAACATTTTAATTTGGGAGATACCATCCGCATTATTGATAAGAGAGATGGCATCACGGTAGATGCCCCTATTGTGCAGATAAAAAAACAGGATGTCCGGGGAAAGCCCCAGGACATCGAGATTGTCTTGGCCAATAAGACCCGTAGCATTGCGTCATCTATCGCCGATTTGCAAAATAGGCAGTTAATCAATGACGCCTATGCCCAGGGTGCCACCAATCAAATGGCTATAAACTTTGCCGACAATTGCGATCCCACCCATCCAGCGGTTCTTAATCTCTATGTCCCGGACACGATGGCCAGGATCAACAAATGCGTGCTGCACTACGAACTGGAGCCGTTTCGGGGATACACCAAGGGGGTGGCGTCGGCTCCAGGCAGTGTACAATCTAGCTCTGCGGGAGGCGCAAGTACCCAGAGCAGCTCCGCAGGTGGCGGCAATACGCAGACAAGCGCCTATGCCAACGTTGACGGCATTGAGGTTGTTGTCTCGGGTGCTATCGCCAGGAGAAACACGGAATCTCCTATAGCCATTACTGTGCAGCCAAGCGGGCATCACAATCACGGTCTTTCTGACGGTGTGGGGTTACGAAAAGCAGATGATGGCATAACGTGGTTTTATCCTTCTGGCAATCATCAGCACAGCGCCTGGGAAGAAGATCATCACCACGTTGGAAGATTGCAGAACACGTCGCATAGTCACACAGTTAACACTTCGGATCATACCCATACCGTTACCACACAAAACCACACGCACACCGTCCCTATTCCCGAGCACGGACATGAAATAGAGCACGGAATTTATGAAGGGGATATTGCATCAACCATCTCTCTTCGAGTGGACGGCCGGCCTGTATCTGTGACAGAAGCAGGGGAAATTGATATTATAAAACACCTATCTACTGACCAGTCAGGAAGGGTATTGCGTAACACATGGCACAAAATAGAAATAATCCCGGACAAAATGACCAGGATTATTGCAAACGTATTCTTCCAAATCTTTACTAACAGCCGTGGCGGCGGGGATTATTGATTTTTGAATTCCCTTAGATAGTATTCCAATTCTCCACTTCTTATTTTGATTTTGCCATCTATAATATCGCTGCCAAACACAGCGACAATTTTATTTGTAGATGTGCTTTTAAGGTCTACCCCGGTATTGCTAACTGAATAAGCAATGGCTAAATTAAGTTGGGACAGGTTTTCGCTATATTTTTCAGTAGCCTCTTCCGGGGTTAACCACTCGATTGAGGGGCGGGTTGATTGTTCCGCCTGCTCTGGCGGACTTGCGGTTTCAGCTTTAACAGAGGTCACTATAACGGTATTTGTCTTAGCATCCCAAGCAACGGTAGCACCTAGTCTTTCGGCAATGGCCCTAGCTGGAACCAGCGTGCGGCCATCTACAATAATCGGTTGCGCTTCCGTCGTGATATCCTGGCCATTGATAATTAACTTGATATCACTGGCAGCATAAGCGGTAAAGCTGATCATCAGCAATATCCCGGTAAGTAGCCCCGATAAATATTTTTTCATGTAGATGCACCTCTTTCTTATAAAAATAAAGCCAAAATAAACACAGTCAAGAGCAATAAAATCATAACGATTTGAACCAAACAGCCGCCGCCGGTTGCGAGTCTACGCATTTTATTCTTCCGGCCGGCTTTTGTTGTTGGTATGCCAGTGGCCCGGGCAACTCTTTGCTTCGCCTTGGTGACGCCTAATGCACGTTTCCAGGAAAATCCCCCTCTGTTCATTAAGATCAACACCTTTCGCCATAATTATACTCATCTTACCATATATTACCCAATTTCGAAAGGAGAGATACCATGCGAATAATGTATCCAGCGCAAGTGAATAGTCCGGCAACAGTTACGCAGGGGGGATTACCGATTGACGGAACCACCGTAACGGTATTGTCCGCTGCGGTTTTGCCGGATGCACCTAATTTATTAGTGCTTGGAGGCGACACTTCCAGTGCCGAGACTGTCTTAATGACGGCAAAGAATGGCGATGCACTGATGATTCAAAGGGCTGTGCAGGGCCTGGCCAGGGAATGGCCCTCTGGGACCCAAGTGGCCCGGAATATGACCGCCTATGACCATGAGGCATTTAGGGAAAACATAACGGAATTAAACGACAGCATGGAAGATTTAGCGGGTTCTGGCCGCACAACAGAGACGGTCAAGGGCAATGCTGATGCTATAGCAACCAAAGCCACCAAAGCCGTACCCGCCGCCGCCGGCAACCTGGCCGGGCTTGATGCAACGGGCAATCCACAGGATAGCGGTATAGCCCCTGCCCTTGTAGGCCGAGTATATACGTCACTGGCCAGCATGGGCCTGTCCGAT
>JAHDMJ010000035.1 GCA_018436095.1 Clostridia bacterium | reverse complement strand
AGCCTGAAATGGGTGCCCTTTACCTATGCGGGTACGGTGAATGCCTATAACCTTGAAGCTGCCGACAGCGGAAGAGGAACCACACTTGGAAGGGCAAATGAGTTATTGTCAGACCGCAGCCTGTTTGTGGCGGATTATAATATAACCCATACAGTTTCATGGGGTAATCTTCATACCAATAACCTTATCTTTGGAAAAAACTACACTTCGGGTGGTGTTGCCTATAGACTGCGCTCGTTGTCGGTGGGAAGCACTTGCACAGTCTCCGGCGATGCTGAGAGAGTAACGCCCGAAACCAACGAATGGGATCAGCTTTTGAACAAAGACAGTGATTACATTAACAATTGGAGTGGGATTTTTTCTTGGGGGCAGGATACAAGTTCCGATGATGCGTCGGACCGTGCGATTTGCGGGTACCGCTCGGCCCGCTACTGGAGTTACAATTCCGCATCGAGCGTCTACCCGTTCTACGGGTTTCGCCCCGCCCTTGAAATTCTGAACCCTGACCCCCTGGGCCCTGACGGACTAAAAGCCGTCACCTTGAAGTTAAACGGCGGGAAGCTGAAAGATAGCACAGAGGATATTCACATCGTCTATACAGGGAACAATTTTACCGCACCAAACAGTGAGGGACTGACTGCGCCGGAAGGCAGCACGGGGTTTGTTCACTGGAAAGACGATAATAGTTCCGCAACCTACGTTTCGGGTGTGGCTGTTCCGCATACCGTCACAAGTTTAAGCGCACAGTGGGCATTTCCGGCAGAGGCCATCCCTACTGCAATCTTTACCGCCACCGGAGCGGATACCGGCACACTGTCCAATGTGACTGACGGCATGAAGTATCGGGTGGATAGTGGGGCATGGATAGACATTACGGGCAGCACAGGGATTTCCCTTACGAGCCTTTCCGCCTGCACCATCGAAGTGGTAAAGAAAGGAAATGACACGACTACCGTTGATTCTCCTGCGCAGGAGATAACCGTCACAAAGGCGGATACCCCTGCTCTGACAGCAACCCAGCCAAGCACCATAGGCGGAAACGGCAGCATCCCCATGACAACGAACCATGAATACCAATCCCAAGCTGACAGCACATGGACTCCTGCCAGCGGCAATACGACCCTTGCCCCCGGCACTTATCTGGTGCGTATCAAAGCAAACGGTACGGCGCTGGCATCAGAGAGCCAGAGCATTGCCCTGACAGATTTTACCAGCGGTTCCGGCGGCGGTGATGGCGGTTCTTATACACCGGATATTCCTGCAACCATTATACCAGAAAAGAAGCCCGATCAGCCGGTAACGGCAACGGCTCCTGTCACTGCGACAGCGGGAACAAACGGCGCGGCCAGTGCTTCCATCCCGGATAAATCCATCACTGATGCCATCGCCAAGGCGCAGGCTGACGCAAGGGCACAGGGCAAAGCTACAAACGGTATTTCCGTGGGGCTGAATGTCACCATGCCAAAGGTTGCGACTTCCCTGACGGTAACGCTGACGCAAAATTCTCTGAACAGCCTTGTGAACGCAGGGGTATCCCGGCTTGAGCTGGATGGGGCGCCGATTTCCCTCGGCCTTGACCTGAATGCCCTCAAGGAAATCCAGAAGCAGAGCAGCGGTGATATCAGCATCACCATTGCTCCGGTGACAGGGCTCTCCAAAGAGGCAAAAGCCCTTCTCGGAAACAGGCCGGTATACAGCGTCACCATCAGCTATGTTGATAAAAACGGAAAAACACAGACCATCACCAGCCTCGGCAGCGGATTAGCAACCCTCTCCATCCCCTATACACCGGGTAAGAATGAGGCTGTGGGCTATCTGTTCGGCGTATATGTGGAAGCAAACGGAAAAGCACAGCGCATTGACGGTTCCGCATATGACGCAAACAGCGGGAGCCTGCTGATCCCCACCGGCCACTTCTCCGTGTACGGCGTGGGCTACACGGCTCCAAGCGCCAAGTTTACCGACATCGGCACCCATTGGGGCAAGGAATCCATTGACTATGTAGTCGGCAGAGGACTTCTCTCCGGTACATCAAAAACTGCTTTTGCACCTGACACCGCCATGACACGGGGAATGCTGGTGACAGCCCTCGGCAGACTGGCAGGCATGGATGTGAAGGCATACACCACAAACAGCTTTATTGATGTGAAAACGGACAGCGTCTTCCGTCCCTATATCGAATGGGCGTACAAGAAAGGCATTGTGCAGGGCATCGGAAACCAGCAGTTTGCACCGGACAGAGCGATTACCCGTGAGGAAATTGCGGTCATCTTCGCAAACTACGCAAAAGCTACCGGCTACAAGCTGCCCGTGACCCGTGAGGCCACCGCCTATGCGGATGCTTCCAGCATCGGCAGCACCTACAAAACAGCGGTAACAGCCATGCAGCAGGCGGGCATCATGATGGGCGGCAGCGGCAACAAGTTCAACCCCAAGGCCAGCGCCACCCGCGCGGAGGTTTCCTCCATGCTCCACCGCTACATCAAGCTGACCATTGACCCTGCCACCGCACAGGGCTGGGCGAAAAACGACGCCGGACAGTATCTCTACTACAAGGACGACAAAGCCCTCACCGGAACACAGACCATTGACGGCGCGAAGTATTTCTTTGAAACAAACGGAACGCTGAAAACCGGCTGGGTCAAGGACGGCGACAACTGGCGCTATTACTCCGGCAATAAGGCTCTCACCGGCTGGTGGGACATCGGCAGCGACAGCGCCAAAAAGACCTATTACTTTACCAAGGACGGCCTGATGGTGTCCGGCAAGTGGCTGGAGATCGACGGCAAGTGGTACTACTTCTATACTGACGGTGCCCTCGCCAAGAGCACCAAAGTGGGCGGCTACGAGGTAGACAAAAACGGCGTTAGAAGGAGCAAATAGCTACAATCAAATAATAAAGCTATGGGCAAACTCGGCTAAAGCCGGGGACGCAAAGCCGAGTGTCTAAGGTGTCTTAGGACACTATGATAGTCTGGCTGCTGAAATTCAAGCAAAGCCTGCCCTCTATTAGATCAGAGGGCAGGCTTTTGCGGCTTTTGACGGATACTTCAGGTATCAGGATACCGGCTTCACTGCTATGGCGAGAGAGGTATCTATATGAAAAAAATCCGTTTTTATCCCTTTTCGAGGTGTAAATAGAGACAGAACAACCTATACATATCTTCATTTAAACCTACAATTTAATCATGTAAATCTAAAAGAGTCAGTATTTTGCCCTAAATAAGTTCAGCGAGGGCATTGTTTACCGTTGTAGAAATCACGCTGGAGGACTACCTTGCGGAGAACCCCGGCAAGACGGCGCAGGATTTTTTAGAACTGAAAGCCTTGTCGGATGAAATCTACCATCAGCAAGTTACACATGAAAATCGGACAAGCCGTTTAGATGTGAGCATCAATGGGCTGGAGGAAATAGAGCAGCTTGCCGCCCCGCCCCTTGATTTGGACTTGATACATAAAAGTGATACCAGAAAAGCCAGGGAAGCCGCAAAGCGGCTGCTGGACAGCGGAGAATTGACAGAAATCCAGCGGCGCCGGTTTATTCTGCACTTCTTTCAGAATGTATCCCTGCGTCAAATCGCCAAAAAAGAAAACGTACATCAAAGTGCCGTATAGGAACGCTTGCAGTGGGCATTGAAAAAGCTAAGAAAGCTATTTGATGGATATTAAGACGCTTTTAACCCGCTATTCGCTTAAATATGAAGAACGCAGTCACTTGATTGTGTCTGGCGTTCTTCATATTTAACTACAAACCAGTTGGTCTACGACAATTTCATCCGCAATCATCTGAGCCTGCGTAGAGATACGAATGCGTTCCAGTGTATCATCTTCTGGCATGGTATGTGCGCTCAGATAATCCGAACGGATATGCTCCGCCATCTCAAAGGCTGCCTTATCAATTTTCGCACAATGCTCTGCCAACTTGCCGGTGAGAAGCAGTTCCCGGTACATCCCCGGCTTTTGCTCATGTAGGTAACTCAAACGGAGCCGCCCATATTTCCCCAAGTTATCAAGTTCAGATTTTCCGTCAATTTCAATGTTAGGGTGCAACATTCCATCAATCTCCGTGTACTCAAATTCAAACTTTGCCATAAAGCAAATCCTCCAATAAAGATTATTTACAATTCATCGGTAATCGTTTTGCTGTCTGCTAAACAATTATGATTTTCGTAAACATTCTTATTGGAGGACAGCTAATTGGCAGCCTTTTGTCGTAAATAGAGCTTGACGGTCAGCCTCCGGATTATTGAGCCATGAACAGCTCGATGTCGTCCTCCACAGAGCCGATGCCTGCAATACCAAAGGTTTCCACCAGCACTTTGGCTACATTGGGAGAGAGGAAACCGGGGAGCGTGGGACCCAGGTGGATGTTTTTCACACCGAGATACAACAAGGCTAAAAGCACGATAACAGCTTTTTGCTCGTACCAGGCAATGTTGAAAGCAATGGGCAGCTTATTGATATCATCAAGACCGAAGACTTCCTTGAGCTTTAAGGCGATGACAGCCAGAGAATAAGAGTCGTTGCACTGGCCGGCGTCCAAAACTCTGGGAATGCCGCCGATATCGCCCAACTTCAGCTTGTTGTAACGATATTTGGCGCAGCCGGCAGTAAGGATAACCGTATCCTTGGGGAGTTGATCGGCAAAATCGGTATAGTATTCTCTGGACTTCATTCTGCCGTCACAGCCGGCCATGACGAAGAATTTCTTGATGGCACCGGATTTGACAGCCTCAACGACTTTATCGGCCAAAGCCATAACCTGATTGTGGGCAAAACCGCCGACGATGCTGCCGCTTTCAATTTCTTCCGGTGCGGGCAGTTTCTTGGCGTGGGCAATGATTTCGGAGAAGTCTTTCTTGCCATTGGCATCAGGTATAATATGCTTGCAGCCGGGATAGCCGGCGGAGCCGGTTGTATAAATTCTTTCCCTGACCTCATCGCTTCTGGGGGGAACGATGCAGTTGGTGGTGAACAAGATAGGACCGTGGAAGGTCTCAAATTCTCCTACCTGTTTCCACCAGGCATTGCCGTAGTTGCCAACAAAGTGGCCGTATTTTTTGAAAGCGGGATAGTAGTGGGAGGGCAGCATCTCGCTGTGAGTATAAACGTCAACCCCCGTATCTTTCGTCTGCTCCAGCAGTTGCTCTAAATCGGTGAGGTCATGGCCGGATATCAGGATAGCCGGATTTTCCCTGACGCCGATATTGACTTCGGTGATTTCCGGATTGCCATACTTGGAGGTATTGGCTTCATCCAGTAGAGCCATGGCTTTGACGCCGTATTCACCGGTTTTCAAAGTGAGAGCTACCAAATCCTCAGCGGTGAGGCTGCTGTCGATAATTGCTGCCAGGGCTTCATAAATAAAGGCATAGATATCTGGGTTTTCTTTGCCGATATTGAGGGCATGCTCGGTATAAGCGGCCATACCTTTAAGACCGTAAGTGATCATTTCCCGCAAGGAACGGATATCCTCGTTTTCCGTGGCCAAGACGCCAATACCGGCGGCTTTTTCCAGCATTGATTGCCTGTCGCTTACTGTAAAGGTGGCTGCATCATGGAGCTGGCTGATTTCAGACTCTTTCAAGGAGTCCCGCATTTTCAGCAGTTTATTGATCTGCTCTTCCAGAGCGTCATCGTCGAAATTGGCATTGGTAATGGTCATAAAGAGGCTATTAAGCACCTGGTGATTGATTTCCGTAATTTTGTGGACGTCCAGCTTGCCTTTAACCACGATATCGGCAATGCCCTTTAACGTATAAATCAATAAATCCTGAAGCTTTGCCACATCTTCCTTTTTGCCGCAGACCCCCTGAATTGTACACCCTGTGCCTTTTGCCGTTTCCTGGCATTGAAAGCAAAACATACTCATTCAAAAAACCCCCTTAATATATTTTTATCCCTTATGAGTTTAAAAAACAGAAGAAACCCCTTTTAACCGATAATAATCTGAAGCCCTTTAAACCTTGGGTGCAGGAGCTTTTACAATGATTAATTCCAAAGCTTCAGCATGAAGGTTTTTCACGTTCATTTTTGTGTTGTAAGGTATTTTTAACAGGGTACCGCCTTCATAATCAAGAATATTCTGATCGTTGAGGCCAATGGAAAGCTTACCTCTCACTACGGTCATGTATACAGTGGCATTGGAAAAATGCTCGGGCAGACCGTCTCCGGATGGGAGGATCAAATGAAGGTAATGGATGTTCTCATCAAGAATCACTTTTTCAATGGCCTTATCTTCGCCCTGGGCTAACCGAAATACTTGTGCTGTCATTAATAAAATACCTCCTTTTGCAAAACAGAGATAAGGAAAGAGAACTGCTAGACAGGTCGTATGGTTACATTATACCATATTACTCCATTAACGCTGTTGTATTTACAACAAATTTGAGAAAAAACTTAATTTAGGCTATTAAAAATAGTGAAAGATCGATAAAAGGAGCTGCTGCAAAATTTGCGAACAGCCCCTTAGATGTTACCCGGCAATGTATCCTGAAGTCAATTTCGGACTAAGTTTGGGATATTTTAAACTTGAAATTTGAGAAATTGCCCCCTTGGTTTTCTGGATAGTCAGGCTTGAAAACAATGTAATCTCGGCATATTTTCCAGCTTACCGCCAACGTTCTACTGGGGAACTCCATAGAATTTGCTATGGGCAGTATTGGGCATCGTTAAATTTATGCAAAACCAGGGTCAGGTATCGCCAGGCAGTTGCCGGTATCTTGAGGGGTTTTTGATATTAGCTGTTATTTTTAAGCTATCCTATGTAATGACCATAGGATTCCACCGGCGTTTGCGCCGCCTAAATTTAAAGTTAGAGTCAAGCCATCGGCAACATAAAATAGGCCGATAATATCTCCAGCCGTCAATTGAACGTCTCCGGCCAGTGTTATTGTCCCGCTGCCTAGCACAGCACGCAGCGTTAAAAGAGCTAAGCTGATATTCAAGAGAGGGAATAAGCCGTTGATAAGGTCGTCGGTAGTGGGAGATATTTTGCGTATTTTAAAAGTAGGGTTTGAAGAACCGATTGATCCTGTTATTGCTGCGGTAGTCGAGTAATTTATTGTAGATTTAATAGAGTATCTTCCGGTATTGAGGACAGTGTAGGTTCCTGCTGCAGCATCAAAGTTTGGATCACCGTAATATGGGTTCGATGTTGTCCAGTTTGTCAATTGTGTGCTTGAAGACACGCTTAATGTGGATTTGAAGGCAGAGAAGCCTGTTGTTGCGAAGTCTGGGCCAGTCGGGCCGGTTGGACCGGTAGGACCAGTGGGTCCGGTTTCTCCGTCAGCACCGTCGGCCCCAGTAGGACCGGTTGGGCCTGTTGCTCCATCAGTGCCATCGGCACCTGTTGGGCCGGTAGGACCGGTTGGGCCTGTTGCGCCATCAGCACCGTCAGCACCAGTAGGTCCGGTTTCTCCGTCAGCGCCATCGGCCCCAGTAGGCCCGGTAGGACCAGTTGCTCCGTCAGCCCCATCGGCACCAGTTGGGCCAGTAGGACCGGTTGGGCCCGTTGCTCCGTCAGCGCCATCAGCCCCAGTAGGCCCGGTAGGACCAGTTGACCCTGTTGCTCCATCAGCGCCGTCAGCACCAGTAGGCCCGGTAGGACCGGTAGGTCCGGTTTCTCCGTCAGCACCATCAGCCCCTGTTGGGCCGGTAGGACCAGTGGGCCCTGTTGCTCCGTCAATGCCATCGGCACCAGTTGGGCCAGTGGGACCAGTAGGTCCGATTGCTCCGTCGGTACCATCTGCTCCCGTTGGGCCAGTAGGACCAGTAGGACCAGTAGGTCCGGTTGCTCCGTCAGCGCCATCAGACCCAGTAGGCCCGGTAGGACCAGTTGACCCGGTTGCTCCATCAGCGCCGTCAGCACCAGTAGGTCCGGTTTCTCCGTCAGCACCATCGGCACCTGTTGGGCCGGTAGGACCAGTGGGTCCCGTTGTCCCATCGATGCCGTCGGCACCAGTCGGACCAGTAGGACCAGTGGGTCCGGTGGGTCCCGTTGCTCCGTCAGTTCCATCGGCACCAGTTGGGCCAGTAGGACCGGTTGGGCCTGTTGCTCCGTCAGCACCATCGGCCCCAGTTGGGCCGGTAGGACCGGTTGGTCCAGTTACTCCGTCAGCACCGTCAGCACCCGTTGGACCGGTAGGACCGGTTGGTCCTGTTGATCCGTCAATACCGTCAGCCCCTGTTGGGCCAGTAGGTCCAGTTGGGCCTGTTGCCCCGTCAATGCCATCGGCACCCGTTGGTCCAGTAGGGCCAGTGGGGCCAGTAGGGCCGATTGCTCCGTCGGTACCATCTGCT
>JAHDMJ010000011.1 GCA_018436095.1 Clostridia bacterium | reverse complement strand
GCTAACTTGTTAATCCTATTATACTACCGTATCGGAGCATTGTCAACGGCTAAATAAGGGAAATTTGAAGATTTTTTCAAGTTTTTTCTACAGCCTGCCGCCCAGCCTGGCGGTAAAGCAAAGCTTTGGCGCGTATACGCTGGTGGATCGGCGGAGTGGGGCTGTGGTGGAACTATGACCATAAAAGCCATAGGAAAAGCCCTGAAATATCCCTAAAAATCTTTTGGAGTGGGTTTAAAAGTGGGTTATTCGGAAAACAAAAACGCCGTCATAACCTATAACTGGAGGCGCTTTCCATCAAAAATCGGCCAGGGGTTGCAGCCCCCTATCTCAACTTCCACTTCATCGACAGAGAACATATTACCGCAGTTTTGGCATTGCAGGCCGTATTCCGTTTGTTTATAATAGCCCCGTCCTGAGTTGAAGCAGATCTGGCAAGTATTGAAGGCGGTACGCATGGTACCGTCGGAGGCCTTGACCGCCAGCACCTCCATCTCCGTATCATCCACAGTCACCGGGTAAAACTTGACCTCTTCGGTCACATCTTCGGTGGGGATGATCAGATCAGCCTGCAGGGTTTCCGGTTGCCGGGCTGTGTCGCCGGTTTCCCCGGCTTCCGCTCCGGCTCCGGCTTGGGAACCTGAATTTGCCTGCTGTGCAGCCTGGGCGCTGCGGTCAATTAAGTAGCCGGCGGCAAACAGCAGCAGGACAAATGCCGCTGCGCAGGCGGTCAAATGTAGTCCTTTTGTTTTCCTTTTGCCTTTTTTCATCTTTGGTGCCTCCTCTTATTATGGTGCGGTAATCCTGCTTATTTATGTGACGGTAATCCTGCTGCGAATCATGCCCATCCAGCAGCTATAGGGGAACTGCCCTGTGGCCTCGGGCGTAAAAGTGATGACGTTTTCTCCTTGCTGGAAGGCATGCTCAATGCCGTACTCGGGAATAAAGATCCGGTTATTGCAGCCATTGACGCTGCCCGGCGGCGCCTCGATGATCCACTTAACCGGCATGCCGGACTTTACCGCAATCGCCGGATAACGGCCGGGTCTCAGTGTGCTGCGTACCACTTGTACGCCGTCTTCAATTGTTACGTTGTCTCCGTCCTGGGCGGCGGTATTTCCTGGCCCGTAGCCTAATCCGGCAAGACTTGCGCCTTGGGACAGCATGGACAGGCCCAGCACTGCCACCAGCACAGCTCCGGCAGACATCAGCTTTTTCGCATTAGACCGGCTGAGCATATTTCCCGCTGCGCCGAACAGAAACATCAGCGGTACTGTGCCCAAGCTGAACAGCAGCATGGACAGGGCGCCCATGACCGCACTGCCGGTAGATAGCGCATAAAGCTGCATAGCCTGCAAGGGGCCGCAGGGCATCAGGCCATTGAGCAGCCCAATCACCAGAGGGCTGCTGCCTTGCTTGGGCTTGAGCCGCCCCAAACCGGGCAGGGCCGGGGTGAAACGCCGCAGCCAAGGGAAAATGCCCAGCATATTGACGCCCATGATAACCATAAACAGGCCGGCAACCAGCTTGAGGACCCCTTGCATGGTGTTGGACAGGCTGAACACGCTGCCGGCGGCGCCAACGGCAAAGCCCACCGTTGTATAGGCAACCACCCGGCCCAAGTTGTACAGAAAACTGGGATACAGGGCGGCAAGGGAACCCCCTCCCTCTCCTGCCTGCCCAATGCTTTGGGACAGATTGATGCCGCCGCACATGGCCAAACAGTGAACGGAAGTCATCAGGCCAATGATGAAGAGCATGCCGTAGCTCATGCCCGCCTCAGCCAGCCGGGAAGGCGCAAGCAGGGTCAGCAGTCCCAGACGCTCGGTGAGAATATATAGTGCGGCAATGAGCAGCAAAAAGTCTAGAGCCTGTTGCCTGCTCTGGGGCCGGGCTCCGCCGGAAACCACGCTATAGCCTAACTTGCCGATGGCTTTGGCAATTCCCTCCGGCCTGGCCAGACGCGGGTCATAGATGATCTGGGCGGCGCCGGTCCGATAGCTGATCCGGGCTTCTTTTACGCCGGGAAGATCCCTTAGGACTTTAGCAATCCGATGCTGGCAACTTTTGCAGGTCATACCCTCAATTTGCAGAACCTGGGTTTTGATTTCGGCTTCCAAAAAAACGCCACCTTTTATTAGCTTTACATTCTAGTATTTACATCGATTTAATAAGTTTTAATTTATTATATCATCCTTTTGTGAAGAATTTGTGTCATTTATGAAAAAAACAGAAGAGGCGTGATATAGTTAATAAGAACGCATACGGACGAGGTTATGATGATGGCGATTTATAAAAAATATCTAAAATTGAATATAGATGGTTCTTCCATTGGCTTAGAGCAAGGCGGGGGCCAAAACAACTATTTTTGTACGCCAAAGGGGGCCGGCGTCATCGGCTGGGCAGGTGCTGATGGTATCCATTTTTGCTTTATACGCGGCTTTGGCGAGATGGTATTTGCCGTCAGCCCAATGAATACGCCGGGCAACTATGTGTACCCGCTGGCCCAGAATTTCAAGGACTTTCTCAGGCTTTTGCTGGCTTGCGGCCATACGGCGGCGCTGGAACAGGCCTGGTGTTGGGATCAGACACAGTTTGATGAGTTTCTGTGGGAAAACACCCCTACTGCCGAGCAAACGGCGACCTTGGCTATTATCCGGGAAAAGCTGTCCCTTACGCCTATAGAGCGGCCATTTGCTTACATTAAAGACCTGCAGGCCGGATTTGACTACAGCCGCATCAGATATACGGAAGATTACTATGACTTTATCCCTGCGGAACCTCAAATGCCGGAATGGCAGGTTTACTTTGACGGCAGCTTCCGGGGGCGTCATGGCCGGGAAAGGGCCGGCAAGGAAATTTCCCTAAACAGACAATTTGTCTGGGGCAATGAAGCCTGGAGCATTCCGGCAATTTACATTTGCAGCAAGGGCTTAGTCGTTGATTTTTGCTTACAGGTTTCGCCGCAGCGTATAGGGGCCTTTATAGATAAATGGAAGCTCTCTGCTGACAGTGAGGGAACCGGCTTTACAGATGAGCAGCGGATGCAATTTGTTACAGAGGATCCGCTGAATATCAACATGAATCCAAAAGCTGTGCTGAACGGAACCGAGCTTTCAAGCCCCCATGGCTGCGGCTTGTCCTGGAATCCTTGTTCCCCGGAGGGCAACAGCCTTGAGGCTGAGAGTGCGGTGCAGCATTACGGCCTTGACCCCGGTCAAGGCTATGCAATTTGGCGCAGCGCATTTCCTTGGAAAACGAAGAGAAAACCGCAAATAAAAACCCTCAGCCTGGTATTGATACAAGAGCCTGTAGCCATAGCGGGACCCTCCTTTCGGGTATCGCTGCCCGGTGAACAAATTGAGCTTGAACATCCATCCACAGGTGAGAAATATACGTTGACTGTGCAGGAATATGAGCCGCAGAAATTCTCTGCCCAGCATTTTAATGATCCAAACCGGGAATTCCCGCTGCACTGTACCATGATGAGCTATACAATTTTACCCGATTCCCCGGCAGGAGCTTTTACCGTCGCCGATTGTGTTCCATCGGACCGGCCGCGGCAGAAGCATACCTATCCCAATGCACCACAGGTGACCAGCTCAGTTTGCTGCATCGGTATCATCGGTTATGCCGATGGCCCAACTGCCATCGCACTCAATGGCGGCAACGGGGCCAAAGTCCGGGCGGCCTGCTCCGCACTGCATTTTGAGCCGGTGGATGAGGTGGAATGGCGTATAGTATTCTATGAAAAAAAGTGCGAGGATATGGCGGTGAAATTGATATAAGCCCGGGGCTATGATAGGGCAGCGCCGGGCAATGCTCAGGTGGGGCAAAAATGCAGGTTTGTATCCAGTAAGGATGTCGGTTGTGCAAAAATGCAGGTTTGTAGACACCCCTTAGAGTTATGGAAGGCCGAAAAATAAGTAGAAATACTAGACTTGTCTGTATCTAGTGTACTGGCGGAGGCAAAACCACTATTAAAGCGGTGAAATTGCTTGAATCGCTTCTGGCAGGGTCTGCAAACTGAGACAAACTTGCAAAATTGCACAGAAGAGTGCTGCAACAGGCCTAACCTCCCTACCGGCGGGGGGAGGCCGCCGACAATGATGATGCCACCCTTCCTCCATTATGGTTCGAAAACCTGCTCATCCCCCGGGCAGATTGGTATGCAAAACCAAAGATCAATGCCTATATGGAAAGGAAGGCTTCTTGGATAAAGCCTTCCCTCATAAGGGCTTACCGTCCCTTCTTCATTCCTTTGCTGCCGGCAGATTTCTTGCCGGTAGTTTTTTTGTTGGTAGTTTTTTTGCCGGCAGTTGCTATTTGCAGCGGCGTCTTGCCGCTTCCTATTTGCTTTGCTTGAGACGCCTTTCTCTCTGTTTTGACCTGCCCGGAATTGCGCCCGCTTTTGCTTTTGGCTTGCCCGGAGTTTCGGCCTTGTCCGGAGTCCCGGTCTTGCCCGGACCCTCGAGGGGGAGCAGGCTTTGCTCCATCAGCCTTTTCTTTGCCGGCGTATAAATAATAGCGGTCCGGCGGCACAAGCTGCTCTTTGCCGTAACCGATCAGATCCTCCCGGCCGGCTTCCACCAGAATTTTGATGATCTGCCGCTGGTTTTCCTTTTTATAATACTGCAGCAGCAGCCGCTGCTTGCGTTTTTCCTCGGCGGTTCTGGGCACGTAAACGGACTTCATGGTATAGGGATCAAAGCCGGTATAAAACATAGCCGTGGAAATAGTGCCGGGGGTGGGATAGAAGTCTTGCACCTGCTCGGGCCGCATACGGCGGGATTTTAAAAACAAGGCCAGATCGATGGCGTCCTTCAAGGTGGAGCCGGGATGGGAGGACATCAGGTAAGGCACCAGGTATTGCTCCTTGCCGACCTTTGCCGAGATTTCTTTATAGCGGCGGGCAAAATCATCAAAAGCCCCAATGGAGGGCTTGCCCATCAATGCCAAGACCTTGGGAGAACTGTGCTCCGGAGCTACTTTTAGCTGGCCGCTGACGTGGTGGCGGCACAGCTCCTCCAGAAAAGCGTCGTTTCCTTCCAATAGCATATAATCATAACGGAGGCCGGAGCGGATGAAGACCTTTTTGACCCCCGGCAACTGCCGTAATTCCCGCAGCAGTTTTAAATAATCACTATGATCCACCTGCAGAGAGGGGCAAGGCTTTGGCGTCAGGCAGAGACGGCCGGGGCAGACGCCCTTCTCTTTTTGCTGCTGGCAAGAAGAATTGCGGAAATTGGCGGTAGGCCCCCCTACGTCATGAATGTAACCCTTAAAATGGGGCTGGTGAAGAAAACCCTTAGCTTCTTCAATTACCGACCGGTGGCTGCGGCTCACTACGTGACGGCCCTGATGGAGGGTGATGGCACAAAAATGGCAGCCTCCAAAGCAGCCCCGGTTGTGCATCAGGGAAAACTCCACTTCCTCGATGGCTTTGACGCCGCCCTGGTTTTCATAGGAGGGATGATAGGTGCGGGCAAAGGGCAAAGCAAAAACCCGGTCCAGCTCCTGCCTGGTAAGAGGCGCTGCCGGCGGGTTCTGGATCAGGTAAACACCCGGTCCTTGCTCCTGAATGATGGTGTGGCCCCGGATGTGATCTTGCTCCGTTAATTGCATTTTTGCCGCCATGGCGTAGGCTTTCTTATCCCTGGTGATTTCCGCCAATGAGGGACAGAAAACCTTGGCTTTTGAAGGGGCCGGTCCGGAACGGATTACCCCATCCTCCTTGCCGGCTAAACGGCAAATTCCCGGCAGATCAGCCATGTCTTTTATGCTGCCGCCGGAGGCAAAAATCTGGCCAATAGCGCTGACTTGCCCTTCTCCCATGCCGAAGATTAAAAGATCGGCGCCGCTATCCACCAGCAAGGAGGGCAGAACCTTGTCCTCCCAATAGTCATAGTGGGCAAAGCGCCGCAAAGAAGCCTCTATACCGCCCAGAATAACCGGGCAGCCGGGGTAAGCTTCTTTAGCCAGACGGCTATAAACGGTAGCAGCCCGGTCCGGCCGCCGGCCGGCCTTATTGCCGGGGGTATAAGCATCGTCGCTGCGCTTTTTCTTGGCGGCGGTATAATGGGCCACCATGGAGTCAATATTGCCGGAGCTGATGAGAAAAGCATATTTTGGCGGACCAAAGCGGCAGAAATCCTTGCTATGCCGGTATTCCGGCTGGGCTAAAACCGCCACCCGGAAACCTTGGCTTGCCAAAAGCCGGGAAATAATAGCTACGCCGAAACTAGGATGGTCCACATAAGCGTCGCCGCTGACCAGCACAAAATCCGGCCGGTCCCAGCCTAATTCTTCAATTTCTTTTTTTGTAACGGGTAAAAACTCTGTCATTTCTCTCCTATTTTAACGCGATTAAATTCCACATGACGCCAAATTTATCAAAAAGTGTGCCATGACAGGGGCTATGGTAGGATTCCTCCAAAGGCCTTGTTATCCGGCCCTCTTCTGATAACACGGCGAAAGCCTTTTTTATCTTGCTTACAGAGGCCTCCACAGCAAGAGAAACCCGCTCCGATTCGCCGGCCTTAAAAAAAGCGCCGCCGCTGTCGGACATCCGGATATAATCATCGCCGAAAGCCAAAGTCGCCTGAAGGATCTGGGGCATCAGCTCCTGGGGAATCACATGGCCGGGGATAGGCGGTATGTCGGAAAAACGCATCAGCTCAATGGTATCCGTGTCGAAGGCTCTCTTATACAAATTGATGGCCTCTTGGCAATTCCCCTTAAACGTAAGATATGGGCGTACTTTCATCTTAATACTCTCTCATTCTAAAAAAATAGTGGCATTATCCCATCATTATCTCATGTCCCGGTTTCTTGTGCAAGCTTTTCTACCCCTGCTGCCGTAACCCGGCTATGAATCAGCAAAGGCAGTTGCGGCTTTGCCGGCCCAATGCCGATGGCCCGGGCCACCAGCCGGCTTCCCTCCTCGCCCTTATCGGCGGCGGCGGTATGGAGTTCCGCCAGTACCTGACCCTCCTCTACCCATTGGCCGATTTTCTTTTTGAGAATTAAACCGGCCCTATGGTCAATATCGTCCTCTTTGCGCAGACGGCCCGCTCCCAGCACTGCCGAGGCATTGCCGATAGCCAGCGCATCGATAGCCGTCACGTAGCCGGAGATCCGGGCCTTTACCGGCAGAATCAAGGGCGCCGCCGGAAAGCTTCCGGACTCCTCCAGATAAGACGGGTCGCCGCCCTGGGCAGCTACCATTTGCTTTAATTTGGCAAAGGCTCTGCCGTCGGTCAAAGCCTGGCGGGCCATTTCCCGGCAGCC
The DNA here is from genome assembly GCA_018436095.1 of Clostridia bacterium. Classification (GTDB taxonomy): domain Bacteria; phylum Bacillota; class Peptococcia; order DRI-13; family UBA5745; genus WRMS01. Next base: position 202,958 of record JAHDMJ010000011.1, on the reverse strand, counting down.
GTCAATATGGCCGCCGCCCTTGCCGGCCAAAAGCAACATATTGGCAGCCAGCTCCAGACAAACCTGCTGCAAATCTTCCGGCCCCCGGCCCCTCAAGGTAGCGGCCGCCTCCTCCACTTCCAAGGCATTGCCCACGGCAGCCCCTAAAGGCTCATCCATATCCGTCACTAAAGCGATGGTTTTACGGCCTACCTTCTCACCGATGGCTACCATAGCTTTAGCCAGGCTAAGGGAACCCTCCAAGGTTTCCATAAAGGCGCCCCGGCCGGTTTTGACATCCAGCACGATGGCGTCGGCGCCGGCAGCGATTTTTTTGCTCATAATGGAGGACGCGATCAGGGAAATATTCTCTACGGTACCTGTTACATCCCGTAAAGCATAAAGTTTTTTATCCGCCGGTGCAATATTGCCGGATTGGCCGATAACGGCAATGCCCACTTCCCGGACAATACGGCAGAATTCCTCTTTGGGCAGCACTGTCTGAAAGCCGGGAATAGCCTCCAGCTTATCCACGGTGCCGCCGGTGTGGCCCAGGCCCCGGCCGGACATTTTGGCCACCGGTACGCCGCAGGCCGCCACGATGGGGCCTACAATCAGAGTGGTCTTATCCCCCACGCCGCCGGTGCTGTGTTTATCTACCTTGATGCCGGGAATGGCGGCAAGATCGATGAGCTCACCGGAAGCCGCCATGGCGTCCGTCAGCCAGGCCGTCTCCCTCTCTGTCATGCCCTGGAAGTAGATAGCCATCAACCAGGCAGCAACCTGATAATCGGGGATGCTGCCGCCGGTATAGCCGGCCACTGCCCAGGCAATTTGCTCTTGGGTCAGTTCCTTGCCGTTTCTTTTATCGACAATAATATCGTACATTCTCATGCCGGGTCCCCCTTAAGGTCCCCAGGCCCAAAGGCTTGAGGAAAAATCTCAGAAAAAAGAAATATTTTATAGTCCTGGGGACTTTTGGCCACAATAATCTCAAAATCCCCGCCGCAAAATTCCGCCATTATCTGACGGCAAACACCGCAGGGAAAAACGTAGTCGAAATCCGCCGGGCCTTTTTCCCGGTGGCCTCCCACTACGGCCATAGCCCTAAACCGGCGGTGCCCCTCGGAAATCCCTTTGAAAAATGCGGTGCGCTCGGCACAATTGGTGGGAGTAAAGGCAGCATTTTCAATATTGCAGCCGCTATAAACGGGTCCTGCCGCCGTCAGCAGGGCGGCTCCTACCAGGAAATTGGAATACGGGGCATAAGCTCCTTCCCTGGCGGCAAAAGCTTGCCGGACCAGACCGGCATAGTCGATACTTCCGGATTCCTTTGACTCTATGCTATTTTCCATGCTCCAACACCTCCGTAGGATTTTATACCGCTGCTATCCCGGACTCTTAAGCTCTTAATACTGGCCTCCGTTCTTTTCGCTGTCAGGGCTGTTTTGTCCAACGCCGGTTTGCCCGGTTTCGACCTGCAGCAGCGCCACTGCGGCGCTGGCCCCCAGACGGTCACAGCCGGCTTCCAGGAATGCCATCATGTCTTCCTTGCTGCGGATACCTCCGGCAGCCTTGATTTTAACTTGAGGACCGATATGGGCTTTAAACAGCTGGATATCGGCCAGGGTGGCGCCGCCGCTGCCAAAGCCCGTGGAGGTTTTGATGTAATCGGCGCCGCCTTCGGTAACACAGCGGCAAAGAGCGATTTTTTCTTCTTCCGTCAAATAGCAGGTTTCGACAATGACTTTCAATATATGACTGCCGCATACTTCCTTCATTCTGGCTATTTCAGCGGTAACGGCGGCATAATCCCGGTTTTTAACGTCTCCTAAATTGACCACCATATCAATTTCCGAGGCCCCTGCCGCCAAAGCCTGCCGGGTCTCTGCTATTTTTACTTCCGTAGTGCTATAGCCCAAGGGAAAGCCGATTACCGTACAGATAGCCGGCCTGCCGCCGAAGGTTTTCTTTACTTTTGCCACATAGGCAGGGGGAATGCAGACGGAGGCGGCGCCGTACTGAATAGCCTCTTCGCAAAGAGTAGATATTGCCGGCCAGTCTGCCGTTGCTTTTAGCAAGGTGTGATCCACCCGGCCCATGATCTCCTGCCAGTTCATGTTTCCTTTACCGCTGATCTCGTTCATTTTAATCCCCTTCATTAAAATATTTGTCTTTTAATTGCTCAACGTATTGATTGACTTCCGCCTCGAAAGCTCGAAAATTGCCGGAGAGCCAAAGGCCGAAAGGCGTGAGCCTGGAACCGCCGCCACCGGCGCCGCCGATGGATCTTTCCAAAAGGGGCCGGCCCAGCTCTTCCTCTGCCCGCCTCACAATAGATAAGGCTTTACGGTAAGGCATGCCCATTTGGCCGGCTGCCCTGTGTAAAGATTTAAGCTGATCCGTCAGGGCCAGGAGCCGGGCTATGCCGGAGCCGTAGACTACCCGGCCTTCTTTGCGCAGCCGAATCCTGGCATCTAAGGTATAAGCCTCTTTCCATTTCCGCGTATCCATCCTTCTCCGCCTTTCGTTGACAAACCATAGGAGAAAATGCTATGGTTGTTTTATTATTTCTTTGAGGGCAGCCAGGGCCGTATCCACTTCTTCTTTTGTATTAAAGTGCGAAAAAGAAAACCGCAGCGCTCCCTGTTTTTCCGTGCCGAAATGGCGGTGCAAAAGAGGGGCGCAATGAACGCCTGCCCGTATAGCGATACCGTATTTTTCGGCCAGAATAGCCGCTGCTGTACCGGAATCCAGGCCGCCAATATTGAGGGTGACAATGGGCAGCCGGATTACCGCTTCATAGTCCCCATAGAAAGTGATAATTCCCCCGGCTGGAGCCAAAGGCCTGAGCCCTTGATAAAAACGGTAAGCCTGGTCCCGGGCCTGAGCCAATAAGGCCGCAGTACCCTGGGATTTAACGTAGCCCAGGCCCGCCAAAAGGCCGGCGATACCGTGGCCGTTTAGAGTGCCGGCTTCCAGCAGATCAGGCATATAAGAGGGCTGCACCGTCTCAAAGGAGCGGCTGCCGCTGCCGCCGGTCAAAAGGGCTTTGGGCCGGAAACGGCTGCTGAGGCAGATGCCGCCGGTGCCTTGCAGCCCATAAAGGGATTTGTGGCCGGTAAAGCATAAGGCATCGATGGCCAGCTCCGTCATATCGATGGGCAAAAGCCCGGCGGTTTGGGCGGCGTCCACGATAAACAGCAGCCCTTTTTCCCGGCAGAAGGCGCCGATTTCTGCCAAAGGCGCTACATTGCCTGTGACGTTGGAGCCATGGCCGGCAACTACAGCTACCGTATCGGGCCGCACCGCCTTTTGGATTGCCGCCAGAGTCACCCGGCCCCGGTCATCAAGGGCTGCTACGCTATGGTCTTTCAAATGGACGGGCCGCAGAACGGAATTATGCTCCGCCGCTGTGGTGACAATATGCCCCTCCAAGGATTGGATAGCGATATTTAGTGCTTCCGTGGCATTTTTGGTAAAGGCTACATTGTCTGCCTGGCAATGAAAGAAAGCGGCAATCTCATCTCTGGCGTACTCCACAGCCCGGCCGGCAGCCAGAGCATAAGGATGGGCAGACCGTGAAGGATTGCCAAAGCTGGCGATGGCCTCTGCTACCGCCTGGGCCACCTGAGGCGGCTTAGGAAAGCTGGTGGCGGCATTATCAAAATAAATCAAGCCCACTCCCCCTAAGATCATTTTATAGAACCATTATACAACAATTTGACAATATAACTCTATAGGAGAATTTGCATGGAAATCCTCTTTACTTTTCCCCATACCCGGGGAGCTATCCGGGCTGAAAAGATCCTTTTGGAACAGCAAATCCCGGTGAGCATGATGCCTTTGCCCTCCCAGCTTGGGGCAGGCTGCGGCCTTAGCCTGCGCCTTGACGAGGATTACGGAGTGAAAGCCCGGCAGATACTGACGGAGACGGATATAGCCTGGGAAAATATTTACCGCCTGCTGCGGGATGAAGAAAAAATAAGCTATGTAGCCCAGGATTAGGAGGAACTTATGAGTAATTTTTTTCGTTTTAATGTTGCGGACCAGGTTTTTGAGGCTTTGCCTGAGTCTTGTTTTGGCACTATTGCCATCAGAGGCGCCGGCAATACGGAAGCTGTTCCCGCAATCAGCGACTTTTTAAATGAACAGATAGCCTTGCAGGAAGAAAAACTGGCGGGCGTCAATGTCAAAGAGCTGCCGGCCATTGCCTGCTACAGGCAAGCCTTCACTCAGCTAGGCGTCAATCCCAATAAGTTTATGTGCTCTATTGAGGCTCTGCTGAGCCGCATTGCCAAAAAGAAGGGCTTTCCTTCCATCAATCCTCTTGTGGACCTGGCCAATGCCATCTCCATTAAATACGCTTTGCCCATTGGCGCTCATGACTTGTCCACCATGGAGGGGGAACTATCGGTGCGCTTTGCGGAGCCTGGCGATACTTTTGTGGCCTTCGGCAGTACGGAAGTAGAAACGCCGGAGGAAAAAGAGCTTTTATACGTAGCCGGCCACCACATCCGAACGAGACGCTGGATTTGGCGGCAAAGTGAAGTCGGCAAGATTACGGCAGATACCACAGACGTTTTTTTCCCCATCGACGGTTTTGCCGATATCAATAAGGAACAGGTTTTGGCGGCCCGGGACGAGCTTAGCCTTTTGCTGGCCCGCTATTTTGATTTGCAGCCGGTCGTCGGTTTTGTGGATCGGGCTAATCGGGAATTTCGTTTTTAGAGCATGGGAAGATTAGTGTTGGCTCCCCACCGGCGTTGTTGTTATAAGCAAGATTCATAAAGCAAGGGGGCCCTCATTTCAGGCAAAGCCATGATGAGTCGCCCCCTATTTTTTATTGCGGGTGGTTATATTCTGACTTCCGTTTTTTTACACCATATAGCGGAGGCTTGGGATGCCCCGGTAAACGGCTAAGCGGTGCTAATTGCCTAAAACCTGCAAATTACAGGCTTGCCAGCCCTAGTGCTATGTATCGGCTAAAACTTTACTGCTCGCCGGCCTTTTTTGCGTTAGGCGGCGTTGTCGTCAGTCGCCATACCACCACGGGTATGCCTCCTTCCTCCGCCTTGCCTGACGCAAAAAATTCTCGCCGATCACTGACAAGTTTTAGCCGACACAAAGCCCTGGCTTTGAAGCATAAGCAGGTTTGCTAGTTTAAAGTGTGTTGCCACTCTATAATAGGTGTTCAGCCTTATTAAAGCGGGGTTTAGGCATTTTAAACTGAGGTCACTGAAAAAGTTGCTTCCCATACAGCCGCGTGTACAAAATTTGAGGTTTTCTGGGGTCGCTTCCTTTAAGATAGTGAATTCAAATGATCATTGACACTAAATATAGGGAAAAATAGTACTTATCAACGTAAAACTGAATATTTTGAGCTGTTAGCCCTGGCAAATACACATAAAACCTCAAATTTTGTACATTTCAGCTCCGCAAAGGTCAGGTTATCCGACTTTTTCAGTGCCCTCCTTTAAATCTGAAGTTTTGCACATTTGGATTTGGCGCTACCTTACTCGCCGTCTGTTTCATCGGCAGTGCCGCCCTGGTCAGCGTCTGCGCCGCCTGTTTCAGTGCCGCCCTCGCCAGTGCCTGCGCCGTCTGTTTCAGCACCTGCGCCTGTGGCTTCTTCCGGCGGCTGCCGCATTTCGCCGGCTTCAATGGTCATGTCAATGGCCTCCTGCAATGTAGCGGCATCGATGGCTCCCTTGGCATAAGCCACAAAATAGCCGTGCTTATCGATAAAAAACGTATGGGGATAAGAATATACGCCGAAGGTTTCCACCGCATTCTGATCTATGTCAAAATAAACGGGGAAGCTGAAGCCTTTTTCCTGGAAAAATTTCTTGCCGCTTTTTTCCGTTTCCTTCTTGCCGTCTATCACATTGACCATCATGAACATGACGTCGTCCTGACGCTCCCGCCATACCTGATTAAAGTCCGGCATCTCCCAGACGCAAGGGGGGCACCAACTGGCCCAAAAATTAACCACCAGAGGCTGACCCCGAAAATCCGACAGGTTAACTTCTTTGCCGGCAATATCATAAACCATAAAATCCTCAGCCAGAACCAGCTCCGCCTCGGCGGCCTCTTCCTGGCCGGGCTCGGTGGCCGACAGGCCGGAATCCCCAGCCTCTCTCTTGTTGGTAAAGGTTTGGTAGGCAAACAAGGCTCCTGCAACAATTACAATCATTAAAGCCAACGAGATAAATGGCTTAAGCTGGTTCGGTATCTTCATATCATCCTCGCCTCTCTCAATATAATGACAATAGTGACAATAAAGCTCCCAGATAGCCGGTGGCCATCAAGATGCCCATTAAAATCAGGAAGCCTCCGGAGAGCTTGGTAATCAAAGGCAAATGCCTTTTTATCAAAGCAAAACTGGTTTTGCCCTGGTGGATCAATAATGCCGCAATAATAAAAGGAATACCCAATCCTACAGAATAGCAAAGCAGCATGACTATACCCTGAAAGGCCGAAGCCTTATTGGCCGCCAATACTAAAGCCGAACCCAGAAAGGCGCCGACGCAGGGCGTCCAGGTGACGGAAAACACCAGGCCGAATAAAAAAGCGGATAAGGACCCGGTGATTTTAACCTTGTTGCGCCGGGCTGCCCAGCCAGCCGGCAACAGCTTGCCTAAGGGCAGCAGACCTAAATAATTGAAGCCGAAAAAGATGATGATGATTCCGCCTAAGAGCTGAATCAAATCCTGGTGGCGAACCAACAGGCTGCCCAAAACACCGGCAAAAGCCCCCAGACTCAGGAAAACCACGGTAAATCCCAGTACGAAAGCACAGGCATTGCGCAAAACCCCAGAAATGCTGGCATTTCTTGCAATGCTTGCATTGCCTGCCCCGCCGGCAGGCCCTTGATGGCCAATCTTGTCATGATTTCCGCTATCATCCTGTTCGCCGGCAAAATACAAGGCATAGACCGGCAACATCGGCAGCAGGCAAGGAGAAATAAAGGTGATGATTCCTTCTAAAAAGGATAACAAATAATCCATATCAAAACTCCGCTGTTCCCGTAGTGCGGGGGAAGGGCAATACATCCCGGATATTGGCCATACCGGTGATATACATGATCAGCCGCTCAAAGCCCAGACCAAAACCGGCGTGGCGGGCGCCGCCGAAGCGCCGCAAATCCAGGTACCACCAATAATCCTCTTCCCGTAAACCCAGTTCCTGCATTCTGCCGGTCAAAACATCCAAACGCTCCTCCCGCTGGGAACCGCCGATGATTTCGCCGACTCCCGGCACCAAAAGATCCATGGCGGCCACGGTTTTGCCATCGTCATTGAGCCGCATGTAAAAAGCTTTGATATCCTTGGGATAATCCGTTACAAAGACCGGCTTTTCAAAAACGACTTCCGTTAAGTAACGTTCATGCTCCGTTTGCAGGTCTGCCCCCCAGGACACAGGATAGGTAAAACGGTCCTGATGCTGCTCCAATATGGCCACGGCTTCCGTATAAGTGATCCGGGCAAATTCCGACTCCACTATACTCTCCAGACGCTGCAGCAATGTATTGTCCACAAATTGGTTAAAAAACTGCATCTCATCGGGGCAGTTTTTTAAGATGTAAGAAAGGATATAGCGGATCATTTCCTCTGCCAGAGCCATATTATCCGCCAGATCGGCAAAGGCGAATTCCGGCTCAATCATCCAAAACTCGGCGGCATGGCGGGGGGTATTGGAGTTTTCTGCCCGAAAGGTAGGGCCGAAGGTATATATTTTTGAAAAAGCCAGGGCCATACACTCGCCGTTTAGCTGGCCGGAAACCGTCAAGAAGGCCGGTTTGCCAAAGAAATCCTCACTGCTGTTCACTTTGCCCTGCTGATCTTTCGGCAGGTTTTCCAAATCTAAGGTAGTGACCCGGAACATCTCGCCGGCCCCTTCACAATCGCTGGCGGTGATAATGGGGGTATGGACATACAAGAAGCCCCGTTCATGGAAAAACTGGTGAAGGGCATAGGCGGTCAGGGACCTGACCCGAAAAAGTGCTCCGAAGGTGTTGGCCCGGGGCCGCAGATGCTGAATTGTCCGCAGATACTCCAGGGTATGGCGCTTTTTTTGCAAGGGGTAATCGGGAGCAGAGGCGCCTTCCACAGCAATCTGCCGGGCTTGCAGCTCAAAAGGTTGTTTTGCTTCGGGTGTTAACTGCAAATTGCCGGTAATCACCAAAGCCGCTCCCACGTTTTGCCGGATGATTTCATTATAATTCGGCACTTTACCATCCTCCAGAATTACCTGAAGGTTTTTAAAACATGAGCCGTCATTTATCTCAATAAAGCTAACGGTTTTGCCGCTGCGAAGGGTTCTGACCCAGCCGCAGACCGTAATGGACTCCTGCGTATAAGCCGCCGGCTTTGCGAAAAGCTCCTTTAATTCTATTCTATCCATAAAATAAACCCTGCTTTCTTCCGTCATTGTCTGCTGTGCCACCGTTTGGGTTCGATTATAGTATAACCGGCGGCTCTTGCGCAATACTCCTTGAACAATTAAAGCCGATAAGCTAGAATAAAGCCATGTGAAAGAGCGGCTGGCTGCCGGGAAAGGAAATATATATGATAAATGTTTTTATTGATGAACCCCGGGTACCTTTGATTTTTGCCCCTACACCCCTGCATCCTGCGGAGAACCTCTCCAAGGAATTGGGGATTGACCTCTGGTTTAAGAGAGACGACCTCACAGGGCCGGGCGCTTTTGGGGGCAACAAAATGCGGAAGCTGGAATTTTTAATGGGGGAGGCTAAGGCCAAAAATCTGGACTATGTCTTTACTTACGGCGCCTCTCAATCCAATCACGCCATGCAGACGGCGGCAGCCTGTGCCCGCAGCGGCTTAAAATGCGTGCTTTATCTTGTTGCCTTAGTGCCTCCGGATACCAAAGCCCTCCGCGGCAATATGCTGCTGGATACTCTGTTTGGCGCCGAGATTCATGTGGTCAATTTAGAGCCCGGCGAAACAGAGGATGACGGTTTCGAAAAATGTTACGTTTTGGCGGCAGAGCATATCAAAAAGCTGGAAGCTGAGGGCCACGGCTGCTTGAATGTGCCTGTAGGCGGCGCCAGCATGGCCGGCAGCCTGGGCTTTGCCTCCGGTTATCTGGAATTGCGGGATCAGTTGCTGCTTTTGGAGCGGCCCCCCTTTGATTATATTTACCACTCCACCGGCAGCGCCGGTACTATGGCTGGATTATTGGCGGGACGAGCCATGGCCGGCGGCAGCGAAGCTATCAGATCCGTTTGCGCCAGCGAAAAAGGCGGCGAATACGAGCCTAAAGTCGTCAAAATGGCCAATGAAGTTTTGGTCCATCTCTGCCAGGAAGCCCGGGTTCAGGAAAAGGACTTTACTGTGTGGCGGGAGTATGTAGGCCCCGGTTATGAGATACCCTATCCCGAATCCACGGCGGCACTGAAGCTGGTAGCCCGCAGAGAAGGCATCACCCTGGACCCCGTTTATTCAGCCAAGGCTTTCGCCGGTTTACTGGACCACGTAAAAACCGGCAAAATTAAGGCCGGCGAGAAAGTTCTTTTCTGGTGCACCGGCGGCGCCGCTTCATTATTTGCCGAGCCGGAAATTGTAGGGGATTTCGCCGATTAACAGGAGGAAAAATGACAAATATATGGCATGATATCAGCCCCGCCAGGATCAGCGAAGACGATTTTATTGCCGTCATCGAAATCTCAAAGGGCTCAAAAAATAAATATGAGCTGGATAAAGAAACGGGGCTGTTGGTTCTTGACAGAATTCTCTATACCTCTACCCATTATCCCGCCAATTACGGCCTGATTCCCCGAACGCTGGCCGATGACGATGATCCCTTAGATGTACTGGTTCTTTGCAGCGAAACCATCCATCCCTTGAGCATGGTTCGTTGCTACCCTATCGGAGTAATGAATATGCTGGATTCCGGCAAGCTGGACGAAAAGATCATTGCCATTCCCTTCAATGATCCGGCCTATAGCTCCTATCAGAATATCGACCAGTTGCCGGCTCATATCTTCTCAGAGATGCGCCACTTCTTTTCCGTCTATAAGGATCTGGAAAATAAAGAAACTGTGGTAGACGAAGTACAGGATGCAGAACGGGCCAGGGAGATTATCCGCAAAGCCTGCCAATCCTATAAAGCAATGTATGATACGATCTGATCAAGGAGGAATCAGTGTCATGACCAAAGCAGAACGTAAAGAATGGGTGTTGCCCGGCAAAAAAGCCGCTCTTTTTTGCGATGCCGTACAATATAATGGTTTGCTCTTTACCAGCGGCCTGGTGGCCAGAAATGCCGACGGCTCAGTTTACTGCCCCGGCGATGGCGAGGCTCAGGCCAGGTTTATTTTTGAAAATATAAAGAGTGTCCTGGCCTTGGCGGGAGCCGGTTTTCAGGATATCATCAAGCTGACTATTTATCTTCGGGATATGGAAGACCGGGTCAAAATCAATCCGCTGCGGGAAGAATATTTTCAAGGGACACGCCCTGCCAGCACCGTGGTGGAAGTCAGCATGCTGGCCCATCCCGACTTGATGGTGGAGATGGAGGTTGTGGCGGCGGTAACCGAAAATACCGGCCAGTGATAGGGACTGTGATGCAATAGTATATAGGCAGGTGGAAGCGGATGCAGGAGAACCAGCTATACTTTCTCATGGTTGCAGAAGAGCTAAATATCACGAAAGCGGCCCAAAAGGCATTCATATCGCAGCAGTGCATGAGCAACCATATCCGGCGGCTGGAGGAGACTTACAATACCCTTCTCTTCAACCGCCGGCCCAGGCTTTCCCTTACACCCGCCGGTGAGCTGCTGGCGGCGACTCTGCGGCAGATTAAGCTTCTGGATGATAACCTCCGCAACGAGCTTAGCGAGGAGAATGTTAACTTCCGCGGCAAGATCAATCTGGGTATCACTTGGTCCCGCTCCAACATTCTCCTGCCCCCTGTGGTAGCAAAATACAAGAAAGCCTATCCCAATGTTGAGATCATCGTGCATAACAATATTACGGACAACCTGGAAAACCGGCTTCTTTGCGGTTATTTGGATCTGGCCGTTGGTACGGGACTCATCAATTCTCCCCATATTGAAGTCAAGCCCTTAAATCAGGAAAATATTTTTCTGGCTATTTCCGACCATCTTATGGAGCAATATTTCCCGGATAGCTATCCCGTATGTAAGGAGAGGTTCCGGGCTGGGGTATCGCTGGCTGACTTTGCTGACTGTCCCTTCATCCTCAATACCCCCCAGGAGCGTCTTTACGATCTCATGAGCGAGATGTTTCGCCAACAGGGCCTGAAATTAAACGTAATCTTTCAGTCGGACAGCTCCGATATCCGCAGCCAGCTTTGCGGCGCCGACGTAGGCGTATCGCTTTTCTCTGAACTGCTGCTCCAGTATGTGAACCGCCAAAACCGGCTGCAGCCCGTTGATAACCAGCTTAATATCTATCCGGTGAACGGGGATTTTCCAGCCTATCGGATGATTGCCTTTTACCACAAAAACATCTTTCAGGCACAGTATATTAAGGTCTTTATTGAGATGCTGGCGGAACAGGCAATATTATACCGCTATCAGGAAAAATAGCCTGCTTCTTTTTATTGTAAAATTAGATGAGGTTGCTGCAAATTTGCGGCAACCTCTCTTTTTTGGTGAAAGTTCTTTTTAATAAATCAAAATTGGTCTAAAAATCCGGAAAGCTGGGGAAAGCACAACTTCTATATTGTGGTTCTACAAAAAGGTTGCTGATGGACAGTCTTCAGACCAGGCTATAAAATTAAATTAACAGAAGCAAATGGAGGGAGGGGTATTCTTTATCTGGACTGACGGATATGAAAAGACAGAAAAAGTAAAGTGTTTTAGGGAAGCAAAGATAAGAGAGGTAAGAAAAATGAAAAAAAACACAATAATCAAAATGTTAAGTTTTGTAATTGCACTTATGTTTTTACTGGCCGGCTGCGGCAGCAATAGCGGCTCTTCTTCACCTGCTACTGCCCCCTCTCTCTCCGCCGGTGATTCGCCGGAAAGCACTTCCGCCAATAATGATAAGCCTGTTTATATGAGGATGGGCACCGGCGGCACCGGCGGTGTATTTTATACCTTTGGCGTTGGCGCCGGCACCTTGGTCAGCGACAAGACCAATATGCAGTTCACGGTGGAGTCTACGAAGGCCTCCGTTGAAAACATGCGGCTTCTTACCAGCGGAGATATTGAAGTAGGCCTGGCCAGCTTCCCCACCAGCTTAAAAGCCCACCTTGGCGCAGCGCCTTTTGACGCTAAGCAGGACGTAAATGTTTTGTTCCAGATGTATGATAATCCGGTTCATATCATCGTTATGGCCGATTCCCCTTATCAAACTCTGGAAGACTTGAAGGGCAAGAAAATTTCTATCGGCCAGCCCGGCAGCGGCAATGCGGAGGTAGTTTATGCCTTCCTGGAAGGCCTCCTTGGCTGGGTGGACGGGAAGGATTATAAAGGCGAATACCTTACTTACACCGAAAGCGTGGATGCTTTTAAAGCCGGTCAAATTGACGCCGCCATTTTTGACACGGTTCATCCCACTTCGTCTGTAATTGATCTGGCTTCCTGGAAGCCCATCCGCCTTCTGCCGGTGGATAAAGAGTTGATTGAGAATACGGAAAACGAATACGCTAAGGAGTTTTTCCCCATTACGATACCGGGGGGAACCTATAGAGGGCAAGATACTGACGTTCAGACCATTGGCCATGGTAATTATATGATGTGCCTGTCTAGCTGGGACGAAGATTATGCTTACCGTTTCATTAAAACAATTTTTGAAAATTTAGATCATATGAAAAACGTCCATTCAGCCGCCGAACGGCTGACCCCTGAAACCGGAGCCCAGGGAGGCGGCGTACCTCTTCATCCCGGCGCCATTAAATACTTTAAGGAAGTAGGAGCGATCAAATAAGGGAGGTAGAAAATGAATACTGCCATAGAATTCCCTAAAGACGAAGTAATTGGGAAAGTAATCAGCATACTGTCTTTTGTTCTGGGAGCCTTTACTCTTTATACCTCAATATTTGGCCTGATGACAGCGGTAATTCAGCGGGGCCTGGTGTTGGCTGTTGCCTTGCTGATCGCCTTTTGCCAGCTGCTGAAGAAGGCCAAGCCGGGTTTCTCTCTGTTTAAGGTTATTGATACGGCAATGGCTTTTCTTAGCGTAGGCACGGGAGCCTATATCGTATTGACCTTTAAATCTTTGGTGCAGCGGGCGGGAGCCTATAACCAGTGGGATATCATCATTTCTTACGTTCTGTTTGCCGTGCTGATCTATGCCGCTGTCCGTACTTTAGGCTGGCCCATGGTCATCATTGCTCTGACTTTTGTAGCCTATGCTATGTTTGGCCGCTATTTGCCGCCGCCCTTTGGTCATGCGGGCTATAAACTGGCCCGGGTGCTGCCTTATCTGGTATTAGGCACGGAAGGGATTTACGGCACCTCCATGGGGGTGGCCGCCGGGGTTATTATTGTCTACAGCCTGTTTGGCGGCTTCATGGAGATATTTGGCGTAGGAGACTATTTTATTAAAGTCGCCTATGGCATGGTGGGCCGCAGCAAAGGCGGCTCCGCCAAAGCCTCCATTGTGGCCAGCGGGCTGATGGGCACTGTTTCCGGCAGTGCCGTAGCCAACATATTGACCACCGGCAACTTTACGCTGCCTTTAATGATCAAGTCCGGCTATGCTCCCATGACGGCAGCCGCTATATTGGCGGTAGCTGCCTCCGGCGGCCTGATCATGCCTCCGGTCATGGGAGCGGCAGCCTTCGTCATGTCGGAGATGCGGGGGGTCAGCTACGGCTCCATTGCCGTGGCCGCCATTATTCCGGCGGTGCTCTACTATGCCAGCCTATTTATTCAGGCCGGCTTTGAGGCGGATAAAATAGGCATGAAAGCTTTGACCAAGGAAGAGCTGCCGGCCAACAAAGATGCAATAAAAGAGGTTTATCTTTTCTTGCCTTTAATCGTTCTCTTCGTCTTGCTGATCTTTTTCCAATACCCAGCCAGTCCCTCGGCTTGCGTAGCCATGGCTATTATCGTTGTGCTGGCCTTCTTCAAAAAAGAAACGAAGCCTACGCCTAACAAGCTTTATAAAGCCATTTCTGAGGGGGGCAGCGCCGTTATTTCCACCATATTAACCTGCGCTACTGCCGGTATCATCGTCGGCATCATCACCCTGACCGGCCTTGGCGTCAAGGTCTCTGCCGTCATTATGGCCATGAGCGGAAACTCCGTATATCTGGCTCTGTTCTTTGCTATGCTGATTGCCCTGCTTTTGGGCATGGGCATGCCGCCGGTAGCCGCCTACATCATTATGGCTTCCATGATCGTTCCCTCCCTGGTGCATTTGGGGGTAGAGCAACTGGCGGCGGATATGTTCGTCTTTTTCTTCTCCTGCATCGGCAATATCACGCCTCCGGTGGCTTTAGCCGCTTTCACGGCGGCGGGCATGGTTCAGGTGAATCCTTTTCAGACAGGCTTTCTGGCCGCCAAATTTGGCTTGGTATCCTTTATCATTCCTTACGCTTTCTGTACTTCCAGCAGCCTGCTGCTCCAAGGGGATGTGATTAGCATAATCACTTCTTTAGTCTCAGCCTTAGTAGGAGTTTTTGCTTTGTCCATTGCATTGACAGGCTGGTACAAAGGGGCGGTAAATATAGCCTTCCGGGGATTGTTAACCTTAGCGGCTCTATGCACGATTATGCCGGGCTTGCCCAGTGATATCATCGGCTATGTAATCGTAGGGGGAACTTTAACCGCTATGTATATGATGAACAAGAGCAAAAGAAAGGCGCTGGCAGGCTGAGAATGCCTGACGAAATGGAAAGAGGGTGAAATATGTTTGAGATCAGAAAGATTGTGACAATTAAGGAGACTGTTTGCCGGGAAGCTGATAAAGAGTTGCCGCAGCCGATAAACAAGGTGGCTGTAATGGCCGTAATCAAAAACCCGGCAGCCGGTCAATACCTGGAGGAGCTGCAGCCTTTTATCGATAAGGGAGGCCAGCTTGGAGTCCTTCTGACGGAGAAAGCCATGGAAATTCTGGGCCGGGAAAATATCGAGAGCTTTGGCAAAGGCGCTATCGTAGGCTGCGATGGTGAAATTGAGCACGGCGCCGCCATGAATCATGTCAAATTCGGTAATGGTATGCGGCAGGCGTTGAACTATCCCTGTAAAACGATTATTCCCTCCACGATAGTTCGGGGCGCCGCCGGTACTCCATTATGTGTTCCCTTAGTCCACCGGGAGGCTAACCTGGTGCGATCCCATTTTGATGCCATGGAAGTAAGGGTAGCCGATGCTCCTAAAAATGATGAGCTGGTGATTATCGCCGCTTTTGCCGACAACGGCAGACCCTTGCCCCGCTTAGGCGGCCTCAAAAAAGAGGAGATTGTCGGCGACGGCATTCGCTGAGAAAGGAACAGATTGATCATGAGGATTGGTTTTATCGGTACAGGTACAATGGGAGCGTTAATGGCCGCCAACCTGGTAAAAAAGGGCTATGAAGTGACGGGCTACGATATCGTGGCCGCCAATATGGAAAAAGCTGCGGCCCTGGGTGTAAAAAAAGGCAGCGGCATCAAGGCAGTGGCGGCGGATTCCGATATTGTCATCACTATGTTGCCGGAGTCGAAAGACACCAAAAGCGCCTTGCTGGATCCAGGGGGAGCGGCAGAAGCCATGAGGCCCGGTATAACCGTTATCGATATGTGCACCGGCTCTCCTACGATAGCAAAAGAAATAGCAGCCGCCTTGGCGGCAAAAGAGATAGCCTATATCGATGCCCCCGTCAGCGGCGGCGTGGCCAAAGCCTCGGAGGGCACCTTGAGCATTATCGCCAGCGGTGATGAGCAAGCTTACCAAACCTGCCTGCCGCTGCTTCAAGCTATGGGGGAGGAAGTCTTTTATGTAGGGCAAACCGGCAACGGCCAGACTATCAAGCTGATCAACAATATGTTGACGGGCATTAATCTGGTAGGAATATGCGAAGGCATGGTTTTGGGCATGAAGGCGGGTATTGATCCGAGGCTGTTGTTACAGGTCATTAACTCCAGTTCCGGTGAAAGCTACTCCTCCCGGGTAAAAATGCCGGGCTTTGTTTTCAAAAGAAATTTTAACGGCGGTTTCAAGGCCAGGCTTCAACACAAGGACATGAATCTGGCCACTACCCTGGCCCGGGAGCTTCAGGTGCCGGTGATTATGGGTGCTATGGCTCAGCAGTATTTTTTGGCAGCCCTCTCCGGCGGCCGGGGTGAAGAGGATGCTTCGGTAATTGTCACTTTGTTGGAGAGTATTACCGGAACGGAAGTAAGGCTGTGATAAAAACCTAATAAACAGGGAGCGGGGAGAGTGTGCCTTGATGCCGGGCATGCTTTCTCCTTGTTTTTGCCGTAAATAATGGCGCTTAGCGGCTATAAAGGGGGTTTATTTGTTTTGCTGGAAAACCTGATTTTTTGCTTAAATGTAGTGCTGCCTACATTTACAATGATTCTATTAGGCGCATTAGCGGTTTATTTTGGCGTCATGGAGCGGCGGGCGATGAACAAAATCGGAGGAGCGGTTTTTACCTGGTGTATATCCAGCCGGATTTTTCTTGATGTCAGTGGCGCCGACGTCAATCAGATGAAAGATCTGAGAATGACGATGTATTGCTTTTTTGCAACAATAATCACCTATGTAATTATCTGGGTATTGGCCCGCCGCTTTATTAAACGGCGGGAAAGCGTAGGAGCTTTTATTCACGTCGCCTACCGCAGCAGCTTTACCATTTTAGGTCTATCCATGGTTCGCAACATGGCGGGGGAAGCCGGGGCGGCTAAATGTGCGCCCTTGTTTGCTATGGTGGCCCTGGTGTATAACGTCCTGGCGGTTCTTTGCCTTTCCCAAAGTGATAGCAAAGAGGACGGGGAAAATCCCATCCTGGGAGCCGGGATTAAAGACATTGGCGCCAAGCTGGTTACTAACCCTTTGATTCTGGCGGTGCTGCTCGGTCTGCCCTTTAGTATAATGAGCATCAAGCTGCCCCATCTGGTGCTAAAACCCGTCCAATATCTCGGCGATATCGCCGTACCCTTAGCCTTGCTTTGCATCGGCGCCGGCCTGGAGGTCAGCAAAATAAAAAGCCGTTTATTTTATGGGGTGACGGCGGCTTTGATTAAAACCTTGTTTTTGGCTATGCTGGTAGTGCCGGTAGCGGTGATGCTTGGTTTTCGGGGTTTGGATTTGGCGATCATCGCTATACTGTTTACTGCTGCCAATCCTTCCGCTACCTATGTAATGACGGCAGCCATGGGGGGAGACGGCAGCCTGGCGGCTGCGGGGACTCTGTTTTCGACGGTATTTTCCGTATTTACCACTACGGCAGCCTTATATATACTAAAGACCCTGGCCCTGATTTAAGGGCTGCAATCACATTGCAGGCTTTACGGCTGCTGCGTTGCCTTGATGATGCTATTGCCCGCCCCGGGACCCGTCTGCCCCGCTGACCCGCTGACCCGCTGCTGCGTTGCCGCGTTGACCCGTCTGCACAAAAAATCGAGGTTGTGCATTGATTTCTCAGGTCTTCAAGCTAAACGGCCGTAATATTTTCGGCTTTATACCCATTTCTTGCCCGGATCTGAAATTTTTTCGGTTGATCCCGTATAAGCAGATGCTAACTTCTTGTACAACCTCGATTTTTGCACACTTCGGTGCCGCAGTGCCGTCAGCGCCGTCAGCACTGTGCAGGCAAAGAAAAAACGATGAGGCGGTTTCAAATTAAGAAACAGCCCCATCGTTATAAATCGTTATAAATGGATAGGCTCAAAGGCTTCTAATTTTGTTGCTCTGCTGCTTCATTGCCGGCCAGGCTCAGCTCGGAACGGCTTTTTAGCGAAAAATTGCCCTCGGCAATCAGGATAGCTCCGAAAACCAAGGCAAAACCGATAACCAGACGGAGAGTAAGAACCTCGTCGTAAAAAAATACGGAAAACAAAACGCCGAAAATGGATTCCAGACTTAGCAGCAAGGAGGCGGTGGAGGGGCTGGTGTATTTTTGGCCGTAATTCTGCAGCAAAAGGGCCAGGCTGGTGCAGAAAAACGTCAAATAAAACAGATTAAAGGCTCCGGCGGCATCAATAGTCCGGGGGAAAGTCTCTAAAGAAAGGGCTGCAATACCAAAGAACAGCGCACAATAACCAAATTGCAGAATAGTGATTAATATAGGATCTTTATCCTGGCTGAAAAAGCCTACGCATACCATGTGGGCTGCGAAAAAGAACCCGCCCAGCAGTGTATAGCCATCTCCAAGCCCGATGGTTAATTGGCTGGTCAGAGAAATCAGGCCGATACCGGCCAGGCAGACTACAGCCGCCAGCAGGTTTTTGCCGCCGGGCTTTTGCTTTTCCACAAACCAGTGGAGAAAAGGCACGATAATAACATAGATTGCCGTCAAAAAAGCGTTTTTCCCCGGCGTGGTATGTTGAATGCCTAAGGTTTGCAGCGTATAGGCCAGAGATAAGCACAAGCCGATAATAGCCGTTTGCGTCAGATAGCTTCTGTCGATGGCTTTTAAACGCCGCCAAAAAATCAGGCTTAAAAACAGGCAGGAAACGCCGAAGCGGATCATCAGCAAATAATTGGGCGGGAAAGCGCCTACGGCATTTTTCATCATTACAAAAGAGCTGCCCCAAATCAGCGTCGCCATAAATAAAGCCAGCCGGGGGGCTTGGCTTTTTAATCTATTCTTCTTTTGGACCTGTTGAGTTTCTTGCTGTGTCTCTTGTTGCTCCGTCATTTTTCTGTAATCCTTTTATCTATTGAAATTGTGTAACTTTTTCATTCTATCATTTTAACCTTCTTTCAGCAAGGGCTGCGCTATCGCATCTGCATATAGTTCTATGAGTAAGGGCTGTACTCTCAATAGAGAGATGCAACCCGCACATATTGATCTTTCCCTATATCATAGGACGCTCCTACCCTACTGTCAATTGCCCTTTCTACCGTATGAGGCAGATAACGTGAGAGCGGCCATTAAGGGAGAATCAGATGATACACAAAATAGAGCATTACGGTAATTGCCGGTAAAACCACCATGAAAGGCAGGTAATTACGGTAGCGCTCTCCCACTGTACAGCCTACTTCCTGGTCCGTCAGCAACTGGCAGAGGTGGATAGGCGAAAAATAGTAGCCCAGAAAACTCCAGCAAAAGGTATAGGACAAGGCGATGAGCCTTGCGCCTTCGCTGGCATAAGGCAGACTGGCGGCAATAGGAATCAAGATGCCCACGGAAAGATACATTAGCCCGGTGGCTAAGCCAAAGACTGTTCCCGCCAGGGCCACCAAAGCCAAAAAAGCCCAGCCCGTTTGGCCGCCGATCAGACGGCGGAAAAGCTCCAGCATCTCATCCATACCGCCTACAATATTTTGAAAGAAATAGATGCCCACAATCATCATGGCTGTATTGCGGTTGAAGCTGGCTATTAAACGCCTCCGGAAATCCTCTTTATTGCTCATAAAAAAGACAGCCAGCATAGAAAAGATTAAGGCCGCCGTATACGGAATATTAAAAATTGCCTTGAGCATGATCACCAGATAAATGGGAGCAAGAGCAAAGAGCAGCCGGCCCAGGGCCTTTAGTCTCTCCGGCGGGGCTGACTTGGGCATATCTATAGGCTGGCTGCTGCGCAGCAAGAAAAAGTAGCCTGACGCCTGCATCAAAACCACAAAACCCAGATTAAGGGCGGCCAGTCCCGGGATGCTCAGATCCGGCACCAGGTCGTGAACAATCAGCATATTGGTAGAAAAGGGCAGCAGCAGCATCAGCACATGACGGGCAATCATGTTGATGTTGGCCCGCTGAGCCTTGCTCAGTCCCATTTCTTTGCCCAGGTTGTTGACAAAGGGGGCGGATAAAGCCGCGCCGCCGGGAGCTTGCAAAGCGCCAACCATGGTGGGCATAAGCATAATAATGGCCCGGGGATTAGGCACCAGTATCCGCAGGGCTGTCTCTGCCTCCTTGAGAATGCCGTAGCAGTTCATGAGATAGCTCAGCATACCTATTTCGATGACAATTAAAACGGAGGAAAGGCTGGCCCGGTTGGTAAATACATCAGTAAAGGCTTCCAAAATAGCGGCGGGCAAAATACCCGCCAGGCCGCCGGCAAGTATTCCGGCCAGCAACAGTGTGGGCCCGACGGCAATTTTTCTTTTTAATAAAACGGGAATACAGGCAATAGCCAGCAAAACTGCAATGAGTTGTCTCAAACCCTGCCACCTCTTTCCTGTGGATTGCCGGCGCCGGCAAATCCGATGGTGAATTTTCCCTATTATATCTATTGCCTGTTCTCAGGGCAAGCCGCCGCCGGCTTCCTCCCTTTTTGAAGCCGGGCCGGAAAGCCTTGCTATATCAAGGTTTCTCTGTTTCATTTATAGATCCGTTACTAAAAGAAATCATTTTCTCCTTCTTTCTTTTCCTGACTTCCCGCAGAATTAAACAATACGGATGCCATCGAACCCTGCCCTGACGCCGGGTGCTGAGCCAAGGCAGCCTGACCAAGCCGCTGCCTACTGGATTGCAGATATTAGCGTTGTGCAGTAGTAATGGCTATGCAGTGGTGACGGTTGCGGCCTCTATAAAATGCCCTTCGTTGGGGGTGTGGAGCCTCGTTTGTGCAAAATTGCAAGTTTGTACTTTGGCGAAGGGGTTTTTGTGCAAAACTGCAAGTTTGTAGGAGGTGTTTTGGCCTGGAAATAGGGTTTTCACCCCATTTTCGGGCTAAATCTGGTACAAAGCAGTAATTTGAGGGTGACCAACCTGCAATTTTGCACAGTTAGCCTAACCAAACGATAACAAACCTGCAATTTTGCACATTTTTCAAGAAAATGGGGGCCAGCTCTCAGCGAGCAGCAACTTTTAACGGAGCGGCCTGCACAATAATGCAAATTTGCTGCAAAGCCTGTGCCTAAAGCAAACTTTTCCCTTTTGATCCAGAGCCAGAGGAATAAGCTATAATTATTGACTTTTTCGCTGTATGGTTTAATTTTGCGGGAGTTTAGATTCTTTATTACTCTCTCATCCTCAAAATAATGCAGGCAGTTTGCGGGGCACCCCCCATAAACTGTCTGCATTGTTTTGTGCTTTCTTTAGTTCCGCTTGCCGTAAAATGCGGAGCCGGTCAATCAGAGGCTAGGCCGGTATCCCGGCCGGCATCTTGTACGGTATCTTGGCCGGCGGCTTGTTCGGCAGCCTCTAATCTGGAGCATTCCACCAGCATATTGCGAAAGCGAGCGGCCATAGGCGATAGCTGGCTATTGGCCTTCCATACGATGTTGATATCCCGGGTAAGGGGGAAGTCCACATCCAGAGCCACTTGGGTAATGCCGTTAAAATTAAGAACGCCGATGGTGGGAATAATAGCAATGCCGTCTCCGGCCGAAACCATGCCGAAAACGCCGTAATCATTGTAAGCCTCGGCTACGATATTGGGCTCGAAACCGTAGGGCCTGCACAAATCGGCAATGATCTTATTGGTGCCCAGATTGCTGCGTATGTAAACAATAAAACGTTCCCCCCTGAGCTCTTCCACACTGATTTTCTTGCGGCCGGCAAAAGGATGGTCTTTGCCAACCAACAAACTGATGGGTTCTTTATATAAGACAAGCTTTTTTAATGAGGAAAATTCGCCTTTCGTATCGAAATCGCTGCAAATTCCTAATTCTGCCCGGCCTTTCAAAACGTCATGAAGAATTGCGGTGGTATATTTATACTCCATTGAGAAGCGGCAGCCGGGATTTTGATGGCGAAAACGCAGAACCTTGTCGGGCAAATAGATAGCGTACATGGAGAATAAAGCCGACAGGAAAATAGTATTGCGCTCTATATCCGTCAGGCGGCGGACGGCGGCGATGCCCTCGTCAATTTCATCTACGGAGCGTTTCACATACTCATAAAACAGCTTGCCGCTTTTGGTCAGGGTTACGTTTCGGCCATCTTTCTGAAACAGGGCGGTGCCGAATTCGCTTTCCAGGTTGCGGATGGCTTTGGAAAGAGCCGGCTGCGTAATGTACAGCTCATTGGCGGCCCGGGTATAATGCTGCAGCTCCGCTACCGTTTTGAAATAAATCAGCGATTGATAATTCATAAACGCCTTCCCTTCTGATAACACATGTGCGGAAGTAATGAATCAGATTCCAAAAGGAATTGGACACTCCAGATTTTTCTTGCTACATTGGGAATGTGATGAGCTAAACCGGCCCTGCCTTTTTTCTGCATTTACTCACCATTATATAAATAAATGGGTTAAATGTAAATAAAAGTGGGGAAGGGATCTGGTTCAGAAAAGATGGAATACTCTTAAAACGAAAGGAGACAGACAACGTGAATAACAAAATTAAACGTATGATCACCGGCATCCTTTCCCTGACCCTGGCTCTTTCTTTATCAGCTTGCGGCAGCACCGCACCCTCCGGCGGCGGCACACCTGCCGGCAGCGGTTCGGGCAGCTCCGCTGCCGCAGTAGGCGAAAAAATCAATATCCGCATCGCTTCTTCTTCCCCTACCGTAGAATTTAACGGTGAGGGTACTACCGCTTTGGGCGTCTGCGTCAATTACTTCGTCAAAGAGATCGAAGCCCGCACGGATGGCCGCATTACCGCCAAGGTTTTCCCCGACGGCCAGCTGGCCTCCACTTCCGAGGAATATATCGGCGGCTTGCAAAGCGGCTCCTTCGATGTCGGCATCATGAATAACGGTTCCTGGTCGGACTATACCAATGCTTTTGCCGGTCTGAATATTCCCTATCTCTACTTTGATTTTGATACCGCCTACGCCGTCTTGGACTCCGAGCTGGGCCAGAGCTGGCGGCAGAAGGCGGAGGCAGATACATCTGTTATTCCTCTGGCCTACTTTGATATCGGCTTTCGGGAACTGACCAACTCGGTACGGGAAGTGCGCACCCCCGATGATCTGAAGGGCATTAAGCTGCGCACCATGGTGGACGATATCCAGATGGCTGCCTGGTCCGCCTTGGGAGCAGCTGTGACGCCGGTGGCCTATTCCGAGCTTTACACAGCCTTGCAGCAGAAAATGGTGGACGGCCAGGAAAATCCCGTATCCAACATCGTCTCTTCCAAGGTTTATGAGCTGCAGCCTTATATGACGATTACCAACCACAATTATACCGCCACTATTCCCGCCGCCAGTCCTATATTCTGGAGCAAGCTTTCCGCCGAGGAACAGCAGCTGATCAGAGAGCTGATGATTGAAGCTCAAAATAAAGGCCGGGAAAAAACCCAAGTTTTTGCCGACGGCTTCCTGAAGACCATTGCCGACAGCGGCGTCCAAATTTATGAGCCCACCACTGACGAGCTGCGGCTGTTCCAGGATAAGGTCAAGACGGTCTGGGCCAAGGTGGAGGAAAACATGGGAACGGAAGACTTCAATAGGCTCATCAAATTTGTAGATGATTATATGGCCGGCAAAAAATAGCAGGGCGGCTTTTTCCCAAAACACAATGCGAAAGAAGGGGTTTAATTGAAGGAGGGTAAGTTTAATTTAAAAACTTTTTTAAATAATTTTGAAGTCTATACCGCCACTATTTGCTTCTTCATTCTGACGATTCTGCTGACCCTTCAGGTTATCAGCCGTTATGCTCTGCAACACTCCTTTACCTGGATGGAAGAGCTGGGCACCATCATGTTCGTCTGGATGATCTACTTCGGCGTTTCAGGAGCCGTAACCTACCGCAAACACCTGCGCATCGATTTCGTGCTTGACATGGTGCCTTTCAAGGTTAAACGTTTCCTTTTGATTTTTTCCAATATCATTTTCGGCGCCTTCAACGTCTATATCTGCATAGTTATGGTGAATGTCATTCAACTGCTGGGCTCCAGCGTTACCACCATGCTGCGCATGCCTAAGGCGGTGGTCTACTCAATTATCCCTGTTTCCCTGATTCTCACCGTTTTCCGTATCGTCCAGGATACCATGAAGCTGACCAGGGAAAACGCGGCGGAATTAGGGGCATCCAAGCCTTCTCTGGATCTGGAGGCTTGTGAACGGGAGTATCAGCAATTTGCTGCGGGGCTGGAGAAAGGAGAGAGCGTTTAATGGCAACGGGTATTATGTTTCTTGCAATGTTCGGCCTGATGTTCATGGGGGTGCCCATAGCCGTAGCCCTATTCATCTCTTTGTTCGTTTTAATCGGCCTGAATCCCGTTACTACCGCCAATTACCTTGCCCAATCCCTGTATTCCGGCGTGGCCAACTTCACCATGCTGGCCCTGCCCTTCTTCATGGTGGCCGGGGCGATCATGGAAACCGGCGGATTGTCCAAGCGGCTGGTCAATGCGGCCAATGCCATGGTGGGCGGCATTACCGGCAGCCTGGGCATGGTGACCATCATTGCCTGCATGTTTTTCGGCGCCGTCTCCGGTTCCGCTCCGGCCACGGTTGCCGCCATCGGGACCATCATGATTCCGATGATGGTAAGGGAGGGCTATAACAAGTTTTACGCTACAGGTTTGATCTGTGTGGCCGGCGGCCTGGGCATTATCGTGCCCCCCAGCTATCCCATGGTGCTATACGGCGTTACCTGCAACGTCTCTATCGGTGATCTTTTTATCGCCGGCCTGGGTCCGGCTCTGGTGGTGGGAGGTATATTGATGGTCATCAATTATGTCTACTGCAAAAAGCATGGTCTGAAGGGCCGAAACAAATTCAACTTCAACAATATGCTTAAGAGCTTTTGGGATGCCAAGGCGGCTTTGGTTATGCCGCTGATCATCCTGGGCGGCATTTACGGCGGTATCTTCACCGCCACGGAAGCTGCTGTGGTTTCCGCCGTATACGGTATTCTGGTAGGGTTTTTCATTTACAAAGAGCTAAAGCTGAAAAAGCTGTGGGAAATCTTTAAGGACAATGCCGTGTTTATTGCCGGCACCATGTTCGTCATGGCTCCGGCCCGGGCCACCGGCTCCGTCTTTGCCTTTCTAGGGGTTAACGAAGCCGTCAGCAACTTTATTTTCGGTATATCCAGCAACTATTTTATGGTCTTGACTTTGATCTTTATTATCCTCTTCATTACCGGCATGTTTGTTCAGACCACTCCCGCTGTGGTCATCCTTGCTCCCACCTTGCTGGCGGTGGTACAGCAGGTAGGCGTTACGCCTATCCACTTCGGCGTGATCATGGTTCTGGGGTTGGCTATCGCCTTCGTCACGCCGCCGGTGGCCTTGAACCTTTTTGTGGGGGCCTCTATGACCGGCATCAGCATCGACAAAATCACCAGGGCGGCGGCAGTATTTATTCTTGGCCTGATCCTGGCATTTTTTATCGTTGCCTTTATACCGCAAATTTCCCTCTTTATCGTCGGTTAGCCGGCGCTTAATTCCCGCAAATAGTAAAGATTTACAAAAATGAAGATAGGAGATACCGCATTATGAAAATTACCAAGGTAGATGTGCTTCACCTCAAAACCGGCCTGAAGGACGGCCATTGGCGGCCTATTGTCTGCCGCATTTATACTGATGAAGGTATTTACGGCGATGGCGAAGCTGCTCTGGCTTACGGTGAAGCCCAGTTTGCCGCTTTCGGTATGCTGCAGAATTTTGCTAAGCTGATTATCGGCATGGATCCCCTGAATCACGAGATCATCTGGGATAAACTCTACCGCAGTACTTTTTGGGGCCAAAACGGCGGTCCGGTGATTTTCTCCGGCATCAGCGCCATCGATATCGCTCTCTGGGATATCAAAGGCAAATACTATAATGCACCACTCTACCAGTTGCTGGGCGGCAAGCGGCGCAGCCGGCTGCGCACCTACGCCAGCCAGCTTCAGTTCGGCTGGGGGGAGGATATCGTGCCTCAGCTTTCGCCCCAAGACTACGCCCGGGAGGCGCGAAAGGCTGTGGCCGAGGGTTACGACGCCATCAAAATCGACTTCTTTACCTTTACTCCCGAAGGGGGCAAGTATGGCGACGAGGACCGTTTGGGGCTCTTAAGCCCGTCCTATGTCAATGTAATCGAAGGCCGGATTAAAGCGGTGCGGGAGGCCATCGGCCCCGACGTGGACATCATTATGGAAAACCACTCCTTTACCGATGCACTTTCGTCCAGCCAATTGGGTAATGCCCTGAAAAAATACGGCATCTTCTACTATGAAGAGCCTACTACCCCCACCCCCCGGCTGTCTAAATTTGTCCACGAAGAAACGGGCCTGCCCATTGCCAACGGTGAGCGTATCTACACCCGCTGGCAGTTTATTGAATACTTCCTGGAAAATGCCATCCAGGTCATTCAGCCGGATATCGGCACTTGCGGCGGTATTACGGAAACAAAAAAGGTTTGCGATATGGCTTATACCTTTGATGTGGGCGTTCAGATTCATGCCTGTGGCAGTCCCCTTTCCACCGCCGCCGCCCTGCATATAGAGTGTGCCATCCCTAATTTTGCCATCCATGAGCACCATACTTATGCCAGAACCAGATATAACCGGGAGCTGTGCATCTATGATTACCAGCCGGCAGAAGGCAAATTCGAGGTGCCGGATCTGCCGGGCCTGGGCAACGAGCTTTCGGAAACGGCCTTCCGCAATTGTGATAGGGTCACCGTTCAATAAACCCGGATCTGCCGCCCGGGAGGGCGTAATAGAAATATTATTTACAGGGAGGTTACCGCATGAAAATTACTAAGGTAGACGTCTATGTCCTGGATGCCGGCGAGCAGCGGGGCAAAAGAATGCCCATCTGCTGCCGGGTTCATACCGACGAGGGCATCTATGGCGACGGCGAGGCCGGCATCGCTTACGGCACCGGTTATACCGCTGCTTACGGCATGGTCATCGACATGGCCAGGCATGTCATCGGTCAGGACCCCATGAATACCGAACTGATATGGGAACAGATTCTCAAGGGTAGCTTTTGGGGCCAAGGAGGCG
This sequence comes from Clostridia bacterium, assembly GCA_018436095.1. Lineage (GTDB taxonomy): Bacteria > Bacillota > Peptococcia > DRI-13 > UBA5745 > WRMS01. Next base: position 176,051 of record JAHDMJ010000011.1, on the reverse strand, counting down.
GCGTAGTGGTATTTGCCGGCATGTCGGCCCTGGATATTGCCTTGTGGGACATCAAGGGCAAGGCCCTGGGCGTGCCTATCTATAAACTGCTGGGGGGCAAATGCCGGGATGAGCTGCGCTGCTATGCGTCGCAGCTGCAATTCGGCTGGACCACGAAGATCGGCCCCTGGGGCAGCGACAAGGAATATGTGGAAATCGTCCGCCATGCTGCCGGCGAAGGCTATGACGCCGTAAAAATCGATTTTACGACTTATGATGAAAACGCTAAAACCATCTCCCATCTGGCTAAAGAAGGCTTTCCCGACCGCAGCCTGTATAAGCGCATAGAAGGACGGATGGCCGCCATCCGGGAAGAATTTCCGGATATCGATATCATTGTGGAAAACCATTGCCAGACCGACCTCAACTCCGCCATCCGCATTGGGGAGCTTTGCGACAAATACAACATGATGGCCTATGAGGAACCCGTAACCATGCTGAATCCGGAAATGATGAAGGAACTGCGCCAACGCATCCGCACGCCGTTGGCTGCCGGTGAGCGCATTTACTCCCGCTGGGGTTACTATAATTTCTTTAAAGACAACTCTATTCAATTGATCCAGCCCGACGCCTGCAACTGCGGCGGCATCAGCGAGCTGAAGAAGATTGCGGATATGGCCCATGTTTTCGATGCCCGGGTTCAGGTCCATGTGGCCGGCGCCGTCATAACCAACGCCGCTTCCCTGCACCTGGAAGCCGCTATTCCTAATTTCGGCATCCATGAGCATCATTTCCGCACCACCCAGGATTGCATTAACGTTTTAGGCAAATACGAAATGCAGCCCGTCAACGGCAAATATATTGTACCCGACCGGCCGGGCCTGGGCCAGGAGCTTTCCGACTTTGCCATTAAAACTGCGCTTATGCACAGCGAAGTCAACGAATACGCTCCGGCAAACCAGTAGCCGGCGGTTGAGGCTGCCAGCACATAACTTCAATTTTTGAGTGTTTAGCCTTAGTAAACAGCAAGGGGATGTTCCTAATGACTTCATTAAAGTCATTTTGGTACATCCCCTTAGTTTGCCTTATATTACATTACTTCGCCTGCGCTGCTTTGCCCGCGCTACTTCAGTCTTCTATATTTAGCTCGTCTTTAATCAACCACAAATATCTTTCTTTTTTCTTCTCCGGCAGTCTTTCCCAAAGAGTCAGCATTTCCTTGGTTTTTCCGTCGCTCTTATACATAAAATAACCCATAATTTCGTTTAACGTATCTGTATCATTCTCCAGAAAGTATCGAGGGATTTGGTAAGCAACGGGATGCATTTCGTCGGAAGCTCCCAGCAAATAGTCGGTGGTGGTATTCAGCTCTTTTGCCAGCTTGACCTTATTTTCATCGATAGGATTGCTCTCATCGTTTTCATATTTTGAAATCATGCCGGGAGAAACATTGATCAGAGCAGCCAGCTCCGCCTGTGACATTCCCGCCTCATCCCTCAATGCCTTCAAACGCTTTCCAATCATTTGAACCCTCCCAATACGCCAGCCTGGCAGCTACCTCCATTATAATAGTTCAAATTAAGGAAATGTTATCTAATTCTGACTATTTTAAGCCTAGTGATATTAATGATCATATAATTTATTCTTATTGCTATATTTATTTGCTTGAAAATATCATATTGGTAATATATAATAAAAAGGCACCCGGCTGGGCGGGTGCTGAGGGTTTATTTGTCCTTCAATTTGTCCGGGACTGGCGGTTGAAACAAATGTGTTTTGCAGAAGAACCCAGCGGTGCGACGGGCATTTGTTTGTGCTAAGGTTGAGGCTTGCCGCAGCAGGAAGGGTACGCTCTTAGGAACCTGTTTCAAGTATGCTTCACTCCTTTCCTAGGGATTATTGTCAGGTGATGGGATTAGCAGGGACAGCGACGCTGTGGCCTCTCCCATACTTCCGCAAAAAGCAACCCCGGCCGCCCATTCTCCGGCAATTTTATAGGCCAAAAAGATCGCTATGGTCTGGCTTAGAGCAACGCAGATTCCGATTACTCGGAATTTTTTTCTCTTCTGCATACTGGCCGGGGCATTGGGATGGATTACGGGCCCCCGCCAGAGAACCAGCAGCAGGGCCAGGCCGGCGCCAACAAAAGCCCCGGGCCAAAGCCAGGACTGAGGTAACAAGAAGGAGCCTTTAGCCGTAAGAAAAGCCATCGTCGTAAAAATCAACAGGCAGCTGCCGTGAGTTTTGGCATGGGCGCCGCCGATATTGGGCTTCAGCAGGCAAAAGAAAAGCTCATAACAAAAAATCTGCGGTAATACACCGAAAATAAGCCCCAAAAACAGTAAGATCAGATTTTGCTCCATAGCGGCCAATAGGTCAAAAAGGCCATAGGCCAGCACGTCTTCATCTTCGGCGGCGGCGGCGCCCCGTTTGATGAGATAACGGCTGATTTTTATCGCCAATGTATAGGCCAAGGCATACCTCCCGCCACCCATGGTCCTTGTGCCAGGGGTTTTACACCTACTATAGCCGGAATCATCTTGCTTAAGCTGACCTTGTCACAGATAGGAGAGGAAATGTAGTGAAATGCTTGACCATCAAAGTATGGCCTCTTCTTGGGGCTGTGAAAAAGGAATAAGGCGCATAGCTTTATGCGACGACGATCCGGTTTTTTTAAACCAAATGAGCCAATTGGTTAACGAATATTTGCCGGAGCAAGGAGCGGTGTACTGCTTTACCAACGGATTGGATTTGCTGCGGCTCTGTGAAAAGGAGCCCCCGCATCTAATTTTTTTGGACATTCAAATGCCGGGCCTGGACGGTTTGCATACGGCCCGGGAGCTGCGCAAACTCCAGCCCTTTGTAACAATCGTCATCGTTACCCATTACCGGGAATTCGCTCTGCAAGGCTATGATATCCGGGCTTTCGACTATCTGGTTAAGCCCATATCCCGGCAGAAGGTTAAACGGATTATTGATGAGCTGTACCTGCTGCCTTTTACAAACGAAAGGCATTTTTTTATCTTCAATAAAACGAAAATTTTTTTGCCCCCTTTAGATTCCCTGCTTTACTTTGAAAGTTGCGGCCGCCTGATCAAAGCCTATCCTTACCAAGGCTGCTATAGCTGGTATGGCAAACTGGGGGAGCTGGAAGGGCAGCTGCCCCGGCAATTCGTTAAAATCCACCGTTCCCTTATCGTTAATCTTGGATGGATCAAAGAAATAGACAAGTCCCGGCGTCAGCTTCTTTTGGCTAACGGCCAATTATTGCCGATCAGCAAAAGCCTTTATATCAAACTACTGAAAGAGGTGGAAAGGTGGAGCTATTGATTGCATTTATCGATTGTCTCATGATGTTTTTTGATGCACTTACCACCTTCTTTTTGCTGGCTTCTTTGCTGCCCCGCCGGCGGCCCGGTGCAGGCCCCGTCTTATGCTTTTTTCTGGGACAAATCTTTTACCAGTTGATTAACCGGTTGTATTGGCCCGGGGCCTATTGGCAGGGGCTTTTGGTTAACTGGCTGGCGGATTTTCTGCTGGCCCACCTCTTCTTCCGCGGCAGTCTCAAACGGAAATCCCTTCTAATAGCTGTGACCTATACGATTTTTACGGCCTGCGATGGGATTACCGCCATCATTATCTGCCTGTTCCAGCCGGAGCTTTGGCCGCCAACCGCTGCCGCTCAGGATATCAGTCTCAACATCCTCATCTTTTTTTTCCGTTCTTTGCTTCCATTAATATTAGCTTTCTTCATCAGAAGCTTTTTCCGTAAGGACGGCGACCGCCGCCATTGGCTGATTTTCTTTGTGCTGGCCCTCTATACTTCCCTCTTGCTGTTTCAGATGTTTCCCTTAGGGGATTTTACAAAGAAACAAATTCTTTTTTTGGTTTTGGGCTGTTTTTTTGCCTTGCTGGTAATGCTGGCGGTGTTTTCCTATCTATGTTTTCAGGATCATAAAAGCTTTAGTGAAGAACGCCTTCGTCTTTTGGAAAAGCTAAAAGCCTTTCAGGACCAGCATAACCGGGAGTTGAAATTCTCTTTTGCCCAAATGGAGCATACTCTCCACGATATCCGCAAGCATATCGGCTATTTGGAGATGCTTTCTGCCGCCGGCAGGGAAGAAGGCATCTCTCAATATATTCAGGGATTGCGGCAAAAGCTGGAGCCGCCTTTATTTACGGGCAACTTCACTGTAGACGCCATCCTTTTTTTAAAAAAACGGCAAGGTGCAGAAATGGGTATTCCCCTCCAATCCTCAGGCACTTTGCCGGAAGAGCTGCCCTGGCTGGATGCCGCTGATATGGTGGCCTTGCTGGGCAATGCTCTGGACAACGCCTTAGAAGAATGCGGCCGTTTGCCGCAGCAAGACCCTTCCTTAGGTATTGCTCTTACGTTCCTCTTCGACGAAGGTATCTATTGTGAAATTGAAAACCCCATAGCTGCAAAGCCCATAGAAAGATACCGGGGCTCCCGGCTCCCCGGCAAGCAAGGGGAAAAGGGCCGGGGCCTCGGTCTGGAAAGCATGCAGGCTGCCGTTGATAAATACGGTGGTCAGATGAGAGTTTTCGTCAGCAACGGTACTTTTCGGCTTCACCTGTTCATCCCCAGGCCCCATTAACGGGGCAGATATATCTCCCCGAGCGGGCACCTCGGTAAATCAGGCGGCATATTATATGAAGTAAAGTTTAGCCGCATGACCAGCAAAGGGGGTTACTATGGAAAAGAATATCAGACAATACTTCCCCGGGGCCATTACCTACCAAGGATACTTATCTCATTGGGATACCAATCTGGAGGGTATTGATCAGTTGTATATTTTAAAAGGAGGGCCAGGTACAGGCAAGGCTACTTTAATGCGCCGTATCGGCAAGGCTTTGGCTGAAGCCGGGCTGGAAACGGAGCTTTTGTGGTGTTCCTCCGACGCCCGCTCTCTGGACGGTGTGATCATCCGGGATTTCAGCCTGGCGATTATGGATGGTACGGCCCCCCATACCCGGGATCCGGTCTACCCCGGGGTACGGGATATGATTGTAGACCTGGGCCGCTTTTGGCGCCGGGATATCCTCAAAGAATACCGGCAGGAAATACTCTCTCTTACCAATGAAAACAAAAAGATGTTTTTAGAAATTTATGCTTTATTGAAAAAAGCCCGGGATTTTGCAGAACGGCGCCAAAGCCTTTACAAGATCAGATTGGATGAAGAGGGTATGGAGGCCTGGCTGGATCAGTTATTGAAAGAGCAGCTAGTGGGCAACAGTATACCGAAAGAACCCAGCCGGCACCGGTTTTACACCATTATGGCCCCCCAAGGCCTGGTCAGCCATTTTGACGAGCTTTTTGAGCAAGCGGAAAAGGGCTATCAGTTTATTACCGATGACCTGGCTATCGGCACCAAAGTGCTGAACTATATTGGTACTAAGGCCCAAGGCAAAGGCTATGGCGTTTGGTTTGTTCATGATCCCCAGGAGCCCGATGCCCTAAATGCCGTTTTTTTGCCGGAATTAAAAGCCCTTTATTATCTTAACGGTGAAGCCCCCGGCGACAAATGCAAAACCGTAGAACTGGAGCGTTGGTATCATAAGAACCTAAACGGGCGCAACGAGCTGGAAGCCGAGTTTTTGCTGACGGCTATTGAGGACGCCCGGCAACGGGCCCAGAAGCTAATGGCGGAAAATAAAAAAATTCATGATCATCTGGAAACTTATTACGTCAAGGCCATGGATTTTACCGCTCTGGAAATGGAGAAAGAAGTGCTGATCCGGGAATTCCTGGCCGGCGGCGGATTAAAATAAGATTTAAAGAAATAAGCTGAAAAAGATACCGCTGTCTGCCTTTCTCCGGCACAGCGGTATTTTATTGCCAATTCTATGAAATAATAAAAATATTTATACATTAAAATTAGTCTAGGTTAACTTCGGGATAAACTGTAACTAATAAAAGAATAAAACAGCTAAATTTCATTAAGTGACTATTGCCTTATAGCCTTTTTTTCTTAACATCGGTTATGAATAAATAGTCTGAAAATTATATCCTGTTATATTTATACGCATTTGACTATTTATTATGCTTTTTGCCGTATATTTTTATAATTTTGGCTGCAAAAAACAGCATAGTATATTCCCGTTCTTGCAGGAGTTTTGCAACTAGCGGAGAATTATTAAGCCTATGTTTTCATTTTCTTTACTTTTTTGTGCCTTTTTCCATAAAAAATGAGGAAAATGCCGAGCTTTGTCGGAAAGAAAATATAGGCTAATGTTTAAGCAATTTGCATAGACATAAGCGAAGACTTATTATTTTTTTTCCAATCTATATTAACCTACGTTAATGTCAAAAGATAACCAATGTTTTTCGTTCGGGAAGAACCTTTCTCCAGGCTGGCTAAGCTGCGAGAAGTTAAAGTTCTGATAGATCAAAAAAGGGGGAGAGGGATTTTTTGCTATGGTTAGTAAAATAGGAGGTGTTCATTTTGGAAGAGACTAAAACCAAGGATATTATTCTTAGCGTCAAGGACTTAAGTACTTCCTTCTTCCTCCGGGAAGGCGAAGTGAAAGCCGTTGACGGCGTATCCTTTTCCGTCAGAAAAGGAGAATGCCTGGCGCTGGTGGGCGAAAGCGGCAGCGGCAAAACGGTAACAGCTCTTTCCATGCTTCGTCTTGTGGTTTGGCCTCCCGGCAAAATCAAATCCGGCGAAGTAGTTCTGGACGGCGTTAGTGTTTTTGACCTGCCCATGAAAAGCATGAAGGATGTCCGGGGTAAAGGCATGGCCATGATTCTTCAGGAACCTATGTCTTCGCTGAATCCATCCCAGACCATCGGCCAGCAGATCCAGGAGGCCGTAGAGATCAACCAGGGCCTAAAAGGAGAGGAAGCCAAGAAAAAAGCTATTGAAATGCTGGGCATCGTTCGTATTCCTTCTCCGGAAAAACGTTATTATAACTATCCTCATGAGCTGTCCGGCGGTATGAAGCAGCGTATTATGATTGCGATAGCCTTGTCCTGCCGGCCTAAGGTGCTCATCGCTGATGAGCCTACCTGCTCCCTGGACGTAACCATCCAGGCTCAGATCCTGCGCTTGATGCAGCAGTTAAGAAAAGAAATTGATACCACAATCCTTTTCATCACTTCCGACTTGGGCATCGTGGCGGAAATGGCCGACCGGGTAGCTATCATGTATGCCGGCCAGCTTATCGAAATCTGCGATGTATTTACCCTGTTCGAAAACTCGGCTCACCCCTACACCCGAGGTATTATGGGATCTATTACCGCCATGAAAGAAGGCGGCCGGCTCAATATTATTTCCGGTGACCCGCCGGATCTGATGGCTTTGCCTTCCGGCTGTAAATTCCATCCCCGCTGCGACTATTGCCAGGATATCTGCAAAACGGAAGAGCCGGGGTATACGGATTTAAGCGGTACCGGAGACCATTGGGTACGCTGTCATTTCCCTTTAAATAAAAGTAAATAAAGGTTAAAATATGGCCCTCCTTGGCGGCGGGCCAGGAAGCAGGAGGTATATTTATGGGAATGGGTAAATACATACTACAGCGCCTTGCCTTTACCGTGCTTGTAGTAATTGGTATTTCAATTCTGGTTTTTGTCATCACCCACATGGTCGGCAACCCCGTTGACATCATGCTCCCTCTGACCGCTACGGAAGAACAGCGGCAACTGCTGAGCCAGCAGCTAGGACTTGATAAGCCTATGATCGAGCAGTTGGGCACGTTTTTGAAAGACGCGGCTACTTTAGACTTCGGTATGTCCTGGTGGCAGCGCAGACCTTGCATGGAAGTTATCATGGATGACCTGCCCCTTACTGCATTATTAATTTTCTTCGCATCCTGCATCTCGGTAATTGTGGCTATCCCCTTGGGTATCGCCGCAGCTTACCACAAAGGTTCGTTTTTGGACCGGGTCCTGACGATTATTTCACTGGGCGGTATTTGTCTGCCACCCTTCTGGATCGGTTTGATGCTGATGCTGGTATTTTCCGTGAAGCTGGGCTGGCTGCCCACCTCCGGTATCGGTACCTGGAAGCACATGATCCTGCCGGCCTTGGCTATTTCCTTCCGGCCTATGGGTCAGCTTTCCCAGATTGTCCGTTTTGAAATGATGCAGCAGTTAAACGGACTATATGTTATTACCGCCCGGGCCAAGGGCGTTACCGAGATGGCCGTCTTGTTCAAGCATGCTCTGAAGAACATCATGACGGCTTCCATCACCATGATCGGCAGCGACTTTACCAAACAGCTAGGAGGACTCAGTGCTTCCGTAGAAGTAGTTTTCGGTTTCCCCGGCTTTGGCCATCTGATTTCCGAAACCATTGACAACATGGATTTCCCGCTTCTCCAGGCAGAGGTATTTTTCGTAGCGCTTATCGTATGCATGATCAACTTGCTGGTGGATATTTTGTACGCCGCATTTGATCCTCGCATCCGGTATTAAGGAGGGGGAAACACATGGCAAATTTAGCAACTTCCAAGAAAAAAGTTACTTTATGGGATCGTTTTCGTTACAACAAAGCGGCTCTGATTTCTTTGATTATTTTAATTATCATTTTCCTGATGTTGATTTTCGCTCCTCTGGTCACCTCTTATGATGCAGCCCAAAGCGACTTGTATAACCGTTTGTCAGCACCTTCTTTTGAGCCCACTGCCAAAGGCGGTCCCGCCCATATTCTGGGTACCGATCAGTTGGGTCGTGACATCTACTCCCGCCTGATCTGGGGCGGCCGGGTTTCCTTGACCGTAGGTTTCGTAGTCGGCAGCGTCGGCGCCCTGATCGGTATTACCCTGGGAATGATCGCCGGTTACTTCGGCGGCTGGACCGATATGATCATTATGCGTCTGGTAGACGTCTGGGCCTCTTCTCCCACTTTGCTGATCGCTCTTACCTTCGTTATGGTTCTGGGCCCCGGTATGAGAAACCTGATCATCGCTCTTTTGGTCAATAGCTGGACGCTGTTTTGCCGTATGGCCAGAAGTCAGGTGCTGGTTATCCGCAGCTCCGCCATGGTGGAATCGGGCCACGCCATCGGCGCCTCCACCAACCGGATCTTATTTAAACACATCATGCCTAATATCATCTCTCCTCTGGTCACTACCTACGTTCTGGAGCTGGCTCACTTCATCAATGCTGAAGCCAACCTGAGCTTCCTGGGCTTCGGTGTTCAGCCTCCCCAGACCTCCTGGGGCCTGATGATCGGCGAAGGGCGTAAATATCTTACCCAAGCCCCGTGGATCGTTTTATTCCCCGGCTTATTCATTGGTCTCACCGTACTTTGCCTTACTCTGGTGGGTAACTGGATCCGGGATGAATTCGATCCCCTGGCCGTAAAAATGTAGAGGGGGGTGCAGAACATGACTGAAATCGATGCCAAAGCAAAAGAAACTCTGTTATCCGTTCGTAATTTAAAGAAATATTTCCCCATTGGCGGCGGTTTGATCAGTAAAGCTAAATCAAACGTTCACGCCGTAGACGACGTAACTCTGGACGTCTATGCCGGGCAAACGCTGGGTCTCGTAGGTGAATCCGGCTGCGGCAAAACTACCATGGGCCGCCTGGCTCTGAAGCTTTTGAACAAGAGCAGCGGTGAAATCTATTTCCAAGGCGAGGATATTTACAAATATACCGCCGAGCAGGAAAAGAAATTCCGCACCAGGGCCCAGCTTATTTTCCAGGACTCCTTCAGCTCTTTCGACAGCCGCAATAAAATCGGCAAGATTATCGGCGAGCCTTTGGAAGTCCATAATGTTTGCAGCGGCAGTGAATTAGAAGACCGGGTAGCCGAGCTGTTGCGCACCGTAGGCTTAAAGCCTGAGCTGATGCACGAATATCCTCACACCCTGGCCGCCGGTCAAAAGCAGTGTATCGGTATTGCCCGCTCCATCGCTTTGAATCCCGACTTCATCGTGGCCGACGAGCCCATCTCCGCCCTGGACGTTTCCGTCCGGGCCATGGTTCTTAATCTGCTGAAGGATCTGCAGGCCAGCCACAATCTTACCTACATGTTTATTTCCCACGATATCCGGGTGGTACGCTGGCTGTCTTCCCATATTGCCGTAATGTACGTGGGCAAACTGGTGGAGTACGGCGAGACGGAAGAAATCTTTGCCCACCGGCTCCATCCCTATACGGAAGCTCTTCTTTGCGCCGTACCTATCGAGGATCCCAGAAACCGCCACATCAAGAGGGAGATTCTTTTGGGCGAGGTGCCTTCTCCCGTTGATCCGCCACCGGGCTGCCGTTTTGCCGCCCGCTGCAAGCTGGCTTCCGAGCGCTGCTTCAAAGAGACGCCGCCCCTTTTGGAACGGCGCCCCGGTCACTGGGTAGCTTGCTTTGAAAACTTTGAAGGGGATTCCGAGATCAGTTAAATCTCTTTAATCAGGCGTTCCTAATATACCGTTTTACAAACTGTTAACAAAATCTTGGCAACCAGAAGGAATTCTGTAAATTCCGTAGAATCTCTATTTACTGTGTGCGAAAATTGGCAATAGTATTCCGTATAGTTAAGATGCACTGTGCAGATTGATTGAGGAGGGGGGAGAAGCAGCCAACTTTTTCCGGAGATTTACTCGAAGGTTGTTGTAAGCTCTGTTGCACATGTTTGGGTTTAGACAAATTATCATTAATTGGGAGGGAAAATTTAAATGAAAAAAACTTTAAGTATCCTGCTGATCTGTGTATTTGCATTGGGTATCCTGGCCGGCTGCGGCAGCTCCGGCACAACGGCGCCGACCACAAGCACCACACCCACTGAAGCCACCGGTGCTGCTCCTGCGGCTCCTAAGACAGAGATCACCATCGCCATCCAAGGCGAGCCTACCACTTTGGATACCCAGTATCCTGATGACGGCAACATGCGCACCATCACCTGGAGCGTCTTTGAGCCTCTTTACAAGCTGGACGGCGTCACTTTGGAGCCCATCCCCTGCCTGGCTACCGATTACGAGATCGTTGACGACCTGACTTGGAAATTCACCATTCGTGACGGCGTGACCTTCCATGACGGCAGCGCCTTCACCGTTGATGATGCTGTATACTCCATCAACCGCATCATTGACCCCGAATACAACTCCCAGATTTTCTCCGATTTCGAGTCTATCGCCAAAGCTGAGAAAGTAGACGATAAAAATCTGACCATCACCACCAGCGTTCCCGATCCTATTCTGCTGAAGAGATTGACCAAGCTGGATATGGTATCCAAATCCTTCACCGAAGGCAAAACCATGGATCAGTTGACCCAGGTTGCCAACGGCACCGGCCCTTACAAGCTGGATAACTGGACCCGCGGCCAGTACATCACTATCGTCCGCAATGACAGTTACTGGGGTGAGAAGCCTGTTCTGGAAAAAGCCACTTACCGTTTCATTGAAGAAGTGGTAACCCGGGCTGCCGCTCTGAAAACCGGCGAAATTGACATCGCCTTGAACATGTACCCCGAATACGTTGCCGATCTGCCCAAAGTCTTCTCCGGTATCGGCACCGAGACTTCCTGGGTCCGTTTCAATCAGCGTTCCGGTATCATGAAAGACAAAAACATGCGTCTGGCTGCCAACTACGCCATTGACTTAGAAGGCTTGGCCGAAGCTCTCTTTGGCGGCTATGCCCGTCCCTGCGAAGGCCAGATGGGCCGTGACGGCTACTTCGGTTTCTCCGACAAAGTTGAGAAATATCCTTACGATGTAGAAAAAGCCAAAGCTTTGCTGGAAGAAGCCGGTTATAAAGGCGAACCCATTCAGCTCCTCTCCGAGCGGGGCCGCTGGCTGAAAGACGGCGAGCTCACCGAGGCTGTGGCAGCTCAATTGGGCGAAGCCGGTTTCAAGATTGAGACTAAGTTCGTCAGCTGGCAGGAATGGCTGGACACCTTATTCGATCCCAACAAGACTCCCGATATGCAGTTCTCCTGCACCTCCAACGAATTCTTCGATATGGACCGCACCTACTCCGCATTGGTTCACAAGACCGGTACCCAGTCTGCTGTTGACAATGCCGAATACAATGCCATGATCGAAGAAGCCAAATCCGAGATGGATCTGGAAAAACGTCAGGAAATCTACGACAGCCTGGTTCAGAAGCTGTATGACGATCCTTTCGCCATCTACCTGCTGGTTCTGGACGATCTCCATGGCGGCGCCGAAAACCTGAACTGGACTCTGCGTCAGGACAGCCGGATCTACATTTCCGAATTGTCCTTCTCCTAAGAGAAATTAAGGGCTTTCAATCATTGCTTGGTTGAGCAATCAGATAAACTAAGGTATAATAAAGGAGTGACGAAAGTCACTCCTTTATTTCTTATGTATCCGTATTTCACCCCGATAGGTAAGGAGAGAATTAATGTTTTTAAATGATTTGCAATCGGAGTGGGCTTTTTACGGCCGCAAGCTGGATGTTATCGGCCATCTATATGTGACGCCGGCGGAGCAGCCCTCCCGCTATCCGGACCTGCTGTTTTTTTGCTTATATACCGCCCGGCTGTTGGTGGATAAAAAATTAACATTATCCGCCGCCACGGAGATTCAAAAGCAGTTGCGCTTAGGCCAGGGCCTGGAAAAAGCCGTTAATTGGGACGAAGACCGGCAGTTTTCTCTGCCGGCCAGGGTTATCGAATATAAAGGCTATGCCAAAAGCGCCATCAGTTCCTCCCTGCTGTTTCGGGACAAGCTTCATTTTCGCTTCGCTTATATGGGCTTCGGCTTATTCAGCAACGGCCGGCACTTTGACTTTTGTGCCTCTGCCTCGGTTTTTGCCTTGTTGGAGAGGATTTACTGCAAATATGTTGGCAGCGGCGAGGATTTGGCTGTGCTTTGGGATTGTGCCGAAGCCATGGGCAAGATGGAACTGGGTGCCAAGCTGAACAAAGGCAATTGTTTGACCAGAGCGAAAGAGATTTATCAAAGCGTTACCGGTGACCAATTCCCTGCCTTAATGAATTAAATTTGGAGGATTGCCGATGGCTAAAGAAGAAAGCCAAAGAATGGAACTTTTTGATATCATTGATGAGACCACAGCTCTTTTGGACCGCAACCGCCAGGTCTACGAGGCCGCTCTCAATGAAATAGTAGGTCTTTTGACTACGGTGCTTCAGGAGGATAACCAACAAATCATTGCCTTCAAAGCCCGGCTGAAAACGAAGACCAGTCTGAAGGAAAAGATTATTCGCCGGGAACTGTATAAACAGTACCGGAATCCTCAAATGATTCTAAACAGTATACCCGATATTATTGGCGTTTTGGCGGAGTGCCGTTTTACCGCCGATGAAGTACGGATCTATACCCGACTGAAAGAAAACTTCTTCTTAACCACTGACGAAGGACTGTATTATGATCCCGCATTGCCCAATCTGTTTTTTTGGCTGGCGGTGCCCCAGCCCCAAACCCAAAAAAACGGCCTGGCCGTTTACCGGGTGGACGGTCTTTATCTTAAGGATGATGCGCCCATACGTTTTGAGCTGCAGGTCAAATCCATGATCAACTCCTTCTGGTCTGAGGTGGAGCATGAGCTTATTTATAAAAACAATGCCTACCTGCCCAATGACGAGTTTATTCGCAGTACTCTGGATACCTTAAAAAACAACCTTGACGGCATAGATAATATGCTGATGAATCTGTCGCTGCGGCTGGCCCCTAAGAAGGAGACCCGCCATGTTTTTGAAGATCTGGGTTACGGCAATTTTCTGGCCATGATGATCAGCGATCTTTACATGAAGAAAATGGCGGATTCTTTAGGCTTTACCGTAGATTTTCGCAAGACCTGCGAAGTGCTGGGCTTTTATGTAGCCCGCAAAAGCAGTGACGCCAGCGAAGAAGAGCTGCGGCAGATGCTGTTTCGCCTTTCCGGAAAATTTGTCCAAGCCCGGGATAAGAAAACCGATTTCGAAGAAAAAGTCATTTTTGGCCGGGATTTTCAGGCCGACAATAATTTCAGCCTGATCTTGGGCCGCCGCCTGCAGTATCTGGCCAATACCGATTACGAGTGGCACGTTTTTTTCAAAATGCTTTTTGAAATTGAAGACGGCAATGCCATTGAGGATCTGGAGCTTTTCGTCCTGGTGCTTCATAAAACTTATTCAAATGAAGAATTATATGATGTTTTATACCGGCGCATGGATAAAGCCGCCGCCGATATGATCAAAGACGAGATATTGACCATCACTGCCGAGGTTTTGGCGGAGTACGGCAAAATCCAGATTCTTTATCAAGAGTCTATCCATCAAATGATGGATGCTATTCAGTGGGTGACTATTTTCCTGGCTGATGAAAGGGATGGCCTTGAGGCTGTCCGCACCAAAAAAGCCACCATTATGCAGCAGCTTCGCAAGATGTTGCGGGCCAGCCAGGGGTAAAGCAAGAGCATAAGCAAACAGCCTCAGGACGAAAGCATGAGTAAACAGGCCCAGCGGATACGAGGGCGCTGGGAAATAGACAAAAAATCAAGTTTAAATGCTTGAGGGATTCGACACTGTATTTAGCGTATTTAAACTTGATTTTTTGGATAAGCATTGGGGTTTGATCGACTTTTTCACTGCCCTTGTTGGATCCAAATCTCGAAGCTTCGGGGCCAGGGGAAAGTAAACCGGTAAGGGTAGGTTTCATCCTGCCGCCAAGACCCGGCAGCTTGGGAAGGCTTCATCTGGGGCCAATCCGTCAAGGCGGCCTCCATAAGCTCCTGGAGTTTGGCATTAGCCTCCATCCAGCGGCCGTCGAAGGTCAGGTAAGGAAAGCCTTCTTTCCTTGTCCACTCAATCAGTTCCTGACGCACCTTGGCCTGAAAGAAATAGTCGTCCAAAAGCCGCAGCTTCTGCAAATCCTCATGATTGGCGGAAGCTTTTTTCATGGCGGGGCCGGAAAACTCCTGAGCCCCTTCCCAAAAAAGCAAATGGGCCATGACGGTGCCCAGGCTATTGCCTGCCGTATTCCAGCCGGCATAGGCATCCACATATTTATAGACCTGAGCCGGCCCTGCGCTTTCGATAAATGGCGCCCAGGATCCATTGACCTTGGCGATATCGGCCAAGCCCACCAAAGCGCCGGCAGGCCGGTTTTTGTCGCTGCGAATCGTCTTCCAGCAGTCGGCCAATTCAGCTTCTCCGGCTTCCTGACTGGTATAAAGATAAATGTATTTCTTTCTGACGGTATTGATGCTATCCTCGGACTTGCCGGCAAATAAATAATCCGTTTTCTCCTGAAAATTCTCCTTCAGAGGGATTGCCTCATAGGGCAGGATTACTTCTTCCTGCCCCGGCGTCAGATAAGATAAGGCAAAGGATTGTTGATCGCCGCCATAATTGAGGCAATGGCGGGCAATGATCAGCGGCGTCAGCTCGTCCGCCCCATGGAGAAAATAAGCTTCCTGCTGATTCCGCTGAGCGGCGCCGGCCTTTAAATCACGAAAAGCTTTAACATTCAAACCGAATTCCGCGCTGTCATCCAGACCGATGACCACTTCGTCGATAAGCCCTTCCCGCAGCCAGTCCAGAAGATTAAGGCCTGCATTGTAGGCCTCCACATAAATCGTCTCGTATCTTTCGATTATTTCCCGGGGAATTCGTTGATTCAATTCAGCCAGCTCAGCGGTCAGTTGAGTATTGCCCGGTTCTAAAGCCAGCCGGTGCTTTAACTGGGACAGCTGGGGCAGCTCTTTTTCGTAAGTCCACATCTCCTCGTCGTATTGGCTGGGCAGCAGCCGGGGCATGATATAGACTAAAATCGTTTTTTTTCTGGGGGTTCTGGTCCGCTGCAACAGATAGTCATGGAGGGAAGTCATCTTATCATTGGTGTGCTGGTATTGGGAGGCCTCCCGAGAGTTTAAAAGGCCGCCGAAAAGCAATTCGTTGACATGAATGATAGTAATATCCTGATCGCTCTCTTTGCTGCCGGTAAGCCAGGAGTAAAGGGGCTGGGGTTCACTGGGGATAAGGAATTGATCCAGCAGCTCCCGTTCCGGCATGGTGACCGTAACGCCGGCGATAGCTGCCAACTGCTGAACCAGATCCGTATTGACGGGCCGGCTGTCTAAGGGGATTAAAGCTACCGTTGCCGTGGACTTATGCTGGCCGGCGAGATGGACTGCCCAAAAGCCCAGCAGGCTGCCTACCGCCAAGAGGAAAGCTATAGAGATGGTAAAGGTGAAGAAACGCTGGCGGCGCTGGGCCTTGCGGCGAAGGAGCAGAGCTTTGTAGTGATGGCCGCCGCCGGAGGCGGGGACAGGGGAGGCTGCCGGGTCCGCCCCTGTATGCGCCGGGCCTGTCCCTGCTTCTGGGTTCTCCGGTCCTGCTTCTGTGGCAGGTTTTGAGACTTTTGCGGCTCTGGCCGCTTTAACAGCCTCTAACAAATCTCTATCTGCCTTTTTATCGTAATTCGACATAAATCCTCCCAGCATTATATTCAAGCATTCTTGCACAAAATTGGTGGCCTGCAGCCGATGGGCCTTTAATCTGCGGCTGTTTTTATGATATACTATTCTAGAATTGTTTCCAAGCTGCATACTGCTGTCTCAATTATACGGAGAACCGGCTTATAAATCTATAGAGATTTTTATAAGGCTTAAGAAAGGAATGTTTGCCATTATGGCCCCATATATACCGAGGGTAGCCGCTATTCATGACTTGTCCGGTTTCGGCCGCAATTCGTTGTCTGTGGTGATTCCTATATTATCCACCATGGGCTCCCAGGTTGTACCCTTGCCTACGGCGGTGCTTTCCACCCATACCGGCGGCTTTGAAGGCTATGCTTTTGAGGATCTTACCGGCTTTATGGAAAAGGCTATTCTTCATTGGAATCAGTTGGATATTCGTTTTCATTGCATCTACAGCGGTTTTCTGGGCTCGCCGGCCCAGGTGGAGCTGGTGCAGGATTTCATTACCTACCAGCAGAAAAACGATCCCCTGGTGGTGATCGACCCGGTTTTAGCCGACAATGGCAAGCTTTATGCCACCATGGATATGGATATGGTAACGGGTATGCGGCAATTGATCGGCCACGCCGGCATTATTACGCCTAATCTGACGGAGGCGGCTTTGTTGCTGGGAGAAGAGTACCGGCCGGATTTAGGGGAGGAGGCGCTAAAAAGCTGGCTGCAGCGGCTGGCCGATATGGGGCCGGAGACGGTGGTAATCACCAGCGCCCCTCTGGACAGCCGGGGCAAGGTTACCAGCGTGGTGGCTTTTAACCGCAAAAGCCGGCATTTCTGGCGGGTGCCCTGTGTCTATATTCCCGCCAATTACCCCGGTACCGGCGATGTATTTACCAGTGTACTGACCGGCAGCCTGCTGCAAGGGGATAGCTTACCCGTAGCCTTGGACCGCAGCGTCCAATTTGTCACTCAGGCCATCCGGGCCAGCTACGGCTTCGATTATCCCCGGCGCAACGGTATTTTGCTGGAGCGGGTACTCAGCAGTTTGAATGGACCTGTATTATTAGGCAGCTACGAATGGCTGGATGAAAGGGAGGAATGAGTATGGTAATGGGCACCACAAATATCCATGAGGATGTATTTCGGGAAATTGTCCGCCTGGTGCTGGAGGAAGTGGAAGGTATCTACAGCTATGAGCCCAAGAGTCCCTTGGCGCCCTTGCTGGGGGATAAAAGCGTTAAACCAGTCATCACTATCAAATGGCCGGGGCCCGATGAGGAAAGCCAAGAGCAGATAGCACTGGAGATCAAGGCGGCAGTCCTTTATGGAGCGGCTATTCCCCAAATGGTAGCCAAAATCCGCCGGGAGGCCTCGGAGCGCATAAAGAAATTTACAGGCTACGATGTGCTGGCTGTGGATGTTTATATTACTAAATTAATTCGTTTTGAAAAAGAGAGGAGCATGGAAGAAGATGACCCCCAAACCCCAAGTGACAATCAAAATGAGGAAATATGTTAATGTGGAACTGGAAGATAAACCGGATATTCTCATTGAGCTGGACCCCGAGGCGGCCCCCAATACGGTGAATAATTTTATTTACCTGGCTTCCCGGGGCTACTACGACGGTCTTTGCTTTCACCGCGTCATCCCCGGCTTCATGATTCAGGGCGGCTGCCCCGACGGCAACGGTACGGGAGGCCCCGATTATTATCTGCCCGGTGAGTTTGCCTCAAACGGCGTGAAGAATCCCCTGAAGCATACCCGGGGAGTGATTTCTATGGCCAGGAGCCAGCAACCCAATTCTGCCGGCAGCCAGTTCTTCATTATGGCGGAAGCGGCCCCTCATCTGGACGGACAGTATGCGGCCTTTGGGCGGGTGGTTTCCGGCATGGAAACGGTAGATGCTATTATTAATGCGCCCAGGGACCGGGCGGACCGGCCTCTGACCAGCAACATTATGGAAACGGTTACGGTAGATACCTTCGGCGTCGAATACGATGAGCCGGAAACCCTGGAGCTGCCGTAGTGTACACTGCCTCACTGAACACTAGTGCAATGTGTCAGCTAAAACTTTACTGCTCGCCGGCCTTTTTTCCGTCAGGCGGCGTTGTCGTCAGGCGCCATACCACCACGGGTATGCCTTCTTCCTCCGCCTTGCCTGACGAAAAAAATTCTCGCCGATCACTGACAAGTTTTAGCTGACACACAGCACTAGGCTTACTGCTTGCGCAGTAACTTCAAGTTTCAATGAGACAATACACTAAGGCAAATACTTCATGAGAATAAGGAAGGCCTGTTGGTAAAATGGTTAATTTTTTGACCCGGTTGTTTATTAAAGACAGTGAAAATAAAGAAGATCCCAAAGTGAGAGAAAGCTACGGCAAGCTGGCCGGCATAGTGGGCATTATCTCCAATTTGATTTTGTTCGTTATGAAAATTATTACCGGCCTGCTTTCCGGCAGCATCGCCATTACTGCCGACGCCGTCAACAACTTATCGGACGCCGGTTCCTCCATTGTGACTCTGGTGGGCTTCCATTTGTCCGGCCTGCCGGCAGATAAGGAGCATCCTTACGGTCACGGACGCTACGAATACATCGCCGGACTCATCGTTTCTTTTATTATCATTTTAATCGGTTTTCAGTTGCTGCTGGCCTCTATCAATAAAATCCGTTTTCCGGAGAAAACGGATTTTAATTGGGTTTTTGCTTTTATTTTAGCGGCATCTATTTTAATCAAGCTATGGCAAAGCCGCTTCAACAAAAAACTGGGCCGGCTGATTCGCTCCCAAGCTCTGATTGCTACCGCCGCCGACAGCTTAAACGATGTGATCAGCACTTCGGCGGTTTTAATCAGCGCACTGATCAGCCATTTCACCGGCTTTGAGCTGGACGGCTATATGGGTTTGCTGGTGGCAGCCTTTATTATCTATTCCGGCATTGGCATTACCCGGGAGACTATCGATCCGCTTTTAGGCACTACCCCCGATGAAGAACTGGTGGAGAGGATCTGGCAAAAACTCCGGGAGTACGAGGGGGAGATAGTTCTGGGTTATCATGATTTGATGATTCATAATTATGGTCCCGGCCGTTCTTTTGTCACCGTCCATGCGGAGGTGCCGGCAGAGCGGGACATTCTGGAATGCCACGACCTCATTGATGACATCGAAGCGGAGTTCGGCTATAAATTACAGATTCCTTTGACCATTCATATGGACCCGGTGCTGCTCAATGATGAGAAAGTCAATTACGCCAGGGAAAGAATCGAAGATATTCTTAAAACCATTAATCCGGAAATGACATTTCATGACTTCCGCATGGTACCGGGAGAAACCCACAGCAATCTGATTTTTGATGTGGTAGTGGACTTCGGCTTCACCATGGAGGATATGGAACTTAAACACCTGATTCGCCAAAGAACCCGGGAATTTAATGAAAGATGGCGGACTGTGGTGCGGGTGGACCGTCATTATATTTAAGCCCGGGGCCAAGGGAAAAAGCATAAATAGAGGATTAAAAAAATAGAGGGATCAAAAAGAAAAAGGTGTTGCCGCAAATTTGCGGCGACACCTTGTCTTTGAATATGCAATTCGAAGCTAGTGCTTTTAGTGGACACAGAATACTAGGCTTAAAGCACCCGGTCGAGAAAGGCTTTGGTGCGGTCGTTTTGGGGCTGGCTGAAAATCAATTCCGGCGGTCCTTCTTCCATGATAACGCCGCCATCCATAAAAATCACCCGGTCCGCCACTTCTTTGGCAAACTGCATCTCATGGGTTACCACTACCATAGTGGTGCCTTCCAGAGCCATGCCCTTCATAACGTCCAAAACTTCGCCTACCAGCTCCGGGTCCAAGGCGGAGGTAGGCTCATCAAAGAGAAAAAGCTTAGGCTTCATGGCCAAAGCCCGGGCGATAGCCACCCGCTGCTGCTGGCCGCCGGAAAGCTGCTTGGGATAGGCGGGAGCTTTTTCTTCCAAACCCACCCGGCGCAGTACTTCATGGGCTTGTTTCTCCGCTTCTGCTTGGGAAACCTTACGCACCTTCATGGGCGCCAAGGTGATATTGTCAAGTACCGTCATATGAGGAAACAGGTTAAACCGCTGAAAAACCATACCGGCCTCGGCCCGCAGTTCGTCAATATTGTGGCCGGCGGCGGTAATATCGACGCCGTCGATAAGAACTTGTCCTTCATTGGGGGTTTCCAAAAGATTCATGCAGCGCAGTAAAGTGGACTTGCCGGAGCCCGAGGGGCCGATGATGCAAACCACGGAACCTTTGGCTACTTCCAAGTCAATACCCCGCAATACGTGGTTCTTACCAAAATATTTGTGAAGACCATATACTTTAATCACTGACAGCCAGCCTCCTTTCGATATAATTGGAGATCTGGGTCAAAACAAAGGTAAGGCAAAAATAGATGATCGCCGCCCCTACCATAAAGACAAAATACTCATAATACTTGGCGCCCATGGCCCTGGCCTGATACATCAGCTCTTTGGCGCCAATGGCGGAGACCAGGGAGGTGTCTTTCAGCAGCACAATAAATTCATTGCACAGGGGGGGAATCACCCGGCGAAAGGCCTGAGGCATAATGACGAGCTGCATGGTCTGCAAATGGCTTAAGCCCAAGGCCCGGGCGGCTTCCGTCTGGCCTATGTCCACTCCTTGAATGCCGGAGCGGATAATCTCGGCAATATAAGCGCCGCTGTTTAAACCCAGGGCCACGATGCCGGCCAGAGCCGCATCAGGGATAAACGGATTTTTCCAGATGCCGGAACCAAAAATCGGAGGCAAAGCAAAGTAAAGAAAGGCTATCTGCAGCAGCATGGGGGTGCCCCGAAAAATCTGCAGATAAACGCCGGAAACAGCCCGCAATATGCTTAAACGGGCAATCCGCATCAGGCCCAGGAGCGTACCCAAGATCACCCCTAAGGTGATAGCCCCCACGGTCATGACGACGGTAAGCTTAGCTCCGGTAAGCAGCAGGTCATAATGTTTCAGAAGAAGGGAAAAATCCATAATTCAACTCCGTTCGTGCTTTAGCGATTACCATACTATCAGATTTGACCAGGCTTTTCAAGAAAAAAACCTGCCGTCGCCAGCAGGTTTTATAAGGCCTGATAAGGGAATTCTTATATAGCCAATAGGATTACAAAGAATAGTTTAATATTGGCAATTATTCGTTGGTCATCCA
Source organism: Clostridia bacterium (assembly GCA_018436095.1). GTDB lineage: Bacteria > Bacillota > Peptococcia > DRI-13 > UBA5745 > WRMS01. The sequence goes on along the minus strand of JAHDMJ010000011.1, from coordinate 154,530 downwards.
TTTCTCGATCAGTTCGTCGATTTTGCCCTCATCCTTTAACTTCTGAATGGTATCATTCAGAACTTTGAGCAAATCTTCATTGCCTTTTTTCACCAGAATGGCGTTGTCCTCGTAGCTGAGGATCTCTTCCAGAACAACGAAACCGTCTTTGGCCGCATACTTCTGAACTACGGGCAGATCGGCTACGGCAGCGTCGGCGCCTTTATTCTTCAGCTGCATGAAAGCCAAAGCGTAGTTGTCCATGCCGATAATGTCCGCATCCTGGATGTTTGCTTCGGCAGCTTCCATACCGCTGGTGCCCATGCCTACCGTAATGGTTTTGCCGATCAGGTCTTCAACGGTTTTATAGCCGGAATCAGGATTTACGGCAATGGCCTGGCCGCCGCTAAAGTAAGGCGTGCTGAAATCAAAGGTTTGCTGACGCTCAGGAGTAATGGAGAAGCCGGACATGCCGATATTGACCTGGCCGGTCTGAACAGCCGTCTCGATGTTTTCAAAGGTGATGGGAACCAGCTCATAATCAATACCCAACTCTTCGCAGATCAGGCCCAGAAGGTCAATGTCAAAACCAATCACATTGCCTGCGCCGTCTTCATACTCAAAGGGCTCATAGTCAGGGCTGTTGCCTACGGTGATAACGCCGGCTTCCTGGATTTTTTCCCAGACGGTCTGCTCGGCCTGGGTAGCATCAGTAGGGGCGTCGCTGCCGCCGGTAGGAGCCGGAGTCTGAGCCTGCTGGCCGCAGCCGGCCAAAGCCAGGACAAGAATCAACAAAACAGGTAAAAAACTTTTAAATATCTTTTGCATTTTTAATATCCTCCCTCATTATATCGGACGATTCCAGAGTAGTGCCGGCGCTGATTTGCCAGTACAAAACCCCCGTCATGACAAGTGCTATTATACATAAGTATGCAGTCAATTGCAAGCTTTTATTTTGGTATTTTCTGAAGAAGGTATACGTATTCATTATTAACGGTTGTTGGTGATGATGGCAAAGCCCTGAAAATCATGGCGCAGCAGGCCTTCCTCGTCAAGATAGCCGGCGCTTTGGCCGTTAAGGATATTTTGAAAGCCTGCGGCAATATCCCGGAGCAAAGCAGGCTTGTTTAGCGGTACATTATGGGAACAGCAAAGGCAGGAAAGAGCGGGAGTCAGCGATTGAAGAGAATTCATTGTATTTGCATAAACATCCAGGGATGATTGGCCGTATTCACTGCTGTCGAAATGGGCATAAAGGGCGGCGGGGTAAACGGTATCACCGGTGAACAAAATGCCGGCAGCGGCGTCCAGCAGCATAATGCTGTCCGGCGTGTGGCCCGGCGTATGGAGCAGTTCCAGGCGGCGGCCGCCTAAATCGAAGGCCAGGCCGGTGCAGAGGCCGGCGGCGGCAGCGGGCAAATTTGGCGGCGGCGAGGGGATGAGGCAGCCGGCTAAGGCAGGAGCGGCGGGGGAAGACGCGGCAGTTGGCTCGGCAGCAGAAGAAGGGGCTGGCGAAGGAAGGGCAGCATCTCCTGCCAGGCAGCCGCTGGCCTTTAGAGGCAAAGCCGCCAGATGCCAGGGCCGGATAGCGTAGCCGGCAGTTTGAAAGCCGGCGGGCAAAGACTTGGCTAAAGAATCCTCAGCCATCATCGGCAGCAAAAATTCCCGGCTGTAGCCGGCGGCAGCCCTGGCCTCACTGCCGGGCCCCGGCCAGCCCAGAACTTCTGGGAATTCCCAATTGCCCCCCACATGATCAAAATGATTGTGGCTGTTAACGGCCAGGATTGGCAGATGCGTCAGGCTTTCCGCTAAAGGCCGGATAGGGGCAATGCCCATGCCCGTATCCCACAGCAGGGCCCTTTCGCTCCCTAAAATCAAATAAGAAATGACTTCTTGAAAATGGCCCGGCTCATAAATAGCGTAAACGGCCGGCAAAATCCGGTAAACTTCATACCAGCCGCAGTCCTCCTCAAGAGTAATCCTTTCGTAGGCCTGATATTCCGGGCGGGGCAAAGCTGCTTGCCAGCCCAGGGGCTGAACGCCGGTAGAGTTGGCCGAATAAGCTGATTCAGAATGGTTATTCGATAATGGGCTGGAGCCGGACGGATAAGACATAGCAAAACCTCCAAAACCGATCACAGACGATCGTTTGTTGCCGTAAAGGCGTTAAGAATAAAGTAGCACGAGGCATAAGCCCTGTCAAAGGCTAAGTTTTAAGAGGGGAAAATAAGGCAACAATATGCCTGTTGCGGCTTGAAAGGCTAGAGGGAGATGCGGCCGCGAAATTTTTAAGATATAATAGATGAATAATTCCAGTAACCCAAACCGGTGAGAAGGTGAGGTTCAATTAAATGGAAGATTTTACGAAAGAAGAATTGAAGGAAGCCATTCGGGCTATTGTTTCAACTATCGGCAAGTGTGAGAAAGTATTGCCTAAGCTAAAAGAAGGGACTTCCCAGCATACGCTGCTCATACGTAGAATCAAGGCATTCCGTATTGCTGTGGCGCTAATGGAGAAAGAATTGGGCAAGTTTGGATAAATAAGGCAAGGGTGTAATGCGGCATATTTTTTTCCTTGCAAACCCTTGACAAAGCAGGCCTTTTCCGTTAATATCGTATAGGTATCGAAGCCGTCTTTTTTAAGTCGGCAATTGAATAAGTTTTTTCTGGACAGATGGCCGAGTTTGGTTTAAGGCGCACGACTGGAAATCGTGTATACGTTAACAGCGTATCCAGGGTTCGAATCCCTGTCTGTCCGTACAAAAAAATCATGCTGAAAGGCATGATTTTTTTTGTGCGGACAGAACGGCCCGGGCCCTGGATACGGCGCCAAGGGGTTCGTCGAAGGCTTGGCTTGCGCCGCCCAGATAGGCAAGCCTTCGACGCAGTCTCGAGCCAGCCGTGAGGCTGAGTGAGAGTATCCCTGTCTGTCCGTAGATAACAAGAGACCGTGCTTTGCAGCACGGTCTCTTGTTATCTACGGGTTTTGCTGCGGAGGAATCCTGGATCCTGAGTTCCCATTTAAACTTGCAATTTTGGTTATTTCCGCTACCCCACGCTGATCCGCCGGCGAGGATAAGGGGGATTCAAACTATATTGGCTTATCCCTAATGGAAAGAAATGGGCATCCCCTCACCGGCAGGGGGTGGTTAACTTATTGAGGTCCCCCCTCTGTGCAAAATTGCAAGTTTGTCTTCGTCTAGAACCCCTGTCAGAGGAAATAGGAGAACGCTTTAAGCACTTTCAGCAGTTTGGTAGCGAACTCGTTTCTGCCAGGACACTAGATATAGTCGAGTCATATCTTTCCACCTGTTTTGGGGCCTTCATAACTCTAGGGGGTGTCTACAAACCTGCATTTTTGCTCAACTGGCGCTCTTATTGGATACAAACCTGCATTTTTGCACAGAGAGGGGTGCGATAAAACCTACAGAGCAGATGAAAGCGAATTTCAGGTCAAGCTTGGCAAGACAAACCTGATCATTGGCATCTTTTCTCGATGTATGGTTTAATTTTGCGGGAACTCAGGCTGGATACGGCACCAAGGGGTTCGTAAGCTCATCCATTGCCTATGAAGATGAAGGTGAGCTTTGAGACTTGGCTTGCGTTGCCGGATTGGGCAAGCACAACCCGTTCCCTATAGCTAACTGCACAAAAATCGAGGTTGTGTGACGGCAAGCAGGGGATTTTACCTGTTTTCGCTTCCGGATGCACAAAAATCGAGGTTGTGTGACGGATTATAGGGCAGCTTTTCGTAATCTGAGCCAATTTAAAGGAAATAGCACAACACAACTTCGATTTTTGTGCAGTTAGCCTCTGCTTTTAGCCTAAATTTGATGTCCGCTGTGACACAACTTCGATTTTTGAGCGGCCGGATCTAATCTAATCTAACCAAACCAAACCAAACCAAACCAAACCTAACTCCAACCCAACACAGATTTACGCCCCCATGGAATAAAGTAAGTGTCTTTTTCATCGCAAGCTCTATTTGCCCGATTGTCCTTGATATTAACCTTGAAAAATTATAATTTTGAAATAGCATAAAAAAGATATTGTCAATAATCAAAAGAAAGCTGTAGTGCCATTCGCCTGCAATTGTGATATAATATCAAAAAAGTGGAAATAAGGTGATTTATGATGTGGATGAGAAGCCGTGTCATTGCTACATTTATCGCAGGCGTTAGCTTAATTATTGCCGTCGCTCTTGCAATTAACGGTTTTGTGGGGTATAAGCAAAATGCCGGCGGCGGCATTAGCGCCACAGGCTCGGCAACTTGTGATTTCAGCTCTGATTTAATTGTGTGGCGGGGCAGTTTTTCTGCTTATGGGCAATCCACCACAGCGGCGTATGAAATTATTAAAAGGGACGCCGGAATAATCGAAGAATATCTAATTGCCCATAATGTCCCCAAAGAAAGCATTGTTTTTTCCTCGGTGGACATCAGCCCGGATTACCGGCAGATTTATAATGATTACGGCAACAATATCGGTTCGGAGCTTGTCGGCTATTCTCTGAACCAAAGGTTGACCATTCAATCGACAGATGTGGATAATATTGAAGTTATCTCCCGGGATATCACGGAGCTAATCGGTTCGGGCGTTAATTTTTCTTCGGAGGCGCCGGAATATTACTATACCAAACTCGGTGAGCTAAAACTGGAATTGATTGACGCAGCTACAGCGGATGCCAAGGCGCGTATAGACATTATGGCAGAACAGGCAAAGGGTAAGGTGGATAAGCTGTTGGGCGCTGATTTGGGTACTTTTCAAATTACCGCACAAAATTCGGCTACCGATTCTTATACCGCCGGCGGCGCCTTCAACACCTGGTCACGGGAAAAAACCATGTTTATTTCTGTACAGCTTCATTATGCGCTCAAATAAATCTTTATTACTCCCAAAAAGGCATAGCTTTCCGTTAAGGGAAGGTTATGCCTTTTTTTATTCGGGATCACTGACTGATTAGAAGCAGTTATGAGTCATTAGGCCGAAGAGGCGGCAGAATTAGCCGGTATCCTATACCAATATTATTTTATGAAATATACAGTATCGGCATAGTGCCCAACTGCCGAGAAAGCTCTTGCCGCAAAAAAGCCTCGGCCTCTGCGCGAATATCATTGCGGTAGCAGTATTTGCCCCGCCCCCGGCCGGTCATCCTTTGCCGGTCGAAAAGCTGCAGGGCATTGGGAAAGGCCTCCGTGTTAATCATATTATGTACATAGCTGTATGTCATCAGTATGATCTCGATAAACCCTTCTTGCTTAACCTTGGGACTCAGCTCATCGGCCAGCCGTTCTATCAGTTCTCCGTATAGGCGCCGCCAGTCCGGCAGAAGAATTATGGGCGCAATCAGCAGCCCTACCGGATATCCTGCCTCCGCCATGTCGTTGAGGGCGCGGATTCTGGCAGGCAGCGGCGAGGTGCCCAATTCTATGCGGCTTATGATTTCCTGGGGGTTTACGCTCATGCGGAATATGGTCTTCCCTTTGTGGTTAAGGCTAAGCAGGGGTTTTACCATATCAAATTTTGTGGGAAAGGTCAGGCTGCCGCGGCCCTCCCGGGCAAACCGCTCAATTGTATAGAGCAAATTATCTGTTATAGTGTTTTCCAGCAGCAAGTCGCTGTTGCTGCCAATTTCAAAGGTTTGGGCCAAGGGCGCCGCAGCAGCCTTTTTGAGCAGTCTGTCCAGCATTTGTTCCCGGTTGACAAACAGGCGCAAATAAGCGCATTTATTGTAATTGCACACCAGATAGCAGTATAGGCACATTGCCCTGCAACCTGAGGAAGTATAGGGCACCAGCCAATCGGAAACCTTATGGTTCGGCATATAGCGGTGGGTCTTTCTGATGCCGACGATCAGATGCTTTTTTAACTTTGGAAAGTCCCGGTTGGCCGCGGCGGTCATTTCCGGTATACGGTTGTGGTTTTCTATCTGAATCCAGGGCAGGCCGGCGTATTTGCTCTGCAGCAGCCGTCCCAGCTTATAATTAAGAGCATCCGACTCATAATACACCGCATCAAAATTCATGTTCATGTTGAATACCTCCCAACGCTTATAGTTTGCCAGAAATGGCAGAGACTATTTCCGGTTTGAAGGTGTAAAAGGTGTAAACAGAAAATCTTTTTATGAAGCAATATGTATTATATTACTTAGCTGGAAAGGGGCAAAGACTATGCGGCTGTTTGTTGCAGTAAACTTCAATACAAAAACGGTTTCCCGGCTGCTTACCCTGCGTGATGAATTGCGTTCCCGTTCCCAACGGGGCAATTTCAGCGCTCCTGAGAATCTCCATCTGACCCTGGCCTTTCTCGGCGAGTGCAACCCGGATCAGACGGCCGCCGTAAAAGCCGCAATGGATACAATTTGCTTTAAGCCCTTTCCTGTCAGCATCGAGGATGTTGGGCGGTTCAAGCGTGAGGGCGGCGATGTTTGGTGGGTGGGAGTGAAAGAGAATGAGCCTTTACTGGATTTGCAGCGCCGGTTGACGGAAAAGCTGATTGCCGCCGGCTTCGCCCTTGAAAAACGCAAATACACTCCCCATATTACCCTGGGCCGCCAAGTGATGACAGAGGTTTCGCCATGGAGGACGGAACCTTTTGGAGAAACCGTTGATAAGATTGAGCTTATGAAATCGGAGCGAATTGGCGGCAAACTGAGATATACGGCGGTATATGAGAAGGCTGCGCAGTAGTGACGAAGGTCGGTGAGTTTTATGAAAAACGACAGGCTGTTTCAGTTGCTTTACTTGTTATTGGCAAGGGGGCATATGACGGCGCCGGATCTTTCCCGGATTTTAGAAGTATCTGTACGGACCATCTATCGGGATGTGGATACGCTGTCCATGGCCGGTGTTCCGGTTTATGCGGCGGCAGGCAAAGGCGGCGGCATCTCCCTGCTGCCCGGTTATACTTTTGATAAAACGTTGCTTTCTGACGAGGAGCAAAATCAGCTTCTCTTTGCCGTTCAAAGCATGAAGGCAACGAACCAGAATGTGGAACCGCTGCTTCGCAAGATGGGGGCGGCTTTTCAAAAGCCGGCTCACAACTGGATCGAAGTGGATTTTTCCCGTTGGGGGATGGGGCAAACAGATACTGCCCGGTTTGAACTGTTGAAAACCGCCATTTTAGGCCGGCAGGTATTAGCCCTCACCTATTGCGGGACATCGGGGGCAACAACACAGCGTAAGATTCACCCTCTTAAATTGATTTACAAGGATAAGCACTGGTACCTGCAAGGATATTGCCTGCATGCCAACGATTTTCGCCTGTTTAAAATGGGGAGAATCGTCGAGGCTTCACCCACCGGCGATACCTTTACCGAGGATTATGGAGATGATATCCCGCCTCTTGATGCGGAAGCGCCGCCCTTTTCTATGGTGCATCTCAAGCTGCGTATCGCAAAAGCCCTGGCTTTCCGGGTGTACGATGAGTTTGACCGCAGCAATATTACGCCGGAGCCGGAGGGCAGCTTTTTGGTGGAGGCGGATTTTCCTATGGATAGCTGGGTCATAAGCTATCTCTTTTCTTTTGGCGCCGATTTGGAAGTGCTGGAGCCCCGCGGTCTGGGGCAATCTCTTGCGGAATACGCAGAAAAAATTGCTGCCCACCATAGAACTTGACAGATAGCTGTCAGGTTAACTTTGATAGAATGGGATTATCAAATTAAGGAGAGCAAAAATATGAATAATTATGAAAACCAAAGATTTTGCCAAAGCTGCGGTATGCCCATGGGAAACAGCGACGAGCTCTACGGTCTGGAGGCCGACGGCAGCAAAAGCGGGGACTACTGCCAATACTGCTATGAAAAGGGAGCTTTCACCTTTGACGGCACCATAGAGGAGATGATTACGCTTTGCGTTCCCCCTATGGTAGAGCATAATCCGGGTATGACGGAGAAACAGGCCCGGCAGATGATGGAACAATTTTTGCCCAGCCTCAAACGCTGGCAAGGCAAGTAATCCCAAGCAACTATTGGAGGCAGGGCCTATGGAGTGGAAAGAGCTATATAGCAAAGGCTGCCGGCCTGACTTAACGGCCATAGCGGTTTACATCGAGAGCCCGTTGTGGAACCGGTTATGTGAGCATGTGGAAAGCATTTACGGCATTTCCCCTGTGATAGAGCATAGCGTCTGTTCCGGTGCGCCGGGATGGAATATCAAATATAAAAAAGGCGGACGGGCTCTTTGCACCCTTTATCCCGCCCAAGGTTTTTTTACCTGCCTGGTATCTGTAGGCAGCAAAGAGGCAATGGAGGCGGAGCTGCTGCTCCCCTCCTGCACGTCATATCTGCAGGAACTCTACAGAAATACCCGGGTTTTTAACGGCGGCCGCTGGTTGATGATTGAGGTCACCTCTGAGGCAATATTAGAGGATGTGAAAATGTTGATTGATCTGCGGGTGAAGAAAAAGAAGTGAGAAAGGCGGGCCTTCCGTGCACGACATTGAAGCGAAATCCATCCTCAGCCCGAAAAACGGCATGAACCTTTACCGGGGCTGTACCCATGGCTGCATCTATTGCGACAGCCGCAGCGAATGCTATGGGATGACGGAGACCTTTGAGGATGTTGGAGTAAAGCGCAATGGCCCGGAGCTTTTGGAAGCTGCCTTAAAGAGAAAGCGCAGCCGCTGCATGATCGGTACAGGCGCCATGACCGATCCCTATCTGCCTATTGAGAAAACCGAAGAGCTTACACGCCGCTGCCTGGAAATCATTGAGCGCCGGGGCTTCGGCTTTTCCTGCATCACGAAATCGGATCTGGTGCTGCGTGACCTTGACCTGCTGCAAAGCATCAACAGCAAGGCTAAAGCTGTGGTGCAGATGACCCTGACCACTTGGGATGAAGAGCTTTGCCGTATCTTGGAACCCAATGTGGCCACCACCTACAGGCGTTTTGAGGTCCTTAAAGAATTGCAGAAGGCAGGCATTCCTACAGTGGTGTGGCTGACGCCCATTCTGCCCTTTATTAACGACAGGCCGGAAAACATCAAAGGACTGCTGGAATACTGCGGTGAGGCCGGAGTGAAGGGCATTATTACCTTCGGCGTGGGCATGACCCTGCGCCGGGGCAACAGGGAATATTTCTACCGGAAGCTGGACCAGCATTTCCCCGGGCTGAAGCAACAATATATGCGCAGTTTCGGTTCGTCCTACGTCATTGGAAGCCCGAAAGGAAAAGTCCTCGACAAGCTGATCGGGGATTTTTGTAAGCAGCATAAGCTGCTGCATGGCGGGGGGCCGGTGTTTGCCTATCTGGATTCCATGGAAGATGACCGGCAGCAGTTATCGCTTTTTTGAGCATCAAGGGCGATACCGGATGAAAGGATAGCCCCGTTAACTCTAACAAGCTGATTAGATTGGACAAGATGGAGCCCTCATCTTGCTCAATCTTTTTTTTATAAAAACAATCTTGACTATAACGTAACGTAATAGTCTATAATAAGCTTCGGAAGGGGGAAACATCCATGAACGCCAAGGAAGTAGCAAAATTAACGGGGATCAGCGTGCGCACGCTCCATCATTATGATGCTATCGGTCTGCTTTGCCCCGGCAGAAATGAAGAAAACGGCTATCGCCAATACTCGGAGGAGGATATGGATCGGCTGCAGCAGATTCTGTTTTTTAAAGAGTGCGGTTTCCCCTTGACCAAAATTCAAAAATTGCTCAACAGCTCTTCTTTTAATCGGGAGGAAGCCTTTCAACTGCAGAAAAAATACCTGCTGCATGAGAAAAAACGTATTGAGGCAATGCTGGAGACCCTTAAGCGGTCCATGCGATCAATGAAAGGAGAAATTACCATGAGCCTGACTGAAAAATTTGGCGGCTTTGATATGAACAACAATCCCTATGAAGAGGAGGCCCGCCGCCTTTGGGGCGATGAGGCCGTGGATAAAAGCAATGCCCATGTGGCATCGCTGTCTGCAGAGGAGAAAAACTCCATTGCTCAAGGCATGGATCAGCTATTCACCGGCCTGGCCGCAATCCGCCATGAGAATCCGGCTTCGGCTATTGCCCAGGAAGCCATGGCAAAGATGTACGAACACTTTAACAAGAACTTTGGCTATCAGTATACGCTGGAGGCCTTTGCCGGAGTCGGTCAAATGTATATCACAGACGTGAGGTTTACGGAGAACGTGGACAAATACGGAGCAGGACTCTCTCAATTCCTGGCGGAGGCTATGAAAATTTACGCGGACGGCCAAGCACAATAGCGATTTATGGGCTTGCTTTTCAATGCAGGACCACCAAGAGGGCGCCTCATTCGAGGCGCCCTCTTATCATAAGGAGCTGAAATTGCTCCGGCCTGCCAAAATATCGACGGTTTCCATTTTTTATAGTACAATGAGATATCCATGAGTTTATTGAAAGCATTTTGTTTGACAGTCTTGCACAGGAGGATATAAATCAGTCCCTTCATTATCTGAAACAGGAATGTGAATTGCTGACTATTGCGGGCTAGCGGAAAATAGTAACCTTTCTGTGGTAATTTAGCTGCCGTTTTCCATGGTTTTAAGGTAATGCAACCGGTGGTTGCGGATTTTTCAAGCCTCATTGGTGGTCTGCAACTTAGAATATTGTTATGATTTTTGTGAGACATAGCGGTTATTTAATGAAGGGGGATTGGCAATGATTTTAGCAGACAAAATTTTAGCGCTGCGCAAAAATAACGGATGGTCCCAGGAAGAATTAGCGGAAAAAATGAACGTATCAAGACAGTCTATATCGAAATGGGAAAGTGCCGCCGTCATACCGGACATTAACCGGATATTGGAACTGGCCCGGCTTTTTGGCGTAACTACTGACTACTTATTAAAAGATGATCTTGAAACCATGGTGTATTCCGAAGCCGATGATACAGAAAATTATCCCCGGCTTACGCTGCAGGAAATGAATGCGTTTCTAAAAAGTAAAGCCGCTTATGGGAGGTGGGTTGGTTTAGGTGTTGCCTTATGCATTCTTTCCCCGGTTCTGCTGATTGCCCTTTCCGCATTATCGGAAGAGGGCGCCGTCTTAACGGCAAGCATTTCCCACGGCATCGGTATTGCAGCGCTGCTGCTGATGGTTTCGGGAGCCGTCGCTATTTTTATGATCAGCAGTGCTAAGATGAAACCCTTTGAATACCTTGAAAGCAGCGGCTTTGAGCTTGAGTACGGGTTGTCCGGTATTGTAAAGGAAAAACGTTCGGCCTATGAAAAAACCTATATTCGAGACACAGCGATTGGTGTTGTCCTTTGTATTTTGTGCGCCTTGCCGCTTATTGTCGCCGGTATATTCCAGGCTGCCCGCATGATTTTGGCGCTCCTTACTGCTTTACTGCTGGCTACCGTAGCCGCTGCGGTATATCTGCTTATTACCGCGGGGACCATCAAAGGCAGCTACGACCAACTATTGCGTGAAGGGGAATATGAGCCTAAAGAATTGGAGCGGGGAAAAAGGGTAGCAAAGTTTGCCGGGGTCTACTGGCCGGTTGTTGTGGCTATTTATCTGGCATGGAGCTTTTATACAAATAACTGGGGGTTCACCTGGGTAATCTGGCCGGTGGCCGGCTTGGTTTTTACGGCAGTCGCCTCCCTATTGCATGCATCTAAACAATAAACAGAAGATCATTTTGGCATCTGAGGCCCTTTATTAGTAAAAGCAGGCGAATGTAAAACATCGACTGCTTTTACTTTTTATTGTACAATGGGGTAGAAACACGAAGACATGTGATTTCTCCGGAGGACAATAAGGAGGTTGTTTTGAGCCAGTTAAGAACGCTATGTGTGATGGGGATATTCGATAGCCAAGCCAACCGGGAAATATACGGAATTAAGGAAAAGTTGAAAAACCAGGGAATATCTATTGACGCCTATGAGCCTCATATAACCTTTGGTATATATACCCATTTGGATGAAACCAGTTTGACCCAATGGATTGGCCAGGTTTCGGCACAGGGCAAAAGGATTCCGGTTTTCTTTAATCATTTTGGTTTTTTCCCCGACGGCCGCTTTTGCTTTTTAGCGCCCAGCTCCAATTATAACTTGTTGGGCCTCTATTCCAAAATACGTGAAAAGTACGACGATCATTGCACAGACAAAGGCTGTTTGTATTCCCTTAGCCAAAAGAACTGGGTTCCCCACACCACACTTGCTGCCGTCGAACCGGGCCAAGAGGCAAAGCTGCTTTCAATTCTTTGGGAAAGTTTTTCTCCCTTTGAGGCAGAGCTTAGGCAATTAAAAATAACGTCTTCCGATACCAGTGAAGACGTTGCCGTATTTGAACTGCTAGACTGATGTTAAGTCGTAGCCATGAGTGCATAAGGAGCTTTTATGATCAAAAAAGAAATCACCACTAAGGAAAATCTAGTCGAAGTTTTAGATTTACTCGATAATTTAAAAATAAAATATTGGATAGACGGCGGCTGGGGCGTAGATATTTTAATCGGCAAACAAAACAGGGAGCATAGAGATATTGATGTGGATTTTGATGGAGAATTCACAGAGACTTTATTAGCGGCATTACAAGAAAAAGGCTATACAATTGAGACGGACTGGCGCCCGTCACGTATTGAGCTTTACCACCCGGAGTTGGGGTATATAGATATACACCCTTTAATAATAAGTGAGGATGGCAGCGCCAAACAAGCCGGATTAAATGATGATTGGTATGAATTTAAGGCCGAGTGGTTTTCAACGGCAGTGTTTGACGATAGAGTCATTCCCTGCATTTCTGCGGAAGCTCAAAAAATATTCCATAGCGGATACGAGCTTAGGGAAGTTGATCTAATCGATATGGAAAACTTGAATAAACAGGAGAAGAATACGTTATGATAAAGCTTAGGGTTACGGCGCTTATAGCCCTTGTAATTGCCGTATTTGTTTCCATTGATTTTGGCCTTAATTTTGGTTTTTCTCTGATCCCTGAGCTGCAGGACGGCATAGGCTCCCATAGTATTTTGCAATCATTGTTTGGGGTCTTTGGAGACCGGGGCTGGTCCTGGGCAAGATTTTTTTATGCCTTTCAACGCTCCTTGTGGGTTACCTTTGCCGTATTTGCAGTAAATGTACTTCTTTATGTAAGGGCAGAAATCGGACGCAAAAAATAAATTAAAAATGAGAGGTTCTAAAAGATGAACGATACATTGAAAATCATAGCGGAGAGGTTTTCCTGCCGCAAGTTTACCGATCAAATACCGGGAGAAAAAGAACTCATGGCCATTGCCCAGGCCGGCATCCAGGCCCCCAGCGGCATGAACCGGCAACATTGGCATGTGATTATCGTGAAGGACAAGAGTATTATTGACGAAATGGATGCAGAGGGGATGAAAATCCTGGCCTCTATGGAGAATAAAGCCATGTATGAGCGGATCATGGAACGGGGCGGCAAATTGTTTTACAACGCCCCCTGCATGATAGTTGTTGCGATTAAAGAAGCTTTTCCGAAAGGGGCAGAGCTTATAGACTGCGGTATCGCTGCCCAAAATATCGTTTTGGCCGCCAGCTCCCTTGGCGTTGCCAATATGCATTGCGGTTTTGCGGGGTTGGCCTTTGCCGGAAGCAAAGGGCCAGAGTTTAAATGCCGCTTAAAATTCCCCGCGGGATATGAGTGTGGCATGGGTATTTTACTGGGCTATGCCGCAGAGACTTTTCCGCCCCACCTTCCGAACCAGGAGAAAATTACAATCATCGGCTAAAGGAGCAGGGGGGGCCTGTGTAAAAATTGCGGTTCGGGATGCAATTAGTGCCTGTGCTTACATGTCTGGGTGAGCAAAATTGCAGGTTTGTAGCCGGCATGTGCTTGGAAATGTGCAAAATTGCAAGTTTGTTTCCAGGTTCGTAGTATTTTGAGCAAAACTGCAAGTTTGTAATAGATGATTTGGCTTAAAAATAGGGTTCTCAGGCTAAATTCAACCTGTTTCAGGCTAAATTGGTTTCCCAAGCAGGGATTTAAAGATAACAAACCTGCAATTTTGCACAGTTAGCCTAGACAAACAACGACAAACCTGCAATTTTGCACCCCCAACTGCTACTGCTGCTTAACTAAATGACATTGCTCAGAGTTACCGGATAATTTTTATAAGGGGGGCGATTAGGATGAAAAAGGGCAAAGCCGAACTTTCGCCGGCGGAGCGGGAAGAACTGCTAGGCATATTAAAAGCCCGCTTTGAAAAAAATCGAAATCGCCATCAGGAGCTTGACTGGGAAAAAGTACAAGCGAAGCTGGAAGCCAATGCTGAAAAACTTTGGTCCCTCAACGAAATGGAACGCACCGGCGGCGAACCGGATGTTGTGGCTTTTGATCATAGCACAAGCCAATACATTTTTTATGATTGTTCGATGGAAAGCCCCAAGGGCCGCAGAAATATTTGTTATGACAGGGACGCCCTTGAGTCCAGGAAAGAACATAAGCCGGAGAACAATGCTATGGACATGGCGGCTGCCATGGACGTTGAATTATTAACCGAGACAGAGTACCGGGAGTTACAGAAGCTTGGCAATTTTGATACAAAAACCTCAAGCTGGGTAAAAACCCCTTCTCACATCAGGGCACTGGGCGGAGCTATCTTTTGTGACCGCCGCTATGATACCGTCTTTGTATACCACAATGGGGCGGAATCTTATTATGGGGCAAGGGGCTTCCGCAGCGCCCTAAGGGTTTAATTTCCATAGGCAGCGAAGTCGGTGATATCTGCATATTTGTTGGGAGATAAAAGCCAATATTAAAATATTTGCAGCAGAAAAATCCCCTACAAAGTAAAATCATCCTTTTCCGTCTGCAATATCCTTGATACATACAAGCCGCCGCCCTCACTGTAATCGGCGTAAAACACCTGGCTGAAATCCTGAACGCCGGCTTGACTTAATTGGGAAGCCAGCCAAGGCCTGTCCCGTTTAAGCTGCTGCAAATTTTTATCATGAACCTGGCCATCGGTAATAAGAGGAATAGGCAGGCCTTTTGATTCAGGCTGTAGTTTCATATCCGCGGGAGTCAGGGGCAGAAACTGGGACTTCTTGAGAACGCTGATATTGCCGCTGCCCTCAATAATAGCGTATTCAACCTCATTTAAGTCGAAGATATCCTTTTCTCTTAGGGCCATCAGCACATTTTCTACGGGGTATTTCAACCTTTTCATGTTAGCCTTGATAAATTGGCCCTTTTGGATGATGACGGTGGGGCCAAAAGTGATTTTACGGGCAATTCTTTTGTTGTTGATCAATAAGTTGCTTACTAAAAATTGCAAAGCAATGATCAGCACCACTGCAAATAGTGTGGGCATATGGGGAATATCCGGTTCTGCGATATCGGCGCCAATAACGCTGCCGATTACGATGACCGATAAAAAGTCGTAGACCGGAAGCTCGCCAAGCTTGCGCCTGCCGGTTTTCAAAATCAAAAACAGGAACAGCGCCATTATGGAAACAATCCGCAATGCAATGATTAAGTAAGTCATATTGATGTACCTCTGGCTTTTTATTTTATTATGGTCAATATGAACTTATTTAACCGCAGTGGCAGAAATGAGGGGAAAATGAAACAAGAGACAGAAGAAAAATTAGCCTGCTCATTAACGGCGGAAACAACAGATTTGCTGCCTTTTTTACCCTATTTGCTTCAAGATTTATGGGAATTGGGCAGCAACCCCAGAGACATGATAAAGCTGATCAAAAAACATTTGCCCATAGCGGAAGAAACAAAAATATTGGACTTAGCCTGCGGCAAAGGTGCAGTGTCCATTAAAATTGCAGAAAGCCTCAATGTCAACGTATACGGATTTGATTTAATGGAGGATTTTATCGCTTACGCCAAACAAAAGGCAAAGCAATTACAGGTGGATTGCTTGTGCCATTTTGCCTGCGGCGACGCCAATGAAGTAGTAAATGCAGAGAGCAACTATGATTGTGTTATTTTCGGTGCGGCGGGCAATATTTTGGGTGGGCCGCTAGAAACCTTAAATAAGCTGATTAAAACCGTTAAGCCCAAAGGATATCTCATAATTGATGAAGCCTATTTGCCTGATGATTTAACTAATGAGGAAATAAAATATAAAAATTATGATTACCTCACCCATCAACAATGGCTATGTTTATTTAAAGATACCGGTTTACAGCTTGTTGAAGAGCTGCCAAACTTTGAAGAATATGATTTTGATGCCGACAACAAAGCTATCGCTGCCCGAGCCAATGAGTTAATTGCCAAATGTCCTGAGAAACGGGAGATGTTTGAAAGATATATCCAAAGTCAGCTCAATGAGTGTGATGATCTGGACAACAGAATTATAGCCGTTACCTGGCTGCTGCAAAGACGATAGAATATAGTAAAGCTGATGAAAAGAGTGAAGCTGATATGAAAATCACCGTTGTTTACGGAACTCAGCGCAAAAGCAAATCCAGCACTTACAATATTGCTCAGCAATTTATTGCCTTATTGTCCGGAGGCGATAGCGTTAAGGAATTTGTTCTGCCCCGGGATCTGCCGAATTTTTGCCGGGGTTGCTGGCAATGCTTTACCGACTATACGAAATGCCCGGACTATGAATACCTCAAACCCATAACCGAGGCTATGGAGGAAGCTGATCTGCTTATTTTTACGGCGCCTGTCTATGTCTACCATGTACCGGGCCAGATGAAAGCTTTTCTTGATCATTTTGGCTACCGATGGATGCCCCACCAGCCAAAGGCCAGTATGTTCAAAAAGCAGGCGCTCCTCATATCTACGGCGGCAGGTGCGGGAACGAAATCGACGCTGAAGGATTTGAAAGACAGCATGAACTTTTGGGGGGTAGCCCGCGTCCACAGCTTTGGCAGAAATATACGGGCGGCAGATTGGGAGGGCGTTGACGAAAAAATAAAGCTGCAGATCCGGGCTGACGTAAAAAAGCTGGCCCAAAAAATCCTGGCCGGCAGCAATAACGTCAAACCTTCTTTAAAGGTAAAAGGCTTATTTTATATTATGCGATTGATGCAAAGGAAGATGGGCTTCAATGCTGCGGATGTGGCTTATTGGCAGGAGCAGGGCTGGCTGGAGAAAGCAAGACCCT
Organism: Clostridia bacterium; assembly: GCA_018436095.1. GTDB lineage: Bacteria > Bacillota > Peptococcia > DRI-13 > UBA5745 > WRMS01. The sequence continues at coordinate 137,539 of JAHDMJ010000011.1, read as the reverse complement.
GGTAGTCTTATCTGCTGAAAGGAAATAGAGATTGTAAAACTGCCGCAAAAGCAGGCAGGGATGCGGAGCTGCATACAAACGCAAAAACTAAGCAAGTTCAGCCAAGGATAAGCTGAAGCCAAAGAGAAGCCCCGCTCAGAGAAAGCTTAGGCTTCATCATACCAGGGGCCGCCTCAAAATAAATGAGCCGCCCCTGTTTTTATTTCGTTGAGTTGTTGAGCGGCGATGGCAATGGCAATGCCCCTTTATTGGGGGCAAGAAAACAAGGCTAAAGTGTGCAAAAAACGAAGTTGTGTGACGGAAAACAGGGCGATATAAGGCAAACTCCAATAATTTAAGTAAAATATAGCTGCACAGCTTCGATTTTTGTGCATTCTGACCCTGATTTCAGGCCAAATCGGCTGCCTGCCGTCACACAACTTCAAAATTTGAGTAGTTAGCTATAGCGAACGCCGACTTGGAGCGTCTGCCGGGTTTTTCATGAGCAGGCTCTGAAGTGGATGCGACTCTGAAGTGGATGGCCTTACCCCATGACAAACAGCTCTGAACATGGTATTATCAATAGATATCGTTAATATCCAAAATAATCAAGGGGGGTCCTCGTTTTGTCCGCCAGTCAGCAAGACTATACGCAAAACTATAAGCAAGATTATAAGCAAGATTATAAAATTTTTGACATGCATACCCATGCGTTTCCCGATAAAGTGGCCGCTAAAGCCATAGCATTAACTTCCGCCAGAGCCGACGCTCCTAATTATCACGACGGCAGCTTTGAAAGCCTGCTGGAATTTGAGCGGGCAGGAGGCGCTGCCGGTTTTCTCCTATTGCCCATCGCCACCAATACGGCAATGACTGTTGCCGTAAACGATTGGGTGACGGAGAAAATAGGGGAAGGGGTTTATGCTTTTGGCAGTATCCATCCGGAGTTCGAGGATTACGAAAAAGAGTTGGACCGCATCAAAGCCATGGGTTTAAAAGGGGTAAAGATGCATCCGGAATACCAGGACTTTTTTGCGGATGAGGAAAAAGTATTGCCTATTTATAAAGCCATATTTGACCGGAATCTGATTCTTTATTTTCACGCCGGAGAGGACCCGGGCTTTTTGCCCCCGGTAAAAGCCGATGTCCGGAGGATTGCCAGGGTTTGCGATCTATTTCCTCAAGGGCGCATTGTGGCTGCCCATATGGGGGGCTACCGCCAATATGAGGCGGTAAGCCAATATCTGGCGGGCAGGGAAAACCTGTGGTTTGATACCTCCTTTGCGGCGGAGCGGATGGAGCCGGCGGAGGCTGCGGCTCTTATCCGGCAGCATGGCGTGAAGCGCACCCTTTTTGGCACCGATGCCCCCTGGGCGGAGTTTGACGCCGCTAAAGAAGCCTTGATCCGGTCGGGTCTTAACCGGGAAGAATTGACGGCAATCTTTTATGACAATGCTGCGGATTTGCTGGATATCAAATAAAGCGGGTTGAGAGCAAGTTGAAGGATAAAGCGGGATTGGAGCCGTCCGGGAAGGACGGAACGGCCGGAACGGAAGGAGGTGGAGAGCTACGGAGATTTTTACGATTACCCTGGGCAAAATGCTCTATCTGCTGGCTTTTATTTTGCTGGGCTATTTGCTGTGCCGCTTCCGGCTTTTAAAAGACGAAGGGGTACAATGGCTGTCCCGCCTGGTTACCACTTGGCTTCTGGCCATTCTCGTCTTTAATTCTTTCTACGCTTACTTTTCTGTAGATAAATTGAAGGAATCTTTGCAATACCTGGCTTTGCATTTAGGGGGCCTGATCCTGATGGCATTGTTCGGCTACCTGCTGGTTAAAAAGCAGGAATTGGGCGGCAAATGCCTGGGACCCTGGCTGGCCGGCTGTCTTTTTCCCAACGTAGGCTACATTGGTTTGGCTGTAGTCCAGTCCGTATATGCCCATCCCGACTTTATTAAGGATCAGGGGGAAGCTATCTTATATAGTGGTGTGGCTATTATTTTGACTAATCTGCTTTTAGGCAGTTTGGCGGAGCCCCTCATCCAGCATTTTGCCGGAGTAGCACAGGAAGAGAAGAGGCCTTTCCGAAAAGTGCTCTTCTCGCCGGCTATGATTGGCTTTCTAGCTGGACTGGCCTTGCAGCTCTTCAGGCTTCCTTTGCCGGCAATAGCCCATCAGGGCCTGGTATTGGCGGGAAAAGCCACTGCGCCCCTGGCCATGATTATTATCGGCTGCAAATTATTCTCCTGCTGCTTAAAAGAAATATTCGGCGACAAAAAGCTCTATGTCATATGTACGATTAAGCTGGTGGTATTTCCCGTAATCATTTATTGGCTGGGAACCCTGGTTTGCTCAAATCGTACAATGCTGATGGTGCTAGCCATAATGCTAAGCTGTCCCGCCGTCTCTATTTTGACTATTTATGCCGGCAGTTGCGGCGGTGATGACCGTTGGTGTACCAGAGCGGTGTTTTTGAGTACCCTGCTGTCGGCCATCACCATTCCTTTAGTCCTGTTGATTTTGGGATAATTACCGCAGTGTAATTTCAGACTGGTTTTTTCTTTGATTTTTGCGTAAAATGTAATAAAAATAGAATTAGACTATATAGTTAAGGAAGGATTGCACAGCTTATGACAAAAATACCGACCCGGGAAGAAGCAATGGCCTTATTTCTGGCCCATAATAGCCAAGAAAACCTTCTGAAGCACGCCCTTGCTGTAGAAGCTACCATGCGGCATTTTGCCGGTCTTTTGGGAGAAGATGAAGACAAATGGGGTATCATTGGTCTTTGTCACGATCTGGATTATGAGAAATATCCCGAACAGCACTGCCAGATGACAAAGGTCATGCTGGAAGAGGCCGGCTGGCCTGAGGATTGGATCAGAGGGGTAATGGCCCACGGCTGGAAGCTTTGCACCGATGTGGAGCCTCAATTGCCTATGGAAAAAGTAATTTATGCCACCGACGAGCTGACGGGACTGATTATGGCTGCCGCACTGATGCGGCCCAGCCGCAGCCTTTTGGATCTGGAGCTTAAATCCGTCAAGAAAAAATGGAAGGACAAAGCTTTTGCTGCCGGCGTCAAACGGGAAGTGATCCAGGAGGGGGCGGATATGCTGGGCATGCCTTTGGATGAATTGATCAGCCAGACGATTCTGGCCCTGCGTAAGGTAGCCGAACCCTTGGGATTGGCCGGATGAGCCGGAATTTCGGTTGCAGGTAGAAGCGGCGTCCCTTGGCAGATTCTATAAAAAAGCAAAAAAGGGTTGTCTAAATTGGTTTTGAAAAATCAATTTTAGACAACCCTTTTAGATTTTAGATTTTGTGCTGCCATGCTTTGGTTGAGGAATTTTGGATTTAAGGCGGGCCGCGTCCTCAGATGAGCAAAAATGCAGGTTTGTAACCGGTCCCGTCCTCAAATGAGCAAAAATGCAGGTTTGTAACCGGTCCCGTCCTCAAATGAGCAAAAATGCAGGTTTGTAGCCTGTCCCGCCCTCAGATGAGCAAAAATGCAGGTTTGTATTTGATTAAAAATGTTGAAAGACGGGTTTTTCGCTGTATCTAGGGCCAGGGATAAATCGAAGCACTAAGCTTAAAAGAATGACACGCTACAAACTTGAAATTTTGCTCAAAGTAGATCCGCCACCACTAACAAACTTGAAATTTTGTGCAGTTGGCCTTAGAAACCCAGTTGGCCTTAGGAACCCAGTTGGCCTTAGAAACCCGGTATGCTCAGGAACCGAGGGAACGAAGGTTTTCCGCCATAGGCGTCTTCAAATGATCAAGCATGGCCTGGAAGCTGGCCTCGGCATCGCCGGAGCTTATAGCCTGATAAATATGATTGTGCTCTTCAAAAGTTTTCAGCAAAAACTTTTGCTGCTGCAAGGAACGTCTGGCAAAACGGGTGATCCGGGAGTTATTGGTATCAATAATATTAATAAAAGAAGAGTTGCCGGAAAAAGAGGTAATGATATTGTGGAATTGGCGGTCGTATTCGAGATAAATATCGGCATTGGCAAAATCGTAGGCAATCTCCCGCTGGCGGGCCAGACAATTCTCTAATTTACCCAAAGCCTCAATGCCTTGAGCCGTAGTGATTTGTGAAGCCAGAGAAAAACAACTGTACCCTTCGATGGCGCAGCGCAGCTCGAAAATCTCCTTTATGTCCTGCTCACTGATTCTGTGAACAAGAAAGCCTTTGCTGGGCAGAATATCTACGTATTTTTCCTGGCTGAGCCGCTGCAGCGCATCCCGTACAGGGGTCCGGGACATGCCGATTTGCTCGGCGATTAAAGTCACCGAGTAGGTTTGGCCAGGCAACAGCTTTTCCGTAAGGATAGCTTCCAGCAGATAGTCGTAGGCATGGTCCTGGAGATTCTTGTAGGTGTACATATCATACCTCTTAGATTTCAATTAGAATCCATTATATATGACAATATTTTTAAGGTCAACAGAATGTATTCATGCAAAGGGACAGAAAAAAGATTGACCGGTATACCGGTATATAGTATACTGGTTTCGAATAATCTGAATATAAAGGTGCTTGAAAAAATAAAGGAGTGATCGGCATGAAATTGATGCATACTAAGCTTCCTGAGTTTATTGCCAAGATGAAGAAAGCTGTGGTCAAATATTTTCCGGACCGCGGCATCGAGATCAGGGGATTGGAAAATCTTCAATATGCTAAAATGCAGTCCCTGCGTACCGGACGGATTGAAGAGGCAGTGGAAGAGATAGCAGCAAAAGAAAATATAAGCAAGGTTGAAATAGATGTTATTCCCCGGATACCGGAAACAATGCATACCGTATTGATCAAAGGGGTCGATAAAAATGGCCAAACCCAAAAAATCATTTTGGAAGTGATCAATATTCTTCACCCGACGGAAGAAGCATTGTTTGACGGCTGCCGGGAGATAGAAGATCGCCGGCCTCCTGTGGGGCTCCACTGAAACCGGAGTTCATACGAATTCCTTATTTTGAGAGCCGGCAATAGTATTAGCCGGAAAAGCAGTATAGAGGAAAGAGGGATACTATGACAGCTTTACCGTATAAAGTGATTTTAGAAGGGTATATTGACGGCAAAATCATCCCGGTAAACATTGTATTTGTGGATAAAAAAGATATTGAAGCCTGCGGGCTGTCTTTCCGGGAGGCGATTCAGCGGTTGGGCAAAGCCTTTGAGGGACCTACGGCTATTAATATTTTTGATATGGACGCTGTAACCACCACCAGCGATGGGTTGATGGTTGAAGGGGCCATTGTTTGCATGGGCGCTGCCGACCGGGGGCTGGTCAATAATGACTTTGGGATTTTGTCCATGGCGGAAATCGAATATTCTGAGGAGATTATCAAAAATGAGCCTCATTTAAAACAATGGCAGGCGTTTTTTGCCCAACGCAAACTGTATAGGGGACCAAATCCTGCCGATAAGCTGATCCCGGTGCATAATGTGGTGATTAGCGGCAGGGCTTCCAACAATAATTCGGCTACAGAAATGATGAATATTGTAACCATGGAGGAATTGATCTTTCCTATTTTAGGCCAGTTGACCTGCATCAAAGGCGGAGAAGTAATGACCGGTTTTACCGGCCGGCACATTTCCGTGGGTATAGGCATGACGGTGGCGGAAAAGTTTGGACGGGTCTTTCCCCATCCTCAGTTTCATGCCGGTGAGACAGCCCATGGTTCGGGAGAATATGCCCAGACCCTCAAGCAAACAATTCCTTGTATTGTTTGCTCAAAAGAGATCTTAGCCCAGGCCATCATCCGGGCTTTGGAATGCGGCTGCGTGCCAGCCCGGGAATTAGGCTGCGCGCCGGCGGTGCTGGCCGTGGCCAGGGCTATGGGGGCAGAAATTGCGGTGGAGAGAATCACGCCTTCGGCTCAACTGGAGCTTGATAGCGTAGGCTGCACCAGGGAATGGATCATGGAAAAAGGCAGCATGACCAAAGAGGAAGTGCTGGCCAGGGCGGAAGAAATCATTCCCGGCGTAGAGGAAGCGAAAAACCATGCTGCCGAAGAATTCGTTCTTAATAAACAATTGACACTATAGCCGGCAGTGCTAAAACAGCGGAACAAGAGGAGACAAACTATGGACGCCTTGGACAAGAAGACCTATGTGATTGCTTATGCCGATAAAACAGTACTGAAAATCAGCGGGCTTCAGGTGAAGGGCCTGGATACCCGCAGCCTGGAAGAGCTGTTGACGGCAAAACTGAATACTATCGTCAGAGTCATCGGCGTCACCGGCAGTTCCCTGGATATGGATGTGTACGGCATAGACCCCCAACAGCTTTTAAAAGATGAAGAAGGAATTATTGCCGCTGTTTCTCTAAGCCAAGGCATAACCGCTACGGAGGTGGCAGAAATTGCCGAAGCCAAGAGGATTATGGAAGTAGGTTATTCGGAGCTTGAAGGCAAAACCCAAACGGCTTGCGCCAGGGAAAGGTGGATCAGGCATGATTGAGAAAGCCGTGATTCTGCCTACGGGCCAAGAGATCTGTGACGGTTTGGTTATCGATACGGACAGCCCCGAGGTGATGCTGCAACTGCTGAAGTTAAACCCCTTATGTTGTGTGGAGCGGCGGCCCCCCCTTGCCGATAGGGAGGATGTAATTGCAGAGGCCATAAAAGAGGCGGCAGCGGCAGATCTGGTTATTCTGATTGGCGGCAGCGGCGGCGGCCACCGTTTTAGCTCCACACTATGCGAAGACTACACGCATAGCGCCATGGAACTGATGCTGCAAGACTGCTTTAGCCGGTCGGTTTACGGTAAGAATGGCCATTTGTGGTGCAAGCTGGTCTGCGGCAGGCTGCAGGAGGCTTTGGTCATCAATCTGCCGGGGCCTTATGTGGAGGCTAAGGCTGCAATGGAAGCCTTTGTCCGAAGCTATGAAGAGGGAGTAAGGGATTTGGATATCATCAACCGCCAAATGACCGAAGCTGTCCTGGCTCAATATCCCGCCAGCGCAGCTAAGATAAAATTGTCGGAATAGTGGGTCTGCTGATCATGGATTATACAGCTTTGGCGATAAAGATAAGAATAAGGCCCCAGGGATACTGGCTGGCGGCTGGGGCCATTTGCAGCCGGGAAAAAAACTTGCAGGTAAAGAAAGCTTTAGCCGCCATAGAGGATGAGGAGATTTTATGGCCTCAGGATCCTGTGGAGCTGGATCGGTGTTTGGCTGCAATGCTCAGCCGCCATTGCTTGCGGTGGGTGCCTGCAGCGGCGGCAGTTTTAGCTGTCAAAGGCCGGCAGGCCTCTACCGGCGGCGTCATCGGCTCTCCTCATCGCCAGTCCGCTTCAGCCTACGGCGGCTTGGAAGAGTTGGAGAAGGATCTGGTGCTTTGGGCCAGACCGGGAGGGCCGGGTTTTGTCTTTGCCGGCCCGTTTTGCCGGGCTCGGGCCTTGCGTGACAGATTTCTGGAGGGGGAAAGGCAAAAAAAGCTTTGGAACCCCGATGAGCGATACCGGTTGTTCAACCGTTGTTTGCAAGAAGACTTGCCGGCGGCCTGGCTTTATGCCGCCGACGGCAGCGGCCGGGGACAGAAGGGGATTCTGGCTGCCGGCTCTCTGCAAGAGACTCAGGTAATAAAACTTTAAGCTTAAGGGGGCGGAGAAAGATGAAAACCCTGGCGGAGACGATAGCCTATCCGCAAATGACCCTGATCCGGCAGAAGCTAGGCCGGGAAAAACTAGAGGATATTGGCGGCGAGGTAAAAAGGCAGATGATTTCTCTGGGCATGGTCCAAAGATTATCCGGCGGAGCCAGGATAGCCATTACCGCCGGCAGCCGGGGCATCAGCAATATTGCGGAAATTATCCGGGCGGCAGCGGACTGTGTTAAAGAATGGGGGGGACAGCCTTTTATTGTTCCGGCTATGGGCAGCCATGGCGGAGCTACGGCAGAGGGGCAGTTGGAGGTGCTGGAGCATTATGGAATAACGGAGGCGGCTATGGGCTGTCCCATCTGTTCCGGCATGGAGGTGGTAGAGCTGGGGCAAACGGAGGAAGGTGTTCCGGTTTATTTTGACCGGATAGCCTATGAAGCCGACGGCATTATCGTAATTAACCGGATTAAGCCCCATACGGATTTTATTGCCGATAACGAAAGCGGCATAGTAAAAATGGTCGCCATTGGCCTGGGCAATGAAAAAGGTTGTTCTGCATTACATGCCCACGGTCTGGCTGCCGCCATTCCCCAAGTCTGCCGGGTAGCCCTGGAAAAGGCTCCAATTCTGGGCGGCCTTGCTATTGTGGAAAATTCCCGGGATGAAACCTGGAAGCTGCAAGGTATAAAGCCGGAGGATTTTTTAAAGGAAGACGCCAGACTTTTGGTTTTGGCCAGGCAGCAAGTACCTCATCTGCCCATGGACCGGTTGGATTTGTTGATTGTTAAAGAGATTGGTAAAATGTTCAGCGGCACCGGCATGGATACGAAGGTCATTGGGCGGATCAGGGTTAACGGCGTGCCGGAGCCTCAAAAGCCCTGGGTGGAGAAGCTGATCGTCCTTCGGCTCAATCCTCTTTCTTACGGCAATGCCCTGGGCATTGGCCTGGCGGATATTACTACGAAGGAACTGGTAGAGGCCATCGATTATGACAGCATGAAGGCTAATCTTATTGCTACGACCTATTTGGAAAGAGGCAAACTCCCCGTCTGGTTCGATACGGAAAAGGAGGCGGTGGATGCAGGATTTAAAACCCTGGGCAATCTCTGCTGCCGGGAGGCTAAAGTAGCAATTATTGAAAATACGCTGCATTTAGAGAAAATGTGGGTGTCGGAAAGTTTGCTGGAAGAGCTGAAAGGCGTGGAGATGTTGGCAAGAGGCAAAGAACTGTCTTTTGACCGGCAGGGAAAATTGGCCAAAGATTTTTAAAGGCCTGGCTGCCGCAGAATTTTTTGATGTGAAAGGAGGCGATATAGGAGTAAAAGTAGCGGTATAAAAGGCAAGAGGGCCTCAGGGAGACATTATTGAGGAATGGCTGAGGAGGATGAGCAAATGAGAAAAAAGATGGTGCTTCTTTTATGCTTTTTGATGGCGTTAAGCGTAGCCGGAGGCTGTCAGCGAGGCGTGTGGGCAGCAGACTCCGGAGTGGACTACGTTATTCGGGTGGGACATGTTCTGGCTACGGATCATCCCTACACCGACGGATTGAACTATTTTAAGAAGGTATTGGAAGAGAAAACCGATGGCCGGGTCAGGGTAGAGGTATTTCCCAATTCTATGCTGGGTAATGAACGGGATATGATCGAGGGGCTCCAGTTAGGCACTCTGGAAATGGCCTTGGTTTCCACGGCTCCCCTATCCGGTTTCACCAGTGATTTCCTGGTATTTGACTTGCCTTATATCTTTACGGATACTGCCACCGCCAGAGGCTGCGTAGACAGCGAGGTGGGTATGGGGATGCTGGAGGACCTGGCCAGCCAGGGCATTAAGGGCTTATTGTATTTTGAAAATGGTTTCCGCAGCGTAACCAATTCAAGGCGTCCTATTCAACATCCTGAGGATCTCCAGGGAATTAAGATTCGCACCATGGAAAATCCCATCCATATGGATTCCTTTTCCGCTATGGGCGCCGATCCTACTCCTATGGCTTTCGGCGAGCTGTTTACGGCTTTGCAGCAAAAAACGATTGATGGTCAGGAAAATCCCTTGGCCATTGTGGATACGTCGAAGTTTTACGAGGTGCAGACTTACCTTTCTTTAACCGAGCATTTCTATGCTCCCGCTCCTTTTCTGATGGCTTTGGACTATTATAATAATTTGCCGGAAGACGTCAGGAATGCGGTTTATGAAGCGGCCAAAGAAGCGCAAGATTATGAACGGGGACTTTTGGATGAAATGAACGCCAGGCTGCTGAAGGAATTGGTGGAAAAAGGCATACAGATCAATGAAATTGACAAAGCCGAATTCCGGGCGGCGGTGCAATCGGTATACGACAAATTTGAGGGTACGGGTTCCGACAAGATTCCTGCCGAGCTAATCGAAAAAGTGCAAAACTTCAAGCCCTGATCCGGCTGAAACATGGTTTTGCCTCAATTCCAAGGAGTCTGTCGCAAGGTCGCTAAGCAAAAGGAGGTTGAACTCGTGAATAAGTTTTTTCAATTCCTGGACAAATTTGAAGAATATGCTTTGGCTATTCTAATGGGAACCATGGCCATCGTTGTATTTCTTCAGGTGATTTTTCGCATGACCGGCGGTTCCTTAACCTGGTCCGAGGAAACATCCCGTTATTTAACTGTTTGGATTACTTTCATCGGCGCTTCCCTGGGTGTAAAAAGAGGCGCTCATATCGGCGTAGAGGCATTCACCATGCTGATTCCGGAAAAAGCCCGCAAAGTCATTATCATTCTGGGTTATCTTATTTGTATTTTCTTTTGCGGCGTGGTCTTTGTCTATAGTATTGGGATCATTCAAAAGCAGATGATGTACGGCCAGATTTCACCGGCTATGCGCATCCCCATGTGGTGGCCTTATGCGGCTATGCCCGTAGGCTCCGGATTAATGATCATCCGCTATTTGAGTTCCATTGCCCATATGATCCGCAATTTTAATGAACCCATTGCCCAAGGGACCGTTACCTCGGAAATCATCAGTAAAGAGGAAGGGGGAAATGTATAATGGGTGCTGCTTTAATGACCTGTTTTGCGGTCTTTGCTATCTGGGGCCTGCCCATTGCCATCGTTCTCGGCATGGCTTCGTTTATCGCTTTATGGTTTTTTAGCCTGATGCCTATCACCTTGGTACCGCAGCAGATGTTTACCGCCGTAGACTCCTTTCCCCTGCTGGCTATTCCCCTGTTTATGATCGCCGGCTCATTGATGGAGTTCGGCGGCATCTCCCGCCGTCTGATTCGCCTGGCCAACAGCATGGTAGGCCATCTCACCGGCGGCCTGGCCCTGGTTGCCATCATTACCTGCATGTTTTTCGCGGCTATTTCCGGCTCCGGCCCCGCCACAGTAGCGGCTATCGGCGGTATTATGATTCCGGCCATGCAGGAAGCCGGTTATGACAAGGGATATGCCGCTGCGGTCATGGCATTAGCCGGCGCTATCGGCATTATTATTCCGCCCTCCATTCCTATGGTAACCTTTGCCGTAATGTCCAACGTTTCAATCAGCGGCTTGTTTACCGCCGGTTTTATCCCCGGTATCGTGGTAGGCCTGTCGCTGATGATCTGTGCCTGGCAGATCGCCAAGAAAAAGGGCTATGGCAAAGCCGGTGTTAAGGCCAGCGGCAAAGAACGTTTACAGGCTTTTCTGGACGCTTTTTGGGCAATCCTTATGCCTGTTATTATCCTGGGCGGGATTTACGGCGGCTATTTTACCCCCACGGAAGCCGCCGCGGTGGCCTGTTTTTATGGCCTGCTGGTAGGCACGGTGGTTTACCGGGAGCTGAAACTGAAAGAAATTCCCAAGGTATTGACCAACGCTGCGGTAACGACAGCAATGATCATGCTGATTATCGCCACGGCCAAAGTTTTCGGCTGGATCATGACCAGCGAGCGCATTCCCGACGCCGTGGCCCGTACCATGATGAGTTGGTCGGAAAATAAGTATGTAATCCTAATGATTATTAACCTGATGCTCTTAGTGGTAGGCTGTTTTATGGAAACCAATGCGGCCCTGATTATTCTGACGCCGATTTTCCTGCCCATAGTCGCTGCTTTGGGGGTAAGTCCTATCCACTTCGGTATCATTATGATTGTGAATCTGGCCCTTGGTATGAGTACGCCGCCTCTGGGAGTAAACCTGTTTGTGGCCTGCGGCATAAATAAGATATCCATCGAGCGGATATCAAAAGCAGCGGTGCCCTTCCTGATTTTCAATGTGGTGGCTTTGCTGCTTATTACCTATATTGAACCAATCTCCATGCTGCTGCCCAAGCTCTTTGGCATAGGAGTATAAGCCCCATTGGCCGGGAATGAATGAGCCGAGATTGAAAAAATCGGTTGCAGAGGCGCCTTTTCAGGCGCCTCTGTTTTTTGCTCGGTAAAAAATCCCCGGGATCGGCTACATTAAATATAGTATTCATTACGGCAGAGTAATAATCAGCCTGCATCATGGTATGATATTTCGTCGTTAATAATTCAGGGTTGATTTATTTGGAAGCTTCTTATACAATTTCAAATAGTCCTAAATTCACGGGCTTTGAAGGGAGCGTTATATATGGTATTTAATTTTGACGTTCAATGGGTCATCGATCAGTTTCCCGCCCTAAAAAGACAGGTTAATGGTCATCCGGCAATCTATTTCGACGGCCCCGGCGGTACGCAAGTTCCTGTCCGGGTGGTGGAAAAAATTAATGACTACCTTTATCATCATAATGCCAACACTCATGGCAAGTTTATTACTTCGGTGGAAAGCGACGCCCTTGTCCAGCAGGCCCGGGAAATCTATGCCGATTTTTTCAACTGCCGTTGGCAGGAGGTATCTTTCGGCTTTAATTCTTCCTCCAATAACTTTCGCCTGGCTTTATCTATAGCCCGCAGCATCAGGCCGGGGGACGAAGTGCTGATTACCGATCTGGACCATGAGGGCAACCGTTCACCCTGGCGTTTATTGGAGGAATACGGGGCCATCGTCAAAAGCGTGAAAGTGGATAAGCGCAATTGCACCTTGGATATGGAAGACTATCAGGCGAAGCTTTCTAAAATGACGAAGGTGGTGGCCGTCAACTGGGCATCAAACGCCGTAGGAGCTATTAATGACGTTAAGAAAATTATCGCTATGGCCCACCATGTGGGAGCATTGACGGTGGTGGATGCCGTTCATTATGCCGCTCACAAGCCTATCGATGTTCAGGATATCGATACGGATTTCCTGATTTGCTCCGCCTATAAGTTTTTTGGACCTCATCTGGGTGTTATTTATGCCAAAACCTCGGTAATGGATAGGCTCAATACCATCCGGGTGCTGGCTTTAGACAATACCTTAGCCCCGGAAAAATTCGAGATCGGCACTCCCAGCTTTGAGGCTATTTGCGGTGCGGCGGAAGCCGTGGAGTTTATTGCCGGCCTGGGCGCTAAATATACGGATAGCTTTGCAGAGCAGCTCAAAGGGCTGGCAGGCCGCCGTAAAAATATTGTGGCCGGTATGCTGGCCATCGACGCTTATGAAGAAACCTTGGCTGCTAAGCTGCGGGCAGGGCTGGGTGAGATAGAAGGTATTACCCTTTTTGGTCCTCAGCCGGGCCAGCCCAGAACTTCCACGGTTTCTTTTGCCATCAAAGACAGAAAAGCAGCCGATTGCGCCGCCTATCTGGCCCAACAGGGCATCTTTGTCTGGGCCGGCAGCTTCTATGCTATCAAGATGGTCTTTGAAGTTCTTGACCGGCAAAAAAATGGCGGCTTGGTCCGGATTGGCTTTGCCCCTTACAATACGTTGGCGGAAGTGGAAAGGACAATTCAGGCGGTAAAGGCTTTTATGGCCGGCCATTCCTAATAATGGCCGGGAATATATAGAATAAAGGAGAAAGAAGGATAATAATGAGAAAAAGTTTATGGATTGCGGTTATTATGGTGTGTTTGTTGGTTTTGACGGCGGGCTGCGGCTCCAGCCCCGCTTCGGAGAGCTCCGGAACTATGATAATAGGCGCCGAGAAGCTTGAGGATGGCAGGGAAGTGGGCGGCTACGCAGACGGCAGAATCGGCGATACATTGAGCAATACTTTCTTTGCCTATAGCGTCAACGATGCCTATCTGGCCGCCGAATATGAAGGCAAAGCCCCGGAAGCAGGCAATGCTTATCTGGTGGCAGAGATCACGGTGAAAAACCTTTACGGTGAGCCTCTGCCCATGTGGGCCGATGATTTCCAGGTACAGTGGGGCGAGGAAGACGAGGATTACGGTTATCCCATTGCTAAATTCAGCGACAGCCAGATGGAAGACGAATACGAATTAGCTAAAGGCGAGACTGTTACAAAGACTATTGTGTATGAGGTGCCTATTCCCGAGGATGAAAACGAATACAGCATAAGCTACTTGGAGTATTACGAAGATGATGTGGAAGGCAATACTTTCTTCGTTTACTTTGACTTATCCATGCCTAAGACCGCGGTGTAGGCAAGAGGCAAACAACTATAAGAAAAACAAACAGAGCCCGCAAATGATATTGAGGGCTTGGCACAAGCAAACAGAGGAGACCTGCCCTTTGATCAGGCAGGTCTCCTCTGTTTTTCTATTACATCATCGGCGTTTCAGTCCAGGCTTTCCTTCAGCTTAGTTCTGTGTTTCTGCAGAAGGGTCTTGCTTAGGCTGAAAAGCACCGTTATTGCCCATAATGAAAATGGCGGCAGCTAAAAACAGGGCGGCAAATACCGCTGGATTGATGACTGGATTCATATACGGACTCCTCTCTGTGGGGTTACTTTTATTATAAAAAAGCCAAGTGAAGATTGTGTGTTTAAATTCTTTCAACTTTGTGAAGGTTTTCCATCATTTTTAGTAAGAGACCGTGGCGCTTCCCCAAAATATAGGATATAATCTGGTGTAGATAAGGGGAGAGATAAATAAGGAGGGGGTTTCTTGGATAAAAAGGCCTTTTTTAAGTTAACCTACGGTTTGTTTGTGGTAGGCGTAGAGTTTGAGGGGCAGCTTAACGGCTGCATTATCAATACTGCCGCCCAAGCTACCTCTGAGCCCGGCCGTCTGGTTGCTACCATGTTGAAAACCAATTTAACTACGGAGCTAATCACCAAAAAAGGCAGCATGGCCGTATCTGTCTTGTCTATGGATTGCCCTTTGGATAAAATAGCTCATTTCGGTATGCAAAGCGGCCGGACAAAAGAAAAATTTGCCGGTATACCCTTTGAAAAAGATGAGCGGGGAAATCCTTATATAGTGGAAGGAACCATTGCCCGTTTTAGCTGCCGGGTTGAGCAGACCATTGATTTAGGCAGCCATTATCTGTTTATTTGTGAGGTGGAGAACTGCCAGACCACCGGTCAGCAGGAGCCTATAACCTATGCCGATTACCGCAAGATGAAATCCGGCGGCGCCCCCAAAAAACCGGCAGATGCCGCAGCAGCCGGCAGCGAAGGAGCCAGCGGAGGCCAGGCCAAGCAAGGCAAATGGGTGTGCTCGATTTGTCATTACGTCTATGACGGAGAGATACCTTTTGAAGAATTGCCGGCAGACTGGCGCTGTCCCGTATGTCAAAGAGGCAAGGAAGTTTTTGTCTTGGAGACCTAAGAGCTATAATAAAAAACCGCCGGCAAAAGAATAAAATTTCCCAGATCGCAAATAATAGCAGTAGACCATGCAGCGCAAGGAGGAATTAGTTCGATGAAAGCAACCGGCATTGTAAGAAGAATCGATGATCTGGGCCGGGTCGTTATTCCTAAAGAAATTCGCCGTACACTAAGGATACGGGAAGGGGACCCATTAGAGATCTTTGTTGATCGGGAAGGAGAAGTGATCCTTAAGAAATATTCCTTAATCGGCGAGTTGGGGGATTTTTCCAAAGAATATGCAGAATCCCTTTATGAAGCTACCGGACATATTGCCATCATTGCCGACCGGGATCAGACCATCGCCGTAGCCGGTGCGTCGAAAAAAGAGTTTTTAAATAAACCCATCGGCAGCGGTATTGAAAAGGTCATGAACGACCGGCGGTCCACAATGCAGAATCAGCCCGGTACCGCCTTGGCGGCGGCTATTTGCGAAGGGGACGAGCGGGAAAGTAAATATACCGCCGTTGCTTTGGCTCCCATTATCGCCGAAGGCGATTCTATCGGAGCCGTAGCCTTAGCCAGCCAAGAGGCAGGCGCCAAGTTCAGCGATATTGAGCTCCGTCTTGTGGAGACGGCGGCGGCCTTTTTAGCCAAACAAATGGAGCAATAAAGCAGGTTTTGAAGCAGTAAAGCATGTTTCGGCAGCGCCAGATCCCGCCGATAGATACATAAGCCGTTCCGGTTAATACGATTAGTATTAGAGGGACGGCTTATTTTGATGCTGAGAATTGTAAAATTTTTATTAAATCCTCGTTTTTATGGAGATTGGCCGATCTTTTGTTCAGGAATTTCCGTCATATGTGATATAATCGAATAGAAAATCCAGATTGGCAATGGGAAAGGAGCATTCAGCATGAAAAAGAAGTCCCTGGCAGTTGTGCTGCTGGCCGTCTTTTTAATCTGTACATTGGCGCCGGCCATGGGTCTGGCTCAGACCGCCGCCGTAACCAGCGTGACCAATGTGACGGTCAAGCCGGAGAATAATACGGTAGGAGAAAACAGCCGTTACCAGATTACGTTTAACTCCAACCAGATTTTAAGCGGCGGTATCGATACCGTCCATATCAGATTTCCTTCGGAGTATAAGTTTAATTCCGGCAGTTGGCAGGCCGGCTATGTGGATATCAAAGGCCAGGTCTCCGGCGGCGTAGATTATTCCAATGGTTTGCTGAGCATTTTGCTGCCGAAAAACACTACTATTTATGGCGGCGAAACGGTGATCATCAACCTGGCCGGCGCTATGATGAAAAACCCCCAGGACATGGGAGAATACAGCTTTTCCGTATATACCTCCAAGGAGACTACCCCCATTGCCTCTCCTAAGTTTGTCGTTTCCGAATACGTTTCCAATGACGGCGTATCCAAGCCCCACGTTAGCCTGGGCCGGGTTAAAGGCTATGAGGCGGAGCAGATCACCGTTAATTTCACCACCAATAAAAACGGCCAGCTCATCGGCGGCGTAGACCAGATTATTCTGGACTTCCCCATAGGTTTTCGCTTGCCGCAGACCATTGACGTAAAAACCGTCTCGATCAACGGCATTCAGATGCATGGCCTCAATCCCGTGGTGGTAGGGCAAAAAATGATCATCCCCCTTTCTTCCACCATGAATTTCCCGGAAAATTATCCTATTGAAATCATTATCGCCCCCAATTCCGGCATTACCATAAGCAGGGACACTTCCGACGCCATTCTTAGGGCCAGCACTACCAAAAACACAGAGGTGATTGACTCTTTTCCCTTTGATATGAGCAAGACCTCTGAAGAGATTTACATGCCCCTCGATGACAAGAACCCCACCGTCAAAGTGTCGCCTAATGGCACCGGCGCTCTGGGCCAATGGACCTTTACTATCCCTAAAGGGGGCATTCAGTTGACGGAAGGTGATTCCGTCCAGGGCTTTACCCTGACCTTCCCCAACGGCACCATTTTGCCCGGTTCTATTTCCGCTCAAAGTATCACCGTCAATGGCCAGCAGAGCTCTGGGGTTTTGGTTAACCCCACCAGGCGGGAAGTGATTTTCACCCTGCCCATCGGCGCTTCCGTCAATACGGAAATGACCATTATCGTATCAAGCGGCGCCGGTATTCAAAATCCGCCGGCTGCCGTATATCTCATGGATATGACGCCCCTGAAAGGCACAAAAACCATCACCACCAAATCCTTTGAGATCAAAACCACCTCTGATGTGGAAGTAAACCCGGCGGATACCAGGGATAAGGTAGTTAAGCTTACCCTCAATGATCCCATTGCTTCTAAAGACGATACGCCGGTGATTCTCGATGTGGCTCCTCAGCTCATCGACGGCTTTACTATGGTGCCCCTGCGTTTTGTCAGTGAGGGCCTGGGTGTGGACGTAGTTTACGACGGCAATCAAAATACCGTAACCTTGACTCTGGGTACCAGAACTATCGTTTTATGGCCCGGGTCCACCTTGGCCAAGGTGGACAATACGGTAGTCACTCTGGCCAAAGCCCCCATCATCAAAGACAGCCGCACCATGGTGCCGGTACGTTTTGCCTCCGAATGCTTCGGCGCTAAAGTGGAATTCATCAGCGCCAAAGAACCCATCACCATCACCATGACGGCAGACGCCATTGCCAAGATGCCTACGGTGGCGGAGATTCAGGCGGCTCAGGCCGGAGCGGCCGGAGCTGTAGCCGGCAGCGGCTCAGGTACGGGTACGGGCGCCGGTTCCGGCAGCGGCACGGGTACAGGTACAGGAACTGGCAGCGGCACGGGCACCGGCACCGGTAGTGGTACGGGCACCGGAAGCGGTACGGGTACCGGCAGCGTCACCGGCAAAAGCGTCAGCCTGAAAGCCGGCAGCAACAACGCCAATTTGCGCAAAGGCCCCGGTACTACCTATGATATGGTGGGCCTGCTTTTGCCCAGCGAAACCGCTAAAATCATTGAGGTAAGCGGCGACTGGTACCATATCGAATTCAGCTACGGTATGAAGGCCTGGATCCGCAATGACCTGGTGGACGTGAAGTAAGGAAGCAAGCGGCCGTTTACTGGGCTAACTGCTCAAAATTGCAGGTTTGTATGAGGGCACTGAAAAAGTTGCGGCAAATCGGGCGAGGTGCACAAAAATCGAAGTTGTGTCGCAGCGGACATCAAATTTAGGCTAAAAGCAGAGGCTAACTGCACAAAAATCGAAGTTGTGTTGCACTATTTCCTTCAAATTGGCTCAGATTACGAAAAACTGCCCTCTAATCCGTCACACAACCTCGATTTTTGTGCATCTGAACCCGAAAAAACGGTAAAATCCTCTGCCTGCCGTCACACAACCTCGATTTTTGTGCAGTTGGCAACAGTGAACCCGATTTTAGCCACTATACGGACTGCGGCTTTTTCAGCGGCTTCCGATTAGCTGCTGAATTGAACAAATATCGGCACCGTGGGCCGCTGTCCATCATGCCGGGTGCATATATTATGGAGTTGTCTCAAATGAGACAGCTCCATTTGTTTTTGCATGAAAGATTTGCTTCACATAAAAAATATTTCAAAGAAAGATTTCTACAAGCGAAATCTTTCTTATGCTGCGTTATAACGTCCGGCTTTTTTGTTCATACTAGAGTAAAAAGCAGGAGGACGGCCATGGGGAATAAGGAACCTAAGCATCTCGACTATAGTAAAAAGAAAAGAGCGCTATGGCTGGCGGGCTTTCTTTTTGCCTTTGCCAGCTTATTTGCAGTGGGGCTGTGGCTGCAGGCTGAAAATCAGGAGCAAGAACAAAGCCTGACGGTAGTAACCAGAGGCGTAGGCACCGCCAGCAGCAAAGATACAACAGTTCTGGCCAAGGTGATCAGCGGTGAAGCCCGGGGAGAACCTTATATAGGCCAGGTAGCGGTTGGGGCGGTAATCATTAACCGCTGTAAGCATCCCAACTTCCCTAATTCAGTTTACGGTGTAATTTTTGAGCCCGGCGCTTTTGACGCCGTAAAAGACGGCCAATATTACCAGGAGCCCACGGAATCGGCGGTCAAAGCGGCCAAGGCAGCCTTAGGCGGCTGGGATCCCAGCAACGGAGCCATCTATTATTGGAACCCCGTTACGGCTACTTCTAAATGGATATGGTCCCGTCCTATTATCGCCCGAATCGGCAACCATGTGTTTGCCAAATGACGGAAGGGAAGGGTATAAAGATGAGTGAAAAAAGTTATAACGAATTTGCCGGGCAGCATAATGGCAATGGCACAGAAAGCAGAGGAGCTCCGCCGAAAAAAAGCCAGAGCCGCTGGCTGATGCTGCTTTCCCTTTGCCTGGCGGCGGCTTTGGTGGCCGCCGTATATCAAGGCGCTATGCGGATGCGGGAGCGGGAAAGCCTGATTACTTTAGCCGAAAACAATTATCAGAGGGATTTTCATGACCTAACCCAAAATTTGGACGATATTACAGGCCAATTGGCCCAAGTATTATCCTGCAGCTCCCGGGAACAGTTGGTTTTGTCACTATCGGCTTTGTGGCGTCAATCCTTTGCCGCCCAAGCCAACCTGGGGGGGCTGCCCCTTTCCTTTATGTCCTTAGAGCAAACGGAGAATTTTTTGAGGGCCACGGCGGACACCGCCTATTATCTGCTCTGGCGCACGGCCAGGGAGGACAACCTGCTGGTCACTCAGGAAAAAGAGCACGTTCTAAAGCTGTATCAGCAAGCCAGGCATTTAAAAGACAGCCTGGATAAGATATCTACCCAGGTAGTGGAACAGGATTTGAAGCTGGTGGATGTGCAGCAATTGCTCTGGCGTCCGGAGGCAGACGAGGCCAACGCCGTTATTGACGGGCTAAGTCTTATGGAAACGGAGCTGGCAGAGTATCCGGAAATCAATATAAGCGGGGATCTGAAAGCCTTGACGGGGCCCTCATCCGAATACACCGGAGCGCCTAAGCCCTTGGCAGAAATCCAAGGTACAGAGGGGCAGCAAGGGCAGGGTCAACCGGACGAAACCCAGCCGGGTGAAACTCAGCCAGGGGAAACTCAACCGGATCAAACTCAGGCAGAGGGTCCGGCGGGCGATCAGGTACAAGGACCGGAAAAAGATATTGGGGCAGAGCTGGCCATTCAAATTGCGAAAGACTTTTGGCTGGGTGAAAACGCCGCCGGTTTTCAAGGCCGGGTAGCTTATGAAAGCGTTGGGGATACACCCACTTACAGCGTAGAACTTTCCATGGTCCAGAACAACATCACCATACCCTTTGCCGAGGTTGATGTGGTGAAGCGGGACGGCCATGTTTTATGGGCTATGGCCATACCGGATCCCGAACGGGATGCAGGCAGCCAAACGGGCATGATGAGCCCGCCGGCGGCTTCTGAAGAGCGGCTGCTGCAAGGGGGCCATCGGGCTCTTGACTTTTTGGCCCAGCGTAATTTCCCCGATATGGTGCTGGCTTACAGCCAGGAAGAAGGGGGCTACGGCGTATATACGTTAACGCCGCTGCAGGAAGGGGTCCGGCTTTACTCAGATCAAGTTAAGATCCAGGTTGATCTCCAGGAGATGAAAATCACCGGTTATGAGGGTTCCCCCTTCTATCGCAACCATAAAGAGAGGGTTTTGGAAGAAGTGCTGGTTACCCGGGGTAAATTGATGACTTTTATCAGCCCTTATCTGCGGGTGGAGGAAACAAATCTGGCCTTAATTCAGGATGATTGGGGAAAAGAAATTTTGACTTGGGAAGTCAGAGCTATTGTGGGAAAAGAACGCTTCTCGCTATATTATAATTGCACCACCGGAGCCGAAGAAAAAATCATTCGCCTTTAGCAGAAAACCGGGCCTGTCGGTTGACAGGCCCGTTACCACTTAGCTATAATAAAAGCATGATGATGGAGGAAGTATTATGAATAGAGTGAAAGAAATTAAAGAATTGATCCGGCAGGAGGTTTTGGCAGCCCTGAGCAGGGCGGAAAAGATCGGCCAACTACCTGCCGGAGAGCCGCCGGCTTTTGCGATAGATGCCCCCCGTGATAAAAACCACGGGGATTTTGCTGTTAATATTGCCATGATCATGGCAAAGGCAGCCGGCAAAGCCCCCCGGGTGATTGCCCAGATTATCGTGGACCATTTTGCTAAAGAATTGGATTGGCTGGACAAGCTGGAGATTGCCGGTCCCGGCTTTCTCAATTTTTATCTGACTCCCGGTTATTTCCATCCGGTGCTGACAGCGGTTTTGGCTGAGGATCAAGCTTACGGCAGCAGCGATTTCGGCGGCGGCCGCAAAGTCCAGATTGAGTTTGTCAGCGCCAATCCCACAGGCCTGCTTCATATGGGCAATGCCAGGGGTGCGGCTTTAGGCGACAGCCTGGGCAATGTGCTCAGCGCCGCCGGTTTTTCCGTCAGCCGGGAGTACTACATTAATGACGCCGGCAACCAGATTGAAAACTTCGGCAAGTCCCTGGAAGCCAGATATTTGGAGCTTTTAGGAGAGAAGATCGTTTTCCCCGAAGATGGTTATCAGGGTGAGGATATTACCGAGACGGCCAAGCTGATTCTGGAGAGGGAGGGAGACCGCTTCCTGCATATAGAATCCAGCCTGCGCCGGGAGTTTATGATCCAGGCCGGCCTCCAGGAAAAGCTCAGCGCCATTCGCAGGAGCCTGGAGAATTTTGGCGTCCATTACGATGTCTGGTTTAGTGAACAAAGCCTCCATGACAAAGGCAAGATTCAGGAGACTGTCAATATTTTAGGGGAGAAGAATCTCCTTTGTGAGAAGGACGGCGCTCTTTGGCTAAAGGCCACGGCTTTCGGCGACGAAAAAGACGAGGTTATGGTTCGGGCCAGCGGCGTGCCTACTTATTTTGCGGGAGATATCGCATACCACCGGGACAAATTTGAAAGGGGCTTCCAGACCCTTATCGATATCTGGGGCGCCGATCATCACGGCCACGTAGCCAGGATGAAGGGGGCCATGGGCGCTTTAGGCTACAACCCCGACGACCTGGAAGTGATCCTGATGCAATTGGTCCGCCTGCTGCGGGGCGATGAGCTCGTCAGAATGTCCAAGCGCAGCGGCCAATACATCACTTTGGATGAGCTGATGGAGGAGGTCGGCCGGGATGCGGCCCGTTTCTTCTTCGTCATGCGCAGCGCCGACAGCCAGATGGACTTCGATTTAAATCTGGCTAAATCCCAATCCTCGGAAAACCCCGTTTACTATGTTCAATATGCTCACGCCAGAATCCACAGCCTGCTCAAAATGGCTAAAGAGCCCCTATTAGGGGACTCTTTGGAAGGCGGCGGCAATCAGCCATGGTCCCAGGCAGACCTCAGCCGCCTGATCCACCCGGCGGAGCTTGAGCTGATCCGCAAATTAGCGGACCTGCCGGAGGAGATTATTCAGGCTGCCATTGACCGGGAGCCTCACCGCCTGCCCCGCTATGCTATGGATTTGGCCGCTTTATATCACAGCTTTTATACAGAATGCCGCTGCCTGGTAGAAGATATGCCTTTGCGCCAGGCCCGGCTGCTTTTATCCGATGCCACCAGAATCGTGCTTCGCAATGTCCTGCAATTAATTGGCGTCAGCGCCCCGGAAAGAATGTAGTATAATATATTTTTAATATATTTTGGAGGGAAAAGGTAATGTCATCGACAAAATACGTATTCATCACCGGAGGAGTAGTTTCCTCATTGGGGAAAGGAATTACCGCGGCCTCCTTAGGGCGCTTATTGAAAAACCGGGGACTGAAGGTGGTCAATCAGAAGTTTGATCCTTACATCAATGTAGATCCTACCAATATGAGTCCTACTCAGCACGGCGAGGTTTTCGTCACTGATGACGGCGCTGAGACGGACCTGGACTTGGGCCACTATGAGCGCTTCACCGACAGCACATTGCCGGGCTGCTGCAGCACTACCATGGGCTCTGTCTATGACCGGGTCATCCGCAATGAGCGGGAAGGCAAATACCTGGGAGGAACCGTTCAGGTTATTCCTCACATTACCAATGAGATTAAAAACTCTATCCGGACAGTGGCGGACAGGCTCTATCCCGATGTGGTGATCACAGAAATAGGAGGTACGGTAGGCGATATTGAGTCCCTGCCGATTATTGAAGCCATTCGCCAGATGAAACGGGATATGGGCAGTGAAAATATTATGTATATCCATGTGACGCTGGTGCCTTATCTTTCCGCTTCCTCCGAGGCCAAGACTAAGCCCACTCAGCACAGCGTCAAGGAACTGCGGAGTATCGGCATCCAGCCCAACGCCATCGTTTGCCGTTCCGAGCGGCCTTTATCAAAGGATACGGAGGCTAAGATTGCCTTATTCTGTGATATCGACAAAGAAGCGGTGATTCAGACTCCCGATGTGGACAATCTGGACGAGATACCGCTGCTTTTGCGTTCCGAGGGTCTGGACGATATCGTAGTGGATTATTTCCGCCTGGAATGCGGTCCTGCCATGATGGACGAATGGGAAGCCATGGTACGCCGCGCAAAAAATCCTAAGCACAAAGTCAAAATTGCCATAGTCGGTAAATATACCGAGCTGCCTGACTCCTACCTCAGCGTTTGCGAAGCTTTGCGCCACGCCGGTATTCATCATGAGGCGGAAGTCCAGCATTCCCTGATTTTCTCCGGCAATATTACCAGCAAAGAAAAAGCCAAGGAGATTTTGGAGGGCTACGACGGCATACTGGTGCCCAGCGGTTTCGGTACCCGGGGTATCGAGGGTAAGATATTAGCTATTCAGTATGCCAGGGAAAATAAAATCCCCTACTTCGGCATAAGTTTAGGTATGCAGCTAGCTTTGGTGGAATATGGCCGCCATGTATTGTCCATGGACGCCGGCTCGGAAGAAGCCCATCCCGAAAGCCGGGATAAAGTGGTCCATTATGCCCGCAAAGATGACAAGTCCGATCCTTCCAGCTTCGGCAAAAACGGTACCCTGCGTATCGGCAGCTATGGCTGTGTCTTGAAAAGGGGCTCTAAAGCCGCCGCCGCTTACGGCAGTGAGGAGATCAGGGAGCGGCACCGCCACCGCCTGGAGATGAACAACGCTTATCGGCAGACCTTTATTGAGGGCGGTCTTGCCCTTGCGGGACTCTCCTCCGACGGCGAATTTGTGGAGGTCGTAGAATTGCCTGACCATCCCTGGTTTGTGGCTTGCTCTTTCCAGCCGGAGTTCAAGTCCCGGCCTAACCGGGCTCATCCTTTATTCAGGGATTTCATCGGCGCGGCTTTAGACCGGCAAAAATAAACAGGTAAGAAAAATTTCTGCAATCGAAACTTTTCTACTGAGGCGTTATTACCATAAACGTACCCCGCCCTGAGCGGATCAATTGATATAAAGGAGGCAGGTTAAAATGGCATTAGTCACAGTAAAAACCCTTTTAGACGCAGCAGAAAAAGGCGGCTACGGCGTAGGAGCCTTCAACTGCAACAACATGGAGATTGTCCAGGCCATTGTGGAAGCGGCAGAAAAGGAAAAATCACCGGTGATCATTCAAGCCAGTCAGGGAGCCATTAAGTATGCCGGGTTGGATTACGTAGTGGCTCTGTGCAACGCAGCGGCAAAAAACGCCTCCATTCCCATTGCTTTGCATCTGGACCACGGTACCGATATGGAGCAGGTCATTCAGTGCATTACCGGCGGTTTTACCAGTGTGATGTATGACGGCTCCGCTAAGCCTTTTGAAGAAAATGTGGCCATGACAAAAAAAGTTGTGGAAATCGCCAGAGCCGCCCGGGTTTCTACAGAAGCCGAACTGGGCAAGCTGGGAGGTATTGAAGACCATATCAATGTCAGTGAACGGGATGCTATGATGACCGACCCGCAGGAAGCCAAGCTCTTTGTGGAGCAGACCGGTGTGGATTCTCTGGCCGTAGCCATCGGCACCGCCCATGGCCCTTACAAGCTGCCTCCCAAGCTGGATTTTGCCCGTCTGGAGAAAATCAGAGGCTTGGTTTCCGTACCCATCGTTCTCCACGGTTCCTCCGGCGTGCCTGCCGATGATCTGAGAACCGCTATTTCCCTGGGCGTCCGCAAAATTAATATCGATACGAATATTCGGGAAGCCTTCTGCAATACCCTCCGGGATGAGATGGCAAAACAACCGGGGGAAATCGATCCCCGCAAGCTCCTGAAGCCTGCCCGCCAGGCTATGGTGGAGGTAATCCGGGAAAAAATTCAAATTTTTGGCTCAAACGGCAAAGCTTAAGGGCAGCCGGCATAATGGATTTCCCTTGAAAGGAAGGATTAGCTATGGTTCATCATGAATCAATGGGCAGGGAGCTTTCCCTGGAGATGGCCCGGGTTACGGAAGTAGCGGCCCTGGCTGCCGCCCGCTGGTGGGGCAAAGGAGATAAAAACGCCGCCGACGGCGCCGCAGTGGAGGCTATGCGGGCCATGTTTGACTCCGTTAGCGTCAACGGCACGGTAGTCATCGGGGAAGGCGAGATGGACGAAGCCCCTATGCTGTATATTGGCGAGAAGGTAGGCATGGGCTGCGGTTTTGAGGTGGATATTGCCGTAGATCCCTTGGAAGGCACTAATCTGGTAGCCAAAGGCATGACGGGAGCCATTGCAACTTTGGCCATAGCGCCTAAAGGCTGTCTGCTTCACGCCCCCGATATGTATATGGATAAGATTGCCGCCGGCCCCAAATGTAAAGGCAAGATACATTTGGACTGGTCTGTTACGGAAAATGTCAAGGCAGTGGCGGCCGCTTTGGATAAAGAACCTTGGGATGTGACGGTGGTGGTTTTGGACCGGCCCCGGCACCAAAGGATTATCGATGAGCTGCGGGCCAGCGGCGCCAGGATCAAGCTGATCACCGACGGCGATGTTTCACCGGCAGTGGCTACCGGTATCGAAGGCAGCGGTATCGATATGATGGTAGGCATCGGCGGCGCTCCGGAAGGGGTTTTGGCTGCTGCGGCTTTGCGCTCTTTGGGCGGCGAGTTTATGGGCCGTTTATGGCCGGAAAATGACGAGGAGCGTTACCGGGCCAGCCAGATGCTGGGCGGCAATGCAGAGCGGCTTTTGACCTTAGATGACCTGGTGAAGACCGACGACGTGATTTTCTCCGCCAGCGGCGTTACCGACGGCGAACTGCTGAAAGGCGTCCGCTTCTATGGCGATTTTGCCACCACGCACACGCTGGTCATGCGGGGAGAGACCGGCACTATCCGCTTCCTGGAAACCCAGCACCGCCTGGACCGGAAGCCGGAGCGGTTGAAGAAGGTTCTGGAGCCCTTGAGCGGTTGCGGCTGCGGCAATTAAGGTACTGATTCCCAAGAGAATATCAGGATTTAATTTAAATAAAAGAGAGCTTCCCTTCTAGAGGCAGGCTCTCTTTTGCTAACTTTTTTTATGATTGTCTATTAATCTAATGGAAAGAAATGGGCATGCCCACCGGCAGGGGGTGGTTGGCTTATTGAGGTCCCCCCTCTGTGCAAAATTGCAAGTTTGTCTTCGTCTAGAGACCCTATCAGCAGGAATGTTTGAAAGCTTAAACATTTTTTACAGTTTGGTAGCGAACTTGTTTCTGCCAGGGCACTAGATATAGTCGAGTCATATCTTTCCACCTGTTTTGGGGGCCTCCATAACTCTAGGGGGTGTCTACAAACCTGCATTTTTGCTCAACTGGCGCCCTTACTGGATACAAACCTGCATTTTTGCACAGAAAACGTCCGCACCACCAGAGGACAAAGCCTGCAGACCGGACAAAAGCGAATTCCGAGTCAACCTTGGCATGACAAATCTGATCATTGGCGGCTTTTCTTGATGTATGGTTTAATTTTTACTGCTTGTTTAGACTTCCTCTGAAACATTATGTCTGCAATACAGAGAAAAGCAGTCCTTTGGGACTGTTTTTCTCTGCTGCAGAGGCACCTTCCTCCAATGGGGTCCCATCGCAGCAGAGACTCATTTAACCATGTCGAGATATGGGAAGAGATGCCGCAATGGCAGATATTTTGACTTGACTTTTATACAGATACGATTATAATTAATCCCATTGATTTAAGGTGATAAAACACCCTTTTTTTTACAGGAAATTTATTTTTTACAGGAAAGGAAGCCGAAAAATGAAGAAGTCTCGCCAATTGATTGCTATGGCCGCCAGTCTGGCCTTGCTCTTTTCTCTGACCGCCTGCGGCGGCGGCGCTGCTAATCCCACTAACCCTACTGAGCCGGCAGGATCCCAGCCCAGTGAGGAAAAAACCTATACCGTAGGTATTTCCCAGTTGATTCAGCATGACGCATTAGACGCCGCCACCCAGGGCTTCCGGGACGCTCTGACCGAGAAGCTGGGGGATAAAGTTGTTTTTAACGAACAAAATGCTCAAGGTGATCCGGCTACTTGTGCCACCATTGCCAACAGCTTTGTTTCCGCCAATGTGGATCTGATTATGGCTAACGCTACTCCTGCCTTACAGGCGGCTGCCGCGGCCACTGCCGATATCCCCATTCTGGGCACCTCCGTTACGGAATACAGCGTTGCACTGGATATCAAAGACTTTAACGGCACCGTAGGCGGCAACGTATCGGGCACCTCAGACCTGGCTCCCCTGGATCAGCAGGCTGCCATGATTAAGGAATTTTTCCCCGACGCCAAGAACGTAGGTCTGCTTTACTGCTCGGGAGAACCTAATTCCCTCTATCAGGTGGAAACGGTGAAAAACTTCCTGGAAGAAATGGGCTATACCGCCACTTTCTATTCCTTCTCCGATTCCAATGATCTGGCGGCGGTTACCACTACCGCAGTAGCAAGCAGCGACGTTATTTATCTGCCCACAGACAACACCGTAGCCTCCAACACAGGCATCATCGACAGCATCAGCCGTCCCGCAGGCGTGCCTATCATCGCAGGTGAAAAAGGCATCTGCGCCGGCGCCGGTGTCGCCGCACTTTCCATCGATTACTATGATCTTGGTTATGCCACCGGTGAAATGGCTTACCGGGTCTTGACGGGCCAGGAGGATATTTCCGCTATGCCCATTGAATATGCGCCTAACTTTACGAAGATGTATAACGCAGAAATCGCTGCAGACCTGAACATTACTCCGCCGGAGGGCTACACCGCCATAACCGAATAATTCCATAAGAAAAATAGCGGAAGTGGCAGAACTAGATTTTTTCTGCCACTTCTGTTATATTTATACCAATCTAATTTAGGGGGATGAGCGCTTGTCACTTAATCCACTGGAGCTCTTTAGCCAGCTCCCGGGTGCTGTGGCCCAGGGCCTTATCTGGGGGATCATGGCCATTGGCGTCTATATCACTTACCGTATCTTAAATATTGCCGACCTTACGGTGGACGGCTCTTTTTGTACAGGGGGCGCTGTTTGCGTTGTCATGCTTTTAAGCGGCTATAACGTGGGCTTGTCGCTTCTTTGTGCATTTTTGGCAGGGATGCTCACCGGCCTGGCTACCGGCCTTTTTCAAACCTTTTGCGGCATTTCGGCTATCCTGGCAGGAATCTTGACCCAGCTAGGCCTTTGGTCGGTGAACCTAAACATTATGGGCAAGCCCAATCAAACGATTAACGTCAACAACTATGACCTTTTGGTATCCCTGCGCTATCTGCAAGAGGTATTAAAAGGTACCCGGCCTTTTTATTGGTCGCCTATTTTGGTAACCGGGCTTTTTGTGCTGGTTATCGTGGGGCTGCTTTACTGGTTTTTCGGTACCGAGCTGGGCTGCTCTATCCGGGCAACGGGGACAAACCTGCATATGGCCCGGGCCCAGGGCATTAACACAGACTTCAACAAGGTTCTGGGGCTGATGCTTTCCAATGGTTTAGTAGCCCTTTCCGGCGGCTTGCTGGCTCAATATCAGGGCTTTGCCGACATCAACATGGGCCGGGGGGCTATCGTTATCGGTTTGGCCGCCGTCATTATCGGCGAGGTGGTCTTTGCCAAGATCTTCAGGAATTTTTCCCTGCGTCTCCTTGGCATTGCTATAGGCGCAATCATATATTACGTAGTTATTCAAGCCGTTCTTTGGCTGAAGCTGGACCCCAACAACCTGAAGCTGCTTTCCGCCTTGATTGTGGCAGTTTTCCTTGCCGTGCCCCATTGGAAGAAATCCCTGACCGCTCCTTTGGCCAGGAAAGGAGGCCGCGGCGATGCTTGAAATACAAAACATCAGTAAAACCTTTAACCATAATACGGTTAACGAAAAAGTCGCTTTAAAAGGCCTTTCCCTTGTTCTGAAAGACGGAGAATTCGTCACGGTTATCGGCGGCAACGGCGCCGGTAAATCCACCATGCTCAATGCCGTAGCAGGCGTTTTTCCCGTAGACGGCGGGCGCATCCTTATTGGCGGCGACGATGTAACCCGTTTGCCGGAATATAAGCGGGCCGCTTTTATCGGCCGGGTTTTTCAGGATCCCATGATGGGGACCGCCGCCAGTATGGGTATTGAAGAGAATTTGGCCCTGGCCCTGCGCCGGGGGCAAAAGCGCAGTCTGCGCTGGGGTATTTCTCAGAAAGAACGGGGGCAATACCGCCAGTTGCTGGCCTCTTTGGGCCTTGGCCTGGAGGACCGGCTGACCACTAAGGTGGGCCTGCTTTCCGGAGGCCAGCGGCAGGCTTTGACCTTGCTGATGGCCACCATAAAAAAGCCCCGGCTCCTGCTGCTGGACGAGCATACGGCAGCCCTTGACCCCAAGACGGCGGCCAAGGTGCTGGAGACCACTGATCTCATCGTTAACCGGGATAAGCTCACCACCCTGATGATCACCCACAACATGAAGGATGCTATCGTGCACGGCAACCGTTTGATTATGCTTTATGAAGGGCAAATCGTCGTGGATGTCGCCGGGGAGGAGAAGAAAAGGCTCACCGTGGAAAAGCTCCTGGAACTCTTCAGCCGGGCCAGCGGCTCCGATGAAGCCGAGGACAAGTTAGTTCTTTCATGACTCTGGAGCAGGCTATGGCCGAGGCTGAGGATATGGTCTGTGCCGCCGCCCAGCGGCTGCTGCAGGCTGTGGCCCTGGGCCTGCAGCTTGGCCGGTCAGGCAAGTAAGGCATAAAAAGGCACAAAAAAAACGGTATAAGCTCGCTAAGAGCATTATACCGTTTTTTTTATACTATCTGTTTTGTCTTATATAGCCTTGCTGGCAAAGGAGTTCCGCCAAAAGCAGATTGCCGCCGGCGGCTCCCCGCAGGGTATTGTGGGACAGGCAGACAAACTTGATGTCGTATTGGCTGTCGGGTCTGAGCCGGCCGATGGATACGCCCATACCTTTTTCCCGGTCCCGGTCCAGACGGGTCTGGGGCCGGTCTTCCTCCTCAAAATAATAGAGAAATTGCTGGGGAGCCGAGGGCAGCTTGAGCTGCTGAGGCAAGCCCGCAAAATCAGACCAGATTTTTTTGATTTCGTCAATGTCCGGTTTCTTTTCGAAGGAGGCGAAGACTGCCGCCATATGGCCGTCGGTGACGGGTACCCGCAGGCATTGGGAGGTGAGGGAAGGGCCGGCAGCCGGCAGGATGCCTTGAGGAGTAACTTTACCCCAAATCTTCAAAGGCTCTTGCTCGCTTTTTTCCTCTTCGCCTTTGATCAGAGGATTGATATTGTCCACCATCTCCGGCCAGGTGTGGAAGTTCTTGCCGGCGCCGGAAATAGCCTGATAAGTACAGGCCAGGGCTTTCGTCAGGCCGAATTTCTCATGGAGGGGCCAGAGAGCCGGCAGGTAGCTTTGCAGAGAGCAGTTGGATTTGACGGCAATGAAACCGTGAACGGAGCCAAGACGCTGCTGCTGCTGGGGAATTACTTGGGCGTGATCCGGATTCAGCTCCGGAATAATCATAGGTACATCGGCAGTCCAGCGGTGGGCGCTGTTGTTGGACAGAACGGGGCATTCCGCCTTGGCATAAGCCTCTTCCAAAGCCTGTAAGGCTTTTTTGTCCATTTCCACGGCACAAAAGATAAAGTCCACCTGGCCGGCAATGGCTTTGATGTCTTTTTCGCCGTCATAAAGCTTCATGTCTTTGACGGTTTCGGGAATGGGTTCATCCATAAACCAGCGGTGGCCGGCTGCTTCCCTATAGGTTTTGCCGGCGGAACGGCCGCTGGCCGCCAAAAGGCTTAACTGGAACCAAGGATGATCCTTTAATAAGAGAATCAGCCGCTGACCTACCATGCCGGTAGCGCCGACGATGCCCACCTGCCATTTTTGTTTGCTATTCATAGGAAAGCCTCCTTACGTTTCTCTGTGCTTTTGATGGTTGCTCCATAATGCTATGACGGTTTTGTATTGATTAAGCCCCCGTACCTCTTTTAGGTCCGTTTATCAAAGGTGGTATCACATTTGGGGCAGCGGATGGTGATTTTGCCCTTGCCCGCCGGCAACCGCAGGGTCTGGTTGCAGCCGGGGCACTTAAAGTAACGATGGGTTTTGAACTCCCTGATCCGGCGCAGGTACTGGCCGGCCCAGCGGGCAAAAGGCTGCCAAAGCTGAAGGAATTGCTGATTTTCCGCCCGGCGCCGCTCCTTATTTTTTGACAAGAAGCGGAATATGGCAAAAACCAGGCAAGCTAAGGCCAGGGAATCAAAAATCCTGATACCGGTGAAACGGGCGGCTAAAGAAAAGGGCCAGTAAATGATTAGGAGAGCAAACAAGAGCTGATCTGAGCCGTTTCTGCCCTCCATGAATTTTCGGAACTGCTGCAAGTCAAACACTCCTCATGGATAATATATATTCGCCTTAATCTATCATCTATCATAAAATTATATCATGGCTGTCCAGGAAATCAAATGGCGATATTGGCAAGTTCCTCTTTTAAATTTGTCCGGAAGGCGTTATAATAGGGCAAAAGGCGATATTGAAGGAGGCAGCTTCCGTGATTGTATTGAAGAGAGACGGTTCAACCCAAGAATTTAACGAAGATAAGATACGAGCTTCTCTGGAGACCACCTCCGATGAAATTGGCGAGCCCATGAGCTCAGGGAATATTCGCATTATAGTTAAAGGCATAGTAGACAGGATCAGCCGGTACTATACGGACCAGGTCCACGCAAAAGACATCCATTATTTTGTAGTAGCAGAATTGGCCAATAGCGGTTATTATAATGTGGCTAAAGCCTATAATGAATCGGTAAGATCGCTAATCCGCCGTTAGTTGCAAGAATTGGTAGGATTTTAGCAACCGGACGCCAAATGCTTCCGTAGCCGGGAGGACCGTTTGCCCACAGCTTTACCTAAAAAAATGGCAGAAACTCTGCTGCATTATCAGATGGTTAAAAAAGGCAGCCGGGTATTGGTGGCTTTTTCAGGAGGCCCCGATTCCCTGGCTTTGCTATGCGCATTTTTAGCAATAAAAGCAGAATGGGGCCTGGAACTGGCCTGCGCTCATCTGGATCACGGCTTACGGGGGGAAGCTTCCCGGCAGGATGCCGATTGGGCGGAGGATTTTTGCCGCCGGCAGGAGGTTCCCTTTTTTCGGGGCTACTGGCCCGGCCATCAAGAAGTGAAAACCGGCCAATCGCCGGAGGCAGCGGCCCGCAAAGCCCGCCGTATTTTTCTGGAGAAAACGCTGCAAGACTGGGGGGGACAGGCCATCGCCCTGGGCCACCACCGGGATGATCAGGCGGAAACCGTATTAATTCATATGATAAACGGTTCCGGCCTGCGGGGCCTGGGGGGCATCTGGCCCGTACGGCCGCCCTATATCCGGCCATTGTTGGAGGTGAGCCGCCGGGAAATATTGGATTATGTGGCTGAACTGGGCTTAGTGGCCCGGCAGGACAGCAGCAATGAAGATCAGGCCTATTTGCGCAACCGCCTGCGCTGCCAGGTGATTCCTGTACTGAAGGAATGCAATCCCCGGCTCGGTACTGCCGTCAGCAGGCTGACGGAGCTGGTGCGTCAGGAGGACCGTTTTTTAGACGGTTTGGCGGCCCAAGCCTTGGAAAAAATACTGCATCCTCTGGAGAACCTGGGAATTCTGGAGCTTTTAGCGGGCTTTGACCCCGCTTCTGAAAGAAAAAAGGGGCTGGATACCAAGGCTTTGTTGGCGCTGGACCCGGTATTGGCCCGGCGGGTTTTGCGTTTATGGCTGGATAAGGAAACGGATTATGCCGCTATCCAGCGGATCTATGATTTGGCTGCCGCCGGCAGAAACGGGGCCCGGGCGGAGGCCGCCGGCGGTTTGCGGGTCAGGCGGGAAAAAGATTGCCTTGTTTTGGAAGAGACAAAAGCAGAGACAGAAAGGGAGAGGCTGCCGGTTTTCAGGGAGCAGTCCATCCTCCCCGGCAGACCCTTGGTCATTGCCGGCGGCAGGGCGGCAATCGCTGTTTGCCGCCAGGGGGAGCCCGGCCATAGCAGTGGTGTTTTGCCGGAAAGAATCCTTGACGAATACATCTGCTGCTGGCCGCAGGACCAAGGCTGGCCCTTGCTGCGCCGCCGCCGGCCCGGCGATTGGCTTTTACTGCCTTACGGACGCAAAAAACTCAAAGAGCTTTATAATGAGAAAAAAATACCCCGGGAAATGCGGGAGTTTTTACCTCTTTTGGCCTGGGGCTCCCAAGTGCTTTGGGTGCCCGGCGTAATCAAGGCTTTGGGGCCCTTTGACCAAGGAATTAATGAGGGAGAAAAAGCCTGTGGAAAAAATAAGAATCCTTTACAATATATCTTTTACTTTCTTGAAAAATAAAAACAATCGTGATATCATTATAAAATGCGTTGTAGCAGACGCATATTCCTAATGGAAAAAAGTGCACGATCTGTGCTTATGGCAACATAAATAAAGCCGGGAGGAGGCTAAGAGTGAATCGTTCATACCGTAATGCAGCGTTAAGAAATTTAGCATTATTTTCGTTGATTGTTGTTTTGGCTTTGTCTTTTATGAATAGTTTTGGCACTAAGGAAGCGGACCCTGATCCTTTTAAAGGTGACTACAATTTATTTATTCAGGCTCTGCGGCAGGGGAAGGTGGCTTCTCTTGATGTGGTACAAAAATCCGATGTCAAGGAAATTAAAGGCACTCTGGAAGGCGGCATAGTTTTTGAGCTTATGGGTCCGCCCTCCGATGACCAGCTTACCGAGCTGATCAAAGAAAAGAACATCCCTTTTTATCAGAAGCCGGTACCCCAAAATGTGGTATTCAGCTTTTTGCTGAATTTTGTGCCAATGATCTTATTGGTAGCCCTGATGTTTTTTATGCTGCAGCAGACCCAAAGCGGCGGCAAGGCCATGCAGTTTGGCAAAAGCAAGGCTAAACTGCAGACTTATGACAAAAAGCGTATTACCTTTGCCGATGTAGCCGGTATCGGCGAGGTCAAAGAAGAGCTTCAGGAGGTAGTGGACTTCCTGAAAAACCCGGATAAATTTATCGCCATCGGCGCTAAAATCCCCAAGGGCGTACTGCTCATCGGTATGCCGGGTACCGGTAAAACCTTGCTGGCCAGAGCTTTGGCCGGAGAGGCAGGCGTGCCCTTTTTCAGCATCAGCGGCTCCGACTTCGTGGAAATGTTTGTGGGCGTAGGCGCTTCCCGGGTCCGGGATCTGTTTGACCAGGCCAAGAAAAATAGTCCCTGTATCGTTTTTATCGACGAAATCGATGCTGTGGGCCGTCAAAGAGGCGCCGGGCTAGGCGGCGGCCATGACGAAAGAGAGCAGACATTAAATCAGTTGCTGGTGGAAATGGACGGCTTCACCGTCAATGAAAGCATTATTATTATTGCCGCCACCAACCGCCCGGATATTTTGGATCCAGCCTTGCTGCGGCCCGGCCGTTTTGACCGGCAGGTAGTGGTGGATGCTCCCGATCTGGACGGACGTAAAGCTATCCTCAAGGTTCACAGCAAGGGCAAACCCTTGGAAGAAGGAGTGGACCTGGAAGTATTGGCTAAGCGCACCCCCGGCTTTACCGGCGCCGATTTGGCCAACTTAATGAACGAGGCGGCTCTTTTGGCTGCCCGCCGCAATAAGAAAAAGGTTTCCATGACGGAATTGGAGGAGGCCATTGAGCGGACCATCGCCGGTCCCGAAAAAAAATCCCGGAAGGTCACGGCTTATGACCAGCGCCTGGTGGCTTATCACGAATCCGGCCATACCCTGGTAGCCGCCCTTTTGGCTCATACCGATCCCATTCATAAAGTATCCATCGTACCCAGGGGAAGGGCAGGGGGCTATACCCTGATGCTGCCGGACCGGGATACAAATTATATTCCCCGGGGCAAGCTCCTGGATGACGTCAAGACCCTGCTGGGCGGGCGTATCGCCGAAAGCCTGGTGCTGGAGGAAATCAGCACCGGCGCCACCAATGACTTGGAGCGGGCCTCCAAGGTTATTCGCAAGATGATTACGGAGTACGGCATGTCGGAGGCTCTGGGGCCCCTGACTTACGGAGCTAAGCAGGAGCAAGTCTTCCTGGGCCGGGATTTCTCTCAAAACCGGGATTATTCCGAATCGGTGGCGGAAGCTATCGATAAGGAAGCCCGGCGGCTGATGAACGAATGCTATCAAGAGGCCGAAACCATCTTGAAAGAAAATATTGAGGTTCTGCATACCTTGGCCAGATCCCTCATGGAAAAAGAAACCCTCAACGCCGAGGAAGTTAAAGCTATTTTTGCCGCCGCCAACCTGAAGAAACCGGAGCCTCACTGGGGAACCCTGGAAAAGAAATGGGCGGAGGAAGACGAACTGGAGAAGGCCCAGTCTCTGGCCAAAGAGGGCGAACCAGAAGCTGCCCGGCAGCAGGAACCCTCTTCATCTCAGGAACAGGAAAGCCAAAGCCAGGGAGGTAACGAGCAATGACGGAATTAGCCGCCGGCTTGACCGGCGAGAGGTCTGCCCAGGTCAAGGAAAGCAATACGGCTTTGTCCTTTGGCAGCGGATTGGCCCCGGTATTTTCCACGCCCTATCTTGTGGCTTTAATGGAAGGGGCAGCCGTTAATGCCATAGAGGCGGCTCTTTTGCCGGAGCAAGGCAGCGTAGGCACCATGATCCAAGTCAACCATAAAGCCGCCACCCCTATCGGCATGACGGTGACGGCGAAAGCCCGGCTGGAAGAAGTCGATGGCCGCCGGCTGGTGTTCAGCGTGGAGGCCTGGGACGACAAGGAGCTGGTAGGCGACGGCAAGCACGAAAGATTCATCATCAATAATGAAAAATTCCTGGCTAAAGCCGAGGCAAAAAAACTAACAAAATAAATGCAGCAGCAGAGGGGTGTCTCAAAATGGACCTGAAAGGGGTACAGGAGGGGCGCCCTTCTGGCTTAAAGGCCGGTTTTGTGAGGCGGTAGCGGAGGAGCGGCGCCGGTTGAGCCTTTGATGGTGCTGGTTGTGCAGTTTTTACGGTTGTATGTAAATTGCGGGGTTCCCAGGAGCAATTTTAGGCAATTTTAGACCAAATCAGTGCATTTTTTTCGATTGTGCGGCTATATTGATCTTGCATCTTGCGTACAGCCGCAATTTTTGCTGCAGCAGCCCGGCAATTTGAAGCTAATCCCATGTTTCGGTTGCGTAACCTTTCTTATGAAAAGCCAAAATTAAGCGAACTGCAATAAAGCCTTATTTCAAGCGGAATGAGGCACACAAAATAAAATTTAAGCTATCACATTACAGGAGAACGCCGAACGGTACAGACAGCCGGACGGCGTTTTCCGTTGTGGACTTCGGGCCAAGCTGACCCGAAGTGAGAGGGTTTGGGGCAAGGCTCCAACAAGCGTTTTCAAGTGGTGGTAAGCCACTTGAATTGCTTGCCGTTTTTATCGTGGGCATAAAATAACCGTTTTGGGAAAGCAGAAATCACCTACTGGTAGATATGTCCAATAGCCGCACTTACAAATTCCGCAAGCCCTGGTGCCTTTTTATCCAATTCTTCCTTATGAATTAAATACGCCTGTCCGATTTTACGAAAAGCTGTATCATCGCAGGGAATCCACATATTTATAAACTCTCTATAAGCAATAACCGCCTTTTTTGCCGCTAAACTCTCAGGGCCATCTACCATAGCTTCGCGAAATTTTTTCAAGATACTCCCACAAAAAGAAATGATCTCACCAAAATCCACAGTCATTATATTCGAGGCGTTTTTTATGAGTGTTACACCGCCCGGGAATATGCCGCTTTTCACTATCGGAAGGAAAAAACCGCTTTCCGTTAACGCTCGGATTTCGTTTGCATATGTTTTTTTCATTGTCTCAATTCTATTTTTATCAAAATCTCTTAACATCGAAATATCAAAATCATCATTCAATATACGGTCAACTGACAATATCATTTTTTGCAGTCCTGATTGTTTCTCCAAAAGAATCTGTTTATGCTGCCGTATGATCTCTTTTTCCATTTCCTTTGGATTTTCAAGTAACAACCGAATATAATCAAGGGACATGCCAAGCTCTTTATAAAACAGAATACTCCACAAGCGGCGCAGGCTCTCGTCATCATATTGACGGTAGCCCGATTCTTTTACCGCGCTGGGCGGCAACAATCCGATTTCATCATAATATTGCAAGGTGCGGCGACTTACGCCGGAGAGCTTGCTCACTTCATTTACACTTCTCATTGCCTTTTACTCCCCCAAAATTTTTTCAAAATGCTCTTGACTCGAACGTAACGTTATAGTCTATGCTTGCATTATAAGCAAAAGACGGCGCTTTGTAAAGTGAAAAACGATGGGCAGAAGCGCCACACAAATAAGGAGGATTTATTTTACGATGCGTAAGAATGAAAAAGCTCCAGAACTTGAGCCGATTCCAAAGAGCATCATGAACATTGCTTGGATTTTAGTACTTGGAGCAATTATGCCCCTGCTTGATTCAACAATGGTCAATATTGCCATCAAGCATTTGAGCAATGATTTCAGTATCGGACTTGATTTAATTCAGTGGGTAATTACAGGTTATGTGTTAGCTATGGCAATTTCAGTACCGCTTGCAGGTTGGATGGTTCAACGGTTCAACGGTAAATGGTTAATGATTGGTGCCAATATCTTATTTTTAGCTACTTCAATTGCTTCAGGATTTAGTTGGAGTATCCATTCATTAATTATTTTCCGGGTTATTCAAGGGATCAGCGCCGGCTTTATTATGACATTGGTGACTACCTTGTGTGTTGAAATTGCCGGCAGGGAGCGAATGGGACGTTTGATGTCAACCATTGGTATCCCAACAGTCCTGGGCCCAATCCTTGGGCCGGTTATTGGAGCCGTGATTGTCCAATTCTTGTCCTGGCGTTATATTTTCTTTGTCAATGTTCCAATCGGTATTCTTGCCATCACTTTGATGATTTTGAAGTTGCCCGACTTCACACCGACTAATAGAAAAGCCAAATTTGACTTCATCGGTATCACTTTATTGGGTGCCTGTTCGGCAGCGTTGATTTATGGAATTACGAAAGCAGCAAAAAACGCCACATTTAACAACAGTACAACAATTGGTTTTGTGACTGCTGGGGCCGTAATTTTAGCCGCCTATATGATTTATGCCGTTTTCAAAAAAGAACGGACTATCCTCCCCTTACACTTGTTTAAGTCGAAAAATTTCAGCGCCGCCATGATTGGCTTATTCCTTGCAGGGATTGCTACCAACGGTCCAATGCTGTTATTACCTTTGTTTTTCCAAAACATTAAGGGTTTTTCTGTTTTGAGCGCCGGATTGATCTTGATTCCGCAAGGGATCGGTATGTTAGTTGCCCGGCCATTGATTGGTAAGTTAACTGATAAATTTGGTGCGCGTAATGTTGTCTTGGTAAGTTTGACATTAGCCATCGTCGGCACGATTCCATTTGTCTTTTTCAATGAGGCATCTTCACTCATTCTTGTGAGTGTTGTTTTGTTTATTCGTGGTATTGGTATCGGTGGAGTCACTATTCCCATGATGACTGACGCGTACACCGGCATGGCCAAACAAGAAATCGCGCAAGCCAGTGTCGGAACTCGACTTGTGCAAAATATTGGTGGTGCGTTTGGTTCAGCAGTAATTGCAACAGTTGTTAGCTTTTCAACCCAAGGTAAAACACCTACAATTCCACTTATGGCCAACGCTTACCACGATGGTTTCACGTTAGCTTTAATCCTTAGCTTGGTATTGCTCATTCCAAGTTTGTTCTTAACGAATAAGACCTCTATACAAAATCCAAAGGAGCGCTGTTAAATGAAAAAACTGAGTAGCGACGGCAGCGCCCACGATACAATTGGATAGAAATATATCATCGCCTATGTTGTGCTGCTCTATATTTCATGTTTGGCGCGTAAACTGTGTGATAGTAAAGACACTCGCCCGCGCTTTCCGCAAGAAGTTGACGCGGGATGTATTGATAGAACTGGTTGACCATGTTAAAGTATATGAGGGCGGCGGCCTATCCGTAAAATTCAAGTATGAAAATGAATTGCGATACGTTTTGGCACGCCATAAAAGCAAAACGATAACCGTTTAGGGGTATCATTATGGATAAAAGGAATTTTCATGTTGAAAAAGTGGGCGGACAGGTTTTGCATTGGTGCTGGCCCGGGATAACGCTGACATTTCCGGCCGAAAAACCTTATATTGCCGGCATACTCAATGTGACGCCGGATTCCTTTTCTGACGGCGGCCGCTATCTCCAGCCGGCAGCGGCGGTTGAGCAGGCTTTGGCTATGGTACGGGACGGGGCCTGCATCATTGATGTGGGAGGCCAATCCACCCGGCCGGGCCATGTGCCCATTAGTGCGGAAGAGGAAGAACAGCGGGTGCTGCCGGTACTTTTGGCCTTGCAGGAGGCCCTGGAAAAAGCCCGGCAGCAGCAGGAAGCACTTCGGCAGGAAGCCCGCCGGCAGGCAGCCTACCGGGAGGAAGGCGCAGCAGCGGCAAGCTTTGCCGCCGGGCCCTTGATTTCTTTGGATACGGACAAGCCCGCCCTGGCTGACAAAGTACTGGGTCAGGGTCTGGCTCACATTCTTAATGATGAAAGCGGCGGCAATCCGGAAATGGCCCGGATAGCTGCCCGCTACCAAGTACCCTTGATTTTGATGCACCGGCCTGCCGGCATGGACCGGGGCAGCCTGACGGCGGTGCTGGAGGATTTGGCAGCTTTGCGGCAGCTTTATATGGAAGCCGGCTTGCCCGGAGAGTATATAGCCTTAGATCCGGGACTGGGTTTTGGCAAAATCTATGGTGAGAATTTGGCCATCCTAAACAACTGCCGGCAGTTGCAGGCTTTAGGCAGCCCGGTATACATCGGAGCCTCCAGGAAGGGCTTCATCGGCAAGGCCAGCGGCAACCCGGAGGCTGGCGGACGTTTGGCGGGTTCCCTGGTGGCGGCAGTGTGGGCGGCTCTTGGCGGCGGGGCTTTTGTAAGGGTTCATGACGTGAAGGAAACGGCGGAGGCTTTGATGATGGCCCAGGCGCTGATGACAAGTTCTTTAGCGGACAGCAAAAGGGAGATTTAGTGATGAGCGATACAATGAGCAGCAATACAATAATCAGCGATAAAATTATTCTCAAGGGCCTGCGGTTTTATGGCCGCCACGGCTGCCTGAAGGCCGAATTGGAGCTGGGCCAATGGTTTGTGGTGGATCTGGAAATGACCATGGATCTGGCCAAGGCGGCAGCCAGTGATGCTCTCGACGATACCTTGAGCTATGCCGAAGTATATGAACGGGTGAAGGCTGTGGTGGAAGGACCTTCTTTTGCCCTTATTGAAGCTTTGGCTCAGGCAGTGATTAATGCTTGTTTTACTTTCGGGCAAATAGAAAGCGTTAAGGTTTTGCTGAAAAAGCCCCAGGCTCCTTTGGGAGGGCCTCTGGATTATGCGGCGGTGGAGCTTACGCGTAATCGCAGCCAGATATGAGGCTAAAGGGCTAATT
Organism: Clostridia bacterium; assembly: GCA_018436095.1. GTDB lineage: Bacteria > Bacillota > Peptococcia > DRI-13 > UBA5745 > WRMS01. The sequence continues at coordinate 96,583 of JAHDMJ010000011.1, read as the reverse complement.
AGACGGCAGACGTTTGAAAATATGTTATGTAATGAGAAATTCAAGCCTCCACAATCCATTAGGACATCCATGGCTGATTATAAAAAAGAGGACTGGCTGTTGAACTTGCCTCTTTGGGCAGTGGCAGGATTGTAGAGGCTAAAGTTTTCTTCAGGGTGACAGCATTTAAAAAATCTTGGGAAAATGTCCTCGGATTTTTGTATAAAATCTCCACTCGTATGCAGTTTCAGAACTTAGCTTGTACAAAATTTCCACTTGTGGGTGAATTGCAGCTCCTCTCCAAAAAGATTTTGGGCAATTTAGGCCAATCCCAGGCCAAATCGAGAGCATTTTAACCCTTTTGACCCAATTTTCCATTTGCATGTTACCTATAACCGAAAAATTTGTACAACTCGCTCCGGCTAATTACCTACAACCGTAAATTTTGTACACTCCGCCCTGGCTCATTGCGTACAAACGTAAAATCTTCACCATATGGAACCGTGCAGTTATGAACAAATTAGAAAAGAGGAGCCTCTATGTCCGGTCAGATCTATGATGTTTGGCTGTCCTTGGGCAGCAACCTGGGCAACCGTTATGAAAATTTAATGGGGGGAGTGGCTTTTTTACTGGCCAATGGACTGGCATTTCGGAACTGCTCCGGCATATATGAGACGGAGCCGGTAGGCTATACGGACCAGCCGCCTTTTTACAATATGGCAGTTCATTGCAGCACAAGCCTTGAGCCCCTTGAATTATTGGAGGTTTGCCGGCAGGCCGAAAGGGAGTATAAGCGGGAAAGAAACCTGCGTTGGGGGCCCCGCACTCTGGATGTGGACATACTGCTGATCGGCGACTTAACCATCAATCTGCCGGATTTGACGGTGCCTCATCCCCGGATGGGGGAAAGGGCTTTTGTTCTGGGGCCTTTAGGGGAGATGGGTATAAGCTTGCTGGCTAAATGGGGTCTGCCGTGGATACATGAGGGCATAGTATTGAAAATTCCGGCGGCGGATGTTAAGATGAATATTGCCGGGGAATAAAGGGGCAAGGTAAGGATATCCGAAAGGCGGCAGCCGCAGGAATCCTATACCGGTTTCGTGAGAAGCCTGCTCCGCGGCCACCGGGCCGCCGCCGGGGAGGGCAACGGACAATTTCATAGGTACCCTTCAACTACAGGTATGCTTGGATCCTAAGGATAGGACTGAGACAAAGATGCCCGAAACACAGCAGCCTTCGGCAACTTTGGTAGCCGGGGCCATTTTTTTGGGCCTGCAGAAAGGATGATTCGGATGACAAACAAACCACGGACTGACCAGGAATTCACACAGGGGGAGCAAAGGCAGTTTTCCACGGGACTTACCCTTCGGGCTCTGATTTGGGGAGCTTTGGGCTCCGCATTATTGACGGCCAGCTCTCTGTATGTGGCCTTACGGATGGGGGCTCTGCCCTGGCCTACGGTTTTTGCTTCAATTGCCGCCATGAGTATTTTGAAGCTAATGGGCAATACGAATTTAAATGAGATTAATGTGACGCAAACGGCCATGACTGCCGGCGCCATGATTGCCGGCGGAATGGCCTTTACTTTGCCCGGTTTGTGGGCGGAAGGCCAGGGGCCTCAGTTGTCCGCCTTTTTTCTGCCGGTGCTGTTGATTGCTTTGGCCGGCCTTTTTCTGGGACTGGCTCTGACTTGGTACTGGCGGCCCATGCTGCTGGAGCAAAGGAAGCTGCCTTTTCCCATCGGTATGGCGGCGGCGGAAACCATAAAGAGCGGCGACGCCGGCGGCAGCAAAGGCAAACTGCTGGCAGTTTCCTTGGCCATCAGCGCCGTATTCACTTTTATCCGGGATTGGCTGGGCAAAATACCCCAGCTTATCAGCTTTACGCTGCCGGGGGCCGCCGGTATTCAGGCCGGCGTTATGCTCTACCCCATGGCCCCTGCCATCGGCTATATGATCGGCGGTATTTACACGGCGGTGCTTTTTGGCGGAGCCTTGCTGGCATATTTTATTATCCTGCCCTTTGGCGTAGCCGGAGGATTCTTTGCCGATGCCGCCGCCGCGGCTTCATTTAAAGACACCCTGGGCTTGGGCCTTATGGTGGGCGCCGGCTTAGGGACCTTACTGCGGTTTTTCCATAGCCAGATCAAGGAGCGGCAGAAGGCTGGCCTCAAGGAAGGCAAAGCGGGCGGAGGGGCTGCTTTAGGGTCAAAGTCCTCCTCAGGCAAACCAAGCCTTTCCGGAGAGCGGACCGGGCCGGGCAACATGACCTGGCTGCTCATTGCCGCCATAGGCGCAGCTCTGGCCTGCGTTGGAGCCGGTATGGGATTTTCTCTCAGCTTATTTGTGATAGCAGGCACATTCTTGATGACGCTGATGGCTTGCCTGGTAACAGGCGAATCCGGCATCGATCCTATGGAGATTTTCGGCATAATTGTCATGATGGGAGCGGCTTTCTTATTTAAACCCCAGTGGCAATCCAGCCTGATGGTAGCGGCAGTGGTGGCGGTGGCCAGCGGCTTTGCCGGCGATACTATGTTTGACTACCGGGCCGGCCAGATTATCGGCACCAATCCCAAGGAGCAGTTGATTGCCCAGGGTGTAGGGGGGCTGCTTGGGGCTGTGGTGGCCAGTTTCACCTTATTTGTGGTTATCGGCCAGTTCGGCCCGGTTTTTTCCGACGCTTTACCTGCGCCTCAGGCCCGGCTGGTGTTTTCCATGGTCAACAGCGCCTTTGATCCTTTGGTGTTTTGGAGCGGTGCCATGGCCGGCGCAGCCCTCTGCTTTTTCGGTTTGCCGGCCACCACTTTGGGCATCGGCTTATATCTTCCTTTTGCCTTTTCGGCCGCTATCTTTATCGGCGGCGTTATCCGCTGGGTTACGGATAAGCTTTGGCCCCAAAGCCAGGATAAGGGTATGGTTCTGGCCTCCGGCGTCTTCGGCGGTGAAAGCCTGACCGGCGTTCTGCTGGCTTTTCTCAGCTTTTTTACTGCTTTAAAATAGCAGCCTCTATCTTGTATACAGGAGGAACTCTATGCTTTTAGTTTTTGATGTGGGGAATACCAATATTGTCATGGGCGTATATAAAGAGGAGACCTTGCTTCACGCCTGGCGGCTGGCCACGGACCGCAACCAGACTGCCGACGAATACGAAATTAAGATCAGGTCATTTTTATCCTGCGCCCAGATGTGGCCCCGGGACATATCTGCCGTCATTATTTCCTCGGTGGTGCCGCCCATCATGCCCACCTTGGAGAGAATGATACGCCAGTGTTTTAACCTCGAGCCCTTGGTGGTAGGACCCGGCGTCAAAACAGGCTTGCCCATACTTTATGACAACCCCAGGGAAGTGGGGGCAGACCGTATCGTCAATGCTGTAGCCGGTTTTGAACAGCACGGCGGCCCCTTGATCATTATTGATTTTGGTACGGCCACTACCTTTTGTGTCATTGATGAGGAAGGCCGTTATCTGGGAGGCGTCATCAGCCCCGGTATCGGTATTTCGGCAGAAGCCTTGTTTCAGCGGGCCGCTAAGCTGCCCAGAATCGAGCTGGTGAAGCCTAAGCAGGTTATTGGCCGCAATACGGTAGTCAGCATGCAGTCAGGCCTGATTTACGGTTATATCGGGCTGGTGGACGGTATAGTCCACCGGCTGATTAAAGAGCTGGGCGCCAAGCCCCGGGTTATTGCCACCGGCGGCATGGCCGAAGTAATCGCCGAGGAATCGGAGACTATCGACCTGGTAGACAATAATTTGACGTTAGAAGGACTGCGATTGATTTACAACAGAAACCGGAAGGAGTGGTAAGAATGGCGTTGCAGTTTGATGCTTTGCAGGAAGTTTATGGTGCGGTGAAAAGGCCGGTCTACGGTAAAAAAGGCATGGTCTGCACCTCCCAGCCTCTGGCGGCCCAGGCAGGCCTTGATATTCTAAAGAAGGGGGGCAATGCGGTGGACGCCGCTATTGCCACGGCGGCGGCTTTGACGGTGCTGGAGCCTACTTCCAACGGCATCGGCGGTGATTGCTTTGCTCTGGTTTGGACCGGCGGCAAGCTGCACGGTCTTAACGCCAGCGGCCCTTCTCCCAAGGCGCTGACCAGGGAAGAGGTTCTGAAGCGGGGCTATCAGACTATGCCATTCACCGGTTGGGTGCCGGTAACGGTCCCGGGCCTGCCGGCAGGCTGGGCCGGCTTATCCGAGAGGTTTGGCCGGCTGTCATTGGAAGAGGTGGTGGAGCCTGCCGCCAATTATGCCGAGGAAGGCTATCCCGTTTCGCCGGTTATTTCCCTTCTTTGGCAAGAGGCTTATCATCTGTATAAAAAAGAGGGAATCGGGCCGGAATTCCAGGAGTGGTTTAAGGTTTTTGCCCCGGAAGGCAGAGCTCCCCGGGCCGGTGAGCTTTGGCGCAGCCCTTATCATGGCGGAACTTTACGGGAGATTGCCAGGACAAAAGGCCAGGCTTTCTATAAAGGCAGCCTGGCGTCGGCTATTCATCAATTCTCCCTGGATACCGGCGGCTTGATTCGTAAAGAAGACCTGGAAGCTTATCAACCGGAATGGGTGGAGCCTATTTCCGTCAATTACCGGGGCTATGACGTTTGGGAGATTCCTCCCAATGGCCACGGCATTGTGGCCTTAATGGCTCTGAATATATTGAAAGGTATGGAATTTACTGAACGGGATAATGCGGAAACTATTCACCGCCAGTTGGAAGCCATGAAACTGGCTTTTGCCGATGGCAAGAGATACATCGCCGATCCCCGGAGCATGAAGGTAAATACGGAGCAGCTTTTAAACGAGGCCTTTGCCGCTGAGCGCCGCCGCCTGATTACCGGGGAGGCCCGGGATCCTGCACCGGGCAAGCCGGAGGGAGCGGGTACTGTCTATCTCTGTACCGCCGACAGCCAGGGCAACATGGTTTCCTACATCCAAAGCAATTACCGGGGCTTCGGTTCCGGTCTGGTGGTGCCGGGCACCGGCATCGCTTTGCACAACCGGGGCACCAATTTCTATATGGATCCGGCATCGGAAAACTGCGTAGGACCGGAGAAAAAGCCTTATCATACCATTATTCCCGGCTTCCTGACCAAGGATGGCCAGGCGGTGGGGCCCTTTGGGGTCATGGGTGCTTTCATGCAGCCCCAGGGCCATGTCCAGGTAGTTATGAATACGGTAGATTTCCACCTGAATCCCCAGCAAGCCCTGGACGGTTTCCGCTGGCAATGGACAGAAGGCAGAACCATCCTGGTGGAGCCCGGCTTTCCTCAAGAGTTGGTAACGGCCTTAGCGGCCAAGGGCCACGATATTCATTATGCTCCCCATAACCGCAACTTTGGCCGGGGACAAATTATTTGGCGGGATGAACAGGGGATTTTCTGCGGCGGCAGCGAGTACCGCACCGACGGTTGCGTTGCTGCTTGGTAAATACCGGATCAATATCACATGGGAGATGAAGAAATGGCTTTTTATTGGGATATGTTTTTTACGTTTTTTCGTATTGGTGCTTTAACCTTTGGCGGCGGCTATACGGTGCTGCCCTTAATGCAAAGGGAGATAGTGGAAAAGAGAAACTGGGCCAGCCAGGAAGAGGTCATGGATTATTATGCCGTAGGCCAATGCCTGCCCGGGCTCATCGCCGTTAACACCGCTATTTTTATCGGCTATAACGTAAAGGGCAGAAGGGGCGCCGCCATTGCGGCTACGGGCCTGGTGATGCCCTCATTATTGATCATTCTGGCTATTGCTTCGTTGATCCAGAATTTTTCCGATTTGGCAGTGGTGCAAAGTGCTTTCGCCGGTATTCGGGTGGCTGTTTGCGCTTTAGTAGCCAATGCTATTTATACCATGGCCAAAAAGGGCGTCGTCAACCTGACTACGGCTGTTATTGCCGTGGCTACTTTCCTCGCTTCCGCCTGGCTGAAAATCACACCTGTGCCTCTGGTGGTTTTAGCAGCCATAGCCGGCCTTGCTCTAAGCTTATTAAGCGGGAAAATTGGCAGAAAGCCGGAGAGCGTACAGAAACCGGAGAGCCTGCAAAACCCCCAGGAAAGCGAAAAAAATCAGGAAAGGGCCGGTGATAAGCGATGAATACTTATCTGCAGCTTTGCCTGGAGTTTGCCAAAATCAGCATATTTGCCATAGGCGGCGGTTTGGCTGCTCTGCCTTTCCTTTACGCATTATCTGACAAATACCACTGGTATACTCATGCGGATTTAGCCAATATCATTGCCGTATCGGAGTCCACACCCGGCCCCATAGGCATCAATATGGCCACCTATGTAGGCTTTACGGTGGCCGGCGTCTTGGGCGGAGTGTTGGCTACCGTCGCTTATGTGGTGCCTTCCCTGATTATCGGCGTAACCGTGGCCAGGTTCCTGAACAAATTTAAAGCCAGCCCTTACGTGGAGGCTGTGTTTTACGGTTTGCGCCCGGCGGTTTGCGGGCTGATTGCTGCCGCCGGCTTTAAAATCATGACTATTTCTTTGGTGGATTGGGCTGCTTTCCGGCAAAGCGGTTCTTTCCTGGAGCTGTTTCATTTCCCGGCTCTGGTTATGTTTATCATCATGACGGTAATGAATTTTAAACTGAAATGGCATCCTATAGTTTATATTGCCGTTGCGGCAGTGGTAGGCGTCCTGCTGAAATTCTAGAGCGCGGATACTAAAGGAGAAGAACGTTTGCTGAGCGGTAATCGAGAAAAAGAAAAAAGTCCGGCGGATATTGCCGCTATCTTAAAAAGTAATCCTGTGGCCTTGGCTCCCATGGCCGGAATCACCGATAAAACCTTTCGGGAATTGGCCAGGGAGCAAGGGCCGGTTTTGCTTTATACGGAAATGATCAGTGCGAAAGCGCTGTCCTATCATAATGTTAAAACCCAGGCCCTGCTGGATATCAGTGGCGAGCCGGGGCCGGTGGCGGTACAGGTTTTTGGTTCCGAGCCGGAAGTGATGGCGGCGGCGGCCAAGGCGGCAGCCGCTCAAGGCGCTGCTTTTGTGGATGTCAATATGGGCTGCCCCGTCCCCAAAGTAGTGAAAAATGGGGAGGGTTCCGCTTTGCTGGAAAATCCGGGGCTGGCAGCCCGGATTGTAGAGGCCATGGCAGCGGCAGTGGCCATTCCGGTAACGGTAAAAATCCGTTTGGGCATGGATAGCGGCCGTCTGGTGGTGCCGGATTTTGCCTTGCGGATGGAAGCGGCAGGGGCGGCTATGATCGCCGTCCATGGCCGGACCAGGGAGCAGTATTACAGCGGCCGGGCTGATTGGCAGCAGATTCGGCGGATTAAAGAGGCTGTGCAGGTGCCGGTCATTGGCAACGGCGACGTTTGGGGGCCCAAGGATGCCCGGCGGCTGCTGGAGGAAACAGGCTGTGACGGTGTTATGGTAGGGCGGGGGGCTTTAGGCAATCCCTGGCTGCCGGGCCGTATAGCTAAGTTTTTGCTGACGGCAGACGAAGGCCGGGAGCCTGGCCGGGAAGAGAAAATTACCATGGCTTTGGAGCATTGCCGCCGTCTGGTGGAACGTAAGGGCGAGGCTAAGGGCATACCGGAAATGCGCAAGCATTTGGCCTGGTATCTCAAAGGCCTGCCCCGGACAGCCCCGCTAAAAGAGAAGCTCTTTCATTGCCGTACTTTGGCGGAGGCGGAGGCTATTCTGCGCAGCTATCCAAGAGAGTCTCTAGAGCCATAGCAGACTCTCTTGAGAGTCTTTAGAACCATAGCAGACTCTCAAAAGAGTCTCTAGAAGCAAAGCAAACTCTCTTGAGATTTTTCTGCATAGGCTGCTTGGCAGCCTCATAGACTATGCCATGAGCCAGGCAATTTTCTTATCTTATCTCTATGATGAAAAAAGCATAAGAGCCAAGCTGCCTCTGGGCCGCTATTGGCCGGCTTTTTTGTTGCCCGCCGCCGCCGAAAAGCTGGCTTTCAGCCGGCACTGTACCGCTTTTGGAGAAGTGGAATGGTGGCTTTGCTGGCACCGGCTGCCCAGATCCCAGGATTCCCGCAGGACGCCGGCGGCGCCAAGCCTGGCGGGCCATTGGCAAGAACCCTTGCTGGTTCAGGCCAGGGCTTTAGGCCTTGCTCCTCAGATCATTGAAGATTGGGGCGGCCAGGAAATGTGCCGCCGGGAGCTGGAAAAGGCAGGGAAAACCTATATCGACGGCAAAAACCTGCTGGTTTTCTGGTCTATGGAGAAGGTGAAACGGCAGAATCCCCGGCAAATCCAGGTGATTTTACCGGGAGGCTGCCGGGAAGCGGGCATGCTGCCCAGGGCTTTGCTGGATTGGCTTTGCCAGCAGGTAAATAGTCTGATTTTTTGGGGCTATCCCTGGCCGGAGCTGGAGCTGTGGCAGAAGCAAGCGGGTTACCGTACGGGCACAATTATCGGCAACCGGCCTCAGGCAGAAAACGCAGGCCGCCGGGAGGCCATAGAAAAGTTTTATCAGGAAAAGGTGCCGGGGATCATGCTGCTGGATTTGGCCCAAGGCCGCTGCCTGGCTGAGGGGCAGAGCCTCGCCTATAGTGAAACATCCTTTTATGTCAAGGATGAACCGCGAAGACTCACGCCGGTCCAGGCTGAGGTTCTTTTATACTGCCGCTCTCCCAAGTTGTGGCAGTTGCTTCAGGAACGGCAGACCTGGGAATGCCGGGAAGAGCTGCTGGATTTAGTGGCGGCCTTACAGCGGGTGGGCTGCCGGGTGGGCTAGCTCTGACCTTTCATGAACAACGACCTGACCGGCCCCGGCAGGCCCTTGGCTTTTCCTTGACAAACCAAGGCGCGGCGGATATAATTATCGGGAGATTTTACAGATGTTTATGGTGATGATGACAACGTTTTGTAAATGGCGATAACCTGCACTGGCCTATCCAGTGCTATTGTTAATTTGTAAGGTTTTTATCGCGTTAGAACTGACGGAGGACGGTGTGTTGGAGAAATGAAGGAAAAAGAAGTAGTCTTGACCAAAGAGGGTCTGCTCAAGCTGGAGCAGGAATTGGAGAGCTTGAAAACCGTCAGACGCCGGGAAGTTGCCGAGCGGATTAAGCAGGCTATCGAGTTCGGAGACATCAGTGAGAATTCCGAGTACGAGGATGCTAAAAACGAGCAAGCCTTTATTGAAGGCAGGATTCTGACCCTGGAAAAGATGCTGCGCAACGTCAAAGTTATTGAAAATATCGAAGAAGGCCAGACACAGGTGACCTTAGGTTCCACTGTGCTGCTGAAGGATTTGGAGTACAACGAAACTATAGAATATACCATCGTAGGCGCCGCCGAGGCCAACCCCATGAATAACCGGATTTCCAACGAAAGCCCGGTAGGGGCCGCTATTTTAGGCCACAAAAAAGGCGACGTATTTGAAGTGCAGGTTCCTGCCGGCGTCATCAAATACCAGTTGGAAGAAATAAGATAACCATTTGTACTTGAGGTGAAAAAGTGACTATAGAACAAAACCAGCAGCCTTTGACTGAAGAAGAGCTGCGTCAAGAGTTAAGCGAGCAGCAGCGTATCCGCCGGGAGAAGATGGAGAGCTTGCGCCAGCAGGGGCTGGATCCTTTTGGCGGCCGTTTTCAGCAGAGCCATCATGCCAGCGACATATTGGCCGGCTATGACCGGCTGGCAGGCCAGACTGTGGCCTTGGCCGGACGGATGATGGCCAAAAGAGGTATGGGGAAAGCTTCTTTTGCTCACATACAAGACGTCAGCGGACAGATCCAGGTCTATATCCGCAAGGATGATGTGGGAGAGGAAGCTTATGCTATATTTAAAACCTTGGATTTAGGCGATATCCTGGGCATTTCCGGCAAAGTGTTTACCACCCGTACCGGTGAGATTTCCGTCCATGCCGAGAAGGTGGAGCTTTTAGCCAAGGCTCTGCGGCCTTTGCCGGAGAAGTGGCATGGCCTTAAGGACGTGGAAACCCGTTACCGCCAGCGCCATCTGGACCTGATTGCCAATCCCGAGGTTAAGGACGTATTTATTGCCAGAAGCCGGATTATTCAGGAGACCAGAAACTATCTGGGCGCCAAAGGCTTTCTGGAGGTAGAGACGCCCACTCTCCATACGGTGGCGGCGGGAGCGGCAGCAAAGCCCTTTACTACCCATCACAACGCCTTAGATATTGATCTTTATATGCGTATTGCTTTGGAGCTCCATTTGAAGCGCCTGATCGTTGGAGGCTTGGAGCGGGTCTTTGAAATTGGCCGGGTTTTTCGCAATGAAGGTATTTCCACCAGGCATAATCCTGAATTCACGCTGCTGGAGCTGTATCAGGCCTATGCCGATTACAACGATATTATGGATTTGACTGAAGAATTGATCCGTGCAGTTTGCATCAAGGTAAAAGGGACGGCGAAGATTACGTATCAGGGAGCGGAAGTTGATTTGGAATCTCCCTGGCGGCGGGTGACCATGGCCGAGCTGGTGAAAGAGCACACCGGCGCTGACTTTGACGGCTGGGCCGATGACGAGAGCGCCCGCCGGGCTGCCGCTGATTTGGGCGTAGCCGTAGAGAAGGACGCTACCAAGGGCCGGGTTCTGTTAATGATTTTTGAGGATAAGGTAGAGGACAAGCTGATCCAGCCCACCTTTGTTATGGGTCATCCCGTGGATGTATCTCCCTTAGCCAAGAAGCTTGACGCCAATCCTCAGTTGACTGCCCGCTTTGAGCTGTTTATTACCGGCCGGGAATTTGCTAACGCTTATTCGGAGCTGAACGATCCTATTGAGCAAAAACAGAGATTCGTTGCTCAAATGGAGCAGGCAGCCAAGGGCGATGAAGAAGCCCAGGCCGTAGATGACGATTTCGTCACTGCTTTAGAGCAGGGCATGCCGCCCACCGGCGGTTTGGGGATTGGAATGGACCGGCTGGTGATGCTGATCACCGACGCTGCTTCCATCCGGGATGTCATTCTATTTCCCACTATGCGGCCTTTGGGCTAAAGAAATACTAGGCCGCCTGCTCCGGCGTTTCTGGCATAAGCTGCCGGACAGTGGGGCAGGCGGTTTTCTACGTTTAATCTAACGTGTTTAATTTTTTTACTATCTTTATTTGCTTGATAAGCGGAGGGCAATATGACCGGCAAAAACGAGGTTAATGATCAAAAATTCCGGCGCTATCTGGGGATTGCGGCCTGCGCCTTGATACTTCTTTCCCTGGCTGCCGCTTTATGGATCAATGGTATCCGGGCCCAGGCGGAAGCACAGGATAAAACCGTAGGCCTTTTGGTGGATTACGATGAATTGAAACGCTTGGCTGACGGCAGCCAGGATGTAACCTTTGCCGACATGGTAAGGAAGGCGGGGAAGGCCGGAGCCACCGGACTGGTGGTCAGGGAGAGGATTCTGGCAGATTGGGAAAGCGCCGGCGACATTGTAGTGCTGCAAGGCAGCCAGCTTGAGCTATATCAAGCCTTACAGTCAGAGCTTCCCTTTCAAACAGGGGCCGAAGGCGGGCAGCCCGGGGCTCTTCCCCTTTTTAGCGGTTCTGCCGACGTTGAGCCGGATGCAGGCAAAACCTATATTCTAGTCAGAAACCCCCAGGTTTATGACCAACTGTTCTCCTTGCTGGAAGCCAAGCGGCGTTACCCGGAGCCTTTTACTTTTTTGGGCTATCAGGGGATAGTCACCCAGCTCCATTCTTCGGAACGGGCTACCTTGGGACTGGGTTTTCCCATGGAAGGGCTGCAAATAGCGGCGGAGGCAGGCTTTGAGGTAATTCCCCGGCTGCGGGGCTGGGAGCCGGTGCGTCAGGATAATCTGGCTACCGTATTTGAATGGGTAAGCCAGATTCCCGGCCTGGCGGGCATTGGCTTCAATGACGCCTCCGTTCCCGGCGGCGGTACTAACCCTTTGCTCCAGGACTATTTGGCGGCAGCCATTGAGCCTTTAGGCAAACCTTTGATCTCTTTTGAATTTTATGATCAGGCCGGGTTTGCCGGCCTGGCCGGACGCTTGGACAACCAGGTGCTGCGGGCCCATGCTATTGCGGAAAATGAACTGAAGAAATATGCCAATGTCCGGGATGCTATGGACCGCTTTAACCTGGCGGCCACGGAGCGAAATATCCGCTATATTTTTCTGCGCTTTTACGGCCTGGAAAATCCGGCGGCTTCCCTAACCAGCAATACGGACTTAATTACTGCGGTCCGGGAGGGGCTGATGGCAGAGGGCTTCCAAATCGGCAAGCCTCAGACAATCTCCTCCTTCCAGGTTCCTTATGGGCTAAGATTTCTGCTGGGCTTGGGAGTGGTAGCCGGGGGCGGCTGGCTTCTGGCTTTGGCAGCGGCGCCTTTTGCCGGTAAGAAGCTTTATTTGCCTTATGTCTTGCTTCTGGGCGCAGCCTGTCTGGTTTGGGCCGTCTTGCTTTTGAAGGCGCCGGTTCTATCCAGGAAGCTTTTTGCTTTGGCGGCGGCCATCCTTTTTCCCAGCCTGGGCACCCTTTTGGTGCTGAAGCAGGATATGGCCGATGGCCGGGCTCTTAGCCCCCGAAAGCCCAGTCTGCCCCGGGCCATTGGCAGTCTGCTTATTTTATCGGCTTTCACCTTGGCGGGAGCTATGATCATGTCCGCCTTTTTGGCGGAACCTGCTTTTATGCTGAAGCTGGATAGCTTTGTGGGCGTCAAAGTATCCCACCTGATCCCTTTGCTATTGGTGCCGGCTGTTCTTTGGCTGTGGGAGAAGGATTGGCTTGGCCGGCTGACGGATACAGCCAAAAGCAACGTACGGTTCTGGCAATTGGCAGTGGGCCTGGTCATACTGGCGGGCCTGGCTGTCTACATCCTGCGGACAGGCAATGACAGCCTCAGCGCCTCCGGTATCGAAATGCAATTCCGGCAGCTTTTGGACAGGCTGCTGGGAGTCCGGCCCCGGACGAAAGAATTCCTGATCGGCCATCCGCTAATGCTGGTGCTGCTGTACTTCGGCTATCGTTTCAGCATGTATCCTGTACTGCTTTTGGGTCTGATCGGTCAGATATCCCTGATCAATACTTATGCCCATATTCATACGCCTCTGGCCGTTTCTTTGCTGCGCAGCCTCCACGGCCTGTGGATCGGTATCCTGCTTGGGGCGGCGGCTATCGGCGTTATTCTTCTGGCTTTTCGTCTATTGCCGAAAATAATCGATGGTCAAAAAAAGGGAGGAGAGCCTCATGTTTCGTAAAAAAGGGCCAAAAATCGTCATTAGCGGTTATTATGGCTTTGACAATTGCGGTGATGAGGCTGTGCTCCTGGCAATCATTCATTGCCTGCGCCAATTGCGTCCGGATGTCAGAATCGTCGTGCTGTCCAATAATCCTGAAAAGACCGCAGAATTATATGGGGTGAAGGCCGTGGACCGCTGGAAGCCTATGGAGGTAGCCAAAGCTCTTGTGGGCTGCCGGCTGTTTCTCAGCGGCGGCGGCTCTCTGATTCAGGATGTAACCAGCGAAAGAAGTCCCCGTTATTATTTATGGGTGATCCGGCTGGCTCTGCTGCTGGCTGGAAAAACCATGATTTATGGCCAGGGCGTAGGCCCCTTGACCAGCGAGAAAAACCGGCAGGCTACGGCCAAGGTGTTTAACCGCTGCCATGAGGTCACGGTGCGGGATATTCAGTCTGCTAAATTATTGAAAGAGCTTGGGGTGGAAAAGAATATCCGGGTAGCTTGCGACCCGGTGATGGCTCTCAGTTATGCGGATATCGACCGGCAGGAGATCAAGGATGTCTTGCAGGAGATGGACATATTGGATGGCAAGGGAAGAAAGAATAAACCTTTGCTTTTGGCAGTCATCCGCTGCTGGGAAGACAACAAGCACCTGGCTGCCGTTGCGCAGCTATTGGATGCCCAGGCCCGCAGCGGCGGCTGGGATGTGCTGCTTGTCCCCGCCCATTTCCCGGCGGATATGGAGGCCATTGATAAAATCAGCAACCTGATGACAGAGCGCTTGTATTGCCTGGGCAAAAGCCTCACCGCCCGCCAGTTTCTGGCCCTGACCGCTTATGCCGACAAGGTGTTTGCCATGCGGCTCCACGGCCTGATTTTTGCTATGGCTATGGGTACGCCGATGCTGGGCCTTTCTTACGACCCTAAAGTTGATGCCTTTATGGAGCAGGCGGGGCTGGCCGGTTTTTGCCTGCCTTATGAGGATTTCGATTGGGAAGCAGCCAACGATTTGCTGGAGGAAATGGAAACTCTGCCCCTCTCCATGCGCCGGGAACAGGAAAACCGCCGCCGGGAAATGCAACAGCAGGCCTGGCAGATGGCGAAGCAGGCAGTTGAGCTTCTGGACTGAAGTTAAGACAAAGACATGTGTAAACAGCCGGGGCAATTCCCCGATTAAATAAAGGAGAAGGTTGTGGCAAAAACAATAGCCGGCACCGCCTTGGTGCTGATGATGATGAATACCTTAGCCCGGTTGCTGGGCTTTGTCCGGGAAACGGCTATGGCTGCCGTTTTCGGCGCCGGACAGTATACGGATGCTTATCAGGTGGCTTATACGATCCCCTATTTTCTGCAAATGGTTTTGGGCGTGGCTCTGGTTTCCTCCATTGTGCCGGTGATGGTTCGCTGTATTGACGGCGGCAAGGCCGAGGAGGGCTGGAAGGCGGCCAGCATTACCATGAACCTGACATTTTTGCTGATGGCTTTTTTTACGGCTCTGGGGGTGCTTGGCGCCGATTTTTTGGTGGGCGTCACGGCTCCCGGCTTCAATGCGGAAACGAGAAGCTTGGCGGCTGTCATGACCGCCATTATGTTCCCTTCGGTAATGTTCATGAGCCTGGCCATGCTGATCACCGGCATTCTTAACGCCTGCCGGCGGTTTGCGGTGGCGGCCTTTGCGCCGGCCTTTGCCAGTTTCATTATCATTCTGGGCGTGGTCTTTTTTGGTTCCCGCCACCCCTATGCCTTGCCGGCAGCATCCCTGATCAGCTTTATTTGCATGCTGCTGGTGCAATTGCCGGCTCTAAAAGGCACGGGATTCCGCTATACTTTTTCTTTTGATTATAAAAACCCCCTGGTTAAAGGAGTTTTCAGCAATCTGGGCGCCGTTTTTCTGGGTACGGCTACCTATCAGATATATCTGGCCATCAACCGTTTTTTTGCCTCCAGCCTGCCGGCGGGCAGCATCTCTGCCCTGAATTATGCCGGCAAGCTGATGAATCTGCCTTTGGGCATTTTTGTGGCGGCGGTATCCTCCAGCATTTTCCCTCTTTTGTCGGCGCAAGCCTTGGAAGCCGATAGGAGTAAGCTTTGGGAAACGGCCAACCGTGGCTTAAAGCTGGTGCTGTTGATTACCCTGCCGGCGGCGGCGGGGCTCATGGCCTTGGGCCAGCCTATTGTCAAGCTGCTTTTTGAACGGGCGGCCTTTACCGGTGAAGCCACGGTGATGACGGCCCAGGCCCTGTTTTGGTTTGGACCGGGCATGGGGGCCATGGCTGCCACCCAGGTGCTGACCAGGGCTTATTACGCCCTGGAAGATACAAAAACCCCCTTATTCTTTGGCCTGTCCTCCATTGCCGTCAATATCGGCGCCAGTATTCTGCTGACGCCGTTGATGAAGCAGGGGGGGCTGGCTCTGGCCAACAGCCTGGCCAGCTTATACTATGCCGTAGGAATGTATATTTTGCTGCAGCGCCGGCTTTCGGGGGCAGGCTATGGCAATATACTGGCTACCCTGTCAAAGGTGTTGGCGGGATCGGCAGTAACGGCGGCGGCAGCCATCAGCGTCTACCGTTTGGCGGGTTCTCTGCTTTTGGCCAAGGGCAGCATGGGGCTCCTGCTGACGGTAGCTCTGGCTATAGCTGCCGGCGTTTTGAGTTTCATAGTTGTAATCTTTTTGTTAAAAGAAAATGAATTATTCCTGTTCATTGGCCAGTTGCGCAAAAACAAGGGGAAGGGCTCAGAAAAAGGCCTTATAAAATAAAGGTTTTCTCAGCTCATGTATCAATTAATGCTTTGTGGTAAAAAATACTATTAGATGTAAGAATTTTGCAGGGGGTTTGTCTTTTTCTTTTTTTGCTGTTATAATAATGGCGGATTAAGAGCATGGATTAAAAGACGAATAAGTACACGGATAAGTGCGTTGATTTTAGACTTGAAATAGTGGAGGCTTTTTTTGCTATGAATTGGATATTGCCTTTATTGATGGCTTTTGGCATTACATTAGTGCTGACTCCCGGTGTGCGCCATCTGGCCATGAAAATGGGTGTGGTGGACCGCCCTAACCAGCGGAAGGTTCATAAGACGCCGATGCCCCTTATGGGCGGCCTGGCTATCTTTATTGGTTTTTGGAGCACGGTGCTGCTCACTCAGCCTTTGACCAGAGAGATTACTGCTTTCGGTATAGGCAGCCTGCTGATTTTGGTTTCCGGTATTTGGGACGACAGCAGAAATATCCGTCCCGTAGTGAAGCTGGCTTTTCAGTTGGCGGCGGCTTTCGTAGTCATCTTTTATGGCGGTCTCCGGATTACCTTTGTTACCAGCTTGTTTGGTACTAACCCGGCATACTTGGGCTGGCTGGCCTTACCTTTGACCTTAGGCTGGGTCGTGGGCCTTACGAATGCAGTTAATCTGGTAGACGGCCTGGATGGATTGGCTGCCGGTGTTTCCGGTATTGCCGCCTTATCCATCGGCGTCATTGCCTGGATGGAGGGTTTTGCCCCCGTCGGTGTTTTAGCGTTGATCCTGGGTGCATCTTCTCTGGCCTTTCTGCGGTATAATTTCAACCCTGCAAAGATTTTTATGGGTGATACGGGAGCTTTATTCCTGGGCTATTCTTTGTCGGTTCTGTCCATTATGGGTTTGACCAAAATGGCCACCACCGTATCGATTTTCCTGCCCATCCTTGTTTTGGGTGTACCTATTTTTGATACCCTTCTGGCCATTGTCCGCCGCCTGGTAAATAAGACACCTATCTTTATGGCGGATAAGGATCACCTTCACCACCGCCTCCTGGCTATGGGCCTTTCCCACAAGAAAGCGGTATTGGTAGTGTATGGCGTTTGTATCTTTTTAAGCCTTTCCGCTATCGGTATTGCACTGATGCCTACGGGACAGGCCATGATGGCCATTGTGCTGGTTACTTTGGCGGTGCTCTACGGTGCGGATAAGATCGGCGTCATCGGCAGCAAGGTGCGGGCAGATAAGGCAGCA
Organism: Clostridia bacterium; assembly: GCA_018436095.1. GTDB lineage: Bacteria > Bacillota > Peptococcia > DRI-13 > UBA5745 > WRMS01. The sequence continues at coordinate 79,479 of JAHDMJ010000011.1, read as the reverse complement.
GAGCCCCAAGAGGCTCAAGCTGCGGAAAGCCATCGTTAAGCTTTTGCGGTATTGATTCAGTAAAGCGAGAATGAAGGGAAAAGAGGAAACAAGATGAGAAGAATAGATTGGAAAGTGTTTGTACTTTTAGGGATAATTGTTTCTGTAGGCGTGGGTTTTCTCTACGGTACCGGCGTTTTGGGCGGAGATACGAAGGAGCCCGGTTCCAAGGAGGATCCTTTAGTGACCCAAAGCTATGCCGACGGCTCTATTGAGCAGAAGGTGCAAGCCATGGATACCAGGATCAGCAGCTTGGAAGCCAAGATTCAAAGCCTGGAAAATGAGTTGTCCCTGCTTAACGGCGGCGTTGTCGGCACCACCGGTACCGGCGGCACAGGGACGGGCACGGGTACCGGCACCGGCGGTACCGGAACAGGTACAGGGACAGGCACTGGCGGTTCCGGCTCCGGCACTTCAGGCACCGGTTCTACGGGCAGTGGTACAGGTACCGGAGGCAGCAGCAGCGGTACAGCAGTGTCCCAGGCCAATATCGGCAAGACGGGAGCCGTTACTGCCGACGTGGTCAACTTGAGAGAATCCGCTTCCACCTCTTCCACCATCAAGAAAAAATTGAGCCCCAGCGACAGCTTCACCATTACCAAAGTGGATAAAGACTGGTACCAGGTGCAGCTCAGCGACGGTACCATAGGCTGGGTAGCCGGCTATCTGGTTAAAGTGAAATAAGAAGCGCAAGCAAGAGACAGGTCAAATAGAGACCGGTCCGCGGAATAACAGCATATCGCATTAATTTTGGCAGGTTACTCTTTATTGATAAAGAATAACCTGCCATTTTTGATAAGATCTTTTGATTGTCTTGCAATACAACTGCAGTGCTGTCTTATAGGGGTTTTGCGGGACGATAGCGTACATATTTGCCGCTGCCTTCTTTAATGAGGGTGCCGTCGGCAATCATTTTACGCAAAATCAGAATTGCCGCCGGTTGAGAGACCTTCAGGCAATCTTGAATGTCCTGACGGGAAATGTAAGCTTTATAGCGGAACAGGTTCATAATCAACTCTTCCCGTCTTCCCGGTGCGGAGTAGGGTTTCATATCTTCCGCTAAGCTATTAATAGAGCGTCTTATTTTCAATAAGCATAGATATCCTCCTAATCAATGCTGATAATATCTAATAATTATTATAATAAGACTGAACCCAATTCAAGGATATAAGTAAAAAATTTACATATGATAAAGTCTATTTGGTAATATAAAAAGGTACGTGCCGGATCGAGGACACGTACCTTTTTGATTGCGTTTATGAAATTAAATAGCCATGATCAGGGATAAATCTTTAACCTCTCTTCGATGGGAGCGAATTCTTTATCGCCGGCGGCCTCGGTAATGGAACCGAAGGGCATTTGAGCGATCAGTTGCCAGGAGGCGGGAACGCCCCAAGTGGCTTTTACTTCATCGTCGATGATGGGGTTATAGTGCTGTATATTAACTCCTAAGCCTTCTGCCTCCAGGGCTGTCCAAATCACGTGCTGGAGCATACCATTGGCGTGCTGGGCCCACATAGCAAAGTTCTCTTTATATCTGGGGAATTGCTCTTGGAATGAAGCCACTGCTGCAGTATCGTCGAAATAAAGCAGCGAACCGTATGCTGCATCAAAAGTATTAATCTTTTCTTCCGTCTTGGGGAAGGCTTCCGGTTTAACGATTTTACGCAAGGTTTCCTTTACGATGCTCCATAGCTTATGGTGATGCTCGCCAAATAAAAGCAGAACCCGGGCGCTTTGCATATTAAAAGCAGAGGGGGTGTGCAGTACAGCTTCTTTAACAATTTCCTTGATTCGTTCCTCGCTTACGCTGATGTCCTTGCCTAATCCATAAATTGACCGTCTGTTTTTTACTGCTGCCAAAAATTCCATGGGGCACCTCCTCTATATCGTATAATCTATCAGTAAAGATTCCTACAACAGATAAATTAATCATACCATATTACTGGGTAATATACAAGATGGCTTTTCCGCAAATTACCAGATGTAGAGCTATAGAGCCGCTTATCCTCAATATGCTTTTAAATACGTCTGGCATAGTATTTGACAAAAGCGGTTTTTTTATTTATACTATACTAGTAATTTACTAAATTAGTAGATTGAATTGCTGGTAAGGAGGAGAGAATACCATGGTGGATAAAAAAGCGCTAAAAGAGCTATATAAACAAACAAAGCCCGATATGGGCCTGTTTACCATAAGTTTTGGACCGGATACACAAGTCTATGTGGGTTTTGCCGCTGATCTGCGGGGTGTAATCAACGGCACCAGAGCCAGGCTAGCCGGGGGTATGCATGCCGGAGCCAGGCTGCAGGCTGATTTCGATAAGTATGGAGCCGAAAATATGGTTATCGAGGTAGTGGAGCGTCTGGCTTACGATGAAGACGAAAGTAAAACCGATTACAAAGAGGATCTGGAAGTGTTGCAGGATATGTGGCTGGAGAATCATCCCGGCGCCCTGAAGGTAAAATAGGTTTTTTTAGAACAAGGCTCGTAAGGAAGATGCTGAGGAAAGAAAAGAAAGGCTGGTTCATTGATGACAGACGATCAAAACACAAAGGAAAGCGGTAAAAAAATACCGGTGGCCCTAAAGCACAAACCGGTAATTGTAGCGGAAGATTATGAGCGGGTAGACGGCAGAGCGGCTTTCGATAGCGATGCTAAAGGGCTTTCCCTGGGGCTGGCCCAATGGAATGACCGGGGCAAAGTGGATATTTCCGCCAAGGTTTGGCGCTACACCGGCGAGAAGTGGTCCCGTCAGTCGGAAGAGCTGCCTCTGCACCGGGTGCTGGATCTGGCGATTATGATTTGCCGCACCAGCCAATATTTTCGGGAGACGGCTTACCGCTACCCTAAGTTTTATGATGAAGCGAATCCGCAGATTGACAGGATGGGACTTCAGGGGGCCGCCATGACTTTGGCGGTGTGCCAGGATAATCCGCTGATTGATGAGGATATCAAGCTGTTTTCCCAAGCTCTCAGCAATGATGGGGAGCTGCTGGGGGAGCGGCTGGCGGTGCTGTCCAGGCTGCTTAAAGAAATGGGATATTGATCTCAGGGATATAATGTTAATATTTTAGGCAGGAAAACGGTCTCTTCGGAGCCCGTTTTTTTTGCCCTTTTGCCGGGCTTTATTTTGCTGCAGCTAGAGGGAAACGAGAGCTATTTTGCCTGGTATTCGCTCTATTTTGCCTGTTATCCGCCTTTACGAAAATACAGTATGCAGAGTAGTCGGCATCTTTCTGATTAAAAATGCAAGTTTGTCGGAGGGCACTGAAAAAGTCGGCGGTAAATCGGGCGAGGTGCACAAAAATCGAAGTTGTGTCACAGCGGGCATCAAATTTAGGCTAAAAGCAGAGGCTAACTGCACAAAAATCGAAGTTGTGTTGCACTATTTCCTTCGAATTGGCTTAGATCACGAAGAACTGCCATAATCCGTCACACAACCTCGATTTTTGTGCATCTGGACCCGGAAAATAGGTGAAATCCCCTGCTTGCCATCACACAACCTCGATTTTTGAGCAGTTGGCAACAGTGAATCGGATTTTAGCCACTATACGGACTACGACTTTTTCGGCGGACTCAGTTTGTCGTTGTCCGCACCCAACTATGCAAAAATGCAGATTTGTCAGAGGGTACTGAAAAAGTCGCCCGGGTCCCAGCCTTTTGTACAAAATTTGAGTTTTTAGGGCTGTTTCATTGGCTAACCAATCAAAATATCAAGTTTTACGCTACTGAACACTGATTTCTCCCTATATTTAGTGCTAGGTATAGTTTAAATCTACTATTCTAAAGGAACAACATCCATAAAACCTCAAATTTTGTACATTTCAGTTTTATGACAGTCAGCATGCTCCAGCCGTTTATCCAAAAATGCAAGTTTAAAGTGGGCGGCCTCCCCGGAACAGTGTCAATCTATCGATCCATACACTAAGTACAGTGATCAATCAGTTGAGCAATGGCGGAAAGTGGTATCCTGGGGTCAGTGCCGACTACGACCGTATATGTTGCGTATATTGAGATTAAGAGAAATTGTTTGCTAACACTTGCCTCGGGGTTTGTATAATGAAACATCTATAAGTATACTGGAAATATCCTAAAAAATATTTAGACCATCTAAGTAAAAAAAGGTTTCACCCCTCAGTACTATCAATATCTTTCGGGGAAAAGAAACGCTTTTTCGACATGTCGGTCTAAGATTCGACAATTCACTGTCGCAAAGAATTTTTTAGGAGGAAAGAGAATGAAAAAGAGTAGAAAACGTATTGCCCTAATTTTAGCTGTTGTTATGATGATGGTTTCGATTTTGCCTACGGTAGCTCTGGCGGCAGCTAAGCTTACAGGTGTAGGGGCTGGGATTAGTAACGGTAGTAGCTATGTTACCTCCCATGGAAAACCGGTTCTTAGTGAGTTGGGCTACTATGATGTTACAATAACTTTGCAGCGGGAAGTCCGTTCCGGTGTATATGAGAATATTGACAGTAAAACGTATAGTAATCAGTATGGTGCTGGTAGCACTCATACACTTTCTACATCAAAGTCTGGTCTGACCCCGGGCTATTATCGAGCTTATGTAACGGCTACAGCTGGTGGTGTCACCTTATCTAATTATTGCAGTGCTATCTCAATTCCTTGATTAAGGGGTTAATTGTTTCAATAAATTCATAATGCTGGAGGAATCAGGTATATTTGTTGTTATATAGATTTTACCTTCATTTAACCAGTAAAGAGTATTTATATCTTGCTTTTGGAGTATAGCAATTTCTCCATTACCCAAATCGAGATTTTGATTACTTGAGTGATCTTGTTGTAGCATGTTCCATGAATTTAACTCTTCGTCTCTTTGTTCAATTTGGATGTACAAACCATCTTGATTTGCAAAAACCCATTCAACTTTATACTCACCTTCTACAGTCTTCTCTAATTTCAGCATTTTTTCTTCATAACCCGAGGGCAGCTTATCGTAGGGATAAATCGGTACGAACGGCACGTACTGATTGACTTCTTCGTAGCTGCCCATTTCGTATATGCCCGGATCTAAGGGCTTCACCTCTTTCACCACTATACTGGATTCGCTGCGGCCGGTGATTAAGGCTCTGAATTTCTTCTGCCAGGCCGTCACCTCCTGGGGCATAAAGGAGCCGATGGCCCCCAGAGCCAAAGCCAGAATCAGAGCCGCCGCAATAACCGTCAAAAGCTTGCTTAAAGGGTTGCGGCGGGGAGTTTCAGTGGCAACGGGCCAATTCTCCGGCACGGGGATATTGCGCTTATCCAGCCGTCTGGCAAAGTCTGCTAAAGCCTTATTCATGTCTTGGGCTGTCAGATCCGGCAGGCTGGGGATCAAACCGGCCTCATCCACCAGGCTCCGGATTTCCCGGGTCAGCAGTTGGTCCATCCTGGCCTCAGTCACCTCATCGAGGGCTTTCGGCCCATCAGGGCGCAGGGAAGCCTTTTTGACTTTGTCAGCCACTCTGTTTTGCAGCTCCTGCCAAAGCAAATCAATCTCATCCTCGGAAGGGGCGGAGGAGTCAGGATCATTATCATTGTCATTAATATCAACGTCATCATTCAGGTAGCTCTTATTTATCATGGAATGGATTCCGCGGGACAACAGCTTATCCATATCATCAATCGTTACATTAATCATGGGCTCTGCCTCCAATCTTTGATTGCCGGGAGTAGTAGAAGAAGATTTGGCAGCCAGTCTGGACTGCAAATCCTGCCAGGCCCGTTTCAGGTCATCCCTGGAAAAATTCGAGGGATGGGGTATCAAGCTAGCTGTCGCCCGCCGGCCTTCGGTTGTTTTAGGGAACGAAGAATCCATTTGGCTGAGGTTGTCGTCATCCTCGCTCCTTTGAACAGGCGGGACGGGGGTATAGGGAATATTTTTAGCTGCCAGACGGGCGATAAAATCAGTCCAGTGCTTGTCAAGCTGGCTCGCCGGCAAATCGTGAAAATACAGGCCCAAACTACCTTCGGCTACCATTTGGTTAATTACAATGGCTAAGCAGCGATCCAACTCATCCATATTTTCCGGCCGCACTGTTGCTAACCTTGGTTTATAGGAATATATATTAAATAGGCCTTCAGAAGGCCCTTTGGGTTTATAACAGCTCAATGTAACCTTCCTTTCAGGGTATAAGGCTAAACCCTTTTTTCGCCTTAATTCCACTATAACATCATCTTTTGGCAAAAACAATAATAATAGGCCATATTTACCACATGTTTGTTATATTTAATAAAGGGAAGAGGGTATGTACAAGGCTCATTCCCCCCTCTACAAAAGCGGTGATAGCAGCCGGCTGGTGGATTCCAGTATTCTTCTGGACAGGGGCCGTTTTTTCATTACGGTTAAATCCAGGCCCTCGGCGTCGGCTAAATCCCGGTGGAAAGCGTTATTCAGCTCCTCCACCGTTTTTTTATCATAAATCAGGGCATTAACCTCAAAATTAAGAGCAAAGCTGCGCTGGTCCATATTGGCCGTGCCTACGATGGCAATGGTGTCATCCACGGTGACAATTTTTGAATGAAGGAAGCCCTTGCGGTAAAGCCAGACTTTAACGCCATCCTCCAACAAGTCTTCAATGTAAGGCATAGCCGCCATATAAACCAACTGGTGATCGGGATTGCGGGGCACCAGCAAGTTGACGTCGATACCGGCCAAAGCTGCGGTTTTCAAGGCCGTCAGAATGCTTTGATTAGGGATGAAGTAAGGGGATGTAATATAAATCGTATGCTTTGCCGTGGCAATGGCATAATGGTAAGCTTGCATAATCGATTCGTAGGGACTGTCAGGGCCGCTGGCTGCAATCTGCACCGCCTGGCTGTAATCCGGCTGAAAAGGAGGCAGGCCTTCTTCATTGGAGGATAGAGGATCTACCGTTATGTTGCTGTTGCCCGCCGCCGCTGCCGCGTTGAGGGCCATAGCCTGGGCCGCAACCAGAGTCACCTTGCCCAGGTGGGTCAAATAATCGGGAAAAACAGGGGCGGCACTGGCCAACCGGTCGGCTTCGGTGAAGGCGGGGTAATACTTGTCTTTGCTGTCCTGGGGCAGCCGGCCCGTAAGGGTAACCCAATCCTGAAAAAAGATGCGCTGCAAATCGGCTACGGCGGGGCCGTGGATCATTAGCTGGGTATCCCGCCAATTGCCGATATCGGGATAAAGGCCCAGATAATCGTTGCCGATATTGGCGCCGCCTACAAAGCCGGTTTTGCCGTCCACCACCAGGATCTTACGGTGATTGCGGTAATTCAGCTTGTTGCGAAACAGTGTAAAACGCAAAGGAAAATAGACCTGAACCTGAATGCCCTGTTCTTTTAATTCCGTAATTCTTTTATTTTTGAAGCTAAGGGAGCCGACGCCATCGGTGATAATCCTGACTTGTACACCGGCGGCAGCTTTTTCGGCCAATACCTCAAAAAACAGTTTGCCGACTTCGTCATCCCTTAATATATAGCTTTCCAGATGGATGTGATGTTTAGCCCCGGCGATAGCCGTCAGCATGGCCGGGAAAATACGGATGCCGTCATTTAAAATATGAACCCAGTTGGAGCAAGTGATACGGGTGCCGCTGCTGTTGTAAATGAGATGGCTCATGCGCATCTGCACAGAATCTTTGGGGAATCTGTTCATTTCCGTCACAGGGCAGCTCCCCGGGGCCACGGGAGAAAAGCCTTTGCGAAATCTTAAGGTGGTCTTGCCCATCACTCCCGTTTGACCGTAGGCCCGGCGCAAATGGCGGCTCAGCTTCTGCTTTTTGATTAGCCGCTGGCCAAAGAGCAAATATAAGATAAAACCCACTACGGGAAAAGCCAGCAACACCAGGAGCCAGGCCAGGGTACGGCTGGGATCCTCGTGCTCCAACAGCAGGATGATGCAGGTAGAGGCAAAAACAAAGCTGAAAAATAAAGCCAGCATTGCGGTGGGGATGTTTAAATGATTGCGCTGGCTTAAAAAACGGAGGGCGGCAGTATAGGAGCCCACGTATATCAGGAGTACCAATAGCAAGGTAACGAGTGTAATCAGAACCAGGGGCAGATCCGGCTTACGGTTTGGCATTTCCAGCCTCCAAATCGATATTTGATGCTTATTTTAAATCAAAGAGAAGGGCTTAACAAGGGTTAAAATTCTTTTTGCCTGAAGCGCCGGGAAGGCTCCGGAAATAACCGGGAAACAGCCGCATCTAATATAGGGTGTTTTTTTACTTTTAAATTATACGGATTGTTTATTGGCGGGAGCAAAAATTCCTTTGACAGGAAAGATTTGTGAAGTTATTATATATATGCTGACCGAATGGTCGGTCAGTTTTTTTGAAAAAAAGGTTGATTTAAAGGAGCAAAGATAGTTATGTCCCAAAAAATCCGTAATCATATGTATGGCTTCATTACCTTGGTTTTCTTGTGCTTGCCAGCCTTTATCCTGGCAGGCTGCGCTTCAGGCGGCGAGACGGCTCAGGCTGCGGCTGGCGGCAGCGAAACTGCCGGCCAGGTTCAGGAGGAAATAGCGTTGCCTGTTACCGTAACGGAGGCAGTGCGCCGGGATCTTGATAAGACGCTGACCTTAGGCGGCCTTTTGCGTCCTCAGGAAGAGGTAACGCTGATGGGCGGCGGTGTTGGCAGCAAGGTGCTGCAGGTAACCGTCAAGGTGGGGGATCCCGTGCGCAAAGGGCAGGTTATCTTGACCCAAGACATGAGGGATCTGGATATTCAGGAACAGAACCTGCTTTTAAATAAAGAACAGCTCCAGGAGAGTTACGATAAGAATAAAGCCTTATTTGAGGCAGGCGCTATGGCGGAAGGCCAGCTGACCACCTTAGAAAACCAAATTAAGCAGATTGACCTGCAATTGGAGACCTTGCGGCTAAACCGGGAGAAAATGGCGGTAACCTCCACCATCAACGGCATTGTCAGCGCTTTGCCGGTAGTGGAAGGCCAGTTTGCCGCTGCCTCTACGCCGGTGGCTATGGTGGTCAATATCGATAAACTGCTGCTGGATGTACAGGTTGGCGAGAATTACATTATGGGGGTAAAGGCGGGCGATGAGCTGGATATTCTGATTCCCTCATTCAGTGATACTCCCGTTAAAGGCCGGGTTAAAACCATCCCTCCCAATATTAATCCCCAAACCAGGGCTTATACGGTTACCATTGAGGTGGATAATCAGGATTTAGCCATCAAAGGCGGTATGTATGGTGAAATTAAGCTGGTGGTGGAGAAAATTGAAAATGCTTTGGTTATACCCCAATATGCCGTTTTACGGCTGGAGGAGGGTACCGCAGTATTTGTAGAGGAAGCCGGCGTAGCTCAGAAAAAGCTGGTGACCATTGGCATGACCCTGGGCAATGAAGCGGAAGTTCTCAGCGGTTTGGCAGAAGGCGACCGGATTATCGTGGAAGGCCAATATGCGGTGACGGAAGGAAGAAAGCTTAATGTGGTAAGCCGAGGTGAAGCCCAGTGAATATCTTTGATTTTTCCGTAAAACGGCCGGTAGCCGTAACGATGATTGTTTTAATCGTCATTATTTTAGGCGTAGTGTCTTTTGGCAAATTAGGCATGGATCTGTTTCCCAAAATGGAGCTGCCCATGCTTTTGGTGCAAACCAGTTATACCGGCGTCAGCCCCCAAGAAATAGAAGAACAAATCACCCGGCCCTTAGAGGCTGCCGTAGGCACCGTCAGCGGCGTCCAAAGTATAACTTCTTATTCCACCAGGGGCAGCTCTATGGTGCTGGTGGAGTTTTCCTGGGGCTCAGACTTAAATTATGTTACCAACCAGCTGCGGGACCGTCTGGATCTCTATGGTGCAGCTTTGCCCTCCGATGCGGCAAAGCCTATGATCATCAAGATGGACCCGGATTCTATGCCGATTATCCAAATCGGCGTTTCCGGCGATACGACCTTGGAGGAGCTTACCGATTATGTGGAGGATAAGCTGCGGCCCCGGCTGGAGCGGGTAGATGGCGTAGCTTCTGTGGACGCCTCCGGTACCGTGACGGAAGAGGTGCGCATCGTTACCGATCCCCAGCGGCTTCAGGCCTATGGGGTCAGCATGAACCAGATCGTAGGCCTTTTGCGGCAGGAAAACAGCAATGTCAGCGCCGGCACGGTGGAAGAAGGGATGAAAGATCATGCCGTCCGGGTAGTCGGCGAATTTACAAGCCTGGAGGACGTCAAAAATATCCAAGTGCCCAGCGCTTACGGCGGTTATATCCCCTTAAGCTCCCTGGCCAGCGTTGAGCGAACCATTAAAGACCGCAGCAGCTATGTCTACATCAACGGTCAACCGGGTATCAACGTTTCCCTGATGAAGCAAAGCGACGCCAATTTGGTGCAGACTTCCGGCCGGGTCAGGGAAGTGCTGGAGGATTTGCAGGGAGATCTGCCTAAGGGCTATGATATCGTTATCGCCTTTGATCAGGCCGATTACATCAATCTATCCCTTAATAATGTTGCTTCCAGCGCCTTGCAGGGCGGCGCCTTGGCTATATTGATTCTTATGCTGTTCCTGCGGAGCTGGCGCAGTACGTTGATTATTGCCATATCTATTCCCGTATCGGTAATTGCGGCTTTTGTTATGATGTTTTTTTCCGGCGTTACCTTAAACATGGTCTCCCTGGGCGGTTTGGCCTTGGGTGTGGGTATGATGGTAGACAACTCCATCGTTGTTCTGGAGAATATCTTCCGTCACCGCCAGGAAGAGGGGGAAAATAACCTGACAGCCGCCATCAAAGGCAGCAAAGAGGTGGCCGGGGCGGTAATCGCTTCCACTATCACCACCATCGTGGTTTTTCTGCCCATCGTTTTCGTAGAGGGCCTGGCCTCTCAGATTTTCCGGCAAATGGCCCTGACCATTACCTGTTCCCTTTTGGCCTCTTTAGGCGTGGCCTTTTTGACCGTGCCTATGCTGTCCAATAAGTTGTTGGTTAAAGAAAAGGAAAAGAAAGGCGGCAATCAGGTTTTTCTTAAAATTAAAGAGTATTACCGCCGGTTTTTGGTTCTGGCTTTGCGCCGCAAGGGCTTTGTGGTATTGTTGTTTACTGCGGCTTTAATTGGTTCCGCTTTCATATTGCCCAAGGTAGGAATGGAATTTATTCCTGCTCAGGATACCGGCGAATATACGGTTACCCTTTCTTTGCCTAAAGGTGTGGCCCTGCGGGAAACCTTAAGGGTAGCCCAAGAGGCGGAAGCTATCTTGCAGCAGATTCCGGAAAACCAGCGCATCATCAGCAATGTGGGAGGCGGCGGCATGATGGAATTCGGCGGCGGCGGCTCCAGCGCCACCTTTAGCGGCGCCCTGGTGCCTTTGAGCCAGCGGCAGCGTTCCATCGATGAAGTCCTGGATGAGATAAGGGAAAAGCTGAAGGATATTCCCGGCGTTGAGGTGGAGGTGGCCTCCAGCGGCGGCACCATGATGATGACCGGCAGTGATATTGTTGTCAATCTGCTGGGGGATGATTTGGCCCAGTTGGAGATCATCGCCGATGCGGTGGCCAGCCGTATTGAGTTAATCGACGGCACCAGAGAGGTTGTCACTTCTCTTGAAGATGGCAACCCGGAAATTAATGTTATTGTTGACCGTCAAAAGGCCTCCCAATATGGGCTGAACTCCTCTACCGTGGCGGCTACCGTATCGGCGGCAGTCAGCGGTACTGCTTCTACGAAATTGCGGGAGGAAGGTAAGGAACTGGATATCCGGCTGATCATGGACGAACAGTACCGGCAAAATCTCAATGACTTGGCGGCTCTGACGATCACCTCTCCCACAGGCAACTTGATTCCTTTAGGTAATATTGCTACCCTGCGGATTGAGGCCAGCCCTACCAATATCGTCCGGCAAAATCAAAGCCGTCAGGTATCCGTATCCTGCACGACCGTAGGCAGGAGTCTGGGCGAGGTATCTGCCGATGTTCAAAAGGCCCTGGCGGAGATGAATATTCCCCCTGAGGTGCAAATAGAGATGGGCGGCAGCAATAAGGAAATGATGGATGCCTTCGGTGACTTAATGCTGGCTTTGCTTTTGGCCGTAGTTCTCGTCTATATGGTTATGGCTTTCCAGTTTGAGCAATTGCTCTACCCCTTTGTTATTATGTTTTCCCTGCCGCCAACCTTTATTGGCGTCGTTTTCTGCCTGTTTATTACCGACAGAACCATTAATGTGGTTTCACTGATCGGCGTTATTATGCTGGCAGGTATTGTGGTCAACAATGCCATTGTGCTTGTGGACTATATCAATGTTCTGCGGCGCAGTAAAGGCATGAGCCGTGAGGAGGCTATTATTGATGCGGGGCTGACCAGGTTGAGACCTATTATGATGACCAGCTTGACCACGATTTTGGGTATGCTGCCTATTGCCATTGGTATGGGTGAGGGGGCTGAAATGATGGCGCCTCTGGGCACCGTAGTGGCAGGGGGACTGACCTTTTCTACCTTGATCACCCTGGTTTATGTTCCCTGTATGTATGTGTATGCTGAAAATATCAGCAATGGCATTGGCAGGTTTTTCCGGCGGCGGCCTAAGGCTGCGGCGGAAGAGGGCCGGGCATAAGCTGCCGGCTTATGTCCGGTCTTAGAGCAGAAAGGCAGGTTTGTGATGGAGAAAGAGAAAACGCAGAAAAACCGGCGGGAAGAGATTATCCGGGCGGCTCTGGGGGCCTTTGGCAGCAAAGGCTTCCACAATACCCGGATTGAGGAAGTGGCTGCCGCTGCCGGTATCGGCAAAGGCACGGTATATGAATATTTTCGCAGCAAAGAAGAGTTGCTGTCGGCTGCCGTCCGTTATGAAATGGAAGAAATGGCCCGGCAGGTAAAAAATACGGTTGACCAGGTGTCCACCGTAAAGGACAAACTGAAGGCCCTGATTGAGACAGTGATGTTCCGGCATCATAAAGGCTGCTGCTTAAGCATGAATATCAATCCGGCTGATCTGGGCAATGCCATGAAGGAATTCCAGAGTATGGCCCAGGAGGAGAATTTGCGCTGGCAGCGGTGGCTGGAGGAAATTATCGATGAAGGCGTTGCCGGCGGTGAGATACGGCCGGTGGACCCTCAGTTGTTTTTGGGGGCCTTGATGGGCGCCGTAATGAATTTAGTGCGGCCCTGGGGCGGCTCCGTCTGGGAGAATTACATGCCTCAGGAGGCGGCGGAGCGGGTCACCGACTTTTTCTTCGAGGGAATAAAGAAAAGATAGGGAGCCGGTCAAGTCCGCAGGGTAGTAAGGGCGGTTTTAGACTTGGTCCGGAATCAGAGGTGCACAAAAATTGAGATAATAAATTGAGAAGCTTATTTGAAGTATAAGGCATTAAAAAACCGGAGGCTGTAGCAATTTTGCCGCATTCTCCGGTTTTTTGTATTATTACGGTTCAATATATTCGTCGCTGTCCGGGTCCTTGGTAGCGTCGTACTGGTCGCTGTTGGGATCTATAGTGGGATCATAGTCGGCATGATTAGGATCCTTCTTTGGATTGTAGGGGGGCGGATATTTGATGGCCGTGTTATAAACAGCCACCAGTTGCTGATCGGCATCGTAAATGGTTTTCATCTCAAAGGCCTCGGACAGAGCCCGTAAAGGCAGTACAGTCCGGCCGTCTTTAACCATGGCGGGCACATCGCTGGTAAATTGTTTCGGCGCCACATAGGTTTCTGTACGATCGATGACCTTGCTGCCTGCTTTCATTGCAATAGTATAATTGCCGCTGCCCACATAGAAGCTGGCGGTTTGCTTAGCCTGATCCCATTTGCTGATTGCATCAATGGTGTTGGCTATGGGGCGGGCAATCATCATGGTTCTGCCGTTTTCAATGAAAGGAGCCACATCCATTTCTTCCAGATAGCCATTGATAATTGCCTGTTTTTCGCCGATGGCGCAGATCATGTATTTATTCCAGTCGTGGCCGATGAAGGCATACATGCCGGTACCGAGAAGCTGGCAGTCGTCGGCGCTGACCTTGCCTTCCAGATAGCCTTTTAGCTGCTCCACGGTGCCCAAACCAACGGCATAGCGGCCCAGGCAGGGTTCCTTGGAACTAAGGCTGAAGGAGAAAGCGCCGCCGTTGCTGGTGGTCAGCGTGGTGTTTTTGTCCAGATTACCGGCGGTGGCGTAAGCCTGTACCAGATGCTGGCCCCGCACCGGCTCATCTTCAGCGGTCATGGCTGTGCCGCCAATGACGATTTTATCCCAGCCGGCTTCCGTAGTAGGAAGGTTATAGCGGGCGTTGCTGCCGTATTCCAGGGCTATGGATTTGGAGATGTTGACCCTGGTATTTTCCCGGCTGATGATCAACTCTTCTTCTTCCTCTTCCTCATCCTCATAGTCGTCCCAATCTGGGTCTTCCAAGTCAAAAACATTTTCCGCTATGTCTATATAGAGGAATTCGCTGAATTCCTCTCCCTCTACCTCACAGAAGATTTCCGCATCCCCCACTTCATAGCCCCGGACCACAAAAGAGGCCGTGCCGTTTTTATCCGTAACCAGGCTGATGGAAGAGCCTTCGCCTGTATTGGTGGAGGAGCTGAGAGCGGGGTAGAGGAGGACGCCGCTTTTCCTGGTGTATATCCGTACCCGTTGGTTGGCTACAGGCTGGTCAATTTCTGTCCGCAGATAAATGGTGCCGATGGCATTATCCGAATACTGATGATCGGTGACGGCAATGGTGTCTTTATCGAATTCCATGAGGCAATATTCCGGGTCCAGGCTGCCGGCAATAAAATAAACGGAAAAGATTTCTACGCCTGTACTGGTTTGGAGAATCTTGCCTTCGTAGGAGCCGGTTGTTCCTTGCAGGAATCTGGCTGCCGCATCTTGAGACACCAGAGATAAAGCGATTTGGGAGACGCCGGGACTTGCACTGGAGATTTCCACTTTGATCAGGCCCTCTTCGTTGGCGCCCACGGAAATACTGTCATCCTTGCGGGAGGAGGCGCCGTAGACGCTTTTGTCCGTCACCAGACCGTGGCCGGGGGCAAAAAGCATCACGTCCAGCTCTACGGTATCGCTGGAGTCGGCTAAAGCCGTATCCACCACTACATAAACCCGGGAGGTATGGTGGTCGGCCTCGGCTGCCAAAACCGGCAGGGATAGGATACCGTCCATTACGCTGAATAATAATAGAGCAAGCAGGAAGATGATAATTGGGGATTTTAAAGAAGTGCGATTCTGGAGCATCAAAGCCTCCTTAAGAATAAATTTTGTGGAATTCTAATCCATAAATTATCATAATGAGGCGAATAATGCAAACGCATAAAATAAAAAATGATTCTATACAGGGCGTGCTCCTGGAAAAAGGTATCGGACAGCGAGTTTTGCCGGAATTAGATGTTAGATTGAGTGGCTAACTGCACAAATTTGCAGGTTTGTCGAGGGCACTGAAAAAGCCGCTTCCCATCCAGCTGCGTGTACAAAAAATGAGGTTTTATGTGGATTTGCCATAGCTAACTGCTGAAAATTTCAAGTTTTACGCTACTGAACACTGATTTCTCCCTATATTTAGTGTTAGGCATAGTTTGAATCTACTATTCCAAAGAAGCAACAGCCACAAAACCTCAAATTTTGTACATTTCAGCTTTACGATGGTCAGCTTGTACGACTTTTTCAGTACCCTCGGTTTGCCGCCATTTTTTGAGCCCCTGGCACTTGGCCTTTGAGTACCTGGTCTTCTATAGTTATGGTATTGGCAGTTTTGGCTCTTCAATGCTATACTTAAAGCATAGGCTTATCGGACTTTACGCATCATAGGGAAGGAAATATTTTATGACTTATCAAGTATTATACCGGGTTTGGCGGCCGCAAGGCTTTGAAGAGCTGGCGGGGCAAGAGCATATCCGCCGGACTTTGGAAAATGCCATTTTGCAGGATAGGATCAGCCATGCCTATCTGTTTACCGGGCCCAGAGGGACAGGCAAGACCAGTACCGCCAGAATATTGGCCAAGGCCTTAAATTGTTCTAACCGCAATGGAGCCCATCCTTGCGGTGAATGTGAAAGCTGCCAAACCATCACCCGGGGCAACTCCCTGGATGTGCTGGAGATCGACGGCGCCTCCAACCGGGGCATTGAGGAGATCCGGGAGCTAAAAGAGAAAATCAGCTTTTTGCCGGCTTTAGGCAAGTATAAAGTTTATATTGTTGACGAAGTTCATATGCTGACCAACGAGGCCTTCAATGCCTTGCTGAAGACCTTGGAGGAACCGCCGGCCCATGTGATTTTTGTGCTGGCTACCACAGATCCTCAAAAGCTGCCGCCGACGGTGCTTTCCCGCTGTCAGCGTTTTGACTTCCGCAAAATTTCTTATGAAGCGATCAAAGGCCGGCTGGAGGAGATTATTGCCGGGCAGAAGAGGCAGGTGGACCCGGAAGCCTTATCCCTGATCATTCGCCAAGCCGACGGCGGCCTTAGGGATGCTATCAGCTTATTGGATCAGTGCCTGTCCTTCAGCCCCGAGCGGCTGACTCTCGATGACGCCTGCGCCATTTTAGGCTTGGTACGGCAGGAGGCCTTAGCTTCGTTGCTGGCAGCGGTGATCGATGGTGAAGCTACCCCGCTTTTTATGGAGTTGGAAGCCCTGTTCACTCAAGGTGTAGACCCTATGCAGCTGCTGAAAGAATTTGCCGGCTATTGCCGGGACTTGCTGCTTTTGGCTCTTTGCGGTCAAGGGACGGAGCTGGTTATAGCAGCAGGTGAGCAGCGGCGGTTGATGGTCGATCAGAGCGGCAGGCTGGGGCCGGCCAGGCTGCAGCAGATATTAGCCCGGCTGGATCAGGGAGTGGCCGGCGGCAGATACCGGGGCAACAGCCGCTATATGGCGGAAGCTTTATTTGCCGGGTTGCTGCTTGATCAACCGGGCCAGCAAGGACAAGCTTGGCTGGCGGTGGCGCAGACAGGAAGCTCCGCACAGGCTGGAGCTTCTGCAGCAGGCCCGGTACAGCCGGTAAATCAAACCGCTGCCCCAAGACCGGCAGTTCAAGCTAAAGCTGCTGCGGCGGCCGAAGGCTTTACTAAGACGCAAGAAAGACCGCCTTGGGAAGAGGTGCAGTCTTCCGCTCAGCCAAATGATAATTCAAGGGATGGGGGCGCCAGTCAGCGGGCGGCAGCTTTTTCTGCCTCTGCCGGGTCAGAGTCTGCGGCTGCCAGAACGAAGACTTCTGGTGCTTCTGCCGGGGCTTTTGCCAAAGAGCAAGGAGCCCCTAAAGCTGCTTCAGGCTCGGGAGCAATTGCGGCCGGAGAACCAAAGGCCGCAGCCGGCTCCGGCCGAAGCTTAGCTTCCGCTTCAACGTCCGCCGGCAGCCTGCCTGCTGCCCAATGGGAAAAGATTCTGCAACTCATCAAAGGGCAGAAAATTGTTCTCCACGCTTTTCTGCTGGCCGCATTGCGGCAGGATCTGGTAGGAGGCGTTCTGCGTATCTTTTTTGATCCGGACAAAGGGTGTTTTCATAGGGATCGTTGCGTAGAAAAAGATAATTTGCAAATGATTAAGGATGCGGCCTGTCAGGTATTGGGCAGCCCAGTCGAAGTGGAATGCGGTTTTTGGACCAAGGAGGAGGATAAAGACCCCGTTGAGAAAGCTATCGAAATCTTTGGCAGTGATATCGTGAAGTTAAACGAATAATACAAGATAAAGAATCAGGGAGATAAAGAATGGATGCGGATAAATATTACGTACGTCTGCCTTTAAAGAATGCGGACAATGTCAGAGATTTGGGAGGACACCTTTGCGCAGGAGGTTCTGTTACTAAATGGCGGGCTTTCTTGCGGGGGGATGACCTGTCCTTGCTGACAGAAGAAGAGATTGGCTTTTTGTTGGATTATGGTGTAAGAACCATTATCGACTTGCGCAGCCAGAGTGAATGCAGCGCTCATCCGGACCCTTTTGCCCAGGTGGGGGCGGTAGACTACTATCATATGCCTTTAGGGCTGGATGATGTGGACGATGTGACAAAGATGCAGGTGGAGGATACAGCCCAATTTATCTGTAAATTTTATCTGGATATTCTGGGCATTCAAGGAGAGTCCCTTCGGCAAATACTTTCCCGAATGGCAAATTCTCGGGAAGGCTGTGTGCTGTTTCACTGTTCGGCAGGCAAAGACCGAACGGGGATTTTAGCCGCTCTACTTCTAAGTATAGCAGGAGTGCCCCGGGGAGATATTGCCGCTAATTATGAGACCACCTACACTTATTTAAAACAAAGCCCCAAGGCCCGCCGGATGCTGGGCCATTATCCGGCAGGGTTAGCCCGGTCGGACAGAGAATACATTGAGACGGTGCTGGACTACATTGAAGAGGTTGGCGGAATCGATGCTTATCTGGCCTGCCTGGGCCTGGCGGAAGAGGATAAGATGAAATTGCAGCTTCGGATCTGCGATTGAACTTTTTCTACTGAGGCGTTATAATGAGGCGAATAGTAGCATTCTCTGCACCATTGCGTTTTCGCAGTCATCACTTGCCCTCGCCTCATTGAAACGCACAGGGGAAAGAAAAAGTTCTCCACCCGAGCTTTTTCCAAGAAAGATGATTAGGGCTATGCAATCTTTCTTTTGAGGCGTTATAATGAGGCGGGCTATAGTTGCTGTTGGGTGGTACGGTTTTATAGGAGGTGTTTGCCATGGCTAAATTGTTGCAGGGCTTTAGGCGCTGGCTGTCCGGTAATTACCACCATCAGGGTATGGGACATGTAGACATGGATGGCAAGTATTTTCAGACCTATTATCTGCTAAACCACAAATCCTTAATATCGAAGGACGATAGAAGAAAATCGAGGAGGTAATAAAACATGGGCTTTGGTAACCCTCAAAAACTAATGAAACAGATGCAAAAAATGCAGGCCGATATGGCCAGGCTCCAGGATGAATTGGCGGATATGACGGTAGAGGCCACCGCCGGCGGCGGCGCCGTTCGCTGTGTAATGAGCTGCAAGCAGGAAGTTAAAGAGCTGACCATCGATCCCGAACTTTTGGACCCGGAGGAAATCGAAATGCTCCAGGATTTGCTGATTGTGGCCTTTAATGAAGCCTCCCGGCAGTCCCAGGATAAGGCGGCGGCGGAAATGGGCAAGATCACCGGTAATGTGAAGGTTCCGGGGCTCTTTTAATGACAGGTTTATTTCATGCGCCGGTGATGCAGGAATTGATGGAGCAGTTCGGCAAGCTGCCGGGTATTGGTCCTAAGACTGCCCAGCGACTGGCCTTTTTTGTGCTGTCCTTATCCGAAGGAGAAGTCAAGGCTTTCAGCCAGGCTCTGGTCAACGCTAAAGAAACCATGACCCTCTGTCCCGTGTGTTTTTCTTTGACGGATATTACCCCCTGCCAGGTCTGCCGGGACGAGACGCGAGACCGGCAGGTGATTTGCGTGGTAGAAGAGACTACCGACGTATTTTCCATTGAGAGGGCCCGGGATTACCGGGGACTTTACCATGTGCTCCATGGCTCTATCTCGCCTATGGAGGGGCGGCAGCCGGAAGACCTAAAAATCAAGGAGCTTCTGACTCGTTTTGAGGGTGAGGAAGGCAGCAAAATAAAGGAAGTCATTCTCGCCACCAATCCTGATGTGGAAGGGGAAACCACGGCGTTATACTTAGCCAGGCTTTTGAAACCCTTGGGAATCAAGGCTACCAGAATAGCCCACGGAATCCCCGTAGGCGGCAATTTGGAACACGCCGACGCAGCTACGTTGGCCCAAGCTCTGGAGGGCCGGCGTACCATTGACTAGAACGATCGACTAGAACGATCGACTAGAGTATTAAATTCAGAAAAATTTAACCCGATAGCTTATATCGGGTATTTTTTTGTCCCTGCATGGATATAATTTCCATAAGACGAGATGGAAGATAATCCGGAAAGGAAGGGCCAGAAATGATCAGCTTAATGAGCCGGATGGAAAGGCTTAAAGAGGGAGCTAAAGTCAAATTTAGGGTCGGTGTTGATAGCGAAGTTGGCAGCGGCATAGAAGAAAATAAGGATGTCGTTGATTTACTTGACATATATACCTTGACCCAGCAGGCTCGGGCGGGCTGGGAAGAGGCCTGGAGATTTTTTCACCAGGCGGTGGAGCCGGATATGGTGGATAACGCTATTTTTACATTAAATGCGGCAGAGAAACGGTATGATTATTTTATTAAATTAGCGAAGGAAAAAAATCTGCGAAACGGAGGGGCGCCTTATGATGGTTGAAGTTGGTGTAATTATAGCCGGAATGGTGTTGCTGATGATCCTGATGGTGCTGACCAGGATGGTCATGGGGCCAATGAAGACCGTCAGCCGGGTAGTGGTAAACTGTGCCCTGGCTTTAGGCGTTTTATGTATTCTTAATTTAGTCGGCAATTTTGCCGGCTTTCACCTGCCCATGAACCCGGTGACAGTTATCGGTGTTGGCGTTCTGGGGGCGCCGGGTCTGGGGCTGCTTTCCGTATTATCCTTTCTGTTTTTATAATTTAGGAGAATAATTGCTATTTGGCAAAAAACGGTTTTTGAGGCTTGAGGCTTCGGAAATGTCATTTAAATAGGCAAAAGACGGTTAGTTCATAACCCATGGGGGCAGCACAGTGCCAGGGCTCACGGTAGTGACGGCTGTGCAAAAATTGCGGTTGTGTTCAATTGCCTGGGGGCGGCTGAGCAAAATTTTCGTTTGTGTGTAAAATGCAAGAGCAAAATCTACACAGAAAGGAAAAAACTGGACAGACCTGGCCTGAAATTGGTCCAAATTAGCCTAAATTGGCTCAAATTGACCTCGGCAGCAGGTGCAATCCATACACAACCGAAAAAAATGCACAGGCAGCTGAGAGAATCTGCTCACAACCGAAAAAATTGAACAAAAAGCCCGCCTAGAGGTCACTGCCTACTGCCTTCAGGACAGAGACGGCCGCCGCCCCCTGCCCCTTCCGTTTTTTATTTGCCCCTTAACCAAAGGACATTGGGCTCTTCGGAGCCTTTTTTTGTTGGGGGGGTTAAGGTTTACTTTTACCGGCTCCGTGTTAAAATGTTATGGCAGGAGGATGGGAAGTGAGGAATTCGGTATGATTATAAGTGCAAGCAGGCGTACGGATATTCCGGCGTATTATTCCGGCTGGTTCTTTAACCGCCTGAAGGAAGGTTATGTCCTTGTCCGCAATCCCATGAACCCCCATCAGGTTGGCCGGGTAAGCCTTTGGCCGGAGGTGGTGGACGGTATTGTGTTTTGGACCAAAAATCCGTTGCCTATGTTGGACAGGCTGGAAGAGCTTAAAGATTATACCTATTACTTTCAATTTACGTTAAATGCCTATGGCATAGATGCGGAGCCCAATGTACCCGCAAAAAACGACGTTATCATCCCTGCCTTTCAGCGGCTGTCCCAAGAAATTGGCAAGGATAAAGTAGTTTGGCGTTACGATCCGATTTTTTTCAGTGAGAAGTATTCCCTGGCCTATCATCTTAAGTATTTCAAGCTATTGGCGTCAAAGCTGGCGGGATACACCGAAAAGTGCACGGTGAGCTTTTTGGAGTTTTACAAAAAAACGGAGCGAAATATTTCGCCCCTGGGTATCGTGAAACCATCTATGGAAGAAAAAGAAGAATTAATGGAGCAATTCTCCGCTATTGCAAAGAGTGAAGGACTTTATATCGACACTTGTGCAGAGGAAATGGATTTGAGGAAATTTGGCATTAGGCCTGCCCGCTGTATCGATCAAGCGAGGCTGGAGCGTTTGTCAGGATATAATCTCAAGATACCAAAAGATCCTAACCAGCGCCGGGAATGCGGCTGTATTGCCAGCATAGATATCGGGGCCTATGATACCTGTGCAAACCATTGCCTTTACTGCTACGCTAACTATAGTGCAAAAACCGTTGCCCGTAATACAGCGGCCCACCATGAAGCAGGATCGTTGCTTTTTGGTAATCTTGGTGACGATGATATAGTAAAAGTGCGGGAAGCTAAATCCGGCAAAGAATACGCTACTGGCAGATTATGGCCTGATTAGCCGAATCTATAAAACTTGTCTGCCGCCCCAAACAAGTTAAATCTAATTTGTGCATGGCCCTGGTACAAGCAATATAGAGCAGGCTGCGGTCTAAGGATGTTTGATAAAGCTGGTCAGAGGCGTCGGGAATAATCACCTGGTCAAACTCCAGGCCTTTCGACATGTGGACAGAAGTAATAATGATGCCGTTGCGAAATTCGCTGCCGGCAGAACTCAACAAAAATATGTTGTCCCAGGTGCGGAGTTCTTCAAAAAGCAGCTTTGCCTGGTTCTGGGATTTACAGATGATGCCTAAGGAAACATATTGAGACTGGTGGAATTGCTCAATCAGCTCCTTTATTTTGTCCATTTGTTCTTTTGAGGTTTGGCATGTGGTTATCGTTGGGGTATCGCCGTGCCTTTCCATTGGGAGCAGCTTTTCATTCTTTAATATTCTTTGGGTAAATTCCACGATTTCAAGGGTTGAACGGTAACTTCTGGACAATTCCATACAGTGGCAGCCGCCGAAATAAGGGCGAATCTTTTCTACGGAGGAGGAGCTGTAAGGATTTACGCTTTGGTAACTGTCCCCCAGAATAGTCATTTTGCAGGAAAACAGCTTCGATAAAACCGCATATTGAATAGGCGTGTAATCTTGCATTTCGTCCACCAGCAAGTGCCGGATGTTTTTGAAATCCTGCTCTGTTCCTTCGACATAGATTTTTACATAGATGAAGGGATAAACGTCACAGAATTCCAAAGTATTTTTGCGGATAAGCTGAAATATGCGGTCTTGCCCGATGGAGCGGTAGAAATTTTGATATACCGTAAAGCTGTCGGCAAATTGAAACATGTTTTGTATTGCGTCTCGTATTTCACGACAAAAGACGGCGGCTATTTTTTTGTTTATAGCACTCTGATGTTTTTCGATTAAATCCTCTGCTATTTTTCTCAGCCTCTTCTTAATCGGCAGCTTTTTGAGGGAACGGTAGGCAGAAAACAGCTTTTCTTTAGAGACATAGAAGTTGCCCAATCGAAAATCAGCGGGAGTAAAGCCATTTTCGTCAATGTATTCCAAATACCCATGAAGCATTTCGACAAAGTGATTCGTTGCTTTAAATTGGATTCTGGCAATTGCTTCGGCATTGCCGCCATCTAATAAGTTTTCTACTTGTTCAAAGAAGGTTTGGTAGCGATACTTCTTACCCAGCATGGCGGCGGCTATGTCGTCAACACCGATTTCCTCTATATGCTCCTCTCCCAATTCAGGCAGAACATTGGCGATGTAGTTGCCGAACACTTTGTTGGGAGAAAAAATCAGAATGTTTTTTGAGGTCAGCGTATCCTTATAGCGATATAATAAGAAAGCCACCCGGTGCAAGGCGATAGATGTTTTGCCGGAACCGGCCGCTCCCTGGATGATCAATACTTTTGCCTCTTCATTTCTGATGACGGCATTTTGCTCTCTTTGGATTGTGGCCACAATGTTTTTCATTTTGTCGCCGGAATTACGGCTCAATTCTTTTTGGAGAATTTCATCGCCAATATTCAAGGAGTTTTCCAGCATATACTCCATTTGGCCTTGCCTGATCCGGTATTGACGCTTCAAGGTCAGCACACCGTCGATTTTGCCCATAGGGGCTATATAAAAAGCCGGTCCCACCTCAAAATCATAAAACATGCTTGAAACGGGAGCCCGCCAGTCGAAAATGATGTGGTGAGAAGTCAGCGGCTCCGCAAAGCCATGGATGCCGATATAGAATACTTCAGCCTTTTCTCCTTTTGCGCTATCAAAATCGATTCTTCCGAAGTAAGGCGATTGCAGCAGCTTTTGCAGCCGCTCCCGCTCTTTTACAGCGTTTTCCCCAAAGGTAACGCTATCGGAAACAATCATTCTGTTGGCGGCTTTTTCGGCGGAATCAAGCTGGGCCAGGTTTTCGTTGATATAGCGTTTGGCTTCTAATATTTCTTTGAAATAGTTGTCTACTTTCTTGATGATTTGCTCCAAGGCAGTTTTGAGTTTAGCTTGAACTTCTTCTAAATGCTTTTTTTCGGCACTTTCCTTTTGGTTATACATCGCCGCTCCTTTGCGCTGTGCGTTATACTTTAAGTATAGAATAAAATGGCCGGTTGTAAAAGTGATATAATATTAACAAAATAGATTGAAAGGGGGCTTTTTATGGGAAACTATAATGTTGCTATTGTCGGAGCTACCGGTGCTGTAGGTCAGGAGTTATTAAAAATACTAGACTTAAGGCAATTCCCTGTCGGTGAATTGCGGCTTTTAGCCAGTAGCCGTTCTGAAGGCAGAAAGATGGAGTATCAGGGAAAAACTTATACGGTTGCCGCTACCGGACCTGATTCTTTTCTGGGAATTGATATTGCTCTTTTTGCCGGCGGTGAGGCAGGCAAGCTTTACGCTCATGATGCAGTAGCTGCCGGTTGCGTGGTCATTGATAATAGTAGTGCCTTTCGCTATGACCCGGAAATACCCCTTATTGTACCTGAAGTTAACCCTGAGGATATCACTTATCATAAAGGTATAATTGCTAACCCTAATTGCGCTACTACGCAAATGGTAGTTGCGTTAAAACCCCTGCATGATGTAGCAAAAATCAAACGTATTATCGTTTCCACTTATCAAGCAGTCTCCGGTGCCGGAGTTGAGGCTTTAGCCGAATTAGAGAACCAAATAAAAGCAATTGCTCAAAATCAGAATCCGGAGGTTGGGGTTTTCCCTTATCAAATTGCTTCTAACTTAATTCCACATATAGATGTTTTTTTAGAAAATGATTTTACCAAAGAAGAAATGAAGATGGTATGGGAAACCAGAAAAATTCTCCATGATCCGAATATCGCCGTTTGTGCTACCTGCGTCCGGGTTCCTATTCTCCGCAGCCATAGCGAATCAATTAATATCGAATTGGAAAAAGAATTAACGCCGGAAGAAGCAAAGTATATATTAGCCAAATCACCGGGAGTAGTCATCATCGATGAACCGGCGGAAAAGAAATATCCTATGCCTTTTTATGCAAGCGACAGTGACGAGGTTTATGTAGGAAGGATAAGAAAGGATATTTCCTGTGAAAAGGGGCTGGCTATGTGGGTTGTATCTGACCAACTGCGTAAAGGTGCTGCTACTAATGCCGTACAAATTGCCGAATTGCTGATTAAAGAAAGCCTCTTGCTGAAAAAATGATTAACTTATTTCAAAATTGGTATATCTCAAAATATAACTCAACAATGAAATATACCTCTTGACCCTCCGGCTGCCGGAGGATGTAGGATGAAATCACGGAAGAAAGGAAGGTGATTTGATGTATCGCATCGGCATGTTTTCCAAGCTGGGGAAGGTAACCGTCAAAACGCTGCATCATTATGATGAAGTGGGGCTTTTGGCGCCGGCTCATGTGGATGAAGAAAATGGATATCGTTACTATACTTCAGACCAGCTTTTTCGGCTCAATGAAATCATGGCTCTCAGGCAAATGGGTTTTTCCATATCAGAGATTTCTGCGATTGTTGATGGCCACAACATCACGGGAATCCTGACCCAGCGTCAAGCCGAGCTTGAGAACGAAGTGCAGAATATCACCGACCAGCTCTTTCGGCTCAACTGCTACATTAACGAACAGAAAGAGGGTCATTCTATGAATTATCAAGCAGTAATTAAGGAAATACCGGCCTATATCGTCTATGCCGCAAGGTATACCCTTCCTAACTACGCAGCATTAAACGAAATTATGCCTGCATTGGGCGAAAAGGTGAGCAAAGCCAATCCGGGCATCAAATGTGTAGAGCCCGGCTATTGCTTTAACGTCTATCTGGATGGTGAATACAGGGATAAAGATATCAATGTTGAGATTTGTGAAGCGGTGACCACTAAAGGGAAGGACGGCGATGGGATTATTTTTAAGGAAATCCCGGCTATCTCCGCCGTATCCGTACTGCACCGGGGGGCTTATGAAAAGATTGGCGCCGCTTACGCTTATGCCGTGCAATGGGCTGAACAAAACGGTTATCAAATTGTTGACAACGTCCGGGAAAGCTACATTGACGGGATCTGGAATAAGGACAACATGGATGATTGGTTAACGGAAATACAAGTGCCGGTAGTGAGGAAGTAAATAATTAAAGTCAGAGAAGGGCTGCCGAATTTTGTGGCGCCCTTCTCTTCTGGAAGATTCTTAGACAGATTCAAGGCAGTGGCTCTGCCTCCTCAGAAAATGAGCAAAAATGCAGGTTTGTTAGAGAGCACTGAAAAAGTTGCTTCCCATCCAGCCGTGTGTACAAAAAATGAGTTTTTATGTGTATTTGCCTTAGCTAACTGCACAAAATTTCAAGTTTTACGCTACTGAACACTGATTTCCCCCTATACTTAGTGTTAGGCATAGTTTGAATCTACTATTCCAAAGGAGCAACAGCCCCAAAACCTCAAATTTTGTACATTTCAGCTATGCTCAAGGTTGGCAAGAATCTCTTGATAACGCATTGTGGCAAGCTCACTGGGCTGGCCTTTCTTGCAGAAGGACAGCTTTGCTAATTTGGGAACAACCCGTTCAACCACAATTTTCCCGTCCGCCAGTTTTGTTTGCAGAGCTGCAAATGCTTCCCTGAATCGATTGTCTTTCCTGGCGTAGTTGTAGAAAGACAATACATAAACATACTGGAATAGATTATAGTTGCCGAAAGGATATTCCACCTGCATAAAAAGGGTGCCGATTCCATAATGGCAGGGACCCAGGGGCTTTTTGACAACCCAATGCCCCAGCAAAAAATCTACTGCCTTATCCAAGGCGGGTTCGTTGTTTAGATAATCGCTGAAGCGAAAGGCGTTTAAGGCGGTGAGGGTAGGGCCGGGATTGGAATATTCCGTCTCAGGGCCCCGCCCAAAAGAAAACTTGTTGCACCGTAAGCCGCCGTCGTGGTATTGAATATCCAGCAGATGGCGGAGGGATCTTTGGATTCGTTCATCTTGAGCATATCCCATTTGGCAAAGCAAAGAGGCGGCAAGAGTAGTATGGCAAGGCAAAATACCGCCTTGGGGGTATAGCTTAAAACGGCCGTCCTCCCGCCAGGCGCTGAAAAACAGCTCTGCTACTTCGATAAGTATGGGGTTTGCCTGTTCCATTCCCAGTTCCAAAAGCATCAGGGCGCAATTGTAGGCTGAAAATGGCGAACCCTTCAGCAAGCGTTTATCCGGGGTTGTCCAAAAGTCTGCCCCTTGGTCATGCCTGTGGGATAGTATTGCCTCAACATCCGGCAAGTATTTTTCGTTAACCGCCACTGCGTTCACCTCAAAATTAGTATGGAGTACCCTTTAATATGGAGTAACCTTAATTATGGTAGTGCCTGCTAATTTGCCATCACTTTCAGAAGGCTTTGGATATCTTTTTCGATAAGGCTGTGCATGGTATCTTTAAAAACAAAGTAGTCTATGGAGAGAATTTTCTCCCTTATCTTGTCTTGCAATGCAGGCTTATGCCGGGCCAAATCTTCAAGTGCCTTTAGTTTTTGCCGCACTGCGGTAGGTTTCTCATCCATAACGGCCTGCAAAATAACGTCAATTTCTTTGTCGATTTTATTCCCGGTATCCCATTTTGCCTGTTTGCAAAGCAGGCGGAAGCCCCGAACCCGCATAATGTATTTGTCGCTTCCAAGCATGGCTAAAAACTCATCAAAATAAGGATAGAGCCCGCCCTCCCTGTCTGAAAAGAACTCAAGCTCCTGGAGATTATTGTATGCGATAGAAGAGTCCTTATCGTACAGCATTGCAACTTTTGCGCCTAATTCCATGACCCATCCTCCTCCTTATAGCATAGGGCAATTCAATAATAGGACAGTTCAATATGGGGAAACTTCCAAGATCATTGTACTGAATTAACGGGTAATTGTAAATAAAAAGAGCCTTGACATAATAGTTTAAATGGGCTAATATAATACAATATAAAAATCATCCGGCGTTGATAGGGAATAAGTCATGAACCTGGGTACTTCAGAGAGCTGCCGTTTGCTGCGAGGCAGTGTCCCCCTCCTGACATCACTCACCCTTGAGCCTCCCACCGAAAGGCGCCTGCGGGTACTTAGTAGGAAGGACGGTGACCTCACCGTTATCAAAAGGCGGTGCTTTCTAAGGAGAGCGCATGAGGAGGACGGTCAGACCGTCAATGAGAGTGGTACCGCGGAGTTTCAGCTTCGTCTCTTGCATAGGCAGGGGGCGAAGTTTTTTGTTTCCCGCAGGCCACAGTCAGACAGCAAAACAACATATTGAAATAAACGCAATGAAGGGGAAGAGTACCTTATCCGCAGGATGTACAGAGAGGGCTGGGTTGCTGAAACAGCCACTGAAAGCGGGAAATGGATCAGGCTGAGCAAGGCTCAGATTCTGGTTCAGGGGAACTGGCCCCGGAGCGGCAGGCAGAAAGCCCCGCGATCTACAGCAAAACCATAGCCGGCAAGCAGTCAAAGCAGGCAGGTAAATGGAATGATCAGCAGCGGCAAGTAAGCCCAGCCGGCCTGGCCCGCCGTTAAAGGGGCGGCGGCAGCAGAAAGGACAGAAGGCCTTAAGCCGGAAATAATTTCTTTGCCGCCATGAGAGCGCATGATAAATGCGAATTCAGGTGGTACCGCGAAGGCAACCTTCGTCCTGATCATAGCCGTGGCTGCAAAGTCATGGTTCTGTGATAAGGCGAAGGTTTTTTTATTGGCAATCTGCAAAATCAATCGGAAGTCCGAGAAAAATCAGACGTATAGAGGAGGAATAGCAATGACTAATGCCGAACAAAAGAAAAAGTTGATAATCTTTGATACGACAATGCGGGATGGGGAACAGACGCCGGGAGTCAATCTGAACCTGTCGGAAAAGCTGGAAATTGCCCGTCAGTTGGAGAAGCTGGGAGTGGATGTAATCGAGGCTGGTTTTCCCGCCGCTTCTCCCGGCGACTTCGAAGCCGTTCAGGCCGTGGCCCAGCATGTCAAATGCTCCGTGGCGGCTCTTTGCCGCTGTGTGCCGGCGGATATTGAGCGGGCCTGGGAGGCCGTAAAGGGAGCGGTCAATCCCCGGCTGCATATCTTTATTGCCACCAGCGATATCCATATGCAATATAAGCTGAAAATGAACCGGGAACAAGTACTGGCTGCGGCAGTGAAGGCCGTTAAACTGGGCAAAAGCTTTTGTGATAATATTGAATTTTCCTGTGAGGACGCCAGCCGTACTGAGCCGGCTTTCCTGTATCAGGTGCTGGAGGCGGCCATTGACGCCGGAGCCACCACCGTCAATATTCCCGATACGGTGGGCTATGCGGTGCCGGAGGAATTCGGCAGGCTCATCAAAGGAATTCGGGAGAATGTGCCTAATATTGACAAAGCGGTTATCAGCGTTCATTGTCACGATGATCTGGGGCTGGCAGTGGCTAATAGCCTTTCGGCTGTTCAAAACGGCGCCTTGCAGATTGAATGCACGGTCAACGGTCTGGGCGAAAGAGCCGGCAACTGCTCTATGGAAGAGGTGGTTATGGCCATCAATACCCGGGGCGGCAGCTTCCGGGTAACCCACGGCATCGACACTACCCGGATCTACCGGACCAGCCAGCGGGTAGCCAAGCTCACCGGTGTGCCGGTATCGATTTACAAGTCTATCGTGGGAGCCAATGCCTTTGCCCACGAATCCGGTATTCACCAGCACGGCATCCTGGCCAATCCCATGACCTATGAGATCATGACTCCCCAATCTGTAGGCAAGACGGAAAGCACACTGGTATTAGGCAAGCTCTCCGGCCGCCATGCTTTCAGCGACCGGCTGCAATCCATGGGCTATACCTTGACGAAAGAGGATATTGACAGCGCTTTTGCGGAGTTCAAAGAGCTGGCGGACCGCAAAAAGACCATTACCGAAGGAGACCTGGAGGCTATTGTCGGCCATGTGAAGCGGGATACTCCCGACTATTACAAAATGGAATCCTTCCAGATCCAAAGCGGCAATAAGATGCAGGCTATGGCCAGCATTACTTTGACTTGTGACGGCCAGCTGGTGACGGAAGCGGCCACCGGCGACGGTCCTGTGGATGCGGCCTATAATGCGGTTAATCGCATTGTGGAAGGCCGATGGAGGCTGGATTCCTATGATATCATGGCCGTTACCGGCGGCATGGATGCTTTGGGCGAAGTAACGGTCCGCATCAGCCGGGAGGAGGAGAAAGCTGAAGCCGCAAGCAGTCAGGCCGAAACTCAAGCCGGGCTCTCAGCCGAAGCGGAGACAGAGCAGCCTCAGGGCGTAAAGGCGCAAACGGTCAGCCACACCGGCCGGGGCCTGTCTACCGATATTATTGAAGCTTCGATTTTGGCTTACGTGAATGCCATCAACCGGGCAATGGCTGAGACCGCCAGAAAAACAGCCTAAAAGGTACAGATATACGATATATAGGAGGAATATGCAATGGCAATGACAATGACCCAAAAAATCCTGGCCCAAAAAGCCGGAAAATCATCGGTGGCCGCCGGGGAGCTGGTGGAATGCAATCTGGACCTGGTTTTTGGCAACGACATCACCGGGCCGGTAGCCATCGGCGAATTTTATAAGATGGGCGCCACCAAGGTTTTTGATGCCAATAAAGTAGCCCTGGTACCGGATCATTTTACACCCAATAAAGATATTGCCGCCGCCGGCCTGGCCAAAACCACCCGGGAGTTTGCCCGCAAAATGGGCGTTATCTATTTTGAGGTGGGCCAGGTAGGCGTAGAGCATGCCCTGCTGCCGGAAAAAGGCTTGATTAAGCCCGGCGACGCCGTTATCGGCGCCGACAGCCATACCTGCACCCATGGGGCTTTAGGAGCCTTTGCCACCGGTGTAGGCTCTACGGATATGGCCGCCGGCATGGCTACGGGTACGGCTTGGTTTAAGATTCCCGAAGCCATCAAAGTGACCATTACCGGCAAAAAGCAAAAATATGTTTCCGGCAAAGATATTATTCTGCACTTGATTGGTATCCTTGGCGTAGACGGCGCCCGTTACCGCTCCCTGGAGTTTTGCGGCGATATCGGCCAGTTGACCATGGACGACCGCTTCACCATGTCCAATATGGCCATTGAGGCCGGCGGCAAAAACGGTATTTTCCCTGTGGATGAAGTCACTTTGGAGTACATCGCTGCCCATGGCGGCAATAAGGGTGTTGCCTTTACCGCCGACCCCGATGCGGAATACGTTCGGGAAGTGGTCATTGATTTGAGTGAAGTGCCCCTTACCGTAGCTTTCCCCCATTTGCCGGAGAATGCCCGGACGGTAGCGGAGGCGGAAAAAATGAAGATTGCCATCGACCAGGTGGTTATCGGCTCCTGCACCAATGGCCGCATTGACGACATGCGGGCCGCCGCCGCTGTATTAAAGGGCCGGAAGGTTGCCGACTTTGTCCGCTGCATCATTTTCCCGGCCACTCAAGCCATCTGGAAGCAATGTGTGGATGAAGGCCTGATGAATATCTTCATCGACGCCGGCGCCGCCGTTTCCACACCCACCTGCGGGCCTTGTCTGGGCGGCCATATGGGCATATTGGCGGAGGGAGAAAAATGTGTTTCCACCACAAACCGCAATTTCGTAGGCCGCATGGGCCATGTAACCAGTGAGATTTACCTGGCTTCCCCCGTTGTAGCCGCCGCATCTGCTGTGGCCGGTTATATTTGCGGTCCCGACTCTTTGGAGTAAAAGCCGCTTCTGCAAGGAACCGGCTGCAAGCCATAAGCCGCGGCATATCGGCACAGTGGGGTACAGCGGATGAGCTGCAGCCGCAAAATAGATGAATAAAGGAGATTGTTTATGAAATGCAAAGGCTTCGCCCATAAATACGGCGATCATATCGATACGGACGTTATTATCCCGGCCCGGGTCCTCAATAATCCTGATCCCGCCGCCCTTGCCGCTCATTGCATGGAGGATATCGACAAGGATTTTGTAAAGCGGGTTAAAGACGGGGACATCATGGTGGGAGGCTTGAATTTTGGCTGCGGTTCCAGCCGGGAGCATGCCCCCATCTCCATCAAGGCTGCCGGCATTAGCTGCGTAATTGCAGAAAACTTCGCCCGCATCTTCTTCCGCAACGCCATCAATATCGGCCTGCCGGTTTTGGAATGTCCCGAGGCTGCTAAAGAAGCCGCCATGGGCGATGAAATAGAGGTGGATCTGGATAGCGGGGCCATCCACAATATCACCAAGGATAAACATTATGTAGCTGCCGCCTTCCCGCCTTTTATGCAAAAGATCATCACTGCCGGCGGTTTGGTGGAATATATAAAAAATAAACGGGAGGGCTAGCCGGTGATGAATTACCGAGTCACAGTATTAAAAGGCGACGGCATTGGCCCCGAAGTTACCGATGAGGCCCTCAAAATCCTGGAGCTGGCGGGCCAGAAGTATGGCTTTACCCTGGAGTGCACCGAAGCCCTTATTGGCGGCGGGGCCATCGATCAGACGGGAGATCCTCTGCCTCAGGAAACCATTGACCGGTGTAAGGCTGCCGATGCCGTATTGCTGGGAGCTGTGGGAGGGCCGAAGTGGGATCATCTGGCCGGCCAGCAGCGGCCGGAAAAAGGCCTGCTGCGGATCCGGGAGACCCTGGGCCTCTTTGCCAACCTGCGGCCGGCTATCGTTTATGCTCCTTTGCGCAGCGCTTCGCCGCTGAAAGATGAGATTTTAGGCGATGGCCTGGATATTCTGATCGTCCGGGAATTGACGGGCGGTATTTATTTTGGCAAACGGGGCCGCCGGGGAGAACCGGGCAGCCAGGAGGCTTTTGATACGGAGGCCTATGCCGAATATGAAATTCGCCGGGTAGGCCAGGCGGCTTTTGAATTTGCCCGCAAGCGGGGCAAACGCCTCTGCTCTGTGGACAAAGCCAATGTTCTGGATACTTCCCGTCTATGGCGGGAGATTATGGTTGATATCGGCAAAAGCTATCCTGATGTGGAATTATCCCATATGTATGTGGATAATGCGGCCATGCAGCTGGTCCGCCATCCCCGCCAGTTTGATACCATCGTCACCAGCAATATGTTTGGGGATATCCTCTCCGATGAGGCTTCCCAAATCACCGGTTCCATCGGCATGCTGCCCTCGGCCTCTCTGGCTGCCGGCACCTTTGGGCTGTATGAACCGGTTCACGGCTCGGCGCCGGATATTGCCGGGCAAAATATCGCCAATCCCATGGCTGCCATCTTATCCGCAGCCATGATGCTGCGTTATTCCTTCGGCCAAATGGCCGCCGCTGCCGCCATTGAAGAGGCGGTAAATCAGGTTTTGGCCGCCGGCCTCCGCACCGGGGACATTGCTTATGGCGGCGAAAAGCCCGTTGGCACCAAGGAAATGGGCCAGGCTATTGCCAAAGCCTTAGCCAGCTTGTAAGAGAAAGGCCAAGTCAGCCGCCCTGACAAGGCCTTTCTTTAAATGCCTGATTATTGGCAGGGTGCGCAAAAAAGGGTATACTTGATCCATGCTAGTTCAGGAGGTATACCTATGGAAAAAATCACGGCCAATAGTCTTTTAAAAACAAAACTGGCAGCCGGCCAAAAGCTTACCGGCTGCGCCATACAGAGCCCCTCGCCTGCATTTACCGAAATCTGCGGGCTTGCGGGCTTTGATTTTTTATTTATTGACGCCGAGCACGGCCCTCTCTCGGAAGGAGACTGTCTGGCCATGGTGACGGCAGCCCAGTTGCGGGGCCTGGCTTCTTTGATCCGGGTGCCGGCGGCCAGGCCCGAGGTGATCCTCCGCTATATGGATATCGGAGCGGCAGGCGTCATTGTCCCCGGGGTCAGCAATGCCCGGGAAGCGGCGGCGGCAGTGGAGGCGGTCAAATATTATCCTCTGGGCCGGCGGGGCATCAATGCCACCCGGGCCTCGGATTACGGCTTGTCCCTGCCCATGAAGGATTATATAGCCCGCTCCAATGAGGAAACCATAGTCTTTCCTATTCTGGAGACAGCCGAAGCAGTAGAGCAGGCAGCGGCAATTCTGGCAGTGCCGGGTGTTGACGGCGGCATTATCGGCGCCGGCGACTTGGCCCAAAGCCTGGGCTACCCCGGCGAGACCTCTCATCCGGCGGTAAGGTCGGCCATAGACCGCCTGATGGCAGCCGGCCGGCAGACCGGCAAGCCCATGGCCAATGTGGTTCGCCCCGGCGAGAGGATTCAGGATTATTATGGCAAAGGCTGTCAAATAGTCATAGTTTTTGCCTATAGTTTATTTGCCGCCGCCGCCAAGGCTTTCGTAGCGGAGGCCCAAGCCTAGTGCTCTGTGACAACTTTTAGAAGTCACAAAGCACTAGCCCTCAAGATCCGACAGATTCGATTCGTCGATGGCAGGTTCCATGGCTAAAGCCGGCAGGGCTCCGGCCATGCCGGCCACTGCTGCATTCCGGTCTGATTCATCTTCGCCGGATTTTTCGTGCAGCATCTTTAATACCGGCAACGTGGTAGCCAGGGAAAGAATAAAAGTAAGAACATCGGCAATGGGCTGGGAGCATTGCACGCCCAAAAGGCCGATGGTTGATGAAAGAATCAGCAGGGCAGGCAGCAGAAAGATGCCCTGGCGGGATACGGCCATAATAGAGGCTTGTATGGATTTGCCCAAAGATTGGGTCAGCATATTGCAAAGGATGACCCAGGCTTGCAGGGGCAGTACGAAACATTGCAGACGCAGAGCTAAAGTGCCGATACGGATAACCTCCAGATCCTCCCGCCGGAAAAGGGAGATGATATCAGGCGCTTCTATAAAAAACACAATTGCCATAAACGCGAGAAAGCTGACGGCCAACTTTTGACAATAGAAAAAGCTATCCCAAACCCGCTGGTATTTCTTCGCTCCGTAGTTAAAGCCGGCAAGAGGCATAAAGCCTTGGCCGAAGCCCAAAATAAACGACATCAGGAAATGATTGAGGCGGGCTACAATGGACATAGCGGCAATGGCGGCGTCGCCGTAAGGTGCGGCGCAGAGGTTTAGAAGAATGGTAGCGAAACTGGCCAGCATCTGGCGGTAAAAAGAAGGCAAGCCATTGGAGAGGATATAGCGGTAGACGCTCCAGACCGGCCGGAAATAGCGCCAACGGATTTGGACGCCGTTTGACTCCCGGGAAATGATATAATAAAGCAGGAAGAAGCTGAGAATCTGGCTGAGAACCGTGGCTGCGGCTGCGCCGCCGATGCCCCAGCCAAAGACGAAGATGAAGATGGGATCGAGAATAATATTGAGAAGGGCTCCGGTGCCGATACCGATCATGGAGAGGAAGCTATTGCCCTGAGAGCGCAGAATATTGTTCATCACAAAGGAGGAGGCCATAATAGGCGTTCCCAATAGGATAATCCGGCAATAATCCATGGCATAAGGCAGTATAGTAGGGGTGGCCCCCAAAGCGACAACCAGTTCTTCTAAAAAAATAATACCGGTAATGGAAAGCAGAGAGCCTAAAATCAAACCGCTAAAAAATGAGGTGGAAGCGAAAAGATGAGCCCGTCCCAGATCCTGCTGGCCCAAAAGCCGCGATATATTCATGCCGGCTCCCATGCCCAGAGTAAAGCCGATGGCCTGGATAATGGCCATCAGGGAAAACACTATGCCTACGGCCCCGGAGGCGCTGGTGCTGATTTGGCTGACAAAAAAAGTATCGGCCAGATTATAGACCGACGTGATCAGCATACTGATAATAGGCGGGACGGACAGGGTGCGGATCAGAGAAGGGATGGGTGTTTCCGTCATCATTTGAAAACGGCTTATGCCGGCATTCGCCATAGAAGGAGCCCCTTTCCGAGAGTAGTTATTACGATTTATTATAACTTATTATAACACAATATGTTGAAGCGGGCCAAAAGAAGGAGGAAGATTTAGTGAAAATGGGGCGAAAGAAACCGGCGGACAAAAAGATAAATACCTATGCCCCATTGCTGGCTGCCCTGGCTCGCCATACCGCCGGCAAAAGAGGGGCCTTTCACATGCCTGGCCACCACCAAGGCCGGGGTCAGTGGCCTCCCTTCAGCCGTCTGCTGGCAGAGCAGGGCCAGGCTCTGGATCTGACGGAGCTGCCGGGCTTGGATAATTTAGGCGCTGCCGCAGGCTGCATAGAAGCAAGCCAAAAAGCCATGGCCCGGCTGGCCGGTTCCCAAGAGGTTTTCTATTTGGTAAATGGCTCTACGGCAGGCTTGGAAGCGGCTATTCTGGCCATGAGCAGCCCTGAGGTTCCAACAGTTATGAGTGCTCATTGCCATATGGCGATTCATCAGGGTTTGATTCTCAGCGGCAGCAGGCCGGTGATTTTGCCTTGCCTGATTGATGGGGAATGGGGGTTGCCTTTGGGGGTGGATCAGGGGGCGGCCGGGGCTTATTTCAATGAGGGCGCTGTTCAGAACGCTGCTCAGAAGGCCGGGCAGGACAAAGGCTTATGGATTAGCTTAAACCCCTCCTATAATGGGGTGATTGCCGACCTGGCCTGGGAAAAGGAAATGCTAAGCCGGCGTCCGGGCTGGGGTTGGCTGGCAGATGAGGCCCACGGCGCTCATTTGCCCTTTGCCGGCCAGGCGCCGGGACCATCCCCTTTTAGTGCTCTTTATTGGGGCGCCGATGTAGTGGTGCAAAGCGCCCATAAGATGGGCTGCGG
This sequence comes from Clostridia bacterium, assembly GCA_018436095.1. GTDB lineage: Bacteria > Bacillota > Peptococcia > DRI-13 > UBA5745 > WRMS01. The sequence continues at coordinate 42,887 of JAHDMJ010000011.1, read as the reverse complement.
TTTTACCCAAACGGCTCTTCTCCATTGCAACTGCCGGGAACTGGCAGGCAAGCTGAGGCAAGGGATCAATATTATGCAATCCTCCAGCCCCTCTTATTTGCTCATGGCTTCTTTAGATGCCTGGCAAGCCTATTTGCAGGAGGGGGGACGCCAAAGACTGCGGGAGGCGGCGGAGCTGGCCCGGGAGCTGGCCTGCCGGATCAGGGCTCTCGGCGGCTACCGGCTATGGCAGGACGAACTGCCGGCTTCTTATACGGCGGATCCCCGGAAGATTACGGTATCCGCCGCTGAACTGGGCCTGGACGGCTTTGCTTTGGCGGCGATATTGCGGCAGAAGTATGGTATAGATACGGAGCTGGCTGCCGCTGATTATGTATTGTTCATCGTGAATTTGGGCCTTGATCCGGAACAGGGAGATTATCTGGTAAAGGCTCTGGAGGAAATTCAAGAGCATCACGGCTGCAAAGGGAGAAAAAGCGAAGGGGCAAAAGGCGGCGAAGCCGGAGACGGGGCAGAGCAAAAAAAGCAAAAGGCGGCCAAAGCAGAAAGCAAAAAGCTTTTAGCAGACATGTACCGCTCCGGACAAAAACCTTGGCAGCCTGTACTTTCTCCCCGGGAAGTTTTTTTCTCTCCCCGGCAGCAAGTGAAGCTGGAGGAGGCAAAAGACCGTTTGGCTGCCGTGCCTTTAGTACCTTACCCTCCGGGGATTCCGCTGGTTTTTCCCGGCATGGCTATCAGCGGGGAGGCTATCGCCGGTTTGAAAGATTGGCTGCAGGCGGGGCAAACCTGCAATGGCTTGGCCAGGGCGGGGGATCAGATTTTTGTTGGGGTTTTAGCCGAGTAAACAAAGCGGCAAAATAAAATAACAGCAAAAGGCAGCCCCCCTTCCAGACGGGGCTGCTTTTTGCCTATTGATAATGTATTGGGAGAGCAAAGAGAAGCAAATCAATCGGTTCTAATCTGCAGTCAGCTCCAGCGCTGCGTCAGCTCGTTGGGGATGTTCAGGTGATCCAATACCCGGGCTACCGTATGATTGACCACCTGGTCCAGACTGGCGGGCCGGTTGTATAAAGCCGGTACCGGCGGCATCATGACTACGCCAAGCCTGGTTAGGGTAAGCATGTTTTCCAGGTGGATGCTGGTCAAAGGCGTTTCTCTGGGCAGAAGGATCAATTTTCTTTGCTCTTTCAGGGTAACGCTGGCGGCCCGGATAATCAGGTTCAACTCCAGGCCCTGGGCGATACCTGCTAAAGTTTTCATACTGCAAGGGGCAATAACCATACCTTGATGCTGAAAGGAGCCGCTGGAGAGGGAGGCCCCCAGATCGTTGAGACTGTGATGATAAGAGGCTAAAGCGATAACCTCCTCCACCGTATAATCTGTTTCCATTTCGATGGTTTTTTTGGCCCAATCGGAGAGAATCAGATGAGATTCTTTTCCGGCTTCCCTGAGGGCTTCCAAAAGCCGAATGCCATAAATGGCTCCTGATGCGCCTGAAATGGCTACAACGATTTTTTTCATGATGCGTCTCCCGTATTTGTTAAGTCGTCAACTGAAGAGGCGGGCATAACTATGGAGTTTTCCCATTCCTCGAAAGCTGCCAAGCCCGCTGTTTCTTCTGGCGGTTCCTGGGAATGGTGATGAGGCAGGGCAACCGCTTTATCTTTAGTACGGTAGAGATAGAAGGTGATTGCTATAAAAATAACCAGGCCTATGATATTAAGCAGGTAATAAGGTAAAAACATCAACAGGCAGGCAACAAGCATCACGCCTATTTCCCAGTAAGAGAGAATGCGGAAAAACCAAGAGTTTATGCCGCCGGTGAGGGCAACTACACCAAACAACGTAAAGATAACGGAGAAAACAGTATCGATATAATTAGTAGATTGTAAAATGATCTGAGGCTGATAAATAAAGACAAAGGGGATGACAAAAGCTACAATTCCTATTCGTACCGCTGTGAATCCTACCTTAATGGGATCGGCATCAGCTATGCCTGCCGCAGTATAAGCAGCCAGAGATACCGGAGGCGTCATGGTGGCCATGGCGGAAAAGTATACGATAAACAAATGAGCGGCCATGGGAGAGACGCCAACATTAATAAGGCCCGGTGCTGCTAAGGAGGCCGCCAGCAAATAGGTGGGGCTGATGGACATACCCATACCTAAAATAATGGTAACCAGCATAGTAAGCAGCAATGCGGGGAAAAGCATACCCCGGCCTAAAGCCATAATCAGGGAAGTGAATTTTGCTCCCAGCCCCGTCAGGTTGATAACGCCGATGACCAGACCGGCGGTGGCGCAGGCCAGGGCAACGGGCATCAGGGAATAGGTAGAGCCTACTAGGGACTTAACTAAGCCTTTTACCGTGATGGGATATTTGGGATTGCGGCTGATCAGCGCGATGACGATCATCCAGACAATGGCTTCCAAAGCCACCCGGGAGGGGCTTAATCCCATAAAGAGGCGGGCTACCAGCCAGATCAGGGGAAATAAGTACTGAATGCCTTTAATCAATATTTTTAATACAGGTGGTTTGTTTTCTTTGCTATCACCTTTTAAATTTTGCCGTACGGCTTCAAAATCTACAGCAAAGAAAACAGCGCCGTAATAAAGCAAAGCAGGAATGACAGCGGCGATCAGCACCTGGGTATAAGTGACGCCGATGATTTCCGCCATAAGGAAAGCTACGGCTCCCATAACGGGAGGCATGATAGTGCCGCCGCAGGAAGCTGCAGTTTCTACAGCGCCGGCAAAATAAGCGGGATAACCGGAGCGCTTCATCATCGGTATGGTCATGGCGCCGGTGGTGGCCACATTGGAAATAGGGCTGCCGGAGATAGAACCAAACAAAGCGCTGGCTACTACTGCAGTTTTAGCATGACCACCCCTGGTGGAACCGGCTATGGATCTGGAAAGATCAAAAAAGAAGTCGCCGCCGCCGGTGGAGTTAAGAAATTCTCCGAATACGACAAACATCAGCACATAGGAAGTAGCAATGCCAACGGACTCGCCAAAGATACCGCTGGTTGTCATAAACATCTGCTCAATTACTTTGGCAAAAGTAAATCCCCTGTGACCGAACATACCAGGCACATACTTGCCAAAAAACGGATAAAACAGCAAAATAACGCTGATGAGAGTAAGGGGATAGCCTATGGCTCTTCTGGTTGCTTCCAGTACCAAAAGAATAGCCAAAATACCAAAAATGAAGTCCGTAGTAGTAACGGGATCAAAAAAAGGAGTGCGAAATACATAGCGGCTAGTATTAAGAATAATATATAAGCCGATCAGGATGCTTAATACCGCTAATATATAATCGATAGTCCGGATATTTTTTGTTTTGGCATTAGGAACAGTGTAACGCAGCAGGGTCATAGCTAAAAGGGCAGCAATGAAAACTCCTCTATACATAATGGCATGGGGATGAGAAAAAACAGAAGCATAAATTCCATATAGAGCTAAAGCTGCAGCACTGTAATAAATGAGATTACCTATAAAGGATCCTTTCAAATCCCGTTTTGAACCTTTATCCAGGAAAGCCACGGAATAACCACCTCTCCTACATTATCTTTTTAAAAAAGCGGGGAGTTAGCTTCCCCGCTTTTTTAGTACACGTTACAGGACGCCTGCTTCTTTATAAGCTTTAGCAGCGCCAGGATGGAGTTCTATACCGGTATCCACCATATCTGACGGTTGCAAATCCTTTAGGTTGTTGTGGATGGAACGAAGATAATCGATGTTCTCCAGAAATGCCTTAGTGATTTGGTAAACTTCCTGTTCCGAACGGTCGTCACTGGTTATTAAAACTACCTGAGAACTGAAAGAAGTAAGATCCCCGGTCATAAAAGCATAGGCATCTTGCGGTATGGAAGCAGCGGAATAGCCGTAATTATCTACCATCTGCCGGACCTTATCCTGGTCGATAGGCAGCAACTGCACTTCTTTATTACTGGATACCTGCTGCAAAGGGCCATTGGGAGCCAGGGTCAGCAAAGTAAAGCCATTGATGATATCATCGCCATACATGGTAGCGGCCTCACCCATATCTTTAAATAGGATCTGGCCACCCCAGGACTCAATATCCCCATAAGTCATACCATAAGCTTCCAGAATACGTTTTGTTGCTAACTCACCGGTGGAACCAGGATCGCCCACAGCCAGCTTGATGGGGACCTTGTTTTCTTTAATGTCGCCAATACTGGTTAAGCCCAGCTTCGGGCTGACCGCAAATTGCAGAGGGCTGCCGTAGAACGAGGCTACGCCTCGAATGTTAGTATAGGCTTGAGTAAAAGGATCTTCGCCTTTTACGCCGGCTACGGCAATGACGCTATGGGTCAGGCCTAATTCCGCTTCTTTATCGCTGACAACGGGTACGTCGGAAACGCCGCCGCCGGGTACAACAGTCACGGAAGAGCCTTTATTGCTGCGAATAATGGCTTCCGCCATTCCGGCGCCTATCATATCCCAGACTCCGCCGCCCCCGGGTGTAGCACCAGCCAGGTAGATTTTAAATGTTTCCTGTGCTGGTGCGGATGCAGGGGCGCCGTCACCGGAAGAGGAGGGTGGTGTGGTAGATGTAGTAGGTGTAGTAGTGCCGCTTTGACCGCAGGCGCTTATGAGTAGGGTAAGCATCAAAAATAAACAGAAGATTTTTCCTATTTTTTTGGCTAACATAAACTTCCCCCTATCTTTATTCAATTCGATCTGACGAACATTGGGGAATTAATCCGAATCTACGATTTCGTCAGCCTCTTCATCCAGGAAACGGGCCTGGCAGAAGGGGCACATCATTTTTCGATCCTTGTGGCGATAATCGTCAACGGCTGCATAAAACTTTTTTTTGCATTTAGGGCAGGCGACCCAGAAGATTCTTGACATAACTAACACCAATCCTTTCCTAGATAATCCTTTAATTGAATACGGTCCATGACTTCTTTAGGCACGCTGATTTTTTCTTCGTAGGGGCGGGTCATAGGCTTGGTGGCGTCAATAATCATTTTTGTACCAATTCCTTCAATGGTACAGGAAGGATCCAGCAAACCTCCCCGGCAATGGGGAATGATGGTTACGTCTTTATCGGCTTGAACCCGGGTGGCGATGGCCCACAAGACTTCCTTTTCATTGAAGGGATCGATATCCTCATCCACTACTACAATATGCTTTACGATATCGTGATGGGGAAGGGCTGCCAGCCCCGCCATTTTTGCTTCGCCGTTGAACCTTTGCTTTATTGAAATATAGGCATGGAAGCGGCAGCAGCCGGAAATCGGCAGATGAACGGCTTGAATACCAGGCATGAGGCGCTTCAATTCTTCGTAAAAGCAAGCTTCTTTGGCAATGCCTCCCACGATGGAGGTATCGGGATGACCACAGAGAACATTCAAATAAATAGGATTCTTACGGTGGGTAATAGCCTTGATTTTCACCACGGGAGACCAACGCTGAGGGCCGTAATAACCGGTAAATTCGCCGAAGGGGCCTTCCGGTTCCCTTAAATTTGGCAGAATTTCACCTTCGATGATGATCTCGGCATCTGCCGGCACCATCAGCTTATCACCGTAGGTTTCCGAAGGTACCAGCCGCAGAGGTTCCTGGAGGAGGCCGCCGATGATTTCATACTCATCGCTTTGCATAGGTAATATGGATTCGGACCCTAAGTAGAAACAGGGATGGTGGCCTAAAACGTGGGCGATGGGCAAGGGTTCGCCTTTTTCCTGTGCTCTCATAAAATAATTCCAAAGATGACGGGGACTCATCCAGATCCGGGATTCGTCTTTGCCGGCGATGATCATCCGGTGATGGGAGGCATTATAAACACCGGTATCCGGGTCCGCTGCCACTACCACATCCGGCAGGTAGGGAAGGCCGTCCATTTCGTGATGGGTCAGCACCGGCAGCTTATACATATCTACGTCGTCGCCGGTGAGTATCACTTCTTTGCAAGGAGCCTGAGATTTGTCTACAACAACAGGCTTGATGGGCTGATGGGCCAAACGGGAGTATTCCAGACTGGTTTCCATTTGCCATTTATCTTTGGGCAGCTCCAGGGCAAGAGCACAGTGGGCCCGGTTGGCAAATACGTTGCTGGTCAGACGAAAGCCGCTGGGTTCACCATAATTGTTTTTGATGTTCTCAAACATTAGCATAGGGTAGCGGTTTTGGTCCTCCAGCTTTTGCTGAATGGCAACCACTTCGAACTTAGGATCCACCTCTTTCGTAATGGTGACCAGGTCCTCCGGCATTTCCTTTTGCATCTTATCTAAAAAGTAGCGTAAATCTTTTGGCACAGGATATCTCCTCCTTACCTTTTTTAAAAGACAAATAACCACCGATGGGCCCTCATCGTTTTCCTTTTTTATGCTATGCAGTCTGCGCTGTGACCAGTATAGCAAATATAAAAAAGAATAGAAGATTACAATGTACGGACTTTTCAGTGGCTAGAGAAATTTTTTTTACAATGTAAGGCACTTTTCAGTTAATTGCCAATTTTTACGCCGCCCCGCTTGACTTTAAAGCCTCGCAACAGTACATAACTGTTAACGTTGTTGATACCAGGCAAATTATAGATGGCGTCTTTCATGAAATCCTGCAGGTGGTTGTTGTCATATAAGCTGGCATGGACGTGCAATGTACTAGGACCCGTCATTTGATTGACGCTTTGGACAAACTTATTGGCCGCTAAGGCTTTTGCCACTTCGTGGAGCTTGCTGGGATGGACGCCGATTTCGAAGAAGGCCGATAGATGATAACCGGCTTTGGCAGGATTGATGATGATGCTGAAACGTTCGATAACTCCCGATTCTACTAAGTCGTTAACTCTTTCCCTGACGGTAACCCTGGTTAGATTCAGGCGCCGCCCCAATTCAGCATAGGACATCCTGGCATCCTCACAAAGGAGATCCAATATTTTTTGGTCGGTTTCATCAATTTTTTTCATGGCGCACCTCCACTTTTCATCTCCCGTATCGTTCTTCCCGCATTTCTTTGCGTCTCTTAGTGTACCAAAAAAGCTTGTGGTAAGAAATAGGCAATTGTGGTATCATATAAATTGATATAAATAAAATGATAAAGCTTTTATGCTATGTACAATATATAAATAATTACTAAAGTATTAAGAAAGAGGAGGCGTAAAAAATGAAGCTAGTCATGTGTGTCGTCGATGATATGGATATTCATGCTTTGCTGGACGCTTTGTCGGAAGGAGGCTTCCAAGCCACGAAGCTGGCCAGCAGCGGCGGTTTTTTGCGCCGGGGCAATACTACTTTGCTGATTGGCGTAGAAGACGACAAAAAAGAAGAAGTAATCCAGGTGGTCCGGCGGGTCTGCAAGCCCCGGAAGCAAATGGTACCCATGACCCCCATGCTGGCGGCGGAGGAAAGTATTATTCCCGTGGATGTGATGGTCAGAATGGGCGGAGCCACCGTATTCGTTTTGGATGTGGTGGAAAACTACAAGATTTAGGAGAAGCAATGTCCCCAGTATCTTTACCGGCCAGCAGCCTGCCTTTGACCGGCAGGCAAAAGATAAGTCACGCACTGATATTTAAAGGCGGCAATGCCCAGGTTCTTTTTGAGGAAGCCCGTCGCCTGACGGCATATTTGAATTGCCTGAGCGATGAGCCAAGCGGCCGGCCTTGCGGCAGCTGTGTTCATTGCCGTCAAATCAAGTCGGAGGTTTTTCCTTATTGGTTTACCATTGCTCCCCAGGGCGCGGCGGGGCTGATTCAGATTCGCCAGATCCGGGAGCTGCAGGCTAAGCTGATGGGAAAAGCCCCTGCCGGCCAGGTTAAAGTAGCCGTTTTGCTAGAAGCCCACCGGATGAGGGAGGAAAGCCAAAACTGCCTGCTGAAAACCCTGGAGGAGCCGCCGGAGGATACGGTGCTGCTGCTTTTGACGGACAGGCCCCAGGATCTGCTGCCGACGGTGCGCTCCCGCTGCCAGCTCATTGATTTTGGCTGCCGGCAGCTTTTGCCTGCCCAGGCAGAATTAGATCTGGTCCTGGATGTAGTGAGAGCCCTGGAAAGCCAGGGCTATTATGCCGTGTTTGATAAAGCTGCCTTTGTGGAAGGCAGCCGCAAAAAAAGGCTGCCGGAATTTTTGGCTGCCTTGGAGTTTTTGTTGCGGGAAAGCCTGGTCAGCCATTTGAGCCCCCAGGCCGCGGAAAAAGGCCTTATAGAAGACCTGCCGGCAGGGTTTGCTGCCGACGGGCGAAAGCTTTTGGCCGCTTTGGAAGAGGTTTGGCAGGCCGGCTATTTTCTGGAACGCAACGTTAATGCCTTATTAATTTTGGAAAATTTATTTCTTAAAATAAACAAGTTGAATATTAGAGTGGCAAAAGGAGGCTGAACCCTTGATCGAAGTGGTTGGCGTCAGATTTAAATCATCAGGGAAAATTTATTATTTTGACCCGATAGGACTTACGATTCCCGCCGGCACCGATGTTGTGGTGGAGACGGCCAGGGGTCTGGAATATGGCAAGGCCGTTCTCGGCAACCGTCAAGTAGAGCTTAAAAAAGTAGTGCAGCCCCTGCGCAAAGTGATCCGGCTGGCTACGGTGGAAGACCGGGAAAAGATGCTGGCAGCCCAGGAAAAAGAAGAACAGGCCAGGGCCTTGTGTCTGGAAAAAATCGTCCAGCGGCAGTTGCCGATGAAGCTGGTGGGAGTGGAATACTCCTTTGACGGCAGCAAGGTTTTGTTTTATTTTACGGCCGAAGGCCGGGTGGATTTTCGGGAATTGGTTAAGGACCTGGCAGCCATATTTAAAACCAGAATCGAACTGCGTCAGATAGGTGTGCGGGATGAAGCGAAGATGCTGGGCGGCTTGGGCTCTTGCGGCAGGGAGCTTTGTTGCGCTTCTTTTCTCAGTGATTTTGAGCCCGTATCTATCCGCATGGCTAAGGAGCAAAACCTTTCCCTTAATCCCAGCAAGATATCGGGCATTTGCGGACGTTTGATGTGCTGCTTAAAATACGAAAGCTATGGCTATGAATGCAACAAAAAGTGCCGCTGCCCCAAAAATCAGGAAAAGCAGAAAGATCCCTCAGAAATAGAGCTGGCCGAGGAACTGTTGAAGGAAGGCTACTTGACGGAAGCCGATTTGGCGGATTACCCGGAGCTGGAGGAGATCATTGTACAGGTTAAGGAAAAAGACGAGGAGCAAGATAAATGAGCCTGAGCGAAAGGCTTTCCCGCATCGAAAAAAGCCAGCGGCTTTTGCAGGAAGAAATTCAGCAGGCTAAGCAGGAAGCCAGGCTTTTGGAAGAAGAAAACCAAAGGCTGCGGCGGCAGCTTTGTCAGATGGGGGATGGCGATTTTCAACAAATGTCCGCCAATGGATTAAAAATCCAACAAACGGCGCAAGATAACCTGGAAAAACTATATCAGGAAGGCTTTCACATTTGCCACCTGTTTTTTGGCCAGGAAAGAAAAGGCGAATGCTTGTTTTGCCGGGGGTTTTTAGGCAAATGAGTGAAGAACAAGCCTTTCAATTGCCGAAAAGCAAAGGAGCGGCCCCTTTAGTATCTGGGACTTTATATATTGTGGCCACCCCCATTGGCAATCTGGAGGATATTACTCTGCGGGCTTTGCGTATTCTGGGCGGCGTAGATCTGGTGGCCGCCGAGGATACCAGGCGCACCGGTTTGCTTTTGCAAGCTTATGGGCTCAAGAAGCCGCTGGTAAGCTGCTTTGCCCACAATGAAGAAAAGCAAAGCAAGCGGCTGCTGGAGCTTTTGCAGGAAGGCAAGACCGTGGCCCTGGTCAGCGACGCCGGTATGCCCGGCATATCGGATCCCGGGGCCAGATTGATCCGCCAGGCTGCGGCTGCCGGTATCCCTCTTACCGTGGTGCCGGGACCCTCGGCAGGCCTGACGGCTTTAGTGGCTTCAGGCCTTGACACCGACGCTTTTGCCTTCGGAGGTTTTTTCCCCAGGGAAACCAAGGCCAGGAAAGCTTGGCTCACTGATTTTGGCAGCTTTTCCGGTACCTTGATTTTTTATGAAAGTCCCAAACGGCTGATTGCTACGTTAGCCTTCCTCCAGGCAGCCTGGGGGGAGCGGCGCTGTTGCGTAGCCAGAGAATTGACGAAGCGTTATGAGGAATTTCTGCGGGGCAGTTTGCCGGAAGTGATCGCAAGGCTGGAACAGATGCCGGAGGTCAAAGGGGAAATCGTGGTGGTCCTGGAGGGTTACCACAAGGTAAAAGGCCGGAACCTGAATGCTGATGAGTTGGAAGCCCTGGGCAGAAGCTTGCTGGACCGGGGGCTGAGCAAGAAGGAAGCCAGCAGGCAGTTGGCTTGCGAAACCGGTCTGGCTGCCAAGGACATGTATGCCCTGCTGGTGTCCTGGGGCCGGGAAGAAGGCTGATTGCCGGCTTTACCTGCCGGCAAATGACAAAAAAGAACATCTCGAAGGACGAGATGCTCTATCATGCAAAAATAGTATGCTTTCATTCTGCTTAGTCAAATATCTTTTTAGAAAGTCTCGATCAAGCTCTTGGCACAATCTTTGCAGATCAATTTATTGTGGAAGTGATGAACATTATTGGCGCTGCCGCAGAAAATGCAGGCAGGCTCATATTTTTTCAGGATAATCTTTTCTTCATCAACATAGATTTCCAGTGAGTCCTTCAAATCAATTCCCAATGTACGGCGCAATTCAATGGGAATAACCACGCGGCCTAGCTCATCAACTTTTCTGACAATACCTGTAGACTTCATCAACATTTCTCCTTTCTTATTTAATGTATTCTAAATTACTCTCAAGTAAAGAATAACAATACTTCCAATTAAAGTCAACATCAAAACGACATTTGAGAAGAAAAACTTTGTAAATTCTTTTTTTGGGTAAGTTAATTGCCCGAAAATGTAAAAAAATAGGAGGACAATATGGAAAAGCAGAGATTTTACATTACTACCCCCATTTATTATCCCAGCGCCAATGCCCATATCGGCCACGGACTGACCACGGTTTTGGCCGATGCCATGACCAGATACAAGAAAATGCAGGGCTTTGAAACCCGCTTTCTTACCGGTATGGACGAGCATGGCCAAAAAATAGCCAAGGCCGCTGCCGCCGGCGGCAAAAGCCCTCAGCGTCATGTGGATGATATGGCGGTAATTTGGCAAAATCTCTGGCAAAAGCTGATGATCGACAATGATGATTTCATCCGGACAACGGAGGAGCGTCATATTAAAGGCGTGGAAAAGCTGTTCCAAACCATATATGAGAAAGGGGACATTTATTTGTCCCATTATCAGGGCTGGTACTGCGTTTCCTGCGAAACCTATTTTACCGAAAGGCAAGTGGGCGAAGAACATATATGTCCTGATTGCGGCAAGGCTGTGGATATTATTGAAGAAGAAAGCTATTTTTTCCGGATGTCCAAGTATCAGGACCGCCTTCTTAACTACATTGAAGAAAATCCTGATTTCATCCAACCGGCCAGCCGCCGCAATGAAATGATCAATTTTGTCAAAGGCGGGCTGGAGGATCTCTGTATCTCCCGGACTTCTTTTGACTGGGGTATTCCCGTTCCCATTAACGAAAAGCACGTCATCTACGTTTGGTTTGACGCTTTGAGCAACTATATTACCGCTTTAGGCTATGGCTCCGACGACACTTCTTTATATGACGCCTTCTGGCCGGCAGACGTACACCTGATGGCCAAAGACATCATCCGTTTTCATACGGTAATTTGGCCCATCATTCTCATGGCTGCCGATCTGCCTTTGCCGAAGAAGGTTTTCGGCCACGGCTGGGTTTTATTGGACTCCGGCAAAATGTCCAAGTCCAAGGGCAATGTGGTGGATCCTCAGTTGCTCATCGAAAAATATGGGGTGGCAGCCGTCCGTTATTTTTTGCTGCGGGAAATCCCCAGCGGCCAGGATGGCTATTATTCCGAAGGAGCTCTGGTTCAGAGGATCAATATCGACCTGGCCAATGACTACGGCAATTTGGTTTCCCGATCAGTAGCCATGATTGAAAAGTATTTTGAAGGCACAGTGCCGGCAGCAGGCAGCCCGGAGCCCATCGATCAGGAGCTGGCGGCCCTGGCCGCCGCCGTGGTGCCGGAAGCAGCCTCTTATATGGACAAACTGGATTTTGCGGGCGCTTTGGCGGCGGTTTTTAAGCTGATCAGCCGGGCCAACAAATACATCGATGAGACGGCGCCCTGGACTTTGGCCAAAGACCCGGCAGACTGGCAAAGGCTGGCCACCGTAATGGTGCATCTTTTGGAATCCGTAAGGATTGCCACTATGCTGCTGGCTCCCGCTATGCCCAATATACCTCCTTTGGTCTGGGCCCAAACCGGCCACGATCCCCAGGCCTGCCGGGATTGGCAGCAACTGGCTTGGGGCGGTACCAAGGCGGGGCAGCAGGTAAAGAAGGGCGAAGGCCTTTTCCCCAGAATCGAATGGAAAGACGAAGAGCCTAAAGAGGCGGCTAAGGCAGAAGCTAAGCCGGCAACGGTTGAACCGGTTACGACAGAAACGGCTAAGGCAGAAACGGCCCTTATTGATTATGAAACCTTTGCCCAAGTGGACCTGCGGGTAGCGGAGGTGTTGGCATGCCAGCCCGTTCCCAAGGCCGACAAATTACTGAAGCTGGAAATCGCCATCGGTGAAGAACGGCGGACATTAGTGGCTGGCGTGGCCCAACATTACAAGCCGGAAGAAATGGTGGGACGAAAGATCATCGTGGTGGCCAATTTAAAGCCGGCCAAGCTGCGGGGTGTGGAGTCTCAAGGTATGCTGCTGGCCGCCGCCGACGGCGACCGGCTGGAAGTGATCACTCTGCCGGCGGATGTGGCCAGCGGCTCAAAGGTTCGTTAGATCAACGAGGATATGCCCCGTTATAAATCGACAGAAGGAAAGGTAGAAAACAGAATGTGGTTTGACAGCCATGCCCATATAGATGATACGGATTTTGACGGCGACCGGGAAGAGGCAATCAAAAGAGCGGCAGCGGCGGGCGTTACCCGCTTTGTTAATATCGGCTGCAGCCGGGAGGCGGCTCTCAATACCCTTGAGCTGGTGGAGAAATATGATGGTATTTATGGCACTGTGGGCTTGCACCCTCACGATGCGAAAGATATGACCGATGAATTACTGGCAGAAATCAAGGGCTGGGCAGCCCATCCGAAAATTGTGGCCATCGGTGAAATCGGCCTGGATTTCCATTATGACTTTTCTCCCCGGGATGTTCAGCGCCAGGTGTTTCGCCGCCAGATCAGACTGGCCAAGGAGCTGGGCATGCCCATTACTATCCATGACCGGGAGGCCCACCGGGAAAGCTTCGATATCTTGACGGAAGAAGGAGGCTGGGAGAATGGCGGTATCTTCCATTGCTATTCCGGCAGCGCCGAAATGGCGGCAGAAATCGTTAAAAAGGGCTTCCATATCTCCTTTTCCGGCGTGGTCACATTCAAAAATGCCGACAAGCTGCGGCGGGCGGCGGCGGCGGTGCCTTTAGACAGGCTGCTGATCGAAACGGACTGCCCTTATTTATCCCCCTTGCCTTACCGGGGCAAAAGAAATGAACCCGCCTATGTGGTGGAAACAGGGAAGGCCCTGGCCGAGCTGCGGGGTGTTACGGTGGAGGAAATGGCCCGGCTTACCTGGGAAAACGCCTGCCGGGTTTACCGTTTGCCCCTATGATCCGGGATAGCCTGCCTTTAATTCAAGAGGTCATTGTAGTAGAGGGCAAGGATGACGTGGCCGCAGTAAAAAGAGCCTGCCGGGCCCAAACGATTATTACCAGCGGCTTGGGTATTTCCCGGGAAATTGTCGAAGAAATTCGAGAAGCCCAGAAACGTTGCGGCGTCATTATTTTAACGGATCCCGACGGCCCCGGCGCTAAAATTCGCCAGATTATCAATCAGCGAGTGCCCGGTTGCAAGCAGGCCTACCTCTACCATGACCGGCGGCAAAAAAACAAGCCTGTGGGCGTGGAATATGGATCGCCGGCGGAGATACTAGCTGCTTTAGCGGCTGCTAAGGCTACTTTGGCCGTCCAGCGGCCCCAGGTTTTTAGTCTGGCCGATATGGTTGAGCTGGGCTTGGCCGGCGGCGAAGGCGCTCAAGAAAAACGGGACTGGCTTTCCCGGCGGCTGCGGTTAGGCCAGACTAACGGCAAGCAATTTCTAAGGCGGCTCAATGACTACGGCATCAGCCGTCAGGCTTTTTTGGCAGCTTATGAGGAGATGGAAGGAAAACGATGAAAAAAGACCATCCGGCCCTGGCGGTCTTAAGCCGCCAGGGATTTCGGTTCAAAAAAGAATTGGGGCAAAATTTTCTGTTTAATTCCTTTATATTAGAAGAGATTGCCGATGGGGCCGGTGTTACGGCAGGAGACCTGGTTATTGAAGTGGGGGCCGGAGCCGGCACGTTGACGGCGGAACTGGCTGCCAGAGGCGCCCGGGTAAAGGCTATCGAGCTGGACCGCTCTCTGATTCCCTATTTGCGGCAGCGATTTAAAGATGAGCCGGCGGTGGAGATTATTCAAGGCGACGCCATGAAGCTGAACCTGGAGGCTTTGGCCCTTCAGGAAGGGCGCTCAACTTATAAGATTGCTGCCAACCTGCCCTATCATATATCTACGCCCTTTGTTACCATGGCCTTTCGGCAGTTAAAGGGGCTGGAAGGGGGCGCCATCATGCTGCAAAAAGAAGTAGCGGATAAGATCTTGGCCTCTCCGGGAGAAGAGGGCTACGGCCTTTTAGCCTTAGCCGCGGCCTGGTACGGTGAGGTAAAGCTTTTAATGGAACTGGAGCCGGATTATTTTACGCCGCCGCCGCCGGTGAATTCGGCAGTGATTACCTTTCGCCGCCGCCCGCCGGACTTTAAGGCCGCAGTGGAAGAAAAGGCCCTTTGGCTGGTAATCCGGGGGTTGTTTAACCAGCGGCGTAAAAGTCTGCTCAATGGACTGAAATCCCTGGGGGCTTTTCTGCCCGCCGGCGGCAAAAGCTGGCCGGAAGTCCTGGAAGAGGCCGGCATCGACAGCCGCAGAAGGCCGGAAACCCTTGCGTTAGAGGAGTTTGCCGACATCGTGGCTATAGCGGGCTACGGCGCCAAGGCAGATGCCTGAAGCCTTTTGCCGGTGATAGGCTAAACTGAGCAAAATTGCAAGTTCGTACTTTGGCGAAGCGGTTTTTGTGCAAAATTGCAAGTTCGTAGAGGTGTTTTGGCCTGAAAATAGGGTTTTCAGCCCATTTTTGGGCCAAATCTATTATAAGGCAGTGATTTGAGGGTGACAAAGCTGCAATTTTGCTCAGTTAGGCAGTGCGAACGGCGACAAAGCTGCAATTTTGCACAGTTAGCCAGCGCAAACAATGACAAAGCTGCAATTTTGCACCTGTTACTGCCCGCCTGCCAAATATGGCCGGCTGCAGTATTCCTTCGTCTAAATAAAAGAAGCTTTAGCCTGGCCCCAAGGGTCACCGCCGAAGCTTCTTTTTCATATGATGGGTCTAAAGGAGGGAGGGATATGGCGCCAAAAATTGCACCGGGGGACGTGGTAGCCAGGATATCCCATCGTCAGGATATATTGTTTCGGGTGATGGAAATCTGCCAGGTGGAAGGAAAGGGAGAGCAGGCTATTTTGCGGGGGTTGGATATTCGCCTGGTGGCCGACGCTCCTTTAAGCGATCTGGTAAAAAAAAATCCGTCGGAGATCAGCCGCAGCCGCCAAGCCTATATTCGGAAAAACAGCGACCTGATGCGGCGGGTCTTTGAACGCCGGGCGGAGGAACAATCCCGAAATTTTATGCGGGGTCCTTTCACTATGGTGGGGGGCAGCGGCGAGGAAAAAGATTACTTTGAACTGCCCGGCTCCGTGCTGCACCTGGATGGTGATAAGGACTATCTGGATATCTGCCGTACCACATACCATCAATTAGGAATTAAAGCCAATACCATGCCGGTGCCGGAAAAAAAACAGCCGGAGCTGGTAGTCGGTTATTTAAAGCAATATAAGCCGAATATTTTAATTTTAACAGGTCATGATGGTCTCATTAAAAATAACAAAGAATTCAGAGATGTAAAGAACTACCGCCATTCCCGATATTTTGTTGAAGCGGTAACCAAAGCTCGGGAGTATGAGCCCAATAAAGATAATTTAATTATTTTTGCCGGCGCTTGTCAGTCTCATTATGAGGCCCTGATTGAAGCCGGCGCCAATTTTGCCAGTTCTCCCGGCCGGGTGCTGATTCACGCCTTCGATCCCGTGTTTTTAGCGGAAAAGCTGGCCTATACTTCCATATTTGACGTACTTTCTTTGCGGGATATACTCAGCAATACCATCACCGGCACCGAAGGAGTAGGGGGTATTGAGACACGGGGCTGTCTCCGGCTGGGTTTTCCTAAAGGCAGCTATTAAAAGGGACCGTCTGCTAGAACGGGGCGCCGCTTCCCTGGCTTTAAGGGGCCTAAAAGGCAAAGAGGCAATCTGCACATAACCGGAAGATTTGCACAGATTACCCCTGAAATCAGCTTATTTACAGATTCTTATCTCAGATTAATCCTCGCTAGGGGGCGTAAGGATGTCTATATTGCCGAAAACATCGGGACGCCGGTCTTTGTCTGCATCAATAGACCAATTGCCTTCTTGGGAGAAGAAATATTTTTGCCGGGCCAGGGCCACGTCAATTTCTGCTGTAATCATCTCTTCCCCTTCCTCACCGGCTTGAGCAATGATGCGGCCGTTAGGATCGACTATGCGGCTGCCGCCGATAAAATGGCTGCCCCGCTCGTCGCCTACCCGGTTGCAGGACATAAAGTAGATTTTGTTTTCAAAGGCCCTGGCAATAGGCAAAACCTCCCGGGTGTGTTCGCTGCCCCGAGGCCAGTTGGTAAGATTAATGACCATATCGGCGCCTTTGAGGGCGAAATGGCGGGTCAGCTCCGGGAAACGAATATCGTAGCAAACAATCATGCTGATTTTGCCGATGGGAGTTTCGGAAGGCGGTACGGGAGGCTGGCCTTTTTCGGCAAACTTATCCAGGCCGATATTAGGCATATGCATCTTGCTGTAATTTTGCAGAAGGCCTTCCGGACCCAGGAGAACGGCGGAATTGTAAACCTTCCCTTCCCGGACTTCCATATAACCTACCGCAGCATAAATATTATTATTTTTACATGCCTCCGTCAGCCCCTTGATATAGGGGCTATCTACAGGGATGGCAAATTGAAGCGCTTCTTCCAGGGACGTCACGTTGTAGCCGGATAATGCCAGTTCCGGAAAAACAATTAAAGAGCAGCCCAGACCGGCGGCCTGTGAAATAGCGGTTAAGCATTTCTCAACGTTGACCTCGGTTTCCCCCAGCTTGCAGTCCATTTGGAAAAGGGCTACTTTACATTTTGTTGACATGGAACTACCTCCTTATCTTCATTTCCGACTTATTCTCTACCGGCAGCTAAATTCCTACATGAAATGACGAATAAATGAAAAAATTTTTCCTTTAAATAAAGTAACATCCCACCACGCCCCGCATATATTGGAATGAGTCAAGGTAGGGGACGAAAGGAGGAAGGGAAATGCCAATTCAATTAACGACCCGCTGTCTACGGGTCGAGGGAGTGCTCGGAGATGTGCGCCGCCAGATCAATTTGGTGCGTGATATTGACCTGCCCTGCCCGGCCCGTCATATAGAAAGCGTGGACACAAAGGTCAAGAATGTAGAGTATAAGATTTTGCCCAATAAGGTACTGGTGGAGTTTACCCTCCATCGCCAGGTGTACTATGTGGATTGCTGTTCGGAAGCAGTAATGGAATTCACCTTGCCGGATGAAAGAATCAGGGAATTTATCAACATTAATGGCGCCCGGCCCTGTGATGATCAGACGGCCAAAGTAAAGGTGGATATTGAGTACTCCGAGACGGAGCCCATAGACCAGCACCGGGAGCGGCACCACCATCATCACCATGGCCGGCGCCGGGATGATGACCGCCGGGATGATGATTGCCGCGATAACGATTGCCGGGACGGGGATTGCCGGGACTATGACTACCGGGATGAAGACTGCCGGGACGATTGCCGGGACGATTGCCGGGACGACTGCAAGGATGACTGCCGGGATGATTGCCGGGATGGCGGCTACGGCCACCATGACCATGACCACGATCATCACGAACATGACCATTGCCATGAAAAATTCCAGCAGACTCTGATTATCAAGGTTCATGCCAAACTCATGGAAACCATGGAAATTCCTTTCATCACCGGTATTCAGGGAGAGAACATTTTCCCGTATTTTGATATTATCTGCATTGATAACGTAGTAGCCTCCGGCAGGGAGCAATACAATTTATCGGATAGCTATATCCGGCTGCCGGACGATACGAAGAAAGTAAAATTCGTTGATGCGGAAATCAGAGATGTGGAAAAGAAGGTCATCCCCAACAAAGTCATTATCCGGGGCAAACTTCATAAGCAAATTTACTTTGTGGAGGAATGCAGCGGAGAAGTCAAAGAAACCCCTGCCGATGTGCCCTTCAGTGTCTTTATCCATCTGGATGGGGCCTGTGAAGACTCCAACGTCACTACCGATATCGATATTGAATACTTAGACAGCGAGATGGTGGTTCGGGGCGGCCAGAAATTCGTCAAAGAAACGGCAATTCTGCAAGTCAGCGCCAAGCTCATTGAACCCGTAACCCTCAGCGTGCTGACGGGTGTAGACGGCGCCCTGGTGGAGACCCAGACCATTATTATCGAAAACAACGTAGGCTTTGGCTGCCGCCAAGTCAATATCATGGCGGATATCACTACGCCGCTGCCGGCCAGAAAGGTATCCTGGATTGAAACCCACCTCAGAGACCTGACCTCCGAGATCATTCCCAATAAAGTAATCGTCAAGGGCGTACTGGAGAAACACATTTATTATGTTTCCGATTGCGACGACCGCTTACGGGCATTGACGGTACGGGAGCCCTTCACGGAATTCATCCACATTGACGGAGCTACCGACGACGATATTGTGGACCTCTGGGGACGGGTGGAGTTCTGTGATGTGGAAGCCAAGGAAAGCAAACCGGCCTGCCATTGGCGCCAGACAGCTATCGTAGAAATCTGTGCCCAGGTTACCCAGAGCCAGGAATTGACCTTTGTCACCGCCGTACAGGAAATTGAAGTCCAACCGGAGCCGGAACCGGAACCCGAAGTAGAAGGCGTCCAAGAGGATTGTCCTCCCGGCACCACCTTCGACTACACTGTGGCCCAGGGCGATACTATGTATAGGATTGCCAGAGCCCATAACGTCAGCACCAATGCGGTGGTTCGGGCCAATCCCGGCGTCAACCCCAATAACCTGCGGGTTGGCCAGGTGATTCAAGTACCCTGCCCCGGCGGCATGGGTTGATAAAAAATCAGCAAGGAACGGCTGATGGTCAATAATTAATCAATGATTGAAAAGTTGGAATTTCCGGATGAAGGGAGTTCCAGCTTTTCTTCTATTGCGGCAAAATCTTATTAAGAGTATAATAACGATATACTATTCTGCTATTAAAGCAGTATATTTCATTGATAAGGAGAGGTACGTGAGGATCGGTTTAGACATCGGCTCCACCACCATCAAATGTGTGGTTTTGAACCGTTATGATGAAGTCATATATGAATCATACCAGCGCCATTATTCCCAGATCACGGAAAGCGCCGCCAAGCTGCTGCGGCAGCTGGCAGAGGTTTTACCAAATGTTAAACAGGCCAAATTGGCTATTTCCGGTTCCGCCGGCATGGGTTTGGCGGAAAGCTTAGCCATACCCTTTGTTCAAGAGGTCTTTGGCACCAGGATAGCCGCCGGACGCCTTTTGCCGGCAGCCGATGTGATTATCGAGCTGGGGGGAGAAGACGCCAAGATCCTTTTTCTTACCGGCGGCATGGAAGTCAGGATGAATGGTTCTTGTGCCGGCGGTACCGGAGCTTTCATGGATCAGATGGCTACCTTGTTGGAAGTTAATCTGGATGAGCTGAATCAGATGGCGGAGCGGGCGGAAAAAGTCTATACGATTGCTTCCCGCTGCGGCGTTTTTGCGAAGTCCGATATTCAGCCCTTGCTTAATCAGGGCGCCCGCAAAGAGGATGTGGCCGCCAGTATTTTTGCGGCGGTGGTCAGCCAGACCATCGCCGGCTTGGCCCAAGGCCGGCCGATTAAAGGCGGCGTGGTTTATTTGGGCGGTCCCCTGACCTTCTTATCCCAGTTGCGGGCCAGCTTTGACAAGAGCCTGCACACCACCGGCCTCTGCCCCGAGCATTCCCTGTATTTTGTGGCTTTGGGGGCTGCTTATTCCGCCGAAGAACGGATAGAGCTGGCAGGATTGGCAGAGCGGCTGGAGGATTACAGCAAGACGGAAAGCTATGCTTTCATGGCGCCTTTGTTTGCTGATGAAGAAGAATACCGGGATTTCCGGCAGCGCCACGAAAAAGCGGCCGTTGACTTTCATGAGCCGGCGGCGGAGACGGCCGGGGCTTATTTTGGTATTGATGCCGGTTCCACCACCATTAAGATGGTGATGGTGGATGAAGAAGACCGGATTCTTTGCAACAGCTACCAGACCAATAACGGCAATCCGGTACCTATGGTTCGTCAATTTCTGCAGGAGTTTTATGAAGCCTGGCCTCAGATTCCGATTAAAGGCAGCGCCGTTACCGGCTATGGCGAGGATATTATCCGCCGGGCCTTCCGGGTGGATTACGGCATCGTGGAGACGGTGGCCCATTACAAAGCAGCGGCTCATTTTATGCCGGAAGTGGACTTCATTATCGATATCGGCGGCCAGGACATCAAGTGTTTTAAGATTAAAAACAAGGCCATCGACAATATTTTTCTTAATGAGGCTTGTTCCTCCGGCTGCGGTTCTTTTCTGCAAACCTTTGCCAATGCTTTGGGCTATGGTACGGAAGACTTTGCCCGGTTGGGCCTTTTTGGCCAGCGCCCTGTGGATTTAGGCTCCCGCTGTACGGTTTTTATGAACTCCCTGGTGAAGCAGGCCCAGAAGGATGGGGCCTCTATCGAGAATATTTCGGCAGGACTTTCCATCAGCGTGGTGAAAAATGCCCTGTATAAAGTCATCCGGCCCACTGCTGCCGAGCCTCTGGGCAGACATATTGTCGTTCAAGGGGGAACCTTTTTAAACGACGGCGTGCTGCGGGCTTTTGAACAGGAACTCAAGACCCAGGTAGTCCGGCCCACTATCGCCGGGCTGATGGGGGCTTACGGCGCCGCTTTATATGCTAAAGAGCAAAAAGAAAAAATACCGAATAGCAAAGAAGGCGGCAAGCCGGGACTTCTCACTATTGATGAACTAAAAGCCTTTTCTCATGCAGTAGCTTCCGCTAACTGCGGCCTTTGCAGCAACCATTGCCAGCTTACCATAAATACCTTCAGCGGCGGCCGCCGTTTCATCAGCGGCAACCGTTGTTCCCGGCCTATCACCAATAAGGCCGAGGACCACCGCCTTAACCTTTATGAATATAAACGGAGGCTTTTGGAAGAATATCGCCAAAAAGCAGCAGGAAAAATGGGCTGCGATGAAGAATATCCCATTTTTAAAGATAAAGTCATCGGCCTGCCTATGGGGCTTAACATGTATGAACTTCTGCCTTTTTGGCAGGTGTTCTTCAATGCCTTAGGTTACAGGGTTATGGTTTCTCCCGCTTCCAGCCGGGAGCTTTATCTGAAGGGGCAGGGTTCCATTCCTTCCGATACGATTTGCTATCCGGCAAAACTAATGCACGGCCATATCCAATATTTGCTGGAGCAGGGTGTAGATGTTATTTTCTATCCTTGTATGACATATAATTTGGACGAAGGTCTGGGGGATAACCATTATAATTGTCCGGTGGTGGCATACTATCCCGAGGTTATTGCCGCCAACGAACCGGGCCTGGAGAGAATCAAATTTATTTATGATTATTTAGGACTTCACCGGCCCAAGGAATTTCCTTTGAAGATTTGGCAAATCCTATGGGAGAAGCTGGATAATAAAATTGGCCTTCAAAAAGTCAAGAAAGCCGCGGCCAAGGCTTATGAAGAGCTGGAGAAGTACCGCCAAAAGGTGGAGGCCAAGGGCCATGAGATTATTGCCCAGGCCAGGCAAGAAGAGCGGCAGATCATTGTTTTAGCGGGCCGGCCCTACCATGTGGATGGGGAAATCAACCATGGCATCGACCAATTGATTGCCGGCTTCGGTGTGGCAATTATCACCGAGGATGCGTTGAGCCCTCTGGTGGAAAAGCATCCCGGCACGGTGCTCAATCAATGGACTTATCATAGCCGGCTCTATGCCGCCGCTCATTATGTGGGCACTCAGGCCGATATGAATCTGGTTCAGCTTGTATCTTTTGGCTGCGGTGTGGATGCCATCACCACCGATGAAGTAAATGATATATTAGAAGAAAACGGTAAGATTTATACGCAAATCAAGATAGATGAAATTGCTAATTTAGGGGCTGTGCGGATCAGGCTGAGAAGCCTGTTGGCCGCAGTTGGAGGAGAAAAACGAGATGACTGACATGAAGGGCGGCGCAGCTGTAAAAGTAAAGACGCCTACCAAGGGTTCAGAAAGGATTCCACGGATTCCTTTTACCAGGGAAATGAAGAAGGATTATACGATACTCATTCCGATGATGGCGCCTATCCATTTTTCGCTTATCAAGAATGTGCTGACAAACAGCGGCTATAATGTAGAACTTTTGGAGAATTGCGGGCCTGGCGTTGTGGAAGAAGGCCTGAAATACGTTCATAATGACACTTGCTATCCGGCACTTTTGGTTATCGGCCAGATGTTGGACGCTTTAAAGAGCGGCAAATACGATTTAAATAAGACGGCTTTGATGATTTCCCAGACCGGCGGCGGCTGCCGGGCTTCCAATTATATTTTTCTTTTGCGGCGGGCTTTAAAGAAAGCCGGCTATGGCCAGATTCCTGTGGTATCCCTCAATGTGTCCGGTCTGGAGAAAAACAGCGGTTTCAGCTTGACTTGGCCCATGCTGTATCAGGCATTGGCCGGCTTGGTTTATGGCGACGGCTTGATGGCCCTCAGCAATCAGGTTAAAGCTTATGAGGTCAAGAAGGGCAGTGCTGATGCTTTAGTCAGGGAATGGGTTGCGGAGCTGGGCCGGCAGTTCAATGAGAAAAAAGGCTATAGCAAAAAGGATATGAAGGCCAATTTCCAAAAGATGGCGTCGGATTTTAACGCTATTTCCCTGGACCGCAAGCCCAAGATTAAGGTGGGAATCGTTGGTGAGATCTACGTTAAATATGCCAGCTTAGGCAATAATAATTTAGAGGATTTCCTGGCCGAACAGGATTGCGAGGTCATGGTGCCGGGCCTGCTGGATTTTATGCTGTACACAGTAAACGGCGTTCCCGAAAAGAGCCGGCTTTATGGCGGCGATAAGGTTCAGGCCATGACTTATGAAGCCGTTTCCCAATATATTCAGTCCATGCAGGACATTATGATCGACGCTATTGCCGCTTATCCGGATTTTGTGGCTCCTTCCCGGTTTGCCCATACAAAATCCCTGGTCAAAGGCGTCATCAGCACCGGCTGCGATATGGGCGAAGGCTGGCTTTTGACCGCGGAAATGATTGAGCTGATCCAAAAAGGGTATGGCAATATTGTTTGCACCCAGCCCTTTGGCTGCCTGCCCAACCACATTTGCGGCAAAGGCATGATTCGCAAAATCCGCCAAATGGATGAGCGGGCCAATATCGTACCCATTGACTATGATCCCAGCGCCACCAGGGTCAACCAGGAAAACAGGATCAAGCTGATGCTGGCGGTGGCCCGGGAGAACCTGGAGAAAATGGGGGAAAGCAAAAAAACGCCCTATTTGCCAGATACGGCGGCCCCCAGCCATCTAAACAGGAGCCTGCCCTACCATCAGTGGCGGCGGTGGCGCACCGAGATGGCGTCCCATTAGAGGCTGGAATAGTAAACGGGGCTTTGGCAGAATGAAATTGAAAATAAAAATTGAAATTAGATAACGCAGAAAAACCGCTTCCCAGCGGGGGCCGTCATGCCCATAGCTTGGAGGCGGTTTTTGCTTGGGCGGATATTTGAAAAATGAATTAACCTGAGTTCCCGCAGAATTAGATGATATTTAACTTTATTCAGAAAAAAACAGGACACTTTAAACTTGCATTTTTGGTTATTTCCGCCCCCCCTTTGCACACTGATCCGCCGGCAAGGATAAGAGGGTTTTCAAACTATATTGGCCTATCCCTAATGGTAGGAAATGGGCCTGACCCTCCACCGGCGGGGGGTGGTTGGCTTATTGAGGGAGCCCCTTTGTGCAAAATTGTAAGTTTGTCTTCGTCTAGAGACCCTTATCAGCGGGAATGTTAGAAAGCTTAAACATTTTTTACAGTTTGGTAGTGAATTAATTTCAGCCAGGGCACTAGATACAGCCAAGGCATACATTTCTACTTATTTTTTGAGCCGCCATAACTCTAAGGGGTGTCTACAAACCTGCATTTTTGCTCAACTGGCGCTCTTACTGGATACAAACCTGCATTTTTGCACAGAAAATGTCCGCACCACCAGAGGACAAAGCCTGCAGACCGGACAAAAGCCAATTCCCAGCCAAGCTTGGCATGACAAATCTGAGTTTTTTTATTTTCTCTGTAACAAAAGTATGCTCTGGAGAGATATATAGGTTGGAGGAGTATTTGTTTGGGAACATTTCATTAACGGTGTAGGAACTCCTGATGCCAGGTATAAGGAGGGAATGAAGCAGTGCAAGTATGTATTATGAGAATGGAAGGAAGAGAGTGAGAGATTATGAAACCAAAGTATGGCTTTTTTGCTTTAGTAATTGTGGGGGTGGTTACTCTCCTGATCCTTTTTAATTATTACATCGTATCAATTAATGGGCTTTTTTATTCC
This sequence comes from Clostridia bacterium, assembly GCA_018436095.1. Lineage (GTDB taxonomy): Bacteria > Bacillota > Peptococcia > DRI-13 > UBA5745 > WRMS01. The sequence continues at coordinate 17,999 of JAHDMJ010000011.1, read as the reverse complement.
CGGTAAAAAAACGCTTATTTGATATAATAATCAATTTTACAGAGCGGGACCCTATGGGTATTGTTGCCGCATTATAAAATGCCCGCAGGCAAGAAGTATTTTCGATTGCAGAAAATTTTCTTGTCTGCGGGCGTTATAATAGCAACTTTCTGTCAACACTTATACTAATCAGAAGAGGTAAGTGGAGGGAAGCTGCTGTGTTTAAATATACTGTATTCAGAATAGAGATGGAATTTTGGCGGCAAAGGCTGGGACGGTATCCTGTTTTAGCTCTTTGCATGATTCCCTTAGCAGTTTTGGGGATATTGACCTGCAGTTTTTTCACCGGCCATAGTGCATATGATGGATATGGCATATGCGGCGGTGAGGCTTCGGAGGCTGCCTCTGCCGATCAGGTTTCGCTGATCCGCTGGCATTTTTATGCGGCCAGCGATAGTGAGGAAGATCAGTTGCTAAAGATCGCTGTAAAAGAAGCGGTCATGGCAGAAGCGGAAGAGTTGTTTGCTGAGGCAAAGACCATGGAGGATTGCCGCCGTATTTTGGCTGCTAATCTGCCCCGGTTGTATGAAACGGCTTGCCGCGCCTTGGCAGCAGAAGCAGGGCCCCTGACTGGGGAGCGTAGTGCCGGCGCAAGGCCTGCCCAATCAAATGTTAGCAGCTCTCAAGCTGCCGAATCTCGTGCTGACGGCTGCCAAGCTGCCGGGGCAAGCACTGACAGCCCTGATCAAGGGCAAGCAAATCCTCAGCAAATCCAGGTTTATTATGAACCCCGCTATTTTTCCGCCCGGCAGTTGGCTGAGGGCCAATTGTCTGCCGGCGTCTATGAAACGGTAGCTTTCGTCCTGGGGGAGGGGCAGGGAGCAAACTGGTGGTGCCTGCTTTATCCACCTTTATCGCCCGGACAAAAAGTGGTGTTTACCCCCGTCCCCCAATCCCGGATAACCCAAAGGGCTCAACAAAAATTTGACGGAAAACATGACCTGAATCCGGGAGGGGATCAAGATCAGGAGCCGGGCCGGGAGTCAGACCAGGAGCAGAATCGGGAGCCAGATCGAGAACCGGACCGGGGGCCAGATAAGGTAGCGGATCAAAGGTCAGACCAAGTGCCGGCCCATAGTTCAGATCAGGTATCAGATCCAGTGTCCGGCCGGGAGTCAGCCCAAGCATCAGGGCCGAAAACAAACGGTGAAGCAGTCCGTGAAGCCCGTGAATCAGGCCATGAATTAGCCTATGGCTCAGGCTATGGATCAGACCGGCAATATTCTGGGGAACGCTTACCCGTACAGTGTAAACTGAAAATTTGGGAGGTATTACGCAGAGAAAAATGAAATGGGAATGAGGTTTTGCTTAAGGTACCCGAGGCGGGTTATACCTGTGGCGTAAATTTTCCGCAGGTTTTTTCCCGGCTCTTATGATATAATACTTAGGTGATATTGACGATGGTTCCCTTATGGACGAGATTAAAAAGCTTCTCCACATCTTTATTATGCATGCGGATGCAGCCCAGGGATACATCCTTACCGATGGAAGAGGGATTATTGGTGCCGTGGATGCCGTAACGAGGCAGGTCCAAGCCCATCCAGCGGCTGCCATAGACTTGTTTGCTGTCAAGCTCTACTTTACTGATGATTCGAAATTGGCCCGCAGGGGTGGGCGTGGCTTTTTTGCCCACGGCACAGGGCCAGCTATACAGCAGCCGGCCGTTGTCACAGAGGGAGAGAAGATGCCGCTTTCGTTCTATGTGGATATATAGAGATTTATTCATCTTACCACCATCCTTGGCATGTCGCTGGAATATCATATGAATTTCTAAACAAAAGAGAGCAAGTATACCCTAAAAGGAAGGACGATTATCAGAATGAAAATGGCACAGAGAATTCTTGTAGTATCGTTAGCGGCATTACTTCTTCTTTCCGGCTGCGGTAAGGACGGCGGTTCGGCAGGGCAAGGGCCCGGCGGCCCGGGCAAACCGGTGATCGGCAAAGGCCATCAAACCCGGGAGTTGCCGGCATTAGGCCTTTCCGAGGGCAAGGCTGAGCTGCCTACCGGCGTTTTGGTGATGATTGATAATCAGTCCCAAGCCCGGCCCCAAATGGGCATTGATAAAGCCGATATCGTTTTTGAAATCATGGCCGAAGGGGCCATTACCAGATATATGGCTCTGTTTTATACGAAGAGCGCCGAGGTAATCGGGCCGGTTCGCAGCGCTCGTTATTACTTTGTGCAGTTAGCTAAGGGAATGGATTTGCCTTACGCCCACGTGGGCGGAGCCACCGACGCTTTATCTATGATTGGTGAGCTAAAGATCAAAGATATCAATGAAATCAGCAATGCCCAAAAATACTTTTGGCAGGATTCCTCCAGAAAAAGGCCCCACAATACTTACACCAGCACAGAAAAGTTGGTGGAAGCCGCAACGAATAAGCAATATGCTTATAAGGTGCCGGACCTGCCTCCCCTCAGCAGGGAATTTAGCGGCGAGCCTTTGGTAAGCGGCCAGGTAACTTTGACTTATGCCACCGGCAGATACGGCTATCAGGCCCAATGGATTTGGGAAGAGGGCTTAGGCAATGACGGCGGCCAATACCGGCGTTATATCAACGGCAAAGCCCAGGCTACCGCCGACGGTATACCCTTGGTGGCAGATACTATTTTTGTGGTGGCAGCCAAAACCAGGGCCCGCAATACGGATCCCGTTACTTCTTCGGTGGACATCATAGGCAGCGGCCAGGCCCTGTGTATTGTTGAAAATCAGATTGTCCGGGGCACCTGGGAAAAAACTGCGGCAGATAAGCCTCTGATTATCCGGGATGGCAACGGCCAAGTTATGGCCAGGAAACCGGGCAAAACCTGGATTCAGGTAGTGGACAGTATGGGAGATGTGAGTTTTGACTAATAATCGCAGCCAAGTAATGATTTATACGGATGGCGCTTGCAGCGGCAATCCCGGCCCCGGCGGCTGGGGCGCTATTCTTATGTGGCAAGGGGAAGAGCGGACTCTGCAGGGCGGTGAGAAAGAAACCACCAACAACCGTATGGAGATGATGGCTGCTATCAAAGCTTTAGAAGCCCTTAAACGGCCCTGCCAGGTGGAGCTTTTTAGCGACAGCGCTTATTTAATCAATGCTTTTTCTCAAGGCTGGCTGGCAAAATGGCAAAAAAACGGGTGGCTTACCTCTAAAAAGGAACCGGTAGAAAACCAGGATCTGTGGCGGCGGCTTTTGGAGCTGGCTCAAATTCATGAGATATCCTGGCATAAAGTAAAAGGCCATAGCGACAACCCGTATAATAACAGGTGTGACGCTATGGCCGTGGAAGAGGCTGCCAAATACAAGGCTTTACTCTAGTAAATCTTTGTTTTCATCTTCTGCCGTATCAAAATCAAACTCCTGATCCATTTTTGATTTTGATGTTTGGCCGGCTTTTTTGGCCTCTGCTTTATCCGGATCCCTTCTCTTGTTGGGGGCATAAAAAATCATGGGTTCCGTTACCGCAGATTTCAGCCGCAGGTTCATGTCTACTTCCTTCAACATATGGCCAAAATAATAACAGTCCTGTATAGTCTCGGAGCCGGCGGAGGTTTCCAATTGCTGATGGAATCTTTTCACTTTTAGACTGCCAAAGTTATGATCACGCATTAGATTTAGGATGTAAAGGCAGTCATAATAGTTAACCAGCATGGGCCGGTCGGCAAAATCCAGACACTTAAAACCGGAGTATTCGCCGGACCAAAAATTCATAAATAAAAGGCCGTCAGGTTTAATGGTATAAGCTACATCCACAACCAGCTTTTCTAACTCTTCGGCTTTCAGATGGTTGATTACGGAAGCTAAGATTACGGCATCATAAGTGCTTTCGGGAAATTTGAATGTCCGAAGATCCCGGCAAGCAAAGGTACCTTTTGGTACTGATTGCCTGGCTGTTTTGATCATTTCCGGACATAAATCAATACCGGTGACTTTCCTGGAGGGATTACCCTCTAAAACCAGTTTTAAATGAGTACCGGCGCCGCAGCCCAGATCAAGCACATTAGCCTTGGGACTCAAATAACGAAGAAAAAGCTGAAAAATTTTATCCTGCAGGGTATTCTTACCACCCAATGGATGGTTCAAATAGGCTTGAAGGTTACGGCCATAAGTTTGCGCTGCTTGAAGACAGTGTACGATAACTCATCTTCCTTTCTGGTTGGCAAGGGAATAAACGAATAAAAACTGAGGTGATAAAAATGAACGTTATGGACAATCAAGGAGATATTATTATTATTGGGGGCGGCCCCGCAGGCTTATCTGCTGCTATTAACAGCGTCATACGGGGTTACCGGGTGTTGGTGCTGGATGGAGGCGCTACCAAGCTTTCCCGGGCGGAAAGGATAGACAATTATCTGGGCTTGCCGGGGGTGACGGGGATGGAGATCATGAAGGCTTTCGAGGAACACGCCGGCAGGCTAGGAGTGACTGTGATAAGGGGTAAAGCTACCAATGTCTTTTCTATGGGCCAGCAATATATGGTTGGTTACGGCAGCGAGGTGCTGACAGCCAAAGCTGTAATTTTAGCTACGGGTGCGCTCAGGTCAAAAGCCATTGAAGGGGAAGAGGAGTTTTTAGGCAAAGGAGTCAGCTATTGTGCCACTTGCGACGGTATGCTTTATCGCGGAAAAAAAGCAGTGGTTTATGGCCTGGCTGCGGACGCCGCGGAAGAGGCTAATTATTTGGCAGGCATCGGCGTTCAAATTGTCTATATCAACCCCGGTCCCCGCCCCAAAGAGCTGAGAGAAGACGTGGACTGGCAACAGGGAACTTTACAGTCCATCCAAGGAGATAATACCGTAAAAGCTGTGGAGGTCAAAGGTGAATCTTCCGTCAAAATTGAGGCCCAAGGCGTTTTTCTGCTGCGGGATGCAGTGGCTCCTCAGGCAATGGTAAGCGGTCTTGAGATCGATAAGGGATTCATCATGGTAAACAAGGAAATGAAGACAAATCTGCCGGGGCTTTTTGCTTGCGGTGATTGTACCGGCCAGCCTTTGCAAATAGCCAAGGCTGCAGGGGAAGGATTGATCGCCGGTCAGGAAGCTGCCAAATATTTAGATAGCCTAAGTAAATCATAGCAGAAATAGCCTGGATATGATATAGCTTTTTTGGTAAAAATGATATAATCTACTCAAATAGTAAAAATAATCACTATTTTTACTATTTGAGTTTAACCAATTAATTCACTAAAGGATGGATACCATGGATATTGTTAAAGCGTTGGCAAAAGAATTTGCGTTGAAGGAAACTCATGCCGCCAATATTGTACAGCTCATCGGCGAAGGTAATACGATTCCTTTTATTGCCCGGTACCGCAAAGAAATGACGGGGTCTTGCGATGATCAGGTTTTGCGTCAATTCAGTGACCGGCTGGAATACCTGAATAACCTGGAAAAACGCAAAGAAGAAATAAGGGTCTCATTAAATGATCAAGAAAAAATGACTCCGGAGTTAGAAGCGGCTATCGGCGGGGCCGAAACCTTGGCCAGGCTTGAAGATATTTACCGGCCTTACCGGCCTAAACGCCGAACCAGAGCCGGTATTGCCAGAGAAAAAGGCCTTGAGCCCCTTGCCCGCTTGATCATGGCTCAGGATTTAAAGGAAGGGGATATTTGGCAATTGGTTTTGCCTTATGTCTCTGAGGAAAAAGGCTTGCCTACGGCTCAGGAGGTCTTGGCGGGGGCTAAAGATATAATCGCCGAGGACATGGCCGATGATGCAGCCCTTAGAGAGGTTTTGCGGCAACTCTTTTGGTCTACAGGCCGTATTGTCTGTAAAAATACCGGGGATCCGGCAGCGCCTGAGGGAGCCGTATATTCTCAGTATTTTGATTACGAGGAGCCGGCGGTAAAACTGCCAAGCCATCGCATTTTAGCTATTAATCGTGGGGAGAAAGAGGGCTTTCTCAAGGTGAATTTGGCGGTGGATGAAGAGCTGGTTCGTTTCCGGATGGAAGAGGCCTGGATTACCGGTGAAAGCATCATGGCCTCTATCATCAAGGACGCGGCCTGGGATAGCTTTAAACGGTTGATACAGCCTTCTCTGGAAAGAGAAATGCGGGGAGAGTTGACGGATAAGGCGGCCGGTCAGGCCATTAAAAATTTTGGCTTGAATCTCAATCATTTGCTGCTGCAGCCGCCGCTGAAAGATAAAGTGGTCATCGGCTTTGACCCCGCTTACCGTACGGGCTGCAAGCTGGCAGTGGTAGACGCTACCGGCAAGGTGCTGGATACGGCCATCATTTATCCTACGCCTCCCCAAAAACGTATAGCAGAGGCAAAAGAGGTGCTGCGGGATCTGATTTTTCGCTATAAGGCAGATGTAATAGCCATCGGCAATGGCACTGCTTCAAAGGAATCGGAGCTTTTTGTGGCGGAGCTTATCGGTGAGATATCCCGTCCAGTGTCTTATGCCATCGTCAATGAAGCCGGCGCCTCCGTGTACTCAGCCTCAAGCCTGGCAGCCAAAGAGTTTCCTCAATTTGATGTGACGCTGCGCAGCGCTGCCTCCATAGCCCGCCGGCTCCAGGATCCTTTGGCGGAGCTGGTGAAAATTGATCCCAAGTCCATAGGCGTGGGTCAATATCAGCATGACATGCCGGAGAAGGAGTTGGAGAAGGCTTTATCCGGCGTGGTGGAGAATTGCGTCAATCAGGTTGGCGTGGATTTGAATACGGCCTCGCCTTCCCTTTTGACTTATGTGGCGGGACTTTCTGCCACAGTGGCGGAAAACCTGGTGGCTTTCCGGGAAAACGAAGGAGCTTTCCGGAGCCGCCGGCAATTGCTTAAAGTACCCAAGCTGGGACCCAAGGCCTTTCAGCAGTGCGCCGGATTCTTGCGAATTCCCGGAGCTGACGGCGTATTGGATAATACGGCTGTTCATCCCGAGTCTTATGAGGCGGCTGAAAAGCTGCTGTCCTTGTTTCATTTTTCTGTCTTTGATGTAGGGAGAAAAGAGTTATTGTCGCTGCCGGAGCAAATACGGCGCCAAGGGGAAGAAAAGGTGGCCGCTGCCATCGGTGTGGGTGTGCCTACTTTGCAGGATATGGTGGCAGAATTGCTGCAGCCCGGACGGGATTTGCGGGATCAATTGCCGCCGCCTGTGCTGCGGACCGATATCTTATCCATGGAGGATCTAAAGCCGGGTATGGTATTGGACGGTACCGTCCGCAACGTCATCGATTTTGGTATTTTTGTAGATATCGGCGTCCATCAGGATGGCCTGGTTCATCTTTCCCAGGCAGCGGATAGGTACATCAAGCATCCTTCAGAAGTAGCCAAGGTAGGCGATCAGGTAAGGGTCACTGTGCTGGCGGTAGATCCGGCAAGAAAAAGAATAAGCTTGTCCATGAAAAAGCAAAAAGAGTAAAGCTTTGCAAATAACTGGCGGGTTTTTCGTACAGGTTCTTTTGTATGATTGATGTAGATCAATTAATACAAGGAGGTGCCAGTTATGGATGTCAAGCTCAAGTTTATTAATGGTCATGTAGAGGTATTCGACGGGACCGGTAAGTTCTTGTTTTCTGCCGATAGCCATCGGGAAGCTATGGAGGAAGTAGAAAGGGGGCTGGCCGTAACCGCCGCCGCAGAAGAGAACCTGGCTGCTTAGTGAGGAAATAAAGGTAATCTCTGCCATCCTGCGAGTTCATTATATCATAAGCACTAAAGTGATTAAAGAAGTATTGCCTATGCCGGCGAAAAATATTGTTTTTTATCAAAAATAAATAATTTTTTTCAACATTTTGTTGAAATAAGAGAGAAAAAAGCTAAAGCTGCCGTAAAAAGGCAGCTTTTTTTCAATAGGGCATGTTTTTCATAAGGAGTGATATTGTTAATATACGGGCGGCCGGGTTTCGTAGGCTTCTCTTAAAAGTGCTATAGTGTCGCTAATGCTAACGCTGTCCAATACAGGATCAAATTCCCCCTGAAGATCGTAATTTCTGGGATAATAGCAAAGCAAATTTAATACACGCCGCTGGTCTTCCGGCGCCAGCTTTGAGATTTCTTCCAGCAAAGTGAAAGGTGAAGCCAGAAAACGGGTGTATAGTTCATAGGAGCAGGATTCAGAAAATGCTCCGTCGGAGTTGAGGGCATATTTAAGCAGCTTTTTATCGGAATAATAGCTTAGCTGGTTTATGGAATCAGACGTATATTCGATTTTTTGATTGTATTCCTGGCCATAAAGGCCGGCTCCCTCATGAATCAGCCCTTCATAAAGCCGGGCGATGTCTGCAAGCCTTTCACCGGTGAGATTGCCTAAGCCGCCATCTGTGGCCGGCACACCGGAAGCTACCATTTCTTTATTGAGGATTTCATAAGTATCCAGAGAGACTGCGTAGGTCAGGGAGGGCTGAATATTATGCTTGCCTAAGGAAAAAACGTTTACGCCGATATTGATCTCCAATTGATTTTTTTCGTGATCGATAAAGGCGGCGCCTTGATTCTTTTCGCCAAATTCGGGGATGAACCGTGTATTGAAAAATAGAATTCCCGAGGAAGTATAGGAGTCTTGGTAGAGGATATGGTCTGCTGCATAGCCCTCAATGATTTTTTCTGTCTTCTGCACTGGCGGCAAGGCAGGACGGGCCGGTTGGGCTGGCAAGGCGGCGGCAGGCTGCGACGGAGGGGGCGCTTCCGGGTCCGTGTCCGCAGGACCTTCGGAAAACGTTGCTTTGCGCAGCAGGCTGTTGCCGGCAGGCATTTCATCCGTATACAGAAAAAGACGCCCCTCTTCGATAAATCGAAGGCCAAAGGCCTGTTCCTCCGCAGAAAAAATCGAGAACCTTTCTGTAGAGAGGCCTGCCGGTAAGGGGACGGCGGCAGCTTCCACACGTTCTTCGGGAGTAAGCCAAATATGCTGCAGAGCTATCTTTGGCTGCAAAGAATCAGTCTGCTCAATAATTAAGGCGTTGCTTTTTCCATCGGATACCAGATTGTGATAATAGCCTTCCGGAAGAACCTTTTTAAGCTGGCTTTCCGATTGAGAATATAGGAAGCCCTTGTCATAATAGATCTCTTGCGATGCTGTGGCGCCCTTTTCGGGGTGCCGGCAGGCCAGCAAGCCCTTTTCCAGAAGGCCGGCCATAAGATATTCCCTGTCGGCCTGCCAAACCAAGGTAAGCTCGGCGCCATTGTGGATGCCGTAGTAGCCTTTGCCGCCGTTTTCTAAAGGGAGAAGAATTTCCTTATTATTAGATGAGATGTCTTCCGTGGACAGCAGCCGGAATTCTTTACCTTCGTAATTGAGCTGCATTTCTCTGCCTATTATTGATCTGAACTCTGATTCGGTATCGTATAAGATGATGCTTTGGGATTCTTTGCTGGCTATGAAATAAATCTTGTCATTCAAAGAAATAAATTTGGGCAGATGGCTGAAATAGCTTTTGCCAACATAAATGGAATTTGCCGGACCCTGGCCGGCGCCTGCAAAAACCTCTGTATAATAGTAATCCGCATCCATGCCGGGCCTGATCAGGCTGAAAGCATAGTTTTCGCCGTTTATCATGCCGGAATGGAAGAAATGGTTGGGGTAGCTATTCCTATCATCAGCTTCCATCAAAGGGATATGGCGGCCATCGTAGGTATAGCGATAGGCGCCCAAGACCGTTGTATAGCCTAAGCCTGTTTCATTATAAAGAACCCGGCTTACGCCATATAGCAAGTGCTCTTTACCCATAGCCAGGATTTGAATATCGTCAGGCTCATGCCGGGAGACGTCAAAATCCAGCTCGTATAACTGGTATGCCGCTTTTTGGCTGCAGCCACTAAATAAGCCAAACAGAGCAAGGGAAAGAATAAAGATCAATAAAGGTTTTTTGGTAATAGATATCATTACATTCAGATCCTTTCTTAACCTGCCGGCGGGTTATCCCTTGCCGCTATATCTTATTTTGTAATGGCGATGGTTTTTGTTCATTGTCCCATGTAATCCCGGCGTCAAATGCCTCGCTGATAAACCTAAGGGGGACCATTGTACGGCCCTTTTGAATTCCTGCCGGCACATCCATATTTACAGCTTTGCCGTTTACCGTGGCCGACATTTTTCCGATAGCAAGGCTAATTTCCGCCTTATCACCGGTAAGGGTTATTGTTTTGTCTGCGGCATTCCAATTTGCCCGGAGGCCCAGTAAGTAAGAAATTCCCCGTACCGGTACCATTGCATAACCCTTTTCTATATATGGTGATGCATCAAAGCGCCATAGTGTTCCGTCCTGGGCCAAAAAATATTGGCTTTCCCTGTTAACGAGCCCCTTGTCAGTTGCCGGCTCAACAGTGATCTCATCAGATGAAATGATCGTAATCCAATAGCTGTTTTCCTTTGCTTCTATGGGGAGGGGATTTGGCATGATCGGGAAGACCCTGGTCATTAGGAAATTTATGCTGCCATCTTCATTAGCTGTGGCATATTTAATCGTATCAGCCTGACCTTCAAGGGCAACAACAGTATTGGCGTAAACATCGACTAAACCGCTGTAAGCAATCCGATCCAGTTGACTTTTGTCACCGGATGAATAGATGATCGCTGCCGAGAGCCAGAGCTTTCCGCCGCAGCTTATCAGGGAAGATTGCTCTAAAGTGAATTGATCAAGGTGGAAAATTTCAGATAGACTGGAGAAATAATCGTAGTTGTCGTACCAGACTTTATGAATGCCGCCTATATCATCAAGATAAAAAAGAGAGCCGTCATGCCAGGCAATATCTACAATAGTCTTGCCTTGTAACGGCAAAGCAAAATTGCTAATAACATCACCATTCCAAATATATACGACACCTTCACTTATCCAGATTACAGAATTAAGCCCTCTACATATTGTTGAACTTGATCACTGGTAAAATGATTAGCTAGTGCTTCTTTTAGCAAACTGTCAATTTCAAGGTCTGATAATCTTTGGAGTTTCTCTGGACTAACCCCATACGCCATCAGTCCTTTTATGTTGGGATTTTCCGCATAAGGAGCGGCCTCAGCCATTGTTGGGATACACATAGCTAAAATGATTATTAGGATCAGGCGTCTTTTAGCTTTCTTTGACATAAAAATGCCCCCTTGTATACAATATAATTATTAGTTAAGAAAAGGCGGTAAACCCATGGGATGTGTCTGCAGGGCAGTGACGGTACTGCGGCGCTGGGCATGCTTGTGCAAAAATTGCGGTTGTATGAGAATCGGCGGGGGCGGGTGAGCAAAAATTGCGGTTGTATGTAAAATGCAAGAGGGGAATCTACGCACAAACGAAAATTTTGTGCAGATTTGGCCCGAAATTGGCTTGAATTACTCCTGAGAGGGCCTGCAATTTACATACAAGCGAAAAAATTGAACCGGCAGCTCTCTGAAAACACATACAACCGCAAAAACTGCACGGACTGCCCAAGATGGCGGCTGCCCTGCCTCTCTCGCGTTTTGATTTACGCCTAAACTAAATGACATTGCCTTTCTATCTGTTGTTTAGGGTGAATTCTCCTCAAAAGTCTCAAAATGAGCTAATGTTCAAAACAAAGAATTGGTAGGACACCGGGGAAAACAATACAAAGGTATCCTTTTCTGTTGTGGGATTTACGATTAAATATTTGGCGTCGATTTCCTTCGGTAAAGTGATGTACTGATACTCATTATTGTCATTGATGGCCAGAAGCCTGTTTTCACGGGAATGGTCTGTGCCCAGAGCAATATGGCCATTGCTTCCCAAGGGGCGAAAATAGCCTTTCGATGAGGTTTTTAGCAGTTGCCAATCTATAGAGTTCTTATAATCAAGAGAGTAGAGCGTATAGGTATTATCATGGTAGCCAAAAGCCAGCAATGATTGGTCAAGAAGAGCGTAAGGCACCAAGGCATTGTCAAGAATAGCATAAGACGAATTTTCTTCAGGTAAGTTAATGATACTTATTATTTGTTCACCATCGCTGATCAAAAAAGATGCTTGCCCGCTTGAATCTTCTGCTAAGAAGGCCAGGTCTTGCCCGTTAGTCACTACAGGCCAATGTTTAACCAGTTGGTATTGAGTATTGCTATCTGTAAGAAGGATTTGTTTGATCTCGCTGCTTTCCAGCAAATAATGGCTAAGGTTTCCCGATTCATCGACAAACATAAGGCTTAATTCGTTGTTGAAAAGAAAAAACTGAGGCTGGAAGTTGCGATCAAATAATGCTTCATGCAGCAACTCGTAAGGCATACCAATAGCCGCTCCGAAAACCTTAATATTTTGCAGATCATTTTGCTGTAAATCATCGTAAGCATAAAAGCTAAAGAAATCGCCGTTTAATTCCCCATCAACGCGAAGAGGCCCATAGTTTGGCAATTCTATATTTTGCGTTAAAAGTGAGCCGTCCAAGTCTGCTATTTTGACAGAGACTACAGTCGGCTTCAGCTCCACTTTAGAATTGAATTTTCCAGCTGCCGACACTATATGTCGACGGTCAATTGTGACAATATTGGGCATTTCATTTCTGATTAGACTGATTGGAATTTCGTTTATATCGTACTGGCCGGAGGAGCTTAGCCCAAAGCTTCCGGCTAAAAGTATAAGAAGGATTGCCGATATTAAGAAACAAGACCTTTTTAACATGGGGGCCTCCTTATCTTCTTTGTTGCCTTCTGTCGTTACAATAAATCGCTCATCTAAAGAGCCCTTCTACCGTTGACATTTCTGGAAAGGATCCTGCTTTTTTTGTTCATATAAATCTTTTAGCAAATTGGAGGATGGGCTTTCGTCCGTTCGATAAAGCACGACTTCAAACTTATCTTTCAATCCATGGTCCAAAGGATAAGCTGCCAGAAGGGAGCAGATTTTAGCCTGCTTATCAGAGGTGAAATCTGCAATTTCCTCTAAGATGCCGGAAGAATTGGAAAGAAAACGAGAAAACAACTCTGCTGCGGCTGCCTCTGTATAAGCGCCGTCGGATTCCAGCAAATAAAAGAGCAGACTCCTGTTGTCATACTGAGAAATATGTGACAAGCTTTCGGGAGTGTAGGTTCCGGAAGTGATGCGGAATTCAATAAGGCCCTCTTCCGCCGTCCAAATAAGAATATCTTCCTGTGAAGTAACTTGATAGATCGAGTCAATCTGCGAAAAATCGTCATTGATGGTGATTTCCGGCGAGGGATATTCCCGCTGGAAGGCGCTGGAATAAAATTTCAGATACAAATGGTTGCCGGCGATTTCATAATCGAAATGGTGATAAGCATCCATGGAGTCGGCCACAACAAAAGCGGCATATAAAGAATCGGGCTTCAGGTCAAAGGTATGAAGGACTATGCGGTCTTCAAGGGTGCCACCGCCGTAAAAAATGGACAGGTATGATAGGATCGCTGCCAATGGGATACCGATGAAGACAGAATATAGAAGCTTTTTTCTGCGGGACAAAGGAGACATTGATTTGCTACCTTTCTATTCGACATTGCCAATGTGGGGCCATTGCTCATAGATATCTCTTAAAAGCGTTAGCGTATCATTAATACTGAGGCTATCCAATACCGGCTCAAACTCACTTTGAAAATCATAGTTGCATGGATAATAACAAAGCAAATTCAATACCTGCTTTTGTTCTTCCCGCTGCAGCTTTGAGATTTCTTCCAATAAAGGGGTAGGGGAGGCGAGAAATCGGAGGTATAGCTCATAAGAGCAGGATTCTGCATAGGCGCCATCGGCTTTTAGGGCATACCTAAGCAGCTTTTGATCGGAATAATCCTTTAATTGACTGATGGAATCATAAGTGTATTCGATTTCCTGATCTTCTTCCAGATCCTTCCCAAGGGGCTCTGGTGCAGGAGAGAAAACAGGTAAGGACACCGTAATCGGAATACTATCCCCGATGACATAGCCCCGTTTAAGACTGTTGATAAGAAAATGCCTCCGTTCCTGTCTCCATTCCTTTAAGCTTAAGTGGCCTTGGGCCAAAAAGACCTCCAGGCTGCCGCTTTCATCGCTAAGCACAGCGGAATGGCCTTTAACCGTGCTAAAGGTGCCTTCTATTTCTTTTTTATCCAATATCTTTAATTGGCCTTGCACAATAAAGATTTTTGCTTCTTCATCAGGAGTGGGGGGACTGGCCGCCAAGACTTCAGCCACTGTAGCAGTTTGGGGCTTGAAAACTGAATATAGGTCTATCGTCCGATAATTGTAAGCAAGACCGGACATGATTTCAAATTCAGCGCTATAGTATTGGGGATCATGCGTATATTTGTAAATAGAGCCGGTACAGCGATGGCCGTTTATATTTGTGCCTTCCGTCCATTCAATACTTTCTTCAAGCCTTTTATCTGATGCGGCGATATGAGCATTAAAAGCCTTTGCAGCCTTATCCATGGTACCGGCCTGCCCATAAAAAGCGGCGGCATATTGAAATAGTTGGGGTAAGCCGGTTTCGATAAATTCTTCATCTGAGCTGAATTGCTCAGCCGGCAGCCTCAGAGATAAGTGTAAATATTTTTCTCCCTCAAAATCGGCGGTGGTCATTCTGCCACTAATTCCGCTTTCACCCTGAAACTCAAAGGAAGAGTATTTCCCCACCGTCTGAGAATCAAAATCAGCAGCAGTTCCAGAAGTGGTATCAGGGGAGCGATACCGGGTGACCTCCAAGGGTATACCGGCATCATTGATGGCCCGGGTGAATGCTTGCTCGTCCAAAGGAAAGGCAGGCCCTTCACTATCGGGCGAGCCGCAAGAGCTTAAAATCAGAATAAAAAAAAGCAGGAATCCTTTTTTGAGGATATTCATTATAACACCTCCCGTTTTCATGCTGCCTATAATAGAGGAGTTTTGCATCAACTATGTATAAAATTCTCCCTTTTATCTTGTATATCTCTTCAATAGGTGATTTTGTTACAGGGAAAATGAAAAAAACCGAAAAAATTTTATTCTAAAAAGTATGAGCTGCAGCTGTTATTTCCACAAAGAACACATAACGCTTATTATGAACATATTATGCTTATATAATGTTGATAATATGAGCAAGATAAGTTAAAATAAAAGCAGATAAAGGGGGTGAACAATATGGCAAAGGTAAGTGCAAATATTAGCTTGGATGCAGAGGTCAAAAAAGAAGCTCAAGCCCTTTTTTCTGAGTTCGGTCTCGATCTTTCTACTGCAATAAACCTTTTTCTGCGACAATCCATCCGGGAGCAACGCATCCCATTTGAAATCAAAATGGATATGCCTAATGCCGAAATCATCGCCGCCATGCAAGAAGTAGAGCGTATGAAAGAACATCCGGAAGAGTATAAATCCTATACCTCGTTTAAGGAGCTGTTAAAGGACGTGATAGACGATGTATAGGATAGTTCCTACTACCAGATATTAAAAAGATTTAGTACGGGTGCTTAAGCGAGGTTACAATCCTGATCTGATGGATCTGGTAGTGAGCAAATTGGCAGACGGAGAACCCTTAGAACCCAAATATTGCGATCATGAGCTTAAAGGTGAATACACCGGCTATAGGGAATGCCACATTACACCAGACGGGCTTTTAATTTCCAAATTACTGAGAAAGAGCTTATTTTATACCTTACCAGAACCGGAACCCATAGTGATCTTTTTTAAGATTGAAAAGGACGCAGAGTTATGAATTCTGCGCCTTTCTTCTTTATTCGGCTATATATAGCTCACAACAAAGAAACTTTTGCCGTCTTCTTCCATAAACGTAAAACGCACAGGCCAGTAAATAGTCTGGAATGAGCCCAGCTCTTTGTTTTCTGAGAGGACAAATCCCTGATCTTCAAGGATGATATCGAAGCGATTGAGATGTTGGTAGAAGTGGATAAAATCTGTTTGATTGCCGGAAATAAGATAAGGGGTGTCTCTGAAGCATTCATTTGATAAATCGTTGATGCGTTCATCGGAGATATGGTGGAGGGGGAGCGGAATTTCTAAATAAGAATAAAATCGTATCATATTAGGATCAGCGGAATCGAAAAAACGCTTGCTCATATTGGAGAACAAATAAGCGTTTGATGTGTTGGAAGCCTTCGTAATGGCAAAGCAGCTTATGTTTCCGTTTATCGTGATGAAAAATACAGCGGCATTTTTAACCTCAAGCAATTCATATTGAAATGAAGCTTCCGGTTGTTCTTTCAGCCGGCAGTAATCACCCGTCAGATTCTCATCAATTTTTTCCATAAGTTTCAGCTTCGGCAATAATAAGTTGAGTTCGCTTTTTAGCCAGGCCGTATTCTTGAAAGAATAAAACCGGGTATATTTGAAGGTGCTTTCGTTGTAGGGAAAATAGTCGTTGCTGTTTGCTTTAAGTAAAATCGTTGGAATGCTAATGTAAGTGTTGCTGAAATAATCTTTGGCAAGGAGCTCCCGGCGGAAGCCATCTTTCCCCCAAAAAGAATAGGGGAGCTTTGGTTACTATTAAGAGTCACCGTAAACGGCGTCAGGTGTACCTCAGTCATTCTGCCGTCCAGTAGTAGGCCTTTGTATGTTCGGCAATAAAGGCGGCTCGAATTCTTCCACGTTATTAGCACCCGGTATGTCAATCCCCATATCATCTACGACGCCGTCCGGATATAGTTTGGTCATCAGTTCGGCATACTCATTATCGCTGATAGAATCGATCAGCAAGACTGTGCCGCCGCTGGGGCCGTACATTATATAGCCGAAATTATCCACAGGAATAATCGCCGGTACAAAGATGGCGGTAGCCACAGGGCTTTCGCTTTGAGGGCCATTTGCCGCAGAGGCGTAGATGAAGAGCCCTGCCAGTATTACCAGAATAATTAAGAATGTAAGTAACGTAGTTTTTCTTTTTAACATAGGTTTCTCCTAATACTTCGGCTTACCTACTATATTCATTAGAAGTATCCTCTGTATCGGGAAATTTTTTTAGTTTCAATAGGCCTGGGATGATGAATAGCAATGATAAAAATAGCATGAAAGCCCTAAAATGAATATTTGTAACAAAGATAAGAGTAAAGCCAATGAAGGGTGAGATAAAAACCACTGCCAGAAATAAAAGCAATCCTGAGAATACCGGGATTGTTATATCAATGTTAGCATTAACAATCATTGCGATGGATGTGAATAAAACGGAACTCCAGTAAAAAATCAAAAACTTAATTATTACTTTATTTTTGTTTTTGAATAGATGCCAAAGCCAGATTAACAAAAAAATCAAAGATACAAGTAAATTATAGGGCGTAACCCTATCGATAATCGTAGCATTTAGATTAAAGAGCAGGGAAAAAATTTCTGAGAAAATTAATAGCATCTCCCACCTCTACCAATAGAATCCCGCCAGAGCTGTGACAATGAATACACCAATATATGTCATTAAGCCCAATGGCAACGCAATCGCAGCAATTGCGATAATCATACCGATTATTCCAACTTGCTCTTTACCTTCGCCAAGAGAATAAAGCCCATTAATACTCCGCCAATCGATAGCATAATTGTAATAAAGATAGTTGGCGCCGACACAAGGCTTCGTCCCCCTAAATAAAACAGCAGGCCTAGGAACAGATGAAGGCTTAGCGCAATTAAAGGAAAGACAATACCAGGTTTGAAGGTTTTTTCAAGCTACCCTACCTCGCCATTAACGGTGATACACGCCTCATGATTATTCCGCAATATTCTCCTTGGCTTGAAGCACATTTATAGCTGGGTATACAAGTACTAAATTAATGTAAACTCCTTGAAGTATCCCGCGAAGCATCAAGGGAATATATTGTCCTAACGAAGTAAGGCCATCTAAATCATAGAGCATTACCATAACTCTTATTACGCATAATAGAACCGAGCAATAAACAGTAGTTTTTGCAATTAACTGAAAGAGTTTTACCGCTTTTCTATTCTCAGCGGCTGATATACTATGTTTTTTTAACAGCAAGACCTTAATAGCTGCAAGAAATGTCTTAAGGCCACTTGCTGAAATAATGACAGCAGTAATGATGAAAATAAAGAAAAAAATAGTTGGCCAGTCAAATAAAATTTGCGTTGCTATGCTAAGATTAAAGTTCGCTATCAGTGCTGCCATAAAGAAG